>NZ_JBSIOV010000006.1:2500-5104 GCF_053642935.1 Flagellimonas sp. 2504JD4-2 | reverse complement strand
ACATATTGTATAGACAGCGTAAAAGAGAATAACAAGGAACCATTTTGATGTCAAGGACTTGGGTATTGTTTTAGGGAGTTGAATAGATATTTAACGATAGACAATGAAGAGTTTGATCCTGGCTCAGGATGAACGCTAGCGGCAGGCCTAACACATGCAAGTCGAGGGGTAACATGGTTTGCTTGCAAACTGATGACGACCGGCGCACGGGTGCGGAACGCGTATGGAACCTGCCCCTGTCAGGGGAATAGCCCAGAGAAATTTGGATTAATGCCCCATGGTAACATTATATCGCATGATATTTTGTTTAAAGATTTATCGGACAGGGATGGCCATGCGTACCATTAGCTTGTTGGTGAGGTAACGGCTTACCAAGGCAACGATGGTTAGGGGCCCTGAGAGGGGGATCCCCCACACTGGTACTGAGACACGGACCAGACTCCTACGGGAGGCAGCAGTGAGGAATATTGGACAATGGGCGGGAGCCTGATCCAGCCATGCCGCGTGCAGGATGACTGCCCTATGGGTTGTAAACTGCTTTTATACGGGAAGAAACCTGTCCACGTGTGGACAGCTGACGGTACCGTAAGAATAAGGACCGGCTAACTCCGTGCCAGCAGCCGCGGTAATACGGAGGGTCCGAGCGTTATCCGGAATCATTGGGTTTAAAGGGTCCGTAGGTGGGCCATTAAGTCAGGGGTGAAAGTCTGCAGCTCAACTGTAGAATTGCCTTTGATACTGGTGGTCTTGAGTCGTTGTGGGGTTGCCGGAACATGTGGTGTAGCGGTGAAATGCATAGATATCACATAGAACACCGATCGCGAAGGCAGGTGACCAACAACGTACTGACACTGATGGACGAAAGCGTGGGTAGCGAACGGGATTAGATACCCCGGTAGTCCACGCCGTAAACGATGGATACTAGCTGTCGGGCCTTCGGGCTCGGCGGCCAAGCGAAAGTGATAAGTATCCCACCTGGGGAGTACGTTCGCAAGAATGAAACTCAAAGGAATTGACGGGGGCCCGCACAAGCGGTGGAGCATGTGGTTTAATTCGATGATACGCGAGGAACCTTACCAGGGCTTAAATGCAGTCCGACAGCTTTAGAGATAGAGTTTTCTTCGGACGGATTGCAAGGTGCTGCATGGTTGTCGTCAGCTCGTGCCGTGAGGTGTCAGGTTAAGTCCTATAACGAGCGCAACCCCTACCGTTAGTTGCCAGCGAGTGAAGTCGGGGACTCTAACGGGACTGCCGGTGCAAACCGAGAGGAAGGTGGGGACGACGTCAAATCATCACGGCCCTTACGTCCTGGGCCACACACGTGCTACAATGGCCGGTACAGAGGGAAGCCACCCCGCAAGGGGGCGCGGATCTACAAAACCGGTCACAGTTCGGATCGGGGTCTGCAACTCGACCCCGTGAAGCTGGAATCGCTAGTAATCGGATATCAGCCATGATCCGGTGAATACGTTCCCGGGCCTTGTACACACCGCCCGTCAAGCCATGGAAGCCGGGAGTGCCTGAAGTCCGTCACCGCAAGGAGCGGCCTAGGGCAAAATCGGTAACTAGGGCTAAGTCGTAACAAGGTAGCCGTACCGGAAGGTGCGGCTGGAACACCTCCTTTCTAGAGAAAGACGACCGGACAATGTCCTGTCCTTTCATCGGGGTGGTCCTTGTTTTTCTTTTATGCTGTCTTATGATATGTTTTTAAATACTGGCGAATTAGGCCAAACAGTCTCATAGCTCAGCTGGTTAGAGCGCTACACTGATAATGTAGAGGTCGGCAGTTCGAGTCTGCCTGAGACTACTGTTTCGAGCTTTGCTCGAAAAGTTGGGGGTTATAAGTTGAAGGTTAAAGGTTGGCTTGTGATTTTTAAAAGTTCATTAAAATAGGAAATTCTAGAGGTTGAGAAACTGGTTGTTGGTTCTCGGTTGATGGTTGATGGTGATGCTATCAACAAGCAACGAACAACGAATCAACTAAACAGGGGAATTAGCTCAGCTGGCTAGAGCGCCTGCCTTGCACGCAGGAGGTCACCGGTTCGACTCCGGTATTCTCCACTTGTGCCCGCGGAAGCGGGTACCTCTTTGGAAAGGTCGCCGATCGAGATCGGTTCTTGTCCGAAGGGGCCCCGAACCAAGTTTGGGGAGAACGTTCATTGACATATTGGGACGGAGCGTGGCGATTTTATATCGTCATGGCGAAGTCAAAGAAGAAACACGAAGTAGAATAGAATATATAGAAGGATTACGAGGGCATTTGTACTTAGGTACAGGTGCGACAAGCAAAAGAAGGGCGTATGGGGGATGCCTAGGCTCTCAGAGGCGATGAAGGACGTGATAAGCTGCGAAAAGCCGCGGGGATCGGCACACACGAATTGATCCGCGGATGTCCGAATGGGGCAACCCGGCATGTTGAAGGCATGTCATCGAAAGAGGCTAACCCGCTGAACTGAAACATCTAAGTAGGCGGAGGAAGAGAAAACAAGAGTGATTCCGTTAGTAGTGGCGAGCGAAAGCGGATCAGCCCAAACCAGCGATGTTCCGGCATTGTTGGGGTTGTAGGACCACAATGTTCTTTGCGCGACGAACTGGAACCCATTG
>NZ_JBSIOV010000005.1:0-365096 GCF_053642935.1 Flagellimonas sp. 2504JD4-2 | reverse complement strand
AAAAATAAAACGTTTTACAACATTGGCTATAATCCAGCCCTTCCCTGCCACTAAAAAGAATAATCCCTAACTTTAATAAAATCAAGAACAATCCTTAAATGATTCCTGCACGTGGCTTGCTCCACAGATCAGAGGTAAAGTCCAACGCTTTGCTTCGCTGCACTGCAAAGCCGCTACGAAGTCATGGCTGGGACCGTTTTAAGTAATTTTAATCATACACTAAGCAAATGAGTTTTCTGAAAAAACTGTTCGGAAAAAAAGAACCACAACCAATCGGAGAATACGAGCAGTATCTTAAGACACGAGAGGAAAAAAAGTATGATGAAAAGGCGCAATTTATTTGGGACAACTATGTTCCCAAAAAAGGACAAGCGGAATTTGTTGTGGGAGAATTGTTGAGAGCTATTGAAAAACTTCGGGACGAAGCGAATAGGAACGGGAATGTTAATTTCAATGAAAAATGCCATGGAATTCTGGTTGACTATCTGAGGGAAAAACTTACGGACGAAAAAGTATTCGATTCAGAAACGATTCGAGAAATAAATGGTGAGCTGGACTTGTTAAGAATTGAGGACGAGCCACAAACGGGAGATGAAATATACGACTGGATATCGGACAGAATTATCGACTGGAATTTAGTTTACACAGAGCCGATAAAACACAATAAAAACCCTGAATTGTACTGTTAAAAACTGCTTGCAACAATGGCTATAACTCATAGCTTCGCAACGAAATTATAGCCGAGACCGTTGGATTAATTAGAGGAATGAACATTTTTGACAGAATAAAAAATATAATCGACAGACAAAAAGCCATTGATGAATTTTACGATGATGTTGAAAATCTGGATGAAGTTCTTCTAGACAAAAGATTACAAGTTTTTCAAGAAGTAGTTACACCTAGATTGTCCAAAATCGGACTTAAAAACTGGAACGGAAAATACCTATGGTATAGTGACTTCAATAATGAAGGAATCAAACACGTTGTTGAATACAATGTTTTAAAAGGTTTTGGAGGGTGTTTTTCATTTGGAAATTGTTTTGATTGTGTTCCGACAATTTCTGGAAAAAAACTTGTGAATCACCGAACCGATAAATCAACTAAAATTATTTACTTCAAACGTTTGGAAGGTTGGCAGGAAAGCTATGAGAAAAACAAGCCAATTAATCCCGATAGAATAAGTACAGTTAATGAACAAAAATTCAGAGATAGTTTAGAACGAGTACTTTTTAATAACGTTCAGAAAATTAAAAGTTGGTTCGAAGGAAAATCAACATTGGAAGAAAATATTAACGGACTTCTTTATGATGTAAAGAATCCTGCATTGGAAATCGGACAGAGAATAATCTCATCTGAATATATACTGGCTTTTCTGTATAAACGAAAAGGTGATTTAAGTTCAGCCGAATTTTGGTTAAATGAACATTTCAAAAAGGGAATAAACTCTGAATCGGAAATTGAATTACTGACAAAAAGAATAAAAAACTAATGCCAACAATGGCTATAACTAATAGCTTCGCAACGAAATCATAGCCGAGACCATTGTGCAACATTTGACCAAATGAAAATAAACCTAACAATAATCTACTTTTTCCTATCAATTTCAGTGATAGGACAAAATAATCCCATGGAATTGTATAATACCGGAAATTCAAATTTCAAATCTGGGAATTTTGAAAAAGCTATTGAAAATTATTCGGAATTAATGAAAATTGTAGACGAAAAAACAGTCCAAAAGACTTGTTATATAAATCGTGGACTTTCATACGACCGACTTAAAAAATACGATTTAGCAATTGCTGACTTTACAGAAGCAATTAAGTTAGATAGTACAGATATGGCTTCCTTTATTGACAGAGGGCTTTCAAAAATGCACGCAGGATATTTGGAAAAAGCAAAAGAAGACTACAACTATGTTGTTTACAAAAACAATAACGGTAGAATTATGGAAGCTGCATTATATTGGCTTGCTCGAATTCACTACTCTCAAGGAAAATTCGAGGAAGTAATAGAAAACTGCGATAGATATTTTATAATAAATTCAAAAGACCCTGAATTGCATTTCATTCGTGGAACTGCAAATGATATGCTTCGGAATTTTGAACAGTCAATTAAGGATTACGACAAAGCAGTTGAAATAAAGCCAAACTATATTCAAGCGATTGCTAATCGTGGAACAGCAAAGATTAATCTTTTGACCGGAAATGGGAATTTACAGCCAAGTAAAAAAGAAACAAAAAGTGCGTGTAAAGATTTAAAAAAAGCAAAAGAGCTTGGCGATAATGCAGTTGACGATTTGATTTACGTCTATTGCGATAGAAAAGAAAAAACAAAACGGAATTAAGAAAACGTTGCACAACAGTGTATAACCGCAATTCCGAATATTAACGCATATAAATCCGTAACTGACGGTTATACGAGACCGTTGGCAACAATATGAATAAATCAATAATTCTATTACTCTTGATGGTAGGACTTTCTTCCTGCGAACAGAACCTGAAATGTGTTGATTTTAAAAATGGGACTTTTTTGATTCCCGGAGATTCCATTTACCCGATTAGCTCTAATATTATTCGCAAAAATGGACGACAAGTTGAATGGGAAAAGGCTGGGGACAGTACTCACACAATTATAAAATATTTGGACGATTGCAACTGGATTTTGACCTATGATAAGGAGCTGAATGAATTGGACGAACTAGAACAGCTAATAAACAACTCGGGCGGAGTAAAAGTTGAAGTTTTAGAAATTAAAGGGGACACACTTTTCTACAATGGGGTTTTAAAAAATGATACTTTGCTTTTTGAGCAACCTGGGACTATTATAAAACTGAAATAAATACCGTTACCAACAATGGCTATAACTCGTAGCTTCGCCACGAAATCCTAGCCGAGATCAATAGTTATAATTTAATTAAAATGGTACCAAGCAAAACAAAAATATTCTTAGTCCATTTAGTAATATTCATTGCACTTGGTTTAATTTTCTTTTTATCTTCAGAATCTATAGTGAAATATCTATTTCCTGAAATCCATAATGTAGTGTTATGGCTGTACTTGCTAATTTTTGGGTATTTGGCGCTATTTGTCGTTTTAACCATTTCTTGTATCATTTTCTTAGGTAGAAGAAGAAGAAAAATAAAAAACGCTAGCTAACAACGGCACCTATTTACAAAGTAGGACAAAGGCCCAGTATCTAGAGAAGCATCAAATCCCTTTTGACTTTTTCAAAATCTTCCATTATAAAGACTCTTGTGGATCTAATAAAGGTATGCTCGGATTCCATAAGTAGGATTATTTGCTTTTTGGACTCTTCTATTTCAAAAGATAAATCAAAGGCTTCTTTGAAAATTCTATTCTCAGTGGCAAACTGAATTTGGAACTTATTTTTTGTCTCAATCATTTTCCCTGAATACTTTTCTTTTTTACCGGTTTCATTGGAAATAATTGGAGGTTTGAACTTTATACCATTATCGGCTTCAAATGACATTATTGCTGCTATCACTTCGTTCGTTAAATCTTCCCCCTTGTACTTAATTTCTTCTAAAATGTAGCTGCTATCCAAAAACCTGATGATTTTTGCCTCCTTAGATTCGCATGAACTTAAAAAACTAATAATGATAAGTAAAAAAGTAACTTTAATTCTTGCAATTTGCTGCATACTTTCAAAGTAGGATTATTGTATAAAAATAGCCAAAAACCCACCTGAATCGGAAAAGAAAGGTCTGACAATCATTTACATCCGTTTACAAACGAAAACAAATGTTTTAAAACCGATTTGTGTTTTTGACCCATACTAAGTTTGCCCTGTCGGACGATAAGAGTTCGATAGTATTAACTGTTTAACACGTAAAATTTTAAATCATGAATTCACTTAGAAACAGAGTACAGTTGATTGGAAACTTAGGAAATGACCCAGAAATGGTAAGCTTGGACAGCGGCAACAAGCTGGCTAAATTCTCCATCGCCACAAATGAAACCTACAAGAACGCACAGGGTGAAAAGGTAACGGACACCCAATGGCACAATGTTGTTGCCTGGGGGAAGGTAGCTGAAATAGCAGAAAACTACTTGGTAAAGGGAAAGGAAGTGGCCATTGAAGGCAAATTGGTATCCCGTTCGTATGAGAATAAAGAGGGTGAAAAACGATATATCACTGAAATCAAATGCAACGAATTATTGCTTTTGGGCAAGTAATTGTTGCTACATCTTAACGAGAAAGGCGGTCAATTGACCGCCTTTCTTTTTGATTTTCAAGGTTTAACAGTAAATTAAAGAAAGATGATGCAACCATTTGAAGTATTTATTGTCTTATATATGAGGTCAAGACAAGATGAAATTTGTTCGAAAACATATCATGATTTTAGCAAGCTGCTGCTATATCGGGGTTTCCGCCCAGGATACCCAGCATAGCCTGCGTTTTTATGAGGAGTTGGCACACAGGGATGCTGGCTACGAACATTCCTTTCAAATGATGAACCACCAAGATGAACAAGATTATTGGGCCGACCAGCAAGATTTTGAACGGGATCTGGGAACAGCCGACTTTGCTTCCTATCTTATTTATATGAAAGGCAAAAAGGATGCCTACCTCCATCATTTGCAGAGCTGCACAAGCTGTATGCACAGCGAGCTATACCTTAAAAAAGCAAGAGAGTATCTTTCCGCTACGGATTTTGATAGATTACTGAAACCTGAGGCCAGTGAGATGGTCCAGAATGTTCCTAAGAAAAGACAGCATTAAAAAAGAAAACCGCCTTTTGGGCGGTTTTTTATGCAACTTTCTTTAAGAGGTCAAAACAAGGACAGCGTTTGCAGCGCTTGTTTTCGCTCTTTTTATATTTTTTACAACATTTAGTCTTGCAGTTGGAAGGACAAAGTTCCTTCAGTTTAGACTTGTTGTTTTTCTTTTTTTCCTTCTTTTTTCCCATTGCAATACGCAAACGGGACAAAAATAGTTATTTTAAATTAATCTAAATAAAAGATTTATCAACAATTATTCACCTGCCGTATCCGAAGCTGCACTTTCAACGGTCAATTGCTGAATGTCACGGTCAAAAAGATACAATCCCCCTTTGTCATTCCCGATAAGGTTGATTTTATCCAAAACGGTGCGCGCTAAGGCTTCCTCTTCCAATTGTTCTGCAACATACCATTGCAAAAAGTTGTGGGTGGCATAATCTTTCTCCTCCAAAGTCACATGGACCAATTCGTTGATGCTCTGCGAAACAAAGATTTCATGATCATATAGTTCTTGGAACATCGCTTGAAGTGTTCCGAAATCGGTTTTTGGTGCTTTAAGGTCCGAAATATGGGCATGTCCCCCTCGTTCGTTTACATATTTTACCAATTTGAGCATGTGCATGCGTTCCTCATCCGAATGGCCGTACATAAACCCAGCAACACCTTCCAAACCTTTTACTTCTGCCCAAGAGGCCATGGATAAATAGACTTGTGATGATTCTGCTTCTATTCGAATTTGCTCATTGAGCGCTTTTTCAAGTTTTTTGGATAACATGTTCTTTCCTTTTTAGAATGCTAAAATTACGAAATGGGTTTGACTCCAGATACTACGGAGTCATTATGAGACTAAAACTGAACAGCTACCCCCATGGTTCCGGGACCAAAATTGAGGTTCCAGCTTAACTTTTTTTGATTTCCATTGTATTTTTCATCGTATTTGGAATCAAGATACCGATCTATGGATTCAACGATGAAAATACTCAACACCGTACTGAAGGCTATATCGGATATCCAATGAAATTCATCTGTGACCCGAGCGAAACCTGGAATCAACCCGACGGTATAAATTCCCGCCTTGACCCATGGATTTTTAAATTGTTTTGCGATGGCATAGGCATTTGAAAAGGCCAGCATGGCATGGCCCGACGGAAAGGAGTCATAGTTGAATACCCTATTGAGATGAAAGGGGTCATATACATTTGAAGAATCTCCACTTTTGGGTCGCGCCCTACCGATTATTCGCTTGCTTACCTGTTGTAAAAACCCACCGGCAGTTGCCGAAGCGATCAACAACACTCCGGTTCTTCGCAATTTTTCATTTTTGGTGAACAGACCTGCTAAATAAACTCCTCCGGTAATCATGTAATTGTTCTCGGGACTTCCATATTCGTTACCGTAGTCTACCAAAAAATCAGGGACATCCTCCCTAAAACCTCCGACCCAATGATTAAGCTCATCATCCACCGTAAAAAGTGCGGCCGTTCCTGCTGCCATATACCCAAGATTGGCCCAGTCGTTTCCTTGCCAATGAAAAGGACGGCTGTAGGCATGTCCAATACCACCAAAAACGTTGCCCATGTCATAGGTAAAATTATTCCAAAGGTTATCTTTTTTGATGTTGAGGTCTTGGGCGGTCGTGGAAATTGTTAAAAGCAACAGAAGAATGGTAACGAATGGTCTCATAGCTTTGGAGGTTGAATAACTAAAGTTAAAAAAATAATTTTCCGAAGAAATAATTCTGGTGGATAGGACGGGATTTTATTTAGAACATTACTATACAACTATTTATTTGTGCAGTGCCAGCTGAATGCGCTTTCTAGGGATATCCACATCCAAAACCTTTACAATGACCTGTTGGTGCAGGCTTACATGCTCGTTCACATCTTTTACAAATGAATCCGAGAGATTGGAGATATGTATCAACCCACTCTCTTTGATACCAATGTCCACAAAGCAACCGAAATTGGTAATGTTATTGACGATGCCGGGGAGTAGTTGCCCTTGTCTTAAATCGGTAATTTGTTTAATGTTTTGATCAAAGGTGAATACTTTGGCCTTTTCCCTGCTATCCAACCCTGGTTTTTCCAGTTCCTCCAGAATATCTTCCAAAGTTGGCATTCCCACAGTATCTGAGCAGTAAGCTTTTAGGTCGATGCTTTGTAAAACAGTTGTATTTCTGATGATATCCGACAGGGACACTCCCTTGTCCTTGGCCATTTGCTCCACAAGCGCATAGCTTTCCGGATGCACCGCAGAATCGTCCAGCGGATTTTCACCTTCTTTGATGCGTAAAAAACCTGCTCCCTGTTCGAAAGCTTTTCCACCTAAGCGCGGTACTTTTTTAATTTGCTGTCTGTTGGTAAAGGCACCATTTTCGTTCCGATAATTGACAATGTTCTCCGCCAGTTTGGGACCGATTCCGGATACATAGCTCAACAAGGGAATACTTGCTGTATTTATATTGACTCCTACGGAATTCACACAGCTTTCAACTACCGTGTCCAATGATGTTTTTAGTTTACTTTGGTCCACATCATGCTGGTATTGACCTACACCAATTGACTTTGGGTCTATTTTGACCAATTCCGCCAAAGGATCAGCCAATCTGCGACCTATGGAAACAGCACCTCTCACCGTAACGTCGTAGTTGGGAAATTCGTCCCGGGCAATCTTGGAAGCGGAATAAATGGATGCTCCTGCCTCACTTACCACAAAGACCTCGATTGGCTTTTTGAAGGCGATGCGTTTGACCAAACGCTCCGTTTCCCGTGATGCTGTGCCGTTACCAATGGCAATAGCTTCAATTTTGTGTGCATCCACCAAGGAGCTTATTTTTTTGATCGCGCCGGAGCTATCATTTTGTGGAGGATGCGGATAAATGGTTTCGTTATGTTTTAAATCACCCTGCGCATCCAAGCAGACCACTTTGCAACCCGTTCGAAAACCTGGATCTATGGCAAGGATGCGTTTTTCACCCAGAGGAGCTCCAAGCAACAGCTGTTTTAGGTTTTTGGAAAAGACTTTTATGGCGTCGGTATCGGCCTTTTCCTTGGCATTTTTTAAGAGCTCGTTGGATAAGGAAGGAAACAAAAGTCGTTTGTAGGCATCAGCAATGGCCAGTTCAATTTGCGTTGTGCACGCATTGTTTGATTTGATGATACGCCTTTCCATGTTTTCCAAAGCCCTTTTATCATCGATTTCGATCTTAACCCGTACAAATCCTTCTTTTTCAGCCCGTAGAATGGCTAAAAACCGATGCGAAGGGCAGCGATTTAAGGATTCGTTCCAATTAAAATAATCCCGGAATTTTTGCGCTTTCTCCTCATCCTTTTTGGTTTTTACGACCTTGGTGACGAGAACGGCATGGCGTTCCAGTTGATTTCTCAGCTGGTTTCGAATATCCGAACGTTCATTGATCCATTCCGCAATAATATGGCGTGCACCCTCCAAGGCTTCATCCTCATTCGGAACTTGATCATTGAGATATTTTGAGGCGATGAATTCGATTTCATCACTTCGCTGGGCCATAATGATTTTGGCCAAAGGTTCAAGCCCATGCTTACGAGCGGTCTCTGCTTTTGTTTTTTTACTTTTTTTGAATGGAAGATAGAGGTCTTCCAAACTGGTCAGGTCAGTACAGTTTTGAAATCTGGACTCAAGTTCTGGAGTAAGCAATTCTTGTTCTGCGACTGCTTTGATGATTGCTGCCTTTCTTTTTTCAAGGGCCTCAAACTCCGCTTTAAATTTTACAATAGAACCAATTTCTATTTCATCCAGATTACCTGTGCGCTCTTTTCGATATCGCGCGATAAAGGGAACCGTGCAATCCTCGTTTAACAAGGCGACGGTGTTGGCCACACTTTTTTCGGAAAGTTGGGTGTGTTGGATGATATATGGGATGAGCTGCATAAATTATTTTTGGTAGAAGTAGGGTTAATTTATACCCTCTCCGTTTCCAACCCCATTCTCATCCGGGTTGACAAAAACCAATTTGCCTTCTTGGTTTTCGGTCATCAGAATCATGCCTTCACTTTCCACACCGCGAAGTTTTCTTGGGGCCAGATTCACCAAAACCGTTACTTGTTTGCCTACAATATCCTCGGGCTTAAAACTTTCTGCAATTCCGGAAACAATGGTTCGCGTGTCCAAGCCAGTATCAACTTTCAATACCAAAAGTTTGTTGGCCTTGGGCATTTTTTCAGCCTCAACAATGGTTCCTACGCGCATATCCAATTTGGTGAAATCATCAAAGGTGATGGTCTCTTTTTGCGGGGTAACTTCCTTCTCCATTTGTTCATTTGTTTTTTTAGTGGCCTCCAGTTTAGCAAGTTGAGCTTCAATTTCCTTGTCCTCTACTTTACGGAAAAGCAGTTCACTTTTATTGATCTGATGTGCTGAATGAAGTAAGGTCTCTTTTGAACTTAGTTCACTCCAAGAGGTCTCTACCTCGCTCGACCTGACATTTAAAATGTTTTTGAGCTTGTTCGAGGTGAAGGGTAAAAACGGTTCGCTGAGAACGGCCAATCCCGTTGCAATTTGTAGGGCAACATACATTACGGTTTTTACGCGCTCTTCATCCGTTTTAATCAATTTCCAAGGTTCTTCATCGGCCAGGTATTTATTGCCCAGTCTTGCCAGGTTCATCAACTCTTGGCTAGCTTCCCTAAAGCGATAACGCTCCAACGAATTATCAAGAATTTTAGGAAAACCCTTTAGGGTTTCCAAAGTCTGTTTGTCAACCTCTGTGAACTCCGAAGGTGTTGGCACAACACCGTCGTAATATTTATGGGTTAGCACTGCAACACGGTTCACAAAATTTCCAAAAATGGCAACCAGTTCGTTGTTGTTCCTAGCCTGAAAATCTTTCCAGGTAAAGTCATTGTCCTTGGTTTCTGGCGCGTTGGCCGTCAAAGCATAGCGCAAGACATCCTGCATGTCTGGAAATTCCTCCAAATATTCATGAAGCCATACCGCCCAGTTTTTGGAAGTGGAAAGTTTATTTCCTTCCAAATTCAAAAACTCATTAGCAGGGACATTTTCAGGAAGCACAAAATCCCCATGGGCTTTCAGCATACTCGGGAAAATGATACAATGGAAAACGATGTTGTCCTTCCCGATAAAATGAAGCAATTTGGTGTCCTTATCTTTCCAATACGGTTCCCAGTCCTTCCCCTCACGTTCAGCCCATTCCTTAGTTGACGAAATGTATCCTATGGGGGCATCGAACCAAACATATAGCACTTTTCCTTCACCACCTTCCACAGGGACGGGAATTCCCCAATCCAAATCACGGGTAACCGCTCGGGGTTTTAGGCCATCATCTATCCAAGATTTGCATTGACCATACACATTGGGCTTCCAATCGTTTTTATGGCCTTTGATAATCCATTCTTTTAAGAAATCCTCATACCGGTCAAGAGGTAAAAACCAGTGCTTTGTTTTTTTCAAAGAAGGAACAGCTCCGGTAATTGTGGATTTTGGGTTGATCAGATCCGTAGCATTTAGGGATGAGCCACAGTTTTCACATTGATCACCATAAGCTTCTTCATAGCCACATCGGGGACAAGTGCCCGTTACAAATCGGTCGGCTAAAAATTGTTGTGCCTCTTCATCGTACAATTGCTCAGTGACCTCTTCAATAAAATCGTTCTGGTCATACAATCTTTCAAAAAAATCTGAGGCTGTCTTATGATGGACTTCTGCGGATGTCCTGGAATAATTGTCAAATGAAATTCCAAAATCAGCAAAGGACTTTTTAATGATTCCATGGTATTTGTCAATGATTTCCTTTGGAGTGACCCCTTCTTTTTTCGCCTTCATTGGAATGGCCACACCATGTTCATCGCTCCCACATATAAAAGCAACGTCGTTCCCCTTTAGGCGTAAATAACGCGAATAGATATCTGCTGGGACGTATACTCCGGCCAAGTGACCAATGTGTATGGGTCCGTTTGTGTAAGGAAGGGCAGCGGTTATTGTATATCGCTTTGGGGTCGTATTCTGAGACATTTCCTATCTGGATTAAGCCCCAAAAATACTCATTTTAGGTAAAGCCGAATACTGAGTTTTATAAAAAAGGAAACCTCCGAATCGCGCATTCCAAAATTGGGGTGGGGACATGCACAATCGGAGGATTCTGGAATTTGTACTTTATCAATAAAAACTACATGATCATTACCGATTTACTCATTCTTTCTTCACCTACAGAGATGCGGTAAATATATTTACCGGTTGCCAGTGTATCTCTCATTCTTTCTCGGATATTGATCTCGGCAGAGCCTTCCAACATCATCTCATTGAAAACTGTACCGACGTTCTGACCAAGTATGTTGTATAATTGAATATCAACATGGGCGGCGACAGGCATTTCCAAATAAATGTGCGGGGTTCGCTCTGTTGGATAGTAAGGTCTATGGACAATTGCGGCCAAAGCATCTGGATCTGGATCCATGCCATCTGGGCTCGGTGGAGTATCCGGAAGTGTTGGTGGATCACTATCCATAGCGATATCGTCGAAAACTTCACCACTACAGTTAAAGCCAAGATCGATCGCCTGATACTGGTAGCCTACTAAATGTTGTTCCACTTTTTCGCGAGGTACACACAGCCATTCAGCCAGTACCGTACCATATAGATTTCGGAAGTCCATGGTGTATTCCAAGTTACCTCTACTGTTCGGACTATCCAAAGATGGGTGGTCGCCCACAAAGGCACTTCCATTCAATCCTGATCCAAAGAAAAGTGTAGGAGCAGCTTTACCATGATCGGTTCCATTGGAACCATTTTCAAAAATCCTACGTCCGAATTCGGAGAAGGTCATGCTCAACACTTTGTCATCTTGCTCAGTGAAAGCAACATCCTCATAGAAATTGTTGATGGCAATAGAAAGATTGGTCATCAAACGCTCGTGCGCAAGAGGCTGATTACCGTGGGTATCAAAACCTCCCATGGAAATCATATATACCTTGGTGCCAAGGTTACCCTTGATCAATCTTGCCAAAAGAGCCAATTGTCTCGCAAAACCATTGTCTTGATATTCGACCTGATTTTGTCCTCTTTCATAGGCTTCATGGATTTTACCAGCATATTCATACGTGGTATTGGCAACTCCTCTTAAGAATTTAAGCTGATCGCCATACATACAGTTATCGAATGGGGCATTTTCGATATCATAAAAGAATCCGGTCTGCGCAATTTCTTCCAACTGATCAATATTGTTGGTCACAAATGCGTAGTTGGTTTCCTCTCCTTGGAAAACCAAATTGGACAGGTTTCCAATTTGGATTGCCGCAGGTGCTTCAGGCGGATTGATCAAGTAGTCAGGGTAGCAATCTTCAAAATGTCTACCCATCCAACCAGTGTCCAATCCGGTGAACCCTGTTGTTGTGAGATCGGTGTTGGCAAAAATGTCGGATCCGGTAAAATGGGATAGACTTTGCCCTTCATAACCTACTCCGTGAACAGCTTTAAACTGTCCGTCACCCCATAAGGGTTCCAAGGAGTTCATGTAGGTAGGTACACCGAAATCGTCGGTAAGTTTTAGGACCTTACTTTCTGGGATATAAATGTTAGGCCTTGCGTTAGCATAAGTATCATATTGTTGTATAGGAATAACAGTACTCAATCCGTCGTTTCCTCCAGACAAACGAATCAAAATCAGAATATGATCGGTCTCAGCATCTGCAATCGCAGATGTTAAAGGTGATGGTGCCGAGGCAGAAACTAAACTGCTTCCTAGGAACATGGATCCGGAACCGGCTATACCCAATGCTTGGATAAAGGACCGTCTGCTCCATGCTTTATGTTCTAAATCGTGGCCTTCGTGTTCAAGGCCTTTGTGGGGTGATGTATCGTGGGTATGATGAGTATCGCACATGGTGTAGGGTTATTTTAGTTGAAATTCAGGTTCTCTAGATAAATGTCTCAGTAAAACATATACTTGGGTAGGTACTTCCATACTTGCAGAAAGTATCCAAAGACTCAATCCGCCAGGCACATAGTCCGGGGAATAGTAGTTTTCTGGAACATCATCAATTTTGAAGGCATCCATTGCATTTTCAAAATCTTGATCTGTCAATAGGCCTTTTGGCGTGAATTTGTTCACTAAAGCACGTACTACGGTTTCAGGGTTACTGGTATTTGCATCGGCAGCTCCCACCGCGTCCATGGCCAATGTTCTAAACTGTTCTGGGTTGGCTTGGAAGAAGCGCTCCAAGAACACTTCCGCAGTCAACCAGCGACCTATAATAAAATTAGTGTTGATCCACTGTCGGTCTCTTTGCCAACCAGCAACATCAAAAGGATCGAACATCGTCTGTCCTATTAACCTTGAGGCATCAACAACGTTGAGTACCGTATTATCATCATAGGTAAAACCTGTTTCCTTGATCATACCCATGTAAAGGTCGAACGGACTTTTTATAATGACACCAATGGCGGTTTCATCAAAAAAGTGCTGACTTTTAAAAAGTTGACGAAGTACAGGGGCTAATTCAAAATTGTTGGCCGTAAATGTGGCGGCCATACCATTAATAATGGTCTGGGCATTACCTGTAGCATCATCAGAATCTGGATGAACAAAGAATTCGTATAATTTTTTGCAGATAAACCATGCAATTTCATTTGGTCTTTCAGTAAACAGGATATTGATGACATCATCATACCCCCAATTACCGGTCTGGCCAAAGATGGTTTTGTTCTCCGTATTAAAATCTGCAGGATCAAATGTAACTTGGGTACAACCTACCTCACCATTTTCGGTATATCCTGAGATTGCTTTCGAAGTTTCAATAATATCTTCTTCTGTATAATTGTTTCCTTCACCAAGCGTGAAAAGCTCGTATAACTCACGGGCATAATTTTCGTTCGGATTGTTACCACGGTTTCTAACCCCATCCAAATAATAGAGCATGGCGCTGGTCAATCCAATTTCACTTACAAAAGTTCTAAAGTTTCCTATGGCATTTCGCTGCAGACAGTTTATATAATAATATAAAAAGGAACTACAATCATAAACATCCAATTCTGTTACAAAGTGGTTGTGCCAAAAAAAGCTTAAACGATCTCGAAGATTGTTATCTAAAAGAGAATTGCCATAGGCAACGGCAAATTCTTCTTGTTGTGCCCTTCTTAGTTGCCCTGCAAGATCATCGTCCTCCGGATAATCGTCATTAGTCCAATCGGCCCACGCGGGTGGTGCAATTGGCGCAAGCGCAAGCGCTTGGTCTACAAGGTTGTCTACAAGGTTGTCGGCTGTTTGGCCCACAGCTGCATTAATGGTCTGTACCGAGGCACTAAAACCTAGTCTTCGATACAAATGGGCCGCGCGCAACTCATCCAAGGGATCAGTATACGGCGCCAATGTCGAGGAATTACAATTGATAAAGTACTCCATAGCAATGACTGGCGTTAATTGGTCTATAGTTTTGGGGCAACTATAATGTTTAGTAACGTTGGGTGTGGTTCAATTGAACCGACAAATTACAATCTTAACGCTGTTTTCACCATGAACTACCAAATTTTTCGATGAACTGCACTAATTTTTTAATATTTTTCAAAATACATGGGAAAACACAATGAATTTGGAAAGCTCGGTGAGCGGAAGGCCCTGGATTTTTTAACAAAAAGCGGCTATACCATTCTATGCACAAACTATCGTTACCGAAAAGCGGAGGTGGATATTATTGCCAAGAAAGATGATATTTTATGTGTTGTTGAGGTGAAGTCAAGAACTGAAAGTTTTCTAGAAGATGTTGCGGAATCCATCAATAGAAAGAAGATTAATTTGATTGTGATGGCGGCTAATCAATATATAGAGGAAAACGATTTGGATTTGGAGGTGCGCTTCGATATTGTTTTGGTCCTTAAAAAAGGAACGAGGTTTGAGGTGGAACATACAAAAAATGCTTTTTACCATTTTTAACCATTTGTTTTATTTGTAACAATGTGTTATTTTTGTCTCACCAATCCAAACCAATCCAATGAAAACAATTTCAGCAGTAGTTGAACATTACATTAAAAAGAAGCCGTTTCTTCAAAGTGCCTTGGCACAAGGGATTATAAATCTTACCTCATTATCACGGCAGATCAAACCGGAAATTTCCGAAGCCTTAGGGAAAGAAGTAAAGGATGGGGCCATTGTTATGGCGCTCAAACGTCTTTCCGACGACCTTGAATTTAGGGCTACCCACAGAATTGTAAAGGTCCTCAAAAATATAGGGGAGATTACCGTTCGTTCCTCATTGACCGACTATACCTTTTTGGCCTCTGACACCATATTGGGACAACAAGCCAAATTGTTGGAGGAAGTCAATATGAACCAAGATGTATTTTATACATCATCTCGGGGAGTGAATGAGATCAATATTGTAATCAGTAGTATAATGGACGGTGTGGTAGAGAAGTACTTCAAGCATGAGCGTTGCACGCAAAAAGCGGAAAATCTTTCATCAATTACCGTAAAATTGCCTGCTGAAAATGTTTCAGTACCCGGAATCTACTATTTTATCTTTCAGCGTTTAGCATGGGAAGGTATTGTACTTTATGAAGTTATCTCTACTACAAATGAGTTCACCATTTTGGTGAACGAGGAACAGGTCGATGTAGCTTTTAAAACTATAAAGGACCTGAAAAACCTTTAGTGATTTTTAAAAACCAACATACTTATTTTCTCCAATCTCCTCGATAGGGAAACGGAGTGATGTAATGATGATTTAATTTCCGCTACTAAGTTTCTAGAATAGAATTGCAATCACTAACTTGATTTCCAAAATCAAGTATTCCTTATAATGAAAAGAAGTACTCATCTAATTGTATTTTTGATTTGTTTGTTGGGGTCACAACATATAGTTGTTGGCCAAGACTTTTATTTTCCAGAGCGAAACGAATCATGGAAGAAAGCGACACCTAATCAATTCACCTTCAACCAGAATAAGCTACAAGCGGCCATTGATTTTGCAATGGAAAATGAATATTCAGGTTCACGGGATTTACGCCAAGCTATTTTGAAGGGATTTCAAAGGGAGCCGTTTCATGAAATTCTTGGTCCTACCAAGAAACGGGGCGGGCCTGCAGGAATGATTCTAAAAAATGGCTATCTCCTAGCCTCTTGGGGAGATACTAAAAGAGTGGACATGACTTTTAGCGTTACCAAAAGCTTTCTTTCCACTACAGCTGGCTTGGCATGGGATAAAGGACTTATTTCGAATATTGATGATAAAGTGGGAAGGTACATTTGGGATGGTACTTTTAATGGCGTGCACAATGAAAAAATTACATGGGAACACCTACTTCAGCAGAACTCTGATTGGTCCGGTGAACTATGGGGATTGAAAGATTGGGCGGACCGTCCTCCGCGCGAAGGTGGGTTGGACGATTGGAAATTTCGAAAACTCAACGAACCAGGAACGGTAATGGAATACAATGATGTTCGGGTCAATGTTCTGTCCTATTCACTGACACACCTTTGGCGCAAACCCCTTCCAATGGTTTTGAAAGAACATTTCATGGATAAGGTAGATGCCTCTACTACTTGGCGTTGGCATGGATATGATCACGCCTGGACAGAAATTGATGGCATACAGATGAAATCAGTAACCGGAGGAGGGCATTCAGGTGCGGGATTGTTTATTAGTACTGAGGACATGGCACGTTTCGGATTGGTTTTTTTAAACCATGGAGAATGGAACGGTCAGCAAATAATCAGCAAAGACTGGATTGCAAAGGCTACCGAACCTTCTGTCCCCAATGTTAATTATGGTTACATGTGGTGGCTCAATAAAAAAGGATCTCGACATTGGGAGGGTGTCCCGGAGCGGCTGTTTTATGCAGCAGGTTTTGGAGGTAATTTTATAGTGATTGACCAAGAAAGTGGGCTCATGCTGGTCACCCGCTGGTTGGAACCCCAAAAAATTGGGGAGTTCGTAAAGTTAGTCTACGACGCCTTTTAGCAAAACGTCGCAAAATCCAAATTTGATAGGATTCTGTTTGTCGGATGGATTGTCATAAGTTCTGAAAATAGTTTCTCCCAAATCGAATTCCACGGGGGAGTTAAAAATCGGTCCATCAAAACAAAAAGTATGGAACTCTCCATTCTCGCCACAGGGATCAACATCTTCCGGAAATTTATCAATCAGTTCCAACGAAAGCTCCTTTCCTAAAAAAGAAGCATCCAACAGGGAATTGTTGATGCAAACAATGACCGCGTGAAACCCCAATTCGAAAAACTCTTCAAGCAGTTCCCGCGTATCTCTTTTCCAAATAGGGAAAATAGTTTGTACCCCAACGGATGATAACATTTTTTCCCGATACACCTTAAGGTCTTCCAAAAAGATATCGCCAAAAGCGGTGTGTGTATAACCTCTATTTTTTAAGTCGTCAATTTTGTTGCCCATTAAGGTACTGTATTCCTCCATTGAAGGACTTTCTGGAACTTCAAGAACATCCAAGGGAATTCCAATGGCTTCAGCCTGGGTTTCCAAAACCGCTCTACGAAGACCATGCATGGACACCCTATTATAGTGTGCATTGACCGTGGTCAACAAGCAATCTATTTTATAGTGATTTTGTTGCTGCAAATAATAAAGGGCCAAAGCGGAATCCTTTCCCGAACTCCAATTAAAATAGGTTTTTGGTTTTTTAGACATGAGCCTAAGATATCATATTCAAGTTGTAAATCGAATATTCAGTTTAAGAAGATTTGCATCTGGAACAAGGTTCACAGCTGAAATGTCGGGCAAATGTCGGGCTAAATCCAGCCAAAATTTTTGTGATCCTCTGGTTTTGAGTGTAACATTGTTGCAGATATCCAAAAGACAAACGAGATGAAACAACCGGAGTTAGGATTAAAAATCAGTGAATTACGAAAACAAAAAGGATTTACCCAAGAAGAATTGGTGGAGCTTTGCAATATTAATGTACGCACATTACAACGCATTGAAAGCGGAGAAGTCACCCCAAGAAGCTATACGGTAAAGACTATTCTATCCGCTTTGGATTATGACTTGGAGAACCTTAAAGAGAGCGAGTCAGCATTGGGAGCTTCCCCAATTGGTTTTATTCCACCCAAGGAAGCAAAATCCATTCATTTTCTGTTGACACTGGCGTGGATTTCAGGTCTTCTCTTTCTGATTTCGGCAATTTTTGAGGGGATAGCGGATTATGTACGGATAGAGGATAACGAATTCATTTATGGGCAATGGGGACATTTGACCGTAAAAATCCTTGTTCTGGTTTTCAATCTCTTGTTTTTATATGGCTTTTTGATTTCAGGTAAATTGCTTAAAAATTACTTGATGAAGATTGCCACAGTATTAATGATGGTTGCACTTATCGCCTTTTATGGTTACGACATGGTATCCATATTTAATGAAATCCTGGAGATTGAGGCTGTGTTCCTTGCAGAGGCCATCATCTTTGGAGCTTTGGGAATGTTGTTTGGAATATCAATTTTAAAGTCCGGCAAAAAACTGCGAACAATTGCTTTTGCGGCCGGAGGCTCCGAACTGCTGATGTCGTTTTGCTTGCTAACAGTTTTCTTGACACCACTGGCCCTATTTCTTTTTTTTCCTACTGTGATTTTGGAAATGGTTTTACTTTTTAAGATTGCATTGCTGGTGAAAGAAAAAATATAACAGTTCAAGTTAGACAACCCTCGGATATCAAACCGTCTTCTTTGATTTAATCCATAAATCCACACCAAAACCGATTAAGGCCAACCCTGCAATTCTTGGGAGAAGTTTGCCAATTGGAACCCAGGTATAGATCAAGGGCATGATACTGGCAATTATGAGCAGTACCGCGGGCCATTTATTTAAAAGTTTTGCTTGGATGGTTTTTATCCCAAAAAGTAAAAACCCCAAAACAAATCCTACCCCACCGATTACACCGATAATGTGCGTCGGTCCATTTTCTTGAACCTCCTGCCAGCCAACCCCCTGGATTATTTCTGAAATTCTTGCCACATCCAAAAACAGCCACGGGGTAAACAGTGCACAGCCCATAATAATGAGGAAGAAGGACACAAATCCCAGAATCCCCAATTGTTTGTATTGAAACCCATAAATACTTATAAATGCAAATATGGCAAGTACATATCCGGCCAAAACCATTGAAGCTCCGGGCAATGAATCCCGACCAATATTAATGGTCCATCCAATGGCCAACAGCAGACCGGAGACGATTCCGCATAAAGCGCCCAATCGAAAAAGAAGATGCTTGTTCACTGAAGGATTGTTTCTCCAGACAATTTAGTGAATTTATCAGTGTTTTTGATTAATTGGAAACCTCTTCCGAAACCGCTACAGGAGCTAAAGGCTGTAAAGCCGTAAGTGCTTTTTCCACGCTGGTAATCCCATCAAAAACCAGCAGTAATCGCAATCCATTACGGGTTTGTTTTTCTTTTAATTGACACGCTTTGGGGTTGGATTGCACATAATTTAAAACTTGGGTGAAAGCCGAGCTTTGGTAAAAATCGGATTGTTGGTCGGCAATAAAATACCCCAAGAACTTATCTTTCTTCAAAATAACCCGCTCCAATCCGATGCTGTTGGCGATCCATTTAATTCGTACCGAGTTTAAGAGATCCACAGCTTGTGAGGGCAGTTCGCCAAAACGATCGATCAACTCCTGTTCATACTTTTGTAAACCTTGCTCGTCTTGCACCTCATTCAATTGGGTGTATAAATTGAGACGTTCGGTGATGTTGTTGATATAATGATCAGGGTAGAGCAATTCAAAATCAGTATCGAGCTGGGTATCTTTTACATATACTTTTTCTTGTTGGCCCTCAACCTCTTCGTAGAGTTCTTTAAACTCATTCTCTTTGAGTTCTTCGATGGCCTCAATCAATATTTTTTGATAGGTCTCAAATCCTATTTCGTTGATAAATCCGCTTTGCTCACCACCCAATAGGTCTCCTGCGCCACGGATCTCCAAATCTTTCATAGCGATATTAAAACCGCTTCCCAACTCTGTAAATTGTTCTAGGGCTTCAATACGTTTTCGGGCATCCGGTGTCATCACTTCATATGGCGGGGTAATAAAGAAGCAGAACGCCTTTTTGTTGCTTCGTCCAACCCGACCTCGCATTTGGTGCAAATCACTTAGTCCAAAGTTATTGGCATTATGGATAAAAATGGTATTGGCATTGGTTACATCCAGACCACTTTCTACAATGGTGGTAGAGACGAGTACATCGAATTCTCCATTCATAAAAGCCAACATCAACCGTTCAAGTTTTTTACCTTCCATTTGACCGTGTCCTATTCCGATTTTGGCGTCGGGTACCAAACGTTGGATCATTCCGGCAACCTCTTTGATGTTCTCAATACGGTTGTGGATAAAAAATACCTGTCCACCACGCTGAATTTCATAGGAAATAGCATCACGGATGATTTCCTCATTAAATCGGATTACCCTGCTTTCAATAGGATAGCGATTCGGAGGAGGAGTATTGATGACTGATAAGTCACGGGCTGCCATTAAACTAAATTGCAGCGTTCTGGGGATGGGTGTGGCGGTCAATGTGAGCACATCCACATTTTCCTTGATGGATTTGAGTTTATCCTTTACGGAAACACCGAATTTTTGTTCTTCATCCACGATCAATAACCCCAGATCCTTGAACTGCACATTTTTGTTCACCAACTGATGGGTGCCAATGATAATATCAATTTTCCCTTCGGCGAGGCGTTCCAAGATTTGCCGTTTCTCTTTGGCCGTTCTGAAGCGGTTGAGATAGTCGACCGTCACTGGAAGCTCACCCAATCGTTTTTTGAACGTATTGTTATGCTGAAATGCCAAAATAGTGGTCGGCACCAAAATAGCTACTTGTTTACCGTTGTCAACTGCTTTGAATGCAGCCCGAATGGCCACTTCGGTTTTTCCAAAACCGACATCCCCGCAAATCAAACGATCCATGGGGCGCTCACTTTCCATGTCCCGTTTTACATCTTGGGTCGATTTCTCCTGATCGGGAGTGTCCTCATAAATGAAAGATGCTTCCAGCTCATGTTGCAGGTAACTATCCGGAGCGTATTGAAACCCTTTTTCCAGACGACGCTTTGCATACACTTTGATGAGGTCAAAGGCAATTTTTTTAACGCGACTCTTGGTTTTTTGTTTCAGTTTTTTCCAGGCCGCCGAACCTAGCTTATAGATTTTTGGGGCCGCTCCGTCCTTACCGTTGAATTTTGAAATTTTATGGAGGGAGTGGATACTCACGTATAGAATATCCCGGTCGCCATAGACTAGTTTAATGGCCTCCTGCTTTTTCCCTTCAACATCTATTTTTTGAAGTCCACCAAACTTTCCGATTCCATGATCTATATGGGTCACGTAATCCCCAATTTCCAATTTGTTCAGTTCTTTTAGGGTAATGGCCTGCTTTTTGGCGTAGCCATTCTTCAATTGGAATTTGTGATAGCGTTCAAAAATTTGATGGTCCGTGTAGCAGGCCAGTTTTAAATCTTGGTCGATGAATCCTTGGTACAATGGGAAGACGACCGTTTTATAATGCACTGTTTGTTCTACCTCTTCGAAAATGTCATTGAAACGCTTGGCCTGTTGCTCTGTGGAACAAAAAATATAATTGGTGAAACCTGAGGTATGGTTTTCATTCAGATTTTCAATGAGCAGGTCAAATTTTTTGTTGAATGCGGGTTGAGGTTTGGTATTGAATTCAATAATGTCACTTCGACTTCGCTCAGTGACCATATTGCCTGAATTTGGGTTGCTGAGCGTAGTCGAAGCACCCACTTCCACTAATTTAAAATCCTCCAATTGTGATTTTAACAGTGTTGAGGTCACAAAAAGTTCTTCGGGTTTGGCATGCTTCAGCTCACTTTCAAGTTTAGCGAAACTTTCCTCGGCTTTTTCAAAAAACGAATCGATTCGTCCATAGAGCAAATCCAGATTTTTTGAAAAGATGACCGTTTTTGGTGAGATGTATTTTAAAAAGCTTTCTCGGGATTCCTGTAGAAATTTATTTTCCACATTTGGAATAATGGTAATCTTCTTGACTTTTTCCGTTGATAATTGGGTCTCTACGTCAAAAGTCCGAATGCTGTCAACTTCATCCCCAAAGAATTCTATACGGTAAGGTTGATCATGTGAAAATGAGAATACATCAACAATACCACCACGAACCGAAAATTCGCCGGGCTCCGTGACAAAATCCACCCGATTGAACTGATATTCAAAAAGCACCTCATTTAAAAAATCGAGGGATAAAGTGTCTTCCAACTTAATTTTGAGCGTGTTCTTATCCAGCTCTTTTCTTGTGACCACTTTCTCAAACAATGCATCGGGATAGGTAACAATTACCGCCGGTTTTTTTCTGGAATTGATGCGGTTCAAGACCTCTGCCCTAAGTAATACATTGGCGTTATCAGTCTCTTCAATCTGATAAGGTCGACGATAACTTCCGGGGTAGAAAAGCACTTTATTTTCCCCAATCAATTGTTCCAGGTCATTGAGGTAATATGCAGCTTCCTCCTTATCGTTCAACAATACCAAAAATGGTAATTCTACGGAGTTGAACAAGGAAGAAATGGTAAATGAAAGGGAAGAACCTGTAAGGCCTTTAACATTGATTTTTTCAGATCGGGCAATAGCATCCCGCAATTTCCCGAGTTGGGGAGACTGTTCAAAAAGTTGAAAAATCGATGCTTTGGTCAATCCAAAAACTTTGCGGCAAATATAAAATGAATTGTCCCCATGAAGGGACTTTAAGATGTTTTTTTGCAAAAGAATTTCATAATATGTCATTCCGTGCTTGACACGGAATCTCATCTAATTTTTCGGCTGTTGATTCCTGCTTTCCCTTCGACTGCGCTCAGGGTGACGCGCAGGAATGACAATTCAGAGTTAAACTTTCACCACTTCGTCCTCAACAATCACAAAAACCTCGTCGTCTTTTTTTGGTTTTAGGGTATAGGTGCCGGTAAATTCCCCAAAAGCAGGGAAAATGAACTGATTTTTGGATTTGAAAAAACAGGAGAGGCGAAGATTTTGCCTTCCAAAACCTTTCAGCTTTATCGCTGGGTGAATGTGTCCACAGAAATTGAACAGACCTTCTCGTTCTTCGGGATGATGCGTCAAGAGAAAATCACCCATAATCAGCTCTTGAAAAATGGGGATTCCCAATGCTTCAAACTTATGTGGTGAAATAATATCATGATTGCCGGACACCAAAATGATTTCCGAAGGAGTTTTACCCACCCAGTTTTCAAACAGCTCCCATTCTTTGTTGAGGGTCGAGTGAAATAAATCGCCCAAAAAACAGATTTGAAAGGGGTTGAAATCGGATACAATCTTATCCAAGAGCAGATAGTTTTTATGGACCGCTTTTCGTGGAACTGCTGCCCCAAATTTTCTGAAGTGTGCAATTTTGCCCAGATGGACATCGCTGATCAACAACATAGATTTTTCCTGCCAGAACATCCCACCCAAAGGGTGAAGGGTAAAACTTTGGTTTTGTATGGAGATGGTTTGGGTCATGGATAAACAAAATTCCTTCCCTTTTGAAAGGGAAAGGAAACAGGTGCCAAGTTAGTTATTTCGTTAAAATCTTGGTCATCCGCTTAATACGGTCCGCTAATTTTTCATTGGATAGTTTTTCCCGTAATCTGTCCGTAATAATCGGGAATGAAAATGGGGTAGGGTTCTGGCATTTTTTCCGAACAATTTCTTGCTGGGCAATGCGTTCCAGTGCTAATCGCAAACGACCTTCCTCGAGCTGGTGCTCAAAGGTCTCAGTGAAAGCTTGCTGATAGAGCAAATTGTCATCCTCAAAATCCTTGAACACATCAAAAAGTAATTGCGAACTGCTTTGCAGGTGTTTCATTTTGACTCCTTTTTCAGGATAACCGGTAAATACCATACCGCTGATGACGGCAATATCCCGGAACTTACGACGCGCCATTTCGTTGGAATTCAAACTTTTTTGAAGATCACTCAGCATATATTCTGGAGTGAACAAGTCGTTGTCCAACACCGCTTGAATATCAATTTCCTTATCTGAAAGCAGTTCAAATCCATAATCATTAAAGGCAAGGGAGCATGTAATGGGTGAGAGCAAACTTATCCTATAAGCCAGTAAGCTACTCATTCCCTCATGGATGGCACGACCTTCAAAGGGATAAAAAATATGGTGATAGCCATCATTCGTCTTAAAGGTTTCAATTAAAAATTGATTGGGCTGGGGAACAATGCTTTCTTCCCGTTGTTTGGCAAACAATGGGGCCAAAGACTTAATTTCCGGGGATTGGGCTTTGGATTCCAGTTCTGCGGAATACAATTCTTGGCGTAATAATTCGGACATTTTTGCGGAAAAACTCAAACGACCTCCCATCCACGATGGGATTTTATTACTGCGCTTGGATGAATTCCTCACCTGGGCGGTCATACCTTTTATACGGATAAATTCAAGATTCCGCCCGGCAAAAGTGAAAACATCACCTGGAGACAATTTTGAAATAAAAGACTCCTCAATCGTACCGATATATCCCCCTTTCTGGTAGCGAACCGATAGGCTGGCGTCGCCGACAATGGTTCCAATCTGAAACCGATGCCTTCGTGCTATGGCCAAATTGGTCACCTTAAACTTGCCATCGGGTTCCACTTCCACCTTTTTGTATTCGTCATAGGTCTTGAGACTTTGACTGCCCATCACCAAAAAATTCAACAACCATTGCCAGGTTTCCTCAGTAAGGGTTTGGTAACAGAATGTATTTTTGATTTCTGGATAGATTTCCTCGGGGTAAAATCCGTCCGAAACGGCAAGTGTGGTTAAATACTGAATCAACACATCATAACTGTTCAAGTATGGAATTCTATCTTCAACAGCGGCGTTCAATACGGCTTTTTGCATTGCCGAAGCTTCAATAAGCTCCATCGCGTGCGTGGGCAAAAAATAGATGACACTTTCTTTGCCCGGTCGATGGCCACTTCGACCAGCACGTTGTAAAAAACGGGCAACGCCCTTGGGGCCTCCAATTTGCACCACAGTTTCCACCGGGGCAAAATCCACACCCAAATCCAAACTGGAGGTGCAGACCACCGCTGTTAAACTTTCATTCCGAATGGCCTGCTCCACCCACAGGCGGGTATCCTTGTTGATACTGCCATGATGCATCGCAATTTCCCCGGCATACTCTGGATGTTTTTCTAAGATTTTTTGAAACCAGATTTCACACTGCCCTCGGGTGTTGGTGAACAGCAAAGTGGTTTTGCTGTTGTTAATAATGGGAACAACTTCTTCCAAAAGATGCAGACCCAAATGTCCACGCCATGGGAAGGTCTCCATCTGCTCTGGAATAATGCTTGTTACGGTAATCTTTTTGTTGAGGTTGGCTTTGACCAAAATTGAATTTTCAAGTTCCGAAGACGTAGGCCCCAACAACACTTCACGCGCCTGTTCCAAGTTACCGATGGTCGCTGAAATTCCCCAGATCCGTAAATTTTTACAGATTGTCTTTAATCGTGAAAGGCCAAGTTCCATCTGCACTCCTCTTTTAGAGCCCAACAGTTCGTGCCATTCATCCACCACAATGGCGGAGCAATCCTTAAAAACCTTGTCGTAACCCTTGGATGAAAGCAGTAGTTGAAGACTTTCGGGAGTTGTAATCAACAAATCGGGCATGCTCCGTTTTTGTTTGGCTCTTTCGGATGTGGTAGTATCCCCCGTGCGAATTCCAACCGTCATTTGGGTTTCCAGATCTTGGGTAATTCGTTCAGCGGATTGCTTGATTTCTTGGGAAAGGGCTCGAAGGGGAGTTATCCAAATGGCTTTAAGTCCTTTTTTGTGCTTGGTTTTATAGTCTGGATTGTTTTTAATGTAGTTCAGCACAATGGGAAACCAAAGGGCGTAGGTCTTTCCGCTACCTGTTGGAGCATTGAGCAGCCCATGTTTTCCATTCAGAAAAGCTTTCCAGGTTTCTTTCTGAAATGGGAAGGGTTTCCAATCCTGTTGATGGAACCAATTTTCGGCAATATGGAAAAGTTCAGATTGTCGCAGCGGAACAATATTGAAAGGTTAGATAGCACAAGCCGTCAGTTCGAGTTTTTCCAAAGGAAAAAGTATCGAGAACAAGGTTTTTGGTTCGAAAATTCTGATTCTCGATACAAAATTTTTGACTTCGGCTCAGCTCAGTCAACAAAATTCACTCGAATTGACGAATTTTCAGTCAAAATGCGCTACGGTTAAATTACAAATTTCTTTTGGTCATAATTTTACAATCCTTTCTACATTAAGAATTATATTTGCCGAACAAATTTTTGCACATGCCCATTTTAGATTTATACGAGCACGGAGAACAGCGTAAAAACTTGGCCCACTTTGCCACTTTGGCCACTTTGGCCGCTTCAGACGGGATTATTACTGAAGAAGAAAAGGCTATCCTTGACAAGTTTGCCTTTAAACTGAACATTACCGATGCGGAATACAAAGAGGTAATGAAAAAGGAGAACAAATATCCGATTGAAACTCCACATAGTGGGGAAAAGCGTTTAATGCGTTTGTTCGACTTCTTTAGAATGGCATTTGCGGACAGAAGCATCGATGAGGACCAAGAAAAGCTAATCGAAAAATACGCCATCGGCTTGGGTTACTCACCAGAGGATGCAATGGAAATCATCAAAAAGTCTTTTGACATTTTCTGCGGGAAGATAGCTTTTGAAGATTTTCAGTACCTACTTAAAAAGTAGATTTAGGCCTGCATAAACTCCTCTGCCTTTTCTACCATTTTTCTACTTCCACAGAAAAAGGGAACACGTTCATGTAATTCCGTGGGCTGGATTTCCATAATTCGTTGGTGCCCATCGCTGGCCTTTCCATTGGCCTGTTCCGCCAAAAAGGCCATAGGGTTACATTCATAAAGTAGACGAAGCTTTCCTTTTTGGGCCTTACTGCTCTTGGGGTACATATAAATTCCACCCTTGATCATGTTTCGGTGAAAATCAGAAACCAAGGAACCAATATATCTTGAAGTATAAGGTCTATCACCTTCTTCTTTTTGACAGTATTTGATGTAGTCCTTTACTCCTTGCGGAAAATGGATATAATTCCCTTCGTTTACCGAGTAAATTTTACCAGTTTCTGGGAATTGCATATTGGGGTGCGATAGATAAAAGGTTCCGATGGCCGGGTTCAATGTAAAACCGTTCACCCCATGACCTGTGGTGTAGACCAGCATCGTTGAAGTTCCATAAATAATGTAACCCGCCGCCACTTGGTTTTCCCCAGGTTGAAGGAAATCTTCCAAGGTAACGGGAGTTCCGACAGGGGTAATCCTTCTATAAATGGAAAAGATGGTACCAACGGAAACATTCACATCAATATTGGATGATCCATCCAGAGGATCTATCAATACCACATATTTATTTTGATGGTTCTCATCCAGACTATTGATACTGATGAAATCATCTTCCTCTTCAGAAGCAATTCCACAGACAATTTCCCTGTTTTTAAGGGTTTGGATGAACTTTTCATTGGCCAACACATCCAACTTCTGTTGATTTTCACCTTGTATATTGGTATCGCCTGCAGTTCCCAAAATGTCTACCAGACCTGCTTTGTTAACCTCATGATTGACTACTTTAGCGGCCAATCGTATAGCATTTATCAATTTTGAAAGCTCCCCTGTGGAGTACTGGAATTCAGTTTGATTTTCGATGATAAATTCACCAAGAGTCTTGTTCTTGTGAGACATGAATGTAGGCTGTTTTATTTGGCGACAAATATCGTGTATTTTGTGAAACTATAACGATTTCGTATCATCATAATTTTGGATATTTATAACTTTGAGTTTTATTTATAACAATATGGATTTTTCAATCAGAAACGCAGCAAAAGAAGATATGGGAGGTGTTTTGGCACTTATCAACGAATTGGCAGAATTTGAGAAGGATCCTAATGCCGTTGAGATAACCCAAGAAGATTTGGTGAAGGACGGTTTTGGTGAAACTAAACTGTTTCATTGCTTTGTGGCGGAAAATGGAGGAGATATCGTTGGCATTGCCTTGATTTATCCAAGATTTTCCACTTGGAAAGGGCCTACGGTGCATTTGGAAGATTTAATTGTTACCGAGAAAATGAGGGGAAGCGGTCTGGGGACCGCACTTTTGGATGAGGTGGTCAAATATGGACATTCACTTGGAGTGAGAAGAATATCGTGGGAAGTTTTGGATTGGAACGAACCCGCCATAACATTTTATGAAAAGAAAGGAGCGTTGGTAAGACGTGATTGGGATGTAGTTCAACTCGACGAAAAGGGAATCAAAAATTATATTGAAAGTTTAAATTAACCTATAGGGTAATATAGAAAAGAAACTTATGAGAGTTTTTAAGTTTGGTGGAGCATCGGTCAAAGATGCTGAAGCAGTTAGGAATGTTGTAAAAGTACTGGAAGAGACCGGACATGAGGATACGTTTGTAGTCATTTCCGCAATGGGCAAGACAACCAACGCCATGGAAAAGGTAGTTGCTGCCTACTTTAAAAATAAGTCCGCAATAAATGCTTCCATACAAGAAGTCGTTGAATATCATGAAAACATTCTTGCCGATTTGTTCGACAACAAAAATCATCCTGTACATGCGAAGGTAAAATTACTTTTTGAAGAGGTGAAAGGCTTTCTGACCTGGAACAAATCTCCCAAATATGCCTTTGTGTACGATCAAGTAGTGGGCTACGGAGAATTGGTTTCCACAACCATAATTAGCGAGTATTTGAATGAGGTTGGGATTCCAAATGTTTGGCAAGATGTTAGAAATTTAATCAAGACAGATAACAACTATCGTGATGCAGCGGTGAACTGGGACCGTACCCAAAGTGAAATCTCTACCAAGGTTGATATGGCCAAATTGAACATAACCCAAGGATTTTTGGGGAGCGATGACAATAATTTTACCACTACCTTGGGAAGAGAAGGGTCGGATTATACAGCAGCAATTCTGGCGTATTGTCTCAATGCACATTCTGTTACTATATGGAAGGATGTCCCCGGAGTCTTGAATGCTGACCCGAGAAACTTCGAAGAGACACGATTACTTGACAAAATTTCTTATCGCGAAGCTATTGAACTGGCTTTTTATGGAGCCTCGGTGATTCACCCTAAAACACTTCAACCTTTACAACGAAAGGAAATTCCCCTGCACGTGAAATCCTTTGTGAATCCAAAAGGTAACGGAACGACCGTAGGGAAAGGAGAGGATATATCCCCTAAGATTCCATGTTTTATTGTTAAGAAAGACCAGGTATTGCTAAAGTTATCTTCACTTGACTTTTCCTTCATTGTAGAGAATAACATAAGCGATATTTTCAAATTGTTCCATGACCATAGAATGAAAGTGGACCTTATTCAAAATTCTGCCATTAGTTTTTCGGTTTGTTTGGATAACAAATTCAATGGACTTCAGCCCATGTTAAATGAACTCAAAAGAAGGTTCAAGGTTGTTTGTCATGAGGAGGTGTCCTTGTATACCATACGCCATTTTGATGATAACGCGGTAAAATCGCTTCAAAACGGCAGATCGGTACTGGTAGAACAACGGGGCAAGGAAACTGTTCAGTTAGTAGTGAAATAGAAACTTCAAAGGCAACGTTAAATAAATAAAATCCCAATTTGGGATTTTTCTATCTTTACGTTTACCTAATTTATTTTTTATGGGGCTGGTTTCCGCCAAAGAAGTTGCAAAGGTCATTAATCTAGATAAATACGGGTTTCTCGGCACCTTTGTAGGATGGCTTTTAATGGTCGCCACCAAGATTACCACTATTAACCGTTTTTACAACAAGAACAAATCACTTTCTGGAAGGGAATTTCTTGATGAGATTCTTGACCATTATGAAATTGATTTTGAGATTCCGGAGGAAGATCTTAAGCGACTTCCCAAATCAGGACCTTATATTACAATAAGTAACCATCCTTTGGGGGGTATTGATGGGGTATTGCTATTAAAATTGATGCTTCAGGAACGGGATGATTTTAAGATCATAGCCAACTTTCTCCTGCACAGGATAGAACCCCTGAAGCCTTTTATTATGCCGGTCAATCCTTTTGAAAACCACAAGGATGCAAAAAGCAGTGTCATGGGGTTCAAAAATGCGCTGCTACATTTGAAAGAAGGGCATCCTTTGGGAATATTTCCCGCAGGGGAGGTATCTACGTATAGAGATGGAAAACTGGTCGTGGACAAACCCTGGGAAGAAGCTGCCCTGAAATTGATACGAAAGGCTGAGGTACCAGTGGTACCCATTTATTTCCATGCAAGGAACAGTCGGCTCTTTTACCGACTTTCCAAGATCAATGACGTTTTTAGAACCGCCAAACTACCTTCAGAACTTACATCACAAAGTAGTAGACCGATCAAGGTAAGAATCGGCCAACCTATTTCTGTTAAGGCACAACAAGAGGAACCTACCTTGGAGTCCTTCACCGAACTACTTCGCAAAAAGACTTATCTGTTGGCGAATGTGTTTGAAAAAGAGCGTTTGATTGATATGGTTCCCACCACGTTAAAGATTCCAAAATCTCCAAAGAAGATTGCAACAGCGGTGAGCCCAAAAGTGTTGCAAGGAGAGATTGATAAGTTGCGGGAGAAAGATTGTCGAATGTTGCAAAGCAAAAACTATGAGGTGTTTTTGGCCCAACAGTCCGATATGCCATTTATTTTGAATGAAATTGGCCGACAGCGAGAGATCACCTTTCGTGAAGTAGGTGAGGGGACAAACAATTCCATTGATCTAGATGAATTTGACACCTATTACCATCACTTATTTCTTTGGGACAATGATGAGCATTGTATTGTTGGCGCATATCGCATGGGACTGGGTTCGCAAATTTTCGAGACCTATGGAATCGATGGATTTTACCTTCAAGACCTTTTTCGATTTGAACCGGAGTTGTATGGAATGATGGAAAAATCCATTGAAATGGGGCGAGCCTATATTATGAAAGAGTATCAGCAGAAACCCATGCCTCTCTTCTTGCTTTGGAAGGGCATTGTGCACACAACCTTGAGGCATCCTGAGCACAAATATTTAATAGGAGGTGTGAGTATCAGCAACCAGTTCTCCAATTTTTCGAAATCGTTGATGATAGAGTTCATGAAGTCCAATTATTGGGATCCCTACGTAGCGCAATATGTAAGGCCGAAAAAGGAATTCAAAGTGCAGCTTAAAGATGCGGACAAAGAGTTTGTTTTTGACGAGACCCAAGCGGATTTGAACAAGTTCGACAAATTGATCAGTGAGATTGAAACAGGAAGTCTGCGTTTGCCCGTCTTGATTAAAAAATACATCAAACAAAATGCAAAGGTAGTTGCCTTTAATGTAGACCCATTGTTCAACAATTCAGTGGATGGATTGATGTATATTAGAATTGCAGATCTCCCCGAAAGCACGGTAAAACCTGTAATGGAAGAATTTCAGGCCGAATTGGAACGAAAAATGGCAGAAGGGAATATCCCCACCGCCATTGATTAAACAATATGGTTGGTTTAGTTGACCAATTCTTCTTTCACAAAAACGTGACAAAACTCTTTGATCTCATCCCTCGCTTTTAGGAAAGCGGCGTGTTTCACATCTGGAGTGCCGATCACCTTGGATGGATCAAAAAAGTTATGATGTATTCGTTCTGCATTTTGCGCAGGAATGAAGGGGCAGTTTTCCTTGGCGTGATCGCATACAGTTATGATAAAATCCCATTCAATTCCTTGATACTCATCCACGTGATTGGACGTGTGTTGCGAAATATCAATGCCATCTTCCTTCATAATGGAGACTGCTCCAGGATTTAGTCCATGGGTTTCGATTCCAGCACTATAAACGTTGGCCAACGAATCTTGAAAGTGGTTCAAATAACCGTGGGCCATTTGGCTACGGCACGAATTTCCGGTGCAAAGCACCAATACGTTTTTCATCTGTTTAATTTTTTTTGATTTCTGAATATTCAAAAAAAATTGAATACATTCAGGAACGCACATAAATTTTAATCATATAAATGATGAAAATTCATGTTGGTTTCATTTGTTGTTTTTAAGCGTTTAATCTACTCCGACTTTGGTGCTTCTTTTTTCAAATAGCAGATTGTCTTTCCACATACCGTCAAGTTTACCTACCCGTTCTCGTTTACCGATAAAACGAAAACCTACTTTTTTATGCAAATATATGCTGCCTTCGTTTTCCGGAAAGATTCCAGACTGAATTGTCCAAAATCCAGCCCTCTCACTTTCAGTAATCAATTGTTCCAACAGCAGTTTTCCTACCCCTTTGCCACGGTCAGTTTTCCCAACGTAAACGCTGACTTCCGCGACTCCGCCATAGACGCATCTGCTTGAAACAGGGGAAAGGGCAGCCCAACCAACTACCTTGCCATTCTCCTCGGCCACCAAACGACATTGTTCAACGTGGGCTTGATCCCACTGTTGATAGTCTGGAGTTTCCGTTTCAAATGTTGCAAAACCAGTTGCGATTCCCTCTTTATAAATTTGAGAAACCTGCTCCCAGTCCGATATTTCCATTCCCCTTATTTCCATTTTTTATATTTAGCAGCAGCCGCCACTTGGGTCGCATCCTGCGCCTGCCTCAGCCATTTCGCCATTTACTTTTTCGGTTACACCGCAAGTTTCTTTCGCTTTACAGTCTGTTTTTTGGACTGAGAGTTTAAAGGTCAACGAATCTGCATCCAAAGTGTAATCATCTACAAAAAGCTGCGCCGTATGGAAGTCTGCGTTGCTATATTCAAATTTAACTTCAGCTTCCGAAGTCATCGGTTTTACACGATCGACCTTGTTTAAGATTGCCAAAGCCTTATGGACGGACATGTACTCCGTTTTTCCAATTTCCAAAGGACTTTCCCAGAGTTGCACAATGGTCTCTTTCCAAAAATCGGTTTGGGCACCACAGTCAATAGCGTCGATGGTGATATTTTTAACTTCGGTAATATGATAATTCGCTCCCACTAATTTATCGGGAGTATATTCAAACAATAGACTTTTGTCTTGATGTTGTTTTAATAATGATAAAAATTCTGATGTATTCATGATTAACAGCAATTAAAGTTAATATTGGTAAAGAACATTTGAAAAGATTGTTGTAATTCTTCCCATCGTTCTTCATGTATGCAATAACAAAGATTTTTGCCTTCAAAAGTTCCCTTTAAAAGGCCAATTTTTTTGATTTCGTTCAAATGTTGGGAGATAGTGGGTTGGGCAAGACCGATTACATCCACCAGGTCGTTACAAATACAGCCTTCTTGCTTGCTTATATATTCCAAAATGGCAATGCGAGCCGGATGTGCCAAAACCTTGGCAACCTGCGCAAGTTCATTTTGTCTTGAAGTGAAGATATGTGTTTTTGTCGCTCCCATTAGAGTACAAAGATATAAAATATTTTAATATTGCAATATTACGATGATAATAATAAATAAAAAAGCCAGAGTGGGATTCCCTGGCCATTTTCTTAAAACCAGGGTTTGCGCCCGACCTGGTACGTATTATAAAACTCTTCATCCGATTTGGTAAGGTAAATAATTCCCTCGACCACAGTTACTACCCAAACTATCATATTTGCAATTCCGCAAGTAACCACACCAAGGATTATGGTACACACCAAAAGAATGATGCCTTCTTTGTTGTACCCTAAAATGAACTTGTGGATTCCAAACCCACCCAGAACAATCGCCAAGATTCCGGCGAGAATCTTTTTGTTATCTGCGTTGATGGTTTCTTTTACCCCTTCGCTAAATTCTTTGGCTGTTTCTTTTGCTTCTTCGGCAAATTCATTTGCCGCGTCTTTGGCTTTGTCTCCTAAATCTTTTTCTTCTTCGGACATGGTATTGTTTGTTGGTTAATACTAATTCTAAATGTAGCAAATAATTCAATACCTATAGAAATGCTTTATCAACAGGCTCCCATAGCTCTATTTTATTGCCTTCAGGGTCCATAACCCACCCAAATTTACCGTAATCGTACTCCTCCATCTCGCCTACAACCGTGACACCTTCCTCTTTCAATGTGGCCAAAAGCTCGACTAAATTTTCTACCCTAAAGTTCATCATGTACTGTTTTTCACTGGGTTGAAAATAGGTGGTATCATCTTTGAACGGGCTCCATTGCGTCATGCAATCGTTACCTTCTTTATCTTTCCACCAAAAACTCCAACCATATTGATCTGTTGGAATCCCTAGGCGTTCTTTGTACCATTTTTTAATTGTATCGGGATTTTTTGTTTTAAAAAAGAATCCTCCTAGTCCGGTTACTCTATTTTTCATCTGGTTATTTTTTTCGATTTTTTACGTTCTTTTCATAAAGTGCAATCCAAGCGTCCGAGGTCATTTTTTGGCATAACTCGGCAATAAGGTCATAGGGAATGGTCTCCATTTTTTTGAAACGGATGCAGCTTTTTCCCATATCCAACTTAGTGCTAACATACTTGGGGTATTCGCCAACAAACCAATCCAGAAGGTCCTTATCTGCATAAATCCCTGAATGGTATAGCGCCACAAAATGCTTTTGCGAAGCAATATTGATAAAAGGCAATGGTAATTTTGGGTCGCAATGATAGCCATCAGGATACAAGGAATGTGGTACCACATAGCCTATCATCTTATAACTGATACATTCCTCAAAACCTTTGGGCAGATTATCCCTTACCGTTGTTCGCAGTTTGGAAACCGCTTCCTTTCTGTCTTCAGGCAGTTTGCTTACATATTCATCTGGAGTTTTGGCGTCTATTGTCATGGCAAAATTATTTTCGTTGTAGAATCAAAGCTGAAATTAGTGAAATAATAAATCCAATTACAAAAACCATCATGGCCATAAATACAAACGAAACCAACGGATTGGAAAACATTTCTTTTTCAGCATTTAGCTCTGCCAATCTTTTTTCAAACTCATCGGGCGGCATCGTATTTCTTAGCCCCTCAACTACGGTATTGTAATAATCCGTCATAAAATCGGGATTGAGTACCTGCGAATAAATTGTGTCAAGAACACCAAAGGCCAACGCGGTAATAAGACTGATCAAGATTCCGATGATCAAAGCATTTTTAAAACTTACCTTCCCCTCGTTTTCCTTATCCCTAAAATGTTTAACCCCAAAATAGACGAAGCCCAGGGATAGGATCATCGAGGCATAGCCTATTATTTCTTGTGTTGTGAATGATAAATGGTCTAGCAGGAACAGACTAATAAGAAAGAGAATCCAAATAGTGACCGCTCCATAGAGTCCAAATCGAATTACTGTTTTTTTCATGTCGATGTATTTAGATGATTGCCATAAAAGTAACCAGCTGAGCAGGTTCGGCACTCATACTAAAGTACCAAAATCAATTAATGGGAAAGAATTTGAAGGTCTTTTGCCCTCTGAATGGCCTGTGTTCTGCGTCTGGCATCCAACTTCACCAAAAGGTTGGATACATGGGTTTTTATGGTGCTTTCGGAAACAAAGAGCTTATCCGCAATTTCTTTGTTGGACAATCCCTCGGAAATATGGACCAACACTTCATATTCCCTGTTGCTAATGCCCAATTCGCTTATTTTTTTGGAATCGATTGTAGATGAAGAGGGTGACTTCTTGTTTAAAGATTTTTTGTTGATGTAGATCCCGACAATAAAAAAAATGATGGCAACTATGGCAATGGCCACTTCAACAGAAATATCCCCTGAGATATAAGCATACTTGCTAAGTTGGAACAGCACTAACAGCGCAACAATAAGTGCAGAAAAAACAAAAATGGTCTTTTTCACCCACTAAATTTAGCAAAATCTATCTTGGATCTTATCCACGATGGTCTGCGCTAATTTTTCCTTGCTCTCCACCGTCCATCCAGCTACATGGGGGGTAAGGAGCACATTTTTTGCCTTACGAAGATATTTGAAAGCTTTGGGTTTTTGGGCAAACATGTTTTCAAACGATTTTTTTTCATATTCTAAAACATCCAATCCTGCGCCCAAGATTTTTTCCTCTTTAAGTGCCTTGACCAAATCTTTGGTGACAACGCATTTTCCTCTTGCCGTGTTGAGCAGCCAAAAGGGCTTGTGAAAATTTTCTATGAATTCGGAATTGACCATTCCGACCGTCAATTCGGTCTGTGGAACATGGAGACTAACAACATCCGACTTTTGCTGGAATTCCATAATCCCAACTTGACGGGCATTTTCATCGCCTACTCCACCAACAATATCATAACAAATGACCTCTACATCAAAACCTCTGAGTTTTCTAGCAAATGCTCTTCCCATATTGCCATAACCGATAATTCCAACTGTTTTTCCATCCAGTTCCACTCCACGGTTGCCTTCACGGGCCCATTTGCCTTTTTTAACCTCCCTATTGGCCTTGGTCATTTTGTTCATCAAGGACAACAGCATACCTAAAGCATGTTCACCCACGGCATTTCTATTGCCTTCCGGCGCGGAAGCCAAAAATATCCCCTTAGCTTTGGCATGATCAGTGTCAATATTCTCCAATCCAGCACCTACCCTTCCAATAAATTTTAGATTGGTGGCCTTATCCAGAAACTGTTGGTCCAAAGTGAACCTGCTTCGAATAATTAAGCCATCATATAAGTGAATCTTCTGCTCTACCTCTTCTTTAGTCGATTCGTAATCCTCGTCATTCTCGAATCCCAATAGGGCCAATTGCTCTTGAAGTAGGGGGTGGTTGGTGTCTAAGTGAAGAACTTTCATCCGCTAAATATACAATTCATTAGATTTTTGGGTACTCGGTCTGTGTCATTTCGTGCTCAACATTTCCTGTGTGGGCGGTGTTTTGCTTTTCAAAAAGAAGAAGGTGCACTTCTTCTCCTTCTTGGGTTGAAGGACAATGTTCCACTCCTTTGGGTACTACTATAATTTCACCTTCTTTTACCACTTCTGTTCGGTCCCGAAACTTCATATGCAAAGTTCCTTTCAATACTTGGAAAAGCTCATCCTCATCGTCATGGGCGTGCCAAACAAATTCGCCCTGGATCTTGGCCAAAATCACCTGCATGTCATCGACAGTGGCAATTTGATGTGGGTGCCATTGTTTGGAAAAAAGTTGATGCTTTTCTTTTAGATTGATAGGTTTCATAGGATAGGATATTATGTTGTACTTAGTTGCGAATACTTTGGAAAGCTTTCAAAAAAATAAGTTTTACTGATGGGAAAAAGAGTTATATGCCCAAAATGACTTTGGCAATCCAAAAGTAAATCAGAATACCAAAAATATCGTTGCTCGTCGTAATAAACGGACCTGTTGCAATAGCAGGGTCAATACCTCTCCTATCCAAAAACAACGGGATAAACGTACCTATGATTCCAGCAACGATTATTACCGCCACTAGGGAAATTGATATGGCCAAAGCGATTAAGAATTCCCCTTTCCATATCCAGGTAAAAAGCAAGAGAAGTGCTGCCAGGATGAGCCCATTCAACAATGCCAAAAGCATTTCTTTGATAAGTCGATTGCTGATACTTCCCTTTAAGTCATCATTGGCGAGACCTTGCACAATAATCGCACTCGATTGTACCCCAACATTACCGGCCATCGCCGCGATCAAAGGTGTAAAGAAGAGAATTTCTGGTGCGTTTTCGACAATGGTCTCAAAGCTGCCCATGATCAAAGCAGCTCCCAGTCCTCCAAAAAGCCCTAAAATCAACCAAGGTAATCTTGCTTTTGTTAAGTCTAGAATACTGTCATCGGCCTCTACGTCCTGTGAAATACCGGCTGCCAATTGGTAATCCTTATCAGCTTCTTCCTTGATGACATCAACTATATCATCAATGGTAATTCGACCTACCAATCTGCCAATCTCATCAACAACCGGAATGGCTTCCAAATCATATTTGGACATAATCTTGGCCACTTCCTCGGACTTCTCATTGACATCCACGGAATCCACTTTTGGGATGTACACATCTTTGATGTGGGTTTTCGTGGAAGTGGTCAATAAATCTTTTAATGAAAGTCTCCCTTTTAGTTTTTCCTCATCGTCCACCACATAGATGGAATGTACCCTGGTAACATTTTCAGCTTGGGCCCTCATTTCCTTTACACAGGTGAGCACGTTCCAATTTTCGTTCACCTTTACCAATTCCTTCGCCATAAGACCACCCGCAGAATCTTCATCATAGCGGAGAAGATCAACGATATCCTTAGCGTGCTCTTTATCCTCAATTTCTGAAATAACTTGTTGGACAATTTCTTTTGGGAGCTCATTGACAATATCAGCAGCATCATCCGTGTCCAACTCTTCCAGCTCTCCCGCGATTTCTTTTACGGATAGGTTATTCAAAACGGACTCACGAATATCCTCATGCATTTCAGCAAGAATATCCGAGGTTTTTTCACTGTCGAGCAGTTTGATTAGATAGGTGGCCTCATCCACAGTAAGCTCATCCGCAATCTCAGCAATATCCGCATAGTGGAATTCCTTCATCATAGACCGGAGTGCACTGTTCTTGTTTTCAGTGATCAACTGCTTGATGTCAGCTATAAGCTCGTCTGTGAGTTTAAACGGAGTCATTGGCTATCTTCTGTGTTAACGCTACAAAGTCGGCCACATTGAGCTGCTCCGGGCGCCGGTCAAAGATAGTATCTTCTTTTAGATTATGGGATAGGTTGAAAGTTTTAAGACTGTTACGGATTGTCTTGCGCCTTTGATTAAAAGAAAGCTTAACAACTTTGAAGAACAAATGTTCGTCGCAGGGAAGTGCAATATTCTCTTTGCGCACCAAACGCAACACACCGGATTGTACTTTTGGAGGAGGGTCAAACACATCCGGAGGCACCGTAAACAAATATTCGGCCTCATAGAAAGCTTGAACAAGTACGGATAGAATACCGTAGGTTTTGGTTCCCGGTTTTTCGCAGATTCGTTGCGCCACTTCTTTTTGGAACATTCCGGAAAATTCTGGAATCTGCTTTCGCATTTCCAACATTTTAAAAATAATCTGGCTAGAGATGTTATAGGGGAAATTTCCTGTTATCGAGAATTGCTCATTGCCATAGAGTTGCTTTAAATCGAATTTCAGGAAATCTGCCTCGATCACATTTAACCTATTGTTCCGTTCCAAGATAGCGGGATGCTCCAACCTAAAACTATGGTTCAGATAGATAATCGATTCTTCATCCAAATCCATAGCAACAAGATCCAGATTCCTTTGTAGAAGGTATTTGGTGAGAACGCCCATTCCAGGCCCGACTTCTATCACATTGGAATAACCTTTGAGGGAAAGGGTTTCGGCAATTTTTTGGGCAATAGACTCGTCCCTAAGAAAGTGTTGCCCTAAATGCTTTTTGGCTTTTACCAAACCTTCTGCATTCCCGTTTTTTAATTTTGGTGACTTGCCGCGAGCTGGTTTCTTTTTGTTTCTTTTAGACACGGGACTTTTTTTGCAAGTTAATCCGAATTTTCGAGATAGACCCAGGCTTCGATACCAGATTCAAGCGTCAATTTAATACGGCTGTAGGCGCTGGTTTCATAAATATCAGCTTTGCTGAGTTCTTCCATGGAAACCTCATAAACTTGACCTTCAACCGTGTTTTGGGGATTATTGGTCCGAACCACCAAGGGATACCGCCCGTACACGGCATTATCCATTCGTTTAAAACCACGGAGGGAATCTGGTTGTCCCTTTAGTTTTCTTTGAAAGATATACTGCTGTACCTGGATATCTTGAAGTGTCCCGTAGGTGAAAAGATATTCCAAAACCTCAGGGAATCTGTTGGCTGATTACTTCAAGCTCGGTCCTAAAAGCAACAAATTTATCGGCAAAGCGCTGTAATCCATCCCCCCGTAGGCGCTCAGCGTCCTCTTTGTAATATGATTCGAGGGTAGCCCTATCTTTTGTTGTGTATTGTATCGAGTAAGTTACGCCTCCCATTTCCTCTTCAACCAAAACCTTGACCATTTTAGCATGGGAAAACTTTCCAGTGGCCAACATATCGGGTACATGTTTGTCCCTCATCCATGACAACCATTCATCGTGTACGCTCTCATCGATGTTTATGGTAACATTATAAATCAGCATTCCAAGTAGTTTAGCTAATCAAAGAAACGAAGAATTAGTTGATTGCATCGCCTCGGAGCCTTCTAAAATGCTTCCGGGCCTTCGGAAAGTAATAACTGTCCTGATAGTTGTAGATGATCTTTTCGTAATGTGCCTTTGCCTTTTCGGGTTGATTCAACTGAGTTCGATAGAGTTCACCCAAAGCAAAATGGGCATCGTCGGCAAGAATGCCATCGGCATAGAATTCCACTATCTTTTTATAGTTGAATTCCGCATCGGAATACGATTTTTTGGCTTCCAAAAGTTCGGCCTGCTTCAAGAGGGCCTCGTCCTCAATTTTTTCACCTTTATGATGTTGTAGAATATCTTCCAAGGTCTCGATGGCCTGTTCGTTTTTGTTTTGATAGGCCAATAAATCGGCACGGGCGTACTTTTTAAGCGCTGTTTGAGTCGAATCCTCCAGGGAATTGTCCGAAATTATCAAACTCAGTTGCATGGCATCATTGGCAATCAACTGTGAAGTGGAACCTCGAAGCACCTTAAGTTGGGTCAAGGCCCAGTCAAAATCTCCCTTATAAAAACTGGTCTGGGCTACTTTAAAACGGGCATCCTGACCAAGAATATCATTTTTTAGGCTTTTTTGTACTTGGGTAAAATAGATAAGAGCTTGATTGAACTTTTGGTCAAACACCAAAATATCACCAAGGGCCAATTTTACATAGGCTTTTCCCATGCGACCCAAGGGTAGTTCCAAGCTTTCCTTCAACATGGCAATGGCCGGGGCCGGGTTTTCTTTTTTGAATGTGAGGAAATTGGCATAGGCAATTTGCAATTGGAGTGTTCTGCTTTGATTACCATATTCCAACACTAGTTCATCGAACTTCTTTTGCACCGCATTGAGTTTTTTACCATTGGCCTCGATAAGCTCAATATCGATTAAATGCAGCTCAGCGTTCAATTTGGAGACTGGGTCATTGCTGTTTTCCACAATAAACTCAAAGATGGAAGTGGCCGAATTATGGTTTTTATCCTCCAAGGCAATTTGACCCAAACTGTTAAGTCGGTCCAATGAGGTTTCATCTGTGCGCTTATAAATGGCTTTTTCCTGTCCGAAAGCGCTATTGTATTGTTTTTGTTGCACAAAAAGCCAACTCAACAACTCGTTCCATAGCACATCTGGATTTTTTTGTGCGTTTTTGAGCAACACTTTCCTTAGCAATACATTATTGGCATTGGCTGGGTCTTCGGAAATAAAATCATCGATATTTCTTAGCACATTGGAACGCGAAGTCCTTCCTTCTGCGATAAGGTTGAGATAAGATTGGTACATTTTTTCAATGTCGCCTTGCTCACCATAAATTCTGGCCAACTGAAAATCATAATTCAAATCCGGTTTTAGGGCCATTGCGCGGGTATAAGCCCGTATGGCATACTCCAGCAAAGCATATTTTTGGAATCGATACCCAACGCTGTAACCGTAATTTGGATTTTCATCGATTTTGAACAGTGCCTTATCGTAATAGATACTGGATTTCTCAGGTTGATTTTGCAATGTATAATTGTATCCCAGCTCAATGAAAAAAGTAGGGAAGGCATAGGTGTCCTCTATTTTTTTCAATAGGAAGCTCTCGGCGTCAGTATACCTCTCCAATTGTTGGTAGCAGGCCACAAGTCCTTCTGAATAATCTGTGCGCCTGGGATTCTTCCGAACAAGTTTTTCATAGAAAACCACCGCTTTTTCGTAGGCCCCGTCATTGAAATACTGCTTGGCAAGAAAATCTTCCTGCGCATGGACGGAACTTTGAAATATAAGGTAGGTAATAAGGAATAACAGGAATCGCAATACGTTCTTTTATTTCAAATATAACGTAGAAAAAGGCGGAATTCTGTTAAGTGAATCCAAATAAAAAGGTTAAATGGCGCCTATTTGATCATCTCAAATCCACAATAAGGAACCAAAACCTCTGGAATTTTGATGCCATCCGGGGTCTGATAATTTTCCAAGATTCCTGCCAAAACCCTTGGCAAAGCCAAGGCACTCCCATTTAGTGTGTGGGCCAGTTGACTTTTCCCATTTTCATCCTTATATCGAAGCTTCAACCGGTTCGCTTGGAAGGTCTCAAAATTGGAAACGGAACTTATTTCCAGCCATCTGTCCTGAGCGGTTGAAAACACTTCGAAATCGAATGTCAAAGCAGAAGTGAATCCTAAATCGCCCCCGCACAATCGTAAAATACGATACGGTAATTTCAATTCTCGAAGTATATTTTTCACATGTTCCACCATCTCATCCAATGCCTGATACGATTTGTTGGGATGTTCAATCCTGACCACTTCGACCTTATCAAACTGGTGCAGGCGGTTCAATCCGCGAACATGGGCCCCGTAACTTCCAGCTTCCCTTCTAAAACAGGGAGTATAGCCGGTATACTTTATCGGGAAATTCTCTTGGGAAACTATATCTCCCCGGTGCAAGTTGGTAATAGGAACCTCGGCGGTCGGGATTAGATAAAGATCATCTGCTTGAACATGGTACATCTGACCTTCCTTATCTGGGAGCTGACCAGTACCATAGCCAGAAGCTTCGTTGACCATAAGGGGTGGCTGCACCTCGGTGTATCCGGCCTCAGTGTTTTTATCCAGAAAATAAGAGATCAAGGCGCGTTGTAATCGGGCGCCCTTTCCCTTGTAAACGGGAAACCCGGCACCAGTTACCTTTACACCAAGTTCAAAATCGATAATGTCATATTTTTTAGCGAGTTCCCAATGCGGCAATGCCCCTTCGTTAAGTGATGGGATGTCGCCTTCTCGAAAAACCTCTTCGTTATCCTCATCGGTGTTTCCCGCCGGAACCGATTCGTGCGGAATGTTGGGAACTTGGTACAGCTGGTCTTGCAATGCTTCCGTAGTGGCAGCAAGCTCTTCGCCCAACTGTTTTGACGCTTCTTTTAGGCCTGCGGTTTGAGCTTTGAGCGTATTGGCCTCTTCAGCTTTTCCAGATTTGAAAAGCATGCCTATTTCTTTTGAAAGCTTGTTGGATTCGGCTAAAGTGCCGTCCAGCTCGGTTTGGATAGCTCGTCTTTTTTCATCCAAATCAAGAATAGCGGACAAGATAGGTTCGGCATCAATATTTCTTTTTTTGAGAGCAGTAATGATACTTTCCCTGTTTTCCCGAATCGTCTGTAATTGAAGCATGGCCTTGTTTTGAGCCGCAAATTTAAGTCAAACTGAATAGTTGCCCAACTATTATTCTTTATTGGAAGGCCTTATCCATTCATTATGTGCAAAATGTTTCCAAGGAACACTTGCCAAGTCCACTTTCGGATCTATAAGCTCTTGATATTTTCTTTTGTTCACTTTGACTTTACCGTAAACAAAAACCTGAATATCTTCTCCTTTATCAGCATACTCTTCTTTTAGGTGCTGGGCAAACTGCCATATAAAATCTGGATAAGTAGCAACTTTTCGACGTTGTTTTTTGGTCAGATATTTATCTAAGTCAATATATTCACCTTGGTTAGTCTGCTTATTGACAACCTTGAAGCGAATGTTCCCGGAGCGACTTCGGAGCATCATCCGCCAGCTAAGCCGATGTCCTTCCTCCGTCCAGAGAACATCATCTTTAAATGTATGGTGTCGTAGGGGCAAAAGTATTTGGGCCACGAAATAAATGCAGAGAACGGATATCATCCATTTCTGGTTTTTAGGGTGATCCAAGGTCTCTTCAATAGTTATCTTTTTAGGTTTCAGGAAGATATTGCGTATGGTCTGTGGAGGGAAAAAGAACACTGTAAATGCTAGTGACAAATATGGGAAAATCCCAATCTGGAAGACAATGCTGTTGAACAAATGGAAAAATATCGAGAAAGCAAAAGCTATCTTTCGTGTTGGTTTCCAGAGAAGGGCCGGTACAATGAGCAGATCGAATAGAATACCGAACACACCTACTATTTTATGCACCCATTTCTGTTGAAGCAATTCACCGATAACATAATAATCGCTTTTGGATTTCATTAAAATTTCGATGATGCTGAAATCCAACCAATCCTCGTACAGTTTTGCCACGGAGGCATAGGTGTATACTATAAAAAGTTGCAAAATGATGGTCCATCTGATCCAATTGGACATGGAATGCGATTGAATGGACGGATTTTGCTTTGCATCCAACGAAAAACTTCGTTCTGCAGGAAAAAAGGCCATTATGTAGGCCAATAGCATTAGCAGGTAATAATGGTTGTTGTATGAGGTCTTTTGCATCAAATAAACGGCAGTCCACATTAGGGCAAAGGCAAAAGCACTATATCTATATTTATACCCTACGGTAATCAGAAGCCCTAAAGTACCCATAATGGCAAAATAGATATACATTCCGCTCCCCGGTAAGGGCTGTAGCCATTCAAAACCGATAAAACTGAAGGTGAACTTGGGTTCGACAAGGGTTTTTCTAACCCAGCCCGTAGCAATTGCCCCATAACACTCTGCACTCACCAAAAGCCCATAGAACACTCTGAAAACGATGAGCGGGGCATTGTCAATTTTTTTAAAAAGAAATTGCGTGAGCATCTTACTTGGAGATTAATAAGAGCGACTGTTTCTTGTCTTGCTTGAGTTGTTCTTGTAGTTCTTTAACAGAATCAAATTTATGTTCATCGCGAATACGATGTAAAATATCCACCTGAATTTTTTGGTCGTACAAATCTCCCCCAAACTCAAAAAAATTCACCTCTATGCTCTTTTCGGTGCCAGAAACTGTAGGATTGTATCCAATGTTCATCATACCGTGATATTCAATGCCATTAAGGAGGCTTTTTACCACGTATACCCCGTTTTTTGGAACAAGTTTATACTCCTCTGCTATATGCAGGTTGGCCGTTGGAAAACCAAACTGTTTGCCCAAACCTTTTCCTTTTTTGATGGTGCCCGTCAACATGTATGGATAGTTGAGATAGCTGTTAGCCGTAGCAATATCTCCATCAATAAGGGCGTTTCTGATTTTAGTGGAACTTACCGAAACTTCATCGATTTCCTGTGCAGGAATTTCTTCAACCTCAAAATCAAGGGTGTTTCCGAACGTTATTAGGTCTTGGATATTGGCATTGCGGTTTCTGCCAAATCTATGATCATAGCCGATTATGATTTTTTTGGTCTTTAGACTGTTCACCAAGATGTCACGGACAAATTCGGTGGCTGACAAACGGGAAAAATCTTTGGTAAACGGATGTATGATCAAGTAATCCAGTCCCATTTCATCCAAAATCCTGATTTTTTCGTCCAAAGTGTTCAACAACCTGATATCCGTGTCTTTTTGCAATACCATCCTTGGATGGGGGAAAAAAGTAAGCACTGTGGACTTTAATCCTTCATTTTTGGCATTATTTATGAGGCGTTCCAATATCTTGCCATGACCGAGATGGACACCATCAAAAGTGCCAATGGTTACGGCAGTTTGAAAGGAAATATCTGTAAACTGAGAAATGCCTTGGACTGTTACCACGTAATCAAGAAAATAAAAAAGGCTATTTTTGAATTTGACATATGCCCCATTCGTATGAAAGCTAAATTACATCTTGTTTCTTCAATAACCATATTTTTTGCATGCTTTTGTACTTATGCACAACAGGGATATTGGAAATCGATTCCGAAAAAATCGAGTTTCAAGAGTATTTCTGTGGAAAATATGGACAAGGCCGGAGCGGTTTTTTCTCTTGATGATGGTCTGTTTTCCAAAGAGTTGAAGTCCCCAAACCTTTCTAAAGGAGGTAACTACGCCATTTATCTTCCGACTGGGGATGGCAAAATGATCCCCTTTGCTCTTAAGGAAACGGCAGTGTTCCATCCTGATCTTGCCAAGAAATATCCTAGTATCAAGTCCTATTCGGGACTGAGTTTGGATGGAAAATACAGAGCGAAACTTAGTAGTTCCCATAAAGGGCTGCAAAGTATGATCGTGGATTTACAAAGTCGTAAAACCGCGTTTATGGAACCTGTGTTGAACAAAAAGGGAGCCTATGTGGTCTATAAAAGGGGAGATGTTTCCAAAGTTGGTTTTGCATGCCATACTGCAAAGTTTCAACAAAGTATTGAAAAGAAATTGGACCAAAGCACAGCTAAAACAATTGTACCCCTGGTCGGGGATCAACTTTTGAGAAGATATAGAATTGCTGTATCCACAACTGGGGAATACACCGATTTTCATGGAGGTACGGTGGCAGATGCTCTGGCGGCCATAAATGCTACTTTAACCCGTATAAATGAGGTGTTTGAATCTAATTTAGGAGTTACCTTGGAATTGGTTGCGAATAATGATCAAGTCATTTTTACAGATGCCGCCACAGATCCTTACAATGGAAACTTGAACGCCCAGGTGCAAAGCACGCTGACCTCGACCATTGGGGAGGCCAATTATGATGTTGGGCACCTTTTCAACAAAGTTGAAACCCCCGCACAGAATAATGGAAATGCTGGATTTATTGGGGCGGTTTGTGTGGATAACAGAAAAGGAAGCGCTTTTTCTTCCGCCTCCGAACCTCAAGGAGATATTTTTGATTTTGATTTTGTTTCCCATGAGTTGGGCCACCAGTTTGGTGCCAACCATACCTGGTCTTTTGAATCTGAAGGAAGCGGTGTACAAGCCGAACCTGCGAGCGGAACTACAATTATGGGTTACGCAGGAATTGTGCCGGGCAACGATGTTGCTCCAAATGGGGACAACTATTTCCACTATCACAGCATTGTTCAGATTTCCAATTATTTACAGACAACTTCATGTGCCCAGACCACAGTTTTGACGAACACTCCTCCAGTAGTTGCTCCAATGGGGGATTATATTATTCCAATAGGGACGGCATTTGTGCTTGAAGGTTCAGCAACGGACAGTGATGTCGGGGACGTGCTTACCTATACCTGGGAACAGATAGATGATGGTGTCGTGACCACCAGTAATTTTGGTCCGGATAACCCAAGTGGAGCAAATTTTAGATCATTACCGCCAACAACCGACCCGGAAAGATATTTTCCAAGATTGTCCAGGGTGGTTGATGGAAATCTCACTCAGACCAACCCTCAGATAAACGAGGCTTGGGAAACCGTGTCCAATATTGAACGGGATATGCGGTTTGCACTTACCGTAAGGGACAATGCTACAGGTGGAGGACAAGTGGTTGCTGATATTTTAGATGTTCAAGTGATTAAATCAGCGGGCCCTTTTTCGGTTACTTCGCAATCTACAAATGAAGTTTATGAGGGAGGTTCTACTCAAGAGATTACATGGGATGTAGCCAATACCAATATATTACCAATAGATGCCACAAATGTGGATATCTTGCTGTCCCTGGATGGAGGTGTTACTTTCCCGATTACCCTTGCCGATGATATTTTGAATGATGGGAGCGAGGAAGTTCTGATTCCGGGGGGTGCAACTACCACAGCTCGGATAATGGTTAAGGCTAGCGACAATGTGTTCTTTGCGGTCAATGCTTCGGATTTCACTATACAAGAATCACAAGTGGTACTGAACTTTCAAGAGTTATCGCATCAGGTTTGTCAACCTAATAATAGTGTGATATCCTTTGTTTATGAGACTTTTGCTGGATTTAGTGAAACTTCGACATTTTCGATTTCAGGATTGCCTGCTGGAGTTACGGATTCTTTTTCACCTACCCAGGCAAGCGCGGATGATACCGCGGTGGATTTGACCATTTCCAATACCAATGCAGCTACACCGGGTTCTTATGAAATTACCGTAACAGCTACTTCCGCATCAGTTACCAAAAATGTTCAACTTACTTTGGTTATCAATGATGGAAACTTTACCGATGTTGTGTTGTCATCACCGACGGATATGCAGGCCAACACCGCTGTACAACCCCTATTGCAATGGGTAGGAAGTGACCTGTATACCAGTTATGACGTTGAGATAGCCACAGATGTTGGTTTTACAAGTATCGTGGAATCTGCTTCAATTCCTTTTAATTTCTATCAGACCACAGGGTTAAGTGCCGAAACTGAATATTTTTGGAGGGTAAGGCCCAGCAACAATTGTGGAGTGGGCACCTTTGGGACCCCATTTAGTTTTACAACGAATCAAGTGGATTGCAAGAGTATGGAACCGAGCGGATTACCTTTAAATATACCTGCTGCAGGAACTCCAACAATCGTAACATCGGTACAATTATTTGAAGATTTACCAGTTTCGGATGTCAATGTGAGTATTGAGCTCACCCATACTTTTTTGGAAGACTTGATTATTGATCTTATTTCTCCATCTGGAACTCGTGTGACTTTGGTGTCCAATGCCTGTGGGGATGCAAATAACATCAATGCTGTTTTTGATGATTCAGGATCTGCTCTGGTATGCTCCGGGAACCCTGCTATTTCGGGAACTGTTGCTCCTTTGGGGTCTTTGTCCTCATTGAATGGGGAAACGACCTTAGGTGAATGGACCTTGGAGATCAGGGATACGGCAGCAAATGATGGAGGCTCTTTGGTTGCTTTTTCGCTTGAAGTGTGTGCGGAAGGAGCGTTCAGGCCAGATGATGATGAAGATGGTGTTTTTGATGATGGCGACGACCTTTGTTTAGGAACTCCCAAAGGCGTTGAAGTAGATACAAGTGGTTGTCCAGTGAATCGATTTGCAGCCGATAATTTCACGATACAAATACAAAGTGAGTCCTGTCGGGATAACAACGATGGCTCTGTAGCCATTACGGCAGTGGATACTTCTATCACATATACAGCTGTTTTGAGCGGAGGAAGTACCAACCTGAATGCTGATTTTACTGATGCGCATACGTTTCAAAATCTTACTGGAGGAAGCTATTCGCTTTGTATCAACGGTACAGATGGTTCCATAACCTATCAAGAGGTATGTTTTAATGTGGTGATCGAGGAACCCGCATTGCTCTCCACTTTTGCCACTGTTGATGAAAATATGCTAAGCCTAACAATGGATGGAGGTTCATTGTACAATGTTGAATTGAATGGACTGGTCACGCAGACAACAGCTTCCGATATTCAATTGGAGCTTAAAGAGGGATTAAATACGCTTAAAGTGTTCACCAACTTGCCTTGTCAGGGAACTTATGAGGATTCGTTCTTTATTTCCTCCAAACCCATACTGTACCGAAATCCTGTAGGTGCGGATACTAGGGTATTTCTCAATGGTTTTGTTGGGGATTTGAATATTCACGTGTTTTCCTCCAACGGACAGTTGGTGCTGAAAACTACAAGAAGGGTAGAAGGAAATGAACTTGAAATGGATTTTTCAGGATTACAGACCGGAGTTTACTTTATGCGAGTACAGGGTTCGGAAATATATGAGGAGTTTAAATTGATAAAAGAATGAAGCGGTTTTTTCTAAGTTTGTTAGTACTGGTAATGCTATGGTCCTGTGGTAGCGATGACCCACCACCGGCTCCGGGTGGTGCAAATTTGGTTTTTCCCAATCAAAACTCAGAATGCACAACAGGAATAAGTGTCAATGAAACATTGAGTCAGGTTACGTTTGAATGGCAGGCTTCGGCAAATACCGATAGTTATACGCTAAGTGCGGTGAATCTTGAAACCAATATTCCGCAGAACATTTCAACCGCAGCTACTTCAGCCAGCTTGTCCATCGTTAAGGGAGCACCCTATTCATGGTCCGTGACTTCGCAGAATTCACAATCAGATCAGGTGGCCACTAGCGAGACATGGTTGTTCTACAATGCGGGATCACAGACAACGTATGCTCCGTTTCCAGCGCAGTTGGTTAGCCCGGTTTCTGGGTCTACGGTTCAAAGGGACATCGACAACGAAGTTACCTTGGTCTGGCAAGGAGCTGATGTTGAGAATGACATTACCAATTTTGAAGTTTTCTTTGCAACAGATAATCCACCTACTACCTCGCTGGGGACAACAAATGCCAATACTATGGAGTTAAGTGTAGGTGTTGAGTCTGGAACTATCTACTATTGGAAAGTCATTACAACCGATGCTGAAGGGAACAACTCCGATTCAGGGATCTTTGAGTTTAGGACATTCTGATAATAATTAAGTCCCGTTAAACTGGTTCATGGTGTTTTTGACACCTGAAAAGATGAACGAGCGGATTAAGTCCGAGGATTTTTGCAATCGTTCTGGTAATGCACCGACCTCGTCTTCATTCCATTTGCCCAGCACATAATCCACTTGTCTGCCTTTAGAGAACTCCGAGCCCACTCCAAACCTAAAACGGTTGTATTGGCCTGTTTGAAGCGTATTCTGAACATCCTTTAAACCATTATGCCCACCATCACTGCCTTTGGTCTTTAAGCGCAGTGTTCCGAAAGGTAAATTGATATCATCGGTAATGATCAATACATTTTCTAAAGGAATCTGTTCTTTCTCCATCCAATATTTGACTGCTTTTCCACTTAAGTTCATATAGGTGGATGGTTTTAAGCACAGGACACTTCTTCCCTTGTGCTTAAAAGATGCAATGGCACCAAGTTTTGCGGTTTCGAACGAAAAGTTCTCCTTTTCTGCAAGGAAATCCAAGATTCTAAACCCAATATTGTGTCTTGTTTCTTCGTACTCAGCCCCGATGTTTCCAAGTCCGATAATCAGGAATTTTTTCATGCTGTCAGCTTCTTGTGATATCCGTTGTGGTTTGCCAAAAAGTGCTTTGATAAATTGGAACATGGGAAGGTTTCCATTTGTTCAAAAATACAAAAGCATCCCAAACTCCATGAAATCATGCAGCTGGGATGCTTATTTAATTTACAGTGCGAAACTACTCGGTAGCCTCTGCTGCTGGAGCCTCTGCTGCTGGAGCCTCTCCACCTTCTGCTGCTTCAGTTCCTTCTGCACCTTCAGTTTCTTCCTCTTCTTCTTCCTCATCATCAACAGATGTTCTAGAGGCCTTAACCTGAACAACAGCGGTGCTGTCGGGGTGAAGAATGGTATAGTCATCGCTCAAAATTGTTTCTACAGGAATAGTTCCTCCGATTCTCAACTTTGAAATATCAATTGTGATAAAATCAGGTAACAAATCTGGCAATGCTTTGATGGAAAGCTTTCTTTTTCTGAAAAGTAGACGTCCACCGTTTCTCACACCTGGAGAATTTCCTTCCAAACGTACAGGAATGTTCATGGTAACAGGTTTGTCCTTGAACAATTGGTAAAAGTCGATATGCAAAATTTTATCCGTCACTGGGTGAAACTGGATATCTTGCAATACCGCTTCAAACTTTTGGCCGTCTTCCAACTCAATCACAGCCGTGTGTGCGTTTGGGGTGTACACCAAATGTCTAAATGATAGTTCATCTGCTGAAAAGTGCAATGGCTTATCCCCTCCGTACATCACGCAAGGGACCTTTCCAGCATTACGTAAGGCTTTGGTAGATACCTTGCCCACGCTTTCTCTTTGGGATCCTTTGATAGTAATTGACTTCATAACTTCTGTTATCTATAAAATATTTAATTTATTCTTATTCATTTTCGAATTGCCAGACATGTGGGCCTGAGCGTAGTCGAAGGCTACATTAAAAATTTTGACGAAATAGAGGTATTATGGTGCACCCTATGCATAACATCAGCAAAAAGGTTGGCACAACTCAATACCTTTATCTTATTATTATGATCTTCGGACACTGGAATAGAATCCGTGACGATCAGTTCAGTTAATTTTGACTGCTCTATGCGCTCATAAGCGCTGCCCGATAGCAAGCCATGTGTGGTAATCGCCCTAACACTTTTAGCACCTCGCTCGATCATTAGGTCGGCAGCCTTGGTCAATGTTCCTGCTGTATCGACCATATCATCCACCAAAACCACATTCTTGCCTTTTACCTCACCGATCAGTTCCATGTGCGAGATAACATTGGCTTTGGCGCGTTGCTTGTAACAAATGACAACATCACTTTCCAATGCTTTTGAATAGGCATACGCTCTTTTAGATCCACCCATGTCCGGAGAAGCGATACAAAGATTATCCAGATTTAGGTTTCTCAAATAAGGTAAAAACAAGGTTGAAGCGAAAAGGTGGTCGACGGGTTTTTCAAAGAAACCTTGGATTTGATCCGCATGTAAGTCCATGGTGATAATCCGTGTGGCCCCAGCGGTTTCCAACATCTTGGCCACTAGCTTGGCCGCGATGGGAACACGTGGCTTATCCTTTCTATCCTGTCTGGCCCATCCAAAGTAAGGCATTACCGCGGTAATATGCCTTGCTGAAGCTCTTTTTGCCGCATCGAGCATCAACAACATTTCCATCAAATTTTCAGAACTTGGATTGGTAGAACCAATGATAAAAATACGGGCTCCACGAATGGATTCTTCAAACGAAGGTTGGAATTCACCATCACTGTATCTAGAGAACAGCACCTTTCCTAAGTCCGCGCCATAGGAAGCGGCTATTTTTTCACCTAGCACAGTACTTTGGGTACAAGCAAATATTTTAGGTTCTGGAACTTGATACGGCATTACAAACTCTTGTTTTCTAGCTTATTAAAAGTGCTATCCCTTAAAAGCGGTGCAAATTTAAAAATTAATTCGGGTTGCTAAAGGATTAATCAAGGTATTTTTGGTGGTAAATAAAATAATTTTTTAGCTTTGCAGTCCCATTTCAAAAAGGGAATACAAATTTAGCCTTGGTGGCGGAATTGGTAGACGCGCTGGATTCAAAATCCAGTTCTTTCGGGAGTGTGGGTTCGATTCCCACCCAAGGTACATAAGAGAAAGCCGAGATTTTTAATCTCGGCTTTTTTGTTTTATTGCTCGGAAAATGGCCAATTGAAAAGCAGGAATTCCTAATTCAATAGCCAGAACAATACAACCATACTATCCCATTCCTTGGTAAAAATAATCAAACAGCTCTAACTTGTCAGGTAGTTTCGTGTTGGACAGGAAGACTTTTTATCGTATTTAGTAGTTGGTCAATAATTGGACGTCAATACCAATTTTTTGTACTTTCGGAAGAGATAAAGACGATTATGAAAAACTGTTTTCTTTGCCTGTTTTGCCTTATAATTTTCGCACAATTTTCTACCGCTCAAGACCGAATTACCGGTGAACCTTTTGCAACACGTTCAGTGGTACTTGGCCAAAACGGAATGGTTGCGACAAGCCATCCCTTGGCTACCCAAGTTGGACTCGATATCCTAAAAGATGGGGGTAATGCCATTGATGCGGCCATCGCTGCCAATGCAGCCCTGGGACTCATGGAACCTACAGGGTGTGGTATAGGAGGAGATTTATTTGCCATTGTTTGGGATGGAAAAACAAAAAAACTCTATGGGCTCAACGCCAGCGGTCGCTCCCCTCAAAAACTAAGTTTGGAGTACTTCGAGGAACAGGGAATGGAAAAAATCCCATCACATGGACCACTGCCTGTTAGTGTGCCAGGCGCCGTTGATGGCTGGTTTGAACTGCACCAAAAATTTGGGTCAAAACCTATTAAGGAGATTCTGGCCCCGGCTATCGATTATGCAGAAAAGGGCTTTCCATTGACAGAATTGATTGCGTGGTATATGCAACGTACCATTCCCTTTTTTGAATCCAAAGGGTTCCCGAACATTGACGACACCTATAAATCCCAAAATGGCGGAAAATTGCCCAATGAAGGAGAAATCTATAAAAACCCGTATTTGGCCAACACCTACCGAAAGATTGCCGACGGAGGTCGAGATTCATTTTACAAAGGGGAAATTGCGCGTACCATTGGAAAATTCATAAAAGAACAAGGAGGTTTTTTGTCCGCCAAAGACTTGGCAGCTCACAAATCAGAGTGGGTGGAACCTGTGTCCATCAATTATCGGGGATACGATGTCTGGGAACTTCCTCCTAACGGTCAGGGTATTGCAGCGCTTCAAATGTTACAAATATTGGAAGGGTTTGATTTTTCAAATATTGAATTTGGTAGTGCAGAACACCTTCATCTCTTTACCGAAGCCAAGAAATTGGCCTTTGAAGATCGGGCGAAATATTATGCCGACATGGACTTTTTCGACGTTCCGGTTGAAGAGTTACTCTCGGACAAATATGCCGAAAACAGAAGAAAACAGATTGGAGATAGAGCTGGGATGTACTCGGCAGGGAAGATCTCGGCTGGCGAAACAATTTATATGACCGTAGCGGACAACGAAGGCAGCATGATATCATTGATTCAGAGTAATTATCGGGGAATGGGCTCCGGAATGGCTCCACCCAAATTGGGCTTTATGCTTCAAGATCGGGGAGAATTATTCAGCCTTCAGCGTGGACAGGCCAATACTTACGAATCACGAAAAAGACCCTTTCATACCATTATTCCGGCCTTTGTTACCAAAGATGGCAAACCTTACCTCAGTTTTGGTGTTATGGGAGGAGATTTCCAGCCCATGGGCCACACGCAGATCGTAATGAACCTCATCGATTTTGGAATGAACATACAGGAAGCTGGTGATGCTCCACGATGGGATCATACAGGAGGAGCTAGCCCAATGGGAAAAACCACGGAAAACACAGGAATGATTCGAACAGAATCCGGGATACCTTATTCCACTATTCGGGGCTTGATGGATAAAGGCCACAGAATTGGTACTGCGAGAGGAATCTACGGCGGTTACCAGGCAATTTTATGGGATGACGAAAACAAAGTCTATCATGGAGCCTCGGAAAGCCGAAAGGATGGACAAGCTGCCGGGTACTAGATTTGATCTCAAAATGTATTCAATAACAACTTCCTTAAGGATTAGTTGCGTGCACAAACAGTATGTTTAGCAGAGGTTAGTAAAACGTTTTGAAATCTGTAGCAGGCGATTTTTTTATTTCAATGTATAACTTTGTGGAAAGAGGCACACCCTAGGAGAATCTCATAGACCAATCAATAGTAGTTTAATCCAAAGCATAAAATTAGTCAAGTATCATGGATGATAACCAGAAAGATTACACCCGTAGACATTTCATAAAACAATCAACACTTACCTCATTGGCATTGATATCGCTGGTCAATTGTACAAATAAGAAAAAGAAAGAGGTGGAAACTGAGGTCGGTGATGCAGGTAGCTTGGATTTAAAACTAGATCCCAAGGGATATCTAGATCTTCCAGAAGGGTTTTCGTATAAGGTTATCTCAAGGTCTGGTGAGAAAATGTCCGATGGTTTGTTGGTTCCTGGAAGGCCCGATGGTATGGGGGCTTTTCTTGATGAAACTGGGAAGGTTGTCATCATAAGAAACCATGAGAATAGCGCCACAACATTGGAACACAGTCCATTTGGACCAAATAATGAGTTGATATCCGAAGTGGATTTGGCGAAACTTTACGATTCTGGTAGTGGAACCAATCCTGGATTGGGAGGCACCACTACATTGATTTACGATGAGGACACGGAAACCGTTACAGAGCAATATTTAAGTTTGGCAGGTACATACCGCAACTGCGCTGGCGGAGTTTCACCTTGGGGGTCTTGGATTACATGTGAAGAGGATGTTACCAAAGCGGACGGCAAGCAAATCCTTGAAGATCACGGTTATGTATTTGAGGTGCCCATGAACGCCAAGGGAATGGTAGCTCCCGTCCCGATAAAGGCAATGGGACGTTTTAACCATGAAGCGGTGGCGGTGGATCCCGTTTCAGGCTGTGTTTATCTTACTGAGGACAGACACGATGGGCTGATTTACCGGTTTATCCCTAAGGAGAAGGAAAATCTTATGGCCGGGGGATTATTGCAGGCATTGGCCATAAAGGAAAAAAATAGTCTTGACACTAGAAATTGGGAAACACCTTTGGTGCCTAGGAATCAGTCCATGGAAGTGTTCTGGATAGATTTGGATGATGTGGAATCTCCAGAGGATGATTTAAGATTTAGGGGATTCGAATTGGGAGCCGCTCGTTTTGCACGCGGTGAAGGAATATGGATGGGAGATGGCGAACTCTTCTTCGCCTGTACCAATGGAGGACCCCAAAATTTCGGACAGGTTTTCAAATACAGCCTATCACCAAAAGAAGGTTTAGAAGGCGAAACTGAAGAGCCGGCCATGCTCGAACTTTATGCGGAATCCAACGACAAGACGGTTTTGCACATGTGCGACAACCTTACGATTGCTCCATGGGGAGATGTTCTTCTATGTGAGGATAACGGTGAGTTGAACCATATTAAGGGAATTGATAAAGATGGAAATATCTATACCTTGGCGCGTAACAAAAGCTCCAGATCCGAGCTTACGGGAGCGGTGTTTTCACCCTCGGGAAAAACATTGTTTGTCAACGTCCAAGAAAACGGTGACACGGTGGCCATTACCGGTCCATGGGAAAGATTTGGAAAGTAAACATTTACGACTTTCCAAAGATTGTAAATACGTTTTCACATATCCCCTTGATTTCAGTGTTGATTACTCGAACCTTTGGATATAGACAGTAGCTTCTAAATAATTTTTTCGGCTGCGATAGTTTTTTTGTTTCCTAAAATCCAGATGGGCAATTTGACCAAAATTTGCTTGTTGTTCCAGGGTATATATAAGTTTCACAATAGCATTGAAAGGGCCACGTACGGTAAAATTGTAAGTGTTGGTTATGGTGCCATTTAGCTCCGATACGTGAGGAGGGTTAAAGTCGATAACCTTAAGGTTGTTTTTTTCCACTTCGCGGTTTACGGTCCGCAATAGGTCATTTTCAAGGGAGGTGTCGTTTAGGTTCAGTTGCTGCAACAACGAGTCCAGGTGAACCTCTTTCTTTGAGAGCAAGGATAATTGTTGGGGAACATTGTCAAAGAGCCGTTCCTCTTCACTTAATGAAAGAGATTCTTTCCGCAGATCAAGTGTTGTCGAAATAGCCAATTTATAGCACAGCAAGAGGACCAGGAATAGACCTAGCAGCAACATGGTGTTTTTGTTTTTAAGACCTTTCAACATGTATTTTTATTTTGAATGTTGAACTGGTAGCATTGCGATAGTCGTAATCCATGGTCTCCACGGCCTTGACCCATTCCAAAGCTTCCAAAAAATGGATCCATTCTGAAAAAGCCTCACTTTGGGAGCAAGTACCCATAACCAATAGCGTGTTTACGTCCAATTCGATAGGTTTGGATACTTGCATTGGTTTTTTAAGGGGTTGATATTGTAATTCGGTCAATAGAATATTTGGTGGAACGCTTGACGCCAATCGATCCAAATAGAATGACGTTCGGGAATTTGAGGTTGACAGCACAGCTTCCACTTTCTTTTCCTTGCTTTCAACACGTTCCCTAACCAAAATGAGACTTTTCCGAGCTTCGTTATCGATGGCCAATTTTTCCCTTGCTGCTTCCACTTTGGTGAAATAGGAATTAAAAGCCAAGAAATTGGAAAGCAAAAGTAATAGGATGAAGATTAGAGAGGTGCGCAGTAAAAGACTAAAAGTCCGATTGTTTTTAAACTCGGACCTTAAATGTTGAACAATGTCCTCGAGATTGGTATTGTCTTTACCTGAAGGGGATAAAAAACTTAAAACCCCAGAAAACGATAACAAAAAGGTACTTTCAATATACAACCCATTGATGCTGTAAACGATGGCGGATTGGATGTCAGATTTTGAAATCGAAAGGCCCTCAATAGAATCGTGATTAAAAACAATTTTTTCAGAATGGGTATAAACGGTGTCCTGCTCAATATGATTTTCCACATTCTCCATTGTTGATATCCCTAGTGACAGGCCAACAACTTGAAGCTTCATTTCCTTCAATTGGGAAAGGAAGGTTTCCAAGGCGTCCTTTTTTACGATGCAAACAACTTGTTTGCCGTTTAACTGTGTGATTTGATAGTAGAAATTTTCAAAATTCAGTCCAGGGAATAATTGTTCAACAGCCCCTCTACCATTTAGAACGGCTTGCTGCTGGGCAATTTTAGTAATAACGTCAGCTGTATTGTAAGCTACATGAATGGGAGTAGAGTACTGGGCAATGCTCTGGAGTTCGGAAATGGTGTCTGCCCGGCATTGCTTGGAAACAATAAGCTCTTTCTTTTTGACCTGAGCTTCCAAAAATTGAAACTTAAGTGCATTTTCTGCTCCATAGACCTCGATACCATGGAACACCCTTCCCTTTTCAATATATGTTTTTAGAGCGTTGATCACTAGTATATCACTGTTGGCTTGATCAAAATGGTCAGTTTTTGTTTACGGTCTTCCCTTTTTCGCTTGCTGAACAGCCATTTTATAATGGGTATCCTGGCCAAAAAAGGAACTCCACTGCCTGTGTCGTTCTTGACTTTTTCCTCAAGTCCTCCTAAAATAGCAAGGTCTTGATTCTGCATTCGGATAATAGAACTAAACTCTCTGGAAGTCAATCCAGGAGGAGCGTCTTCGTCTATCCGTTCTGCGCTGAAATCCGATTGTATCACATTAATGTCCAAAGTCACCTGTCCGTTCCCGGAGACCAAAGGTTTTATGCTTACGGCCAATTCAGCATCAATGGGCTGAAAGTTTCGTACTTCTGAAGCTGTAGGGATCTGAGACCCAAAAAAGTTCTGACTGGTAACAACATAATAGGTGGTTTCCCCTATGGAGAGATTGGCACGGTGCCCATTTAAGGTTGAAAGCTTTGGGGTTGATTTAATCTTGATATTGCCATTGGCCTCCATTGCTTTGATTGTTGCAAAAAACTCAGGAACCACACGTCCAATGTTAAAAGACCCAAATCCGTCGAAACCTCCAATAATTTTATTCACGGTATTGGCTCCCAATGTTAGGTCCGTTTCCGGAAAAATTCCGCCTCTGGTTTCTACGGGGTTTTCACCTATTCCCCAGCTAATCCCGGTTTCAACCGTTGCAGATTTAGTGACTTCAATGAGCATTACCTCAATCAATACCACCGGAACAGGTTTATCGATTTGCTTTATGAATTTCTTAAAACGGTTAATGTTGGCTGCCGGACCGCTGATTAAAAAGCTGTTGAGCTCAAAATCAATTTTTATGTCAAGATCGGCGACTACATCATCTGGTAGAATATTGACAATTGCTTCGGCATTAGAGGAGTAATTGCCAAATTGATTGTTTTGCGTATTTATTCGTCGCGTATTGTTCGAATTCTGCCCAAAATTTCCTTGATTATTACCAAAGCCGTTGGTCCCGTTCTGAAATCCACCAGAACCCAAATAATTGACACCTCCTTGAACGGTTCGTCCCGCAGAACGTCCATACCCAGTGGATTGCATAGGGTCTCCCAATAACTCAACAGATCGATGCATCATCTGCACAATCTCTAATTTTCTTACACTTAACTGATCGGCTGTTCCAAAAAAGTAACGATCGTTTTCCTTTTTAAAGGTAAAATTTGTCTTGTTTACATAAGTGGTAGGGACTGACGACCGCCCCTCGTTTCGGTTACGGTTTCTATTTGTGGGTTGGGTGTTTGGTTGCCCATTGGGACTAGCGGTGTTGTTGGATGTTGGGACCGCTTCACTTTCGAATATCTTGGTCAACAACTCGTCATAATAAATCTGTTTGGCCTTGAATGTGATATTTCCTGCTTCGGATAATGGCGTGGCCATGTAAACATCCAAATCCAGGTCCAAACTAATTTCTTGGACAATATCTGCAATGGGGACATTTGTAAAATCCACGTTCAAAATCCGATTGATGGTGTCCAATATCTGATAGTTGAAATCTCCATTGGAAACACCTCTAGGAGCACGTCCTTGCTGCTCACCATTATTTGTAATTATCTGATCAAATAGATAGAATCCATCGCGAGACTTGGAATAGGTAAGGTTATTGGTCTCAGCAAGCCTTTTCATGGCATGGTCAAGGGGTACATCTTTGATGTATATCGACAACGGAATGTTTTCCATTCCCTTGGAATACAGTAGATTTTGACCGGAAACATCGATGATTTTTCGAAAAGCTTTCTCCAAAAAGTCTCCTTTTAAGTCCAATGAAATTAAATTGTTGAGGGCATCAAAACCAACTTGTACTTCTCTCTCCGGAATTATCTCAGGAGGAGCTTGGTATTTTAGAATGGACAAAATATTTCCGGTGAAATTGATATCCAGCTCGTATTGCTTACATAGAAAGACCAACAAATCAGCCACGGTGACATTGGAAAAATTATTTACAATGTTGATTCCTTGTAGGCTTGGGTCGATATTGATGTTTATTTTATGAACTTGGGAAACTGCCAAGAGAAAGTTGGATAGCGATACGCTGTTTACGTTGATATCCAGCTTTAAATTTTCAGAAAGCCCTGGATTATCCACTGCCAATGCTTCCAGATTGTTTTGTATGTTTTGAATTCGCGCTTCCTCTTCTTGCGAAAAAACGAAAAGGGAGAGGGTTAGAAAAAATAGAAATAAGATCTTCTTCATGTATCAATTGGTTAACAGCGGATATATTTCCTCCACAGAGGTAATGCCCTTTTCCACAAGCAAAAGTGCATTGTCCTTTAAGGTCATTATGTGTTGTTCTTTTAGGTATTCATCGATATCAAGTACATTGTTTTTAATATGTGGAATCAATATCTTGTTGATAGGAATGATTTCATAAATGGCCTTTCTTCCATTATAACCTGTATGATGGCATGATTGGCATCCCACCGGCGCAAAATGGTGTGTTAGGCCCTTGGGTGGATCAAAACCTTGTGGAAACACGCCTTCGGTAATATCACTTTTTCTTTTGCAGTTGTCGCAAAGTTTGCGAACCAAACGCTGCGCAATACTGATGTTTAACGTGCTGGCTATTAAGAATGGTGGGATACCCATATCGATTAATCGTGAAATGGTAGACCAAGCCGAATTTGTATGGATTGTTGAAAACACCAGGTGACCTGTCAAGGCAGCTCGAATAGCCATGTTTGCTGTTTTTACATCCCTAATCTCACCCACCATAATGATATCGGGATCCTGGCGTAAAAATGTACGGAGCGCACTGGCAAAATCCAATCCAATATTTTCTTTGAGCTGCACTTGATTGATACCCTCCAAAGTGTATTCTATGGGATCCTCAATGGTCAAGATGTTGGTTTTGGCATCGTTCAGCAGCTTTAATGTAGCATAAAGTGTTGTTGTTTTTCCAGAACCTGTAGGACCTGATATCAAAACAATCCCGTTGGGATTTTTTATACCCTCTTTATAGCGTTGAAGCTCCGGTGCATTGAATCCCAAATCCTCTAGATTTACTGATTGGGTATCCTTGTTTAGAATACGTAGCACAATTTTTTCACCAAAAAGTGTTGGGAGCGATGATACCCTGATATCGAATTCTGCACCGTTGGATTTCACCGTGATCCGACCATCCTGTGGCAAACGTTTTTCGGCAATATCCAGGTCGGCGCGTATTTTAATTTTATTGACTATGGTTGGATATTCGTGTATGGGAACTTTAAATTGCTCCACCAACTTTCCATCCAATCTAAAACGGACCCTGCAATTGGTTTCGTAGGGTTCAAAATGTATATCACTACTTCCAATGGCTTTGGCATTGACAAGGATTTTCTCCAAAAAATCAGGAGTATAATGCAGTTCACTACTTTGTGGAGTTTGCGCTTGCCTATAATTTGCGCTTAAAAAATCTTGAAGCTCGGAAGTTTCCAGTCGCTCCAACTTTACAGGAAATTCCAAAACTATCTGTAATTCTGCCAATAGGTTTTCCAGGGATTCGGTGTCGGTATAAAAAGTAATTACGCCGTCCACTTTTTCTTTGGGAATAATCCTATAATGAAATGCCTGTTCAGCATTAATGCATTGAACAAGTTCAGAAGCCAGCTGCAACCTTTTTTCTTCAGTATGCATATAGTGATGGGGATTTAAAGATTAATTCAAAACACATCATAAAAACTATAAAGAGCCCCATAAACCCTGCTAGAGGAACAGTTTGCTGTTTAAAGTTCTTTTTCAGAACCAAAAAGGAAAGCAATGAAAATAAAATGGCGTTTGCAAAGAGCACTATAAAAGTGAATGTTGGAAACCCTATGGCGAAAGCATAAAAAAACAAGATATCGCCAAGTCCCAGGCTATGGTTTAAAAATTTGCTTTTGGAGATAAATCGGGAATAACCATAAAGCAAAACTGTAATTAGGGTAACAAGAAGTATGTTTGCCGACAAGCTTCCCAAAAACATTGTAACCTCATTAATTTTCAGAAAATGAATGCATCCAAACAAAATCATTGCTATGGGAAACAGAAACCAAAAAACTTTCCTTTCCCGAAAATCTTGTACAGCTATGTAGCCCAGACACACCATTAACGAAATCTTTAAGACGCTTATCAATCTTTTACAGTTTGTTTTGGATTGCCATCCTGATCAACTTCCCATACATTGAACACCCCATCTCCATCAAAATCGGTAATGGCTTCCGCACGAGCTTTGAATGTGGCATTATCTGCGCTCAGAATCTCATAAACATAATTCGCCGTCCCATTTTCCTTTACTGTTTTTGGGGGCTCAAAGTCCAGCTCTCCCATTACGTTGGAATACTTACTGTGCATATAGCGGTATGTAGTCTGCGCATTATAGATCGCTTTCAATTGTACCTGGGCCTCTACGCTTTTGGCCTTAGAGATCAATGGCATTAAGTTAGGAAGGGCAAGCAAGAGCAATATTCCTATAATAGCTAATACGATAAGGGTTTCCTGTAGGTTGATGGCGGGGATTTTCGTTTGTACTATTTGTGGGGACCAGGTTCTTTTCATGGGTATCGAAGTTGAAATGAGGCATCTTATCTTAAACAATACCGTTTAGGGTATCTTACTCGAAATGTAATTTTTTTCTGCTAATATTCTATAGAATATTCTATAAATATTTTCAGATTAACAGTCTAAAAAGTTATTAACAGCAATTATTTTGAATTAAAATTTTGGTAATCAATGAGTTAAAATCATAAATCCATTTCAGGTAAGATTTAAATTACAATTCCTTCACAAAAAGGATTGAAAAAGTTTTAAATAAAATAAGTAAATTCCTACAAGAATTATATATAACCCAAAATAAATCTGATCTAATGCCTGAAATCTTAATCAAAAACACCGTTCATTCATCCATTGTTTTACAAGCTATGTCCAATGATTATATCTGTAATCATGCTTATCGATTGCAATCGGGATAATCGTCAATACTAGATTATCAATTTACCTGGGCAAAAAGAAACAGTTGCCCTTAAAATTTGCGTCAATTTATAAATCGAACTAAAATATCATTCGATTTTTTTCAACACACCTACAAAATCTTGTAAAATTACTTACAACTAATATTTCAGCATAATAGCCATGCGCTTGGCTGGAGTTTTAGGCTTTAAAACTGGCTTAGTGATCTGATGATCTTAAGCTTTGCTCTTTTAGCCAAGAAGATAGAACAACTAAAAAGCCTATTAAAAATAACCGGAAATGAAAAAAAATCTTACTGCTCTATTATTAGGGTTACCATTTTTGCTGGTTGGCCAGGTTACCAATTCATTTCCCGATGATGGCAATGTAGGTATTGGCACAACAACGGCAACCGAAAAGTTGGAGGTAAGGACTTCCAGTGCGACCCATGCAATTTTTAAAGGAAGTTTTTCTGGGATTCAAGGGATTCAGATAGAGAGAGAATCAGGGGACAATATTAGGTTAGTTACCAACTATTCGGGTTATGGCGGAGGGTTAGAATCTAGTTCTAAAATTCGTTTTGCTGTTAACGGAAACAATATCAATTCACCTGCAATGGTATTGTCCGAATCTGGAAATATTGGAATTGGAACAACCAGCCCTATTGATAAATTGGATATCAGAGATGGAGGGCTAAGGGTATCCGATGGTAACGATAGGATGTATCTCAAAGTAGACAATGCAAATTCAAAATCCATAATTGCCTTTGGAGATGATTTGAGCGATAGGTTGGATCTCTATTTTGACTATTGGAGTGGAACTTCTGGCGATTTCGCCGTAATGTCCTTATTGGCTTCTGGGAGAGTGGGCATCGGCACTACTGCCCCGGATTCGAAACTAGCCGTAAAAGGAAAAATTCATGCCGAAGAAGTTAAGGTGGATCTTTCCGTTCCAGGGCCCGATTATGTCTTTGAAGAGGATTATGACCTCAAGCCCTTAGAGGAAGTCCAAAACTACATCAAAGCTCATGGGCATTTGCCCAATATCCCTTCGGCCATGGAAATGGAGGCCAACGGAATCCAATTGGGAGCAATGAACATGAAGCTTCTGGAGAAGATTGAGGAGCTGACTTTATACATCCTAAAACAGGAGAAAAAACTTGAGCGTATGGAAGGCTTAGAGCAAGAAATAGAGAGTCTGAAACAATTGATTACCGAACATATTAAAATAAAGGCTGCAAGATGAGAACAAAAACAATGTGTCTTTTTCTTCTATTGATTTCAACTAGCTGTGTGTTTGGACAGATACAGTATCATGAGGGAAAGTGGGGTTTGGGGAACCCTTCCGTTGGCTGGTACAAACTAGCCACCTTTGATCTATCAAACACCAATTATAACTCCATAATAGTTGATGCGGAGGTCAATTATACAAGAACCTACGAGTATGGTTATAATGCATCTGCCAATATATTCATTAGGAAGGTGACCTCTGATAACTATGGAGGAAAGTGGAACTATACTATTGAAGGCACTGAAATAGGGGATTTGATTAAATGTAAAAAGATTGATGCAACCACATATGAGCTTTATGCATACTCTAGTGGAAACCACGGACATGTTTCCGTACGCTTGGCCATAACGAGTGAGCAGACAGTGATGGTAACTATTCCAAGTAGTGTCACCCAAGTATCCAATCCAGATAGTTACACGGATGTTCCGAAAATAGGGAAAAGTGCATCCTTTATAGATAATGTGGGTATCGGCACCACCTCCCCAGACTCCAAACTCACTGTAAAAGGAAAAATCCATGCTGAAGAGGTAAAAGTGGATCTTTTAGTCCCTGGCCCTGATTATGTGTTTAAAGAGGATTATGACCTTAAATCTTTAGAGGAAGTCCAAAACTACATCAAAGAACATGGGCATTTGCCAAACATCCCTTCGGCCGTGGAAATGGAGGCCAACGGAATCCAATTAGGAGAAATGAACATGAAGCTTCTGGAGAAGATTGAGGAGTTGACGCTTTACGCCTTGGAACAACAAGAAAGAATCCAAGAGTTTAAAAGGCAATTGGAAGGTAAAAATTCCCAGGCTAACGCCATAAAAGAGGAACTAAAAGTTCAAAGAAGTGAAATAGAACAACTTAAAAAGCTGATCAAAAATAACTGGAAATGAAAAAAAATATAACTGCTCTATTACTAGGTTTACCATTTTTGTTGGTTGGCCAGGTCACGAATTCGTTTCCCGATGATGGTAATGTGGGCATCGGAACTACAAGTCCTACCGAAAAACTGCATTTAGAAAGTTCAGGTATAACCAAGCTAAGGCTTCATACTGAGTCCACAAGCTCCAATGCAGGGATTTCTATTACCGGGAAAAGAACCTCCGGCGGTAATTCTAACCACTACATAGGTGCTACAGGAACCAATAGTTATAATCTAACGCTGGATGTCGATGAAAACCTGTTTATAAATACCAACGGTGCTACTAGAATGTATGTTAAAGGCAATGGCAGTGTTGGTATCGGCACAACAAACCCCGGTGCTCTGTTTGATGCCAATGGAAACATCACCTTCTTATCAGGGGCTGAAAAGATGTACTGGGGCTCAAAGCATACTGGAAGTACGGATCATCGGAATTACTTAGCTCCAAGATTAGCGGATGATTCTGGATGGGATTGGGGTCAAGAATTTGGTTATCACTTTTATCATAGAACATGGTATATCGAAAGTAATCTAGGTATTGGAACAACAAATCCAGGCACTTACAAACTGGCGGTAAATGGAAGTATTAGAGCCAAAGAAGTTAAAGTGGAGACGAATTGGGCCGATTATGTTTTCGAAGCTGATTATGATCTACCTACACTTGAAGAGGTGGAAAAACATATCCAGGAAAAAGGCCACCTGATCAATATTCCCTCAGCGAAGGAAGTGGAAGAGAATGGGATTCAACTGGGGGAAATGAACAAACTGCTGCTGGAGAAGATTGAAGAATTGACCCTATATGTTATCGAAATAAAGAAAGAACAGGAGGTGCTCAAATTGGAAAACAGAAAACTAAAACTTGAAATGGACAAAATCTCTAAACAATGAAGCAACTAGTTTACATACTAACTTTTTCCCTTTCAACACTGGTAGTAGCTCAAAACCAATATGCGGAAAATGAGAATGTCAATAACATGGCTTCAGGAGTCTATTATCAACAAGGACCGGGAAGCAACAACTCCGTCTTGAATTGGGCATATCCTTACGGTACAAAATTGACTGTTTTAGGTGTTGAACACAGAAATTTTGAACTAACGGCCACCACCTATCCGTATGGTGAGCTAAAGCTTCGACAATGGATTCCCACTGATGATGTTTGGACAGGTTGGAGAAACATCCTTGTAGCGGATGAGAACGGGAATTATGGTCTGGGCGTTTCAAATCCTTCCGCCTTTTTGGAAGTTAATAAATCCATCAACAATTCATGGACCGCTAAAATTTACAATGGCGGAGGTGAAGGACAGGGGTTGTTGGTACAATGTGGTTATGGAGGTTCGCAATCTACGAATAACCCTACAATACTAAGATTGGAAGATGGGAGCGGCAATGTTCGTATGAAGGTACAGAGCAATGGGAAAGTCGGCATTGGAACGGCTAACCCAGACTCCAAACTTACCGTAAAGGGTAGAATACATGCCGAAGAAGTGAAGGTGGACCTTTCCGTTCCAGGCCCAGACTATGTGTTCAAAAAGGATTATGACCTCAAATCCTTGGAAGAAGTTCAAAGTTATATCAACGAACATGGACACTTGCCAAACATTCCTTCAGCCAGTGAAATGGAAGCCAATGGTATTCAATTGGGTGAAATGAACATGAAACTATTGGAGAAGATTGAGGAACTGACCCTTTATGTCATCGAGCTTAAAAACGAAATTAATCAATTGAAACAACACCAGAGATGATAAGAAAAAAGCTCCTAAACTTCCTTATATTTTCTACGTCTTTGGCCATGGTCTCCCAGACCCATACAACGGCAAGTATTGAAAATGATCTTTATGTAAACTATAATACATACTCCAGTGGATCAACCGGTGATGGTAAGGGCAACCTGATTTTGTTTGGCGATGGAGCAAATGGCGCAGGTTGGCAATCTAGTGTTAAATGGTCCGGCAGGGATGGTTTTAACAGCTCAACAAGTAGTGGTACACGGGTAAATGCAGAAATCGGAATTGCGAATGTAGGGACTTACGGGAAGGCGGATTTGGTGTTCAAAACAAAAGGATCTAATGATAATGCGACGCCAACAGAAAAACTGAGAATCTCTCAAAACGGAAATATTGGTTTACGCATCACAGCTCCAAATTCCCAGTTTGTGGTGACCAGTAATTTTGGGGCGAATATATCAGGATCTACAGGAGGTAATGCAGTTTATGGCTCAAACATGGCTGTAGTACAGGGAGGAACAAATCACAATAAACTTATTACGCCATCAAGCCATAATGGGAATTACGGATACTCCGGAATGAGGGCGAGTTGGGGCAAGCTATACTTCTATGCCAAGAACGGGAATACCACCCAAGATCAACTTATTACAGATGCCGCACGAATGTTTATTGATTCTTACGGAAAAGTCGGTATAGGTACCGAGAACCCAGACTCCAAACTCACCGTAAAGGGAAACATCCATGCGGAAGAAATCAAAGTAGACCTTTCCGTTCCCGGACCTGATTATGTCTTTAAAGAGGACTATGACCTCAAATCTTTAGAGGAAGTCCAGAACTACATCAAAAAGCATGGGCACTTACCCAACATTCCTTCTGCTCAAGAAATGGAGGCGAATGGCATTGAGTTGGGTGAGATGAACATGAGATTATTGGAGAAAATTGAGGAGTTGGTACTCTATACCCTTGAGCAAGAGAAAAGAATAGAAAAATTGGAAATCTCGAACCAAAGAATCAGTCTTTTGGAAAAAACAGTGGAGCAACTATTAAAAGATAAAGAATGAGGATAATCAGATTTATAGTCTTGACTTTTTTGTTTAGCTACCCTGCACATGCCCAATGGAATACGACGTCAGTTAGTAATGAAGTAAGTACTACGGATGAAATAGTGGGGCCGGTCTTAAGACTGAGTAATGAGATAAGAATACCCAACACATTTACTCCAACAGATCCAACCATTGGCACTTTGGATAACTCCCACTACGGGATCAACCTACATAAAATAAATGGAATTGGTTTCGCCTTTAATGGGATTCACCAGATGGTGTTCAAACCCAATGGAGACACGGGGATAGGTACCAGTTCGCCAACAGGGAGATTACATGTTTCCACTGGGACCTCCGGAGATGCTATCTTCAGACTGGAGGCGGACTCGGATAACAACAATGAATCTGACAATCCCCTTATACAGCTAAGGCAAGATGGAGGTCAGGTGGGAATCAACATGGGTTTTTCAGAAGGAAGTTTTGGTTCAAATATTTTTGGAATCGGAACGCGTCGCACCGATATCGACAAGTGGGACGTTTTTACAATCAATACTGCAAACGGTTATGTTGGAATCGGAACCAATACCTCACAAAGTAAATTACATATTTCGACGGGTACTTCGGGCGATGCCATTTTAAGACTGGAAGCGGATACCGATAACAATAATGAAGCTGACAACCCAGGAATACATTTTGTCCAAGACGGTGAGCTAGTAGATTATTTTGTGGAGATTGAAGGAAATGCCAATACAAAATCAACAGGCACGGTTGCCAATGCCTTAATCATTGGAACCGAAGCTAACAGAGATATTCAATTCATAAATGGGGATCAAGTCCAGGTTACCGTCAAAACCTCAGGGGTTGGAATTGGCACCACCTCCCCAGACTCCAAACTCACTGTAAAGGGTAACATCCATGCGGAAGAAGTCAAAGTGGACCTTTCCGTTCCCGGTCCTGACTATGTATTCAAAGAGGAATATGACCTCAAGTCCTTGGAAGAAGTCCAAAATTATATCAAAGAACATGGGCACCTGCCCAATATCCCTTCGGCAAAGGAAATGGAGGCCAATGGTGTTCAACTGGGCGAGATGAACATGAAATTATTGGAGAAAATTGAAGAGTTGGTACTCTATACGCTTGAGCAAGAAGAAAAACTCAAAGAAATAAACGAGCTGAAAGCAAAAGTAAGCGAACAAGAAAACCGACTTGCAAAACTTGAGCAACTTTTAAATCGATAAAATGATTAAGAAAACTAGCAACATATTATTTGCACTATTGGTGTTTTCAACATTTGCGAAAGCTCAAAACCCTACCGGTCTTACTGCCGAACGGACGGATAATTCTGGTGCAACCCTCAATTTAAAAAATGTAAATGGCTTTTGGCACTTCAGCGGCCCTAGATCATATGAGACCAACAATAAACTCTCTATTTTCTGGAATGATGGGACCTACCACAGATTACTATCAATAAATGACAATGGAAATGTCGGAATAGGAACCTCTTCTCCTGGGACCAAATTGGATGTCAGCGGTAGTGTCAATGGCACCGAATACATTACGGTAAGTAAAGGAGGTAGCTACCGAGTGGGTATGAACGGACAAAGCCATGGATACATCACAGGAAGAAACGATAATGTAGAAAGCAAGTTTCAAATCCATTCCAATGGCAACACTTGGTTTGATGGGGGAAACGTAGGTGTAGGTACAACCAGTCCGTTGGAAAAATTTCAGATTGGGGACAGCTATCTGTTTCATGATGGAGGGCATAAGGTACTGATGTTTATGCATGGCTCTGGCGGGGTTGATTTGCATAGTGATAAATACGCTGGCGAAATACGGTTTGATCCTGTTAATGGGTATTTACGATTTGGAACATCCTCCACGCTTACGGATGCCCCGATTACACGATTTTCAGTTTCCAAAGAAGGTAAAGTAGGAATTGGCAGCCTGAATACCGGCAGTCATCGCTTAGCTGTTGAAGGTTCAATCGGCGCAAGGGAAGTTAAGGTCGAAGCATCAGGTTGGAGCGACTATGTTTTTGAACAAGACTATGACCTGCCAACACTTGAAGAGGTCGAAAAACACATCCAAGAAAAGGGCCACCTCATCAATATCCCTTCGGCAAAAGAGGTCGAAGAAAATGGCATCCAACTTGGTGAAATGAACAAACTGCTTTTGGAGAAAATAGAGGAACTAACGCTTTACACTTTAGCGCAGGAAAAGAAGCTAAAGAACATAAAGGTTTTAGAACAGAAGATTGCAAAAATGGAAGCAATAATCAATGAACTGCAAAAAGATAAAAAATGAAAAAACTAGTCCTGTTATTAGGAGCATTTTGCATATCCATTAACGTTTCGGCAACCGATAAAATCCTTGGTTCTGGAGGGAGTACGGGACGATGGGTCAAAGTGGCCAGAATCCAGAATAAAAATCCCATAGATGGAGGTGAATGCTCAAGTATATCGGGTACATTGAACGTACAGACGGATTATGGGCAAACGGGCACCCAACAGTATTATGCTATTTTTTCTTTTGGCAGTAGAGGAGGTGTAAAACCTTTGCTACAAGAATTTGGTGAAGCAGCAAATAGATCTGTAACTGATCCGAGTAGAATTGAATGGCGAGTCTATACCGACTCACAGGGATGGCATTATCTGTGGTTCTGGCAGAGCAACTACTCTTTATATGCTGCATTCGATTTTCAAACCATATGTGCCACGGAATACTGGACGTTTGAAGCTCCTCCCACTGGATACACTCAAATTTGGAGTAGTCTCACTGGGGATAGACAACATAACAATTCAATTACATCCAAGCTAACGATTAAGGACCCCTTTGGAGGACTTGGACTTGAAATGGAGCGGGGAGGCAAAGTATGGAATTTTTCCATTCAAAATACAGGTAACAATTTATTTATAAACAATTCCTCTAACCCTTCTACTTTTTTTACCTACACAAACACGGGAAGGTTCGGCATAGGAACAACCTCCCCCGATTCTGAACTGGCAGTCAATGGAAACATTCACGCCAAAGAAGTGAAGGTGGATTTGATAGGCTGGCCAGATTATGTCTTCAATGAGGAGCATGACCTTCCTACACTCGAAGAGGTCGAAAAACACATCCAAGAAAAAGGCCACCTCATCAATATCCCTTCAGCAAAAGAGGTCGAAGAAAATGGCGTCCAACTCGGTGAAATGAACAAGCTGCTTCTAGAAAAAATAGAAGAGCTGACTTTATATGTGATCGCATTGAAAAAAGAGAATGAAAATCAACAAAAGGAAATAGAGCAACTGAAAAAGAATCGTCATGAAATACCAAGAAAGTAAAATTTTCAAGCTTGGAATAAGCTTGCTACCGTTCTTATTCTTAAGTATCTCCTCAGGTTTTTCACAGAACCAATATCCCTCAAGTGGCGATGCCATTATGGACGGATACAGTGTACGCTTCGAGATTCCTTCCACAACGGGCGGATGGGCGCGTGGAACCCACTTTTATGATCCTACAGGAGCTACCAAGTGGGGAGGAGTAGGTCTGTACGGAGTTGGATCGGTTCAAAATAGAATTTACTTGGGCCATGGGACCAGTCCTCATGCCTCTTTGCTCGGAATGCACATTTTAAGTACTGGAAATGTGGGGATAGGAACCATCAGTCCCTCTGGGAAATTGGAGATTAAAGGGGGGTCAGGCGAACAAGCGCAGGGACAAATACATCTCGTTGGAAATGGGGAAACTGGCCCTGGGGATGCTTATATAAGTTTTTATGAGGGTTCTGAAACCAATTCCAAATGGTCCGTTGGTGTAAAGGATCATGATAATGCATTTTCCATATCCCATGGATTAACCATGGATGCAGCTCCTAAAATGATAATCAAAGATGTAACTGGATATGTTGGTATTGGAACTACCAATCCTACCGGGAAGTTACAGGTTCAAGGAGAAGACGGTGAGCAGAGTCAAGGACAGATTCATTTGGTCGGAAATGGTGAAACAGGTCCTGGGGATGCCTATATCAGTTTTTATGAAGGCTCTGAAGTGAACTCAAAATGGTCCGTTGGAGTTATGGACAATGACAATGTGTTCTCGATATCCCATGGATTGACCATGGATGCTTCACCCAAATTGGTAATAACCGATGCTACGGGTAATGTAGGTATCGGCACCACTAATCCAGGAACATATAAACTAGCAGTCAATGGAAACATCCGGGCCAAAGAAGTTAAAGTAGAGACCGGTTGGGCCGATTACGTCTTCAAAGAAGACTATGACTTGCCAACACTTGAAGAAGTTGCAAAGCATATCCAGGAAAAAGGCCACCTGATAAACATCCCATCAACAAAAGAGGTCGAAGAAAATGGCATTCAACTGGGCAAAATGAACAAACTTCTTTTGGAGAAGATAGAGGAGTTGACGCTTTACACTTTAGCGCAGGAAAAAGAACTCCAACAAAAAGATTTCCGAATTAAGGTAATTGAGAATGAGCACACTTTGCTGAAAGAGCGTATCCAAAAAATAGAAAAACTATTAAACCAATGATATCATGAAAGAGCGAAAATTACTATACATCACCTTGCTTTCTTTCGCATTCACAACTGCCCAGATTACCAATACATTTCCGGACAATGGCAATGTAGGCATTGGCACAACCACTCCGGGATACAAATTGACTGTTAAAGGCCATGTTAACATCGGAGATGATGGCAACTATAAATTACGTGTAAGACATATTGATGGCAAAAGTCATCTAAATGGAGACTTGGCAGATTTACATTTAAACTGGAATAATGGTAAAGATGTGCTAGTAGGATGGGGTTCTACAACCCCAGCTTCTGATTTGCTGGTTAGCGGAAGATTAGGCATAGGAACCTTGTCACCTTCCCATCACATAGATGTGATAAATGAACATCAACCAACAGAATCTTTCCTGAGATTCAGGGTTAAGGACGCACTCTCAGATTATTTGACCATTTATAATGCAACATCAACATCAGGTCAGTTTATCCCGGTGTTAAGAGGGCATCATCAAACAGATCACAGATCTTCATTGTATGTCATGGGTTCAACCAGCGATTCCAATGACAATGGAAGCACTGCGTTGGTAGCTTTTGATGCAAGGAGACCGAATGGACCAATTCAAACCAGGCCGCTATTCGTATGGACGAGCTATACAACAAAGATGATGACCATGCTCGCCAATGGCAATTTAGGTCTAGGCACAACCAACCCTGGAACGTATAGACTAGCGGTAAAAGGCAAAATCCGCGCTGAGGAAATCAAAGTTGAGACCGGTTGGGCCGATTATGTCTTCAAAGAAGACTATGACCTTCCCACTTTAGAGGAAGTGGAAAAACACATCCAAGAAAAAGGACACCTTATTAATATCCCATCAGCAAAAGAGGTCGAAGAAAACGGCATTCAACTAGGTGAAATGAACAAGTTGCTATTGGAAAAGATAGAGGAGCTGACACTTTATGTACTTCAACAGCAACAACAAATAAACACAATGGAAAAAGAACTTGAAAAACTAAAAAAGCAATAACATGAAAATCACAAATATGACCAGTGTGCTGATTTTATTGGTTACGCCCGGCTTATTTGGGCAATGGTCACCACCGGCTTCGGAAACAGATTTTATTACATCTCAACATACCAGTGCTACTAATGATTTCGGTCTGAATCTGGAAAGTGATGGCAATTACCGATACGTAATTGAAAATAACCTAAATGGGGTGAACAGGCAAGCTTTTTATTTTGGACACTCCAACGGTTCAAAAAACGTTTTTGGAATCGGCACCTCCGGGAATAGTGGTTCGAGTTGGTCTCCCCGCTTTGTAGTTAATCAAGATGGAAAAGTTGGAATTGGAGTTTCCTCCCCGGATGCCAATCTTCATGTCCATGGAAGTAGTGCAGGACTTGGTAATGCATTGGCTTCAATAATGTTGGGAAAAACCAATGGACCAGAAATTCAGGCGATTCAAGAAAGCGCGGATGACGATGTACAAGGATTGGCATTCAGGGTAAAATCTAGTGCAGCTTACGCAAACGCCAACTACGAAGCAATGCGCATAAGCAAATCGGGTAACCTTGGCATAGGCACTTCAGACCCGCTATCCAAAGTACACATATATAACGGCGCCTCAGGTCAAAATCCTCATTCATATTCAGATATCACAATTGAGGACGATGACCACGTAATGCTTTCCTTAATGACATACAATACCAAGAATGGATACTATGGTTTTGCTGATACCAATGACGGTTTCGTTGGAGGTATCCAATACAATCATGCTACCGATGTAATGCATTTTAGGGTGAATAATCATGCGAGTGATATGACCATAAATGCGAGTGGGGATGTCGGTATTGGAACCACAACTCCCGATTCCAAACTCGCGGTCAACGGAAACATTCATGCCAAAGAAGTTAAGGTCGACTTGATTGGTTGGCCAGATTATGTCTTCAATGAAAATCATAATCTGCCCACCTTGGATGAGGTGGAAAAACATATCCAAGAAAAAGGCCACCTGATAAACATCCCATCAGCAAAAGAGGTCGAAGAAAATGGGATTCAATTGGGTGAGATGAACAAACTGCTTTTAGAGAAGATAGAGGAGTTGACGCTTTATACCCTACAACAGCAAAAACAATTAGCCCTACAAAAAGAAAAGAACAAAAGTCTGGAAGAAAGACTTGCTAGACTGGAAAAACTCCTTGAACCAAAATAAATTAAAAACCTATAGCTAATAATAAAATACAACACGTACTATGAACAAACTTGCATTACCCATTTCAATACTTGCGTTAGTGGCTAGCGTAGCCACATTTTTTCTTTCTCAATCAAAATCAGAGTTGGTCTACGTGGACATCAACAAATTGGTGGAAGGCTATGAGCGTACCAAGACGGAAAGGGAAACATTCAATAAAAAGGCCAGTACCCTAAAAGCCAATGTGGACAGTCTTTTGGTGGATTGGCAAGATGAATTGAAGACCTATGAAAAAGAACGGTCTTCCTTGACCAAAAAAGAATTGGAACTGAAACAACAATTGTTGCAGAACAAACAGCAACAGATTACCAACTACCAACAGGCCATTCAAAAGCAGATTCAAGAAGAGGATCAAAAAATGACCCAGACCGTGATCAACGATATCAATGATTATGTAAAGGAATATGGCAAAAAAGAAGGCTATCGAATCATTTTTGGTGCGAAGGGCAGTGGTAATATCATGTATGCCGAGGATATTTCGGATTTGACCCAGACCATTTTGGAAGGACTTAACGCAGAATACCAAGGAATCTGATATGAGAGTAATAATGACAATAGGTTTGATATTGCTCGTTGGCTGCGGACAAAACAGCTTTGATTCCGAAAAGGAATTGTTGTCCTATGTCCAAAAGACAGCCAATGGCTACCACTATGAAAAGGCCATAGGTGATGTTGCGTATACGCTTACCTATCGACCTACGGACGTGTTGGTAAGACAGGAACTCGGCACCGATTTTTCCCGAGAGGATGTGGACAAGCTAAGAGAGAAATATGGCAATTATCTGTATTTCAATTTGGGTATGAGGTCCAATAACCAAGAGCTGTTGAATAGCCAAGCCGGAAACCGAAACGCTTTTGGCGCCATGGTAAACCAATTGGCCTTTGGCATGGGGCAAAAAGTACATCTCATAAGCCAAAAAAGGGATACCATCCCCATGGCTGACTATATCTACCCCAGAATGTATGGGATGTCGAATAGCACCAATATGTTGTTGGTGTATCCAAAGGATAAAAGACTTTTAGAAGAAGAGTTCTTTCATTTCACCATAGAGGACTTGGGCCTTTCCACAGGGGAGGTCGGCTTTAAGATTCCAGTGAAACCACTAAAGAACGAACCCACAATAAATTTTGAGTTATGAGAAATACGTCAAGACTGTCTATAGTCATATTGTCATTTTTATGGGCAAGTACTACAATATATTCCCAACGAACGGAAATTGAATTACAATTTAAAGACGGAAAGGTTCTAAATGGGTTGGGGAAATTAAAAAGAACGGATGTAAAGTTCAGATTGGATTCAAAGGAAAAAGCTCAATTTTTCTCCTTTAAAGAACTTGAAAGAATTAAAATCAAAGAAGGAGCAAATTGGGAGGAATATAGAAGTATTAATGTGGAAGGTTTGGAAAACCCCATAATGCTGCAACTAATTGTTGAAGGTGAGGTAAATCTATATCAACAAAGCTCTTTTGGATATATGCCCACTGGTCCTGCTGGTGTAGGGAGTGCAGGAGGCACTAGTTTTGGAGGCGGACAATTTTATACAGCGGATTATTATTATCTGAAAAAAAAGAGCCAAAGTAAAGCAGTTCATCTAGGTTCAAGTCAACTCTTTTCCAAAAACTTTAAAAAGGCAGCTTCGGAATATTTTGAAGACTGTGCTCGTCTTGTGGAAAAAATTCAAACTGCTGAATATAAAAAGAAACAAATAAAGGAAATCTCAACCTTTTACAATACAGAATGCAATTAAACAATCATATGTATACCATGAAGAAAACCAAATTTTCCCACAAAATGATCGCGGTGTTCTTAACCTTGATCTTTTTACCAAGTTTACTTCCAGTGAATATGCTTTGGGCTTCAAACAATGGCCCAACAACGCCGGAAGCAACTAGTTTCGAACCGGTGGATGCGACCGATATGGTCAATCTTTCCACAGGAAATCTAAGTTATGTTCTACCCCTACTAAATGTACCCTCGCCAGAAGGCGGATATCCATTGGCACTTTCCTATCATGCAGGTATTGCCATGGATCAGGAAGCCTCTTGGGTCGGTTTGGGATGGAACCTGAACCCTGGAGCCATTAATAGATCTATTAATGGCTACCCAGATGACTACAATTCAGCGTTGTTAACGGAATATTTCTATGATGAGGGAGGTAGCGAGCAAGTGTATTCTTTGTCGGCAGGATTTACTTCGAATAGCGGTGTCTCTGTTGGGTTGGGATTATCCTGGGGGAGTAATTTGAGTTTAGGTGGAACGGTCAGCGTTGGCTATGGTCATGAATTTTTGGATAAGCTTGGAACCGCAACTGGAGCAAGTCTGGGCGGAAACCTTTCGGTAGGTAGAAACAGTGGGTTAAGCTTAGGAGGAACCACAGCCGGAGGGCTCTCGTTAGGAGCTAGCATCTCCGGAAGTGGGGTTAATGGGTCTATTGGTATAAAAAATGACGCGGGCTTGAATATAGGCGCTTCAACCTCCGGGAGTGTGAATGTTAGCTATAGTAAGAAAGTGAATGGAAACAGGAGATATTTGGGGATGTCTTTATCCTCGTCTGGAGTCGGAATTAATGGAGGCGTATCGAACCTTATCGGAAACAATGTGGATGTTGGTGCAGGAGTTGGCCTGCAATTAGCCTTTAACAACACGGTAAAAATGGGGGATTATGTAACCAAATCCAGTGGATATAATATACCGTTGGTGTTACCAACACCTATTGGATTCTTTAGTCTTTCCTTTGGAAAACAAAAATTCCGATACTATTTGGGAAAAAAAGAAGAGAATTATGTAAACGGACCGATTTATTTTAATCAATCGCAAAACCCCACTGATGTTATTACCTATTGTTGTGTGAGAGGACCTAATAATGTTTGTATTCAAACGTGTCAAAAAACGATAACATTGGGTGAATCTTTTATGGATATCAATGAATTTTCAATTGATAACGAATTGATAACTTCTTCGACAGATGTGGCACAGAATAATCCAGTTTTCCCCAATTATGATCGCTATAATGTACAAGCCCAAGGACTGTCAGGAGGAATGTCAAGCAGACTATACGAAAACGGGGCATTGTTTGGTCTTTCCAATAAGGAAAATAGTGACGAATACACTTTAGACTATGTAATTGATGGTTCATCGTCAGCACATCCGGACCATACACAATTCAACCAAACCCCAAATTTTTATTTCGATAACGAGATAAGTACACACCTTAACACCTCCGAGGCAGCGTTTGATACGTCAACTACAAATAATACAGTTATAACTGATTATTTTTTGGGACCTAACAATGTTGCTCCAAATGCTAGACGAAAAACAGGGAATTATATAGCTTATTTTACTAATGCCGAAATTCTGAATAACTATAGTTCCATTAAAAGCCAAGGATATTTAAAACCTTCTAACACTGGATTTAATAGAGATGCTACACCTTTAGAAGGAATAGGGGCATTTAAGATTACAGCAGCCGATGGCAAAACCTACCACTATTCCCTACCTGTTTACAACCACGAGACGGTCACTCGTACTTATGGCATAATAAAAAACAACGATGATAGCCCAAAGACTGAAAGTGACTCTTATTTTGAAAAACGTCAATTGGAACCTTATGCCACGCATTGGTTGTTGACTGCGGTTACAGGGCCAGATTATATAGATAAAAATGCCAATGGTTATGCAGATAAGGGAGACTTAGGATATTGGACCAATTTTGAATATGGAAAATGGTCAGATGCCTTTATTTGGCAAACACCTTACGGAGAAGATTACTTGACCAATCCAGATGATGACGACATAAAGACGTGGGTAAGGGGACGAAAGGAAATGTACTATTTGGATAAGGTAAAAACAAGAACACATACTGCATTATTCGTAAAAGAAGAACGTTTGGACGGTAGATCTGTAGAGTGGGCTTACAACTCGGTCTCGCATATTGATGATTTGGATCAGAACAGTAGCGACTTTGTAAATAGGTTTACTATTCCCGCGCAAAATCAACTACGACTTAAAAAGGTCATTTTGGTTAATGAAGAAGACGATACATTGACCAAAACTTATGGAGCATCATCCTCCCAAAGCTATACGATGGTTTACAACAACTCCGAAAAACCAAGCGAAACTGTTTATGTAAATACCATGGACAACATTCTGGATACTGGAGATAACATAAACAGCATTCAGGATAAGATCATAAAATGTATTGATTTTAACTATGATAATAGTCTAGCTGCTGGAGCTCCGAATACCATAGGTAATTTTGGTAGGTCAACATTATTGGGAGTAAGTTTCAAGGGAAAACAGGGGATTCAACTATTACCACCTTATACATTTGATTACTGGCATAGTACGGCAAGCTTTAACAGTGACCGGAAAGACAACTACGGTTACTATGACAATTTAAATGATGTGTGGTCATTGAGAACCATTAACGCTCCAGAAGGGGGGAAATTGGAGATTGAATATGAGACAAACAAGTTCAAAAGTATTACCAATCAAGTTGAATTTACGGATTCGGGACAATACATATCGGAATTTGATTCCAACAATTACAATACCACTACTATTAGGTTGACCAATAATACAACAGATGATTTAGGGGTATTAGTGGGGGATAAGGTGAACATAGATTATACCCGGCAAGAATGCACTGGAACAACAACTTCCACAAAATATTCTTACGAAGGATTGGGAACTATTACTAGTGTGAATGCTGGCACCTACATGGTATCTCTTGATGGCTCACAAACTGTGGAGCAACTTAACATACCGTGTTATTACATTAATCTTACCCCAACGAATTCACTTAAGGTGATTTATTACCCAAGAACATCCGTGTTGTATGAACAAGGAGGTATCAGAGCTAAATCCATTACCGCTACTGACGGCATCAATACATATAAGACCACTTATTCTTATGGGGAAAACAAAAACGGTTGGGGATATGTGAGTTACTTGCCATTTGACGCCGAACAACAATTAGAGATTCCGTATAGTGCAGAACTTCCTGCACCAAGGGTAATGTACGAGTATGTTACTGTAGAAAATGAGGCAAACGGACAACCTTCATTGACGGAGACCATATACAAGTTCAATGTTATGAAGGAAAAATCTCAGACTTCCATTAAGTATGGGGATTTCTATGAAATTGTCACCAATCGAGATAATACCTATACGGATGCATCAAATAGAGAAATAGATATTAAAAGTTATACCGTAAAAGATAACTTGGCTTCTATCGGTCAGCTTTTGGAGGTAACTACACTAAATAAAGCAGGACAAATGATGGGTAAAATTGCAAATGAATATTATACTACCCAGAATGTTCCATTTTTACAACAGGGCAAAGAGTCATTTCAATCTTATAAAGAAGTTGATTATACACCATCATACAAAACTGATAAATGGTTGATTAACGCCTCTTCTAGGATTCTTTACCCCAATATGCTTAAGTCTACGACCGAATATAATGGAGGGTACGCTTATACTACTGAGTTTAAAGATTTAGATCCCGTTACTGGACAAGCAACTAGAATCCAAACAACATCTGCAAGAGGTGAGGAAATGAACGTGGTTAACGTCCCAGCATATACAATAACCCAATATGCAGAGATGGGAAGCAAGGTAGATAATACAAATAATAAGAATATGCTTGTGCAAAGTGCTATGAACAAGACATATTATGATGGCACATCAAATTTGGTCGCTGTTGGTGTCACTACCTGGAAACCCTTTGAATATAGTACTTCTGAGTTAGTTGGCGACCCACCCAACCAGACTACATTGACAACCTATCACAATGTTTGGAGAAAGCATAAAAATTTTACTTGGCAAGGAACATCCGACACTCAGGGAATATTCACTGGATTCAACGATGCGAATGACGATGGCTTTAACTGGTCGTTGGAGGTGAATGATCAAGATGTCTCGCAAAGTTCAGAATGGAAACAGCTATCTGAAATAACCGCGTACGATGAGTTTTCAAATCCTACTGAGGTCATGGATGTTAGTGGCAATTTTGCATCAACTAAAATGGGAGATGGAGATTCCAAAGTTTATTCAAGCGCAAGTACGGAATATAATAAATTCTTCTATTCAGGGGCTGAAGATTTGCATCAAACCAACCAATTTTCTGGTGGTGTGGAACGTGGAACCGCTTCATTGTCAAGCACGGCGCATACAGGAGCCAACGGGCTTCAAGTAGATTCTGGAGAAACAGCATTTAGGGTTACAGTTGAAAATGGAACCGGTTCAGCAAGAAAGTATAAGATTTCAGTGTGGACATTGACCAGTACTTATTCCAATACCCGAGTTAACGTAGGAGGGTCTAACATTACATATGACCCTGATGAGATTATCTCTGCTGGAAACTGGACTCAATTGAATTTTTATGCAGACATTCAGAATTCGAAGGATGTTTATGTAACCACAACGGGCACAACTATAACGGTTGATGATTTTAGGGTTCATCCAGTTGAGGCCGATATTACTTCTTATGTTTACAATGATTGGGACGAGTTGGTTGCCATTTTAGGAAGAACTAACCTGGCCACCAAATTTGAATATGATGAGGCAGGACGACTGATCAGGACCCATGCAGAAATTGGGAATACGCCTTCTCTTACTGGTGGATTTAAAAAGGTAAGCGAGAACAAGTACAACCATAAGGTCACCAATGAACTGGACGATAATGGCAATGGCATCATTGACAGTAATGAAGGCTTTAGTGATCTACAAGTTTCACAATCAGCATCCAATGGATATTCCAGCACGGGAGTATTGACCACTTTACCAACAGGGGGTTCAGGAAACTATCGATATAGTTATGCACAGGGTCTGGTGACTTCTTCCTTAGATGTTACCCTTCTTAATAATTATGGTTCTGAAACAACCAATAATCAGCTAACGGTAAGTGCTACTATACCTTGTACAGGAGGGTCCTATGGTTATAACGCTTATGCGATTAAGACAAAGGTGCGGGATGTAGGTACCGGAGAAACTAAGATTAAAGTTTCGTACTTCAACAAAGGTTGCTCGGACAATGGAGGTGGTAATAATGGTGGAGGTAACAATCAACAATAAAAGACATAGCCATAAACTAAAAATATCAGACATGAAAAAAATACTGTTTTTAATAAGCTTTTTAAGTTTGCTTGGGATTACAGAAACGTTTGCCCAAGATTGTACAAATTGTTTTGATGACGGTCCTTCGGGTTGCGGAATCCAGGGGTATTATGATGGTGATGGCGATGGTTATGGATCTGGATCATTGATTTGTTTTTTTGGAAGTCTTACCAACTACGCAAGGGATGGGGGAGATTGTAATGATAGCAGTGCAAGTACCTATCCAAGAAGATTTTATGTGGATTCGGATGGAGATGGCTATGGAACAACAATAAGTGTATACATCTGCCAAAGTTCTTCTACTCCTCCGTCAGGTTATGCCTCAAATCGAAATGATTGTGATGATGGCGATGCCAACATCACTGTCCAAAAAAATTGGTATGAAGATGCCGATAATGATGGTTTCGGTCTTACCTCGACCGCATATTACGGTTGCCAAGCCCCAGCAGGGATGCAAAATCCGGTCAATGTGGGCGGGGATTACGATGATACGGACAATGAAATAACCAATGTGCAGCCGCGCACATTTTATTACGACAATGATGGGGATACCTATGGTACAAGTTCGAACACCGTTTATAAGAGTTTTGCTCCTTCAGGATATGTAGAAGACTCTGGTGATTGTAACGATAATGATAGTGATATAAATCCCACCACCGTGTGGTATTTGGATGCTGATGGTGATGGGCTTGGCGCGTCATCAGCATTCAACAAAGTGCAGTGTACCCAACCGCCCAATGATTCAAATGGAAGCTATGTTTTAAATGATAACGACCTCTGTCCATCGGTAAATGGACCTTTGGCTAACAATGGATGCACCACACAAAACCCATTGGTGGTAAGTGATTTAGATAAGAACTGGGTCTGGTCCATTGCTTTCGATGCAGATGGTAATATCAAAGGAAATGGCATCAATTATTTTGATGAAATGAGTAAGGCCACACAAACTCAAAGTCTGGACATAAAGACTGGGCAGATTTGGACTTCCCAGATTATGTATGATTCTTATGGCAGACCTGCTTTGAGCACTTTGGGAGCACCAATTGGTATCAACGGTAGCTTTGAGTATGAGGACAACTTTATGTTGGATTCTACCGGAAGCCCATACAACACTGCTGATTTTGAAGGAGACCCAGATAATCCTTCAACTGTGAATACGCAAAACAACACTTTGGGATGGTACTATAGTGACAACAATACCCGGGAACCTTATCAAGATATTACCTCTTATCCTTTTTCCAGAACTATTTATAGTGAATTGAACCCGGGCACACCCTTAAAAACAATTGGAGGTAATAAGATCAATAACGAATGGTCTCAAGGATATACGTTTACCATTCAAGCAGGCAATGAACTTTCACAAAGCGTTGCTTTTGATGATGCTACTTATGCCAGTGCTACATATAAGATCAGTAAAACGGTAAGTAGAGACTTGCATGGAGTGGAAAATGTGGTTTTTATGGACGGGGATGGTAAGATCTTGGCAGCAGCAAGAAGCGGAGGACCTACCTCTAGAACAGCCTCTCTCACCATAGGTGATTTGGGCTATGCGGATATCCATGTCCCCTCTGGGAGCAATATGGGCTTTACGGTGAGCACTAATGGATATTCGGTAACTGTCCATAATTTGACTACCGAGGGTATAGTGACCGCTTCCAACAGTTTACCGAATGGATTTTATAGGGTTTCTGTAAATGATCCGGAAACGTACAATCCTTCCAGTCCAGTGACCGTGACCTATCACGAGAATTATTACGACTATGCACTTAACGAATATGACAATGCTGGAAGGCTGATATATACCTACCAACCAATTCAAGGAACCGATGCAGCGAGGCGGACCGAGTATCGTTACAACAGCTTGGGGCAATTGATTTATACAAAGAGCCCTGATGAGGGCGAAGCGGAGTTTCGATACCGAAGCGATGGACAGATTCGGTTTTCCCAAAACGAGCTACAGGCCGCTACCAATGAATTCTCATATACCAATTATGACATCTATGGCAGACCGGTGGAAAGTGGGGTGTTACAAAGCGGAAGCTTTGCTTCTGCCAATGTCGATGGGCCTTTGCCTTCCGGAACAAAACGTGAGGTCATGTACACCTTTTATGATACGTTCCCATCTCAGTTCAATACCGCCACCTACAGTGGAAGGACCAATCCAACTTTCCTTTCCGGGAATGTAGCGGCTACTCAGAACGACCAATCCACCACGCTATACAGTTATGATGTTTATGGTAGATTGCTTTGGTTGGTGCAGAATATCAATGGCATAGGGGCCATCAAGACTTTGGATTATGAATATGACCCTATAACCGGCTTGGTCACTAAAGTAATGTATCAAAAAGATGCTTCTGACGAGTTTATTCACAGGTATACTTATAACAATGCCAATGAACTGATCAAGGTAGAGACTTCGACCGATGACAGTACTTACACCACCCAAGCAGAATATACGTATTATGAATCCGGTGGTTTAAAACGTGTAGAGTTGGCAGGAGGTGTCCAAGGTGTGGACTATATATACAATATGGCCGGGCAGTTAAAGGGCATTAACCATCCCAGTTTGAACAATGCCTCCTTAGATCCTGGGGGAGATGGGAACGATTTGTTCGGGATGCAGGTAGATTATCACAATGCGGATTATAAAAGAGCTTTGGCCAACATTGAGTCCACGGTATATGGTACCGACCAATTGAACGGTAACATTAAGGGTATCCGTTGGAACAATGATCCGAGTACCCTTGTTAGCGGGGAACAGCATATTTATAGCTATTCTTACAATAGGAACAACTGGCTTACCCAGGCAGAGTATGGAGCCTTTATTGGAACTGGTAATAGCAACGCTCCCACCACCTATCCCGATAATGGAACCTATAACTCCTCGAATGGAGCTATTGTACGGGAAGCTACCCAGAGCATAACCTTGGGCAACGGTTTCCATGCGCAAGGAGGCAGTGATTACCATGCCCGTATTGTAGATACTGATGGTTTTGATGAAAACAGTGATGGGGATTACAATGTTACCGGAATTGAGTACGATGCCAATGGTAACATTAAGCGCCTGATCCGTAATAAGCAAACGGAGAGTGGGACCAATGCTATGGATGACCTTACCTATAATTATGACACGGCAAAACCCAACCGTTTAACCCATGTGGATGATAGCAAAGGCAATGTCTCTGGAGCCGATGATATTGGTGACCATGCAGCAAATAACTATAGCTATAATGCTATAGGGCAACTCACAAGTAATACCTCCGAGGGGATTACCTATAGTTATAACGCCCAAGGCTTGGTGACCGAAGTACACGCAAATGGCAATATCCGGGTAAAGTTTTATTATGGAGATAGTGGCCATAGGGTAAAAAAGGAAAGCTATACTACCGGTGGACAACTTACAGGTACCACGTACTACCTGCGGGATTTGTCAGGTAACCCCACTTCTATTTATTACCGGCCTAGTGGAGGCAGCATTAGCTTAGTGGAACAATCTCTTTACGGCAATCATCGTTTGGGTATTCGTTACGAGGCAGATGATAACTACGTATATGAACTTACAGATCATTTGGGGAATGTACGTTCTACCTTTAAAAAGAATGGAAACAACCCTAATTTGCAGGGTATTACGGATTATTACCCCTTTGGGATGACCATGCCAGGGTTAAATACCTTGGCGAATAATTACCGTTATACTTATCAAGGGCAGGAAAAAGATGAAGAAACTGGAAAGGAGGCTTTTCAATTACGTTTATGGGATAGCCGTATTGGACGTTGGTTGAATCCAGATCCTTTTGGTATTCATCATAGTCCCTATTTAGGTATGGCAAATAGCCCTATTGGTGTCATAGACCGAGATGGAGGGATTCCTATACCTCTAATAACAGGTGCAATAGGGGCAGTTATTAACGCTGGGATTAATATTTATTCCCAATACAAAGAAGGTACTTTAGATTGGTCTTCTGGTAAAACTTGGGCTAGGATTGGAGTTGCTGCAGGTGGCGGATTTATAGCTGGTGCCACAGGAAACCTCGCTGCGGCGGTTGTTACAAATACAGTGGCAGATGCAGCAGATCAACTCATTGCCAACGATGGTGATTTTTCGGAAGTAAGTCTATCTCAATCAGCTTTGGCAGGAGCTAGCACATTTGTGGGAGGCAGAATAGGTGGTGCAATAGCGAGTCAAAGTACGGTTAAACACTTTGCAAGAAATATGCATCGTACTTTTTATGGAAGAAAGTATACAAATATTTTAGGTACGTCTTTGACACAATATTCAAGGGGTTTCAGCGAGTTGGATGAAATAGCATTTAAAAATAGTACAGAAGTTTTTGGAGGGTTAATTGCTGGAGGAGCTACAACGCAATTGGCTCCAGAAATTTTAAATACTTTTGAGCGGCCAGAATTTGAATTTACTCCATTCGAAACCCCTTTTGGTTATGATCATTGGGCTTTTTATGGTTTCAGAGGACCAGGGGTCATACAATTGCCAGAGATAATATTGACCCCACGTGATAGTAACAACGTAAATAAGTTAAAGAATCACATTGATAATAACGGATTTTAATGAAAAATATTTATACAATATTAATAGCATTGTTTTTGGTGGCAATACCACTGGGAATAGTATATTATTTGGTTTCATATGGAATAATCCACTTCTTGGGTGGAAAAGTGCTCATGATTTTAATATTTGGATTAGCCATTCTTTTTGTAATAAGAGATGTTTTAAAAAAAAGAAAAAAATGAACAAAGTATTTTGGATTGCTTGGCTCTTTGTAGTTTTCACTCCTATTTATACTATTTCCCAAGACTTAAAAGAGATACAAATAGGCAGTTTTATTGCTAAAGTTCCCGCCGAGTTGGAAAAATTGAATCATGAGGAGAAGGAATTAAAATATGCCTTGCAAGGTCATATACCTGATATTGTTTATCAAAATGAAAATGATGAAATTAATGTGTCCTATAAGGCTACCCTCGTCCCGATGGAAGAAAATCAATTTCAGATTTTAAAAATCAATTTGGAAAGGCAATTTACTGGCCCAGAGTCTGAGATTTTACAAAGTAACATTGTTTCTATAAATGGAAAGAAATTTGTTTTAACCCAAGTTTTTTTAAGGTCAAATAAAATTTTGATGACCAATTTGGTTACAACAATATCGGGAAAAATGGTAATGGTAATTATCAGTCATTCCACAAACAGAGAAAACTATATTAATGAAAATCAAGCTATAATGCAATCCCTTCGCTCCCGCTAGTCTTTGACTGGCCCCTCGCTCCCGCTAGTTTGCAACTAGTGGGAGATATGAGTAAGGAAAAACAAAGCCACACCCACAACACGTGCTGTGGCTTTGTCTATTTATACTCGGCATCCATAAATTCAGCACAGTTTTCATTAAGCGGAGTTTTATCTTTTACATATGCACGGAAAACAAAAATCCCACAACAAATTTTTTAACATAAAAACCTGCTTTTACAACAAAATTATCTCTTTAAAAAAAGCATTTTAGTGTGTAATTTCTGTATTTTAGTGACATATATGTTGACTACATGAAGCAGATAAGATTACTGGATTTTTTAGGTTTTGGATTACTATTTTTGACAGCCTGCAGCACTTACAAAGCCCAAAAACAAGAGGCCCAATTGAACTTTCCCGAACTGGGCACCCTGATTAAAACCAAAGGCGATTTATGGTATTCGGCAGCTGAGCAGATAGGGATTCCGGATTGGTCCGAATTAAAAGTGGATGTACAGCAAATGCCCTTTAACCGGCAGAGTTATACCGATTATGCCAAGCATATGCAACAAGCGGCCAAGATCAATACAATTTCCTATAACGATTCGCTGCCCTATAAGCCAAAATATTTGCGCTTACAATTGTTGGATCAATTCGGCCTTGCCCAATTGTTGAACCAAGATAAACATGATGCCCTACGTTCCTACATTTCCAATGATGACAGTTATAAAATGGTCACGGGATTGAACGTTACGGTCCCCGAGATTGAAATGCCCGGTTTTTTGCAGGCCGAAGCCATTCAATTGCAAAAAGACAAGTATGGTAACATTGTGTTGTTTGTAATCAATGGGGAGCGCAAAAAACAATATTTTTTCTCCGAACTTCAGGTGTTCGGTTACCAGTACGCCCATTTTTGTTGGGGCGAGGACCAATACCACAATATGATTATAGAAAATCTGGTTTCTGAAGGCCAGAAATGCCCGAAAGGGACTTATTTAAAGGCCTCAAAAGTGAACGGAGACAAAGCATACCTCAAATTCTGACCCCAATGATGAACAAATTTAAGCTAGGCCTTGCCCTAATTTTGGCCATTTCATACAGCTGTGAGGATATTTTGGAAGTACCTGATATTTCTAACCAAACCGTTACGGTTTTTGCGCCTTTGGACAATACGGTCGTAAACGACAACGATATCAGTTTCAATTGGGATACGGTGGAAGATGCCACCATGTACCGATTTCAATTGGCCGCCCCCAATTTTGAAACGACCCAACAGTTGGTGCTCGACAGCATTTTCGAAGTGGACAGTCTAGGGAGGGTTGGGACCCGAATCCAACAGACTTTGGTCAATGGCAACTACGCATGGCGTATCAGGGCCATGAACAGCGATTACCAAACAGCGTATACCCTTAGCGGTTTTCAGGTTGATGGGGATGAAAATTTGGATGTTACCCCACCGAACACCCCTCAATTGGTGGCCCCAGCAAATGGGGCTTCACAAAGTGAGGCGACGGTAAACTTTTCCTGGACGAGGGAAGATATAGCTGGAACCACAGAGCGCGACAGTATCTTTATCTATTCGGATGAGAGCTTGACGACACTTTCAACTAAAGCATTAGGCGCCAACAAAACCTACAGTACCAATTTAGCTTCGGGAACCTTTTACTGGGTGGTCAAGGCCTATGACTCAGCAGGAAATGAAAGTGATCTGAGTACCACCTTTAATTTTACCATCAGCAATTGAACAAAAACACCAAAACATACATCTTGCTCGGTGCTGTGCTGCTCATTTGGGGCATCATAGGATTTAAGGTGCTCGGTGCATTATCCTCCGAACCGGAAGCTCCTGTTTTGGCAGAAAACATCAATTTTAAACCCAAAGAACGGGTCGAAAAAGATACCTTCAGCATTTTGGTGGACTACAGGGATCCCTTTTTGGGGACGATGCCACCCTCCAAAAAGAAACCCAAAGCGAAAGGTATCACCAAGCCAAAAGTGCAGTTTCCGAATATTAATTACACGGGACTTATCACAGACCAGGACACCAAGAACCATATCTTTTTTGTGACCATTTCAGGGAATCAATACCTCATGCACAAGGGGAATACCCAAGCTGATGTTACCTTGCTAAGTGGTTCTTCCAAAAGCATCCGGGTGCGTTTTAAGGGCATTGCAAAGACCATAACCCTTCAAAATGCTACAGAATAAAAAACTACAGGCAGGTGCCCTTCAGTTTGTACTGTTCATTGGAGCAGTAATTGCCGTGCTGTTGTTGACCTTTGTCCTATTGCACCAGACCCACTCACTTTTTGATAAAAAAACGTCAAAGACCATTGATCTGGTCAAAAGCACCGATTTGGCACTTCGACAGGCGATGGAACTAAAAATTCAACTGAACGATTTGGTCCCCATTGATTTGGGTCAAGAAGATGGAATCAAGGTTTCTGCCATTAAATCCCACTGGGGCATTTTTGAAAAATATGTCGTGGTTTCCCAATTTCAAAAAAACCAATTCGTTAAATCAGCTTTGGTTGGCGGAGGAATGGATCAGGATTTTTCGGCACTCTATCTCAAGGATAACGATCGCCCCATGGTCATAGCCGGGAAGGCCAAGATCACAGGAAATGCATATCTGCCCAAACAAGGAATACGACCTGGAAGTATTCGAGGGCAATTTTATCAGTTCACAAGACCTGTCTACGGCACTATAAAACAAAGCACCAAAACCCTGCCACCTCTAGATCCTGAGATGCGAACGTACATCAAACAATTACAATCACAAGCATTTGGGATTTCAGACGAAAATGTTGTTCGGTTCTCCGGTAGGTTGCAATTGACCAATTCCTTCAAATCGCCGACCCAATATATTCATGGAGACGCCTTGCGATTGTCTGGTTGTAATCTTAGTGGGAATATTGTGGTTGTGGCCACGCACAAAATTATGGTGAGCAATGATTCCAATCTTCAGGATGTATTGCTTATCGCTCCAGAAATTGAAATAGAAAACAGATTCAGCGGAAGATTACAGGCCATTGCATCCAATCGAATTGAAGTCGGGAATCAAGTCAATTTGGAATATCCGTCAGCCTTGATTGTGGATAGGGGAAGCAGGCCAAATGCCAAGGAACGGCGACAACCCAATATTGAAATTGAATCAGGAACAGTACTGAAAGGCATTATAGCTTATTTTGAAAAAACGGAAGAGAACCAGTTTTTTCCGCAAGTAGTAATCTCCGATAAAGCATCGATTTACGGAGAGGTGTTTTGTGAAAAGAACTTGGAATTAAAAGGAGATGTTTTTGGAAATGTGACCACCAACGCCTTTATGGCCATGGAAAATGGAAGCGTATATCAAAATCACCTGTTCGGAGGCACTATAAACACGGAATTTTTGCCCCAACAATATGCGGGCCTATTGTTGAACAAGGAAAAAGCAGTGGCAAAATGGCTCTATTAAGAAAAAGGATAACAGCATCGACCTTAATGGAAACCATGGTGGCCACCGTGCTCATTGTGGTCATTTTTATGTTGTCGAGTCTTATTTTGAACAACCTTTTTGCCGCCCAGGTTCGAGGGAATCTTCAAGCTGTAAATACTCATCTTGATGAGGTGGAATATTTGTATTCCAATGGAAAATTAAGCTTTCCATACTATGATGAATGGGAAGATTGGAGCATCAGCATTGAAAGTCAAAACAATGGAACGGCGCTCATAGAGGCCAAAGAACAAGAGGGCAATGAGCCACGAATCGTAAAACGAACTGTAAAGAGCATCCATGGATTATAAAAAAGTACAGGCATTTACCTTAAGTGAGATGTTGGTTGTTTTACTGCTGACCATCATCGTTGTGGGCCTTGCATTTTCCATTTTGGGACTGGTACAAAAACAAATGTTCGGCATTCAGGAGAATTATGAGCACAAAACGACCGGGAACCTTTTCCGACAGGCATTATGGGTGGATTTTAATTCGCACTCGCAAATTGTGTTCTCCCAGAAAACCGGTGCAATACAGCTGAGCAATGAGATGGGTGGTAGGAATTACAGTTTTTATGAGGGTTATGTTACCCGTGATTTGGATACATTTTATACAGATTTTAAACTGGGGAAGCTGTATTTTGAAGGGGATGAGGTATTAGACGGGCCCATTGATGCTCTTGAGCTGTCCACTGGGGAAGAAGTAGAAAACAGCAAACGAATTTTTGTCTATAAAAAGAATACTGCGGCCGATTTTATGAACTGATGGGATTTAATCTGGAGAACATATCTACAACAAATACCCAAAGCCAAGGCGGGTCTGAAGCAAAGGAAAAAGTTCCATTGCTGGAGAGGGAGCTCACTTTTTTGGGGAAATCGTTTTCCAACAAGAAAAAGGAAGATTTTTATACGGAATTGGCGGTTTTGCTTAAAGCCGGAATCACGCTCAAAGAAGCGCTTCAACTCATTGAAGAAGGTCAAAAGAAGGAAAAGCAGAAGGAACTGTTCAAAAATTTAGGGGAAAACTTGTTGTCCGGTTCCAGCTTTTCCGAAGCCATAAAGGAAAAGAAGGAGTTTACAGAATACGAATATTACTCCATCAAAATAGGAGAGGAATCAGGGACCTTGGACACTATTGCCTCAGAATTGGGCTCATTTTTCGCCAAAAAGAACGAGCAGCGCAGAAATTTGGTCAATGCGCTCACCTATCCCATCATCATATTGGTAACGGCCATTTTGGTGGTCATTTTTATGTTGCGATTGGTGGTTCCCATGTTCCAGGATATTTTTAAGCAGAACAATGTGGAGCTACCGTGGATAACCCGTTTTATTGTTTCCGTTTCCGACTTTATCAAGGACTATGGCTGGTGGATGGTGTTGGCCATTATCACCATGTTGATATTGCGAAAGGCCCTTTTTGGCCAAGAAGGGTTTAAAAAGCGCATGGATTATCTGCTTTTGCGGATTCCTTATTTGGGGAATTTTATTAAATCCGTGTATTTGGCTCAATTTACAAGGGCGATTAGTTTGCTCACAGCATCAAAAGTACCTGTGCTCAACAGTATTGAATTGGCCGGGAAAATGATAGCGTTCTATCCCCTAAATGACGCGTTGAGTTCCGTAACAAATAAAATAATGCAGGGAGAAAGTTTAAGCAATAGCCTCAAAGGAAACCGGGTTTTCAGCAATAAAATGATTTCCATGGTCAAGGTTGCTGAGGAAACCAACCAAACCGAGTTTATGTTCGAAAGGCTAAATCAGCAATATAGCATAGAAGTGCAACAAAAATCCAAGCTATTGAGTACCCTGTTGGAACCTATGATCATTTTAGTGGTCGGAATTTGCGTTGGCGTGATTTTGGTCGCGATGTACTTACCCATGTTCAAGTTGGGAAGTGTTTTGGGATAATCCCGTTCAAACCTTCCCTACCCTTGATGCTATGATTTTGGGGGTTCGTTGGTTTTTGCAAATGAAACCAAACCTCCCATTGCGCCTAAATTCATCGAATCTAAGGCGGAACTCGGTACAATGACCATGGAACCTTTTTCCTTCAATCCCTCAAATAGCATGTTCATCCCCCTTAAGTGTAAGGCAACAGGGTTTTCGCTGTATTGCTTACTTGCTTCCGAAAATTTATGGGCAATTTCAGTTTCGGCTGTTCCAAGAATTACCCTCGCCCTTCGTTCCCGCTCGGCTTGGGCCTCTTTACTCATGGCGTCCGCCAAAGCCTGGGGAATAATGATATCTTTTATACCCACATTTTGACAGGTAATCCCCCATGGATCTGTATTATGATCCAATACTTTTTGCAGATCCTCGGCGATTTTATCCCTATCCTGAAGAATGTCCGCCAACTCATGTTTCCCTATAATATCCCTGAGTCCAGTTTGGGCGATATAAAAAATGGCCTTTTCGTATTCTTGAACCTCTAAAGCGGCTTTTTCAACATCCCATACGGTCCAATAGACCACGGCATCAACGTTTACGGGTACTGTATCCCTCGTCAAGGTTTGCTCCGCTTTAAAATCCGTGACCCTCACACGCTGGTCGATATACTTGTCTATTTGATCAATTATGGGGATGATGAAGAAAATCCCAGGACCTCTCAACCCCTTGTATTTGCCCATTCTCAAGACTACTGCTTTTTCCCACTGATCGGCAATATGGATGGACTTCGCAATAAAAACAAAGAGTAAGAACAAAATAGCCGTTACCAAAAGTTCGGTTACCTCAAAATAATAAAGCCCGGCGCATATCACCAGTCCGGAAACTACAATGGCTGCGGAAATAGGATTCCCAATTTTTTTAATAGAAGTCTTCATCTCAATGCTGTTTTTTAAGTTGATTAATTATGTCATCTGTGGAAAATCCATAGCTAAAAGCTATAGTGGAAAATTCATTGCATATCTCGTTTAGCTTGGCCCTTTTCTCCTCCTCCGATATTTCGATTTTTGCTTGACTGATGAATGTCCCAGTACCCTGTTGTGTTTCAAGTATGTTCTGAATTTCCAGCTCTTTATAGGCTTTGGCAACCGTATTTAAATTCACTTTCAAATCGACGGCCAGAGATCTAACGGTCGGTAATTGCTCGCCGGTTTTAAGGTTGCCGAAGGCGATGCCAAATTTTATCTGATCGATAATTTGACGATAAAAAGGAATACCAGTTTTTGGGTCTAATTTAAAAGTGATCATTGTGTTAATGTACTATACATATAGTACAAACATACAACATTTTTTTTAATTACCTAATTCACTGCTTTGGGCATTGAAATTTGAGAACACTTCCTGAAACTATAAAATGGGATTAAATCTAGATTTTGTTGTTTAATGGAGAAGTTTGATCTTAACTATGGCCTTTTGTAAGGTTTTTACAATTTTAATGGCTAACGACACTATGGAGAATGCCAATTATTTTATGGCCAAATGTGAACAACTGGCGAACAGGGCGGTTTTTAAAGGCAATAGCCCTGTAGGCAGTATCATTGTGCTCAATAATGAAATTGTGGCGCAGGCTGAAGAAGCAGTTGCGACTAAACAAGATATTAGCTGCCATGCCGAAATGGAGGTCATCAGGGAGGCAAGGAAAATACTGGGTAAAGATATGTCCGGTGCAGTTTTATATTCTACCAAAGAGCCTTGCGTTATGTGCAGCTATGCCATAAGATTCCATAAAATAAGCAAGGTAGTCTTCAAGGAGAAATCCACAGCGTTTGGAGGTGCAAGCAGCACTTATAATTTATTAACTTCAGCAAAGGTGCCAGACGGCTGGGGCCCTCCGGTGCAATGTATTCATTTAGAACAAGAAGGATAAAATGAACTATTCAAGATTAGCTTTTACAGATACAATAAAGGAAATTCAAAAAGAAGAAGGAAGCAGGCATGCCTATGAGCGTATGGAACGTCAGGAATTACCGGACGGCCTGTCTTTTAGGGAAATGAGTTTTATTCAGGAACGGGATAGCTTTTATATGGCATCATTTGGGGAAAACGGATTTCCATACATTCAACACCGTGGCGGACCCAAAGGCTTTTTAAAGATGATTGATGTGAAAACATTGGCATTTCTTGACTTTACGGGCAACAAGCAATATATCTCCACTGGAAATGTAAAAACACATAAGAATGTTTCCCTTATTCTTATGGACTATGCCAACAGGGCCCGCTTAAAGATTTATGCGGAAGCCGAAATAGTTTCATTGGACAAAAACAAAGCGTTGGTAGAGGAATTAAAGTTGGATTATGATTATAAGGCGGAGCGCATATTTCTATTCCATATCAAGGCTTTTGACTGGAACTGTCCCCAACACATAACGCCTCGATTCACCTATGAGGATATCTCCAAAATGAATAAAGAACGAGAGGATTATATCCGAAGCTTGGAAGGTCAGGTTGAATCCTTGAATCAAAAATTGAAAGATTTTCAATAAATAAGGGAGGCTAAGAACCTCTTACTTTCCTACGCTTTTTTCTTACGAAAATGCATCATTTGGGTCAAGAAATAGGGTACGCAAGGCCAGTATTTCACATCATTTTTTGGGATCAAAAAAGCCGTCTTTATGCATAGGAAATGCTAAACGCTTTGTCTATGTTAATCCCCTAACAATCAATTGTTTTGAAATATAAAGTACAAGTTTTTAAACAGCGAAACTATTACATAGGTGCAAAAATGGGGTAATTAAGGCCCTAGCTTTCATCATTTATCCGATGTTTCACAACAAATGATCGATGAAATACAACATATATTCCTTTTAACGGATCGTAGTGGATATGTTTGAATATTCCCACAGGGGGAATTCAACCTCATTTCTAAACTATGATAGCACTCATAACCCACTTAAAAAGAAGAAACCTTCTGCTGTCTTTTTTATTCTTGTTTGTGTTTTTTCAATATACCAACGCACAAAACTGTGGTGTATTCGCTGGGTTTGATGATACCATTTGTGAGACGGATGCCTATAGTTTAACTGGGTTTGATACGGATAGCGTTTTATTGGGACCTACTTGGTCGCAGGTTGGAGGACCAACAGTTACTATAGTTGATCCTTCTGCTCTAACTACTGCTATTACCGGTATGACTGGAGGAAACGTTTATACATTTCGATTAAGTGCAACTTGTGGTGATTTATCTGACGTGTTTGATGATGTTGTAATTACAGTAGATGCATTGCCAACTCCGGAAGCAGGTCCTGATCAAACTTTAAATCAATCTGCAACTGTTATTTTGAATGCTACAGCTCCTAGTTCCGGTACCGGAATCTGGACCCAGGTGACCGGACCTACTTCTGTCACCTTTACAAATGCGAATGATCCTAACACTCAGGTAACCGGGACAACGGCAGGCAACTATGTTTTTGAATGGACAGTAACACCAGCGAACTGTGCTCCAGCATCAGATACCGTAGGGATATCAATTTTGGGGACAGATTTGGAACTTGAACTTCTTGCCAGTGATATCACACCAGATGTTGGAGATGTGGTCACTTTTACGATAAACTTGAGTAATCTTGGGGATATTGATGCCACAGGAGTTTCGATAGAAAATTTGGTACCTGCCGGATTTGGTTCAATCGTCGGCATTAACAATGGAGGCACTTATAGTTTTGGAACTGGAGTGATTACATGGACGGGATTAAATGTACCTCTTGGAACAAATACAGCGGTATTGACATTTAATGCCACGGTACAGACGCCTACGGGAACTCTTGGCGAATTTACCCAAATAGCTGAGGTCACGTTTGCTGATCAATTTGATTTGGATAGTACAGCAAACAATGATGATGGCGATCAAAGCGAAGATGATGAGGATGCCGTTACAGCTGCACCTGTGCAAGCTGACCTTTCCTTGACCAAAATAGTGGTTGATAATGATTTGACTCCAAATGTTGGGGATGAAATAAGCTTTGAGATAACCATTTCCAATAGTGGACCCAATGATGCGACAAATGTTGTGGTTACGGATTTGTTACCGACAGGATTTGATTTTGTGCTGTATAGTGCCACGGCTGGAATTTATAATGACTCAACCGGGGAATGGCAGGTAGGAACGGTATCTGGTGGAACTTCTGAAACCTTGATAATTGATGTTCTGGTCAATGCCACAGGAGATTATGTAAATGTGGCAGAGATAACTGCTTCCGATGCTTTTGACATCGACTCAACCCCAAGTAATGGGGTTTCAGTAGAGGATGATCAAGACGATGTAACAATTACACCATCCGCGTTAGTTGATCTTTCGTTGACAAAAAATGTGGATAACGCTAATCCCGTCGTAAACACCAATGTGGTATTTACATTGACCGTTTCCAATGCTGGACCTAGTGATGCAACAGCGATTCAGGTTACAGATCAATTGCCATCTGGATTCACCTATGTTTCCGATGATGGTGGGGGTAACTATGATGACACGACGGGAATTTGGAACGTTGGGGCCTTGGCCAATGGAGCCAATACCAGTCTGAACATTACAGCGACCGTAAATCCGACTGGAACGTATACCAATATCGCTGAAGTTACCGCACAAGGAGAAACGGATAGTGATTCCACACCAAATAACAATGTATCAGGTGAAGACGACCAAGATCAAATAACAGTCAATGCCGCTCCGTTGGTTGATATTTCAGTGACAAAAACAGCCGATGACCTGACACCAAATGTGGGTGATCAAATCGTGTTTACCATTATAGTACAAAATGATGGACCGAATGATGCAACCAATGTTGTGGTAACCGATGTATTGGCTTCGGGTTATGGATTTGTAAGTGCAATTCCGTCTACAGGAGTATATGAATCTTTAAATGGGTCTTGGACCGTTGGAAACTTGGCAAATGGTGCTTCTGAAAACATAGTGATTACTGCTGATGTGCTTGCGAATGGAGATTATACCAATATTGCCGAGCTAACTGGATTGACCGAAACAGATGTCGATTCCGAACCATCGAACAATGATGACACAGAAGATGATCAACAAACTATAGAGCCGGTTCCGGTATTGGTTTCAGACCTTGTTCTAAGAAAATCGGTTAACCTTCTTAGTCCGTTCGTGGGTCAGGAGGTAATTTTCAATATCAGCATTACCAACAACGGACCTAGTGATGTCACAGGGGTTGAGGTACAAGATTTGCTTCCTTCTGGATACACCTACGTTTCCAATAATAGAACAGCGGGAGTATATGACGCTGGAACAGGGATATGGGAGTTGAACGGAGTAATTCCAAATGGAACCACAGAGACCATGAATATCATGGCTATTGTGAATCCGACAGGGGATTATTTCAATGTGACCGAAGTTTTCTCATCCAGTAATTTAGATCCAAACTCCACTCCGAACAACAACAATATTTTTGAGAATGATCAAGATAGTGCCGGCACTACTCCAATACCATCTGCAGATTTGACTTTGGATAAAACGGTTGACAATGAATTTCCAGATGTCGGCTCCAATGTAACCTTTACAATTACGGTGACCAATGATGGCCCAAGTGACGCGACCAATGTTGTAGTTTCAGACGTCTTACCTTCAGGATATAGTTATCTTTCGGATGACTCTGGCGGAACATATAGTGGAGCGAGTGGACTCTGGAACATCGGAACAATTGCAAGTGGAGGTAGCGCAATTTTAAATATTACCGTTCAAGTGAATGCTTCAGGAGATTATAATAATGTAGCTGAAGTTGTGTCCGCAATCCAGTTAGATCCCGATTCCACACCCGGAAATAACAATCCATTTGAAGATGACCAGGATGAGCAATCCGTAACACCTCGATCGGTCACAGATATATCGGTATCAAAAACGGCAGATAACCTGAGTCCTTCAGTAGGAGAACAGATAGTTTTTACCATTACCGTCACTAACTCAGGGCCAAATACAGCAACTGGAATCGTCGTTGAAGATGAACTGGCTACTGGATACAGTTTGGTTTCCGCCGTAGCAACATCAGGAACATATGATCAAATTACTGGGGTTTGGGCGGTTTCAACAATGGCCAGTGGAACTTCAGAAACGCTTACCATAACAGCAACGGTTCTTGCTTCTGGGAATTATAGTAACACCGCTGAGCTGATTCGACTGGATACCTTTGATCCCGATTCAACACCAGATAACCGTTTGAGTTCCGAAGATGATCAAGACACCGTTGTGCCCGTGCCCAATGGATTGGCAGATCTTTCTTTGACAAAAACTGTTGACAACGCTACCCCAAATGTTGGCGACGTGATTGAATTCACACTGAGTATTGCAAACGATGGGGCCAGCGATGCCACCGGAGTGGTAGTAACCGACTTATTACCTGTAGGCTTTACATACCAATCGCATGTGGCAACTGCTGGGACTTATGATGCCGGTAGCGGAATTTGGAACATAAACGCAACAATATTCAATCAAAACACAGAAAGTTTGGTGATATTGGCCATGGTCAATGCTCCAACCGGAACCACCGATGAATACATTAACGTAGCAACCATAACGGCCAGTGATTTGGCTGATCCGGACAGTGACCCGAATCAAGGACTCAATCAGGATGACCTATCCGATGGACTTGCTGATGATGATGAGGCCGCTGTTAGCATAACACCCCAAACAACGGATTTAGCTGTTACCAAAACTGTGGACAATGCTTCCCCAAATATTGGAGACCAAGTAGTTTTTACCATCACCTTGACCAATCAGGGTAGTGTAGCAGCGACCAATATTGGTATTGAAGAACAATTGCCTTCCGGATATCGATTGATAACCTCGCAGGCTTCGGTCGGTGTTTATGACGAAATTTCAGGATTTTGGGATTTGGATTCCTTAGATCCTCTGGACACGGCAAATCTTCAACTTACGGTTGAAGTATTGGATGTCAATGACTACCTGAATACGGCAAATTTGGCCTTTGTAGATCAATTGGATGTGAACAGAAGCAATGATTCCGATCAAGCAACTGTTGAACCTTCCTGCTTGACCGTATACAACGAGTTCTCGCCGAATGGAGATGGCGTCAACGACGTTTTCAAAATAGATTGTATTTCCAGATACCCAAACAATGTGCTCCAAGTGTATAACAGATGGGGCAACATTGTATATGAACAGCGCTCCTATAACAACGATTGGGACGGTACCTCAAATGGACGTGCCATTGTACAACAAGGAGATCAACTACCCGTAGGTACTTATTACTATGTGCTTGATCTTGGAGATGGTTCAGCACCAAGAACAGATTGGTTGTACATAAACAGATAGTAAAATGGGTAGGAAAACATTGAAAAATACAGACCGAATGAAAAACCAATTGAGATATACTTGTTTGCTGGCGCTGATGCTATTCTGCTTTCATGGATTTGCACAGCAAGACCCACAGTTCACACAGTATATGTACAACACCCTAAATGTTAATCCAGCCTATGCAGGTTCAAGAGGGCATTTGGCGGCATTGGTTATGCACCGTTCCCAATGGGTAGGGGTTAATGGAGCCCCAAGCACGCAGGTGCTGGCCGTAGATGGGCCTATGGGTAACAATGTTGGGTTAGGATTGGTGATCTCGCACGATGCATTGGGTCCTGCTTCTGAGTTGTTTGTGGATGCAAACTTCTCCTATACCGTCAAATTGGATGAAGATAACAGAAGATTGTCTTTTGGATTAAAAGGAGGAGGAAGGTTGTTCAATGTCGATTTTTCAAAAGGATTGACCGAGAACCCGGATATCGCATTTCAAAACAATATTGCGAACAAGTTTTTTCCAACCGTTGGAGCAGGTGTTTATTACCACACGGGTAAAAGTTATTTAGGGTTGGCAGTGCCAAATTTCTTTGCTCAGGACCACTATGATGGAGAAGAACAGGAAATAGCCGCTGAACGCTTGCATTACTATTTGATAGGTGGAAAAATTATTGATCTTATGCCAGATATAAAGTTCAAACCGGCCTTTTTTGTGAAATGGGTGCCTGGGGCACCTATCATCGCTGACGTTTCTGCAAATTTTATGTTGAAAGAAACGTTTACGGCAGGATTGGCCTACCGATGGGACGACTCGTTTTCAGCCTTATTGGGACTTCAGATATCACCGGACCTGAGTGCCGGGTACTCCTATGACCTTACAACTTCCGATCTAAGAAGCTATACCAGTGGTACGCACGAAATATTCCTGCGGTACGAGTTCAAAACTGTAGAAAAGCGACTAAAATCCCCTAGATTTTATTAAGATGAAAGTTTTTAAAACCAACATAGCGCTCTCGCTCTTACTTCTTTTATTCTTGGCGTTTACAGCCAATGCTCAGTTGAAGTACCAGAATGCTGATATCAATTTTGACAATTTGATGTACGCAAGGGCTGCGAAACAGTATGAGAATATAGTTAGAAAAGGAGATGATTCCCGAAAAGTGTTGGAACGATTGGGTGATGCCTACTTCTTTAACACCGATATGGAAAATGCCGTAAAGTGGTATACCGTACTTTTCTCAAAATATGAAAATGAGCTTTCTGCAGAATATACCTTTAGATATGTTCATGCGTTAAAGGGCGTAAACAACTACACCTTGGCAAAGGCAATAATGAAAATTTACTCCAAAAAAATTAAAAAGGAGGGTCTGTCGGTTGAGCACTTTAAGGATAATGACGAAAAGTTGGACGAAATCTTAAATAGACAACCGCAGTTTTACATTACAAATTTGGCAATCAATACTCCTGTTGCGGATTTCGGAACCATTTATTATAAAGATAAAATTGTGTTTTCTTCGAGCAGGGATTCCTTGAGATTTGAAACCCGGGTCTACGAATGGAACCAACAGCCATATTTGGACTTTTTTATGGCGGACACCATTAGTTTGGGATCCGATTTGGCCGAGGTAACCCAATTTTCTTCCATTTTAAATACCCGTTATCATGAGGCAGTGGCTGCATTTATCCCTGAAGGAAATGTAATGTATTTCACTAGAAACAATTATGCCAACCGAGTTTTGGGTGGAGATGATGAAGGAACAAATCATTTAAAGATATATACCTCGGAACTTCGCGGTGGAGAATGGACCGAAGCGGTAGAGGTGCCCTTTAATAGTGAAGAATATTCTGTGGGTCAACCAGCCTTGAGTCCAGATGGGCGCAAGCTGTACTTTGTATCTGACATGCCCGGTAGTATTGGGAAGACGGATATTTTCGTTGTTGACATTAATCGTGATGGAAGTTTTTCAGAACCTAGAAACTTGGGACCGACGATAAATACCGGAGGAAGGGAAATGTTTCCTTTTATCACCGAAGAGAAAATATACTTTGCATCTGATGGACATCTAGGACTTGGCGGATTGGACGTTTTTGAAACTGAGCTCACAAGCAATGGTTTCAGTGAACCCAATAACTTGGGCAAGCCCCTCAATGGTAACAGGGATGACTTTGCTTACATCGTCAACGAAAAAACACAAAGAGGTTATTTTTCCTCAAATAGGGAAGGCGGTAAAGGAGATGATGATATCTATTCATTCCAACGAATGGAAGAAATCTGTAAGCAAACCGTAAAGGGGAGTGTGGTCAGAAGTGCCAATGCCCAACCCATAGTAAACGTAAATGTGGAACTTATCTCGTCGGACGGTAATTCTTTGGGAAAAACCAGAACAGACCCCTATGGAGCATTTGTTTTTGACCTCCCATTGGATTGTGAGACCACATATGCCATTAGAATAGATAAAGAAGGCTTTAAATCGGGAGGCGCCGGTTTTAGCACATCAAAAACCAAGGATTTTGTCAATGATGTTCCTTTGGAGATAACCAAGGAACTCAACAAACTCATTGTTAGGGAGAACGGCGTCCTTAAAATTAAGATCGACAATATCTATTTTGATTTGAACAAAGCTGAGATACGACCTGACGCGGCCCAAGAGCTCAATAAAATTGTTGAGGTGATGAAGGAATATCCCAAAATGGTCATCAAAATTGAAGCACATACCGATTCAAGGGGAAGTGATCGTTACAATGAAACTTTGTCCGACAAGAGAGCGAAAGCAACGGGAAGTTATATCATTTCCCAGGGCATTGAGGCGGTGCGTGTTGAGAGTGCCATCGGTTACGGGGAGCAACAACTGTTGAACCATTGTAGTAATGGAGTTAGATGTACCACAGAAGAACACGATGCGAATAGAAGGTCCGAATTTATCATTGTAAAACTGCAGTAACTAATCAACCTAAATACATCCTCTAAAAAACCTTCAATGCAGATTGAAGGTTTTTTTTGTTAAAAATGAAGCTTCGTGCAACCCTAGCAATTTATAATTGTCTTTGAGGTAAATGAAATAGGATTATTTTTAGCTGTCATTGAATAACCGTCCAGGATTTTTGGAAGCAAACGTACGTTTTACGCACCAAGCTTTGGTAGAGCAGAGCAAAGAAGGCAACAGGAATGCCCAGTATCAGTTGTATGGACTGTACGTGGATGCCATGTTCAATGTTGCCATGCGATTACTGACCATTCGCGAGGATGCCGAGGATGTTTTACAAGAGAGTTTTGTTGAGGCATTCAAGAAACTGGACACCTTTAGGTTCGAAAGCACCTTTGGGGCATGGCTGAAGCGCATTGTGATCAATAGGAGCATCAATCATTTAAAGGCAAAACGTCTGCTTTTATCTTCTTTGGAAAACGAGGGAGAGCCGTTGGAAGATAAAGAGCCAGATACAAACGTCAAGTTTGGGATTGAAAAGATAAAAATGGGGTTGGGACAGCTTCCTGAAGGGTATCGACAGATAATTACACTGTATTTGATTGAAGGTTATGATCATGTGGAAATTGCGGAAATCATGGAAATTTCCACTTCTACATCCAAATCACAATACCATAGGGCAAAGAAAAAATTGATTCAAATTGTAAATGAACTGTAATGGACAATTTTGAAAAACATATTAGGGAAAATAAGCAGGCCTTTGATGTCCACAAAGTGGACAAGGACAAGCTTTGGGGCAATATTGCCGAGCAATTGGACATCGAGGAAGAGGTGAAAGTGATTCCGTTATGGAAATCCCACAAACTTCGGGTTGCGGCCTCCATTGTGCTTTTGATAGGATTATCGCTGTCCGTGTTTTTAATGGTGAACAATCCTGTTTCAGGCACCATGGAAGGGTATGCCAATGAAGAACTTTTTGAGATTGACCTTCACTATAAAAACTTGGTTTTTCAACAAGTGCAGTTGGTAAAAAATCATCCCAAACTTTCCGATAGGGACAAAGAAGAGTTTTTATCCTTTATGGATGAATTGGATACCGAATACGAACAATTAAGATTGGAAATGCAGAACAACTTGGACAATGAGCTGATTTTGGAGGCCATTGTGAACAACTATAAAAAACGTATTGAATTGATTGAGAATTTACTCAAACAGATCAATGCTTCTAAAAATGAAATGTATTATGAAGGGTATATATTATAAAAGCATAACGATAGCCATATTCAGTTGCTTTTTGGCGATAACGGTATCTGCCCAAAGTGAGCGTTCCAAAAAGTGGGATAAGAGCTATGATTTTCCTGCCACGGGAACAGTGCAGATTGAGAACAAATACGGAAATGTATCCATAAATGGTTGGGACAGGGACGAATTGAAAATCTCAATTTCCATGATTGTGACGCACAGGAAGGATGAGAACGCAAAAAAATTGTTGGACAGGATTCAGCCCAAAGTGACCCAAGCCGGGGATTTTATTCGAATTTCCTCAGAAATAGCAGAAAAGAGCTCCAGTATTTTTGCACGATACTTCAACAAGGCCAATCCCTTCGACTTTGATAAATCCAACATACAGATTGATTACGATATATATATGCCCGTAAATGCCGAACTCAACATTACCAATAAATTCGGCGATGTGATTATTGGAGCTTGGAAAGGCGATTTGGATGCCAATGTGCAGCATGGTGACCTATGGATCAATGAAGAAATATCAACTGGGAAAATCGATATGCGTTTTGGAAAATTGAATTGTGGAAATATCGGTTACGGTAATATTAAAATGAGCAACGGATCCATCGATATAGATGATGCCCAAAAATTGAAAATAATCAGCAGTGGAAGTGAGATACGATTGGATGAGGTGACCAAATTGGAACTCTATTCAAGCAAGGATGAGGTATATCTTGAGAACATGGGAAGTCTTCGCGGGGATTTTAAATTTTCCAATGTGGATATCTCAAGTGTGGATTCAGAATTGTTTCTGACCCTAAGAATAGCCGAAGTTGATATTCATAAGATACTGAAGCAAGATGCCGACATTGACATTGTTCAAGAGTCTTCCGAGGTTAATTTGAATATTTCTGGACTTTCCTTTGACTTCAGGGCCACTTTGGAACAAGGTTTGTTGCGGGTTCCTAAAACTTTTGCCAATGTAAAAACCACTATGACCAACGCCGGAAGAAAGATAAGGGAAATTACTGCTTCATATGGTTCTGGGCCAAAAGGGGACTTCGCCATTAATGGTATTAAGGGAGTGATTATAATATCGGATTAAAACATTGAATATCAATCTATTAATAAATATCTCGAAAAAAAGGCAATGAACGTGCAACCTTTTGCTGCCTTAATTGTCTTTAACTCGACAACCTAATCAAAAAACGATGAAACAGAACAGATTACTACTCTTCATTTTGGTGCTCTTTGCATGCAGTGCATCGGCCCAGACGGAGGATGATGGAGATTACATTGAATTTAACGACCGCAGAAATGTTGTGCATGGGGTATACCTGGGCCTTTCGACCTATTTTGGGGAGATTGACGGCAAGGAGACTTATAGGGGGAGTTTGAAAGTTGCTTATGTGGCGAATCGAAAATTTGAGGTTGGATTCGTGGGGTCGGTCCTATATTCCGAACAAGATAATCCGCTTACCACCAATGAAGATTTATTGGCGGCTTACGGTGGTTTGCACTTAGAACCAATCCTATTTAGTGAATCTGCGGTTAACCTCTCCTTTCCAGTGTTGATTGGAGCTGGCGGTGCCGGATATTTGGGAAACAATTTTGATGATCGGATTGGAGAGGAAATTGATGAAGATGATATCGATGCCATTTTTGTTTTGGAACCGGGCGTAAGCTTGCTGTTCAATGTTTCAAGATACCTTCAATTGGAAGCCGGGGTCAAATACCGCTTTTCGAGTAAACTGGATCTAGAATTCAACCCTTTGTCAAGAATCAATGGGTTTTCTGGGGGTATCGGTATCAAAGTAGGGGTTTTTAATATGGGAAGAAACAGATATAAAAAACATTTACGAGATGAATAACAAATCAAAAAACGAACCGTCAATTAATCAAGGACTAGTAGCGAAACATGTATTTTCAAAGAATGGAGCCGTGTTCATCAGAAGTTCCCAAAATTTGGAAATTAACGAATGGTCAGCAATAAATTTCTATTGGATGCCCATGCTCAAACTCGAAAAGGAACTTCGCTAAAAGAAATCCACAACAGCATGAGAAAAGAAATAAACAAGGGCGCATTTTTATTGGGTCTGTTCCTTGCTATGGCATTTATTGGAAATGCACAGGATTTGACACAAACCGTAAAAGGAAAAGTGACGGACATTGCTACTGGAAGTCCCTTAATGGGCGCTACCATTGTTCTTCTGGGTTCTGATCCGCAAATTGGCGTCATCACCGATGCACAGGGGTTTTTCTCCATGGAAAACGTATCCGTTGGTAGGCAATCCTTTGCAATCAGCTATTTGGGCTATGAAGATGCATCGATTTCCGAAGTATTAGTGGGGTCCGCAAAAGAAATCAATCTAACAATACGATTGACAGAATCCCTAAACCAATTGGGAGAGGTTGTGGTGCAAGCACGTAGGGATCAAATAAAACCTAACAATAAATTGGCCACGGTAAGTGCCAGATCTTTTGGAGTTGAAGAAACAAAACGCTTTCCTGCGAGTATTAGCGACCCGGGAAGAATGGCGCTTTCTTTTGCCGGGGTTACGAATACCGATGATACAACCAATGAAATTGTTATTCGAGGGAACGCTCCCAATCAGTTATTATGGAGAATTGAGGGAGTGGAAGTACCTGAACCCAATCATTTTTCTGAAGAAGGGTATTCACCTGGGGCGGTGAGCCTGTTAAGCACCAATATGCTAGGAAATTCCGATTTTTTTACCGGAGCCTTTCCTGCGGAATATGGCAATGCAACTTCAGGGGTATTCGATATCAAACTCAGAAATGGAAATGCTGAAAATACAGAATACGCATTTCAATTTGGGATTTTGGGAACCGATTTGGCCATCGAAGGCCCTTTTTCCACAAATTACAAAGGTTCCTATCTGGTCAACTATCGATATTCGACTTTGACCATTTTGAACAATATCATTGAAGTGTCCGAAGGTTCGGTGCCAACCTTTCAAGATCTTGCATTCAAGGTGAACCTTCCCTTGGGAGAAAAAACAAATCTTTCTGCTTGGGGAATGGGAGGGTTAAGCGAGAATAATCAAGACAATGCCGACCAAGTAAATCCCGATGTCTTTGAAGATGAAGTCTTTGATTCCAAAACCTATATGGGAGGACTTAATCTGAAGCATTTTTTCAATCCCAATACCTCGTTGGATGCTGCGATTTCTTATTCTGGAAACCGCAGCGATTATATCTTTTCGTTGGACAATAGAATCAACTCCAATTTTTTTAGGGAAAGGGATATTCTTCGGAACAATGCTGTTCGAATCAGTGCCAACCTCAATCAAAAATTCAATGCAAAAACCTCACTTAAAACAGGATTTGTATATAGTAGATTATCCTATGATGTACTTTCTGATGAGACAAGGGATACTGATACCGAAGTACTGGTGAACGCCGACGGCAATGGAACTTTTTTGCAATTTTTCTCACAGGCCAAGTATCGGTTCAATGAAAAGTTTTCAACCACTTTCGGACTTCATGCTTCCTCATTTTCGGTGAATAGTGATTTTGTTTTGGAACCAAGAGGGGGAATTGAGTATAAAATCACCCCAAAGCATACTTTGAGCGCTGGGGTTGGTTTGCATTCCAGACGAATGCCATTGAATCAATACTTTATTGAGGTATCTGATGCACAAGGAAATGTGAGCACACCCAACGCAAATTTGGATTTGATGCGGGCCGCCCACTACGTGTTGGGGTACGATTGGCGTGTCATAAAAAATGGACATGTAAAGGTCGAAGTGTACTATCAGGATTTGAACAAAGTGGCCATATCGGCAACTCCTGGGTTTACGGATTCCTTTTTGAACGGTCGCTTTATTGAATCTGCATTAGTGGACTCAGGAAAGGCCAGAAATTATGGTTTGGAACTCACCTTTGAGAAATTCTTTTCAAACCAATATTACTTTTTGGTGACCAGTTCCCTTTTTGATTCCCAGTACAGGGCAGGCGATGGCAATTGGTACAATAGCCGGTACAATGCCAACTATACTTTTAATGTAGTTGGGGGGAAAGAGTTTAAAATGGGAAAAAACAACAATAACATATTTGGAATAAATGCCAAATTGTTATGGAACGGAGGCAAGCGGGAAACTCCGGTCGATTTGGAGTTTTTTGATCAAACTGGACGCATCAGATTACTGGAAAATCAAAGAAATACCATCGAATTGGATGATTATTGGAGGATAGACGCAAGTTTCTCCTATCGCATCAATAGGCCCAAAGTATCCCATGTAATCTCTTTTGATATTCAAAATGTGACCAACAGACTCAATGTGGATGAGGTCTTCTTTAATCCGGTAACTCGAACTACGGAAACGGAGTACCAGCTAGAACTTTTGCCGTTGCTCAATTACCGATTGGAATTTTAATCAAAAACGAACATCATGATAACAATTAAACGAATTTTTATTGCGGTGGCAATAGGGATCTTTGCTTCCTCTTGCTCTTATGAAACCATCAGGGTATCCGATGAGGTATCTACCAGGGAATACGATTTCGACAATGTTACGGCATTATCCGTCGCTACGGATTTCAAAGCCTACGTTACTTTTTCAGATACTGAGGAAAGTGTACGAATAAGGGCCAACGACAACTTGTTTGATAAGATAAGAATCTACAAAGAAGGGGGAGAACTTACGGTTAAACTCAAAAACAATCTTAACGTCAAGGGGCCTGAAACACTACAGCTGTATATTACAATGGCAGAAATCCGGGACTTCAAAGCGTCTTCAGATGCGGCTATCTATTTGGACGACCCCTTGGATGCAGAAAATGTAAAGGTGGAATTGAGCTCCGACGCATATTTTAAGGGAGATATTACAACAAACGACTTTGAGTTAAGGGCTTCGTCGGATAGCAGTGCCGATATGTATTTGGATGCATCGAACACATATATGAATCTTTCCTCTGGGGCCAGATTGGAAGGTGAAATAGAAACACAGGACGCAACCCTTAAGCTATCTTCGGATAGCAGTATTGATGCCGTTGGAAGAATCAATGACTTGAAAGCCACCTTGTCCTCAGATAGCAGATTGAAGGATTATGGGCTTCACATCGAGGATTTGGAGATTTCCCTTTCATCGGATAGTGATGCCTACTTAACCGTTTCCAATACCATCGATGTAACTGCTAATTCGGACGCAAGACTTTTTTATAAAGGTGATGCAGAAATTATTAGGCAGGTATTGACAAGTGATGGGAGGGTCATTAAAAAATAGCGTTCTTTTTTGACTCAAATTGTGAAAGGGGAGGTAAGGTTTTTGCTGTGTGGGGTATTCTGAATACTTTTAATACAAAAAGTAATTGTAGATGGAGCGGAATGAACTATATCCTATTTTTCTCAAAGCAACCAATTTAAACATACTGATTGTTGGAGGAGGCAATGTTGGACTTGAAAAGTTGTCCTTTTTACTTAAATCAAGTCCAAATGCCAAGGTCCAAATGGTTGCTCCTGAGTTTTTGAAAGATACTTTGGAATTGGCCGATAAGCATACGGTTGAGATTACGAGAGCTGTATACCATAAAAAATACTTGAAGGGCAAGCATATGGTTGTTGCCTGCACGGATAAGGTCGAGGTAAACGAGCAGGTCTACCACGATTGCAGGGCGCAAAGCATTCTGGTCAACGTAGCTGATAATCCACCATTCTGTGATTTTTATATGGGGGGAATTGTTACCAAGGGTAATGTCAAAATAGCCATTTCCACCAATGGAAAGTCCCCAACAGTGGCAAAGAGGTTAAGACAGTTTTTTGAAGATGTTCTTCCAGAAAACATAGATGATTTGGTCAAAAACCTTAACGAATACCGGAAAACTCTCAAAGGGGACTTTGACCAAAAGGTTGAGGCTCTAAACGAATTTACCAAGAGCTTGGTCAATAGCAAAAAAGAAAGTTAGATTACCTTTAAGTCCGGTAGACTATAATCTTCTCATGGCATCGATCAGATCATCTTTTTTTCTAGGTGAAAGACTTACATGCATGTCATTGCTCATGATAATGTAACCACCATCTGATTTGATGTACTTTTTCACCTCTCTTAAATTGATCAGATAGCTATTGTGAACACGCATAAACAGCTGATCCGCCAACAAATTCTCATATTCTTTAAGATGTTTGCTCACCAAAAGTGAATTTTTGTTCTTTAGCACAAAGGATGTATAAGATCCGTCGGCCTTGCAAAGGACAATATCATCAATGGCTATGAATTCCATTCCTGCTGTGGTTGCCAGACAGATTTTTTCCTGTTTATTGGATTGTCTGGATAAACTTTGCATAAGCGTATCCAATTGTTGGCGATAAACGTTGGTGTCGATTTTTACCCTTGCTTTTTCAACTGCTTTTTGAAGTTCATCAAGGGCTATTGGCTTAAGCAAATAATCCAACGAGCTAAATTTAATGGCCTTGACGGCATATTTTTCGAATGCCGTTGTGAAAATTATCTCAAAGCTAGGTTCTTTAATTTGCTCAAGGATATCGAAGCCTACTCCAGATTGTAATTCGATATCCAAAAAAACCACATCTGGACTAAAAACGGATAACACCTTTACGGCTTCTTCAACGGTACTCGCCGCGGCGATAACCTTTACATCTTGGCAAAATTCTTCAAGTAAGGATTTCAGTATTTCTCTACTGTGTTTTTCGTCTTCTACTATTACTACTTTTAAGTTCATCGGGGTTGATTTTTGGCTTAATAAAAGGTTTTAATGTTAAAACATTGTTTTTCAGTAATTTGTAGTTTGGTTTTGCGAGTGTGACACACAACTATAAAAGTTGAATATCGACTGTGCCACAGCATCAAGTTATAAATATTTTATATCAAATTGGCTTGTTTTAGCTCTAATTCAATATATAAAACGTACGATGTTATGCTACTGATTACAAAGCCCATCTCATTCTTTCCAGTAATTACGGTTGCGCAGCATAACCCCATACTTGCTTGTAATTATGGAAATACTAGAGACGAGCTTGTAAATCTATTCTTAGGTAAGTGTATCATTTGACGGTTATGCTAGGTTCGTTGTAAAGTTCAAAGTCTAAATCTACTAGGATAACCCTATTAAAAATCACAGAATTGATGCATCCATGATTTCAATTGACAAATTGTGGATATGAAATGGTGGCGGTATAGAACCGAATGACTATTTAAATCTGATTTTAGGCAAAATCGGTAAGGAGAGTTGTTATGTTGTCGGAGATAATGCCGCGGTTTTGTTCGATTGTGCGAACGTATCAAGGTTTTGGTTTTCTCCGCTAAGTGCACGGGTTGAGTACCCCTTATATTCTATCATGGCAATATTGCTAAGGTATTCAATAACTTCTTCGTACTGATTGATATTGACCTTTGCCTTCTGCAGGGACTTATACATATCGGCTTTGGCAGTTTTCGGGATTGTTTGCCCTTCTGAAACGTCAAGGATAGGTTTTACAATAAGAATCTTAAGCTTGCTAATATGACAGGACGGGGCATAAAAGTTTGAGACGCCATCCACCAAGGATTTAAATGTGACATAAACCTTTCCAACATTTTTATATACACTGGCCGTGTACCCTAAAGTACCGTTGCTAAGTGGCAGTTTTAAGCAGGAATCCGAAGATTCTAAATAAAACAACAACAGATTATTATATAATACTTCTTCTGTGATTTGCGGAACGTCAAGTTTTATGGACCAGCCTGGCAAATGGTGACTCAAGTCAAATGAAATCAACTCTACCATATTTGATTTGACCAGAAAGGATTGTTCGTTAGCAATTTCTATGAACTTTGAAGATTTATGAAGCAGGTACAAGGGATATCCCATAATTAGGGAAGCGCAAAACAGGGTCCAGATTATTGTAAGTAAATGCATATTCAATAGGGTTAAGTAAAAGATTTGGGCACTATTATTAAAATCACGATTCTAAATAACGAATTGTAAATCAGATTCCTTTGAGGTAATAGACGGATGTGGTGTTTTAATTGATGGAGGCACTTATTCGGACTAACTGACCATTTTTTCTGATGAAATGCATAATTGGACCATAAAGCAGTATAAAAACCCCCCAAGAATTACCTTGAGGGACTTGTTTATCCTTTGTATTTAAGAATGTAGACACCAAACCTTGATATTCTTAAATGGATAACTTACAAAGGATAGCTTTATAAGACTGATTTCAAATTCCTATGAAAAGATGAAAACTTTATGGTATTTTGAAATCAAATTTTAATTAAAAAGAGCCATTTCCTCAATGGCTCTTTCCAGCATAATAGATTAAACTAAGTGGAGATAATTCCTTTGGTTTATCCATCACTACCAAGGAATTAGGGCGCAATCCCTTGGTGCAATGGAAACCTCAACTAAACTAAACACTTTAGAGACCGAAAGTCAATGAAAAGTGCATTGCTATATAGTTATGCGCTGAACACTTGCTTTAAGAATTCCTAACTCTAAGAGTTATTCAACGCTGACTGACACAAACATACTGTACAGCAATGTTTTGTGAAGCCTCCATCTTATGAATAGCCGGTTTGAATTAACGGATGCCCTTTTTCACTTAGCGGTTGGAAAAAAGTGTGGAAATGGAGTTAGGAAAGTACACGGAAGACCTATACCAAAGAAATCAAAAACCACCTGTACATTTATGAATGCAACAGGTGGTGAGTTAAAACTGACTAAATAGTTCGTTTTTTGATTATACTGTAAGTTGTTTGTTGTAGCTATTTCGCTCTTCAGGGAGCTCACTCAAGTATTGCACAAACTCAAATTGATTGCCATCGGCATCGGCAAAATAGTCCCTGATCCTAAACTGTTCTACCTCCTTTGGGAAGTCCCTTTTATATCCCGCGTTTAGAAGGTTAGTTGCTATTGCTTCCACATCCTCGACAACAAAACCAATATGGTTGATTCCAATAGTGTCATAGTTTTTGCCATTTTTTAAGTCACTATACTTGGCTTGGTTAATGGCTATGTAGGTATCGTCATCGCCAAGATGGACCCATTCCCTTATTTCGTTACCCCCTCCTCTTATTTTGAAATGTGGGAAGGCCGTTTGGAAGAAGTTTACGGCCTCTTGCAGGTTGTTTACTGTAATATTGGCGTGCTCCATATAGATGCTTCTTGCTTTCATAATATTTTGTTTTTAGTGAATTACAAAGGTCATAAGAGGAAAGAGGGAATAAAACGAACCTAAGTACAGAAAAAGAACTGTACTAAAGTACAGGGGTGTATGTATCAAATATTAGACACTAAAAAGACCCCGCTTTAGACCAATGTCCACAGCTTCGGTTCTATTGTCGGCATGAAGTTTGGATAGAATTGCCGTAACATGAAATTTCACCGTACGTTCCGTGATGTACAGTTGTTTGCCAATTTGCTCATTGGTAAGTCCTTTTTTTATAAGTGTCAATACCTCCAATTCGCGCTTGGTCAACGGCATTTCTGGATAGTTGAGCTCTTTTAAAGTAGCACTTTCCTCATATCGCTCAGTTTCCTTCAGCAACGTTTTTAAATGCCCTTGGAGGTCGATGACTCTTTTGAGGGTTTCCTTTATTTTATCCGTGTCATTCTTGGAATTTTGAAGGTAAGAAACGATTCTTTTCATTTCTGGAGCGAACACACGTTGTAATATATCACGTATGGCCGTGTCCGATGCAACATTTCCGTTGCCATATGATTGTTGTAACCGGGTACGTTGAACGGCGGTTCCCACCAATTCACTTATGGTGTTGAGAATGGTGAGTTCCTTTTCGGTGAGTTTGCCGGTTTCTTTGCTCAATAAATTTATGAGTCCCACCTTTTGATTGTTGATAATAATGGGAATCGTTGCATGAAACATAAGACCTTTTGTGCCCAAGTCAATATCCTTCAATCGTGTACAGGCAATCTCACTGATGTTCATGGCCTCCTCGATATCGTCAGCGAGGTATTGCTTTATACAATAGCATGGACCTGAGAGTCGTTCGGGATAATCACTTAGCGCGGGGGGCAGATTATAGGAAGCTGCCAAATACACCGATTTGTTATCTGGTTCTGTAAGCCAGATCCACCCGGTCTCGAGATCCAGGATTTCCACCATTTTCTCCAAAGATTTGCGAAGCGCTGCATGTAGGGAAAACTCCTTGTTCAGGTGGCTCGCAATTTCATAGAGATGTGAAAAGTAATCGGTATCGTTCATTACCGAAAACTAAGCATAAAAAATCGAACTCTTGTGGTTTTGCGGAATCAACCAGTTTACTAAAAGGCATCAATCTGGTTAATTACATACCAATTCCCCGCCCTGAAAAAGTGTGGAACATGGGTTCTTTACGATTTTCGTTTCGACAGTATTTTTCTTGGCATCAAAAATGTAATACCGCGGAATGGAGTATAATGCATATTCGGTTTGAGAGTCGTAATAGCAATTGTAATCTTCGCCGTTCTCATCCACCATATCCCAGAAATAAAGCCTGGATTGGTATTCTTTCACATTGATACAGCAGTTGTAGTGCTCATAGTACTTTTCCCGTTCGGCTTGAACAATATCAAAATTGATTTGGGTGCCATTTTTGTCAAAAATCAAGGCGCCACGATTGTTGTACATTTCGTCCAGCACCTGTATGATGATGAATTTTTCGCCAACAGTAATGGTTTTCTCTTCAATGTATTCGTAACAGGAATTTTCAGGAATATTTATAGCAGTTGAAGCCCCACAGACAAGATGCTGTGCTCCTTCAATGGTTGAAATATGACAATCGATGTCTTGTTGGGCTTTTAAGGCCGAGCAGCTTGCGAGTAGGATGAAAATTGGGAAGTACAATTTGTTTGCCATTGTGATTGAATGTTCAATGAAAATCGAGGATTTCTAATTTATTTCATTGTTTAGCTTACTGATTAGACTTTCCAAGTGCTCTTTCCACCTCTCATAAGAAGCTGATTCTTTCTTCAATTCGACATATTCTCTTATTCCGTCCTTATCTGGTTTTTCATTTTTTATGTCAGTCAAGCACCGCAAAATGAATTCAATTGATTTTTTGTCAGAATGAAAATGGGTTTTCTTGCGCAAGGAGATTTTCTCATCTTCGTTGTCGTAGTCCAACTCCCCTTTTTCCTTATATATTATCAATAATTCAGCAACTGAAATTGCCGTGTTGTCATAGAAGTAATCAATTTCATCGCTGTCCTTGCCCAGAAGGCCTTCTTCGACGAAAGAAGAGACTATTTCGGAAAGTACCAATGCTGTTTTTCCTGAATAAAGATCTTCTAAAAATTCAATGACGTCCAATCCATTATCACTTTCCAATGCTTTTATTCCCCAAGATCCCATTTTTGATATCCTTTTAGTTAAAAGGATATAAATCCGTCATAATAATTTATATCCAAGGACGCTGAATCATCATCAGCATATAAAAGTGAATTTGCGGAACTTTACCTTAAAAGGGTGACTAGAATTGACGGATAGGACGTGCGGATTGACAACTGATATCGATTAACTTTTTTATGCGAGCACTCTTTCTATTTTCGAGCGGATCTCCGCCAAACACAAATTTCCCAAACTACCTTCATGCGTATGGTTGATATCCTTTTTTGGAGTAAAAGTACCTGCTTCAATATCCTTGCCCATGGATTTATAGGCATCTCTAAAGGGCATTCCGCTTTTTACCAATTCATTTAAAGTATCAACACTGAATAGATAATCGTACCTGGGGTCATCTAGTATTTTGGTGTTTACTTGGATTTCCTTCAAACTAAAAACCATCATTTCCAGACAGGCTTTGATATCCTGAATTGCGGGCACAATAACCTCCTTTACCAATTGTAGATCTCGATGGTATCCACTGGGCAAATTATTGGTAATCATGGTCAATTGGTTGGGGATGGATTGAATTTTATTGCACTTGCCCCGAATCAATTCAAATACATCCGGATTTTTCTTGTGTGGCATTATGCTGCTTCCCGTGGTGAGCTCATCAGGAAATGATATGAAGTCAAAATTTTGACTCATATACAAACAGATGTCCATTGCAAGTTTGGATAAAGTAGCGGCAATGCTCGAAATGCCCAAGGCAGTGGCTTTTTCCACCTTACCCCTACCCATTTGGGCGGCAACCACATTATACTTTAAGGTCTCAAAGCCCAATTCCGTTGTAGTGTAGTTTCTATCAATAGGAAATGAACTCCCGTACCCCGCGGCGCTTCCCAGGGGATTCTGGTCCGCAATCCGATAAGCTGCCTGTACAAAGTACAGGTCATCGACCAAACTTTCGGCGTAAGCTGAAAACCAGAGTCCGAATGAAGAAGGCATCGCAATTTGTAAGTGGGTGTAACCTGGCAACAAAACGGATTGATGCTTTTCTGCTAAATCAAGCAAAAGGTCAAAAAGGGATTTGACCTCGGCTTTGATCTCTGCCAATTCATCTTTCAGGTAAAGCTGCATGGCCACCAAAACCTGATCGTTTCGGGACCTAGCCGTATGGATTTTTTTACCGGTATCCCCCAGTTTCTGTGTCAGCAAAAACTCAATTTTGGAGTGCATGTCCTCAAAGTCATCTTCAATGGTAAATACCCCATCTTCTATGCATCGGGCTATCTTGTCCAATTCCAGTATCAAGTTTTTGGTTTCATCCTCGGTGATCAAACCTACTTTGCCCAACATTTTTGCGTGTGCCTTGGATGCTATAACATCATATTTTGCGAGTAGTAGATCCAGTTCACGATCGTTACCCACCGTAAAATGGTCTATTTTTTTATCCGTGCTAAAACCTTTGTCCCAGAGTTTCATTTTTTCAATTTGTAATGGTTCATTAATCCCAATAAAATTTCCATTGCATCCTTGGCATCTTGCTTGTCCACAAAAATATGATCGTGGTAATATGCTGCAACCACATTACAACTGATTCCGTTATTTGCCAAAGTATTGGAAATTGCTGCCGTAAAACCGACCGCTTCTAGGGCCGAGTGAATGTTCAAGGTAATACAGGATGCTATATACCCATATTCCAGGTTTAGATCGTCCGCCTTTTCTTTTTTTAAGATCAGCGTAATCCCTTCCTTTTCCTTAAAAATGCCATGAACATGCGAAAGATTGAAAGGGTAGGTGTGATCTACACTTATAAAAACATAGTCCCCTTCGTTAAGAATGGGCTGCATTTTGGACAGTATGGTCGATAAATCCGTTTCTCCCGTCATCATTGCATTTTTATAGTTCAATTAAGAATCCTGAAAGAATTTTGATATATAGGTCTATTCCTTCTTCAATTTCCTTTACATAGATAAATTCATTGGCCGAATGTGAGCGCGTGCTGTCTCCAGGCCCCAATTTTACCGACTGACAGCTCAAGGCCGCCTGGTCTGATAATGTAGGGGAGCCGTAGGTGCTTCTACCCAATGCGATTCCGCTCTTCACCAAATCGTGGGTCGGGTCAATGGCCGATGAATTCAATCGTAGGGAACGCGGTGTTATTTTGCAGGGTGCCTCCTTATCCAAAATATCGGCAATTTCTTGATTCGAATAGCAATCATTCACACGTACATCTACGACCAAATCGACTTTCGCGGGAACAACATTATGTTGATTTCCTGCATTGATTTGGGTTACTGTCAATTTTACCTTGCCCAAAGCTTCGGATTCTTTTTCAAAAGAGCAATTTTTAAACCAGTTCAACACTTCGATGGTATTGTAGATGGAGTTATTGTCATTTGGATGCGCCGCATGGGAAGGTGTCCCCTCTATCACCGCGTCAAACACGATCAATCCTTTCTCGGCTATCGCCAGGTCCAGTAAGGTGGGTTCGCCCACAACAGCCACATCGATTTTCGGGAGAATGGGCAAAAGACCTCGCAAACTTTTTTCACCGGCGCTCTCCTCTTCTGCCGTGGCCGCCATAATTATATTGTGGCTCAAGTTCTTTTCTTCATAAAAATGGACAAAAGTGGCCAAAAGGGAGACCAAACATCCACCAGCATCATTACTTCCAAGACCAAACAATTTTCCATCTTCAATATGTGGGTTGAAAGGGTCTTTGGTGTACGCGGAATTTGGTTTCACCGTATCATGATGCGAATTCAGGAGCAATGTGGGCTTACTCTCATCATAATACTTATTGAAAGCATATATGTTGTTGAACTGTCGTTGTGTCTCCATTCCAAAGTCGGACAGCCATTTTTGAATGGTATCACCAGTTTTGTCCTCTTCTCCAGAAAAAGAAGGAATTGCAATCAGTTGTTGCAATAATTCCAGTGCCTTTTGAGTGAGCTCTCCTTGATTTGGTTTCATAACGTTAAGGTCGTAAAATTTGAGGTGGATTTTTGTAGCATATCATAATCGCCAATGCACACCTGTTTTACATTATTTTGAAGGGCATGGAAACAATTGTGCATTTTGGGAAGCATACCATCGGCGATAACGCCTTCTGCCAATAAGGTCTCGTATGTCTTGGAATTGATATGTTGAATCACTGAATGCTCGTCTTCAACATCTCGAAGGACCCCTTTCTTTTCAAAACAATAGTATAGTGTCGTCTCAAATTCAGATGACAAGCCAATCGCCAATTCCGAAGCAATGGTATCCGCATTGGTATTGAATAATTGTCCCTTGCCATCATGTGTCAGCGCACAAAAAATAGGGGTAAAGCCTGCCAGCAATAATTTTGAGATTCCGTTTGAATTTACACCGTCAACATCTCCCACCCAACCGAAATCGACCTCTTTTATGGGTCTTTTATGGGCGTGAATCGCGTTGGCATCTGCACCGCTCATCCCTAGGGCATTGCATCCCAAAGCTTGCAATTGGGCCGTAATTTTTTTGCTGACCAATCCGCCATATACCATAATGGCCACATCCAAACTTTGGGCATCGGTAATTCGTCGGCCATTGGTCATTTTTGCTTCGATACCTAATTTATTTCCAATTTCAGTGGCTTTTTTGCCACCACCATGGACCAATATTTTATGTCCATCCATTTGGGAGAACAGTCCAAGGATATTGGAAAGACCCTTTGGGTCTTCTATGATATTCCCACCAATTTTTACTATGGAAAGTGTTTGTTTCATGTCAAGCATTTAGTATTCCTCCATCAATGGTCATGGCCGTTCCGGTAATCCATGATGAATCGTCCGATAATAGGAAGAGCGCTAGTTTAGCAACATCTTCCGGGGTGCCTAATCGTTGCAATAAGGTAGCGTTTGCAGCATCTTGAACAGCTGCTTCTGGATTTTCAAAAGCTTTGGCCGAGTCCCAAATCAAGGGAGTGTCCACTGGCCCGGGGCACATGGCATTGACCCTGATTTTCGGGGCATATTCGACCGCCATTTGCTTCATTAGCGCAACTGTGGCACCTTTTGTGGCACAATAGGCTGGATGGTTTGGAAAACTCTTATAAGCGGCAATGGAAGCATTGATCAAAATATTCCCTTTCTCAGCATTTTCAAGATGGGGGATGGCATATTTCGAAATGTAAAAAATGGAACTTAGGTTGACATCCAAAGTATTTTGCCAAGAGGAAACAGGGAGCTCTACCACATTTCCTAATCCCAGAATACCGGCATTTAAGGAAAGGATATCCAACTTCCCGAATTGGTCAATCGCAGTTTTGACCAGTTTTTCGTTGTACTCAGGCTTGGAAACATCCCCAGGAACGAATATGGAACCTTTGAGTGTCTTAGCCAAGTCGTCACCCCGCTGCTGACTTCGACCAGATAATATCAATTTGGCGCCTTCAGCATGTAACATTTCCGCAATGCCCTTGCCCATGCCGCTGGTGGCACCGGTAACAATACATACTTTGTCTTTTAATTTTGCCATTGCCCTTATTTTATGGATTCCAAGATTTTCTTAAGTACAATTTGAGCTGAATAGGTTCTATTATTTGCTTGTTCAATGACCAAGGATTGGTCGCCGTCCAGAACCGCATCTTCAACAACTACATTTCTTCTTACAGGAAGGCAGTGCATAAATTTCGCTTTTCCCAATTTTTTTGCCGTGATCATCCAGCTCGAATTCTGATTCAAAACCTTTCCGTAATCGGAATAACTGCTCCAATTTTTCACGTAAACAAAATCAGCATCCTCCAATGCTTTTTCTTGGTCATGTTCAATGGTACAACCTTTGGTAATTTCAGGGTCCAAATCATAGCCCTCAGGATTTGTAATCACAAAATCTGCATCTTGTAACCGCATCATCCTGACAAAGGAATTTGCCACCGCATGGGGCAAAGCCTTCGGATGTGGCGCCCAGGACAAAACTACTTTTGGTTTGGCCTTGGAATTGTTTTCCGCTAAGGTAATGGCATCGGCCAAAGCCTGCAATGGATGTGCAATGGAACTTTCCATATTCACAATAGGGATGGAAGCGTATTTGGCAAAACCGTTCAAAACTTCTTCGGCTTCGTCTTTTTCTTTATCCTCTAATTTGGCAAATGCCCTAATTGCAACAACATCACAAAATTGGGATACTACCTGCGCCGCCTCTTTGATATGTTCTGATGTACCTTGATCCATAACGGTCCCATCACCATATTCCAAGGCCCAGCCCTCACTACCAAAATTCATGACCATCACATCCAAGCCCAAATTCATGGCTGCTTTTTGAGTGCTCAGACGGGTTCTAAGGGAATTATTGAAAAATAACAGGCAAATGGTTTTGCCTTCTCCGAGTGCCTTGAATTTTTGAGGCACCGTTTTCAAAACTTTGGCCTCTTCCACACATGTCGAAAGATGGTCAATATCGTTTATGGAGAGGTAGTGTTTCATGATGTAATTTTTGTATAGTATATTAAATCCTCTAGTGCATCTTGAATGAAATTTTCATTCAAACCGTTAACAATCCAGGTTTCGATTCCTGCATGTTGTGCTATAGTGGCGGCCTCGATTTTGGATTGCATGCCTCCAGTTCCATGGGTTGATTTCCCATTGCCGATTTCCTTATTTAAATTTTGAAGGTCACTAACTGTTCGGATAGTCTTGGGTTGATTATCACTTAAGGATTCTTTTGTATAGATTCCATTGGTGTTGGTAGCAATCAATAATAAATCGGCTTCCAACAAAGCGGCAGTAAGGGCGGCTAACTTATCATTGTCACCAAATTTGATTTCATCCGTTGCCACGGTATCATTCTCGTTGATTATTGGAATGAAATTATTGGCCACCAAAACATTGATGGTGTTTTTAATATTCACTTTTGAGTCCGCATTTTCAAAATCGGAATACGACAGCAGACATTGCGAAGTGAGCAAGCCCAATTCCCTGAAACTTTCTTGAAAAATTCGCATCAAATGTGGTTGCCCTATAGCGGCCAGGGCCTGTTTTACATTGATTTCTGGACCTGAATGTTCCAACTTTACGAATTGTTTGGCAGCAGCAATTGCCCCGGAACTTACAATGATAAATTCATATTTGGAGGAAAGTTGGGCGATTTGCCTTCCAATATCCTCTACTTTTCCGCGAGAAATTTGGTTGGTCTCTTTCGTTAAGGTGTTCGAACCTATTTTAAGCAATATTCGTTTCTTCATCTTATCTAGTTTGACCATTTCCGGTTACATACCACTTGTTGCTTACCAAATGTTGAAGACCGATAGGCCCTCTTTGGTGCAATTTATCCGTACTGATGGCAAGTTCTCCCCCCAATCCAAATTGACCTCCATCGGTAAATCGGGTAGAGGCATTATGGTAGACGGCGGCAGAATCCACAGATTGCATAAAGGCTTCCGCTTTCTTATTGTTTGCTGTGATGATGGCTGCTGAATGTCCACCGCTATAGGTATTTATTTTTGCAATGGCTTCGGTAAGATCAGCCACTTGACCGAGTACAATTTTGTAATCCAAAAACTCTTCGTACCAAATGGATTCATCATCTATTTCATTGGTGTCTGATAGACTGGAAAGGGGTTTGTCCGTTAGAATCTGAAACTTGTCCTTTTTAAGTTTTTGGGCCAATTGGGTCAAAAACTCCTGTTTTCTAGGTAAATCGGCGGCAACAAGAACTTTGTCCAAAGCATTACAGGCCGATATTTTGGTGGTTTTCGCATTGAGGATAACCTCCAAAGCAATTTCTAGGTCAGCCTCAGAATCGACATATAGGAAGTTGTTTCCACGACCACTTACGATTACCGGACAGGTAGCATGTTGTTTTACAAACGCAATGAGTTTTTCCCCTCCTCTTGGAACAATCAAATCGATTTTTTGTGAGGGATGCTCCAAAAAGCTTTGTGTTTGTGCACGGTCAAATTGTAAATAAGTGACCCAATCTGTAGAACATCCATGTTCTTCCAATGCTTTGTGCCATAATTGAACCAACACGAGATTGCTGTTAAGGGACTCCTTACCACCCTTCAATAATATTTTGTTCCCGGATTTGAATGCAATTCCTGCAGCTTCGATGGTCACGTCCGGTCTGGATTCATAAATAATCAATATGGTGCCAAAGGGTGCTGTTTTATTGCTGATGTGGATTCCATTTTCATGGGTAAATTGAAAACGTTCAACACCCAAAGGATCTTCTTGCGATGCGAGTTGTTGCAGTGATAACACCATACTATCAATTTTTGAGGTATCCACTTTTAATCGGTCTCCCATTGCCAAATCTTCCCCTGAATAACCGTCAAGGTCCTTTTTATTGGCTTCCAGAATTTTGGATTGTTCCAACTTCACCAGTTCTGACATTGAGGTCAAAACAGCATTTCGTTTTTCTATGGATAATAGCAAACTCATTGTAATTCTGCTTTTAATGCTTCAAAAAATAGGTCGATATGTTCTTTCGTGATATTCAATGCAGGGAGAATTCGAAGCACATACTTGTCTTTTGCCCCTCCAGTGAACAGTTTCTGGTTGAAAATCAATTTTTTTCGCAATTCGGCCACTTCAAAATCAAATTCCAATCCTAGCATTAATCCTCTTCCCTTAATCTGTTTTACTTGGGGAATTTCCGCTGCTTTTTCTTTGAAATAATCTCCCAACGCATTGGAATTCGATACTAAATCTTCATCATCTAGCACTTCCAAAACAGCCAGGGTCGCAGCACAGGCCAAATGATTGCCACCAAAGGTCGTCCCCAAAAGACCATAGGACGCCTTAAAGGATTCGTGAATCAAAATACCACCGACAGGAAAGCCGTTCCCCATGCCTTTGGCCATTGAAATGATATCGGGCTGAATATTGTGATGTTGAAAAGCGAAGAATTTGCCACTTCTTCCAAATCCACATTGAATTTCATCAGTAATGAACACTATGCCCTTCTCCTTGGATTTTTTCGCGACAAATTGAATGAACTCCGTCGTAGGTTCGTCCAAGCCTCCAATACCTTGAATGGTTTCTAGAATCACGGCGCAGTGGTCATTGGATTGAATTGTACTTTCAAAAGCATCAAAATCGTTCAGTGGCAAAAAAGTAACTTCTTGCTGAAGATTGATTGGAGCATTTATCGACAGGTTGTCGGTTGCCGCTACCGCCGCTGAAGTCCGCCCATGAAAGCCATTTTTAAAGGCAATGACCTTGGATTTTCCAGTGTGGAAGGAAGCCAACTTTAAGGCATTTTCATTAGCCTCCGCTCCGGAATTGCACAGGAAAAGGTTATAATCTTCACATTGTGACAATTTCCCCAATTTTTCAGCCAATTGATGTTGCAAGGGGTTTTGAATGGAATTGCTATAAAATCCAATCTTATCCAGTTGCTCTTTAAGCCGATTCACATAATGTGGATGGGAATGTCCAATGGAAATCACAGCATGCCCTCCATAGAAATCAAGATATGTCGAACCTTTGTCATCAGTTACCTCAATACCCTTTGCAGATACTGGGGTTACATCATAAAGCGGATATACATCAAATAGTTTCATCTTTTTAATTTGTCATTCCCACGGAGGTGGGAATCTATTTATTTAGATCTCGACAGCCCCTTCGCAACACTTCGACAGGCTCAGTGTGACATTGCTCAGGATGACATCTTGACCTGACATTTATTATCCTTTTCTGATTTTACTTATTTTTTCAAACGACGTTACGATACCTCGGATAAGCGACGAACTCAATCCTTGGTGTTCCATCTCGTTCAACCCTTCTATAGTGCATCCTTTGGGGGTGGTTACACGGTCAATCTCCTCTTCAGGATGGTTTCCTGATTCAATTAACAGACTAGCGGCCCCATTACAGGTGTGCATGGCCAGTTCTTGGGCTTCCTTGGCATCAAAACCTAATTGAATTGCCCCTTGGGTCGTAGCTCGAATCAAACGCATCCAGAAAGCAATACCGCTGGCGCAAATTACCGTTGCCGCCTGCATCTGTTCTTCTGGAATCTCTAAAGTATGTCCCATTCGATTGAAAATGGCCTTGGCCAAATCAATTCGTTTTTGACCTAATTTGTTACTACAGATACAGGTCATGGAATTTCCAACAGAGATGGCTGTATTGGGCATGCTTCGGATGATGTATTTGTCATCTCCAATAATTTCCTCAATCTTTGAGATACTGAACCCGGTTATGGTGCTGATGATGACATGGTTTTCGGTCAAAAGGTCTTTCACCTCTTCCAAAATGGAACTGAAGTGTCCAGGTTGAACAGCAAAAATCAAAGTATCTGAATTTTGGATGGCCTCTTTGTTATCTGTGGTTACGGTAACATTGCCATACTTTTCAAAATCCTTGATTTCCGATGTGTTTCTTTTGGTAAGGTACATGGTTGTGGCTCCATTACTGTGTAAAACACCTTTTGCTATGGACAATCCCAAATTTCCCGCTCCTATGATTGCTATTTTCATCTGTTTATTTTTTTAAAACACTCCTGCTTTTAGTTGTAATCCTTGTGTTTCCTCCAATCCAAACATCAAATTCATGTTTTGCACAGCTTGTCCGGAAGCTCCTTTCAATAAATTATCGATGGCAGAGGTTATCAATAGAGTATCCTCGTGCTTGTATAAATGCACATGGCATTGGTTGGTATTTACCACTTGTTTTAGGTGGATGGGTTCATCTGACACGTGCGTAAAGACATCATCTTTGTAAAAATCATGATACAACGCTTCGGCATCTTCCGAGCTACCATCGAATTGGGTATAACTGGTGGCTAGGATACCTCTGGTGAAGTTTCCTCTATTGGGTAGAAAGAACAATTTTCCTGTTTCGTTTCCAAAAGAATCCAAACTTTCCCCGATTTCACCCAAATGCTGATGGGTAAAGGGTTTGTACCACGAAACATTGTTGTTCCGCCAACTGAAATGGGAGGTGGATGAAAGTCCAACTCCTGCTCCTGTGCTGCCTGTCACTGCATTGACGTGCACCTGATTTTGTAACAAACCGGCCTTTGCCAAGGGAAGCAATCCTAATTGAATGGTAGTAGCAAAACACCCGGGGTTTGCAATATGATCTGCCTTTTCAATACTTTCTTTTTGCAACTCGGGAAGACCGTAAACAAAGGTTTTTCCTTGAAAAGTGGCATCAGCTTTCAACCTAAACTCATTGCTTAGATCCACAATTTTGGTTGCGGGATCAAATGAGTTTTCCTTTAAAAATTTTGATGAATTGCCATGACCTAAACATAGGAACACCACATCCACACTGGAATTTACCTTACCAGTGAATTCCAAGTTGGTCACACCCAATAAATCTGCATGGGCAGCGGTAATTGGTTTTCCAGCCCTTGTGGTACTGAACACAAAATCTATTTCCGCTTCTGGATGGTTTAGGAGCAATCGAATCAATTCGCCTCCGGTGTAACCAGAACCTCCTATTATTCCTACTTTAATCATGATGTTGGTTTACATGGTTAGCAATTTTCCCGGGGTTGGAAAGAATCTTGATAAATCCTTTGGCGTCATCAGCGGTCCAACCTTTGTTCATCTCGCCATAACTTCCGAAGGAAGCATTCATCAAATCATGCGGAGAGGAGACGCCATCCAAATCGAATCGATAGGGATGAAGGGTCACAAAAACATCCCCGGAAACATTCTTTTGGGTATCTGCCAAAAACGCTTCGATGTTCCGCATAACCTCATCCAAATAATTTCCTTCATGTAATAGCATTCCATAGAAATTGGCCAGCTGCTCTTTTTGGTACTGCTGCCATTTGCTCAAGGTGTGCTTTTCCAAAAGGTGATGTGCTTTAATAATAATTAAGGGAGCAGCGGCTTCAAAACCGACCCTTCCCTTTATTCCAATTATGGTATCACCCACATGAATGTCCCTGCCAATGGCATATTTGGAAGCTATACTCTCAAGTTTCTCAATATTATCCACAGGATTTCCAACTTCCCCATCCACAGCGACAAGCTCACCTTTGTTGAAAGTCAATGTAAGTTTCTTGGAACTTTGTTTCTCCAGTTGACTTGGATAGGCGGTTTCAGGAAGTGGTAAATGCGAGCTAAGGGTTTCGTCTCCACCTACCGAAGTGCCCCACAACCCCCTGTTAATCGAGTATTTCGCTTTTTCCCAGGGATAGTCCACTCCGTTCTGCTTCAAATATTCGATTTCAGCTTCCCTGGACAATTTGTTGTCCCGGATAGGAGTGATAATCTCTATCTCTGGGGCAATGGTTTGGAAAATCATATCGAACCGAACCTGGTCGTTCCCTGCACCTGTGCTTCCATGGGCGATGTATTTGGCTCCTATTTTTTTGGCATAGTTTACAATTTCAACGGCTTGAACAATTCGCTCAGCACTTACAGAAAGAGGATATGTGTTATTTCTGAGCACATTTCCAAAGATGAGGTACTTCACCACCTTTTCGTAAAAGTTGGAAACGGCGTCCAATGAGGTATAGGAGGTGGCTCCAAGTTCCAAGGCTTTTTGTTCAATTTCCTTGATTTCGGTTGGGGTAAATCCACCTGTGTTCACGCTTACCGCATGCACCTCGAAACCTTCTTCTTTTGAAAGTGATTTAGCGCAATACGAAGTGTCCAATCCACCGCTATAGGCCAATACTAGTTTTTTCATTTTGTTTTCTTTTTTAGGAACAGCGTTTCCTTTATGCTTTTTAATCGTTTAAAAGCTTTTCCGTTTAATTTTTTCGATTCGGGTTTTTGACTTTCAGGGTCGTACAACATTCCGGTGCAGAGACACATATTTCTTTCCGTTCGGGTCAGGATGTCAAAATTCTTGCAGGTCTGGCATCCTTTCCAAAACTCCGGATCATCGGTCAATTCAGAAAAGGTAACCGGTTTGTAACCGAGTTCGTAGTTCATTTTCATGACGGCCAAGCCCGTGGTAATCCCAAAAATCTTGGCATCTGGGAACTTTTCTCGTGAGAGTTCAAAAATGGCCTTCTTTATTTTTTTGGCCAGTCCCTGTTTTCTATAATCGGGATGTACTATGAGTCCTGAGTTGGCCACAAAATTTTTGTTCCCCCAAACTTCAATATAACAGAAGCCCGCAAAGGTATCCCCATCGAGGGCGATTACCGCATTGCCATTCTGCAACCGTTTTATGATGTACTCAGGGGTTCTTTGGGCAATACCCGTTCCACGAACCTTTGCTGATTCGGTGATGGTATCGCTGATTGTCTGGGCGTATTTAAAATGTGACTCGTTAGCAACTAAAATTTCCATTGCTATTTGATTATTGACTAAAAACTGAAAATTGATTTTGTGATTTTTGCGGAAATGGACTCACCTATTTCCATAACTGATGTGCACCCTTACGGGCGACGGCGACGAGTGAATGGACGTACTGGAGCAGGGATGCTCAATGGAGTTAATATGTATTCTTGTCCTTTCATTATGGGAATAAAAGTACAAATTAATTCCAATCGACCTAGATTGGCCCTTATTTTTTGAAGAAATGTAACTTTTTTCCTCCTTTAGCCATGATTTCATAAATCAAGAAGCCAATAACCGCGATATACTCAATGGCCAACAGCCACAAACTTTCATCATAATCGGGGTTGGAATAGGCCCAATAGCTCAGGATAACAAACAGGGACCACACTATTGCGTAGCGATATTCCGTGAAGATGGTGAGCACCAAAAGAAAAATAACATACCATGGATGTACCGTGCTTGATAGCAAATAATACAGGGTAAGAACCACCAGCATTGATGTTATCAACGTACTAAGGTTTTCGTTTTTTCGAAGGAAGGCGATCAAAACCGTCGATGCTACAACGATTAATGCAATCAATTTACCATAGTCTTTGACCAGGATCCATGCTTTCGCATCAAAAAAATTGACCCCAAGGTGCTTCACTAAATTGTAAATGCCTGCATTAAATTCAAAATTGGAAAACCAAAGCCCTACTGTTTCGGAATAGTTGTCCACAAATACATTCGAGTAAAAAGGAAGGAGGAGAAGGACGCTACATATGCCTACGACCAGGTAAAAGAGCGTACTTTTTTTGAATCCAAAGTATCTGACAAAAAGGGGTAAAAACAAAATGGGCACCAATTTGACCATTATCGACATGGCATAAACAGGTGCTGCGGCCAGCCATTTCCGCTCCGCGATCAAATACATGGACCAGACGAAGAAAAATAGCATTACCCCTTCAAAATGAAGATTCCCTGTTAATTCGATAATGACCAATGGGTTTAGGAAGTACCAGAAAGCCATGTGGTTGGATTTGTTCAATTTTTGAAGCAATTTTCTGCCGAAGTATAAAATGCCCAAATCGGCCAAAATAATGGTCAGGCGCATAATAATTATTGAGCCGAGAACACTTCCACCTCCCAAAAAAGCGGCTATGGTAAATACAATTTGATTGAGTGGGGGGTAGTTGCTAAAGTGTCTTGCGCTCAAACTCCCCATACCATCGAAAAGCTGTTGGGCATTGGCAATAGGTAAATGGGATTGTGTAATCAACTTGTTCGGAATATTCAGGTATGGATTGATGCCGTTTTTTATCAGTTCCCCATCCCAAATAAAACGATAGAAGTCTTGCGAGAGATTTGGTTCGGCAAGCAGCAAAACCAATCGAAACAGTATTCCTGAAATCAATAGAAACTTAAAGTTCCATTTTTGGAATTGAATGAGTTTGTAATGAAGAATGAAGAGGGCAACGAAGAGACTCAACAACTTTGGAAAATCTGCCCGATTTAAATCATAGGCAAGACTGATATAAAACAGGATGCTTCCCAATGATAATAACAAAGGGATTTTATGAAGTTTCCAAAGTTTTATGATGTCACGGGGCATTGCCAACCAGCATTTCTAAGGTCAGCAAAAAATATAAAAATATATTGGATTGAAGGCAATACCCTGCCATGTATTAGAAACAAATTTTCCGTATCCATGACAGGGCAATATGTATCCCTTATTGAGTGGCAATCAAAATTTCTGCCTCTCCGTTGGTGGGGTCAACGGCCTTTTCCCCATAGACTTCGATATCGGAGGTATAGGCTCGATTAATATCGGTTTTCCATATATCCATCCAAGTGTTGATGACAGCATCTTTGGTAAGGTCGCCCTTGGCAACGAACTTGGTGTAATTGGATTCGGGAATCATTTTGACCGTCATATCCTCTGGAATGTTATCAAGACCCGAAACATTACAGCCGATAACAATGGTATAGGGTTGGGTATGGTCCCCTTCATAATCTGTATAGATGGCATAAAGCGTATCGTCCACTTTATTTGGAATTCGGTTGAGGGTGTTCTCCGCGATAAATTTTTCCCAGAGTTGTGGAATGTCCCTATCAGCTTTTCCACGATCGTTGGAGGTTCTTGCGGCTAATCCAACGATAGTCAATGCATCTCTTTTTGTGCTTGTCATGATAAATACTTTTTTAAGGTTTACGCAAAAATATTAGCGGTTTATGACAAGGGTGTGTCAGGGGTGTTTTGTATCATTCGAATGTGAAGAACCTTGATTGTATTGGTCATAGGACTTGTAATACTCTTCCAAAGTCATATTATGGGATTCGAATTGCTCGTAGGTGTTTGTTATTTTTTGAATTAAGTCAATTCGGAACATTCGAAATGCCTTTCTGAACCTGCAATAGGCGATAAGCAACCATTTTTCCTCCGTACTGTACAAGGCAAATGGCTCAATATCCCTGTTTGTGAATTTCTGGTCGAGCGATAGGTAATCAATATTCAAAACTTGAAAATTGGTCAATGCAGATTGAATGCGCATGAGATAATTACTGGTCCTTTGGTTCAAATAATTATCGGTAAAATAGATACGATCTTTAAGTAAACTGGCCTTATCTTTTTGGGAACCTTTTAGAAGCGCTTTTATTTTCAAAATGGCTTCGGAATAATGTTGCACAAAGGAGGCATCCTTATTTTTTATGATCAATTGTTCGGCGGTAATCAGCGCATTTGCTTCATCTTCGGTAAACATTACCGGTGGTAACTGATAGCCCTCCATCATGGAATAGCCTTTACCTTCTTCGGTGACAATGGGAACCCCTGATTTTTCCAAGGTTCGAATATCCCGATATATGGTCCGGATACTTACATTGTGTTTTTCGGCAAGGGTTTTTGCGGTTACAATCCTTGAAGATTGTAGTTGGGTTAAAATGGCTGTAAGCCGTGAAAGTCTAGGTTTTTCTTCCATCTAATAATAATCAATGATTCAGTTGAACAAAACCGAATCCACCAGCATAAATGTAGCCATTTTGACTCTTGAAAATGAAAAATTGGTGGGAGGGGGTCATCGATTTGTAGCTGGATTTTATTCTAAAGGCATGATTTTGAGACGTTTTTTAAACAAAATGCATAACTTTTTCAAAAACCAAGATCCAATACGGGAACAAATACGTAAACATATATGTTTAAAATGGGGGATATCAAATCGTATTTAAAATTGTTTTTGTTGGTGCCAATGGTGTTGTCCCAAGTGATGCTCGCCCAGGTACAACAAGAATTTGAGGGGCCTTTAAAAGTCGGAAGATTTGAAGGACAGGCCGAGTATACCTATGTTTTAAAGGATACTGATACCGTTCTGGACGGCAATTTTACCATGCACCGCTCCAATTTAAATGCACTGCTTAAAAACACCGACGATTTCTTTTCGTTCAAAGGAAGTTTTGCCAATGGATATCCCGAAGGAAAGTGGGATTTTCAGTTTGGGGAATTTCAATCCGGCAGCGGGACCGAAGTAGTCGGGTACCAATATCGAATAAAGGTCACGGGCACGCAACACGAAGCCCATGGAAGCATTAGCCAAGGAAAACCTAATGGCGTATGGACATACGTTGTCAAAGAAATTGAAGATTCCGAGGTAAAAAGAACCTTGTTCGCCAGTACGTTGGAATTTGAAAAAGGCATTCCACAGAAGAGTTTCAGGATAGAAAACGAGCATAACAGCATGGTCGGACGATTTCTAAGGAACGGTTTGGCCCATGATGTCTGGACACTTTACTCCGATGAGGACCCCAACACCTCCGAAAGCTGGTACTTCGATGAAGGATTTCTTCATAAAATGGAGTATAGCTCCGCTGATGGGAGTATGATTTCAAGAAATTTTGATGCCCCATCAGGACAAACAAAAATCATCGGTTTGGATGAACGTTTTGTCAAGTTGATAAAAATAAAGCAGCAAGAACCAGACACCTCCGGTGTTAAAGGCGGAATAGAGCAGCTGCTTGCCGATAACCTGGAGCATTATAGGGAGTTGGATGATTTTTTATCTGCTCTAGGTGAATCTGAATTCACTCCGGCTTTTAAGGTCAAGGTGGCACACTTTCCGGTGGATTCTACTGAAAACAGTCAATTACAGGCTATTCGTGAGCGATATACCGATGCGCAAAAAACAAGTCAATCCCTTCTCGAAAACACGCAGCTGAACATTTTAAGACGTTCCGATGAAGAGGCTGAGTTTCTATACAAGGTCGTTTCAGAAATTTCCAAATCGTTTTTAAATCCTGTTGGCAAAATAATCGATTATCAAAGTCAAGATATCCTTGAATTCGTTTCACGTGATCAATTGTTCCACAATCTTTGGTCTGAGGGAATTCCGTCCAAAACCATTTTGATCAAGAGCGAGGAAAATGACGAGGAATATGTTGGGCCTAAGGCGGATGATTTCGACTTTTCTGGAAATACCATTGCCACTTTGCATCAACTTACAGAGTATGCAGCCTTAAGCATTGAAGACATCTCTGGAAAATTGAACGAGAAATTGCTTCAGGAAAGCAAACAGCAAGAGTTTGTCGCCCTTGAAGAGCGAATGATAGCCCATTCCAACCATATCGGTCAAATAATGGATTCCGTCAACCAAGGTTTGTCCAAAGCAGAAAGAGCTGCCCTGAAAAGTATTCAGGATTTGGTGGATGCCCAATTGGAGGAATATGCTACAATGAAGGATGAAAGTGCCAAAATCGATTTTGGGAACAAGGTAATAGCGTGTTTAAAACAGTTGGATGGACTTACCAAAGCTATATCGCAGCAACCTGAACGATGGAGCACCCTTGTGGAGAAATACAAGGATGATATATGGAACCCGTTTATGGCCACAATAATGAATGAGGAGGTGAAGAAACGGATAACCAATGCGTATAGCAACGTTCTAATGCCCTATCTGCTCGATGAGGTCAAGTCAAACCTGAGTTGCGAAAATGCGGAACAACTCAAATTATTATTTGATGGTTCGTATGAGCGAATGCTACAGATGCGTGAAGAGGACACGTCCAAACTGGAGCGAAAACTCAAAAGAGCGCAAGATCCTAAAATAGTCTTGCAATTGTTCAACCTGAATGCTTCGGAAAACAAGTAGACCTGTAATGAAACCAGCCCTTTACAAGTACGCGCATATCTCAGTTCTACTTATCTTGCTCGGTATGTTACCGCAAGCGTCCAAGGGACAAGAGATCTTACCTTCCGAGTCGGAATTTAAGGATGCCAAGACCAAGGTATGGTTCAATACCTATGGCAATATTCGAATCTCTAAGCGATTGTTTTGGGATGCACAGACCCATTTTCGTTTCGAAGAAACGGAGGACACCCCTTTTATTGGACAAATAGGACAGATTTATAACAGACATGCCATAGGGTACATTTATTCCAAGAAAACGAATTTCAGTCTTGGAGGTGTGGTTCGTATAAATTTTAATACTGATGAATCCTCGACGGCACGCAATGTTGTCCCCGAATGGCGTATTTGGCACCAATACCAATTTGCACAGCCGCTTTATAGTGCAATGATTTATCATCGTATCCGGATAGAACATCGATGGACCCAAGGTTTTGAGGAGAACAGTGAATATATTTTTAGGAATCGTTGGCGCTATATGTTCCGTGCGAAGGTTCCTTTGAACAATTACAAGCTTGAACCCAGCACACTTTATGTTTCACCTGAGGCCGAATTGATCATGCAAAGCGGCAAGGCCGTCGTGGGAAGTGTAATGGAGGACCTGCGATTGACCACAACGCTGGGTTATATTCTAACGCCCCGTTTGACAGTTGCAGCCGGTCTGATGTACTCCCAGGGACAAACTTTTGACAACCCTGGAATATTTAAGCAAAACTGGACAATGCGGTTCCACGTGTACTTCTCTCCCGACATTCGAAAAGTAAAAAATAAGCTTCCAGCGATCCATTTTGATGATTGATACGTACATCTAACTGTAACCGTGCTCAGTAATCATCATGGGAAATATAAAAATCACCTATCTACTCAGTCTTTTTTTGGCATTGACTATGGGAATTGCCATCACCTTATTGTTCAAAACCAAAGGTTTGCAGAAGGACCTTGAAGAAGAAAGAGCAATACACAAAGGGTATTCAGAACAAACAGCACTACATGAGCAATTATTGAATATCGATTCCCTTTTGGTTGATGGAGATTATCAGCAAGCGTTACAGGCCTATTATCAATATAGTGCGGAGCTAGGCGAAAATGGAAGCACCCAGCTTGGACTTCGCATTGCAGTTGCAAAGAAAATGAATGATATGCGCCGTCAAATAGTGACCGATTCATTTCAAAAGGTTGAAGAAACCATAGATACGAGTCAAGTTCAAACTGTTGCTACTCCTAAGGAAATCAAGCAATACGATTCATTAAGCTTTGCTTTGGAAAAGGCCAAAGTTCAGTTGTCCAGAATGCGCAGCCTTGTTAAGCAAAAATCGTTTGGGGAATATCTTACTTTTACCAGCAGCAAGGGAAGTCAAGTACATTATGTTGGCCAAGTTAAAAATGGCAAGGCCCAAGGCCATGGGGTGGCCATTTTGAGCACTGGAAGTCGTTATGAAGGCGAATGGAAAAATAACCTTCGTCACGGAAACGGGAATTTTTACTGGGCAGATGGACAATTCTATGAAGGCGAATACAACAATGACAGACGTCACGGAATAGGAACGTACCACTGGTCGAATGGTGAAAAGTTTGTAGGCTTATGGGAAAATGACCAACGCACTGGCGAAGGTACTTTTTACGGAAAAGATGGCAAGGTTGTAGCTAGTGGTATTTGGGAAGACGATAAATTGATCGCAGCCAACAAACCATAATCACTTTTTGTGTTTATTCAATACCGAATTGTGTTCCCATTTTCTTAAAGGGAGCCGTATCACTTACATACTACTTATAAGATTTAAGACTTTCTAAGGGCATTGGATTGTCATCAAGACATTTGCCTTAGTGGTACGAAAAGTACTATCTACTGCCATAAAAAGCAGCAAATAACATTGCATTATTTAATGTTGGATTGATGTAAGCTTTACGCTTTTGCGGTCAAGGACTTAAAGAACACAAATCCGAAGCCTAGGAACAACATCAAATGAAACGGGAACAGTCCAAAATCGTTCAAAGGAATCGCACTGTACATGCCAAATAGGAAATAGACCATCAAAGCGAATTCTATGACCATATTTGGCGATAGTTTTTTGGCCAAGTATTTATTGCCTTTCCAACTATCGGTAAGGTTGTTGATGTTGAATTTAGGTGTTCTGACAAATTCACTGCGTTTACCCATATGTCCTTCCAAAACAGCAATTGAGTTGTGCAATGAGAATCCAAGAGCTACGGAGAAAAAGGTAAAGAACAGTTTGATATAGTCCACAAAATTATCAAAGCTACTGCCCTGAATACTCTTATACGTGAACCAGTAACAGATAAAAAGAATAATCGTACTAATGATAAAGAAGCTGGTCACTTGAAAAACCCATCCTAAATGCCCATAGGTATTTTTGATGTAGAGCATTGGAATACTCAACAAAGCCACAACGAAGACGCATAGGAACATGGAACTGTTCAATAAGTGCATTACTCCATGGAATTTGGTCTTAAAAGGTATGTTTTTGGCCGTGATAACGCTCCAAACCGTTTTTCTGAAGTTTTCAGCACCTCCTTTGTTCCAACGGAACTGTTGCGATCTAGCGGCACTAATAACTACTGGAAGTTCAGCAGGGGTTTCAACGTCTTCCAAATATTTAAACTTCCAATTTTTTAGCTGAGCACGGTAACTTAGATCTAAATCTTCGGTAAGGGTGTCTCCTTCCCAGTTACCCGCGTCAAGGATACAATCTTTTCTCCAAATTCCGGCCGTACCGTTAAAGTTGATAAAGTGACCTTTGGAGTTTCTGCCCACTTGTTCTAATGTGAAGTGTGCATCAAGTGCAAAAGCCTGGATTCGTGTTAATGTGGAATAATCTCGGTTAATATGGCCCCAGCGTGTCTGGACTACACCAATTTCTTCATCCTTAAAATAAGGAACCGTCTTTTTTAACCAGTCACTTTCGGGAAGAAAATCTGCATCGAAAATGGCGATAAAATCACCTTTGGCGATTTCAAGACCTTCTTTTAAAGCTCCAGCTTTGAAACCTTGTCGATTTTCTCTTCTAATATGGGTAATGTCTAAACCGGTTTCTTGAAGATCTTTTATTCTCTCAGCGGTGTCGATGACGGTATCATCGGTGGAATCATCCAAAACCTGAATCTCCAACTTACTTTTAGGGTATTCTATTTTAGCAATGTTGTCCAGAAGACGCTCCATTACATATTCCTCATTATAAATGGGAAGTTGGATTGTGACAAACGGAATCTCCTTGGGATCCAATAGGTTGAATTTTGGGGCTTCTTCGTTTCGTCTCTTGTTGCCCAAATAATTCACCAAAAGGTTCAGTTGAGCAAGGCTATAGAAGAAAATCAAAATCAAGGCCGTACTATAAATAGCGATAATTAAAATAGCAATAGTTAGTCCCATATTATTTTAAACTGTATTTAAATATCCACCCCAGGATTTTTATGCCTGCAAATATAGTACCTTTTACGGTACCTGATACTTTTGAAACACCAATTCTACGTTTATAACGCACTGGTACTTCGATATATGACATTTTTCTTCGCAAGATCTTCAACTGCATTTCCACGGTCCAACCATAGGTTTTGTCCTGCATTTCCAATGCGATGAGCTTATCATACTTTATGGCTCTGAAAGGCCCTAAATCAGTGAATTTCGCCCTAAATAACAACCGCATTAAAAAGGTGGCCAATTGATTTCCAAAAACCTGTTGTGGGGTCATGGAACCAGGTTCGCGAAGTGATTTTTTTCGCGCACCGACCACAAAATCAATGTCCTTTTCCAGTATCGGAGCTACCACATTATCCAGTTCTTCAGGATAATCGGAATAATCTCCGTCAATAAATACGATAATGTCGGGTTGTTTGGATTGTTTGGCGATGTAATCCATTCCTTTTAGGCATGCGAACCCGTATCCCCGTTGATTTTCAGTAAGCACGGTAGCACCTGCTTTTTGTGCATTTTCCAACGTGTCATCTGTAGACCCGTTATTAACGACGATAACTTCGGAAACGGATTTTGGCAGCTCCGAAACAACCTTGCCTATTGAATCTCCTTCGTTTACCGCGGGAATGATGACTTTGATTTCTGCCATTTATTTAAGATCGGACAATTTGTTCTCTTGTTTGAAACTTCTGAAGTCGTACCACTCCTTTATTTTTTTACCCTGGGCATATTTTTCTGCGGAAGTCAATTTTTCATCTCTATATTTTAGGCAATATCCGTTTTTTATCCCTCGTTGAAGCTGGCATTTATGATTTATTTTTCCTTTTTCATCATAGAATAGCCACCACATGTCCATTTTTCCTCCTTTATAATGTCCTTCCATTGCTAACTTTCCATCGGTATCGTAAAAATACCAATAGCCAACCCGTACATCGTGTTTGAAATGGCCTTTTTCCTTAATGCTTCCGTTGGAATGATAGAATTTCCAGAAGTCCTCCTTAGATTCTTCTTTTTTCCAACCTTCTGACTTCAGCATACCATTGGAATGGTATTCCCGATGGTATTCCTTTTTTAAAAAAACAAGGGAGCCTATGGTAAACAAACCCACCAAAAAAAGTCGTAACATCTTACTTTTGGTTCACAAGGTCCATTAGATCAACATCATTGCCCAACAATACTTGATTGCTGTCGATCCTACCTTCTAGCGGACCATTCTCCAACTTTAGAACACCTCTTGGGCAAACCGCTGAGCAAATACCACAACCCACACAGCTAGAACGTACTATATTTTCTCCTTTTTGCGCGTAGGCACGCACATCGATTCCCATTTCACAATAGGTGGAACAGTTACCGCATGAAATACATTGGCCACCGTTGGTAGTAATTCTAAATCTAGAGAACAAGCGCTGTTGAAAGCCCATCATGGCCGCCATTGGACAACCAAAACGGCACCATACCCTATTACCGAAAATTGGGTAGAAACCTGTTCCGATAACACCTGAAAAGATGCTTCCTATTAAAAATGAATACGACTTACGCAGTGTTTCCGACTTGAACAAAAAGATATTGCCGTCACCACTAAAGAAATGCATTCCGATAAGTACCATGATTATTACAAAGTAACCAATGGCCCCGTACTGCGCATCTTTCTGCAATTGTTGGCGTTTAAATAACATCACCCAACCGAAAATAACGGTCAATAACACGGTTACACCGATAAGAAAAGAACTTTTCGTCAACCAATATTTACTGGTATCATGGCCTAAATAGGAATAAATCACGGCAGTTGTCATCAATACCACAAAAACAACAACACTATGTACCACCCAACGCTCAACATTCCATGCTTTTACGGTTTTGTCGCTCAAATGTCTGAAAGAATCTCCTGCGGTTTCGGCAAGTCCCCCGCAACCACATACCCAAGAGCAATACCATCTTTTTCCATATTTATAGGTAAGAATAGGTGTGATGACAAAAACGGAAAGGATTCCAAAAATCAACAATGCCAAACCAATGTCTCCTGAGCTTAAAAAACTTTTTATTCGATATCCTTCGAAATTATAATAATTCAAAGGCCATACATTTTTAAGGTCGTAGTAGGGAAGACTCCCACCGTTCAGGATTTTGTCCCCATTCAAACGTGCCATTAATTCTGGAATGATGAATGCAAAAGCCGTTTGAAAGAACATCACGCTCATGGTACGGATCCGTTCGTAACGGTTATGACGGTATTTCCACATGAACTTGATGCCGAACGCCAAGATGGCCACGGTATACAATGTTCCATAAACGAACCATTGGCTTGCCGGATTTCCGCTCAAAGCTTTGCTTAGCGGGTCGAATAGGGCAATTACACCTTTATTTTCCCCTCCTTTGACCAATCCAAGATATTCAGGATAGAAATAAAGTATGATATAGAATCCGGTCAATGCAATTCCTGCTATCCATCCCCAAAACCCTTTGCTGGAAATGGATTTGAACCAAACCCCATCATTCTTGATTCCTGGTAACTTTTGGGAATACGCATCCCAAGAAAACCAGACTGTTCCCAAGGTTATTGCCGACAATGAAATGGAAAGCCATAAGGTCTTGTTAGGGAAACTAACATTGAATGCAGCCAATAAAATGATTGCAAGGCCGAACATTCCCACAAGAGTGGCGATCTTTTGGTTTCGACTTAATATTTTGGGAGGTTGCCCGGTAAGGGCCATACTTTTATCGTAAGTGCTCATATTTTTAAGTTGAAAGTGAAAAGTTGAAAGTTGAAAGTGGTTGGTTCTAATTTATATTGCCAACAACTAACGACTATCAACCATCAACTATATTGGAATATTCGTTTTAAACTTTTCTTTTTGGTTTTGATGGATTTACCAAAATCTGAATTGTACTTGGCGACGATATCGCCCTCATAGTTTTTATAAAACTCAGGGTCGAAGTTGGCATCAGCAAGGTGCTCCATTACATGGTTGATATCCCTTTCCTCAGTAAGCCACCGATCAAAGACTTCATGGCGCATCCGAATACCGAAGGTGTTCAAGCCCAAAAATTGATTGGTGTCTTTATGGAACGCAACGGTAATGCAGATTTTTTCTTCTGGATGTCGCCAATGGAAATGTGACTCGTATTCTTTTTTCCCCCTATTGGCAAATACCCAACCATAGGTTTGGTATTCGATATCCAAAAATTTAGCCGAATTGAACCAGTGCCCTGGCTTGTATTCGATTCGGTTGCCACAAATGGTCTGGGCAACGGTTTCTCCCATCATACGCCCTGTATACCAAACAGCTTCAATAGGACGTCTGTTTCCAATGGCTTCATGCTGTTCGGCGCAATCCCCGATAGCATAAACATCCTTTATATTGGTTTCGAGGAACCTGTTGACTTTTACACCTCGTCCCAATTCAATTCCAGAATCTTTTAGGAAATCGACATTGGGTGAGACTCCTGCGGTCAATCCGACCACATCGCAAGGGAGTTCTTCCCCTGTTTCGGCGATGATAATGGATTTCACCCGTCCGTTTTCATCGGCCACAATCTCTTTGAGATTGGTTCCTAACCGAAGATCTATATGGTGCTCCAAAATATGCTCATTGATCATGGCGGATTCGCCATCTGGAAGAACACCGTTCCAAAAACTTTCTTCCCTAACCAAAAAAGTGACGGGAATATCACGGCTTCTCAACATTTCAGCCAACTCGATGCCGATTAATCCACCACCGACTATCACAGCTCGTTTGCATACATCCTTATTAGGTGCGTTTACCTCAAGTAAGTCGAGATCCTGTTTTGAATACAATCCTTGGACACCATGAAGGTCTTGACCCGGCCATCCAAACTTATTGGGCTTGGAACCTGTTGCTATAATTAATTTGTCATATTGAATTGCTCTAGAACCGTCGACCTGCAGTTGTTTACTTTGGGTATCGACATCCGTTACATACCCCCGGACCAACTCGATTCGATTTTTGTCCCAAAACCAGTTTTCGTAGGGTTGGATGTGCTCAAATTTCATATGCCCCATATACACATACATGAGGGCGGTTCTTGAAAAGAAGTAATCTGTCTCTGCAGAGACCACAATAATTCTTTTATCTGATAATTTTCGAATATGGCGGGCTGCTGAAATTCCAGCTATTCCATTTCCGATGATTACAATATTCTCCATGGGATTCAATTGGTTGTTGGCTAATGTGTCGTTCTTAAATATATGAACTTAACTCTATCAAATAATTTAGAAAGAATTTAAATTCTGTGGTTGATGTAAGGTTTTAAGGGGTTATTCGTACGGGTAACCAGTTGATTTATAAAATCTTAAATTAATCATAAAAAAGGGAAGATTGATGTATGGACTTGGAATTAGGGTCGACAGATGCATCAGTTTTAATCGGCTAAAAATTTTTAAAATGAATATTAAAAAAACACTGACCGCACTTGCACTGGTAATTTTTGTTGGCCAAGGATGGGCCCAAGATACCTCCAGTTTTTTTACCAAAGCTGATGCCTTTTTTAGCACCTATGTGAAAAATGGAAGGGTAGCGTATAATAAGATTAAAGCAAACCCTGACGAGCTGAATGAGTTGGTCGAATTGGCCAAATCCATCCAAGTTTCAAAAGGGAATACGAAAACATATCAAGCATTTTGGATCAATGGATATAATATCTCTGTTATTAAGGGAATAGTAGAGAACTACCCGTTAAAATCCCCACTTGATGTTTCCGGCTTTTTTGACAAAACCAAACACAATATCGGTGGAAAGGAGATTACCCTTAACGATATTGAGAACAAACTATTACGAGGGAATTTCTCCAAAGAAGCAAGGTTCCATTTTGTTTTGGTCTGTGCAGGCCTTGGATGCCCTCCAATTATAAATAAGGCCTATTTGCCAGATACATTGGATGCACAATTACAAAAACAAACCGTATTGGCGCTAAACGACCCAAATTTTGTCAGACTAAAAGGAAAGAGAGTGAATCTCTCCCAGATCTTCGAATGGTATAAGGGAGATTTTACGCAAGGTGGTAAGAGCCTTGTTAATTATGTGAACTTATATCGAAAGGAAAAATTGGACACAAAGGCCAAGGTTGGATACTACCCCTATGATTGGACCTTAAACGAAATCAAATAAAATATTAATACAACTAACATGAAACAATTGAGAAGCCACATTATTGCGGCAGCATTTTTAATGTCTTCTTTGGCAGTATTTGCCCAAGATGACCAAACGGGAAGTAATATTCAGAACTTAACCCCATCAAAACTGATCGGAAAAGGGCAGTGGGATATTAAACTATTTAATAACCTTTACACCCAAGATGATAGTACTTTTGAAAGTGAAGTAGGTTTAAGACAAAACTTTTTCACATCCACTTTAGAAGTTTTTACAGGGGTATCTGATTCTAGAAGAGTAAACTTAGGAGTTATTGCGGAGTACCGAGCCAACGGTAGGGAATTTCGTTTGGATAATGGAGCAATATCAGATATTCAAAATACTTCGGGCTTAACGTCAATAGCACCTTCGATAAAATTTGTTCCTTTTCCGAATGTAGGTAATTTTTCTATCCTAAGTTCATTTTCCATTCCCTTGATTAGCGATGAGGTGGATGAAGATACCGGTGTTTTTTTAGATCAAAAGGGATTTACTTGGCAGAACCGATTTTTTTATGACTATACCTTTCCAGGAAAGAAATGGCAGCTATTCACTGAGTTGAACACGGAATTGAATTTTGGAGATAAGGCGGAAAGTTTTGCCAATAACAGCCTTAATATTGTGCCAGGGGTGTTCTTGAGTTACTTCCCCAGCTCTAAATTTACCGTTCTTGTATTGGCCCAACATAATCAACGATTGGATTTGGGCAATGATTTTACCCAAAATTTCACCGCTCTTGGTGGTGGTGCAAAATATCAGTTGACCAAAGAATTGAATATTGAAGCATTGTACACCAATTTTGTAAGAGGAGAGAATACAGGTCTTGGACAAACATTTAACATAGGATTACGAGCCGTGCTATAGCCTAGATCATATAAAACAGTATTTTAGGAGTCTTAATTTTTTATCTATGAAAAGATTAGGGCTCTTTTTTTTGTGCTTACTCCAGTTTTCGTGCAGCAGTCAACAGGCCGAAAAAATTAATGGGGTAAGCTTTGTAGGTTCAAGAGAGAAAGTAGTGCAAAAACACGTGGACCCTGTGGTAAAGGTGCAGGCAAACTATGCTGCCGTAATGCCTTTTGGATTTGCGCGTGATTTGAATTCACCCAATGTAATTTTTGATACGGAAAGACAGTGGTATGGCGAAACCAGGAGTGGTGCGAAACAGTACATTCAATTACTGCAAAGAAATGGGGTGAAAATAATGGTGAAGCCCCAAATTTGGATTTGGAGAGGAGAATTTACGGGAGATATGACCATGAACTCCGAAGAAGATTGGAAAACACTGGAAGATACCTACAGTGATTTTGCGCTGACATATGCAAAACTGGCCGAGGAAACCAAATCGGAGATTTATTGTATAGGAACCGAGTTGGAGGAATTTGTTAAGAATCGACCCGACTTTTGGATGAACCTCATTGATGACATAAAAAAGATTTACTCTGGAAAATTAACCTACGCAGCCAATTGGGATGAATATACAAGAACCCCCTTTTGGGATAAATTGGATTTTATTGGAGTAGATGGGTATTTCCCGCTTTCGGAAAAACGACACCCTACATTGGAAGACTTGAAATCTGGATGGCAACCTTGGAAGACCAAATTGAAAGATCTGTCTGAAAAACATGATAAACCAATTCTTTTCACGGAATTCGGTTATCGGAGCATGGACTACACTGCTAAAAAACCGTGGTTGGTAGACCGCAATGAAATGGATGTAAATCTTGCCGGACAAGCCACTGCGACCCAGGCAGTTTTTGATGAATTTTGGAATGAAAATTGGTTTGCAGGCGGTTTTGTTTGGAAATGGTTTATCCATCACGACAGATCAGGCGGTGCAGCGGATAATAGGTTTACACCACAAAACAAACCGGCCGAAAATGTAATTCGTGACTTTTATGGCGACTATTAGGTAAAGATTTACCGAATAGATGGTCAGTAGAGGTGTTATTTCCTGTTTTCTAGCGTGTTTTTTACTAGTTGCGTCCTGTAGTTCTGATAAGGAAGAGTCCTTTTCAGGTACAACCTTGGCAAGCGCCTTGGAAGGACGGGAGACCGTGCTTAGCAACGTAATTGCCTGTGCCGCGAGCAATGAAGACCCCAGTGTTGTCAGCGTGTTTTTATACCCACGGGAAAACGTTTCGGACATCAACTTCTATGAAACGGAATCTGCGGATGTGGATGAAAATGATTTTTCAAACTATACCAAAGGCAGCTCTGGACTAATTGATGTTTTTAATGGTTATCTGTTGAAATACGAAATTTCACCTGCCCAGGAAAAATGGGTGATAGTGAGCTTTGAAGAAGATGGAAAGGTACACCTTTCGAACCCGATTCGATTAAAACAGAACGCAAAACCAACAGAATATTTACCCCAGAATGTCACCGTGGATGATATGGGCACTATGCCCGTGTTTTCTTGGCTAGATGGTACTTTTGACGATTCGGTAATTTACTTTCAGGTCGTGTCTGATGTCAACGATGATCTGTTGTCCGGGACGTACACTTTGGATCCTATGTTCCAATATTATGAATTGGATAATGTTGTGCTCAACATAACGCGAGAAATCCCTCCTTTGCTTGAAATAGGTGGAACCTACAATTTTTCTTTACTGGCAGTTAGTGAGGACAACTGGGTAAATCTCTTTGCTGAGGTAAATTTCACTTTAAAATAATACGACAATGTCCAATATTTTGGTTCTGTGATACTCTTTATAATGTATTGGTCTATATTTAAAGCAAAAAATTGAAAGCCACCATGAAAAAGTGTTTGTCCGTGTTGCTTCTGCTAATGGCAGTGCATGGGTACACCCAAAACACGGTGGCGGATGTAAAGGTCCAGGGGAACAAAAGAACCAAAACAGCTTTCATTAAAAAAATTGCGAGGCTTAAGTCAGGAATGGAATTGGATTCGTCCCTGATTGCTGAGGATATTTATAGGTTAAAGCGATTACCCTCGGTGTCCCATGCCTACTTTCAAGTTTTCCCAGCAAACGAAGAAGGAAGCTACAATGTGTTTTATGGAATCGAGGAAAACTTCACCCTCATCCCCTTTGCCAGTGTTTATACCTCCAACAACGATGAATTTGCTTTTCGCATCGGATTGCAGGAATTCAACCTCGTGGGCAACAACATCACTTTGGGAGGGTTCTACCAAAAGGACATTTTTGATTCATATGGGGCGCATCTAAGGGCACCATATCTATTTAGCAATAAATGGGGACTGGCCTTTAGTTATCAGGATTTGACTACCCAAGAACCGGTTTTTTTGGAGAACGGTACGGCGGACTATCGATATAACAATGAATCCATCGAAGTGTTGGCCTTGTATGAACTGAATTTTAAAAACCGTTTTCAATTTGGACTGAATTTTTTCACCGAGGACTACCGTTACCTTTTCGGAAGTACCGACCCCAATGTTCCGCAAGCGTTGAATGTGAACAAATATCTGTACAAGCTGCTCTATAATTACGATGCCATCGAGTATTACTATCAGTATTTATCTGGATTTAGGAGCAACCTTAATTTCCAATATGTTCACAGTACAAACCAGCAACTTCCCGATTTTGTAATTGGGTTCAACGACTTTAGCTATTTCGCGAGGGTTGGTGAAAGAGGAAATTGGGCCAATAGGCTTCGCTTGGGACTTTCCAGTAATATGGACACCCCTTTTGCACCTTTTGCTGTTGATAATAATCTGAATATTCGTGGCGTTGGAAATACCATTGACAGAGGTACGGCTGCGATTATATTGAATACGGAATACAGACATACCATTATCGATAAGGATTGGTTTGTATTGCAGAGCAATATTTTTATTGATGGAGGAACTTGGCGAAACCCTGGAGGGGATTTCAGCGATTTTGGTGACAGTCAAAATCTTAGAATCTATCCTGGAATTGGAATTCGATTCATACATAAGAAGATTTTTAATGCAATTTTTAGGATAGATTATGGCCATGGAATTACTGAAGATGCTACCAAAGGAATTGTCTTTGGAATTGGTCAATATTTCTAAATTTTATGTATTTCGTCGATGATTTGTGCATTTCATCGATTTTTTACATATTTGCATAGCACCCCAGCATCAAAACTTAAATATGAAATTACTACCGACACTTTTGCTGTGGGCATGCATTCCTTTCGCTTTATTTGGACAGACCGATTACTATACTGTGGTTGCTGAACCAGGCGATGGTATATACTCCATTCTTCGAAAACAAGGCCTTGATCCTGTTACCTATTATGAAGCATTTTTGAATGCCAATATGGAGAACATCAAGAATGGAAGTCAATTACATGTTGGTCGTGAGTATAATATCCCTCTGGTGGAGGACTCCTTTAAAAAAACCGGTGTAAAGGTCCAATTGAAAGATGACAAGGAAACTCCTATTTTCAATGAAGAGCTTGCCGACATGTCCCTTAAAAGTCGAACACTTAGCAATGCAATATATTATTTGATTCTTGAGAACCCGTCAAGCCAAAACAAATTTATTTCGGATATCACAGATAATCTGGCTGCGTCACTTATGGTCCACGGAGCCCAAGTCTATGTTTTTGGGAGTGAGGAAGAGTTTTCCCAAGACCAATCAGATTTAACTTCAAAGGAAAAAATGGGCCATTATATTGAGGCCATAAACAAAAGGTATTTGCAAAACTCCGGTAAATATCAGCGATTACTGGTTATTCGGTCCAATGGATTGATTAAAAACGGAAGCATGGATGTTGCTGTATATCATCATAACAAAAGTGAAAACAGCCAACGTTTTGCGGAAAACATCCAAAAGGCGTTTAAAGAGAATAGTGTTTCAAACCGATCATACGATAATATGGAACGCATCTTTGAAGATAGAAATAGCCTTTATTTGGCCACAAACACACTTCCGGTTGTGAGCTTGTTGACCATAGACGGAAATGCCAAAACAAGCAAGCAGAAAGGAATTCCTGTCAGTTCCGATAAAAATGCCTTTACCAATTGGATTACAAGTGGTATTTTAAGGGATTATGCGGAGCTTACCATCGAAGATTAGTGCATTTAATTTATCAGTAAACCCAACGCTATTTTTACTGGCACTTTTTAGTTTAGGCTTAGGCGTCAATGTTTTGGCCCAAGACTCCATCATTCAGGTTGAAGCCATAACTGGGGATGGTATTTACTCATTGTTAAGGAGAAATGGGCTTGATCCGGCCAAGTTTTATCAAGATTTTATCCAACTGAACAAAGAAAATCTTGGGGATGACCACAAGCTGTACAACGGAAATTCGTATCAAATTCCATATCTAACACAAGCGGAAAAAGCAGATGAAACTGCCGACAATCCGAAAAATAAGGTGTATCCCATTTTTGGAGAGGAGTATGCGGAAGTTGAACCAATAAGCGACAGATTGGATAATGCGGTATACTATCTGATTTCTGGCCATGGAGGTCCGGACCCGGGAGCCGTGGAGGACTATGCAGGCAAAAAAATAGCTGAGGACGAGTATGCCTATGATGTGACCCTGAGGTTGGCGCGGGAACTACTGGCCCATGGTGCGGAAGTGCATATCATTGTTCGTGATGAAGATGACGGAATAAGGGATACGAGAGTTCTTGATCTTGACACTGATGAGGTTGTGCTTCCCGATAAGATAATTCCCTTAGGACAACTATCGCGTTTGAAGCAAAGGGTGGAGGTGGTTAACCAACTTTACTTGGAACGCAGGGGAAAATATCAAAGACTTATCGTGACCCATGTGGATAGTCGAAGCAGGGGGACCAATATTGACGTTTTCTTTTACCATCACCATAAAAGTAAAAATGGAAAGCGCTTGGCGGAAAACATACACAAGACCTTTCAAAAGAAATACAAGAAGTTTCAGCCCAATAGAAAATATACAGGCACCTTTAAGGACAGGAGCAATCTGTATTTGGTTAAAAATACGTTGCCTGCCATTGCCTACATTGAAATAGGAAATATTCGCAGCAAAAAAGACCAGCGAAGAATTTTAGATCCGGACAATCGACAAGCTTTGGCGAAATGGATTTCTGAAGGTATTCTGTTGGACTATGAAACAAGACCCGGTCAATAGTTAAGAATATTTTTTGCGTAGTATCGATATAATTCATCAGGCCCCGCCCCCAAGTAATTCTTTAAATGGATCATCCCGAAGTGGAATTGAATCTTTACCCATCCCTTTTCACGATATTTTCTAGCTGAGGTAATTACGGCTTCAGGCAGTACCTTGAATTTGGTTTGTTGGTAAAGGCGTGTTATAAACTCAGTGTCCTCATAGATAAGATAATCTTCGTTAAAGCCTTTGTTCGTTTCAAACAGTTTCCGTTTTATGAACAAGGATTGATCTCCACCACGGCAAAGCGTATGGTTTATGCGGGATAGCCAGGCAAAAAATCTTAAAATGGGATTTTTGGTATCGAACTGCATTCGAAAACACCCGGATTCGTGCCCTTGATCAATTGCATTTAAAATGGTGCTGTCAAAATTTTTGGGAGTAAAGGTGTCCGCATGCAGAAAATAAAGGATTTCGCCTTGGGCATGCCTTGCTCCAAAATTCATTTGTCTCGCCCTTCCCTTTTTTGACTGGAGAACTGTAGTGCCATAGGCCATGGAAACCTCCATGGTTTTATCATGACTGCCACCATCAACGCAGATGATTTCTTTTATGTTGGATGGGTCACTGGTTTCCTTAAGGTGCTGAATGACCTGCCCTATAAATCCCTCCTCGTTAAGTACAGGGATGATAATACTTATGGATGGAATGTTACTTTGCCTCATTCAAACTCCAATCATAGTCCAAGTATTCAATTTTTGCATCCTTGCCAACAGGATTGTCCAAATACTGATTGATATAACCCAATAATTTGGTCTTTTCGGTGAAATCGCCTTTGTACCATTTAAAGATTCTTGAAAGTTGGGCCACATCGTTGCCAAACCGATTTCGAGTCTTGTCGTTCACAAAATCTACAGCCGTTTTGGAAAGCAACCTTTCCATACTTTGAGGCGTAAAGGCCACATTGAGCAGTTTTGGGCAGGAATAGGAAGCGCAATTAATGGCAAAATGAATTCTGGGTTCGTCCATCTTGCGTAGCACCTCATGTTCAATATCATTCAATGAGGTTATGTCATTCCCAACCTTGACCCATTTTTTCTTCCAACGATTTGGAATGTCCTTAATACTTTTTATGGGATAATGGTCCACAATGAGTTTGACCGTCGCTGCATTGTAAAGATTGATATAGTACGCCAGCTTATCATTTTTTGTCCAGCTCTCGGATGGCGGATTCTGAGCCATTTCCATTAAATAGGTATCCAATTTGGCAATATCACCCTTAAAACCAAGATAATTGACATTGCCAGCATCGTCCACATACTTTTTCAATAAGTCTCCCCATAGGGTGTGACTCGGCATCAAACTTTCAGGTTGGACCACTTTCGGTGGAACGGGCTCAATTTTTGCATTCGATTCCAGAGATGGGGCGCTATCATTTTGTATTGACACTATCTCATTTTCAGAAATAGGGGTTGATATCGCCACCTGGGTACTTTCTGGGACAACTTGGGATTGTTCTTTAAGCTGTGGATTGCATGAAAACAAGACTGTTCCAAGCAATACGTGAAGCATTAGATTCATAGCAGCTTTTTTATAGGTTCAAGCGTATTTGATAAAACAGTCTTTAAAACTGCCCCAACCTTTCATCTTATCTTAAAAAAACCTAGCAACAACCACCCCCATCGTAGTGCCAGGTACTTTCACTAACATGGATTTCATCTGAAGCGGCTCCCAATGCAGCGGCTGTTTTGTCACAAACCGCTAAAGGTTGGTTTTGTAACAGCACATGCCCCAATCCATCATCAAAATACTCCTGGTCACCATAATAGATAGCTGTTTTTCCAGTAAAGACACAAGGGCCGTCCGCAGGCATAGGATCCTTAATGGCAGCTATTTCAATGGATTCAATGTGAATAAGCTCATCTGTTGGGTAATGGTTCGGAGAAAGTACTCTATATGATTTTCGCGCCCTGATTTCTATCGTACCAAAACCAGCATCGGTAAGCACTTTTACATAATCTTTTATCGGGATGCTACCACTAAGGCATAATGCCCTTAGTCTATCATCGTTTCTGAGCTCATCGTTCATGGGTTGCTCACAGGTAGGGTCACTCATTACCAATCGACCATGAGGCTTTAGTACACGGTACATTTCTGCCACAGCTTTTTTCAAATCTTCCATTTTGAAAATATTGAAAAGGCAGTTTTGCGCGGCGACGTCAATGCTTTCGTCCTCAACAGGTAGGTTTAGTGCATCACCTTTGACCAAATCCACAAACTCACTTTTGAACCAGTCGTTTTCTTCTTCGGCCACTTTAAAGTTCTTGCGGGAGGCCTCTAACATTTCGTCCACAGAATCCACTCCAATGATTCCACCTTTTTGTCTGGAGAAATAGGCGAATTGAAGCAATTCCATTCCACCACCAACACCTACATAAAGCACTTTGGGATTATCGACCAGATCCTGAGCGGAAACGGTACTTCCACAGCCGTAATTCATTTCCTGCATGATTTTCGGAATGGAAAGCCCGGGAAACTGCCAAATAGGATTGGTGGTACAGCAAAGCCCAACATCGGGGGTTAGGGCAGCTTCTTTGTACAGGTCATGTGTTGCTTCTAAATAACTCATATAGTCTTTATTAATTCTTTGAACAATTGGATCATTTTTGGTTCGGTTTTACCCGCTATTTCAATAATCTCTTGAATATTAATCGGTTGTAGATTATCTGGGTCGCATTCATCCGTCAAAACGGAGACTGCTACAATAGGTAGTCGTAAATGATTGGCAACAATTACTTCTGGAACAGTACTCATTCCGACGGCATCTGCTCCCAAAATTTTCAACATGCGATATTCTGCTTTGGTTTCCAATTGCGGTCCAACAACCGATGCATATACTCCTTTTTGGATCGAAATACCTTCTTTTTTGGCTATGGCCTCAATTTTATTGCGCATATCCACATCATAAGGTTCGGCCATGTCCACAAAACGATCTCCGAACTCGGCCACATTTCTAAATGCCAAAGGCGAACCGCCCTGAAGATTGATATGATCTTCAATGAGCATAATTTCGCCCTTTTTAAAGTTAAGGTTTATCGCACCAGAAGCGTTGGAAACAAATAATTTCCTGATGCCAAGTTGGTGCATTACACGAATCGGATAGGTGATGTCCAGAAAGTCATATCCCTCATACAAATGAAACCTCCCCTGCATTACCACCACCTTTTTGTTGGCAATGGTACCGAAAATGAGCTTTCCGGTATGAAACTCCACAGTTGCCAAAGGAAAGTAGGGAATATGGTTATAGTGGGCCTCAATGGGTTGTTCTATTTCATCAACTAACTGCCCCAGCCCTGTCCCTAGTACAATACCGATTTCCGGGGAGTCGAACCCTTTCTTTTTTAGATATTCAACAGATTCGTCAAGTTGTTTTTTGGTCATTCTTTTATGTGTTTTAAATACGGTTGAAAAGCCTCAATGTCCTTGATGTCTTCATAATGATCTACATCGTTCTTGGTAGGGAGCATAAAAACTTTTTCATTTTTCAGATCTTCCATTGTGTTGGACAGCACGGTTTCTGTACCCCAGGATTTATTTTGAAACAAATCTTTTTTGAGCGAGGTCATACCCAGTAGGTAATAACCGCCATCCTCTGCCGGTCCCACAACAAAATCATGCGCTTCAAGCTGTTCAAAAGCCTTTTCCAGATCAGATTGTGCAAGATCGTACATATCACTTCCAATAATAATGATTTTTTCAAAACCAGAATCAAATCCGCTTTCGAATGCATGTTGCATACGTAGGCCTAGATCAGCACCAAATTGCAATTCTTTTTTATAGGTTTTATCATCCCATATATCATTGGTCCAGATACTTTCAGAATAATAGACCTGTTTTTCCACCTCTAAATCCTTTGTTATCCTAGCTGTATGCGCAAGAAGAAATTTATAGATTTCCAAAGCGGTTGCATCACCTGTTTTGGCAGCAAGCCGGGTTTTGCATTTTCCAAGTTCGGGATTACGCGTAAAAATTAACAGCAGGTTTTTTTTGTTGTTCAAAAAATTTCTTTTTGGGAATTACTTAAATCTTGCGTTGGTCCATTAAATGACCAAATACTTACCAAGGGGGTAGTATCAGTTCATCAAAGATAAAACTTTGTGATTTGAAATTCTGGACTGAAACCCTAATTTAAGGTAAGTTTATATACCTATGCGATTATGTAATTTTAATGGTCATTTTCAGACTAATAGCACGCAAACAATTAATAACTATAAGAACATTAAAAATGAGAATAGGAATAAATGGAATGGGACGGATCGGACGTGCTGCTTTAAAGGTAATCAACGATACTCCCGGTTTGGAGGTTGTAGCGGTAAATGATATCGTTTCCATTGAAAATACTGCCTACCTGCTAAAATATGATACGGTTTATGGGGTATACGATAAAGAGGTCTCTCATGAACCCAACACTTTAATTGTTGATGGAAAAAAAATCAACTACTCTTCCATCCGAACACCGGAAGAATTGCCATGGAAAGCACATAAGGTAGACTTGGTCATTGAAAGCACAGGGGTTTTTACCAGCGGAGAGGATGCTGAAAGACATTTGAAAGCGGGCGCAAGCACTGTTGTGATTTCTGCCCCTACCAAAAGTGCGGATACTCCTACTGTAGTGCACGGGGTTAATGGAGAAGACGGGAATGTGAATGTTTTTTCCTGTGCTAGCTGTACCACGAACAATATAAGTCCCATAGTGGAGATTTTGGGACGTAGAATCGGAATCAAGAAGGCAATAATGACTACGGTTCACGCTTACACGGCTTCGCAAGGCATTGTGGATGCCCCTTCAAAGAAGAATTTTAGGATGGGAAGGGCGGGAGCCCAAAACCTGATTCCTACAACAACGGGTGCTGCAATTGCGACAACAAAGGCGCTTCCTGCTTTTGCTGGAAAGTTTGATGGTGTAGCCATACGTGTCCCAGTCCCAGTAGGTTCTATTTCTGACTTGACCTTTGTTACGGAAAAGTCCGTTACCGCCGAAGAGGTCAACCAAATTTTAATTGAAGAAGCCAAAACGGAACGCTATGCCAATGTTTTGGATACTACGGATGAGCCCATTGTATCCTCAGATATCATCCAAAGTCCCTATGCATCTACTGTAGATCTTGCCATGACCAGGGTTGTGGACGGGGACTTACTTAAGGTAATGACTTGGTATGATAACGAGTGGGGTTTTACAAACCAGATGATTCGACAGATTCTCGAAATAAAAGGATAAAATCTTAACGAAAAAGGGGCCGCACTTTAATGCGGCCCCTTTTATTTTGAGACAATATGTATGGTTGGGGTTTAATCCCTTCAACTCAGGGTAAAAGATCTAATAAAAAAAGTGGTACAGGCTATTGATCAGTGAAGCTACAGAGCATGCTATCACAAAATACCAGAAGGCATAGCCCATTTTTTCATCTACAGTGTTCATTTCAAATGTGTTTGTTCTTGGTTGAGGTTTTAATTATACCCCTAAAATTATTGAAATGAAAGCGTCAAAAATCTACAATTTTATTTATGGCACTGAAAAAGATGTAATTGGTACCAATTGCACTATAAATTGCATTTTGGCAAAATAGCCTTTTAAGAATAAAACCAACGGGGGATTAAATAATCACCACAGGAGAACCTACCAGTTGCGGTAAGCTGCGGTACTAAGTATAGTTGCTATACTAAAGGAGTGCCCTTCAAACGCTTCTCTATCTTGCGTTTTTTCTCGGTAAGACTTTTCATGACGTCCATTAAATTGGAGTCTTTAGTCTCTTTGTAAATTTCGTTTATGGAAAGTATCAAGCTTTTGGCTTCGCGTGAAGCGGCCACTCGGTCGCTTGTAGACATGTGACTTAAAGTCCTGCCTTCAAACTCTTTTGCCTTTTCTAATAATTCCTCGGACATTTTTATTTAAAATTAATCTAGATTGGCTAAATATAAGCCTTACTTTCATATTTTCTACCTATACTGGTATTCGATTTTCATATTTATGAAATAATTAAGAATCCCACAATAGCTTAACAGAAATAATCAAAAATTGGAAAAGGGTACATTTTGTACTTTTAGAGTCTAGAATCAAACCTCTCGCATGCACAAAAAAGCGACCTGCTACCTTTTGATATCCTTGATAGTTGCCGCATGCAACCCTAAAACACCTGCTGTGAACAAGACTTTGAAAGTAAGGGAAATTGAATTTGATGGAACAATTGACCTTCAAAAAGTTTCGCGATTGTTGGACGAACATGCGGAAACCAATTTTGTCGACGTGCTCAACTGGGATAGTTTTCCATACCAACCGAAAGTTGGATTCAAGATTGCCCACAGCAATAATCAAATTTGGTTGAAGTATGAAGTCGAAGAAGAAAACATATTGGCGGAAAAAACTGAACCAAATTCATATGTTTTTCGGGATAGCTGTGTTGAGTTCTTTTTTGATCCGTTATCGGATGGGAATTACTACAACTTTGAGATCAATTGTATTGGTACAATCCTTTCGGCTTATGGGGCACAACGGAAACCTCGTGAATTTTTATCTCCGGATACCATAAAGAATGTGATCCAAACAAAATCGTCCTTGGGAAGCCAATCTTTTACCGAAAGAACAGGGGGGCACTCTTGGGAGATTACAATAATACTTCCGGCCGAGGTTTTGACCCACGATTCCGGAATCCAATTGAAGGGTCTGCAATCTAGAGCTAACTTTTATAAATGTGGAGACGCCACCTCCAAGAAACATTACTTAAGTTGGAATCCAATAGATACCAATAAGCCCGATTTTCACCGACCTGAATATTTCGGCGAGTTAATATTTGAGTGATCTTCCTTCGATTATGCGCTATGTTCAATAGGATAAAACAGTAAGTGCATCAATTCTTGCAAGGATCTTTGATTTCCATAAGGGGTTGAATCCTGTTGAACGGACACTTCTAACACGTCCTTGGTCTAAATCTTTTGTTTTAAGGGGATTAAAAATCTAGATTTAATTGGATCATTCCTTACTGTTGATTTAGGTATTCCTAAGGTATGGATCAAAGTAAATGTCAGTTTGGGCTTTTTTGATGTCATTTGCCAAATTTTGAAGTCATATAAATAGTACTGGCCAACATATTGATTGACACTACTATAAACAAGGAAGATTTTCAGACGGACTTCGAGCTTGGGAAATACAACACACTTATTTTGACAAAACCATGGAAGACCAACCAGAACACTCTATGATTAAGGTAAATGCATTTGTAAAATTTATCTCTAGGTTAAAAACCATTCCATGCTATCTTCTCTTGGTTGCCTGTTTTGTGCAATGCGACAAAGAGCAAGGCCCAGTGAACGGAGGACTTTTTCTCCCTGATGGTTTTGAGGCCACTGTTGTGGTAGATAGCACAGAGGGAAAAGTTAGGCATATGGCTGTTTCGGAAGATGGATACCTCTATGCCAAACTTAGACATTCAAGCGCAAAAGGCTCAATTACTGCCATCCAGGATTTGGATGGAGATGGTGCAGCAGACAATGTGGAGAGCTTTGGCTCCTATAGAACCAGTCAAAAATGGAGCTATTCCACCGCCATGAGAATCTACAATGGATACCTTTATTTTAGTTCTGAGTTGGTGGTGTATCGTTATAAGTTAAAACCCGGGACTTTGGTTCCCGAAGGTGAAAAGGAAATCGTTTTTACCGATGACCACCCCCATGGCAAGCACGAACACATTGGCAAACCTTTGGCCTTTGATGATGAAGGACATATGTATATCCCATTTGGAGCGCCATCAAATGCCTGCCAGGATCCTAAAAGAACTCCTGGAGCACCTGGTTTGGATCCATGCCCTCAGTTGGAGCTTCATGGTGGAATATGGCGGTTTGATGCCAACAAATTGGGCCAGACCCAAAAGGATGGATATAAGTATGCTACCGGTATTCGAAGCGTGGTGGCAATGGATTGGAATCCGGCCGATAAAAACCTATATGTAGTCATGCATGGTCGGGACGACCTTTTACGATTGTTTCCAGACAAGTACGATCCTTGGCAAAGTGCAATGCTTCCTTCGGAAGAATTTATTAGAGTGACCGAGGGTTCTGATTTTGGATGGCCGTATTGCTACTACGACCAGATTAAAGAGAAAAAGGTTTTGGCGCCCGAATATGGGGGAGATGGCGATATTGTGGGAAGATGCGACCAATATGACGATCCAATTGTTGGTTTTCCGGGACACTGGGCTCCGAACGATCTTGTATTTTATGAAGGAGAGGCTTTTCCAGAACATTATAAAAATGGTGCGTTCATCGCATTTCACGGATCCACGAACAGGGCCCCTTATCCGCAATCAGGGTATTTCGTTGGTTTTGTTCCATTTAAAGATGGAATGCCAAGTGGCGATTGGGAAGTATTCGTTGATGGTTTTGCTGGAGTGGATCCCTTGGAAAGTGTAAATGATGCCATATATCGTCCCATGGGAATTGCCTTTGGTCCAGATGGAGGAATGTATATATCCGATTCCGTTAAGGGCAAAATATGGAAAATTACTTTTTCGGGAGACCGAGATTCATTTGGGGAGGAGCAATTGGCGCAAATGGAAAAAAGAAAAGAACTTTCCCATATCCGCACTCCAGATAAGATAAAGGATAATTTGATGAAGGATGATATCTCAGGGGGAGCCAAAACTTACTATACCTATTGCAGTGCGTGCCATCAAAAGGATGGCGGAGGGGCTACGGGACGATTTCCACCCATTGCCAACACGGATTGGGTAACTGGGGACAAAGAGAGATTGATTAGAATTATTCTTGAAGGAATGGAAGGCAGCATCCAAGTGCATGGAGAGACCTATAATGGGGTTATGCCGCAACATAGTTTTCTTTCGGATGAGGAAATAGCCGAGGTGCTGACCTATATACGTTCAAATTTTGATAACAGGGCAAGCGCCATCGAACCGCAGGAGGTGGAAGAAATTAGAAACGGCCTTTAGTCCGATTTAATGAAGCAATAAATAACCAACAATATCCCAGAGCAAGAATAGCAATTACCGAAGTGCTATTACAAGCTCCATAAAACACGAGAAAATGAAAACATATGTCAAGAACGTATTTGTAACCATCTTGATTTTATTCTTGGGTAGCCAAGCTACGGCACAGGAATATGATTTATTGATCAAGAACGGACATGTTATAGATGTCAAAAACGGACGGGACCAGGTAATGGATGTGGCCATTCTGGATGGAAAGATTGCAAAAGTGGATAACCAGATTTCAGAACGGGGAGCCAAAAAAGTAATCGATGCCAAGGGACTTTATGTGGTTCCTGGTCTTTTGGACATTCATACCCATAACTTTCATGGAACGGTACCATTTAGCTATTTGAATAATAGCTTCGCCGCCCTTCCTCCAGATGGGTTTACCTTCCGAAGCGGGGTGACCACTGTGGCAGATGCGGGAAGTTCAGGATGGAGAAATTTCAGAAAATTTAAAGAACAGGTGATTGACCGTTCCAAGACAAGGGTATTGGCCTTTTTGAATATAGTTGGTTTGGGAATGAAGGGAGGTGCTATCGAACAGGATTTGACGGATATGGATTCTAGACTGACAGCCATGGTTGCCAAGCAATTTCCAGATATGATCGTAGGGGTGAAACTTGCCCACTTCAGTGGGTTCAATTGGACACCTACAGAACGCGCTGTTGAAGCGGGGAAATTGGCTGATATTCCGGTCATGATCGATTTTGGGGGCAGTGATCCAGAATTATCCATAGAGACCCTGTTCTTGGAAAAATTGAGGCCGGGCGATTTGTTTACCCATGCCTACGCGCATGTAAATGGAAGAACCCCAATTGTGGATGAGAATGGAAAGGTCAGAGATTTTGTATTTGCGGCCCAAAAGCGCGGGATCATATTTGATGTGGGCCACGGGGGAGGTAGCTTTTTGTTCGAACAAGCGGTTCCTGCTATGAAACAAGGACTAAAACCCAACTCCATCAGTACCGATCTGCATACCGGTAGTATGAACGGGGGTATGAAGAGCCAAATCAATGTAATGTCGAAATTTCTGAATATGGATATGCCCTTGAATGAGGTTATCGCCGCTTCAACATGGGAGCCTGCAAAAATTATCCAAAGGGAAGATTTAGGGCATCTCTCTGAAGGAGCGGTGGCCGATGTAGCAATTTTGAACCTGAGAAAAGGAGATTTTGGTTTTATCGATGTCAGACGAAAAAAATTAAATGGAGATAAAAAACTGGAATGTGAGCTTACTATCCGTGAGGGAGAGGTTGTATGGGACCTAAACGGAATAGCGAGCAGTCTATGGGATGAATAACAACTAAACAAAACCAACCAATGAAGAAACCCTATAAACTATTATTGATTGCCTCACTCATCTGCCTTTCGGCAACCGTGGTCCTGTTGATCATGGGGCAAGGAGCGCAAACAGGCCCTGCCCTTGTGTTCTTTTTTCTTTTACTGGCTTTGGCCATTCGAGGGCACAAGAAACTTAAAGGCTTCTCCTTTACAGTTTTGGTATTTGCCGCAGTGAGTGTTTCCATGTTCTACCCAGCCTTTTTCACGAACATTGGCTCATTCCAATTGAAATCGTTGATTGTTCCCTTATTGCAGTTGATTATGTTCGGAATGGGGACCGCAATGAGCATAAAAGATTTTGCAGGGGTCGTAAAAATGCCAAAAGGCGTGTTGGTAGGGCTGCTATGTCAGTTCACCATAATGCCGGTATTGGGATTTGCCATTGCTACTATGTTTGGATTTCCCGCGGAGATTGCAGCTGGGGTAGTGCTGGTAGGGTCATCTCCTAGCGGATTGGCTTCCAATGTAATGGCCTATTTGGCGAAGGCAAATCTGGCCTTGTCCGTTACCTTGACAGCTGTTTCCACCGTGCTGGCTCCACTAATGACACCTTTATTGATGGAAACCTTTGCCGGGCAATTTGTACCCATAGATTTCTTGGGAATGATGATGAGTATTGTCAAAATTGTGATTTTGCCCATAATCGCAGGATTATTGTTTAACTACTTTTTCCATGGTAAGGCAAAATGGTTGGATAAAGCCATGCCGATTGTATCAATGGCAGGAATTGCCTTGATAATCGCAATTATTACCGCCGCAGGTAGGGACAGTTTGCTAACCATTGGGTTATTCCTCATCCTGGCAGCCATCATACATAATATCGCAGGATATTTCTTGGGCTATTGGTCCTGCAGGGCATTAAAGATGAAAGAACAAGATTGTAGAACCATAGCACTTGAGGTAGGTATGCAAAATGGTGGATTGGCTTCTGGAATTGCCCTGGAAATGGGTAAGGTGGCAACCATAGGATTGGCTCCGGCGGTCTTCGGCCCGTGGATGAACATTTCCGGTTCCTCACTGGCGACATGGTGGCGCGATAAAGATCCAGATAAGAAAACAGACGAATCCAAAGAAACATAAATATCAGATGAACACAACCAAATTTTTGAAAATGAAATTGAGCTATAGATTGCTACTTTCCACAGGACTTTTCTTATTTGCCTTTGGAAGTATGACTGCACAGACATTGACCAAGGAACAGATGTTGTTCTTGACACCTCAGTGGACCGGGGAACGATTTGAGGATGGAAGGCCAAAAGTTGCAGATGATGTTTTGGCTAGAATGAAAAACGTTACCATAGAAGAAGCGTGGGGTGTATTGCGGAATGAAGGTTACCACAACCAGTTTGAGAGTGGTTGGCAACCATTGCACGATGATGTTCCGGTCGTGGGCCGGGCACTTACCGTGCAGTATATGCCCAATCGTCCTGATGTGTCCGATCAAATAAAGAAAAAAGGAAAATCCGATGGGCGAATAGGCAATACAAATTCATGGCCAATAGATATGTTGGTCGAAGGGGATGTGTATGTGGCCGATGCCTTTGGAAAAATTGTAAATGGAACCTTGATTGGCGACAATCTTGGAAATTCCATCTATGCCAAATCAAAAAACGGTGTGGTTTTCAATGCTTCCAGTAGGGATATGGAAGGACTCTCAGAAATTAAAGGATTCAATGCCTTTGTGCGAGGTTGGGACCCATCGTTTCTAACCGAGGTGATGCTCTTAAGTATTAATACACCGATTCGGATCGGAGCGGCGACGGTATTGCCGGGTGATGTGGTCTTGGCAAAACGTGAGGGCATTATGTTTATTCCATCACATTTAGCGGAAAAAGTGGTGGTGACATCCGAAGTGGTCCGATTGAGAGACTTGTTTGGAATCACCAGATTAAAAGAGGGTAAATACACCCCGGGACAAATAGATAATAAATGGACCGAGGATATTGAAAAGGACTTCTCCCAATGGTTGCGAAGTCATATCGACGAACTCCCTGTTCCAAAGGAACAAGTTCGGAAACTATTGGAAAAGCGCATGTGGTAATTCAATAAAATCAACCGATTCCAAAATATTGTCCCCTTGAGGGGACTTTAGGGGTGTCTTTAATCATTAAACTTGGAACGTGTAGAGCTAAGAAAAAAATACAAATAAGTAACAACTATAAAAAATCAAAAATGGAAAGAACGGATAGAAGATCAGCATTTAAAAAATTAGGGATGGGGCTTGCAGCCATTTTGGGCGTAGGTTCCGTAAAGGCAATGGGAAACGAGTCCAAACCCAAGAAAGAAGTAGTGGGTGAGATCGTGCAGGATAAGAAGATTCCTTTGTTCTCAGGAGCGGTAAAACATGGAAATACGCTGTATGTTGCAGGAAAAGGAGCTCATTTTGAAGGAGATATCAAGTCCCACACAGATCATGTCCTAAAGGAAATTGAAAAGGAATTGGTCAAGAATGGCTCTTCCATGGACAAGGTATTAAAAGTAAATGTGTACCTGCACGATTTGGAAGATTACCATGGAATGAACGAAGTGTACCGAGGGCGTTTTGGCGAGAATCCACCTGTACGAACCACAGTTGCAGTTTACGGAGGGGTTCCAGGTGATTCGTTGGTTGAGATTGATTGTATTGCAGCATTGGATTAAAATTTGAAACATGAAAAAATCAGAAAATAAGCTTAGTAGAAGAAAACTCTTGAAGACGCTTTCCAGTCTTCCTGTTGTGGGCGGATTGGTAGGCACAGGATTGCTTACCCCGCAGATGATGAAAGCCGCTGTTGAGACACCAGCTTCCAGAAACTTTTTCAAGGAATTGGGCCTTCGTACCTTTATTAATGCCGCAGGCACCTATACCTCCATGACCGGCTCTTTGATGTCCAATGAGGTGTTGTCGGCAATTACCTTCGGAGCCACAGAATATGTTAATCTGGATGAACTTCAGGACAAGGTAGGGGAACGGATTGCCGAATTATTGGAATGTGAATATGCTACCGTTACGTCGGGGGCATTCGGAGCTATGTCCATTGGAACAGCCGGTGTACTTAGTGGTATGGATGAGGAAATCGTATCAAGACTACCGGATTCAACAGGAATTAAAAATGAGATTATCCTTCAAGAAGCCCATAATATTGGATATTCCAAGGCGCTCACCAACGTTGGCGCCAAATTGGTTTGGGTAAAAACCGCAAAAGAACTGAAAAAAGCCATCAATAAGAATACGGCAATGTTGTGGTTTCTGAATGCCAATACTGATGAAGGTGAAATTAAAAGGGAGGAATTTGTTGCCCTAGGTAAAAAACATAAGATTCCAACTTTTATTGATTGTGCTGCCGATGTACCCCCGGTGGACAACTTGTTCAAATTTACCAAAATGGGCTTCGATTTAGTTGCTTTTTCTGGCGGAAAAGGAATTCGTGGGCCTCAGAGTGCAGGACTTTTATTGGGTAAACGCAAATATATTGAAGCGGCCAGATTGCATACGCCACCAAGGGGAACTACTATAGGTAGGGGAATGAAAGTGAACAAGGAAGAAGTCTTAGGAATGCTTGTCGCTTTGGAAACCTATTTGCAAAAGGACCATGATGCAGAATGGAAACTATGGGAGAGTCAGATTAAATTGATCAACGATAGCGCTTTATCCGTAAAGGGTGTAAAAACGGAGATTCATGTACCGCCGCATGCTAACCACGTGCCTTCATTACGAATTACATGGGACCAAGATGTGGTGAAAATCAATGCCAAAGATGCAAGAAAACGATTGCAGGAAGGGCATCCTTCCATCGCAACAGTTGGAAATGATGATACGATTGGAATCACTACCTGGATGATGGTCCCCGGTCAAGAAAGAATCGTGGCCCAAAGAGTCAAAGAAGTGTTGGAAAACGCTTAAATTTATGCGAATCCAATAAACTCTATGACCATGAAAACCATTCTTAAAGGAGCTCTTCTTTTAGTGTTGATGGCGTCCTGTGTAATATCACATGAGAAAAAAGAAGAAGCTACCCAGACTGATGTAGTTGAAGAAAATAGTGACCCAGATTATAATCCTGAGGCCAATTTAAAGGACTTGGGAATAGAATTAAGCACGCCTTCGCCTCCCGTAGCAAACTACGTCAATGCCGTTCGTACTGGAAATCTCATTTTTTTAGCTGGGAAAGGACCTTTGCAGTCCAACGGAGAGTACATCACTGGAAAGGTGGGTGAAGATTTGTCCATTGAGGAAGGATATTATGCGGCCAGGGTGACGGGCATAAATCAGTTGTCCGTGCTTAAAGCCGAGCTGGGCGATTTGAGCAAGGTAAAGCGAATCGTAAAAGTGTTGGGCATGGTAAATGCGGCACCAGATTTTGTTGATCATCCCAAAGTGGTCAATGGATATTCCGATCTTATGGTCCAGGTTTTTGGAGAAAGAGGTAAGCATGCACGTGCGGCCGTAGGAATGGGTTCGCTTCCGACCAATATCGCCGTGGAAATTGAGATGATTGTTGAGGTAGAGTAATTGGTTTGGATCGGCCTTAAATTTTAATGGCCCCTCCAATCTCTTTTTTCCAAATTCTCTGAAGCTGTCGACTACTGGCGTAGCCGCATTCAGCCGCAATTTGCGAAACCGTCAAGGATTTGTTGTGAACCAGGTGTTTGGCAAGTTCAATCCTTAGTTTGTTTTTAAATTGGGTGATTGATATGCCGAGCGTTTTTTTAAATATCCTCGTAAGGTTTCTTTCACTTGTGTTCACAAGACCGGCGAGCTCTGAATTCGTGTAGTTTTTCTTCAGATTGGAACTAATAATATTTTGGGTGTAATGTACCAAAGGGTTAAAATGTGTTTTGTAATCCAAATAAAAACTCTGCTGGTTTTCATTCCCTAACCGTCTAATGAAAATCAACAATTCCAGCGACAGCCGAGCCGTAAAAACGGGTCCATGGTCATCTTCAACTATGGCAAGGGTGGAATCAATATTAGAGGACATACCAGCACTGGTGACTATATTCTGGTCTTTAATGAATATTTTACTTTCAACAAATTTGATTTTAGGATAGTGGGTCTTCAGATGTTCCGCGCATTTCCAGTGGGTAGTGCATTCTTTTCCATCAAGTATTCCAGTTTCCGCCAAGAGCAAAGTTCCCGAACCTATAGAAAAAAATTGCGTTCCTTTCGCATCTTGCCTTTTTATCCATTTTGCCCATTTGTCTTGATTTATCGCTAGTTGATTATTTAAGTATGCATCCAGATCAACTCCGGGTAAAATAATTAAATCATCCACCTGTGGATTCACCGATTCATAAGGTAGAACATTGGACAAAGCAAGCCCTTGAGCCGATAAAATAGTGGACTCCGAAGAAATAAAATACAGTTGGTAAATTTCGGGAATAAGGGCATTTGCCTCCCAAAAAACTTGACAAGGACCAGCTATACCCATGAGGTGGGTTCCCGGGTGGAGATAAAAAAATACGTTTCTCCTTTTGTTTATAAATGGATACTGGTCCATGGTTTTGCTCAAGAGAGTTTATCACTGTCCTTAACAGACGCTTTTTTGTCCTAAAAGGGTGTTCATTTTGGTCGCAAATTGACTACCCAATTATCTAACTTGGAGACCAAAGGCCTTTTGGTAGGGATATATTGGGTGGCTGATTTGGATTGCACACCGTTTCAATGGTCCAATGATAAATTAAATTTATCGAAACAGTGGGAATAACAAATAAATAAGGTGTAATATGAAAGTCCAATCTAAAAATTACGGTAAGTCGCACTTGTATAAATTAATGATGGTTGTTCTGATTTCATTTTTGAACATGCACATCCTGAGTTGTCAACATAAAATTCCCGAAGCATTTAAGGATTTTGAGAAGGTGTACAGCAAGAAACTGGATGCCGAATACGATGAATACAACTTTTGGAATGGGCATTGGAAGGTGAATTGGCAAACTTGGCAGGAATTGGACAAATATCGATCTACAGGGTATGCCATGCACCGAGTTTTTTCAGCTTTGGATGGGAAAGCGCTGATTGAGCTTGCATATAGTGATTCCATTGTACAAGGAAGCAAAACTGCTGGATTCAGTATTCGGTATTTTGATGCTGCTCTGAACAAATGGGTCATGTTGCAGAGTTGGCCTGGAAAGAACTCCCCTAACATATCATCACTCAAAGGAACACATCATCATGGTCGGATTCAATTGTATCAACATCGAAAAACTACAAAAGCAAGAAAGAATGTCCCCGTTGGTACCCCGTACGTTAATAGATATACTTTTTCAGATGCGCTTCCGAATTCTTTGCGTTGGGATTCGAGCATCTCATTGGATTCCATGCGAACTTGGTTTACCCGAAGTATAGCTGAATCGAACCGAATTCCTGACTTTGATACGTTGAGAGAAGCCAATACCGACTATTGGTTCACCTATGGTGATGGCTACAATTGTGATGATACCATACTTGATAATATTAGACCATTTCTAGGGGAATGGGAAGGTGAAACTGTATATTTTGAGGATGGTAAGAAGAAAACTGTGAAATCTTCCAGAGTTTTGATGCCTTTTCTCAGCAATTGTGCGGTTTTCGGTTATCAGATAATCGAAACAGAAGGAATCTCCAAGAAGGAAATCATATTCGCAACATATCTGCCAAAGACATCTGAATGGGTTTTTTATACGCTCAATAATGTCAAAGGGGACAGCCAAACACTTTATTTTTCAAGGTCATTGGATAAAAATGGCACCACATTTAACAAGAAGGATTTGTTTGGGGTGGAGAGTTCGAATGAGACAAAGAACATCAAATGGAAGATAAATGAGGAAAGCAAATTTGAAATAAATGGCTATGACACGAACGGCCTATTGGTATTTAGAAGATTAATGGAAAAAAATCCCGAGGAATAGGAAAACAACATTTTCTAAATAAAGGCTTAAATAGGATTCAAAACAAAACCCCGCAACTATGAAAGTTACGGGGTTTGTTGTGGTACCTCCAGTACTTAGTTGTTACTTTATCTTACAGCATGTTCAATGACATTCTGCGATCATCGGAGCAGAAAAGGCTTATTTGACTACTAGTTATGTTAGGTAGTTTTTGCCCTATTTCTAATTTCAGTCAATGACTCTTCGATGATTAGTTTTCCATCCCTAAAAACTTCTCTTAGTTCACCTTCTTTTTCCTCTTCCCAGGATACCTGGTCAACGAGCTGGTATCTGCCATTTAATTTGGTGATTTTTAGGAGTCCTTTGGCAGATTTTTTGGTACCATCATCAGTGACTGGGTTTTTGAAAATCTCTCTTCCAACTCCGTTGACTTCTCCATATGTTGCCTTCATGGCAAAGCCAAAAGTATCACGGGTATTATATTGGTAAGTAAAAGACCCTATGCCCAATACAACATTTGTGGAGGCAAAACCTTTCTTTTTAAGACGGTCACATATTTCAGTGGCTCTTTCCAAAGTTATGCTGTCCCCATAGATGGCTCCAATATGGGAATCCAGTTCCTTATACCCTTTGGTGTTGATAGTACCACCGAATACTTCCCAAAGCAGTTCTATGACACCTTTTCGTTCTTTGAGGGTTTTTCCATTGGGATTTCCACAAATAATATCCACTGGGTCACCACTATCAGGACGAATAACAACCTTTCCATTTCGACCCAAAACTTCCTCTTTGAGATTTGGTAGATATTCAGTAAGCACTTTCCATAGATCCCAGGTATCTGAAACGATAGAAACTATACCATTTGGGTATACTTCGGTTATTAGTCTTTTGAAAGTTTCCTCCTCTCCAACATCTGTGCCCATACACATTACTGAATGTTCGGTGGCAGCTACCGACCCACCAATCAATTCGGTATCTGAATTTGCATTGTAATAGGTTTCCAAAAAGTCTATAGCGGGAATGGTATCGGTCCCTGTGAAGCTTAATAAATGTCCTATTGCACTCAGTTTGGCAGCTTCAAGCCCAGCCATACCACGCATAGAAAAGTCATGTCCTTGCCAGTCCACAAATTCGGGTATTGATGAAGTTTCCTTAGCGTATTTATCAAGAATTGTGCGGTACTGTTTAGCAATGGTCGCTGAATTACATGGCAACCATACTGTGGTGGATAGCAATGTTTCAAAGTAGTTTGTAAGCCAAAAGAATTCGGGTTTTGTATTATATATCGTAAACATCGGAACTTTTACGGGTACGGATACACCTTCGGGCAAAGCTTTTATGACCATTGGGATATAGCCCAAATCATGAAGTGCTCCTATATGTTGAACGCCTACATTGTTTTTGCCCAAATAATTGTTGATTCTTCGAGCGTACTTTGCGCAAACAGCCTCTTTAGGTTGATTAAAGAAATTATTCTCAAAATCTTCTATGATGTATTTTTTGATAAAGTATTGCAGGCCAAAAAAAACGATTTGGTCGATACCCTCAATTCTACTTTTTCTAGGTGTCCAATTGGAATACACCAAAGTTGTGTTCTCAGGGTATTGTCTTCTATGATCTACTTTATAACCGTCTGTGAATAATAATGGATTCATACTTTCTATATTTGCGTAAATTTTACACAAATATAAAAGAGCATTTCGATTCACCAAAATAATTTGTGTTTTTTTTACGCAAATTGTTTTAAATTACCTAAAATCAAAGATAATCGGAATGCTTTTTGACCAGGGCGATTACTTTTTTGGCATAATTTCTATCTAGTTCTTTGACATCTTCTGAAAGCTTTTCATATGGGACAAAAAAGGATTGCCATCTTGTGAAGGTTTCTTTCGATAGGTTTTCTTTTTGTATTAATGTTTTTGCCCACTCCATCCATTGTTGGTGTTCCAGTTCTGCCAATTGCTCTAAAAGTTCTTCGTTTTTCATGGTGTTTCGCTCTTTTCAGGTATTTAAATCTGTTTTAAGGGTTCCGTAACGGATTTCCCAATGCGGTATATTTTTTTGATGCAAGCTCTTCCTTTTTAAAGTGATGGAAAGTTTAGTTCCTTCCCTTTTCTTTGGGATAGAGTAGGGGTAAATTGTCGCTTTGCCAATATTCCTTTGTATTCACATCCATTATAGTGAGTTTGCCAGTAAAGGCAGCACCCGTGTCTATATTCCATAGGTTAATGGAGTTTATTGGTTTTGTTTCTCCATAGTTTGTGGTAGGGGTATGTCCAATATAGATTTCCTTATAAAGTCCTAACCGGGTCTCAATTTGAGATTGCTTTTCTTTTTTTACCTGTCTTAAAATCCTTGCTGCTTCCCAAAGAGTCCTATCCCAGTAGAAATCATTCTCGTTGTGTTCTTTTTCCACACCATGCATGGAAGTGAAGCCTGCATGAACAAAAAGACGATTATCATCATCAATCCAGTAGTTTTTTAAACCATTAAAAAATTCTTTATGACTTGGTTTGGTCAAAAAACCAGATTTTATATAGCTGTTAATGGTACCCTGGCCTCCATGTGCTAGCCAAATAGGGTTTGTAGCGCCCTTTTCGAGCCAAAGTTTGCACCATAAATCATGATTCCCTAAAACAAAAATGCATCGCTGTTCTTTGGATAAATTGATTAAATGCTCAATGACCTGAGCCGATTCACTCCAGCCATCAACATAATCCCCTAGAAAAATCAAGGTGTCATTTTTGGTGACCTTTGCTCGCTCCAATACCTGGGTCAATCCTTTTAAACCACCGTGAATATCACCTACAACAAGCTTTCTTTTCATCTTTAGTCTTTAAAGTCAATAAACATTGATGGTACAGAATCGGTTAACCAAACGCCATTTTCAGATTTATAGAACCGATGACCATTATTATGCATTTCCAAGGCCCAAATGTTTAGCAATACAGGTTTACCTCTTCTTGATCCAACACGGGATGCCGTCTCTCTATCTTCGCTTAAATGCACATGCTGTCGACTCATCTTTTTGAGCCCCTGCTGTTTAATGTTTGGAACGAACTTGGCTACCGTTCCATGATACAAGTACACTGGCGGAGTTTGCGTTTGCAGACCTAGGTCGACAGTTTTTAAGGAATGCCCTTGATTGGCGCGAATTTTAGTTTTGTCCTGATTCAAAGAGAATCGCTGCTTGTCATTTGTGACTACAACTTCTTCTAATTCATTGAACGTAAATCGTATCTTAGATTTCTTCAGGATTTCGGCAATGGAAGCCCAGCCATTTTCGTCCAAGCTCAATCCAATTTTTTCTGGTTGATGCCTTAAGATTAGGCTCAAAAATTTACTGATTTGTTTTTTATGCTGCTCGGTCATTTTTCTAATATTTCTTGATAAATCCTATAGTTCTCCTCATCATAACACACAAATATTACTTCTTTTATTATGAGATTTTCTTTAACTGTATCAATAGCTATTGAAGCTGCCAATTCTTTGGGAAACCTATATATCCCTGTACTGATATTTGGAAAAGCGATACTATTTACCTCAAAAGATTTTGCAAGAATTAGGCTGTTCTGATAACAGTTGCGTAATAGTTTCTCTTCATTGCTATTACCATTGTTCCATACCGGACCAACGGTATGGATGACATATTGGGCTGGTAATTCACCTGCGGTTGTTATAACAGCTTCACCAGTTTTGCAACCACCTTGCCTGTTCCTGATTTTTATACATTCTTCCAAGATACTATTCCCTCCAGCTTTATGGATGGCGCCATCGACACCACCGCCACCCAACAATGAAGTGTTTGCGGCATTTACGATGATGTCTGCGGATATTTTGGTAATATCGCCCTTTATATATCTAACTGTCATTATCGCTAAATCTTTCTAGTATTGTTTGAGATATTAAATGTGTTGCATTTTTAAACTTATCACCTTTGAAGACCTGAATTACTTCAATATTCCCAACTATGGCAGTATTGAAATCTTCCAAAGCTTCTGATGGAACCCATAGTTCATTGTGATGGGCTCCACCAACATTTTCAATTTTGTACTTTAAGAATTCGGCCATTTTTATCCGGAACTTGGTCACAAACCCCAGAAAGTTCCCAAATTCGTCAGCTGTGTTCCATTTTGAGGCGATTTCACAGGCATATTTTTCATTTAAAACAGGATAAAAAATAGGTTGCCACTCTAGTCTTGGAGGAAATTTTTTGAAGTTACTTTCTGCAATAAGAATAAGTTCCTTTTCGCCAATGGGCCGATATAAAGTTTTTGTTTTCATATTAGTTCAATTCATCCCTTACTTCTATTAATGCAAAACCTAAAAGGTTTTCACCTCTCCATAGGTTTGGATTCTCCGCATTGGCGTTGGATTGACTCATCCCAATACCCCAAATTCGATCTCTGGGGCTAGCTTCCACCAATACTCGATTTTTGGTGTTGAGTAGAAATTCCTTTAAACCGAGGTTCTGGGAAAATTTATGGAGGTTCCCCTGTTTTACAATTTCATATTTATTTCGGTTCCATTGCTCTTGGGAAAATTCTTCTACCCGTCTCCCCCATTTTTTAGCTTCCATTGGAGAATTGGATTGAAGTATTTTGTTCAGGTTATGATGATCATTAAACAATCGTGCTTTCTCAGCCATCATCCAATGCTCCGCAGTTTTGTAAATCGTCCCGTCAACGGCGAAAGGGGCGACCCACCATTGACTAAAGCAGCTTTTACCAATACCCCCGTCCTTGCTCGGAGTATGTCCCCAAAAGAAAAGAAATTTGATTTTGATTTTATGTTCAAAATCTTGGATTAGCTGTTGCCTATTGTATTTCATTTTTTCAACTTGATTTGTAGAAACTCATTCGAGCTCCCAATACTTCTAAAAGAATCGGTGCAATAAATTTTATCAAAGTATTGGCTAAGTTCATCCAGCCCTTTACTGAATATTCCATGACTAACCGCCAGATATAACTTTCCAGCATTTTTTTTCTTTAGTTCTTTGGCCAACCCTATGAAGGTTCCCCCGCCATCACAGATGTCATCGACAATCAAACAAGTTTTTCCCTGTAAATTTTCTGCATACACTTTGAAGTCTGAAATGTGTCCAGTTTTAACATCCCTTGATTTGGAGCATTCCACAACTTCAATTCCACCTAAAGCATGGGTTAGTTTGTATATTTTCTTTAGAGCTCCTCCATCTGGTGAAATAAGAAAGACTTCCTCTCCAATATCTTTTATGGTTTGTTTGATAAACTCGTGATTCGAAATCACGGTACAATTATTCAATAGGGCGGGAGTGACTTCTGAATGAGGGTCATATATGCTGATTTCATTCAGATTCAACGCATTTAATATATCCGTGTAAACCTTTATCGATAAGGGTTCACCACCCATCATTACCCTATCTTGTCGTGCAGCCGGGAAGTATGGAATAAAAACACTGATGTTTTTAATAGCTAACCTATGTAGTGCATCAACCGCCAATAACAGTAATCCAAAATCATTGAAGGATTGTATTCTATGAGTGATGGTCACATATTCCTCTTTGTCTATCGAGGACAATATTTTAATGTGCGGCTCGCCTCCATGGAATGTAAAACTATCAAATTCAATAGCCAGCTTATTGGGATATGGGTTGAAATTACTGTCAAGATTAAGAACCATATTGCGTTTATTTTACGCAAATGTATAAAGAGAAAATGAGCAAACCAAATTTTGTGTAAATTTTACACAAACTTAATTTCAAAATGAAAACCGTCAGATGATAGCTCTTTGAATTTCTTTTTGTTGAATTTAAAAAGCTTGGCAGGGCGACCACTTCCTATTTTTTCTATTTTATTGGTCTCCTGGATAATACCAAAGCTCAACATCTTTTTCCTGAAGTTTCTTCTGTCGATTTCCTTTTCTAAAATGGTCATATACAGGTTCTCTAAATCTGAGAACGGGAACTCATCATTTAGCAAATCAAAGCCTATAGGTTGGTAGCTGAGTTTAGATTTTAATCTTTGGTGAGCCGTATTTAAAATTGTCTGATGGTCAAACGCCAGTTTCGGAAGTTCATCTAAGTTGAACCATTGTACATCGGCGGCATCGGTATCTGCTCTGATGTTAAAATGATTTGGTTTTACCAAGCCAAAGTAACTTACGGAAAGTACTCTGTTGCGAGGGTCTCTTTCAGGAGCGCCGAAAGTGTAAAGCTGCTCCAAATAGTCAATGGTTATTCCGGTTTCTTCTTTCAATTCCCTCAGAACAGCTTCTTCAAGTGACTCCTCATCCAGCACAAGCCCCCCTGGCAAGGCCCATCGATCTTTAAACGGCTCAATCCCCCTTTTTATCAATAAAACGGATAAGGTATTTTTTGCCTCATATCCAAAAACTACAGCGTCTACTGAAACCTTTATGTCCTGTACAATACCCATTTATGCGTAAATTTAACACAAATATACGATGTAGTTGGTTTCTCGTAATGGATATTACAGAAAGATGGGCTGCCACCGCTCATTTTTCTGTAGAATAAATGCCTTGAGAATTTAGTTTTGCGCCCGAATTATTGCACCAGTTTCATTTCCTTCGCTGGTTCCATCAGCATGGTAATAAATGTAGTCGAATATGTCCGCTTGGTCGGCATTGACGATTGCCCCGGCCTTAAGGTCAGCAATTTCAAAAGGGTCGTTTTGAAGAATACCAATAATTTTTGACGCTTTCCATTGGGTGACCTCAATCCACATCCATTCTCGACCTCCATTATCCGTTTCGAAGGGGGCTTTTAGTAGTAAAGAAAAACCCGGTTCTAGCCCTTGATTGAAGAGTTTTTTGAGTTCTGGCAATTTTTGTTTTGCCCTGTTGCTGGCAGCTAGAACTTGATCGTCATGATTGATATACTGAATTTCATCTGTCGCCCCAAAGATTGTGCTTATCAGTTGCTGTTGTTCTTCCTGGGGTGAAGAAAAACCATGCCGATCAAAGATAATCTGATACTGTTCATTGTAGGCATCACCTTCTTGGGGAGCTACGGATTTTAAATTCAAAACCCCTTTTTTTTCAGCATTTTCTTCAAGGGAGGAAATTAAGCTATTCCTTAAGTTATCATTTCGAATTTTGGTGATGTCAACCATGATAGCAGACTCTTCCGTGATTTTGGGATTTTCAAACAAAGTTTGGCCAAGTAGGTTTATCAAACTCGCAAATGAGTTTTGATCATTGCAGCTAATGCCGCTAATTGAAATATCTGGTAAACAAAATTTCCCCATTCCCAAGGTCACCGCTCTACAAAAGCTACCCTCCCTATATAGATGAATTGTGTACTGACTTGTAATATCTTGACTTGAATCAGTGAATGTGGCAACCCTGTCCGATTTCCAAGAGCTTCTGTTGAACGATTCATAAGTCACATAGTCAGTGACAATTGATATGGACCTGTCTAGTAGATTGTCAATTATTGCGTTTATTTGGATATTATCTACGTTTACGTTTTCATTGGTCCCTGAGAAAGTGAGAAGCACAGCACTGGTTGGGTTCTGGAGGTGGTCCATTTCTTCTTGTGAAAGATTGTGGCCTGAATGTTGCAAATAACCAATATCGGGAGCAGGATACTCTTCTTTAGGGTTGATAAAATGAACGATTGAATACTCGTTGATTCCAGCTTCACTTGAAAGAGAATCTACCAATGTATAGTTTGGCAATAAGTCTGATGTTAACCGTTCGATTGTTTCAGAAGTGATCTTACCGCCTTCTTCCAACGAATAAATGCAATAGGAAGCATAGAATTGGTTATTCTGAATGTCCATTGAAGGTACTAGGGCAGCTGTGTTTTTCTTATTTTGAAGATTACAACCAAGCATAACTAAGGAAAAAATTAAGCTGTACTTTATGGGTGACTTTTTAAGAAACTGCATATAATAAGTGTTTACTGGGAGTTTAATGGTCAAATCTCCTTTTTCTTTGATTGAATAATGTCCTTTAGGTTGGACAACGAATTTTTGATATCAGCGGAGGAGGTCTTCTTTGTCAATAAATCCAATTTTCGTTCTAAAACATCAAAATTTGCTTCTGGGTATAGCTCTATCAATGCAACAAAATAATTGTCGATTCCTTGCGCCAAGAGTTTTTTTCCATCACCTGAGAACGCATTTTCATTATTTATCTCGTCCAAATAAATGTTGAAGTTGCTAATTAAAGTTTTCACATTTGAATTAATACGAAATATGGTGTTCAAAGCTTCCGGGTCATCAGAACTTGCTAGAATATCATCATTGCCAAGTTTGAAATACCTTAGTTGGAGTCCAAGACCAAAATGCCAAACTTTGAGCATTTCCATTTCATATAAATACTTGTCCTGAACATTCCTGGCTTGGTAGATATCTTGCATATCTCTCCATTCCTGGAAAAAAGCGGAAGCGACATTATTTTTATACTTCAATCCTAATTCCTCATCATTTAAAACCACTTCGTAATTTGTATGATCTGTAAGCTTTTCCACAATTGGTCTTGTTTCAGGATCGTCAAAAGAGGGTAGTTTTTCATCACTCTTGTAACCATATTTCAATTCTAATGTCACTTTTTTATAATCCTCCGCGTCCCAAAACCTTTTTTCCAAAGGAAATTCATTTTTTTCCGTTTTACAGGCTAGGGTAGTCAGTACAAGAATTAGCAACGGTAAGAAAGATGATTTAATCATTAAGTTTTATTTTAGGCTCTTTGTATTTATCGAGTAAATTTAACAAACTATCAATGGTGCGCTCGTATTTTTTTTGTTCACTGAAGACATAGCTGTGAAAAGTATCGTAGTCATATTGTTGTTGATACTTGCGCTCCTCATGCCATTGCATTTTGATCGCTGATTGTATTTTGATTTCGTCGGGATTTTCTATACGAGCTATTTCATGTTTTATTTTTCGGGCAAAAATTTCGGTGATCTTAAAGTGATATAGTTCATGGGTCAAAAGCTCTTTACTATTGGTATGTGTCTTATAAACGAAGGATTTTGAGGGATGAAATAAAGACCTCACCATCACAGAATCATCTTGAATCTCTGACTCTATTGTTGTCACTACATATGCAAATCTCTTATTTCCATAAAGTGATTTCTTGAAAAACTCCAACCCCCTAAAATTTTGAAATGTAATCTGATCTATTCTATCATAGGCAATAGGTTTTTCATAATCCAAATAATTCACTCTTGTAAGCAATATAAAAGCAATCGCCAAAGGGAGCAGCACCATAGTGCTATACTTAAAGATTCTTTTGAATTTTTTGAGTGGAATTTTGTTACCTCGTTTGCTTTCCCTTATAACGATGGCAAGCTGATAGAAAACGGGTGAAAAGTATAACCCCAATACCAAAGCCACTATCAGAATATCATTCATAGCCGATTTGTATTGGTTCTATCATAATATGCTGATTAATTCGGATAGTTATTCTTTAGTTAGGCATAAATCTATTGAAGGTTTGCCAATATTTGTCTTTGTAAACATCAAATTCAATCCCGATTTGCGGTTTGTATTGTTTTTGGATTTCATACAAGACCTTTGATGGTTTCCTGAAGTCAACACAGGCTAAATAAATTTCTCGGGAATTGTTCGCCGTTTGTCTGCCAACATTCAAGTATCCATCAGAGTCCTTAAGTTCGGTCATTATTTTTTCCTCAATTTCATTGAGCAAATCATAGCTGGATTGGTTAGGCATGCCATTGTTTGCCTTTCCGTCATATTTGATTTCCACAACAGCTATCCAAGGATGGGAGGCTTTACTGTCCCAGTTCAAAAGATCAGTATTGATAACGGCAAGTAAAGGGAGTCCGTTTTGCAACGTACCTTCCATACCTGAATAATTATCGTTTTCCGTGTCATGCCTCACGCCCTTATATTTCTCAATGAATTCCTTCTCCCTCCAAATCAAGTAATCTCTCAGTTTCTCTAATGGTATTAGTTCTTTCTCTGCTTCAGAAGGATTTATGAATTTTACGAAATCAATAGTAGTGATTGAGTTTAACTCCCCAAGTGAATTATCCAATGCAAGGAAGACCCCATTAGTGATCACTTCTTTGGTCTTCTCAGAGTAATCTTTGTGAGCTATCACTATCTCAATTTCATCTGGCATATCAGGATGTTCAACAGGATAAAAACTTATAGAGCTTTCATCAAATGTGTAGCCATCCATTTCAATTCCGAATTGATTGGAATCCGAGGGCTGTTTTAATGCCGTGATTTGCCAATTTTTCATTTTTGGAGCAGCTTTGACCAATTCTTCCACAAAGACGATATTCTTAATGACCCCATCTGCTGTTAGAATCAGTTCAGCCTTAGTTTCGCTGCACATTCCCGCCAAGAACCAGAATCCATCTTTAAGCTCCTTGAGTTTAGGTGCCAACTTGTCAAAAAACACCTTGTTTACGTTTCCTTGTCTTCTAATAACATCATAAAACTTTTGCTCGTTTTCCTGAAACCAATTCCAGAAATCAGAATAAGAATTTATTGGAGATTCTTTCTTGTCAAAAAAGGATTTTAAAAAGCTCATTTATTTAAGTTTTAAGTCACCAAATCTTGGAGCTAGAATTTTTTTCCAGCTTTTCGGTCCTGTAGCTTGTATATCAACATGGAAAAAATTAATTCTACGGTTGTTTTTTACAATAAACTTATCTGGAACATGGTTGGGCTCTTTTTCACTTTGTAATATTAGTGTGTCACCTATTACGCTATACCGGCCATAGTTCTCCTTTACCTTGAAGGGGATGTTTTTCTTGAAAAATCTTTTGCTTAAATATGTCTCCCTTAGTTCTAAAAAGGTACTATCCCTATTAATAATCAGTACTCCTCGTTGAAAAGTTCGCCCAGCAGTACCATTGTTCCAACCTTTGGAAGAGTAAACGATGCTAAATGCATCTTGGGAATATGAACCAAGTGTCCCAAGAATAAAAAAGAAGATTAAGGACAAAAGCGAATTATAATTCATCTACTATTTGAGTATTTGTGCCAAATAAACAATACCAAACATCCAACCAATATATAATATTGAATAACCCATTGCATAAACACCAGACATTCCTAAATCACCCTTTGTTTTGTTCGATTTGCTGAAAACCAACCGCAAAGCTCTAAAGAACACCCAATACAACATTGCGAGGATTACGAATAGCGAAACCCAAAATACAGCTTCCAATACGATCATAAGCACTACAAAAAGAATACTTATTGCAATCCAGACCAAAATTGATAATAGTAACCCTCCGAGACCATCACCCGTATCAATACTGGGTAAATCAAACCCAAAATCATGATGGTGAAATGTTGAGCCAGCTTCAAAACCCTTGAATTTAATAAAGTTGTCTATCAGCTCCACTCCCTTATACAATCCATAGGTCATAAAAAGAAATAGAGCAGTGCCAATAATGATGAGAGAAATGTAAAAGTTGCTCTCAACGCTTCTATGGTAGTTGATACCTGTAAAATATACGGTTGCAATCGTCAAGAGAACCACAACCATGGAGACAATGAATACAGATTTTCCTTTTAGGTAGGTTTTTTTTGCTTTCAAAGGTTAATTGGTTTTAAGATCATAAATCATAGAAATCTGCTCTTAAATTAATTAATAAGTTATTTATAGCATTAAGATTCGGTTTTTCAGGTAAACTCGAGGAACTATACAAATGCTCCAATTCTTTTTTTCGCTCTTCAGCCCAATCCACCAGTTCATCATATTCGTATTTACCTTGCTTTACATCCAGCAGAAATTCTCTATCGGGCCGTTTTACTCTGATAGTATTTTCCGATGCAATTTCTTGCGCCATATGTAGCAACCTGAAGGTATGCATCATATTTTTGGAATCATAGTTTTTGCCATGCGATACGGTGGTTCTATAGCGTTTCTCATTGCGTTTGTGTACCCAATCCCAATATTCTTTATACTTTTTACAGTATGATGAATAACCATCTTTATTGAAAAAAAGCATTCCAATAGGTGTCTCTTCCTTTGGTATCGAACTCAATGCAATATCGTTTGCCTTATCACTTTTTATGATTCCCTTAAATGGGATGTTTGGGTTGTGATATAAATTGTGACAATCCTTTAGGTGGGCTACGTTGGATATACCACAATGTTCCGGCTTAATATTTTCCTTTTTAAGGAATATGTTCAGGGGCAACGACTTCCCCTGGTTATAGACAAAACAAAAATCTAGGACTGACTTACGTTCCTTTTCAACTGGATTTACAATCTTTTTTTCGAGTCCTCTTGCCTTTTTGATTTGTGCATACGCATAGTTCGCAAATGATTTTTCACACTGTTTTGATAAGAAAAGCTCCAATTTTATTTCATTGAAAATTTCATGTTTATAAAGAATGCATTCTTCTGGGACATTCAACAATTCCAATATGTTTGGATTATTCTTAGAACATAAATCAATGAACTTGCGCAATTCATAATACACAATATCATTTGATTCGTTGTTTATCTGTCCAATGTAGTCAAGGGAATAAAAGTGTTCCTTAGGAAGAATGAACACACCCCTTATATCCGTGTCGGATGAAGGTGTATCCAATCCATAAGCTCTACTCCCGCTAATGCATTCGAAAATGATATGGCCAGATTTCTTTAGTTCCTCTATGGTCATGATATAGTCTTTAAAAAGAGGTTGTTGAATTCTTCAGGCTTTGGTTTCCTATTGATCAAATCATTTTTCACGTTATCATTTTCCTTAACCACTTGCTTGACGAGTTCTATCAAAACAGGGTCGACGGGCTCTTTACTTTTTTCGATATGCTTGCTCTTTAAAAGTATTAGGTCATCCAAAATCCCATGATATTCTGAGTCGATTAAAGGATATAGTTCTTTAAAAAACACAGGAGGAATCGTATTCTTTTCATACACCCATTTAGCACATAAGGCTGTACGAATAGCATAAAAGAAACTTTTCAACGTCATCCTATCAGAACCCAAGATTTCCTCAAAACCCTTGTTCATGCTGTGATAATGGTAAAAACCAGAAACGGGATTAAAATTGTTTGCTGCCAATTCCTTTATTTCGTTAAGAAAGATAGAATTCTCTTTATAAACAATAGGGGAGAACAACCATCCCAAAAAAGAGGCATTGGATTTTGCTAGAAGTTTGAGTGCTTTTCTAACATCCCATCCAGAGCCATCTAAATCCTCTTCGGTCATAAATTGAATGGAATCTTTTTGTTCCCAAAGATTCAAATACCAATCCTTATTATGCTTGTAAACAAAACGGATATCATAATCAGAATCAGGAGAAGCAAAGCCCCATGCCCTGCTTCCCGATTCTACCGCAAATAGTATTTCTATTTTCTTATCACGTTCTATTTCTTCTAACTTATTTAATATCTGTTCTTTCATGATTTTAAATCATTTTCCTGAAATAACTTTATCAGGGTATCCTTTTCCAATTTCTCCAAGGAAAGGTTGTAATCGGCCTGATCCTTGTTTTTGATTATTGAACCACCCAATAATTCTATCATTTCATTTAGCATTAATGGACTACTCCATTGTTGATGTAATGCTTGTGTGGCCAAGTTTGATACTTCTGAATTTCCAGAAACTCTCGCCTGTCCAGCTCCAATATTTAACAAGACAAAACATTGTTTCTTGTCTTCTGGTAATAGCATTCCTAAAATGGTTTGCCTTTGTGCCGATTGACATTTGACTTCAGCGAAAAGCTCATTGGGATTCATCATGTATTTATAGTTTACATCTGAACCACGTCCAACAATAATCTTGTAATCACAATTGTTAGCACCTGAAAACACATTGCTTTTAATAAGAGTGGGCATTTTTAACCCTTTATTGGCATACATGTATTCAACAGCTCCATTTGGCGCATCGGTAATATCCCCTGAGTACATTAGGTTGCCATCATCTTGATTGTAAGCTGAATTCCAACCTATTTTGCCCCCAATATTTATTCCTGACAAATCAATATCATGAGCTCCCCAGGCATTTTTCCAATAAACTCCAACGGCCAACTGATTCCCAAAAAACTTTGTTCCCGTTGGAATATTGCCTACAAACATTTTCTCTGAGGTTGGCAAGGCCAAGTGAATATCCCTTGGCAAGAAAAACGTTTTGTTCGAAAGATTGACCCTTGTTTTTAAATAATCTTCTAAAAACTGATAGTTTGCCCAAACTACTTCTTTAATCCTGCTCTTCTTTACAAACGATTTGCCGTTTCTAATTCTATACACGAAGGCATCTTGACCATTCATTCTTGTGTAACATGCTGATATAGCCTTGAACAAAGCAAATGGTGTTGCGTTATCCAACCAATGTATGTCCGCATGGGAAATATACATATTGGTCACATGGTTCAATGGGTTGGCTACCAATGGTACATGATGTAGTTTAGACAACTTTGATATTTTGTTGATTGTCGAACCACACTTAGGCTTAAAAGCCAAAAACAAAGGTTTGAATCTATTAAAGATTTCCGCCAACTTCTCCAATCCAAAATTCTCAAATTGAACTGCTGGGTTAAAATTAGAAGCTTTTATGGCCTCTATGGTGTCGTCATTTTTTATCAGCAATGATTCACCAGTAGCTCTATATATGATATACCTAAAGAACTCCATAGTATCTGGAGGTAGTACCCCATACATATCCGCTATCTTGACAATGACTTCCTTATTCTTGATTCTTTCTTTGCCTGTGAACTTATATTTTAACTCATCAACCAAAACTGAAAGAACTTCGTTTATAGTCTCTTCCTTTAAAGCCATTCCAGATTGCAATAGTTCCAAACATTTTGCAGTCAATTCTTCTTTACTGTATCCTTTAATTACTTTAAAGACCACCTTAAGTTCAGGGACGTCCAATACTTCTTCAGGTATGTACATCTCATCTTGAAAGTTGCTTCCGTAGGTAGAGACATAATGTTTTATTTGTTCCATCAGAAGGTTCAACCTTGAACTTGATTTGATCTTAATCCAGGATTTATGGAAGGTCTTATTCAGGCCATAACCATCTAGTTTTTCCTTTTTATAAAACCTGATGATTTCCTTTTTGGCCCAAATAGCGCTGGATTCTATAATAAACCCATCCTTTGATACAAAATGGATTTCCGTGGATTCCTTAGCGATTACTGCATTAAATAGTTTTAAGGTTTTCATTGTTTTAAATTTAAAAAAGGTGGGAAGTAAATTTGATTAACTGTCAATAATAGGAACTTCCTTTACCTATTTTTTGAAGATGGGAAGTAAACTAAACCACTTACTCTTTCGAGCTCTGGAGTCGAACCAGAAACATAGGAACTTCTGTTATCTTCAGATTCATACTGGCGAGAAGTAATTTTCGTCAAAAGAATTATAGGAACTTCTTGTGCCAATATTGTATTGTAGTCCAGGTGGGATTCGAACCCACGACCTCCTGATCTTAAGTCAAAAGAGGAACTTTTTTTTGCCAACCAGCGAAAAGTATGGCGCTCTATCCTCTGAGCTACTGGACTATGTAAAAGAACATTTATGAAGCCTCGCCAGCTACCAACGTCTGACGAGGCACTACTATGAAGCTGATTCCAAAAGCTTCCATTTAATTACATGACAAAGATTCCAATAGAACTGCGCAGTCATTTTGCGTAGTAAAATATAATTTCTGATCATCTCAATTTTCTAAACGTCAGGCTCATTCTTCCATTTGCTGTATTTGATTCTGGAACAGCATGTTGCCATGTTTCTTGAATCAAATTGTCCATATAAAGTAGAGAACCAGATGGAAGATCATAATCTATGTTGACTTTTCTATCTTTAATATTTCTAAACCTAAGGGTTCTTGTTTCCCCTAATGAAATAATTACAACTCCAGCATTTTTAGACAATATGTCGGTTTGATCTGAGTGAAATCCCATAGTTGACCGTCCGTCTTCATATAGATTGATCAAGCAATTATTTGGTCTGAAGTACAGCTTATTATTGATAGACTTTATTATCTCATTTAGTTCTTCTGTAAACTCCTGATAAGGGTAACCCATTTGAGAATAATTATATGCCTTGCCAAAACTTACTGTTTTACGGGCTTTCATTCTTACATCCCATGCAATACTATCCCTCAAGTTATTGAACAACTCAAAATGATTATCTAAAAAATTCTCTATATATGTGATTCCATTCATAATCATTAATTTTTTGATTCATACAGCCATATCTGCACAAGATGAACTTGCAAAAGCATTAGGTTTTGCCTTAAAAACAAATCCCATCCCAAGGATATAGCCCATAGCCTCTTTTAATGCAACATTTGATTCAAATTTTGGATCTGTATTGATATCCGCATGAACTTCAAGTTCGACATCGTATTTGTCAAGAATATGACAGATGGCATAGGCCGTTTCAACAGACATCGCTACCTCTTTGAGCATTCGTTCTTTAGTGCTGATTTTAGTAGTTCCCTTCAGATTTTTGATAAACATAAATCCTCCTTTACCTTCCCGAAGTACCACCACTACAGTAGCATAAGCAACATAAGACTTGTAGGCTTGCGAATCGGACCCTACGCAAATCTTAAGTCGATATCCCGCCTTTTGCTCCCTGACTATGGCCTCCTCGACAAGTGTTGTGATGGACTGGTCAAAAGCTTTACCACTAAAATTTCTCCATTTGTTGACTGTTATTTTCATGTGCTACTATTTATTGTTTTCAGCGGTCACATGTAACCTTGCGGTTTCATGAATTCTAATCATTATTCTTTTTTTGTTGTGGAACAGACCCGAATCGAACGGATACCTCTGGTGCTTCAAACCAACGTGCAGACCTACTACACTACTGTTCCATTTTGGGTGTACTCCGGGACTCGAACCCTGTTCTCCCCATTCACAGTGGGGTGCTTTACCGGATAAGCTAGAGACACCATTTTGTTAACCTGGAAGGATTCGAACCTTTATCTCTGGAGTCAAAGTCCAGTGTGCTCCCATTGCACCACAGATTAATTTGTAGGCCTAATAGGATTTGAACCCATACCACAAGGGTCGAAACCTTGCATGCTATCCATTACACCATAAGCCTATGGTACTCCACCCAAGATTCGAACTTGGACTGTATGGATTTTAAGTCCATTGCCTCTTCCATTTGGGCTAGTGGAGCAAAAAGTACAGGGAGAGAGATTCGAACTCTCAAATTCCAGATTCTAAATCTGACGCCTATACCAATTCGGCTATCCCTGCTTGTGTTGAGATGTCAGGAGTCGAACCTGAATCTTTCGCCTTATGAGAACGATGCTCTACCTTTTAAGCTACATCTCAATTTGTTGAGGCAATAGGATTCGAACCTATGACTATCACGATGTAAGCGTGATGCTCTTCCACTGAGCTATGCCTCAAATAGTACTCCGTAAGGGAATCGAACCCTTAATTCCACATAGAAAGTGTGGCGTCTTGACCATTTGACCAACGGAGCATTTTGTCTAAGGGACAGGATTCGAACCTGCAACCTCCCGCTTCCAAAGCGGGTAAACAGCCATTGTTATTCCCCTAGATTTTGCGGTTCATACGAGAATCGAACTCGTATCTCCCGAGAGACAGTCGGGAAGGATAGCCATTACCCCAATGAACCCTATTTTGTACATCTACTAAGATTTGAACTTAGACTTAGAGATTAGAAGTCTCTTGTGCTATCCGTTACACCATAGATGCTTCTGCACGTCCATAAGGATTTGAACCCTAACCACAAGTTTTGGAGACTCGCATGCTACCATTACACCATGAACGTGTTTTATAGGAGCATCTACCGAGACTCGAACTCGAAACTGAAGATTGGAAGTCTACTATGTTGCCAATTACACCATAGATGCCTGTTGTGGAAGCAGTAGGACTCGAACCTACACGCTCCTAAGAGACCAGATTTACAGTCTGGCGAGCCAACCAATTGCTCAATGCTTCCATAATTTGAGACAAGGACAGGATTTGAACCTGCAAAAAACAGATTTGCAATCTGCTGCTTTAATCCATTCAGCCACCTTGTCTTAGCGATATTGGTAGGGCTCGAACCTACAACCTCAGACTTAACAGGTCTTTGCTCTACCATTGAGCTACAATATCTTTAGCGGAGAGTAAAGGAATCGAACCTTTATCACGAGGACCGTGAACTTGTTTAGCAGACAAGCATAACAAACCAATATTTATCTACTCTCCATTTGCGGAAGGAGTGGGAGTCGAACCCACACGAGTCGTTATCTCCGAACACTTTTATTCACGCCATTTTATTTTTAAGCGGTGTTCATCTATTCGCCTGCCCGGCTCGGGTCAAGAGTGTGGCCACCGCCCATTGGCTTGTCCTTCCGTTTTGTTGACCCGATGGGAATCGAACCCATGACCTCGACCTTAAAAGGGCCTTGCTCTAACCTGCTGAGCTACGAGTCAATTTTTATTTCAATGAACTACATAAAAAAAGCACCTCTTTTCGAGAGGTGCCTTTAACTATACTTAGCATATGTTCTGTTATCAGATTTACATATGTATACCCTCCCTTTTTGTTTTATTAATGGATTTCACATCACTATAACACTCCTCCATGAGTATCGGCGAGCGAAAGCCGAAACACCATTCTGTCTTATGCTGTAAACTATTTTGTCTCATGGTTTCTTTTCTTTTATGCCTAATCCTGAATTCGCTGGAAATGACGCTGCAAATATGAAATCAATTTTTGAACTATCCAAAATAAATTTAAAATTAATTATCTGATTATCAATTAGTTAAGTAAATTTTGGATAATAGAATCCCTGTCCGCTTTTCAGCAGATTTTAAACATTTTACAATCGCCTGTCTCTCAATTGTTTTCTGTTTCAATTACCCTGTTTTATGTTGTTTTACTTTTCAAATATCATTTTAAAATATTCCATAAAAAAAGCGCCCAATTTTTCTATTGGACGCTTGCACTATTATTTACAGTTCTTTTTTACCTCAGAATTTACGGTTCAAATAGATACATAACGTCCTTTTTAGACAGCGACACTAAATTTGCCATCCATCTATAATCACATTCACTAAAACGTGATTTCGGTTGAATATGCGGTGCTATTTTCTTCATTATTGATACAAATATGCATTGAACGCCTGAATCTCACAAAAATTATCGACGTTTGTTTCTTTTCCAAGGTGCATTCTTCTTCCAGTCCCCTGCCATGATGCATCCGTATGGCATCACTTCGTCAATAACAGTTCCCAAACCAAATTCTTCCATCTGGTTTCTGACGGTCTTTGCGTTTTTATAAGCGCTAGGTAATTCGGTAATGTCAATCTCATTGGAGAAAAAGCGCACATCCAACCCTTTCGTTTCTTCATCAAATATTTCCTGAAACGTTCCTACCTTACTCTTTCTATGTTGCGTTCGACTCACATTACGTCCTGCTCCGTGAGGGGCAAAACCTAAGTTTGCCTTGGTAGTCTCACCCTCAACGATCAGCACTGGCTCTGACATATTTAAAGGAATCAACCTTGGACCAGTGATGTCGGGCATGAATTTATCATCCAAAGGTGTTGCTCCTTTGGCATGATAGAATAATTCATCATCACGAAACACAAAATTATGTTCGTTCCAGAATCGATTCTCTGGATTGATTCCCAATTTGGCCAAAGTGGCATCATGAATACATTCATGGTTCTTCTTGGTCCACTTTCGGATAATTTGGAGCGCATCCCAATATTGTTCACCCTCTTCACTATCTATTGGAATCCATGCATTTTGCTTTAAGGTTTCAGGGGACAATTCCTTTCGGAACCGTTCGGCCACTTTGATTCCTTTAGAATACAAGTTGGCGCCAAAACCTCGACTTCCGTGATGTGTTACCATCATGGTATTCCCTGTTTCTCTGGAGATGCCCACAAATAAAAAGTGGTTTCCATCTCCTTGCGTCCCCAAATGGGACCTTGCGGCTGAAATACATTTTTGGTCATTCAAAAAATAGTTGCCCTCTATCTCGGCCAATAAATCCATAGGGAATCGAAATTGATTTTCCCTGGAACGACCACCTGGACCAAAATGTGTAACCCTATGTGCAGCGTTCAATACAGCCGCCGGGTCTGCACTTCCTAAATCGGTCAATAATACGGAACAACAGATATCTGCACTATGCATTCCCGGGTGGATTGCATTTTTGGCAACCGCTACCCCTCCCACTGGAATTGTTCCTGTTGGTCCTGTTGGACAGGCGTCTGGCATTATGGCCCCGTCAACCAATGTTGGGGTCTTCATTAAGGCATCCATCGTTTCGATAACGGAATTAACATTGGCCTCTTCCATTTCATTTTCTGCCCTAATGTTTACTGAAAAAGGAATGGCTTCTTTCCGCAATCCCACTTCTGGAGGCGACATGAATTGCTCTAAATAGTTGGTCAATGCCCTACCCTGCAATTGGTTTTCATTAATATGTGCGATGGCTTCCTTAAACCATTTCCCAGATTTGAAGCCCATTGCTATTAATTCCTTCCCTGTAAAATTTATTTTTGGTTCCATTGTGTTTCTTTTTTCGAAAGCCCCGCCGACTCCCCGTTCGACGGAGCACTACCGATGCGCTTTATGATTCCGTACAAAGATTTAATGTTAACTACGCATTCTTTTTGCGTAGTAGAGGGGATTTTTATAATATTATGACATCTTATTCAATACAATTAATTTCTAAATCTTATCACACAATGAAAAATACTATTGCTTCAATGCTATTTTTTGGTTTGCTATCTATTCAACTTTTCGCACAAGAACCCCCTGAGAACTGGCATTTATTAGATAAAAATGAGAATAACGCCCCTGGCATCAGTCTTGATAAGGCCTATGACTTATTGCGGGAGAACAAAAAAAATTCATCTACAATTATTGTGGCAGTCCTGGATTCTGGTTTGGATATTGAGCATGAGGACATTCAGCCTGTATTATGGACAAATCCAAAAGAAATTAAAGGAAATGGCAAGGATGATGACAATAATGGTTATGTGGATGATATTAATGGGTGGAATTTTATAGGAGGACCAAATGGAGAAAGTTTAGAGGCGGAAACGTTGGAACTGACCAGATTTTATAAAAAGCTGAAGGTGCAGTTTGAAGGAAAAAACAAGTTTAACATTAGCCCGGAAGAAAGGGAAGACTACCAAGAGTTCCTTAACTATATGAAGGCTTTTAATGAGGGAAAAAGTAGTCTGGAAACATCCATAAAAAAAAATACGGAGGAATTTGAGTATTTCGATAAACTCATTCCACCTCTTCAGAACGCGGTAGGTAAAAAATCATTCTCGGAAAAGGAACTTAGAAAAACAAAGCTAAAAGGTGCGGATTTGGAAAATGCCAGGGCCAACTTTATTAGAATAGTGGAACGGAACAAAAGTAAAAATCTCACCGCTGAGAAGCTGATATCACATTATGAGGAACTTTCGTCCCGAATGGAAATGCTTAAAACCAGATTGGAGTACAATTACAGTTTAGACTTTAATGGGAGAGAACTCATTGGAGATGACTATTCCAACGTAACGGAAAAAGACTACGGTAATAATGATGTTACAAAGAGATCCGAGCATGGAACCCACGTTTCTGGAATCATAGGGGCTGCCAGAAATAACGGAATCGGCATCGATGGTGTTGCAGATAATATTCTCATCATGCCTATCCGAAATACGCCGATGGGCGATGAAAGTGACAAGGATGTTGCAAATGGCATTCGGTATGCCGTTGACAATGGTGCGAAGATAATCAATATGAGCTTCGGAAAGGATTTCTCCCCTCAAAAAGAGGTAGTTGATGCAGCTGTAAAATATGCACAGGAAAATGGGGTGCTTTTAGTTCACGGAGCGGGGAACGATAATAAAAACACAGATTATTTCTACAATTACCCCAGTGCTCTATTACAAGATGGTAGCGTAGCAAGTAATTGGATTGAAGTAGGGGCGAGTTCCGTTGAATTGAATGAAAAGCTTCCTGCCACGTTCTCAAATTATGGTACTATGTCGGTGGATATTTTTGCACCGGGAGTAGATATTTTTGCTACCCTTCCCGATAACTCTTACGATACCCGAAGTGGGACCAGTATGGCTGCACCGGTGGTTTCTGGAGTTGCGGCTTTACTACTTTCCTATTTTCCGCATTTGACACCAGAAGAGGTGAAAGCGATTATCACGGAATCAGGAACGGTTTATGATTTAATGGTGAACCAACCAGGTTCCGAAAACCAAGTGCCATTTTCTTCATTGTCAAAAACAGGAAAAATTGTAAATGCCTATCAAGCGGTTAAACTGGCACTGGAGAAATATGATAACTAAATACTGAATAGTCTCGGCAATCAACCCTTTTGGCTATGGCTCTCAACAAAAATGCACTCATTCGCTATAAAACCATTGACAAATGTTTGCAGAATAGCTATCGTACATGGACCTTGGATGACTTGATTGAGGCATGCTCCAACGCACTTTATGAATACGAGGGAAGGTCCATAAATGTCAGTAAGCGTACTGTACAGCTGGATATTCAAATGATGCGTAGCGACAAATTGGGTTATAATGCACCCATTGAGGTTTATGATAAGAAATTCTATCGCTATGCTGACCAAGACTATTCCATGACCGATATTCCGCTAAATGAAAATGACATGAACGTGCTATCGGAAACGGTGGAGATGCTGAAACAGTTTAAAGACTTTTCCCTGTTTTCAGAACTGGGCGGTATCATACAGCGGTTGGAGGACAAGGTTTATACCGAGAAAACCCGTAGCTCCTCCATTATCCATCTAGACAAGAATGAAAACCTTAAAGGGCTGCATTGGCTGGATGAACTATACCAGGCCATTCAAAAAAAGGTAGTGCTCAAAGTGGAGTACAAATCATTCAAGGCCGCAGAGGCAAATACGATCACTTTTCATCCCTTCTTACTCAAGGAATTTAATAATCGGTGGTTTTTGATTGGTATGGGAAATAAAAATAGGGGAGTTGTCAATCTGGCGCTAGATAGAATTGTTGCTGTAGATTATGATTTCTCAGTATCTTATGAAGAGCATGATTTTGATGCAGACACTTTTTATAAGGATGTGGTTGGGGTTACCGTAAGCAGGGTGCGCCCAGCTGTTGTTGGAGTATGGATAGACAAGCACAATGCCCCTTATGTGTTGACCAAACCATTGCATCATTCCCAAAGATTGGTCAAGGAAAATGAAGATGGGAGTATTGAAATCACTTTTCTTGTAAAACCCAATTTTGAGTTGGAACGTCTGCTGTTGGGGTTCGGTGATTCCATTGAAATTCTAAAGCCTGAAAAACTGAGAAATCGAATTGCCGAGAAACTGAGAAATGCGGCGAAAAAGTATAGCCCACCAGAATAACATTTATTTAAAATGAAATAGGATAAAAAGCTCTAGATTTAAGAAAAATAACACACAATGATTCTAACGTTAAAAGATGCCACATTCACTGGTGATATATTAAACAAGATTCAAATTTCTGTTGAAAGTGAAAGAACTACGGTAAAAGATTTGATTTCAGCTCGAGTAGAGGCAGAGGTTGAAGACTACAACAAAAAGTTGCCGGAATACTTTAAAGGATTGGTGCAGCCTACTGAAGCAGAAAAAACACTCAGTGGTTTTAGGTTTAAAAAGAGAAAGTCAATAGACGTTGAAAAGCAAGTTTTAATTGCGTTGGACGCATTTCAAAATAACGGCTTTTTCATTTTAATAGATGACCAACAAGCGGAGAGTTTGGAGCAAGAGGTTTTGGTAGGGCCGGAGACGGAAGTTCATTTTGTTAAACTTACCCAATTGGTAGGAGGTTAAAATTGCTATATGGGAATTAAGGGTACTTTTTCCAAGTTGTTTGGAGCTAAAGTGGATGCTGTGCACGAAAACAGCCATTTTAGTCGTGTCATCGATGATATGTTAACTGAGGCTTATGCAGGAAATGAACATAATTACTGGCAGACCACTCCTTTTGGCAAATTGGAATCTTACAAATTATTAAAATCGGAAAATTCTGAGACAAAGAAACAATTGTTGTTTTATCTCATACCACAGATAAATAAATACGCCAAAAAATCACGGAAATCTGGCCCCTATGCTGGCAGGGAAGACACCTTCAGAAGAAACCACATGCTTCCCGAACTGTTCAATCTAATAATGAGAAGTAATCTTGACTTTTCGGACGATGAAGTCATTGCGCTTTTTAATGCATATAGGAAATCTGACGAAGCAGCTGGACAATGGTTCCGAAATTGGCCAATTGGATTTACACTCCAACAAGTTGAACGAATAGTCAAAAAACGTGGACTTTCAATAGAACTTAAAGACCAACTCAATAAAGTTTTGAGTTGGAAATTAAATGAAAACGGACACTATTACTGGGGTTCAGATTTAGAGAAAGCAAGGGTAAAGATTGAAAAAATTATCTATGAAAGTGAAAACAAGGACGGTAAAATTCCCCCATATAAGTTGCCAAATGACCGTTTGGCAGAGATGGTCAATTCTGAAATCTTTAAACGTAAAGAGGAAGAGAAAGATAACTGGTATTCCTTATTTCACTGTTTTATTAAGTCAACAGGTTCAAAGCCTTCGGCAAAATATTTAAAAAATACCGGAGCTATTATAGATTCAATTGGTTCAAAAAAATATAAGGAAACAGTTCATGGATGGCTAGAGTTTGCCATCTCTTTAAAGGAAATTGAAACCCCTCATGTTCATGATTATGGCGATGGAACTGTCTACCACTATTCAAGCTATGATTATTTGCACGAAAAGAACTTGGTTTTTTTAAAAGGTCTTGTTTGGAGTCTTTCAAAATTTCATGATTCCAAAACCCTTAATCTCTTAGCTAAACTCACAGAACGGGCCTTTAAAAAGATTCCGGGAATTGGACCTACTGCGGCAGGTGTTGGAAATGCCTGCATTTATACTTTGGGAAATACAAAGGGGTTGGAAGGAATAAGCCATCTCTCAAGGTTAAAACTTCAAATCAAGCAAAACAATACAAAGAAGCTAATTGATAAGTATTTGGACGAATCTGCCACAAAATTAGGAATATCCTCTTCGGAAATTGAGGAGATGTCAATTCCTGATTTTGGTCTTCAGAAAGGAAGTAAATCTTATCAATTTGATGACTATTTGTTAGAGCTTAAAGTAATTGGTTTGGGAAAGATATCTCTCCATTGGATTAAACCAGATGGGAATCTACAAAAGACAACACCTTCCTTTATTAAATCATCAGCTAAGCATAAGGACGGATTGAGTCGTGCCAAAAACGATGTGGTTCAAATCAAAAAATATTTGACTGCTCAAAGAGATCGAATAGATCGTTCGTATCTTTTCGATAGGGTATGGTCATATGAAGTGTTTTTAAAGTTTTACATAAATCATGGACTGGTAGGCCTTATTGCTCAAGATTTGATTTGGGAATTTCAAAAAGATGGGAAATATGTATCCGGTCTGTTTTTTGAAGAAGAGTGGATTGATAAAAATGAAAAAAAACTAAACTGGATTACCAAGGACACATTAGTTAGGCTATGGCACCCTGTTTATTCTCGTATTGACGATGTGTTGTCATGGAGGGATAAATTGGAAGAATTAAAAATAAAGCAAACTCTAAAGCAGGTTTATAGAGAAGTTTATATTCTTACCGATGCCGAAGTCAATACGAAGACTTACAGTAACAGAATGGCCGCTCATTTACTGAAACAACACCAGTTTAATGCGCTAACAGCGATTCGAGGGTGGCGATATTCGTTGTTAGGAGCCTATGACCATGGCAAAGAGGGTGAGATTGCAAAAATCACTCTGAAAGAGCACAAATTAGAAGCTCAGTTCTGGATTGATGAAATTTATGCGGATGACGCTTTTAATGATTCAGGAATATGGGATTATGTTTCAACGGATCAAATACGATTTTTGGATGAAAGAGGTGATGTCACTGAACTTGTAAATATTCCTAAAATCGTGTTTTCCGAAATCATGAGGGATGCAGATCTGTTTGTAGGGGTTGCTAGTGTTGGAAACGATCCTGAATGGAGGGATAGCGGAGGCTTAAGACAACAGTACCGCGATTATTGGACCAGTTATTCTTTTGGGGAATTAAATGAAATTGCAAAAACAAGAAAGGATATCCTTGAAAAGTTGGTTCCGCGCTTAAAAATTTCCGATGCCGCTTCGATTGATGGAAAATTTCTAAAAATAAAAGGCAAAAAGAGAACATACAAAATCCATATTGGGAGCACCAATATACTTATGGAACCCAATGATCAATATTTATGTATTGTGCCAGCTCGGGGGAAAGATAACAACTTGGAAAATGTCTTTTTGCCTTTTGAAGGGGATAGAGGTCTTTCCTTGATTCTTAGTAAAGCTTTTCTTTTAGCGGAGGACGATAAGATAACCGATACAACTATATTGAGCCAGATCAGGCGTTGAACTCGTTTTAACTTAAAACAAAACCCCGCAACTATGAAAGTTGCGGGGTTTGTCGTGGTACCTCCAGGAATCGAACCAGGGACACACGGATTTTCAGTCCGTTGCTCTACCAACTGAGCTAAGGTACCGGGTAATTAGCTTTGCAAAACCGCCGAATCTAGTGTTTAGCGGGCTTGCCCGACTTTGCTAGCTTGATGCTATTGCAAAGGCGGGTGCAAATATAATTTCAAAATTAGGATATACAAACAAAAATTTGAAAAAAGGCAAGGGTTTTTTTTCAATTCTCCATCTTTGTATTATGAACTTGGTCATCGACATAGGTAATACGCTAATAAAGTATGCCGTTTTTGAAAATAGCACAATGGTATACGACCAGAGCTCGGAGTCGGGGATGTTCCTATCCAAGGTAAAGGAGCTGTTTGAGCAATTCCCAAAGATAGACCATGCGCTGATTTCATCAGTAGGTCCTTTGGAGCATAAGGAGCGGGATGTTGTTTCACTTTTCTGTAAGGTGCACGTCCTGTCCAACGAATCCAAAATACCCTTTAAAAACAGTTATGCCACCCCGCATACCCTAGGAATGGACCGCGTAGCCCTGGCAACGGCGGCATTCTATAAAAACCAAAGGGGAAATACCCTGGTCATCGATGCCGGCACGTGCATTACCTATGATATGGTCAATGATTCTGGGGAGTACGTAGGTGGGGCTATTTCACCTGGCGTTCGCATGCGTTATAAGGCCATGCACAACCAAACCGCAAAGCTTCCGCTATTGCAGCCAGAGGAAATCATGGATTTTATTGGAAATTCGACCCAATCCAGCATGCACAGCGGGGTTATCAATGGAGTTTCACAAGAATTGGATGGCATAATAAGTCAGTATAAAACCCGCTTCAAAGATTTAACAGTTATTTTAACAGGCGGAGACTCCCATTTTTTTGCTAAACGACTAAAAAATACCATATTTGCGAATTCTAAATTTCTCTTGGAGGGGCTTAATTACTTGCTGGAATACAACAAACGCTAGATGGTAAAGAAATTTTTGATCGCTTTTTTTTGCGTGATTGCACATGGCATTTTTGCGCAAAACGGTACCATATCACCTTATTCATATTTTGGAATAGGAGACCTTAGAAACAGTGGCACTGTGGAAAACCAAATGATGGGGGGAGTAAGCATCTATGGCGACAGTATTCACTTGAACCTCACCAATCCGGCGGCATTTGCCAAGTTAAGGGTTACTGCCTACACAGCCGGTATCTCCAGAACAGAACTAAGACTTAAGGATTTTGAAGAACAGCAAACCGCATCAGTGACCAATTTGGATTACTTGGCGATCGGTTTTCCTTTGATTGATAATAAAATAGGCTTAGGCTTTGGACTTATGCCTTTTTCTTCGGTTGGATACAATTTAACGGATACAGATGAAAGTGAAAATGAGCCTACGGTAACCAATGTTTTTGCAGGGGAAGGCGGATTGAACAGGGCCTTTCTTTCTATTGGATTTGAGCCGATCAAGAACCTGAGTCTTGGAGCCACCGTGAATTTTAACTTTGGAACACTAAAATATCGAAGGGCGCAAAGTGTTGAAGATGTACAACTGGGAACTCTGGATAACCGGGAATCCCGTATAAATGGTTATGATTTCGTCTATGCCCTCAACTATACCCCAACGATAAAGGAAAAATATACCTTGTACTTCTCTGCATTGGTAAATACCCAGGTTAACCTTACTTCAGAAAATTCGGCCCGATTAGGGTCATTCTCATTGGTAGATGGAAGGGATGTAGAGGTCATTGATGTGGATTTGGATGCAACCAATTTGAGGAACACCGAACTGAAGATTCCTACGCGAACAACCGTTGGTCTAGGTTTCGGCGAGAACAAAAAGTGGTTCTTGGGTGGGGAATATAGTTTTCAGCAGTTTAGCGACTTCAGGAACGACTTTTTAGGGCTGGAGAATGTAACCTATAATGACGCCAATACCTTTGCCTTTGGAGGATACTACATCCCCGATTACCGCTCGCTATCAGGCTATTTCAAAAGAGTTACCTATAGGGCCGGGGTCCGATATGATAAGAGTGGATTACAGGTCAATGGCAAGGAGATTAATGATTTTGGCATAACTTTTGGACTTGGCTTACCGTTGACAAACAATTTTTCCAATGTCAATGTAGGATTCGAACTTGGAAGGCGTGGAACAACGGATGTCAACTTGATAGAGGAAAGTTATCTGAAGATTAATATTGGTTTATCATTAAACGATAAATGGTTCCAGAAAAGAAAAATAAATTAAGAACAACTATTTTTTTTGAAATATCCATAAATAACCACCAATTATATTCTCATTAAGATGATTTTTTAATGAAAATTTGTACATTAACCGCTTTAAAATTAGTAAGATGAAGAAGAAACACTACTTAACGATGATAGCGATTCTTATGTCGATGGGATTAAGTATGGCTCAAGCTCAAAATCCAGAGTGTATGACCAATCTTTCCATTTACGCAGAACACGCAAAAGTTAAAAATTACGATGCTGCCTACGAGCCTTGGAAAATGGTCTACGAAAGTTGCCCGGATATCAATAAGGCCAACTTTTCTTATGGAGAGAAGATTTTGGTGCACAAAATCAAAAATTCTTCAGGGACCGATAAGGATGGATACATCCAAGATTTAATGTCCCTTTATGACAATAGTCTAAAATATTTTCCAACAAAGTTCAGCAAAGCTGGAGTTGCCATTGACAAAGCACTTTTGTCCTACGATAACAAGATGGCATCCGACGAACAGCTTTATAATATGTTGAACAAAGCTTTTAAGGAAGACAAGAAAAATTTCAAAAACCCAAAAGCACTTTACCTATACTTCTCAAGTTTGGTAGATCTTCATGATACGGGTAAAAAGGACCTTCAAGAAGTTTTTGATGCCTATGATGATGTTACCGAAAAAGTAGAGGAAGAAAACAAAAAGTTGACCAATGTGGTTACCAAATTGCTTCCTAAAGACTCTTTGGGAACTTTGACCACAAAAGAAAAAAGACAGCTTAGAGCTGCAACCGTCAACTCAAAATCATACGGTAAAATTGCCGGAAGTATCGATTCTAAATTGGGAGCACTTGCAGATTGCGGTAACCTTATCCCATTATATGAGAAGAGCTACGAAGCTAAAAAGAACGATGTAAACTGGGTAAAGCGTGCCGTTGGAAGAATGTTCTCCAAAGAATGTACCGATGACCCTATGTTTAGAAAGCTGTTCGAAGCGCAATTGGCTTTGGATCCTTCTGCCGATGCTTATATGTACGGTGGGGTGTTAAAGCAAAAAGCAGGGGACAACAAAGGTGCCATTGCTGACTTTAACAAAGCTGTGGAGTTGGAAACAGATTCCCATAGAAAATCGAATATCCTATATAAAATTGCTACGACGGTTAGAAGAAGTAGTAAATCCCAAGCAAGGAGCTATGCCCTTAAGGCTATCGATGCTAATCCAGCAAACGGAAAGGCGTATTTGTTGATCGCCAATCTATATGCTGGTAGTGCCAATGCCTGTGGAACTACTCCTTTCGAAAAAAGAGCGATTTACTGGAAGGCAGCTGAAATGGCAAGAAAAGCAGGACGTGTTGACCCATCCCTGAGTGGTCGAGCAAGCAAATCTGCAGCAAGTTATGCAGCTAAGGCACCTACCAAAGAGATGATTTTCAGCTCTGGAATGGCAGGAAAGCGTGTTACTTTCAGCTGTTGGGTAGGAGGCAGCGTAAAAGTGCCGAGTTTGTAGTGTGAAACAGACATCAAAAAATAATTTAATAGGTTTTGCCACGGTTCTTGCCGTGGCAATCCTTTTTATGTCCTGCAAGGACAATTATCAAAGAGTGGGCGAAGAAGCCGTTAAGCCCATTTTTCCACAAGGTGTGGCACAAAATTTCACCTTGACATATACTGAGACTCCGAAAGAACTAAGTTCTGAGGATGCGGACAGTTCTAAGGTCATTGCCATTCTTACCAGTCCCCTTACGGAAGATTATGACAACCAAAGCTTCAAGTACCGTACCTTTCCAGATGGCCTTGAGGTCGACTTTTTTGATGAAAAAAATCAAAAGAGCGTTATCACGGCAGATTATGGTATTGTATACTCCCAGACCAACTTGATAGATTTGCAAGGCAATGTGATCATCGAAACACACGATGGTAAAAAACTGGAAACCCCTCAATTATTTTTTGATAGAACAAACAATTGGATATTTACCGAAGAGGTGTTCACATACACCAATCCAGAGGACGGTACCGTAATGGATGGTGAGGGAATGGATTTCAACAGAGACTTTAGTTTTTTCAGGGCCCATAAGACCTATGGCCTGATGACGATAAAAGAAAGCGAATAATGATCAAGATTTTAAGATATACCGAGTATTTGTACTTGGCCGTAGCTGCCATTTCAATTTATAAAATAGCTGAACTTTGGAGTGTTGACCCCAAGGAGACCTATATTTTTATATTTTTTGCCGTGGTTTCCATTGCGATGTTTCTCTTCAGGAGGAAATATCGAAAGCGATTTGAACAACGAAAGAAAGATAACCAATAAACGAACCGTTGAGTTCTTCGGTAATCATAATAATACTCTCGCTGGTATTCTCGGCTTTTTTTTCGGGAATGGAGATTGCCTTTGTATCGGCCAACCGTATTCACATTGAAATTGAGAAAAAGCAAGAAGGTTTTTTCGCAAAGGTGCTGACCTGGCTCACCCAGAAGCCTTCAAAATTCATAGCCACCATGCTTATCGGCAATAATATTGCCCTTGTCATATACGGATTGTTTATGGGCGATATGCTGATGGAATGGTTTCAAGAATTACTGCCGACCGCGTCCAATTTTATCAATGCCCTTTTAACCGATTTCAGCTTACTTTCCCAAACCATAATTTCTACTGTGATCATATTGGTAACAGCTGAATTTCTGCCCAAGGTGTTGTTTCAAATATATTCCAACACGCTACTAAAAGTATTTGCCTTTCCGGCTTATTTCTTCTACATTTTGTTTTCGGCCATTTCATGGTTTGTGATCAAGGTTTCCGATTTCATACTCCGTGTCTTTTTCAAAACAGAAGGAGACCAGGTGCAACTGGCGTTTACAAAAATGGAATTGGGGGATTATATCACCGAACAAATGGAAACTGTGGAAGAGGAGGATGAGGTAGATTCGGAGATACAGATTTTCCAAAATGCCTTGGAATTTTCAACGGTTAAGGCCAGGGAAGTGATGGTGCCCCGTACCGAGATTACGGCTGTGGAAATTGATGAGACCCCAAAAAACCTTACTAAACTATTTTCCGAGACAGGATACTCCAAAATATTGATCTACAAAGAAAGTATTGATGAGATTATTGGATACGTGCACTCATACGAGCTCTTCAAAAAACCAAAGACCATAAAGAGTATACTGCTTCCGGTGGAATTTGTGCCGGAGACGATGCTTATCCAGGACATATTGAATGTCCTCACCAAAAAGCGTAAGAGCATGGCGGTGGTGTTGGATGAATATGGCGGGACCTCAGGAATTATGACGGTAGAAGACATTGTGGAAGAGTTGTTCGGTGAAATTGAGGACGAGCATGACTCTACCGATTTGCATGAAGAACAATTGAGCGAGAACGTGTACAAATTCTCGGCACGATTGGAGGTCGATTACATCAACGAAAACTATAAGCTGGAACTTCCCGAAAGTGAGGAATACGAAACTTTGGGCGGATTGATAATGAGCGAAACAGAGGAGATACCCGAATTGGACTCAGAAATAAAGACTGAGAACTTCACTTTCCGTATCCTTGAGGTGTCCAATACCAAAATAGATTTGGTAAGCGTCCATGTACATACCGAAGATTAACAGTTTCAACGCTTTGGTACGCTTTCCTATTTGAAAAGAAAATGGTATTTTCGCCCACTGAAAATAAAGAAAACAAGCAGTAAAATGGCAATATTAGAGAATATTAGAAAACGAACAACCGTACTGATTTTGATCATTGGTATGGCATTGTTTGCATTCGTAATATCTGGAGTCTTTACCAGCAACGATTTTGGCGGGGCAAAAGTAGGCTCATCTGTGGTTGAAGTAAATGGGGAGAGTATTTCCATTGATGACTTTAGAAGAGAAGTGGAAAGTGCTTCAAGACGATTTGGTCCCAGCATTTCGTCTACCCAACTGGTGAACACGGTTTATGACCAAGAGTTGAGAAAGACCATTTTAGAGCAACAATTCGAGGATTTGGGGATTGATGTGGAAAGTGATCAGATTGTAGAATACGTCAAAACCTCAGGTTACGCACAGATTCCTGATTTTTTGGATGAAAACGGATTTTTTAACGAAGAAGTTTTCAGAAGTGCTATTGCAGATTGGAAAGCCAATGACCCTTTAAGATACGATGCATGGCTACAAGATGAGCAACGAATCATCCAGTTGGCCAAAGAGCGTATGTACTTCAATCTGATCAAAGGAGGAGTAGGCGCTACACTAGCCGAAGGAGAGTTCGATTATAATATGGCAAATGAAAAGGTAGATATTCAGTATGTGCGGGTACCTTACACCTCAGTAGCCGATAGTACCATCCAAGTTTCCAAAGATGATATCCAAACCTATATAAACAATCACAAGGATGACTTTAAGCAGGACAAGGCTCGTGATATCCGTTTTGTTTATTTTGAGGAAAAGGCTTCAGCTGATGATGAGAATGAAGTAAGGGCAGATGTTGAGAGTTTGATTGAGGATAAAATTACCAACGCTGCTGATACCACTTATGTCGAAAAGCAGTTTAAGAATATTGAGGACATGGCCGCTTTTTTGGATAGAAACTCCGATAGCAAGTTCGATACTATTTACAGGGCAAAAAACGAATTGCCAGCTGTTGCGGCCGATTCTCTACTGGCATTGGGAGTGGGAGAAATTTATGGTCCGTATAGAGATGGGAACTTCTTTAGGGTTTCCAAAATAATGGACATCAAATCTGAAGGCTCTGTAAAGTCAAGCCATATTCTTTATGCTTATGTAGGTTCTGAAAGAGCTGGTGCGGATATAACCAGAACTAAGGAAGAAGCTGAGGAAGAAGCAAAAAAGATGTTGGTTGAAGCAAGAAAAGCTGACGCTAATTTTGCGACCTTGGCCAGGGAAAATTCAGATGATCCTACCGCGGTTCAACGCTCTGGTGATATCGGATATTTTCAAGAGTCCAACCTTGGGTTGGCCGAAGCCTATAGAAATTTCCTGTTTACCCACGATTTAGGTGAAATCGGAATGGTGGAAACTCCTTTTGGTTTCCACATCATCAAAATAGATGACAAGCAAGACATTGTTCAGGTGGCAACACTTTCTAGAGAGGTAGAGCCTTCTGAAGAGACCATCAATACGTTGTTTACCGATGCCACCAAATTTGAAATGGCATCGATTGATGCAGAGCCAGAAGCTTTCAGTGATATCGCCAAAGAGAGCAGCTACTCGGTAAGACCGGTAAACAAAATCAAGGAAATGGATGAAAATCTTCCTGGATTGTCTGCTCAAAGAGGAATCGTCCAGTGGGCTTTCAATGATGATACCAAAGTTGGTGACATCAAAAGATTCAACGTGAACAATGGATATGCAGTTGTACAACTTACTAAGAAGTTCAAGGAAGGAGTTATGTCCACCGAAGATGCTTCAGCAACCGCACTGCCAAAAATCAGAAAAGAAAGAAAGGCACAGCAAATTATCGCAGCCAATCAGGGAAAAACAATGGATGCCCTTGCAAAGGATAACAATGTAGCCCTTTCAAATGCGTCTGCCTTGACGCTAAAATCACCTACCATTCCTGGAGCTGGTCGTGAACCATTGGTTGTGGGAACGGCATTTACCTTACCACAAGATGCTACATCCACCCTTGTTGAGGGTGAAACGGGAGTATTCATGGTAAAGGTCACCAAAAAGGAAGATGCTCCAAGTGTGGATAACTTTAGCACCTACGCGAATACCTTAAAAACCAATGCGGCAAGCCGCGTAAATACTGCGGTTTATAATGCACTAAAGGAAGGAGCAGATATCGAGGATAAACGAGCTACTTTCTATTAAAAACAAAGTAGATTCTTAAAATATAAAAGCCATCCTTAGGGGTGGCTTTTTGTTTGGTAGAAATTCCTATGGAGTCAATACACAAATCTGGTAATTTCCATTTCTATAAGCGGTGACCAAAACCTTCTTTTGGTTGGGATGCCAATTGGGTAGTGTTTCCCCATTTTCGTTTTGGGTAATCCTTATTTTGCCGGTGCCATCCGCATTCATGATGTATATTTCGGGTCTGCTACCTTCCATTGAAGTTACATAGGCTATTTGCTTTCCATCTCCAGACCATGATGGACAAAAATTATGCTTGGGCCATTCGGTCAACCTTCTTTCTGCCCCGGTTCGGATATCTAACCGATAAATTTCGTCATCTTTATTTTCGGTGTCTTTTCTTGAGAAGAACAAAATAGCATTACCGTAAATGGACCATTTGGGATAGAAATTTCTGAAGTCATTGTAAATTAATCTTTTAAGAAACTTTCCCTTGCTATCCAGTAATACAATGCTCCCTTGTTGTTCTGCTTCTTGAATACTAACGGCAATATTTCTACCATTGGGTGAAAAGTGTGCAAATATGGGCTCCCCTGATATTTTAAGTTTTTTGAGGGTTTGAACGCTTCCAGAAGCTATTTTTAAGGTATATAGCCGATTGCTTCCACTTCGATTTGATTCGAACAAAACTTTTTTGCCACCGGGATGCCATGTAGGTCGTCTATCATCCGCAGGGTCGTCTGTCAATCTTCGGGTATTTCCCCCTTTGCTATCCATCAAATATATTTCCCAATTTCCATCCCTGTTTGATTCAAAAACAATCCAATCCCCATCGGGAGAATAGGAAGCATATCGGTCGTCCGCGGAGTTGCTGGTAAGACACTTTTCCTTCCAAACACTGTTTTGGCATAGTAATACAAAGGGTAAAAAGAAGATTAGAGAAAATAATGGCTTTCGCATTTTATCCGTATTGGATAAAAAAGATAAGCATTAAAAAACATTATTTATTGGCCAAGGACCATTTGGGAATATGGGATGACGGTATCGAACCCCTTGGATTTAAAATATTTCACGGCTGATGCATTACCTGTGACCAACACAAAATCACCTCCCCACGCACCTAGACTTTTAACAGCACCGGGATAATCAGCAAAGCGTTTTGTTTTTATGGGAGGCAATCCCAGGACGCTTGACAAAATTCCCTCATGCTCCATTATCAAGGTTTCAAACTGGTTTAAGGATGTTGTTTCAACCATCCTTTTTGTTAGGGATGAAATACGGGCAAGCACAGAATCCTTATCAAATTCTTGATTACGGTATAAATTAATCGCTGCTTTACTGTTCTGTTTTTGGTTGAGATAAACAAAATAGAGGGCATCTCTAAACTCTGGATTAAAGGAAATTTCCTCCACTTTGGGAGTAGCATTAATCAATTGATATAAAATTGGGGAATCGTGCTTTGCGCAGGCAATATCATAACCGCTCCCGCCAAAGGCATTTTGTAATAGAAGGTAAGCGTCCACTTCTGCCCATTGGGCAATATTGTTGATCAGCGTTGATGAGGTTCCCAATCCCCATTTCCTTGCAAAGCTGAGCTTCGTTTCAACTGTGACGCCCTTAATATGCTTTAAAAAATCTGGATTTTGTGCTTTTGCTTCGTTAAGTAACTGTGTTAAAGTTGTGGATATGGATTGGTCCGAAGTCGACAATGCCTTTAAATCTCCAATGGCGTATATGCCTTCAAACCAAACTTCACCATTTTCATCCAAACTTTTCCATTCCAACAGTTCTGTTGAAGTGTCGGTTACTTCAAGGGATTGTCCATATTTGGTGGGAATCGCAAGTCCTGTAGCACCATCCAAAATGGTGTACTCTCCAGAGAGCAGCAATTTTCCGTTGCTGTAGAATTTTTTTTGCATTATTCGGACTGCATCTTTGTCAAAGCCTCCTTAACAGAAGCGTTGGTCACGGTATGGGTTTTAAAATACTGAACAAGCTGCTGTTTTTCGCTTTCGGTTGCCCCCATTTGATTGAGCAGGTTCAGCAAGTGCATTTTCATGTGCCCTTTTTGGATTCCGGTCGTAACCAAGGATCGCACTGCTGCAAAGTTCTGGGCCAGCCCGGCAACGGCAACAATCTGCATCAATTCTTCGGCTGATGGATTTTGAAGAATTTCCAATGCCAATTTTACCAAAGGGTGAAGTGAGGTCAAACCACCCACGGTACCCAAAGCCAAGGGAATCTCAATCCAAAATTTAAAAACAGCACCTTCAATGGAAGCATGCGTCAAACTGGAATAAGTGCCATCTTTGGAGGCGTATGCATGCACTCCTGCCTCGACAGCTCTAAAATCGTTACCTGTGGCCAGTATTACCGCATCTATACCGTTCATTACACCCTTGTTGTGGGTAACAGCTCTATAAGGTTCAACCTTTGCTATTTCCACAGCTTGAACCATTTTTTGTGCGAATTCTTCGGGCGAAACACCATCCTCATTTAGGGAGTCAATGGAGCAACTTACCTCGGCCTTGACCACACAATTCGGGACATAATTGGAGAGAATGCTCATTACAACCTCAATGTCCTTTTCCTCAGATGTAAAAGCGGAATAAGCACTGGCTTTTTCCATTAAAGTGGCTGCAAATTGCTCTAAGCAAGAGTTGATAAAGTTTGCCCCCATAGCATCCTTCGTCTCAAAAGTGCAATGCAACTGATAATACCCTTCAATATTAGCAGTTTGGTCCTTTAGCACGATGTCCTTAATGCCGCCACCTCGTTTCTCCATGCTTTTTGTGATGGAAGCAGTGTCTTCAAAAAGACTTGGCTTAAGATCATTAAAAAACTCCTGAAGTTTCGCTGAATCCCCTCTGAAAATAAAATGTACCTGTCCCACCTTTTCAGTCCCTATCACCTCGGTTTTAAAACCGCCACGGGTCAACCAAAACTTTGCCGCTTTACTTGCCGCCGCCACCACCGAACTTTCCTCGATGGCCATAGGAATCGCATATAGCTGATCGTTGATTAAAAAATTGGGGGCTATGGCAAAAGGTAGATAGTAGTTGGAAACAGTATTTTCGATGAATTCATCGTGTACTTTTTGAACGTCCTTGTCAGGATTCCAATATTGTTGGAGCAGCTGTTTGGTTCGGTCAGGATCCTTAGTGAAATTGGAAGCTATCCAATCAATTTTTTCAGCTTTGGTAAGCTTGGAAAATCCTTCAACGGGAGTGTTCATGTTGCTGGGTTAAAGGACTCAAATATAAGGATAATACAAATTTAACATTTTGCTATGCCCGTTTTGGCTAATTCTTGTCACAAATGCAATTTCAAAGTTTATTTTTTGAATAAATATTAGTAAACTTGACGGTTTTTAACCAATTCTCAATTTCAATGCGTAAACAGGCCCTACTGTTCTTATTCATTTTCGGATTTTTAACCTTATCATTTGCACAAAAGAAAAAGATAACCCTCGAAGATATTTGGGGAGGCGCTTTTAGAACTGAATTTATGGATGCCCTGCGTTCCATGAAAAACGGAAAGCAGTACACGGTACTTAATTTTAATAGCTCTCCGCGCTCAAGCAGTTTGGATAAATACAACTACGAAACACTGGAAAAAGTGGAGACTGTGGTCGCTTCTTCAGATGATGTTCCCTTTTTCACCTCATATACGTTCAGTAAGGACGAATCCAAAGTGCTGTTGGCTACCGAAATTGAACCCATTTTTAGACATTCACGACTGGGAGTTTACTATGTATATGATATAAACGCCAAGAAAATTACCAAGGTTTCTGATGACAAAATTCAGGAACCTTTGTTGTCTCCAGACGGTTCCAAAGTCGCTTACGTTAAAGAGAACAACATCTATATTTTTAATATTCGTTCTGGCGATACCAAGCAAATCACCACCGATGGAAACAAGGGAACCATTATTAATGGAGTGACCGATTGGGTTTATGAAGAGGAATTTGCCTTTGTAAGGGCTTTTGAATGGAACAGCAATGGTTCCAAAATCGCATTTCTTCAGTTTGATGAAACCAATGTGCCCCATTTTTCTATGGACGTGTATGGACAAAACCTGTATCCATTCCAGTACGAATTCAAATACCCTAAAGCAGGTGAGGAGAATGCAAAGGTTTCCCTGCATATGTACGATGTAAGCTCAGGAAGCACTTCCAATGTGGATTTGGGCGATGCCTATTACATTCCGCGTATCAAATGGATGAACAATCCCAATAATTTAAGCGTCCAGACCTTGAACCGCCATCAAAACAATCTAAAACTACATGCTGTTAGTGCAGCTGATAACTCGGTTTCCTTACTTATGGAAGAGAAAGACGATGCTTACGTGGATATAACCGATTACCTGACCTTTTTGGCAGATGACAGTTTTATTTGGATCAGTGAGATGGATGGATACAACCATATTTATCTCTATGGAAAAGATGGAAAGCTAAAGAATCAAGTCACCAAGGGAGCGTGGGAAGTAACCGATTATTACGGATACAATCCAAAGGCGAAGAAAATTTTTTATCAATCCACGGAAAATGGATCGATAAACCGTGATGTGTACAGCATTGGGGCCAATGGGAAGAAAAAGAAACGATTAACACTTAAAGAAGGAACCAACGGGGCCGATTTCAGTGCGGATTACACTTATTTTATCAATACTTTTTCCAGTGCCACCACGCCTTATGTATTCACCTTACATAGTGCATCCGATGGTAAGAAACTAAAAGATATTAAAGACAATGCTGCTTTGGACAGCAAGTTGGAATCATATGAATTGAGTCCAAAAGAATTCTCTACGATCAATGTGAATGGGAATGATTTGAACATGTACATGATCAAACCTGTGGATTTCGATGAGAACAAAGAATATCCACTTTTCATGTATCAATACAGCGGGCCAGGTTCCCAGCAGGTAGCAAACCGATGGTTTGGTTCCAATGATTATTGGCATGAAATGTTGGTCTCACAAGGGTATATTGTTGCTTGTGTGGACGGAAGAGGAACTGGTTACAAGGGAAGGGACTTTAAAAAAGTAACCTATCTGAATTTGGTAAAGTACGAAACCGAAGACCAGATTGCAGCGGCCAAAAAGTTAAGCGAACTTCCTTATATCGATGCGGATAGAACTGGTATTTGGGGATGGAGCTATGGCGGCCATATGAGCACCAACTCACTTTTAAAGGGGAACGACACCTTTGAAATGGCCATTGCGGTTGCCCCCGTTACGTCATGGCGTTTTTACGATACCATTTACACAGAAAGGTTTATGAGGACCCCACAGGAAAACCCTGATGGCTACGATAACGAATCTCCATTTAATTATCCGGAGTTGTTAAAAGGAAAATACTTGTTAGTACATGGTTCGGGAGACGACAATGTACATGTGCAGAACTCCATGCGAATGATAGAAGCTTTGATTCAGGCTAATAAGCCATTTGAATGGGCAATTTATCCGGATCGGAACCATGGAATTTATGGGGGAAACACAAGACTTCATCTATTCACCAAGATGACCGACTTCGTCAAGAAAAATTTGTAACCAAACTCATTAATATATGTCAGATGCTGTAAAATCTACAGGAGGTAAAAATAAATTTAGTCACCCTAAAGGACTCTATGTGTTGTTTGCGGCTGAAATGTGGGAACGTTTTAGTTATTACGGTATGAGAGCAATATTAATTCTGTTTATGACAACAGATATTGCTATGGAAGGCCTTGGTTTGACAACGGAAACGGCAGGAGCGGTATACGGCCTGTACACTGCTTCCGTTTATTTGATGACCTTGCCGGGAGGATGGTTGGCCGATAATATTTTTGGACAACGTAAAGCGGTTTTTTATGGAGGTGTCCTTATTATGATTGGACATTTAATCTTGGCTATACCGGGATCTCCAGCAATATTCTTTACAGGTTTGGCATTTGTTGCCTTAGGTACAGGTTTATTAAAAGGGAATATTAGTACGCTGGTAGGAGAACTATATACCAATGAAGATGGAGCAAAACGGGATGCAGGATTTTCTATTTTCTATATGGGAATAAATCTTGGATCGTTTTTTGGACAAATATTCGTTCCACTTTTGGCCGAATACAACTGGCATTTAGGTTTTGGACTGGCCGCTGTTGGAATGCTATTGGGGTTAATTGCATATAAGTTTTTTGCTCCAAAATACCTTGGTGAAGTTGGTATTGAGCCCAAGGTTAAGCAAATAGAGAAAACTGAAAAGTCAAATAAATCTGTAACACTTATAATAATTGCAACGGTATTAATTTTATTAGTTGGCCTGCAGTTTGCCAATTATATAGATGTTACTACTGCTACTGGTATTGCACAAGCCCTTGGTCTTATTATTGTGGTTATTACAATGGGGTATTTTCTGAATATCCTTTTAAATGGAGGTTTATCCATTATTGATAAGAAAAAAGTGTCTGTTATTTTTATTTTATTCGTGGGGATTGCCATTTTTTGGTCAGGTTTTGAGCAAGCCGCTTCTTCACTGAACCTGTTCGCTAGAGATTTTACAGATCGCTTTATTGGTGGTTGGGAAATGCCAGCGGGGATGCTACAGTCATTTAATTCGGGCTTCATTATCATTTTTGCACCTATAATTGGTGCTCTTTGGGTAAAGTTGGCCGCGAGGAACATTAACATACGCACTCCTTTTAAATTTGCTGTCGGACTGATTTTACTTGGTCTAGGATTTTGGGTTATGGTTGAGGCGGCGCATGTCGCAGCCAGTGGTGCCAAGGCAGGTATGTTTGCCCTAATACTTACTTATTTTTTACATTCGATAGGTGAGTTGACTATTAGTCCGGTTGGTCTTAGTGCTACCAGTAAGTTGTCTCCGGCCAAATATTTAGGTCAGATGATGGGAATCTGGTTCGTAGGCGCGGCCTTAGGAAATTTAATTGCAGGACTCATTGGGGGTAATTTTGATCCTGAAAATGTACTTGAAATGCCAAATATATTTTTAAATGTAGTATGGGTTTCAGTAGGTGCTGGACTGATATTCTTTGCAGCTAGTCCATTTATCAAAAAATGGATGGGAGACGTTACGTAGAAAATTCTTGATTAATCCAAATCAAAAACATAAAATCCCTTTTCGCTGGTACTGTGGAAAGGGATTTCTTTTTTATCGCAAGTTTGCTTCCATCGTTTAACGTATGAGGCATAGTTACTGCCGTCAGCCAATAACAATTTGGGGCAAACGGAATCAATTAAGCGTTCCAGATTTACTTTTGGGGATTGGGTGAGCAGGAGAAAATCAATTTGTCTTGACGGTGGATAAATCGCTAAACTATCCATCACATATAGGTTCTTTTCTTTGATATGAAAACTGTTGCGCAACGGATTATCTGAAAGGTAATCTATCCGCTTATGTATCCTAAAGTCTTTTACAATACGGTTATTGTTGCTGCTGTCAGTTGTATAAAGATTCAAAGTGCTTGCCTTTTGATGAAGTAATAAGGAGTTTCGGGTTTGATGGGCGAGAATCAAACTTTCTTTTTGTTTGAGATGATACTGGTTTTTGATGGCCCACACTTGCAGCAAAATTATTCCAGCTAGAAGTGCCAGGGAGTTTTTCAATTTGGGTTTGGAAAGAAAAAAGACTCCAACAATACTGATGAAGTACCCCAATAACAATTGAATACCATCAAATGGGATATCACGGATGATAAAACTTTCTTGTTCGGCTATCCAAGCTATGGCGCCATTCATGGTTTTGATGATAAAAGTGTAGGTTTCTACTAAAAAATCAGGAAGCCAACCAACCAAAGAAAGTACGATGACCAAGATTCCCAAGCCAAGAATAATCCCCAAAAAAGGAATAATCAAAAGATTGGATACAAAGAACAGGGCAGGAAATTGATGGAAATAGTATAGGCTGATGGGTAATACTCCCAGTTGGGCGGCCCCACTTACCGATAGCAATTGCCAGATCTTGCGAACCAGAATATTGTTGGGGAACCAAAACTGTTGCAGTTTGGGGTATATCCAAACAATGGCCAATACCGCGGCATAACTCATTTGAAAGCCCACTTGGAAAAGAAAAAGTGGTTTTACCAATAGTATAAAGAACATGGATAAGGCCACGATATTAAAAGAATTGGTAGGTCGGTTCAAATACATAGCGTAAGCAACGAATGTGAACATGGTCACAGCCCTGACAATGGAGGGAGAAAGTCCGGCAATAAAGGCATAGGCCCAAAGTAATAGAACAACAATGACCAATTTTAGTGTTTTACCTTTGGGTAACCGTTCCAGCGGGGAGAGCAGAAACTGGAACATCAATAGTAATATCCCGACATGAAGCCCGGAAACAGCCAATATATGGATAGCACCAGCATCCTTGTAATTATTGTAGGTGCTTTCAGAAATGTCATCGCGTTGGCCCAACAGTAGTGCTTGAATTACCCCTAATTCTTCTTTACCAAAGTTTGCTGATTTTAATTTTGAGATGATATTCTCCCTAAAATTTGAGGCGACTCCCAAAAGGGTAATGTCCGGATCTTTTTTTAATAGGAGTTGTTCAGGTTTGGCCCAAATCTGATGGTAAATACCCTGTTTTTGCAAAAAATCTTTATAATCAAATTGATGGGGATTCAAAGGCGGATTGATGGTTTTTGCATTGCTGAACACAAAAAACTCATCATCAACCTTTAATTTTTTTGAAATGGAATCATTGGGAAGATTGATCAATACTTTCCCAGTGGATGCTTGCTTTTCCAGGGAAAGCATTTGGGCCACATAGCGTTGACTAAAGAAATTGGGCTTGAGCACGTCCCTGATTTTAACTTCCCAAAGCTTAGGGGTTTCCAATTCGGTTTGGGCATAGTGGTGCTCCAATTGTTTTGATTTGGACAGGGTGACGATAAAAACACCCAGTAAAATGGTCAGTAAGATGGTGGTCAATTCAAAAAGAGGAAATCCTTTTCTCTGCTGTTTTATTTGGGTCCAATATAAAAGGGGAACTAGTCCCAGCATTGAAAAAAGGGGTATAAGCAGGCTCATTTCAAGGTAAAAACCCAAAACAATGCCCACCACAAGACACAAGGTCAGCCTTATTGAAACAAAATCAAAAAATCGCAATAATTACAAAATTCGCATCGCCCTTACAAAGGCATGGTTCCAGTACCCCTCTCGAAGAGATGATACTATTACACCCCTAGAGGTTGTAGAGTGTATAAATTTTATATCGGTTCCCTTTACATCAACAACCAATCCTACGTGGTTTATCCGCTTTCCACGTTTGCTTGTTTTAAAATAAAGGAGGTCACCTTTTTGTACTTGGTTCAGCTTTATTCGTTTCCCTTGTTCCGCCATTTGATAGGAGGTTCTAGGAAAGGAGATGTCGTTTTCCTTTAAAGAGACAAATACCAATCCCGAACAATCCATGCCCTTTTTTGTGGTTCCACCATATTTATAGCGGGTGCCGCTAAAGGTCATCGCTGTGGAAATAATAGCTTTCGCCTTGGCATTTTTTCCTTCTTCCTTCTTGTTCTTTTTGGGAGGGGCTGTTTCTTCCGCGGAGCCTTCAACGGAGACAACAATAGGCTTGCTCTTACTATAGGTTCTTTTTTTTGAACCGCAGCCAATCAATAGTAATAGGCTAAGAAAATAGAGGGCCTTTTTCAACATTCAAGAATAACTTTTTTTACTCTTGGCGTATAATTTAAGCATTTTCGATGATTAATTGCGCTGCCAATTGACTGGCGCCTTTTCCCCCTAATTTCTCTTTCAGGGATTTGTAGTCGTCCAAAATGCGGGTTCTCTCGCTTCCTCCGATAATTTTGGAAAGCTCCTTTTTTAAGTTTTCCGTGGATAAATCGCTTTGAATCAGCTCTTTTACTACTTCTTTGTCCATGATCAGGTTAACCAAAGAAATATAACTCAGTGTTATAATTCGTTTTGCAATTTGATAGGAAATCCAATTGCCTTTGTAGCATACCACTTGAGGGATTTCAAAAAGGGCCGTTTCCAAAGTAGCGGTTCCACTGGTAACCAAAGCTGCATGGGAATGACTGAGCAAGGAGTAGGTTTGGTTCGAAACATAGCCAATACCTTCTTGCAAAAAAGAATGATAGAAATCGTCGGATAAACTGGGTGCACCTGCAATCACGAATTGATAATCGGGAAAGTCTGTGCTTACCGACAGCATAATGTTCAGCATTTTTTGCACTTCTTGCTTTCTACTTCCCGGTAAAAGTGCAATGATGGGTTTTTGCGGATGAAGATTGTTCTCTTTCCTAAATTGTGCTTCATCTACGATTTTGGTGTTTGCTGTCGCATCGATGAGTGGGTGTCCAACAAAATGCACAGGATACTTGTGCTTTTTCTCATAAAAATCCTTTTCAAAGGGGAGAATGACGTACATATTGTCGATATCCCTTTTGATATTTTCAATCCTGCCTTCACGAGAGGCCCATATTTGGGGCGATATGTAATAATTGGTCCTAAAACCATTTTTCTTGGCCCATTTCGCAATCCGAAGATTAAAACCTGAAAAATCAATAAAAATGATGAGGTCCGGGCCAAATTTTTGAATGTCCTCCTTGCAAAATGAAATATTCTTAAAAATCGTGGGAATGTTCTTGATGACCTCCAAAAACCCCATAAAGGCCATTTCTTTATAGTGTTTGGCCAAATCTCCACCGGCATCGCGCATTAAATCGCCTCCCCAGCATCGAATTTGGGCTTGCTCATCTTTTTGCTTTAAGGCCTTGATCAAGTTGGAGCCGTGTAGGTCTCCTGAGGCTTCACCGGCGATTATATAGTATTTCATTTAAAATTTCAAGTTCGATACTTAGGCTCAGAATAAGATTTTAGGCAAAAACTTTATAGTACAAAATTACCAAAGCCGTCAAAAGTGTGGCAATCATAACTCCGCGTGCCCTGTAATCCCTTTTTATCCGAAGGAACCCAAAGAAGGCTACTAGATTCAAAATAGCGCCTAAGGCCAATAAACTGCCAACATGACCTTGGGAAACGGCTGCTTGGAAGGTTTCGGCTATGCCCAAATCGGAAAAAAGTAAAATATATATCAAGGTACCGAAGGTATTTGCTATGATTCCGACAGCAAAACCAATTAAAATCTCCTTTCTATTCTTCATTTAAGTTCCAGTTGTTTATACGTGAAATGGCATGATGGGCCGTAAGGTCAAATTGCGTCGGCACAACGGAAACGAATCCATTGGCCAAGGCCCATTCATCGGTGTCCTCGCCCTTGTCCAATAGTTCAAATTCACCCGAAAGCCAGTAATAATCCTTTCCCGTGGGGCTTGTTCGCTTATCAAATTGCTCTTTCCAATTGGCCCTGGCCTGTCTGCAGACTTTGATGCCCTTGGGTTCCGAATCTGTTTTTGGAATGTTGACATTGAGGACGGTTCCCTTCGGAATTCCCTGCGTCAACGCCTCTTGGGCAATTTTTTTGATGGATTTTTTCACGAAACTGAAATCCGCATCCCACGAATAATCACAAAGTGAAAAACCGATGGCTGGAACTCCTTCGATACCTGCCTCAATGGCAGCACTCATGGTTCCGGAATAGATTACGTTTATCGAGGCATTGGAGCCGTGGTTGATACCACTGACACAAATATCTGGTTTGCGGTCCAAGATTTCCTGCAACGCCAATTTTACGCAATCTGCGGGCGTTCCACTGCAACTATACTCACTTGGAGCGCCCTCTTCATGGTCTATGACCACTTTTTTTGAATACAGCGTGCTGTCAATGGTAATGGCATGTCCCATGCCTGATTGTGGGCTATCCGGGGCGACAACTACCACTTCTCCGATTTCCTTCATTACTTGGATGAGCACCCTTAGTCCAGGGGCGGTAATTCCATCATCATTGGTGACCAAGATGAGCGGTTTTTTCATTTTGAATAATTAATGGCGTAAAAATACGTTTTTCATAAGGATATGATACCCTTGCCGTTTAACAAAAAATTAAATACGGCACACTGGAATGGCACGGTTTTTTCAGTATCTTAGGGAATTCATATGAACAGAAACGGAGATGGATTTAATGAAGAACGGGTCTTTTACGACCAAATAAATTAGGTCCCAACAAATACCATATTATGAAAAAGAATTTCACCTTGGCACTTTTGGTAATTCTTGTTGCAGTAGCCTCCTGCAGTTTTACAAACAAATCTTTTGAAAACGACGATAAGGACAAATTGCTTTTGGATTTGATCACTTATGTCCTGGAACGTGGCCATTATGAGCCCAAGGATTTGAATGATAATTTTTCTTCCAGCGTTTTTGATGATTTTATAGATATTCTTGATCCAACAAAAAGATATTTCTTGGCAAGTGATATTCGTGAATTTGAGAAATACAGGTTCATGATAGATGACGAGATCAAGAATACCGAGATTACCTTTTTCAATATTGTATACCAAAGATTGATGAAGCGTATGGGTGAAGCAAAGGATATCTACACGGAGGTGTTGTCAGAGCCATTTGATTATAACGCGATTGAAGATATTAATATAGATTACAAAGATCAGGAGTATGCTGCCAACAAAAAGCAACTTAAAGAGCGTTGGAGAAAGCAGTTAAAATACAATACCCTGGGTCTTTATGATGAAAAGATCGAAATCAGGGAAAAGGCCATGGCTGCTGGTGGTTCTGGTAATGAAGATGAAGGCCTGGCCAGTGTGAATGTTAAAAAACCTTCTGAACCAGTTCTAAAGGAACTTAAAGATATGACCTTGGCCGAGGTTGAACAGGCCGCTAGGGAAAGCACACAAACCACACTTAACGAATTTTTTGATTTTATTGATGACTTGGAGCGTAAAGATTGGTTCGTGCAATACATTAACACAATCGTAGATGAGTTTGATCCCCATACCTTCTACTTTGCACCTGATGACAAGGAGAAGTTTGATATAGGGATGTCCGGTAAGTTTGAAGGTATCGGAGCAAGATTGCAAAAGAAACCGGAAGGGGCCAGGATTATGGAGATTATCTCTGGAGGACCCGTTTGGAGAGATCAAAGCCTTGAGGTCGGCGATGAGATTTTAAAGGTCGGTCAAGATGGGGAAGAACCTATCGATATCGTAGGTATGCGATTGGATGATGCCATTAAATTGATAAAGGGCCCAAAGGGAACAATAGTGGATTTAACGGTTCGTAAAGTCGATGGTACAGTAGAAGTGGTTTCCATTACCAGAGATGTAGTTCAGCTTGAAGAGTCGTTTGCCAAGTCCGCAACAGTGGAAAAGGATGAACACAAATACGGATTGATCAATCTACCCAAGTTTTATGTGGATTTTGAAGACTACACCGAACGCAATGCTGCAACCGATGTTGCTAAAGAAGTAGAGCGCTTAAAGCAGGCCGGTGTAGAGGGTATAGTTCTTGATTTACGTGATAATGGAGGAGGATCTTTGAAGACTGTGGTTGAAATGGCCGGTTTGTTCATCAAAGATGGCCCAATTGTTCAGGTAAGGTCTTCTGGACAGCGAAAAGAGGTGCATGAAGATAAAGACGAGCGTATTCAATGGGATGGACCATTGGTAATATTGGTCAATGAACTATCTGCTTCGGCTTCGGAAATTTTGGCAGCTGCGATGCAGGATTATAAGCGTGCCGTTGTTATTGGTAGCAAGCAGACCTTTGGAAAAGGAACTGTTCAAAATGTAATTCCGTTGGATAATATTGTTCGAAGCAACGAACATGGGGATTTGGGAGCAATCAAGCTTACTACCCAGAAGTTTTACAGGATAAATGGTGGATCTACGCAGTTGGAGGGAGTTAAAAGTGATATTGTCGTTCCAGACCGCTACAGTTATATAGATTTGGGTGAAAGAGACCAAGAAAATCCTTTGGGGTGGGACAAAATCACTCCGGCAGATTACAAAATATGGGATGGTTATATTGATTTTGAGACCACAGTGGCCAATAGTAAGGCTAGAATGGCGGACAATGAGTATATCAAACTTATTGAGGAAAATGCCCAATGGTTGAAAGAACAACAGGATGAAACCATCATTTCATTGAATTATAGCGACTACAAAAAACGAGAGGAAGAAGCTAAACAACGTTCAGACCACTTCAAAAGCCTTAGGGAATATGATTCCAAATTGACTTTTGAATCATTAAAATATGAAACGGAGTTGTTTACCCAAGATCCTATCTTGAGGGAAAAGAGAGATCGTTGGCACAAAAATTTGGCCAGAGATCTTTACGTTGAAGAGGCTATAAACGTGTTAAGGGACTTGAAGTTGAATAACATTAAGAGCACTGAAAGAAAGTTGGCCAGCGTTAAAGGCTAACTGCAATTAAGAATTTAAATAAGGCCGACTCCATAGAGTCGGCTTTTTTGTTTTAGAAGGATGGTTAGCTTTGTGATCAAATCTTGAAATGAGAAACAAAACCATCTATACCCTACTTTTTATTGCTTGTGTTATTGGTTTTTGGGTGTTCGAAAACTTTTATACCCCTGACACGTATTCCCATCCAAAGGAGGACGAAAATGAGACAATCGTTACATCGCAGCTGTTACCTAGTTCAACCGGCGGAGATATAATCAGACATCGACATTTTGTGTTGTCCTATAGTGAACCACATGAACAGGCAGAATGGGTTGCATATGAATTGAAGCGAAGCCATTTGACCCAAGATGATCGAAGAAGGCCTTATTTTATAGAAGACCCTAAGATAAGGACCAAATCGGCGGATTGGCGAAACTACAAGGGCTCGGGTTATGATAGAGGCCATTTGTGCCCAGCGGGAGATCGTCGCTTTTCAGAACAGGCCTATAACGAAACCTTTTACACAAGCAATATAAGTCCGCAGGATAGGGACTTTAATGCTGGAGTTTGGAATAGGTTGGAGCAACAGGTTCGCTATTGGTGTAAAAAGTATGGAGATTTGACGGTTATCACAGGTGGAGTGCTGGAAAATGGCTTGGAAGAAATTGGGGAGGAAGATGTGGATGTGCCCAATGCGTTTTATAAGATCGTTTTTCGGAAGGATGGGGATTCAGTGCAAATACTATGTTTTTTGATTCCGAATAAGGAAAGTTCGGCTTCTCTCAAGCACTTTTTGATACCTATTGATGAATTGGAAGAAATCACCTTTATCGATTTTTTTGAAAATCAGCCCAAGGCTTGGCAAAAAAAGATCGAAGAAAAAGTGGATGCTTCGGGATGGAAGTTTTAGATACCGTCCTTAAGTCGGTTCGAATCCAGCTTCAAGAATATAAAGAGAAGCATGGTGAAGAAAATCAACCCGGAACCTCCATAACTAAAGAAGGGTAATGGGATACCAATGGTAGGTAAAAGACCTATGACCATGCCAATATTCACAAAGTAATGTATGAACAAAATGGAAATGACTCCATAACCATACATTCGGCTAAAATCACTTTTTTGTCTTTCGGCAATGAAAATCAACCGCAGGAAAAGAAAAGAGAACAGCAGAATAACCATTGTTGTTCCGGCAAACCCCCATTCCTCACCAACCGAACTAAAAATATAATCGGTGTGCTGTTCCGGAACAAAATCACCCTTGGTTCGGGTGCCTTCCAAAAAACCTTTTCCAAAAAATCCACCAGATTCAATGGCCTTTTCAGATTGATAGGTATTATAGCCGATGCTCTTTCTGATTTCTTCTAATTTTCCCTCATCTTTCTCCAGACGTAGCCATAAGGCAAAACGATCTCTGTGGCGTTGTTCAAAAACGTTATCAAAAACAAATCGCACAGAAAAGGAAAACAATACGGAAACAATCAAAATCAAACTGAAGGGTAAAATCGGGATCTTGGTTGTCGCTCTTTTAAAGGTGAAAATCAAAACTGTCAAAATACCTAAACCTATTCCGACCCACACCGTGCCAAACATCAATGTAGTGGAAAAGAGTACTACCGCAACTACCAAAACCCCTAAATAGTACAATGGGAATCCTTCTCTGAAAAGCACAAAAAACAGTGAAAAATAGATTAACGAACTTCCGGGGTCGGGCTGCGGTAAGATGAGCAAAGCCGGCAATAGTATAATGATCAAGGCGTAAAGCTGGTGCTTACGAGTTTTGATGTCTGTTTGAATATCACTGAGGTACTTGGCCAATGCAAGAGCCGTTGCCACTTTGGCAAGTTCTGAAGGTTGAAGGTTGAAGAAACCTAGGTCGTACCAAGATGTTGCCCCAGCAATGGTCTTTCCGAAAGGGAATAATCCAATAAGGAGAATCACTGCTGCGATATAGAAGATTGAAGCAAAACGTTCAAAGAAATTGGTTTCGATAAAAAGGACGAAAATGATGCCAACCAAGGCCAGTCCAATAAAAAAAAGTTGTTTGCCGTAAAGGGTAGAGAAATCAAAAATTGAGGTGGTTGCATCCGTCATTGTAGTGGAATAAATATTCACCCACCCCATAAAAACCAAAAGGGCGTAGATAAAAACAGTCAGCCAGTCAAGCCTCCCAAAAAGTCCTCTACCAGACATACTCATTTATCTTAAAAGGCTCACCACTGTAGGGTTTGGCATATTCGTGCTCTAAGGTCTTTTCAAGCATTCGCTTTTCCAAATCTTTTCTGGTGATTTCCCCTTTTATATATTTTTCTATCAATAGCGATGCGATGTGCCCGGCGTAGCGTGAACCGTAATAGCCATTCTCAATATATACGGCCAGGGCAATTTTTGGATTATCGACAGGAGCGAAAGCGACAAAAACGGAGTGATCGGTCAATTGCATGCGCTCTCCATTTACTCGTGTAAAGTTTTCTACGGTTCCGGTTTTTCCTGCGATTTCAATGTCTGGAATTTGTACCCAACGGGCCGTACCGTATTTATATACATTGGCCATTCCTTGGATTACCGGCTCAAAAAATTCACGATCTATGGTTGTATAGTGGGGTTCGGTATATTTTGGGTCAATAGCTCCCATGCCGCCAACAGATTTTAGCACGTGAGGCGTATAAAAATACCCCCGATTACCAATAGCGGCAGCCATATTAGCCAACTGCAAGGGAGTTGCCGCAACTTCACCTTGGCCAATGGAGTTCGAAATTATGGTTGAAGATGCCCATCGTCCGTCACCGTACCATTTGTCATAAAAGGCCTTGCCAGGGATTCTTCCAGGTCGTCCCGTAGGGATGTCAGTTCCCAAATAACCCCCAAGTCCAAAACTTTTCATGTGTTTTTCCCACACGTCGCTACCTTCGTCTGTTGTTGGGTATTTTTCAAAGATTTTCCTGAAAGTTCCGGCAAAATAGGCATTACATGATTCTTGGATTCCTGAAATCATGTTTCGTACCCCACCTCCACAGTGGCATCCTTTCTTTTGATTACCAACATAAAAGCCATTATAGCATCTAAACTTTGTTTTCTGATCAATGACACCTTCTTGGAGGGCAACCAATGCATTAAGGGTCTTAAAAGGAGATCCAGGGGAAGGCTCTGCCAAAATCGAGCGGTCCCAGGTAGGTTTTGAAATAGTATCGTAGTGTAGTTTGCTATAGTTTTTGGACCGTTCTCTACCAACCAAAAGCGCCGGGTCATAGGTAGGGCCTGATATCATGGCCAAAATTTCCCCTGATTTGGGTTCTAAGGCGACGATGCCACCTCGTTTACCATGCATCAGACGCTCTCCGTATTCTTGTAGTGCTTTGTCCAGAGTAATGTGGATTTCCTTTCCCTGTTCAGGAAGAGTATCCAATTTTCCTCCTTTATAAGGCCCAATATCCCTATTGAATCGGTCCTTTTGAATGTGTTTTACCCCTTTCCTTCCTCGGAGCAACTCTTCGTATTGCTTTTCGATTCCGGTACGACCCTTCAATTCGCCAGCAACATAATATGGGTTGTTTTTTAAATCCCATTCGTTGACCTCGCTAATATAGCCCAACACATTGGCGGAGCTGTTGGTCGTGTAATACCGCAAAGATCTTTTCTGAATATAAAAACCTTCAAAATGGCGCATTTTTTCTTGAAGTCGGGCATAATCTTCTTTGGATAACTGAGGCACCAAAACGGAAGGGAGCCTAGGAGAATATATCCTGGCTTTTTTCATTTTATTGATGAAGTGCTCCTTATCAATCTTCAAAAGAGTGCAAAATTCCAAGGTGTCGAGAGGTTGGACTTCCCGGGGAATTACCATGACGTCATAAGCGGGTTGGTTACCCACCATTAGCTCCCCATTTCTATCATAAACATAACCGCGTTCCGGATAGTCGTATATCTTTTTTATAGCGGGGTCTTCCAAGACCTGATCAGGGGAAAAACGAAAAAGCTGCAAATAGGAAAGTCTCCCGATAAATGTAAATCCGATGATGACAACAATGGAAGATAGCAGCAGTTTTTTCATGGGTAATTATATTTTGGGCACTTGACCTTTGTATTTCAACGAAGCAACAGCTTTTTTATTCGCTCTTTGGACTAAAAAGTGAACTAAAAAGTGTGCACAATACCAAAGTTACCACTCCTGTGGCAAAAACCTTTTTCAAAATTAACAGGAAGTGGGAGAAACTTAAAACTTCCAACGAAAAGAAAACGATTTGATGCACAAGTATCAACAGGGCCAAAAAAGTAACACGCTGCACCTTGGTTGTGTTTTTGAAACTGAAATTTTGAAATTCATAGTTCACCCCAAAACAAAAACGCATGATCACCGGTCTTACATAGGCAACGGTCAATGCAGCTACGGAATGTAGGGCAAGTGTATCCGAAAAGAGGTCAATCATGAATCCTAAGAAAAATGAAGTCACCATAAATACCGCCCTATTGCCTTTTATCGGATACCAGTAAAAAAAGATGACATACACCAATGGGTTAACGTACCCCATAAAGTTTAGGGTATTGAAAATAAGTACTTGTGTAAGGACAAGCAATGTAAAGCGAAGCGTATTTATGAAAATCGTGTTATTCATTCTCAGTCAGTGCTTCCAGTTCTTTAATTTCCTCCCTATTCTTATCCTTGATCAAATACACATTTTTGATGTTGGACATATCGTTGAATAGCTCTACATCAATGTTGTAAAAACTTTGAGAAGTGTTTAGATCGTATTTTTTGATGACTCCAATAGGAATACCTTCGGGAAAAATACTAGACATACCCCCGGTAATAATAGTATCTCCAACAACCAATGGCACTAATCTGGGAATATCGATAAGTTGAGCTACTAAATAATTCTCGGCATCCCATTTGAGCGATCCGTAAAAATCATCAGAGTTTTTAATTTTGGCATTTATGCTTGACTTAGTGTTCAAAACACTTTGGACGGTAGCAAAATTTGAAGAGACATTCTCTACTATGCCCAAGATTCCTTCTGTAGTGATCACACCCATATCCTGGGTCACACCTTGATTTCTCCCTTTGTCAATGGTAAGGTAATTTCTTGGGGAGGAAAAGCTGTTTTTTATAAGATTGGCACTGATCACCTCGAAGTCAATGGCTGTGGTGTCTACCTGTTGGGTAATTTCAGATTCTGAATTGAACAATAGTTTTCGTAACCTTTCATTCTCTTGAACCAAACGTTGGTTTTCTTCCCTCAGCCCAAAATACGATGATATGTTCGCTGCGATACCGTAGACATTACCTGTCAGCCACTTGGATGAGTTGAAAAATTTGGATTGATGGTAGGAGTGGGACCGAATGGTCATACTCAGGGCAATGACCATAAGAAAGCTATAGAGAAAAGCATTTCTATACCTTAAAATAAAATTGATGATCCGCTGCATGCAATCGTATCATTAAGAAAGTCCGGAAACTTTCGATGGCCCCAAAACGGTTTCGGTAACCGAATTACTTTATCAATATACTTTTATATCGCTCCAAATTCTTAAGGGCGATACCTGTGCCTCGTACAACTGCTCTTAACGGGTCTTCAGCAATGTAAACGGGCAAATCTGTTTTTTGGGAGAGTCTTCTGTCCAATCCTCTCAACATAGATCCACCACCAGCAAGATAAATACCTGTATTGTAAATGTCGGCTGCAAGCTCAGGTGGAGTTTGCGAAAGGGTTTCCATAACGGCATCTTCGACCCTCAAAATACTTTTATCCAGTGCTTTGGCAATTTCACGATAAGAAACTTGGACCTGCTTTGGTTTTCCTGTCAAAAGATCCCTTCCCTGAATTGATTTATCATCCGGTGGAGATTTTAAATCCTCTGTAGCCGAACCAATTTCAATTTTGATTGCTTCAGCAGTGCTTTCCCCGACATACAGGTTATGTTGGGTCCGCATGTAATAGATGATATCGTTGGTAAATACATCACCCGCAATCTTTACCGACTTATCACAAACAATTCCGCCCAAGGCAATCACGGCAATTTCGGTGGTTCCCCCACCTATATCTACGATCATGTTTCCTTTGGGCTGCATAATGTCAAGCCCAATACCAATGGCGGCAGCCATTGGCTCATGAATCAAATACACCTCTTTTCCGTTTACCCTTTCCGCTGATTCACGTACCGCACGCATTTCCACCTCGGTAATCCCCGATGGAATACAAATGACCATTCGTAACGCAGGGGGAAACCATTTTTTCTTTAAGGCCGGAATATTCTTGATGAACATATTGATCATCTTCTCCGAAGCATCAAAATCGGCAATTACCCCATCTTTCAAAGGTCGAATGGTCTTGATGTTCTCATGGGTCTTTCCCTGCATCATATTGGCCTCCCTTCCCACTGCTATAATTTTCCCGGATATTCTATCCCGGGCAACAATGGATGGGCTATCAACTACGACTTTGTCTAAATGAATTATCAGGGTGTTTGCAGTACCAAGGTCGATGGCGATTTCCTCGGTCATGAAATCAAAAAATCCCATAAAAAGCGTCGGTTTTTCGGATTAACGGTAAATTTTATCGGCTAATGTACTAAAATTAATGTTTAAAATGCCGAGTCCCGGTCATTACCATGGCCAATCCATTTTCATTGCAATAATCGATGCTCAATTGATCCTTGATTGAACCTCCTGGTTGGATCACACTTTTTATTCCAGCTTTGTCCGCAATTTCAACACAGTCGGGGAATGGGAAGAAGGCATCACTGGCCATGACGGCACCTGTGAGCTCAAAGTTGAAGGACTTTGCTTTATGAATTGCCTGGTTCAAGGCATCCACTCGGGAAGTTTGTCCTGTTCCGCTTGCGCATAGTTGTTTGTTCTTGGCCAAAACGATTGTATTGCTCTTTGTGTGCTTGCACAATTTGGAGGCAAAAATCAAATCTTCGATCTCTTCGGCAGATGGTTTTTTGTCGGTAACGGATGTCAATTCTTCAGCGGAATCGGTTTTGAAATCTTTGTCCTGCACCAAAACACCATTTAGGCATGTTCTTACTAAAGTATCCGGAAGTGCCACTTCGTTTTGGATTAGAATGATTCGGTTCTTTTTACCCTTAAGAATTTCCAAGGCTTCATCAGAATAAGACGGAGCAATCACCACTTCGCAGAACAATTTGTGGATTTCTTCTGCTGTAGGGGCATCAATTTCAACATTGGAAATCAAGATTCCTCCAAAAGCTGAAACCGGGTCTCCAGCCAACGCATCTACATAAGCTTGTTTAATAGTGCTCCTTGTGGCCAATCCACAAGCATTATTGTGTTTAAGGATGGCGAAAGTAGGGTCGTCACTTTGGAACTCGCCCATAAGATTTACAGCAGCATCGACATCCAAAAGGTTGTTATAGGAAAGTTCTTTACCGTGCAACTTGGAGAACATAGCTTCAAAATCACCAAAGAAATATCCTTTTTGATGCGGGTTTTCACCGTATCGAAGCACTTTTCCATTTTGCTCGCTGATTTTGAGCACGGTCTCATCTCCATTTGCATTAAAATAATTGAAGATGGCAGAATCATAGTGCGAAGAAACGTTGAAAGCTTTGGTGGCGAAACGTTTGCGGTCTTCCAGAGTGGTAGAACCGTTTCCTTCGGAAATGACATTTAAAAAATCAGCATAATCTTCCATGGAAGAAACGCAGAGCACATCCTTGAAGTTTTTGGCGGCAGCCCTGATCAAGGAGATACCACCAATGTCTATTTTTTCAATAATATCTTGTTCTGAGGCACCACTTGCTACTGTCTTTTCAAAAGGATATAGATCTACGATGACAATATCCAATTGCGGAATTTCGAACTCTTCCATTTGGGCAACATCACTTTCGTTGTCCTGACGGTTAAGAATTCCTCCAAAAACCTTCGGGTGAAGCGTTTTTACACGTCCGCCTAAAATGGAAGGATAGCTGGTAACTTCTTCAACAGGAACAACATTGATGCCCAAATCGCGGATAAATTTCTCGGTACCCCCAGTTGAATATAGGGTTACGCCAAGTTCATCCAGTTTTTTGACAATCGGTTCCAATCCATCTTTGTGAAATACGGATATAAGTGCGGCGGAAGCTTTTTTGGTGGTGCTCATTTTGTGTCTTAAAAATCAAATTATTAAGCACACAAAAGTAGTTTTTTTGCTACTAAAATGTTGGTCGGGTTATCAACAAAATGCCACTAGTTTTAAAGAATTTGTGATACTTTTTGATTCACAAATTCCAAAAAGCGTTCATCCTCCTCGGTAAAGGGGTCGGGAGTATTCGAATCAATATCAATTTGACCAATATTCTCACCATTTTTGAATAGGGGAATCACGATTTCCGATTTTACGGTAATGCTGCATGCGATGTAGTTGTCCTGTGCAGCCACATCGGGTACAACAAAGTTCTCATTGCTCACCGCAACCTGCCCGCAAATGCCTTTTCCGAAGGGAATAATGGTATGGTCCGTGGGTTCACCCGCATAGGGTCCCAGTTTCAGTTCCTCCTTGTCTCCATTCTTAAAATAAAATCCTACCCAATCGTAGTAATCGATAGTGTCTCTAAGCAAATTACAGAGTTCATCTAGACGATTTTCCACGCTTTCAGCGTTATTGGATAAGATGGAGGTCACTTTTGGTTTTAGTGATACGAGCATTGAATTGTTTTTTACAAATGTATTTGAAACCGATTTTTTAGGTCGTATGAAATATAAAAAATTACGATGTTGAATACCTAAAGTTTCGTTAAGGAAACCTACGGAAAATAAAAGCAAATTAGTTGTAATTTTGTGGTGTGAAAGAGTTGTTTCGCAATATTAGTTCTATCTTCTTGGCACTTATGGTGTTACTGTCTACAGTTTCTTGGACTGTAGATAAACATTTGTGTATGGGAAGGGTAATGGATGTCTCATTTTTTACCCTTGCGGATGACTGTTGTATGGAGCAAGCAATGGCTGCGATGGGAACGGATGCAATTGAAAACCATTGCTGCGATGACGAATCTTTTACGCTTGAAGGACAGGATAATCTAAAACTTTCCAATCCTGATTTGGATATTGAGCAACAATGGTTCCTTGTGGCTTTAGTCCATTCCTATCTAGCTTTGTTCACACCTGTTGAAGAGCTTCCTGTTCCCCACGAAAAATATCCACCTCCCATAATGGTCAGGGACATACATATCTTGGACCAAGTCTTCTTGATTTGATGTATTGAATACTAATAGGTTGCCCGTTTCTTACGATTCGAGCACTGATTTTTATTTCAAGAATTATTCAATACATATTAATGAAACATATTTTAATTATACTTTTTTGGCTTCCCATACTACTGACCGCTCAAGATAAAATTGAAGGGATGGTTATGGAGGCCAATGCAGAAAACAAGCATATCGGCCTGGCTGGTGCGAATGTATACTGGTTAAATTCCCCGTTCGGCACCATCACGAAGGAAAACGGAACCTTCAGTATTCCGTATTCCAAAGATTACAACAAGCTTGTTATAAGTTTTGTAGGGTTCAAAACGGACACTTTGACCATCAATGAGCCAAAAATGGTGCATCATTGGTTGGTGCCCTCCAACCAATTGGATGAGGTTGTAGTGGTAAAAGAGCGCGATGCCGTACAAAAGACATTTTTCTCCACACAAAATGTGGTTACGGTGAATAGTGCAGAGCTTTTAAAAGCTGCTTGTTGCAACCTTTCGGAGAGTTTTGAGACCAACCCTGCCATCGATGTCAATTTCAACGATGCCCTTACGGGGACCAAGCAAATACAGATGTTGGGACTAACAAGTCCTTATTTGCTGATCACCCAAGAGAACATTCCCATGGTTAGAGGTGCTTCCCAAACCTATGGTTTGACGTTTACTCCTGGGACTTGGGTAGAAAGTATCCAGATTACCAAAGGAGCTGGCAGTGTGGTCAATGGATATGAGAGTATTTCGGGGCAGATTAATACAGAACTACAAAAGCCATTGACAGATACTCCGGTTTTTGTGAATGGATATGCCAATTTGAACGGAAGATTGGAATTGAATACACATCTCAATACAAAACTATCCGATAAATGGAGTACGGGATTGTATTTGCATGGAAACCGTAGAGATGTTGAGGTTGATAATAATGATGATGGATTTTTGGATAATCCACTGGCCAATCAAATCAATATCATGAATCGTTGGCAATATCAGGACCCTGAAAAGGGATGGGTGAGCTTTTTTAATGTTCGCTATTTAAATGATGAAAAGCAGATTGGACAGACCGATTTTAATCCCGACACCGATAGATTTACAACCAATACCTGGGGAAGTGAAATAGATACCCAAAGATTTGACGGTTCGGTAAAATTGGGATACGTTTTCCCTGAAATACCCTACCAGAGTTTTGGTTTTCAGACATCATACAGCAGTCATAAACAGGACTCGTATTATGGATTCAATGTTTACAATATTGACCATGAAAGTATTTACACCAATTTAATTTTCAACTCGATTATTGGGAATACCAAAAGTAAGTTCAAGACGGGTCTGACGTTCGCATATGACGGATATGATGAATTGGTCAATACTCAAGAATTCAGTCGTGCCGACACATCTGCTGGAGCTTTTTTCGAATACAGTTATACCAATTTGGAGAAACTAAGTTTTACGGCAGGTCTTAGGTTGGATACCCATAATAGATTGGGAACATTCTTTACGCCCAGGTTCCATATCCGTTATACACCCTGGGAAAAGGGAAGTTTAAGAGGCTCCTTTGGAATCGGTAGAAGAGCTGCCAATATTTTTGCCGAGAATCAAAGACTTTTCGCTTCTTCAAGAACCATTCAATTGCAAACGAATGGAGGGGAGATTTATGGTTTTGACCCTGAAAAAGCCGTAAATTTTGGGTTGAGCTTTATTCAAGGATTCTCATTATTTGAAAGACCAGGAAACTTCTCAGTGGATTTCTATCGTACCGATTTTGACAACCAAATCGTGGTGGATTGGGAGAATCCAAATGAAATTGTTTTCTCCAATTTGGACGGAAAAAGTTATGCGAATAGCCTTCAGGTTGAGTTGAACCATGAAGTTCTGCCCAACGTTGAGGTGCGTACAGCCTATAAATTCTATGACGTGAAAACAGATTACCAAACAGGGCTGTTGCAAAAACCAGTGCAGGCCAGACATCGCTTTTTTACAAATATTGGCTATAACACAACCCCTACTGAAAATGGGTCGCAATGGCGTTTTGATTATACTTTGCAGGCCCTTGGAGAGCAGCGATTGCCAAGTACTTCTTCAAATCCCGTTAGTTTTCAATTGGGAGATTTTGCAGGGGGATATAGCTTAATGAATGCCCAAGTGACCAAAGTGTTTTCAAAGAAATTTGAGGTTTACCTAGGAGGTGAGAATTTGACTAATTTTAGACAAGATAATCCAGTTTTGGGATCCAATGACCCATTTGGCCCAAACTTTGACACAACAATTGTATACGCTCCTATTTTTGGACGGATGGTGTATGCAGGTTTTAGATTTAAATCCTAACAACTTAAATATATACAAAATGAAAAATAGAGTTTTGATTTTACTATGCATACTGGTTTCAACAATTGGTTTTGCACAGGAGAAGAATAAAAAGATGGCGTTTGAGGTAGATGGCAAATGCGAAATGTGCAAGATGCGAATTGAGAAGGCCGCACTGGGTGTTCCTGGGGTTAAATATGCTCTTTGGGATATTCCCTCACATCAATTGTCGTTGGTTGTTGATGAGCGAAAGACCGACGCCATGAGAATAAAGACGGCTTTGGTTGCAGTTGGACATGATACTAAGGAATTGAAGGCAACACAAGAAGCTTATGACAATGTTCATCCCTGCTGCAAATACCGTGAGGATGACACAGACGATAGCCAGCAGCATCACAACAATCACTAAGAAGAAACATTCATATACGGTCACGGGAATGACCTGTGAGGGTTGTGTGGCGTCTGTAAAGGAGAAGCTTTCCAAAGTAAATGGGGTTACAGTGGTTGATGTGGATTTGGAAGCTTCAATGGCACACATCAATATGGAGCGCCATATTCCAATATCAGATTTTAGTGCAGTATTGCCCGATAAATACGGGATTCACGAACAACTTCAAAAGGAAGTGGTATCGTCCGTCAACGAAGGAATGGGAGAACAATCAAAATGGGTGCAATTGCGACCATTGTTCTTGATTTTCGCGTATTTGTTTGCGGCCGCCTTTCTGTTGAACTATCAAAACTGGAACCTAGTTGAAGCTATGCTGGACTTTATGGGGTTGTTCTATATCGTCTTTAGCTTCTTTAAGTTTTTGGATTTAAAGGGATTTCCTGAGAGTTTCAGAATGTATGACCCCTTTGCCAAAGTTTTACCTGCATATGGTTGGATATATCCTTTTTTGGAATTGGGCTTGGGACTTCTATTTTTAATGCGCATTCAAGTGACCGTAGCTTTGCTGATTACCGTGGTTATTTTGGGTATTACCACCATTGGAGTGACCAAAACCTTGTTGGATAAGAAAAGCATCCACTGTGCTTGTTTAGGAACAGCTCTAAACCTGCCGATGACTGAGGCCACATTTATTGAAAATGCGATTATGTTGGTTATGGCTGGTTGGATGCTGGCAATGTAAAAATGTAATTTTAACATTTATAAATTCGGTTTAACTGTAAGGTATTCATTTCTAGCGCTACTCAACTAGGGCGGCTATGAAAAACTTTACAAGGTTTTTTATCCTAACCATGGTATTTATGGGACAATTGGGTTTTTCGCAAACCTGTTGTTCCGGTGGAGTTCCCTTGTCAAATAATTTGGGCTTGCCCAATGACGGCAAGGGAACTTTGCTTATTGGGTTGAGCTATGATTACAACAACCTGAACACCTTAAATGCAGGGTCCAGTGAACTGGACGATGATTCCCGATTGCGTATTACCAATTCAATTTTACTTAGTATAGGCTATGCCTTTACGGATAGGCTTTCTGTTGAATCCCTTTTTACTTGGGTAAATCAATTGCGGACGATCTCCCAATTTGGGAATGAGACCGATACCGAAACCACGGGAATAGGTGATGCTGTTTTTTTGATAAAATATGCATTTCCTAATGTTTTGGGACAGCGCTCAACGATTAGTTTAGGAGCAGGGGTAAAGGCCCCATTGGGAAGGTCCGATTTTACCACTCCCCAAGGAATTCAGTTAACGGCTGATTTGCAGCCTGGTAGTGGGGCATGGGATTTTGTAGGGTTGATTTCCGCTTCAAAGGGATTGAACTTTAGACCAGCCGCAACCCTCTCTGCAAGTTTTACTTATAGGGCAACAGGCGCCAATAACGACTACTTGAACAACACCTCGATATACGAATTTGGAAACGGAATGCAGGCCAATTTGGGATATACGGACCAATTTGGCTTACTCAATACCATTTTTAATCCAGGTTTGATCATCAAATACCGTAAGGCCCAAGTTGACCAAATTGATGCTTCCAACCTCCCAAACACTGGAGGGGAATGGATATTTATAAGACCGGAGCTGTCCGCCAATATTTCTCAAAACTTTGTTTTGGTATCCCGGTTGGAGCTGCCATTGTATAGCTATGTCGATGGTACGCAGCTAACACCAACCAATAGATTCACTGTTGGATTGATGTGGAAATTACAGAAAAAGAAAATTGGAGTTTTAAATTAAGAAAAATGAAAAATTGGATTTTAGCGCTAACATTTATTGGGGTTATGGTTTCATGCAGTTCTTCTAGTGTTGAAGAGACAACAAATGGAGGCCAGGGAACCATTAATCCACCAGTAAATAACCAATGGAGTATTCCAGTAAACCAAGTTTTGGATGGAGGGCCTGGAAGAGATGGGATTCCCGCTTTGGAGAACCCGAACTTTACAGTGGCCCAAGCGGTCGATTTTTTAGATGACAATGATTTGATTATCGGATTTAAAAATGGAGATGATGTAAGAGGATATCCGCATATTATTTTGGATTGGCACGAAATCATTAATGATAATATTGGAGACGAATCCCTTGCCATCACGTATTGTCCGCTAACTGGTACCGGAATTGGTTGGGGAAGGGTCATTGATGGTAAGGAGACCACTTTTGGGGTGTCAGGCTTATTGTACAATACCAATCTTATTCCTTTTGATAGGGAAACATTGAGCAATTGGTCCCAAATTTTAAATGAATCGGTAAATGGTGGGTTATTGGGCAAAAAAGCAGCTTTGTCCATGTTGGTCGAAATGGATTGGAAAACCTGGAAGCAAATGTACCCCAATTCTCAAGTAGCCAATCTGAGTACCGGTTTTCAGCGTACTTACGGAACTTCACCCTATGGTAACTATAGCACGGATCATAATTTCTTTTTGTTTCCAGTAGAAAAGGATAATAGGTTACCACTCAAAGAAAGGGTTTTGGCATTGATAAATGACAACGATGCCAAAGTATATCGGTTTGGGGATTTTACCACTGAAAATGTTATCCTAGACACATTCAAGGGAAGAAATTATCTGGTTGTGGGGAATAGAGACTTCATGGTTGCCTTTGAGCTCGTTGAAGAACATAGTTCCCTTGAATTCACATGCATTCATGATGGAAATTCAGATGTCCTATTACAGGATAATGAAGGTAATGAATGGGATATTTTTGGAAACGCCGTTTCTGGTGCAAGAATAGGTGAGCGTTTGCAAACACCCACCACGTTCATGGCTTATTGGTTTTCGGTTCCTGCATTTTACCAAACAGAGATTTTTGGTAACTGATTGGATTGAATCAATTCATTTTCAGTCTACGATAATCTCGTCGGCAAAAACCCAAGATGGTAATCCCGCGGCATGATGCCAATAAGGGGTTTCCGTGTTTTTGGCAACCACTTTGATATAGTTTACGTCCGTTGGATCAAATTTGAGGTCAAAATAGTGGATATCGTTCACCTTACTCTTTTTGTTCAAAGGAGAGGGATTTTTAAGATTCCCCAGCTTCTCAAAATTGACATTGTCTGTCGAACCATAATAGGTTACAGAGGAAGGAAAGAACACCACGTGATTGGTTACCTGTAGGAATGCCATCGAAATACTGCTTATGTTCTGTTTTTCACCTAAATCAACAACAACCTCCATGTCATTTCCCTCATATCCCAACCAATTGGCATAGAAGCTGCTTCCACCAAGGGCACTGTCGGTCAAGACCATAGGGTCTTCATTGGCATATTTTTTAGGTTTGGTCAGGCTGACCACATGCTTTCCTTTGGCCTTATTTGGTTTTTGGGCAATTTTCAGGGCCGACATATAATTTGAAGCATATTCATTGACGGTAAAGCCCATTTCGTTCATCAAAGTGATATTGTTTTTTCTGGCCGTATTTATAAAATTATCCAGTAACGCTGCTACCATAGGATTGATGGTTTGGGCAGCATTGTCGCCTGATGTCATTAAACTGTAATTCTCGGTAAGGTTTTTTCTGCAAGCTTCCAAAACCGCATAATCGACTCCTAATCTTGCCATTTTGACCCTGTCATTGACTTCTGGCTTATCATCTACCGCTTTCTCAGCTTCGTCAAACAAGCTGGAATACTTTTCCAATAGTGCTGGATTCAAATAGGATGAAAAAGCTTCCGAGGGATCCCCGTATAAAAAGAGAAAGAAATCTGGATCTTCTTTGATTTTGGAATGGATCAATTCAACATATTCTTTTATGAAAGGACCGGCCTCTTGGTAATAACCATTGGTAAATTCGGTTAGGAGCGCATCAAAATCGGCATTTGGGTTCCAAAGCAATTTTGCCGTAATGTATGACCGAAGCTCAAAAAGTTCGCTGGGATTGTTGCTGTGTTGTTCAAAAACCCATTTAGCATTGTTGTCCCTGAACAGATGAATATTGGGTTGTAATGTTTTGATATTTGGAAAGGGGGCCAGAAAATTGGTGAATTGTGTGGTGTAATCCCAAATTCTGATATTATCCGTCAGTTTTCCCCAACCAATAAGGTCATCTGCAAAATCCGTACAATTTTCGGCAATGGGAGCACTTCTATCGCACTCTATGGAACAAAGTGTGATCAGGACATTGGATGCGGGACGCACTTTTGGTGGTTTACGGGTATATTGATAGGCCAAGGTTGAAATTGTCTTTTCCGGAAAAGCTTCGGCCACAGCGTTGACAAAATGAATCATGGTTCCGGCCGGACTGCCTTCCTCTTCATCAATTTTCTTGCAATTATCGCATTGGCAATGCTGTTGATTATCGTCTTGACTTACTGAAATAACCGAAGTATTCGGATTTCTTTTAAAATGAGCAGCCACAGAATCTTTGACAATCTCCAAAACTTTAGGATTGGTAAGACAAAGTTGTGTGGGTAATCTTTTTCCATCCCGAAGCGCATAAAATTCAGGATTTGATTTATAGAAGGTCTCTTCCGGCATAAACCTATGGAAGGTATGTACCCTTGCGCCAGGAACATAATAAGGGAATGCCTCATATGTGACCTTTTGCCGATCCGCAAACTCATGGTTGTCATAAAAAAGCCTGGAATGGACCGTCCGTGTAGTAATCTCCGGAATATAACCGTGGTCTATTGAACCAATTGAAACTGTTTTTAAAGAGGGAATGGACTCTACCCCCGGGGCATACCATTTACAATCCAGATAATTTTCAAGAAATTCAAATACAGCATTCTGCGTGGATGAATCTGAACCTCCATAAATAAACAAATCATTGTCTTCTGTTTTAATTCTTACCTCTTCCAGTTGGAGATTTTCTTTTTTGATATTACCAATATAGATTTTTCCCTTTTTCAAGTGTTGTGCGTCTTCTGCGACAATTTCCAATTTGGTGTCGCTCATGATCTGGAGATAATACTGCAGCTTTTGGGCCGATTCAGCGTTATGTTTGCTTGCATCGGTCGGGATGACAATTTCATAATTCGTTTTTCCATTTTTGGCCAAGGTCAATCCGTTGTCCGAGCAAGAAACCAGACATAGCCCCAAAAGGAATAGAATCAATGTAATTTGTTTTTTCATGGTGGTGGTTAGTTTGTTTACTTCAACTACTTTTTGGTTGAAGCATCGTAAATGGACTTGAGAAGACTGTTCTTTTCCTTGGTATCGTTCCCCAATTGCCAGAACATTATTCCTCCAAGTTTCTTTTTCATGGCAAATTCTGTTTTCAGTCGAACCGAAACAGAATCGTCATAGCTAATAAAAATGCTGTCATTGGCATTGTAGATATAGGGTGCTTTCGCGACAGGGTCCCAATATCTTTTATAATCTTTATTGGGTTCAAATTCTTCTCGTATTTGCTTATAGGTGCTCCATCCAATATGCGCTCCAGAATTCATCTGGTAGAGACCATTGTTTTCAGGATGTGCCCCTTTCCAGGCTCTTCCGTAAAATGCGGCACCAATAATAAGCTGCTCTCTTTTTACCCCTTTGTCCATGCAAAAAGCGACAATTTTTTCTGTGGATTGGGGCGCATAAGGTCCTCGGTCATTGTCCGAGTTTTTTCTGCGCTCCTCCACATACTTCCATGCCGGAGTATTTTGAACATCCTTTTCCTCGATCCAACCTAATGCGGTATGGTGACCTGTAAAAGGGGAATTGGAGCCGATTTGATCATAGGTCATTACATTCATATAGTCGGCATATTTCATGACCTCGCCAATCTCAATGTTTTTGTAATAAGGTTTCCATCCCGCTGAGGCAAAAGTCAAGGTCTGTTCCCTGTCCAAAGTGTCCAACGCTTCTCGAAGTTCTTTCATCAGCAGCGTAAAGTTTTGCTTGTCCTCGGGGCGGGCACCTGTACCTGCGGCCGGAATTGCTGGATATTCCCAATCGATGTCAATCCCGTCCAATTCGTATTTTTTGTTGAATTCTACCACACTTTGCACGAATTTCTTTCGATTTTCCGCCGTGTGTGACATGTCCGAAAAACCGTCGGCCCCCCAGCCTCCACAGGCAATCATCACTTTTAAATGGGGATGATTTTTTCGTTGGGCTACCAATTGGCTTAATTTTTCTCCAGTTTGTTCATTTTTGAACTTCATTTCACCATCGATAACCTTGGTGAAGGAAAAGATGATATGCGTTAATTGCTCTAAGGGTAGTTGGTCGGGGTGATAATCTTTTTCTGGAACATAATAGGCCATTACGGCGAATTGGGGCTTTTTCTGCTCCACATAAGGATTGTTGAATGAGGCGAACAGAACCAAAACCAGAAATGGGATATAAAATTTTATGTATTTCATCGGAAAAGGAATAAATGACTTTAAAAATTAATCAATTGAAGGAGCTATTGGAAAACTATTAGACAGAGGACAATTGAGGGAGTACAAACAACTGATTTGGGAAGAACAAGTATAAAAACAGAAAGGCCCGTGAAATTTCACGGGCCTTTTTATAGTATTATGTTTTCGGAATTACATCATTCCTGGCATTCCACCGCCACCTCCCATTGGAGGCATAGCTGGAGTATCTTCCTTAATATCGGTCAATGCACATTCCGTGGTCAAGATCATTCCTGCAACAGAAGCTGCATTTTCCAAAGCAACTCTAGTTACTTTTTTAGGGTCGATGATTCCTGCTTTCATCATTTCAACATATTCGTCCGATTTGGCGTCGTATCCGAAGTCTGCTTTTCCGTCCATGATTTTGGCAACCACAACAGAACCTTCGCCACCAGCATTCTCAACGATGGTGCGCAATGGAGATTCGATGGCTCTTGCAACGATTTGCAATCCAGTGGCCTCATCTTCATTGGCAGTGTCTACTTTTGCCAATACTGATTTGGCTCTTACCAAAGCAACTCCACCTCCAGCAACAATTCCTTCTTCAACAGCGGCTCTAGTTGCGTGAAGCGCATCATCCACACGGTCTTTTTTCTCCTTCATTTCCACCTCAGAGGCAGCACCTACGTAAAGCACGGCAACACCTCCGGCCAATTTGGCCAAACGCTCTTGCAGTTTTTCTTTATCATAGTCAGAAGTAGTTGTTTCAATCTGGGATTTGATCTGATTAACACGGGTCTTGATGTTTTTGGCATCACCAGCTCCATTTACAATAGTGGTGTTGTCCTTATCAATGGTAACCCTTTCAGTAGTACCCAACATATCGATGGTAGCCGCTTCCAATGAAAAACCTCTCTCTTCAGAAATCACGGTTCCATTGGTCAAAATTGCGATGTCTTCCAACATGGCCTTTCTACGATCACCAAAACCAGGAGCCTTTACAGCTGCGATTTTCAATGAACCTCTCAATTTGTTCACTACCAAAGTGGCCAATGCTTCACCATCTACATCCTCAGCGATGATCAATAGCGGCTTTCCGGATTGTGCCACTGGCTCCAATACAGGAAGCAAGTCCTTCATGGAAGATATTTTCTTATCGAACAACAAAATGTATGGGTTGTCCAAGTCAGCGACCATTTTTTCAGAATCGGTAACAAAGTATGGAGAAAGGTAACCTCTATCGAACTGCATTCCTTCAACAACATCAACATAAGTATCGGTTCCTTTGGCTTCCTCAACGGTAATTACACCTTCTTTACCAACCTTTTCAAAAGCTTGGGCGATCAAATCACCGATGGTTTCATCATTGTTTGCTGAAATAGCGGCTACTTGTTTGATTTTTTCTGAAGAATCCCCAACTTTTTTAGATTGCTTGGATAGATTTTCAACGATAGCATCTACGGCTTTGTCAATACCTCTTTTAAGATCCATTGGGTTTGCACCGGCAGCTACGTTTTTAAGGCCTTCTTTTACGATAGCTTGAGCCAGTACGGTGGCCGTTGTAGTTCCATCACCAGCAAGGTCGTTGGTTTTGGAAGCTACTTCTTTTACCATTTGTGCACCCATGTTCTCAAGGGCGTCTTCCAATTCGATTTCCTTTGCTACGGTGACACCATCTTTGGTTACTTGAGGAGCTCCAAAAGATTTGGTGATGATTACGTTTCTACCTTTTGGTCCTAAAGTGACCTTTACGGCATTGGCCAAGGCATCAACACCTTTTTTAAGGCCGTCACGTGCTTCTATATCGAACTTAATATCTTTTGCCATTTTTAAACTTTTTATTTGTCATTCCTGCGGAGGCAGGAATCTTTAAATTATACTATAAATGTTTTTGATAGATTCCCACTTTCGTGGGAATGACATCTGGGTTTATACAATTGCTAAAATGTCACTTTCACGCATTATCAAATAATCGGTACCGTCCAATTTTAGTTCGGTGCCAGCATATTTGCCATAAAGAACAGTATCCCCAACCTTAACAGTGATGGATTCATCTTTGGTTCCGGGGCCCACAGCTACTACTTTTCCTTTTTGTGGTTTTTCTTTTGCGGTATCTGGGATGATGATACCAGAAGCTGTTTTGGTCTCAGCCTCAACAGGTTCTATAAGAACTCTGTCCGCTAATGGTTTGATGTTGACTTTAGCCATATTATTAATCTTTAGGTATTTGTTTTAAAAATTCTCGAAACTTTGGGCAGAAATTATGCCATTACTTGAAAACTGACAGGATATTAAAATAAAAATGCCAGCTTGTCATTCAAGCTGGCATTATGTATTTATTCTGTCATTAATTTTTAATTAATGGTGTCAGCTGGGTTTGTTGCAGGAACTTGCTCAGGAACTTCTTCCGGAACAGTTTCCGGTATGGTGTTCTCTACGTCATCACCTTGTAATAGCTTTGAATCTGCTTGGGTATAATTTCCTTTAAGAGAAATATTGGAAGCAAGTATCAAAACGATCAGCAATGCAGCCAGGGTCCAGGTACTTTTGTCCAAAAAATCCCCAGTCTTTTTGACCCCTCCAACGACTTGGTTTCCACTACCGCCAAATGAAGAAGACAATCCGCCTCCTTTTGGATTTTGGACCATGATTACCAAAACCAACAAAAGGCACACTATGATGATCAATATCAAAAAAATTGTAAATGTGCTCATTTTTCTATCTTATGCTTTATTCTTTCTGCAGCTTCTTCACCGCTCGAATTTGATCTGCAAAGAAACCACTTTTTTCCGGATATTTCAAACTCAATATTTTAAAGGCCTGAATGGCTTTTTTGTACTTTTTTTGCTCCAGATAAACCTTGGCCAAAGTTTCGGTCATCAACTCGTTTTTGTCCATTTTTACGGACTCTTTTATGTTGACTTTCGAATTTGAATCGTCACTCGGAACAATTTTGGGTCTGTTCTCTATAAACTTATCCAGCAAATCGAACTTTTGCTTTTTATCCAACCCTTTTTTAGTGGGAGAAGCTTCATCCTCATTTGGATTTTTTGAGGTGAGCTGCAACCATTCGGTAAAAGAATGCTTTTCCTTTTTTGTGAACGGAATGGGTTTGCCTATTTCCAAATCCACCTCAGAAGATGATGGCTCTTTTTCAACAGAAGTTTCTTTAGGTGGTTGTTTGGATTCAAACAGTCCAGGATTTAATATTTGTTCGGCATCTTGGACGTTTTGGGGCAATGCTTCCTCCGACTCCCCTAAAATAACCTCTGCATCGGGATTGGGTTCTATTTCTTCGGAAACCGCCTTTTTGTCCTCAAGTTTAGGAACTCTGCCGGCTATGGTATCTGCAATGTTGTTTTGGACAAATTCTTGGGACGTGATAAAATCAAACAAAACATCCCTATCAGACGTGTGTGCGGCAGTAACCTTGAGGGCATTGTTGTATTTGTAGCTATCCAGATTTTTCAACCCTTTTAAGTGCAAAGCCCTTGCAGCTTGAAAATAGGGGTATTCTTCAATAATATCCTCCAATTCCCTGGTTTGTTTTGGGGAAAGGATGGTATTTGATTTTTGAAGAATTTGTATAAAATCGGATACGTTCATGCTTACCAATTGCCCAAAGAGGCGTTAAAAATATCTTGTGTCAATCGCTCAAATATCACTTCATGTGCCTGTGCCTGAACTGAGGTCAAGGACGCTGCTGCAGCAAAATCATAAAAGAACGAAAATTTTCTTTCAAAATCCCTATCCTCCTTTGTTTTATCGGTGAATCGGACATTGATACTCATGGTCAATCGGTTTTGAGCCGCTCGTTGATTAGACGTTGCTGTCATCGGAGTAACCTTGTATTCAACGATTTCCCCATCATATTTTAATTGGCCATTATCATCCGTCAACGATAACTTGCTTGTTTTGCTTATTGCATTTTGAAGAGCTCTGGTGAAATCCAAATCCAAACCGGGTTGAAAAATAGAACCTTGATTTCTATCCGAATGATTTTTGAAAGAAGCAACCTCAAAGTTTTCTGCATTTGTGTTGATTCCTGTTAAGTTATAGTTGACTTTTGGGCCACAACTCCAGCTAACTTGCAAAACCAAGATTAGAAGGGAGAATGATACGAATCTTTTTACGTAAGCCATTTACCAATTACCCAAAGAGGCATTAAAAATGTCTTGTGTCAATCGCTCAAATATCACTTCATGTGCATTTGCTTGAATGGAGGTCAATGAAGCCGCCGCGTCAAAATCAAAAAAGAAGGAGAACCTACGTTCAAAATCTACCTCTTCCTTGGTCTTATTGAAAAAACGGACATTGACGCTCATGGTCAACCGGTTCTGGGCCGTAAGCTGATCGGCCGTTGCCGTCATTGGTGTAACCCTGTATTCCACTATCTCGCCTTCGTACAACAGATCTCCGTTACTTCCTGTAAGGGAAAGACTGGTCAAATTGTTGATCAGGTTTTGCAATGCTTGGGTAAAATCACGATCTAATCCAGGAACAATGGTTGAACCCGGACTTTGATCAGCGTAATTCTGAAAAAAGTTCACCTGAAAGCTTTCTGCAGTTCCGATATCGGCTCCAGAAAAGTTATAGATGCCACAGCTATAGATGCTAAAAAGCAGGCTCAGGGATAAAATTTTTATAAAGAATCGTCTTTTCATTAATACAAAAGTTCAAATGTAAAAAGGCAAGCTACAAATCGTATTGCTTAATTTTTCGGTACAACGTTCGTTCGGAAATACCAAGTTCTGAGGCTGCAGCTTTTCGTTTTCCGCGATTACGCTCCAGCGACTTTTTGATCAGTTCTATTTCTTTTTCCTGTAAAGATAGAGTTTCTTCCTCTTCAATTTCCTCAGCAAAATGATAACGATCTTCTTGGGGTTGGACAACTGTGGTGGCCGACTCAACTACTGGTTCGGGAAGATGCAAGATTTCTGTTGCATTTTCTTCTTTAGTATCAACCTCTTCTTCTTTGTTGCCGTAGATTTTCCTGATCAGGTTCTCGTTTTCTTCCTGAACTTTTTCGGTATCGTTGTTTTTCAACAATTCCAAGGTGAGCTTTTTCAGATCATTCAGATCACCTTTCATATCAAAAAGTACCTTATAAAGGATTTCCCTTTCATTGCTGAAATCACTTTCCTTTTTGTTCTGTTCCACTACGGCCGGAAGATTGGTGTTGCCAGCATTGGGAAGATAACCGTTTAACGTGGCTGCGGTTATTGTCCGGTTTTCTTCCAATACGGAAATCTGTTCGGCGATGTTCCGCAGTTGCCTAATGTTCCCTGGCCAGCGATATTTTTGAAGCAGTTGTATGGCCGGCTCATCCAATCGAATGGTGGGCATTTTGTATTTCTGACCAAAATCTGAAGCGAACTTTCGGAACAACAGGTGGATATCTTCACGACGTTCGCGCAAGGGTGGAATATTGATTTCGACAGTACTTAGTCTATAATAAAGATCCTCACGGAATTTTTCCTTTTTGATGGCTTCAAACATATTGATGTTTGTTGCTGCCACGATTCGAACGTTGGTCTTTTGCACTTGCGAAGATCCTACTTTCAAGAATTCGCCATTCTCCAAAACTCGAAGCAAACGTACCTGGGTGGTCAATGGAAGTTCACCTACTTCATCAAGAAAAATAGTTCCTCCATCCGCTACTTCAAAGTAACCGCTACGTGTTTGGGTTGCGCCGGTAAAGGCTCCTTTCTCGTGTCCGAACAGTTCACTGTCTATGGTCCCCTCTGGAATTGCACCACAGTTTACCGCTATATATTTAGCGTGTTTTCGATGCGAGAGGGAGTGAATGATTTTCGGAATTGCTTCCTTACCAACACCACTTTCACCAGTGACCAAAACCGAGATGTCGGTCGGAGCAACTTGAATTGCCTTTTCCAACGCGCGATTCAGTTTCACATCGTTCCCGATGAGCTCAAAACGTTGTTTTATGGATTGAACACCTTCCATGGATTAATTGTTCTTTGAATATTCAACCGCTTCACCAATCAATGTGGCTGAAGTGCATTCGTTGATTTTTACATTTACAAAATCGCCAACTTTATAGTTTTCCTTTGGAAAAACCACTACGGTATTTTGCGAATTTCTTCCCATCCAATGGGTGTCTGATTTTTTGGATGACCCCTCTATCAATACTTCTTCTACCTTACCGACATGCTGTTGGGTTCTATAAAGTCCATGCTTTTGCTGTAGGTCGATGATTTCCCTCAGCCTTCTCTTTTTGGTCTCTTCGGGAATATCATCATCCATTTTTCGTTCGGCCAGTGTTCCGGGTCTTTCAGAATAAGCGAACATAAACCCAAAATCATATTTTACATATTCCATTAGGCTTAAGGTATCTTGATGATCTTCTTCGGTTTCTGTCGGAAATCCAGCTATCATATCCTGACTTATGGCGCAATCCGGAATAATTCTTCGGATGTTGTCGACCAACTCAAAATATTCCTCTCGTGTATGAAGGCGGTTCATTGCCTTTAAAATTCGATTGCTCCCACTTTGCACCGGTAGATGGATGTAGTTGCAGATGTTTTCGTACTTCGCCATGGACTCGATGACATCCAAAGTCATGTCCTGGGGATTGGAGGTAGAAAAACGAATACGCATTTTGGGTTGGGTCTCCGCCACCAGTTCCAACAATCTTGCAAAATTCACCGAAGTGGCCTTTTGCATATCGGTAGCTTTGTCAAAATCTTTTTTCAATCCTCCTCCATACCAAAGGTAACTGTCGACATTCTGACCTAATAAGGTAATTTCCCTGAATCCTTTTTTCCAAAGGTCATTCACTTCTTCCAAGATGGATTGCGGGTCACGGCTTCGTTCCCGACCACGGGTGAAAGGGACAACACAGAAGGTGCACATATTGTCGCAACCACGGGTGATTGATACAAATGCAGTTACCCCGTTGGAGTTCAATCGAACCGGGGCAACATCGCCATAGGTTTCATCTTTGGAAAGAATAACGTTCACGGCGTTCCGGCCTTCATCTATTTCTTGGATAAGGTTGGGAAGGTCTTTGTAGGCGTCCGGCCCAACGACCATGTCCACAATTTTTTCCTCTTCCAAAAACTTGCTCTTCAAACGTTCTGCCATGCATCCAAGCACACCAACCTTCATTCCTGGGTTGGTCTTTTTCACGGCATTGAATTTTTCCAAACGCTTGCGCACGGTAGTTTCGGCCTTTTCACGAATGGAGCAGGTATTTACCAAAACCAAATCGGCTTCTTCCAACAGTTGGGTGGTATTAAATCCTTCCTTAGCCAAGATGGAAGCTACAATTTCACTATCGGAAAAATTCATCTGGCAGCCGTAGCTCTCAATGTACAGTTTCCGATTGTTGTTTTCGTTTTTCTCAAGCGCCAAGGTAGCTCCTTGTCGGCTTTCGTCAATGATTTTTTCAGTTCCTTCGTTCGTCGTCATTTCACTTAAATCGTCTGCAAAGATAGTGCATATTCCAGCTTAGTGACAATTTGGCAGTTAAATTTTGCACAAAGTTGAACGCAACTTTGTTTAACCATTTCTATCTAGTGTGTGTTATCTATCCAAAAAACTTAAACAACAATGAAAAAGAAAATCCTGTTTATTTTATCCCTTTTCATGGGGTTGATTGCGTGCAATGATTCGAATGAATTCCCATTTGGTAGGAATATTTACTCGATTGCCGTTCCCCTGACAGCCGATCTACATTCCTTTAAGGAAGAAGCTATCGATATTACAGAGCCTGTGGATATCGTAGAATCAGGCAAGATTTATGCCTATAAGAATTACATTTTTATCAACGATGTGGGCAGGGGGCTTCATGTTGTGGATAATACCAACCCAAGGGCCCCAGAAAAAATATCTTTTATAAAGCTTGAAGGAAACCATGATGTTTCTATAAAAAATGACCGTCTTTATGCGGATAGTTATGGTGACCTGGTTATTATGGATATTTCGGACATTTCGAACATAGGAAATGTGAAACGTTTGGAAAATGCTATTTATCAGGAGTTTTGGTGCACTGTTGGCTTCGATGTTGAGTGGCCTACCGCAGATGCTTTTGATTATGGGGATTTTGATGCCAGTAAGGAAGCGATTGTCGGATGGGAGGTTAAAAGAATACCAATGTCCCAAAGCGAATTCAATGAAAAATATAGAAATGTTTTTGCGTTGGAAGATGCTTCAGCCAATACAACAGCGGCTCCTAATGCTGATACTGGTCAAGGTGGTTCTTTGGCCCGCTTTAGAATAGTGGACGATTATTTATATGCGGTTGAATGGTCGAGCATTAATGTTTTTGATATTTCAGACCTTGATTCCCCTGAAGTGCTGGATGAAGTTTATACAAGCGGTGGTATTGAGACCATTTTCAACCAAGGTGATCTATTGTTCTTGGGTGGAACACGAGGCATGTATATATATGATATATCAGAACCTTCAACACCTACATTTATCTCTGACTTTGAGCATGGTACTGCCTGTGATCCAGTAGTGGTTGATGGCGACTATGCCTATGTAACCTTAAGAGGGGGCAATTTTTGTGGAGCTGTAGAGAGTGGACTGTATATAATAGATATTGCGAACATAGAAAAACCTGAACTCAAGGTAATTTATCCTATGGATGAACCTTATGGGTTGGGCGTTAAAGACGACAAGTTATTTGTTTGCGATGGAACTTCTGGACTGAAGGTGTATGATAAATCCTCAGTTCCGGATTTACCTCAGTTAAACCATTTTAAAGATATCGTTACATTTGATGTGATTCCTTTGGAAAGTCATTTGATCATGGTCGGTGATGAAGTGTTGTACCAGTATGAATATTTAGATGATGATATAAAGCTTTTGAGCCAGATAGGACTCAACTAAATTTGCACAATAACTCCCTTAAATATCCCGTTTTTAGCGGGATATTTTTTTGTTCTAGATTTTGAAAAAAATCCGAAATCGAAAAATTCATATACTTTTGTTACCTCAAAATCCATTGCATGCCAAAGAATTTAGTTATTGTTGAGTCACCTGCAAAGGCAAAAACCATAGAACGTTTTTTAGGAAAGGACTATCAAGTTGAATCTAGTTTTGGACATATTGTAGACCTCCCATCAAAGGAACTTGGTGTTGATGTAGAAAACGATTTTAAACCCAAATATATAGTTGACAAGGAGAAAAAAGCCTTGGTCAAAAAACTGAAGGAGCTTGCCCAAAAATCAGAGACCATCTGGTTGGCCAGTGATGAAGATCGTGAGGGAGAGGCCATTTCTTGGCACTTGGCCGAAGCATTGAAATTGGACCAAAGCAAGACCAGACGTATCGTTTTTAACTCCATTACCAAATCCGCCATCCAAAAGGCAATTGAGAATCCTCGCGAGATCAATTACAATTTGGTAAATGCGCAACAAGCTAGAAGGGTGCTGGATCGTTTGGTGGGTTATGAGCTTTCACCAGTACTTTGGAAAAAAATAAAACCGGGCTTGTCCGCAGGGCGTGTACAGTCGGTCGCCGTACGTTTGATTGTTGAACGGGAACGGGAGATAGAGGTCTTTACGCCTGAAGCATCTTTTAGGATTCGTGCCGAATTCAAAACAAGTAATGGAAATGTTTTTTCAGCCAAGCTGAACAAGACCTTCGCTAACAAAGAAGCTGCTGAAGCTTTCTTAAAGCAAAATTTTGGCGCTGATTTTTCTGTGGCAGATCTGGACAGGAAACCAGCTAAGAAATCTCCAGCCCCGCCGTTTACCACATCCACTTTGCAACAAGAAGCTTCGCGAAAATTATTTTTCTCGGTTAGCAGGACCATGCAGGTTGCACAACGTTTGTATGAAGCTGGTCTGATCACCTATATGAGAACCGATAGTGTGAACCTTTCCAATGAGGCATTGAATGCCGCCAAGGATGCTATCATAAAAAATTACGGGGAGACCTATAGTAAGGTGCGTAACTACACTGGAAAATCTAAAGGCGCCCAAGAAGCTCACGAAGCCGTTAGGCCTACAGATATGAATTTGCAATCTCCATCCTTGGAACGGGATCAAGCAAAACTGTACGAGCTTATATGGAAACGAACTTTGGCTTCGCAAATGAGCGATGCCCAATTGGAACGAACCAATGTAAAGGTAAAATCGAGCACCCATAACGAAGAGTTTGTAGCTACTGGTGAGGTTGTAAAGTTTGATGGATTCCTTAAAGTTTATTTGGAAGGAATCGATGAGGAAGATCGGGTCGAGGAGCAAGAAGGCATGTTACCTGCTTTAAATGTGGGAGAATCCTTGCACAATAATTTTATTACCGCTACGGAACGTTTCTCACGACCACCATATCGATATACTGAAGCATCTTTGGTAAAGAAATTGGAAGAGCTTGGTATCGGAAGACCGTCTACATATGCTCCGACCATTTCCACTATCCAAAATAGGGGATATGTTGAAAAAGGAACAGTGGAGGGAACCGAACGCAAATATGCCCAACTGGTGCTTGAAGGAGGAAATCTATCAGAAAAGAAACTTTCCGAAATGATAGGTTCCGATAAAGGGAAATTGGTGCCAACTGACATTGGAATGATTGTCAACGACTTTTTGGTCAATCATTTCAAGACCATATTGGATTATAATTTCACCGCCAAGGTGGAAGAGAATTTTGACGGAATTGCTTCGGGCAATGAAGATTGGCAGAAGATGATGAAGGAATTCTACATGGATTTTCACCCCAACGTCCTGGATGTTGAAGAAAATGCTGAGCGAGCCAGTGGGGAGCGTGTTTTGGGAACAGATCCAAAGTCAGGTAGGCAAGTTGCCGCCCGATTGGGCCGTTTTGGACCCATGGTCCAGATTGGAACCGTGGATGAAGAGGAAAAACCATTGTTCGCTAGCTTATTGCCGGAACAATCGATAACCACCATCACTTTTGAGGAAGCGATGGAACTTTTCGAGTTACCACGAAAATTGGGAACTTATGATGGTGAGGATGTAGAGGCCAATGTGGGCCGTTTTGGACCTTACGTGAGGTTTGGAAAGAAATTCATTTCGTTGGCCAAGGGAGAAAGTGCTTTTGATGTGGATATGGATCGTGCCATTGAACTGATCAAGGAAAAGCAAAAAGCAGATGCCCCTATTGCCCATTATGAGGATAAGGAAGTGACCAAGGGGGTGGGACGTTTCGGTCCATTTATAAAATGGGATGGAATGTTTATCAATGTGAACAAGAAATATGATTTTGACAATCTTTCCAATTCAGATATAGCAGAGTTGATTGAAGCCAAGAAGGTCAAGGAGGCCGAAAAACTGGTTCAAGAATGGCCAGAGCAAAAAATCCGGATTGAAAAGGCTAGATGGGGAAGACATAACATTATCAAGGGGAGGGTCAAAGTGGAACTTTCCAAAGATGTGGACGCATCCAAGATTTCTTTGGAAGAAGCCCAAGCTCTTATAGAAAAGAAAACTCCTAAGAAAAAAACCAAAGCCAAAGCTAAGAAGTAAGAGATGGTTTGGATTTTTGTGATTGCAATTTTTTATAGATTATTTTTGATGCAGTGCAAGGCAAAATTTTTAATGATGGCCCAACTGTCACCTTTAAAAATTTTAACGAAGTAATGCGCAAAAAGAGACCTAAAAAAATAATTTTCAAAACTTCAAACAATCTCTAAATGGCATTCGATTTTTTGGTTCCTGTCAAAGACAAGGTCCTGGCATTTTCAGAGTTGTTGCCACCGCAGGCCTTGGGCAAAAACATTCATAAGCATACTGAAAAAAAGGGCCTGCCCGTATTTGCCAATGCCACGGTGGCCATATTTGGTGTCTTGGAATCAAGAAACGCCTTTGAAAAAAAGCCGGATAAATTGGATCTGGATGGAATCCGTATTCAATTATATCGATTAATGACGGGTAATTGGAATTCCACGATTTTGGATATCGGGGATGTTGAAGAAGGCGATACGGTAGAAGACACCTACTTTGTGGTCAAAGAAATTGTCGCAGGACTGTTGGAAGAAAACATTATACCTATTATAATAGGTGCCACCCAAGACATTACTTTTCCGACGTACAGGGCTTTTGATAATATTCGGGAAATGGTCAATCTGGTTTCCATAGATAGCCGATTTGACTTTGGGGAGGATGAGGAACTGATTTCCTCGCACTCGTACATGAGCAAGATCATTACCGACAAACCCAATAACCTTTTTAACTTTTCCAATATTGGGTATCAAAGTTATTTTAATGCCCAAGAAGAAAAGGATTTGATGGAGCGTCTTTTTTTTGATGCTTATCGTTTGGGTGAGATTGCCGCCAATATTGAGTTGGCCGAACCCGTGCTCCGAAACTCGCATATTGTCAGTTTGGACCTTAGGGCCATAAGGGCAGGAGAAATGGGATTGCACCCCAACTTTTCGCCCAATGGATTTACAGGAAGGGAAATATGTGCCATCGCAAGATATGCAGGTATTAGCGATAAAGTTTCTTTGTTTGGCATTTATGAGGGAGAGAATTCCCCCCAGGCCTTTCAGATGATTGCCCAAATAATATGGTACTTCATAGAGGGAATCAGTTTCAGGGTCAAGGAATTTCCAAGTTCCAAGAGTGAGGATTTTACCAAGTTCACTGTGCCCACTGATACTGAAGAACTTATCTTCTATAAGAGTCATGTGACCGAACGTTGGTGGGTAGAGGTGCCTTCAATTTTACCCGAACATACTAAAACCAATTCGGTGGCGTTATTACCTTGCACCGAAGGGGACTATTTGGATGCTTGCAACCAGAACATTCCCGAAAGGTGGTTTAAGGCTTACAGAAAGGGCTTTAACTAAACAAATTAAATTTTAAGCATTAATTGTTTTTACACAATAAATTGTTCAAAAATCAGTTTTGATGAATAGTGAATATGTGTAGCACAGATTATAATCTTAAATCGAAAATTTAACCTAAAGTATGAGAAAGCTATTCTTTTCATCTATAGCATTTGTTTTTTTACTCGCAAGTTGCGGTTCAAATTCAAAGTCAAAAGGTGAACTGGTTGGGGCCAAAGGAAAAAAATGGTACCCTGAAAAACCTTACGGAATGGAATTGATTCCGAGAGGCTCCTTTGTTATGGGTAAAGCTGAAGAGGATCAAGCGAAAGTTTTGAACGCTCCCACAAGAACCGTTACAGTTCGTTCATTTTATATGGACGATACAGAGATCACAAATAGTGAGTATCGACAGTTTGTAGAGTGGGTAAAAGATTCCATCACAAGAACCAAATTGGCCATTTTGGCCGATGAGTTGGGCTTTGGACCTGAAGATGAAGGTATTGGTGAATATGCATTTAAAGACACTGACACCTCAAGAATTTCTGTTTACGAAAAATACATGCTCGACAATTATGCCGGTCTTGGGGAAACAGGATACGAGGGAAGAGCATTGAATAAGGATGCAGATCTAACATGGGATACTTCTGAGTATCCAGATGAATACTACGCTGAGGTAATGGATTCATTATATCTTCCAGAGGAAGAAAGCTATAATGGATTAAGGACTTTGGACGTTACCCAATTGAAATACAAGTACAATTGGATGGATATCGAAGCTGCGGCCAGAGCCAAAACGGGACGTAGAAAAGACTTTATTAAGCAGGAAATTGCTGGAATTTATCCAGATACCACTGTTTGGATCAAAGATTTCGAATACTCCTATAACGAGCCCATGCACAACGATTATTTCTGGCACGATGCTTACAGTGACTACCCTGTTGTTGGGGTAAACTGGATGCAGGCCAAAGCGTTTTGCAACTGGAGGACAAAGTTTAAAAACGACGATCAGAAAAGTCGCGGAAAGCAGTTCGTAAACCAGTTTAGGTTGCCTACCGAGGCTGAATGGGAATACGCCGCAAGAGGCGGTATTGAAGGAGGAACGTACCCTTGGGGTGGTCCTTATGTAATTAGCGATACAGGTTGCTTTATGGCCAACTTTAAGCCACAACGTGGAGATTACGCTGCAGATGCTGCACTGTACACTGTGGAAGCAAAGTCCTATGAGCCTAATGAGTATAACCTTTACAATATGGCAGGTAACGTAGCGGAATGGACAAGTTCTAGCTTTGACCAGGGCGCTTACGAATATTTGTCGACCATGAACCCAAATATAGGCTCAGGTCAGAACCAAAGAAAAGTTATCCGTGGAGGATCTTGGAAAGATGTTGCTTACTTCTTGCAGGTAAGTACCAGAGATTATGAATACCAAGATTCTGCCCGTAGTTATATCGGATTCCGAACCGTTCAAGATTATATGGGTGAAGAGGATTCAACAAAAGGGCAGGGACTTCCGAACTAATTATTATCATTGTAAAAGAAAAGAGAGCATTATATAAAACGGTAACCAAATACTTATTTATATAACTTAATTAAAACTAGAATTATGGCACAGTCAAAATCAACAAAAAAGCTGTTTAACATGGCCTACGGGCTTGGAGCATCAGTAGTAATTATTGGTGCACTATTTAAAATCCTTCACTGGGAGTTCGGACCACTGACCGGTGGATTGCTACTTGCAGTAGGACTTATTACCGAAGCATTGATCTTCGCTATCTCTGCATTTGAACCAGTAGATGATGAGTACGATTGGTCTTTGGTTTATCCAGAATTGGCCAATGGTCAATCTAAAGGAAACAAGAATGACGCTAAGCAAGCTAAAGAAGCTGAGGGTCTTCTTTCCAGAAAATTGGATGACCTATTGAAAGAGGCTAACATCGATTCTGAACTTTTCACAAGTTTGGGTGAGAGCATCAAGAACTTTGAAGGAGCAGCCAAAGGTATTGCCCCTACTTCTGATGCTATCCAGCACACTAAGAAGTACTCAGAAGAGTTGTCTCATGCTGCTGCTCAGATGGAGTCTTTGAACAGCTTGTATAAAGTACAATTGGAAAGTGCTAGCCGTCAAGCTTCTATCAACGAAGAGGTGGTTCAGAACGCAGGTGCTCTTAAAGAGCAAATGGAATCTTTGGCAACTAACCTTTCTTCATTGAACGGAGTTTATGGTGGTATGCTATCTGCCATGAGCAAAAACTAATTAGGGTTTAATTAATATACCAACAAGAAACCCAGATCAAATTAATTATTAATTCTAATTAGAGAAAAACATGGCATCAGGAAAACAATCACCACGTCAGAAGATGATCAACCTTATGTACTTGATCTTCATCGCGATGTTGGCGTTAAATATGAGCAAGGAAGTACTGGCCGCATTCGGATTGATGAATGCTAAGCTGGAGACTTCCAACGAAAAAGCGGACGCTAATAACTTGGCTTACTTTGAAGGTTTGGAAACCAAAGCTTCTGAGGATAACCTTAAGTATGGTCCGTTATTCGAAAAAGCTCAGACCGTAAAACAACTTTCCCAGGAGTACTATGAGTACTTGAACAAATTGAAAGAGGGAATGTTGAAAGATCAGGAAGACCCGAACAACTATGTTGTTATGGACAAGTCTGATTATTTGGACAACCTATTCTTTAAAGGAGATAACTTGAAGCCGGAAGGTCAAGAGTTCTTATCAAAATTGAATGAGTATAGGGAAAAAATCTCCGCTGCTCTTCCGAAGAATATGGGAGAGATTAAAAGTGCGGTTCAAACCCGATTTGAAACCGGGGACAAGGATGGTAAAGTTACCAGACTTCGTGATCAGGTAAAAGTGGATTGGATGAACTATCACTTTGAAGGATATCCTTTAGTGGCATCTTTGACCAAGGTTACCCAATTGCAGGCCGATATCAAGTCTACCGAACAAGAAGTACTTAAAGGACTTTTGGAAGGTAATTTGACAGAAGCAGTTTCGTTGAAAAACTTTTCTACGCTTTTAGAGCAAGAAAAATCAGTTTTCTATTCCGGGGAAAAATTCCAAGGTAGTATCGTTGTTGGAAAAACCGACAAGACGGCCAAGCCTGAAAAAGCAAATTTGACTTTGGACGGTAGAGAATTGAAAGAAGGAAGAGATTATGAATTGGAAGCTGGTGGTGTAAAGCTGTTAATCAGCGCGGGTGCTGCAGGAGATCATGAACTTAAAGGTGAATTGATCTATATGCAGGATGGTAACGAAGTACCTGTTGAGGTGAAGAATACCTTCTCTACAATCAACAAACCTAATTCCGCTGTAATCGCAGCTGATAAGATGAATGTGGTTTATCGTGGTGTATCTAACCCGATGACCATTTCCATCCCTGGTATTCCTGACAACAAAGTTACTGCCTCTGCACCTGGTCTATCCAGAAGAGCTGGAAGCAAGTATGTGATGAATCCAGGAAAAGGAAGGGAAGTTACGATCAGTGCTTCCGGTGTTTTGCCAGATGGAACAAGAATCAGCACACCAGCAACCTTCCGTATCAAGGATATTCCTAGACCTGGAGGTACCATTCGTGGTGAAGCAGGTAGTGTTAAAATGCCAAGAAGAAACCTTGAAATTTCCACAGTTGGTGCGATGTTGGAAGACTTTGATTTTGACTTGAACCTAGCCGTTAACGGATTTAAGTTCAAGGTGCCAGGTCAGCCTACCATCGTAGTAAAAGGAAACAAGTTGAACAGTCAAGCTAAATCTGCCCTTAAAAGAGCAAGAAGGGGTGATGCTGTTCAGGTATTCGATATACAAGCTTATATCACTAACAACAGAACTTACAAGTTGAAGAAAGTATCCCCTGTTGTTGTGGAGCTTACAAACTAATAAAGTATAGAAGTTAGTAAATCATGAATTGGAAAAATGCATTTTTAATTGGAGCTTTAAGCTTATTGCCCGTATCAATAATGGCCCAGGCGAACATTTTGAACGCCAAATTGCCACAGGATATAGGTGTAAAGACTGAAGCTCAAATAGAGCAAGACAACGACGCTCCCCTAAAATATGGTTATGTGGATGATAGGGATATCCTTTGGTCCAAAACTGTATGGGAAGTAGTTGACTTGGACGAGCGTGTTAATTTTCCGTTATACTATCCAACCGATACCATAGGTATTGGAGCGGACAGAAGGTCATTGTACCATGTTTTGATGAAGAACATCAAAAATGGAAAGCTGACCGAGGTGTATACGGATTCATACTTCACTGAAAAGCGAAGATTTGAAGATTTGACCGCTACATTGAGTAAAGTCGATACCACCGACCTTGGATATGAGCAATTGAATGCTGGAGAGCAGATTTCTGCGGAGTTTATCAACCAAAGAGATTTGAATGCAGCTGATATTGAGGAATATCGTATAAAGGGAATCTGGTATTTCGATAAGCGTCAAGGAGAATTGAAATATAGGCTGTTGGGTATAGCCCCTGTTGCTCCTGACGTCAACTTTATCGATGACGAATCCGTAGATCCGGGAGAGAATAAAGTAGAATTGTTTTGGGTCTGGTATCCAGCCGCACGACAAATTCTGCACGATGCGAAGGTGTATAACCAACGTAATTCAGCCCGACCAATTTCCTATGACATGCTGTTGAACGCTCGTCGTTTCAACGGAGTGATCTATAAGGAAGACAATGTTCACGGAGACCGTGAGATTGACGACTACGTTTTCGACAATGCCTTGTTCCAACTATTGGAGGCCAAAAGAATCAAAGAGGTTATCCGAGACAGGGAACAAGATATGTGGGCATACTAGTCCATAGATAAAAATTCCAATTCAAATCATACAGACGCCGCTCAATTGAGCGGCGTTCTTTATAATAGGCTATCATTCCTGCGACCGCGTGCCGCAAAAGCTTCAGCGGTCAGGCAAGGCTGGAAAACAAATAAACAATACCTATCAATCAACTGGCGCGACACCCACCACCCAATATTCGTGTCAATTGGTGTAATTTGTGTCAATCCATAAATAGGCCAACGAACTATATTTAGCATCCACTCGAGATTCCTACTTTTGCAGCATGTACGATTATTTGATTGTTGGATTGGGGTTGGCCGGTATTTCCTTTTGCGAAAAACTGGAAAGCCAAGGAAAAACCTACAGGGTGATTTCCGATGATTCCCAACAAGCTTCATTGGTAGCTGGTGGACTTTACAATCCGGTTATTTTAAAGCGGTTTACCATGTCCTGGAACGCCAAGGAGCAAATGGAGATGGCAATCCCATTTTATCAACACTTGGAAAAGAAATTACGGGTCAAGTTGGACCATAAAATTCCAGTCCTGAGAAGATTTGCCTCCATTGAGGAACAGAATACCTGGTTCGAGGCGGCCGACCGACCAGGGCTTGATTATTTTTTGTCCACCCAGCTTATCAAAAATCAGAATCCGGCAATAGACGCTCCTTTCGGATATGGGGAGGTAAAGTACACGGGTCGAATAGATACCAAGACTTTATTGACTTCCTATGTCGAATATTTGGGCCAAAAAGGGTTTTTGCAAAAAGAAACTTTGGATTTTGCCTGTTTGGAGACCTCTAATGGCCATGTTTCCTATAAATCGATAAAAGCCAAGCGAGTTGTTTTTGCAGCTGGCTATGGGCTTAAAAACAACCCTTTTTTCGGTTATCTGCCCTTAAATGGAACAAAAGGAGAGCTTTTAACCATAAAGGCGCCTGATTATAAGGAGACCCATGTGATAAAATCATCTGTTTTCAGTATTCCTTTGGAAGAGGATTTATATCTAATTGGGGCCACCTACAAATGGAAGGACAAGACCAATGAGCCTACTGAAGAAGCCAAAACGGAATTATTGGAAAAGCTCAAAACTTTCCTGAAATGTGATTTTGAAGTTGTGGGCCATGTAGCTGGAATCAGACCGACCGTAGTTGATAGAAGACCGTTGGTTGGCCAACATCCAAAATATAAGAACTTGTTTGTGTTGAATGGTTTTGGATCTAGAGGAGTGATGATCGCTCCCTACGCTTCGGCACAATTGTTCAATTATATTGAAAATGGAACCGACCTCGATTCAGAAATAAATATCGAGAGATTTACTAAAAAATACTATTCCAACTGACCGTTTACCTCAGGTTCGTACTTAAAGAAGAAATTGATCCAAATATTTCGTGATAGACGGATGATAACCGGCAAGAAAACGATCAGGGTCAAAACAATGGCAATAAAAGTATTGACCAATGAGGCTCCCAAGATCAAAAATGCGATTACAAAAGCCGCAGACGCGAAAGCAATCCCCACAGCATAGCTTACGTACATGGAGCCATAGAAAAATGAAGGCTCGATCTTGTATTTTGTGTCACAATGGGAGCAACGTTCGTGCATTTTAAATAATTGGGAAATGGCATAAGGATTGGTGTTCTGGTACATGCTTTCCTGATGACATTTAGGACAACTTCCTGTTAAAATACTGTAGAGTTTGTTTCCTTTTTTTAACATTTGCAGCGATTTTATGCAAAATTACGGATTCATGCACTTGTGTGCAGAAAATATGCCCATATAAAATGCTAAATATTCATAACCTTTCGGTTTCCTTCGGTGGAGAGTATCTTTTTGAGGAAATCGCATTCCGGTTAAACGGAGGTGACCGCGTTGGGCTTATTGGAAAGAACGGTGCCGGGAAATCTACCTTACTCAAATTGCTTTCCAAGGAAATGGCTCCAGATTCAGGAACCATTGCCACGGAAAAAGACATCAAAATTGGATTCCTAAAACAGGATATTGATTTTGAATATGGACGAACGGTTTTGGAAGAATCCTACCAAGCTTTTCAAGAAATCAAATCGCTGGAGCTAAAGCTTGAAGAAATCAACCAAGAACTGGCCGAGCGCACAGATTATGAGAGTGAGTCGTACAATCAGTTGATGGTAGATTTGGCCGATATCACGCACAGATATGAAATTCTCGGGGGATACAATTACCAAGGGGATACCGAGAAAGTGTTGTTAGGGCTGGGTTTCAAAAGGAACGACTTCAACAAACTCACAGATACCTTCTCCGGGGGTTGGAGAATGCGTATTGAATTGGCCAAACTCCTGCTGCAAAACAATGATGTGTTGCTTTTGGATGAGCCTACCAACCACTTGGATATCGAATCCATAATTTGGTTGGAGCAATTCCTTAAAAATTATTCCGGAGCTGTTGTGATCGTATCGCACGATAAGATGTTTTTGGACAATGTGACCAATAGGACCATTGAAATCTCGCTAGGACGTATTTATGACTACAATAAGCCCTATTCCAAGTTCTTGACACATCGTAGAGAGATCAAAGAGCAGCAATTGAATGCCCAGAAGAATCAAGAAAAGCAGATTCAGCAGACCGAGAAGCTAATCGAGAAATTTCGTGCAAAGGCTTCCAAGGCCTCCATGGCACAATCGTTGATCAAAAAACTGGATAAAATTGAGCGTATAGAGGTCGATGAGGAGGACAACAGTGTAATGAATGTTCGATTTCCGGTCTCCATTACCCCGGGTAAGGTAATAGCAGAACTTGAAGATCTCTCCAAAAGTTATGGCGAAAAACAGGTGCTTTCGGGGATTGATTTACTGGTCGAACGCGGAAGTAAGACTGCCTTTGTGGGTCAAAACGGACAAGGAAAAACCACCTTGGCCAAAATCATGGTGGGGGAGCTTGACCACACGGGAAAACTGAAAACAGGTCATAATGTACAGATAGGATATTTTGCCCAAAACCAGGCCGAATATTTGGATGGAAGCAAGACCATTTTGGATACCATGATAGATTCTGCCAACGAAAGTAATAGGAGTAAGGTAAGAGATATCCTTGGGTCCTTTTTGTTTCGGGGAGATGAAGTCGAGAAGTATGTGAAAGTCCTGTCAGGAGGTGAACGGAACCGTTTGGCATTGGCAAAAATGCTATTGCAGCCCTTCAATGTATTGGTGATGGATGAGCCTACCAACCATCTTGATATCAAATCTAAAAATGTATTGAAGCAAGCGTTGCAAAAGTTTGAAGGAACATTGATTTTAGTGTCACACGACAGGGATTTTCTACAAGGATTGACCGATAGGGTGTATGAGTTCAAGGATGGAAACATTAAAGAATATTTAGGGGATATCGATTTTTATCTGGAACAGCGCAAGGCGGAGGATTTTCGAAAAATTGAAAAAGGCGAAAAAAAGAGTCAACCTAAGACGGAAGCCAACCCTAAGCAAAATGATTATCAGACGCAAAAGAAAATCAAATCCCTTAAGAACAAATTGAGTGGGGTCGAGAAGAAGATTTCCCAACTGGAAAAGGATATTGCCGACATTGACCACCAAATGCTCATGGATTATGATGCAACCATTTCAGAACCCGGATTTTTTGATGCTTACCAAGGAAAAAAGGACGAATTGGAAGGCCTAATGGAAGAATGGGAGAAGCTCTCCCAAGACCTAGAATCCCTGGGTTAGACCTTAAAAACAAAGTTATACCACAGTTTTAGGTCTGTTTACAACAAAATTTCCCTATTACACCTATTTAATTTGTAGCAGCTCGCATTCTATTGTTAATTTGTAGGTAAATTCTTATAAACTGAATATATCAGCCTCCTATGCGACAGATTGTAATTTACATGTTGTTGTTTTTTATTCCTGCCGTTGCGTTCTCCAATGATGAGATTGCGCAGAAGGAAAAGAATGCCCTAATTGATCTATTCAATAGTACGAATGGGACGGATTGGAGCACCCCATGGGATTTGAATGCCTCAGTAAGTACATGGAAGGGAGTAAAGTTGAAGGACGGACATGTGGTTGGTCTAAACCTTTTTAGAAACAATCTGGAAGGAACATTGCCTGAAAGTATTGGAAGGCTCAGATACCTTACCCACCTGAACTTGGCATTTAACAGTATAACTGGGGTTTTACCTAAGGATATCGTAAAACTTAAAAACCTGAGGGTCTTAAGACTTGAGATGAATCGTATCAAAGGTTCTTTGCCCCTAGGAATTGGCCAACTTCAAGAATTAGAGGTGTTTTCCATGTTCAATAATTTTCTGAACGGCTCCATTCCCCCAACGTTTGGGGAGTTGAGTAACCTTAGGGAACTCAACCTTTCGAGCAATAATCTAAAGGGGATTATTCCAAACTCCATTGGAAACCTAACAAAATTGGAAGCCCTAGGGCTTTTTGAAAATAATCTTGAGGGGTCCATCCCTGAAGAAATGGGCAATTTGGGCGAATTAAAAGAGCTGGTACTGGCCAACAATCAGTTGGGAGGAGAAATTCCGGCAGAATTTAGTCAGTTGGCAAGCCTTAAAATACTGCAGATTCAAAATAATCGGTTTGATTCCTATACAGGGCTCAAACAAATGGATACCAACCAATTTTTGGTCTTTGATACAGATGAAAAATCCTTGAATCCAAGATTTAATGATATACAGCTTCAACGTACCCGCATGGCGGATACAAAATTTGAAGATGATGACGATAATGAGTAGTTAGTTATACTTTAGTTTGTTTGGTTTGGGGATACAGGCGTGTATCCCCTTTTTTTATGCCCTAGAACCGCACTTCTGCAATACAATTTATGAAATCTTTAACCTAATACAGCTGCAACAGCTAATAGCTTTGCAAAGCTAATTCACACCAACACATGCGTAAGTTGATTATTTCCGTCGTTGTGGGCGGGCTCATTATTTTCGGGTCGGTATATTTTGCAGGACTGATTGCCGGAAGCAAAAAAAATAGAAGACCACAAGCTCAAAAGGTTGTTAAAACTGTTTTTGTTGATACCGTGCAGAACGGTATTGTACCCATTGTTATTCCGGCCAACGGTAATCTGAAGGCAAAAAGAAGGGTGGAACTATTTGCCGAAGTCCAAGGTGTCTTTAGGTCGGGCAGCAAATTGTTCCGAACAGGGCAGGAATACAGCACAGGCCAAACCTTGATTCGGATAGACGCCAATGAGTATTACGCCAGTGTCCAATCGTCCAAAAGCAATCTGTACAATTTGTTGACCTCTATAATGCCAGACTTGCGATTGGATTACCCAGAAGTTTATCCCAAGTGGCAGGCATATCTCAATAGCTTCGATTTAAACAAAACAACCCCCAAACTACCGGAGATGGACTCCGAGAAAGAGAAATTCTTTATTTCGGGAAGAGGGGTGATCAGTAGCTATTACAACGTGAAAAACTTGGAGCAGCGCTTATCAAAATATACCATTACCGCTCCATTTACAGGCGTTTTAACTGACGCATTGGTTACCGAGGGTACTTTGATACGATCTGGCCAGAAATTAGGGGAATACATCAATACCGGTGTATATGAGCTTGAAGTTTCCGTAAGTAAGACTTTTGGTGATTTTTTAAAGGTTGGAAAGCAGGTGGAATTGTCCAATTTGGACAAAAGCCAAAACTATATGGGAAAAGTGGCCCGGGTGAATGGAAGGGTTGACCAAAACTCACAGACCATTACGGTTTTTATTGAAGTAAGCAACGATGAGTTAAAAGAAGGGCAATATCTCGAAGCTAATCTCGAGGCAAGGGATGAGCCAAATGCAATTGAGATTGATCGTTCCCTGCTACTTGAGAACAACAAGATTTTCGTGGTGCGCGATTCCATACTTGACATCATTGATGTTAAACCGGTGTACTTTACGGATAAAAAGGTGGTCTTAAAGAATGTCCCGGATAGTGAAGTAATCGTGACTAGGGTTATGACAGGAGCCTATGAAGGCATGTTGGTCAAGGTTTTTGACAGTACAAAATCCAAAAGAGCCAAGTCGTGAGAAAGGTCATTTCCTATTTTATAAAATACCATGTTGCGGTGAACGTGATCATCATCGCATTTTTCATTTTTGGTCTGGTTGGGGCATTTTCATTGAAATCTTCTTTTTTCCCTTTGGTAGGTTCCAAAAATGTCTTGATCAGCGTAACCTACCCCGGAGCTTCTCCTCAAGAAGTTGAGGAAGGTATTATTCTCAAGATTGAGGATAATTTAAAAGGTCTGCAAGGTGTTGAACGTGTCACCTCCACTTCAAGGGAAAACAGTGGGTCTATCAATGTTGAGATTGAAAAAGGGAGGGATATCGACTTTATGCTGTTGGAAGTGAAAAATGCGGTGGATAGGGTACCGACCTTTCCAACAGGAATGGAACCCTTGGTAGTTTCAAAATTAGAGCCGGTTCGTCCTACCATTAGTTTTGCGGTAAGCGGAGAAAACATTCCTTTGGCTACATTAAAGGAAATTGGCCGTCAAATAGAGAACGATCTCAGGGCTATAGATGGCATTTCACAAATAGATATTTCAGGGTATCCCGATGAGGAAATCGAGATTGCCGTAGATGAAAACAGTTTGTTGGCCTACAATATTTCTTTTAATGAGGTGGCTCAAGCTGTTTCCAATGTAAACATTTTGGTCACCGGAGGAAATATCAAAACAGATTCCGAAGAATATTTGATTCGCGCGAATAACCGCTCCTATTATGGCGATGAACTTTCCAATGTTATTGTTAGGGCAGATGCCAGCGGTAGAACAATTCGATTAAAGGATGTTGCTACAATTCGTGATCGTTTCTCTGAAACACCCAATGCATCCTATTACAATGGAGGCTTGTCAGTTACCGTAACCGTAACGAGTACCAATACGGAAGATTTGATTGGCTCAGCGGAAAATGTAAAGGAATACATCAAGGAGTTCAATCAAAAGTACACCAACATCCATTTGGATGTCGTACGGGATCTTTCAAAAACATTGACCCAACGTACCGATTTGCTTACAGAAAATGCCATTGTGGGAATGATATTGGTGCTTTTGTTCCTTTCACTGTTTCTAAATACTAGATTGGCATTTTGGGTGGCCTTTGGTCTCCCAGTTGCATTTTTGGGGATGTTCATTTTTGCCCCAATGCTTAATGTGACCATTAATGTACTGTCGCTGTTCGGGATGATCATTGTTATCGGGATTTTGGTGGATGACGGAATTGTAATTGCAGAAAACATCTATCAACATTATGAAAAAGGGAAAAGCCCTATAAATGCTGCTATTGATGGTACTATGGAAGTAATTCCACCCATTCTTTCAGCAATTATCACCACTATTTTGGCTTTTTCCATCTTCTTGTTTTTGGATGGAAGAATTGGGGATTTCTTTGGGGAAGTTTCGGTAATTGTAATGTTGACCTTGTTGGTATCCTTGGTAGAAGCATTGATTATTCTACCTGCCCACTTGGCACATTCCAAGGCCCTACGGCCTCAAAAAGAAGGGCCAAAATCCAGCATCGCACAAGCTTTTGCCAAACTTAGGGTCATCAACAAAATGGGAGACCAGGCCATGGGTTGGATGCGGGACAAAATTTATAGTCCGGTTTTGCGGTTTACATTGGAATACAAACTCCTGACATTTGCGCTATTTTTTATGGCTTTGGCCTTGACTTTTGGGTCAATTGGAGGAGGAATCATCAGAACATCTTTTTTTCCAAGAATTGCTAGTGACCGAATTGCGGTCGAATTGCAAATGCCCAATGGAACCAACGAAAAAGTAACGGATTCCATTATCAGCATGATTCAGGACAAGGCCCAAATCGTGAATCAAGAATTGACTGAGGAGTATTTGAAGGGTACGGATAAAGTTCTTTTCCAAAACATGCTTAAAAATGTAGGCCCTGGGTCCTCTGCGGCTACCTTGGTGATCAATTTGTTGCCAGGGGAGGAACGTCCCGATGCTATTGTGGCGGATTTGGTGACAGGCAGGTTACGAGAACTAGTTGGTCCTGTAATCGGAGTGGAAAGTTTGATTTACGGGTCTGGTGGAAATTTTGGAGGAGATCCCGTTTCAATATCACTTTTAGGAAACAACATTGCCGAATTAAAAGCCGCCAAGGCTGAATTGAAAACGGCTATGTTGAACAATGCACTGTTAAAGGATGTTGCCGACAATGACCCTGCCGGAATCAAGGAAATTCGATTGGAACTCAAGGAAAATGCATATTTATTGGGTCTTGATCTCCGAACTGTGATGAATCAAGTAAGGGCTGGATTTTTTGGAGCCCAAGCACAACGCTTTCAACGTGGTCAGGATGAAATTCGCGTTTGGGTCCGCTATGACCGCAAAAACCGATCTTCCATAGCGGATTTAGATGAAATGCGCATTTTAGCACCCAATGGAGAGCGAATTCCGCTAAAAGAGATTGCCAGCTATACTATTGAACGTGGCGATGTAGCCATCAACCACCTGGATAGTCAACGGGAAATACAAGTGTCATCCGATTTAACGGATCCCACCACCACAAGTGGTACTGATGCGATGGCATGGGCAAAAGATGAGGTGATGCCCGATATTCAATCCAAATATCCATCAATAACCCCGTCTTATGAAGGTCAAAATAGGGAAGCGAACAAGCTCTTGGATTCATTGACCTTTGTCGGCCTTTCCGTTTTGTTCTTGATTTATGTGACCATAGCCTTTACTTTCAGGAGCTTTAGTCAACCCTTGTTGCTGATATTATTGGTGCCTTTTAGTCTCACAGCGGTAGCTTGGGGACATTGGTTCCATGGATTTCCCATCAATATTTTATCGATGTTGGGAATCATTGCTTTGATTGGGATTATGGTAAACGATGGTCTCGTGCTTATAGGTAAGTTCAATATCAACTTGAGAAACGGACTTGAATTCAATGAAGCCTTATATGAAGCAGGTCGTTCCCGTTTTAGAGCGATATTTTTAACCTCGATTACCACGATTGCCGGTTTGGCCCCTTTGCTTTTGGAAAAGAGTAGACAAGCCCAATTTTTAAAACCCATGGCGATTTCCATTGCGTACGGAATTGGATTTGCAACCGTACTTACCCTATTGATGCTACCATTGTTCCTTTCCTTCGGAAATAATGTGAAAGTATTGGCCAAAAGGGCATGGACGGGTGAAAAAACCACTCGTGAAGAGGTGGAACGCGCTATTAAGGAACAAAACGAAGAACAACATATGTTGGAAGAAGGAGCCCATCAGCTTAATGGTAGTTCAGGCAACGGCGAACTGAAAGAAGAATCTTCACAAGTGCTAGAAGAAACAATAGAATGAAAAGTATTTTTTATACCCTATCCCTTTTTTTACTGGTTCAAATACATACTGCGCAAGCCCAGGAGAAAATGCTCACAAAGGAAGAGGCCATTGCTTTGGCCTTGGAGCATAATTTAGGGATTCAAGTTGCGAAGAACACCCGAAAAATAGATGAAAACAATGCCAGTATCTTAAATTCGGGCTATCTACCTACAGTAACCGCCAATGCAGGAGGAAGCATTGATAAACAAAATACAGAAGGACAGTTGGCCAGTGGGGATTCAAGGACTGCCGATGGGGTGGAAACCAGGCGTTATAATGCAGCTGTAAATGTTAATTACACCCTTTTTGATGGATTAAACCGCTATTACAGCTATAAAAGCTTTCAAGAACGTTCCCAAGAATCAGAATTGGAGGTTCGTCAGACCATTGAAAATACCATTTTACAGCTGTTCACAGTTTATTATGAAGCGGCACGCCTCACAGAGAACACCAAAAATTTGGAACAAGCTCTGGAGATTTCAAAGGACAGGTTAAAAAGGGCTAGATATCAGTTTGAATATGGTCAAAATACAGGACTTGATGTGTTGAATGCCGAGGTGGATATCAATACCGACAGTATAAATCTTTTGAACTCCCGTCAGCAGTTGCGCAATACGATGCGTGATTTAAACCTTGTGCTCAATCAAGATCTTGCGGCACAATTTACAGCGGATACAACGGTAAATTTTGTTCCCGGATTGGAGATGGAAAATATGCATAACGATGCAAAATTGAACAACATCAGGTTGCAATTGGCAGAAAAGGACATGAACATTTTAAACTACAATGTAAAGGCTGCCAAAAGTGTTTTCTTGCCAACTATTGGCCTTACAGGGACTTACGGATGGAACGAATCCAATAACAATAGCCCGCTGGCATTCTTGATTCAAAATACGTCTACTGGATTGACCGGGGCCGTCAACCTATCTTGGAATCTTTTCGATGGTGGCCGGGGAATTACGGGCATCAAGAACGTTAAAATTGGCTATGAGAACCAAGAGCTGCTTAAAAAACAGATAGAATTGGAGGTTGAGCGTGATATAAGAAATGCTTGGGATAGCTATACCAACGCCTTGTATGTTTTGGAGGTACAGGAAAAGAACCTTCAAACCAATCAGGACAATTTTAGCCGCACCGACGAAAGGTATAAGTTGGGCCAGATAACCTCCATAGAATTTAGACAGGCACAGTTGAATTTGTTGAATGCAGAATTGGCACAAAGTCAGGCCAAGTACAGCGCAAAACTTGCAGAACTTCAAATGTTGCAGGTGAGCGGACAGTTATTGAATGTGGAGTTTTAACCCATGCATGAGCATTTTTTCCAATGTCCCTATTGTTGGGAGGAGATTTCTTTCCTTCTGGATAATTCAATCGCAAAACAGACTTATGTGGAGGATTGTGAGGTATGCTGTAATCCCATTGAGGTAACCCCAATTTTTGAAAATAGTGAACTGATTGGTTTTGAAGTAAGGGAATTAGGGCAATAAAACGGGTGGAAATCTACAGATTCAACCACTGTTTAAACTCGGCCGCTTTGTTTTTGCTAATGATGATATTCGCATCAGGTTTGGGCGTCACCAATATTTTTAATTGATTGTTTCCGTAGCGGACAATTTTATCAATGCTCGATATCGCAATAATGAATTGCCTGTTGGCCCTGAAAAAGTGGGCGCTGTCCAACTGAGAAGAAAGCTCCTCCAGACTTGAGTTGGATGTGGAGCGCTTGCCATCAAAACACACTACGTAGGTAATGGTGTTTTCCGTATAAATATGTGCTATCTCTTCAATAGGGATGGGGAGCAATTCATCCCGCAGATAAGTAAGAATACGTCTTTTGGAAGGAGTATCTTCCGATTCTACCGTTGCCGAATCATGGACACGCTGCTGATAATCCCCAACAGCTCGGTTCAATTTTGAAAGATTGAACACTTCATCTTCCAATTGTCTGTTTTTTAGCTCTAATCGTTTTTCATAGGCACTTCCAAGGAATCGCACCGCGGCCACGTAGGTAAGCGCTACCAAAAGCCCCATAACCATAAAAATGAAAAAGAACCGGTTCCTCATTTCGTCAAGTTTTATGGAAATTTTGCCCAGTCCAATATGAGCGGCCACAATCCAATCGGTACCGGCAACCGAGTGCATATGAATCACTTCTGATGGGCTAACAAGGTTGTCGGGTCCGGCATTTTCCATTTCCTTCAACCTCGTCTTCAACTGCGTGTAAAAGCTTTCTGTGGTAAGCTCATCCGTAACTGATGAAACAAAGGACTTTGTTGCACCAGCTTGCTCTCCTACCCTTCTAATATCAGGATGGCATACTATCTCCCCTGACCAATCCAGAATACTTAAATATCCAATATCCAAATCCGTTTCTTCAAGACTTTGTTGCACATTTTGGATGACAGCTTCCTTTCCAATACCAGTGCTCATTTGATGACTTACCAGGGTGGCAAAAGTCTTGGTTTCGTTCTTACTGAACTCTAAACAGGTTTCCAGTAAAGTGATAGTTTCTGACCTGTTGATATAGTGCAGGGCAATACTTGCGATAACCGTATATATGATGGCTATAGTGACAAAAGTTAAGAAATAGAGTCTGTCTTTTCGCATGGAGATTATCCCTGTTTTCTCCGAATATATAATGATTTTACAATCCCACAAAACCTTATCAACGAATTGATAAATGATTCAAACCCGGATATTCCTTTTAACCTAGAATATTCCTCATCAAGGCCGATATTTCCCCTTCACGCACATTTTATAGGTGTACGAAAGAGATTTTCGATTGCTTTGATTTATCAAATTCGATTGGCTTTACCGCCATTAACTTAACAAATCCAACATTATGAAAAAAAGTTTGATGCTCTTCTCCACTTTGGTTGCTTTTGCAATGATTGCAAGTTGCTCCAGTGAAAGTGAGGATGATTTAGTAACCGATGACAATCCAGGAAATGGAGCAGTTACCTACGAGAGCCCTATTAGTGCCGTTATAGGCAGCAACTGTTTAGGTTGCCACGGTTCTCCAACAGCAAACGGAGCTCCTTTTTCATTGACGACTTTCAGTGATGTAAGTAGTAGGGCAAATACCATACTCACTGCGATTAGCAGACAGACTGGTGAAACAAGGGCAATGCCTCCTGCAGGTCGACTGCCACAATCAACCATTGATTTATTCGAGGAGTGGATTGATGCGGGAACCCCAGAAAACTGATTAGGGGATGTTTAGAAGTTTGATAAGTGGAATTGCAGGGTGTCTGATTTGCTTGGGCACCCTACAATTACAGGCCCAGGAAAAATTTATCGACAAAAATGGGATTATCATTTTTGAGGCATCTGAGGAAGTTTTCGAAGAGGTCAAAGCAATCAATAAGTCGGTCACGACTATTTATGACTCTCAAAGCAACAAGATTGCATCATTGGCCTTGGTTATAGGGTTTCAATTCAAGAATTCCCTGATGCAAGAGCATTTTAATGAGAACTATGTCGAATCAGAAACCTATCCGAAGGCAATTTTCAGGGGACAATTGCAAGATTTTGATTTAAAAGAATTGGGTCCGGAGATCATGGATGTGAATCTCGATGGTGTTCTAAATTTTCATGGCAAGGACAAGGAAATAGCCACAACGGTGCAAATGCAACGCATTGGGGATGTGCTCCAAATGATAGGCGGTTTTGTTGTGGCACCTTCAGATTTTGACATTAAGATCCCCAAGATTGTCAGAAACAAGATTGCTAAGGAAGTACAGGTGAAAATTGACTTTAAACTGAGCAAAAAATGATGTCCAAAAAGACTTTGACCATATCATTTACAATTCTGATAGCGTGCGTTTTAGCATTTATGGGCTACAAATACCTTAATCCTGGACAAAGAAATATAGTAGCGGAAACTGCTCGATACGAATTGTCCGCCAATGATCTTTTTTCAGGATTCAGCAAAGACGGTAACACTTACATAGATCAAGTGTTGCTTACCTCGGGACAAGTCACGGAAATTGATAAAAATTCAGTGACCTTGGATAATAAAGTACAGGTAAACTTTATTGATGCCCCACTGTCCAAGGTTGAAAAAGGAAGTCATATTTCCATTAAAGGAAGGTGCATTGGATATGATGACCTTCTCGAACTTGTTAAGATTGATCAAGCAACCATAACCAATTAATGAACATGAAAAAAATAAAAAAACTTTTTATCCTTTTGGCGGTGTTACCGCAGTTTGTATGTGGGCAGGACCTATTGGAGGAAATAGATGTGGAAACTTCCGAGAATTTTGAAACAGCGGCTTTTAAGGGGTTGAAAGTGGTGAATTTTGAATCCACAAAAATGGTGTCGGAAAGGGAACTGTATTTCGTTGTTTCGCATCGTTTTGGATCCATTAAAACCGGAATTGAAGATTTTTTTGGATTGGACCAGGCCGTTACCAGGTTGAATTTAATCTATGGTATTACAGATGGCATCAACGCTAGTATTTCAAGAAGCTCATTTCAAAAAACCTACGAAGGTGCCCTAAAACTAAGGTTGATACGGCAAAAAAAGGGAAGCTTTCCCCTTACGATCGTATGGCATAACAGTGCTCAGATAAACACCTCTTTGGATGAGGACAACTTGCCTGGACTGGAGTTTAAGCACAAACTCGGATATGCCACCCAACTATTGGTTTCAAGAAAAGTGAACGAAGAGCTTTCGTTGCAACTGGCCCCGACCTTTTTCCATAACAACCTGGTCAGTGTTGCCGAACAGGACAATTCACAATATGCTTTGGGCATTGGCGGAAGACATAAGTTGACCAAGCGTTGGAGCATAAATATGGATTATGGCATCCACTTTAATAGAGCTGATACCTCACCGTTCAGAAATCCACTCTCAATAGGTTTTGATTTGGAAACGGGAGGACATGTTTTCCAGTTGCACTTTACCAATGCGCAACCGATGAATATCAACAATTTTTTAGGTCAGGCCACGGGAGATTGGAGTGAAGGTGACATTTTTTTCGGATTTAATATCTCAAGGGTATTTTAAACCATTATGCCATGAACAAGAGTTTAGCAAGAATAAACGTACAGCAGTCATTTTGTATTGATTGTGCTGAAGGAATAGAAAAGGAATTATTATGCATTGAAGACATTTCCAATGTTTATGCATATCCATTGGATTCGTTGATCGTTTTTCACTTTGTCCGTGCCAATGAGCTATCAATGGCGCTTAACAAATTGATGGAACTTGGATACCCTCCAAAGGGAGATGTCATCAAGAAAGAAAACTATGTACCCCCTTTATGTAGCTGTGAGGAGATTGGGTACAGTGCGGCTTAACTAAATTGAAAAGGGAAATTGTTTTAGTAGTTTTGAATCCAGAGCTTGTCAACAGGCTCTGGGTTTTTATTGGAACCAATGCGAGGAATTAAAAAAATAAGTGCTTTTGGTAAAATAATACTAGCGTCCATTTTGCTTATTATGGGCCTTTGCCTTATTTGGTTTACCCTTCCCTTGAATGCTGAAAATGTCCACAATCGAGAACCCGATCTATTTATCAACGCCCACAACTTAATTTCAAACCTGGAAGGAAATGTTTCTGATAGTGTTGGTCTGGTTTCCGAAAAAGTTGTGGAAATTACGGGGAAGATTAAAGAAGTCAACGAACGTAATAATCGAATAACCATAATATTGGGAACGGGTGAAAAAGAACATCCAAGTATCATATGTGATATGGCCGAGGATCAAAGGGACTATGTAAAAAGCCTTTCTGCAAACGATACTATTGTGGTTAAGGGGATATATAAAGGATTTTTGAAAGATGCCATATTTTTGAACTGTATAGTAATTCATGAATAATAGGAACAGACTCATTCCGTTTTTTGTATTTTTTTGCTTTTGCACTTTCGCGCAAGAACATACGAAGTTCATAGAAAGACAAGGCCATGTATCTTTCTTTTCGTACACTTCTGTTGAGCATATAAAGGCAGAGAACAACCAGGTATTGGGAATTGTGGATTTGCAAACGGGCGAAATCGCTGTCAGTATGCTAATGAATGCCTTTATCTTTGAAAAAGCGTTGATGAGGGAACATTTCAACGAAAGCTATGTGGAAACCGACATTTATCCAAAGGCAATTTTTGAGGGAACTATAGCTGATTTTGACCCGTCCTTATCTGGTGAACAGACGCGAATGATAACAGGTAACTTTTCCATGCATGGAGTGACCAAACAATTGGAAATCAAAGCCAAAATAGAGCGAAGGGACCAAACATATCTGTTGTCGGGGACCTTTGAGACCGTAGTTCAGGATTATAAGATCAAAATACCGCCTTTGTTGGCAGGAAACATTGCGAAGACCATTTCAGTAGATTTTAGATTTGAATGTGTGCCTTATGAAGAGTAGAATTTTTTTGACAATGTTGGCATTAGTGGCTTTTGCATTTACGGCAGAAGCCCAAAAGGGTTTATTGGATATTCTGGAGAAAGAACAAAAGGATACACTTCCCCAATATACTTCCGCTACCTTTAAAACTACGCGAATTACGTATGGTCATTCTGTTGAAACCAGAAAGAAGGGAATTTTGGAGGTCTTTGTATCCAATAGATTCTGGAATACACCTGAACTAAGATCTCAAAGTTTTGGGGTGGATAAAATTAATGTACGGATTGCCTTAGAGTACGCTATAAGCGATAGGTTGTCAACAGGTTTTGGTGGATCTACCTGGGATGGACTTTTTGATGGTTATCTGAAATACAGACTTGTCAGGCAACGAAATGATGCCAATGGAGCTCCATTTAACGTCACGATTTTTCAGAACGCCAGCTACAATAGCAGCGCATTGGACAGTCCCTATTTTAACGATTCGTTTTCAGGGAGGTTGTCATACACCTCTCAGCTACTATTTGCACGAAAGTTCAACTCAAAATTCTCGTTGCAGTTAGCGCCTACATTTGTCCACAAAGGATTTGTGGATGGTCCAGGGGATACACAGAACCATTTTTCCCTGGGATTTGGAGGCAGATTCAAACTGAGCAATCATGTTTCCTTGGTGTCAGAGTACTATACCGTGTTTAATCCGATTGAATCAGCGGACACCTATGGGCCATTTGGCTTGGGTGTAAACTGGGAAATTGGTGATGTCATGTTGCAATTTATGCTTACCAACGCCCCGAGCATGGTGGAAGATTCCTTTATCACTAGAACCCGGAACAACTTCAACTTTAAAAATCCCAACCTGAACTTTGGCTTCAATTTTACTTACGTGATTCATTTCAATAGAAAATTGAAGGGGTTGAAGCGGACCAATGCAGGTCAGAATTGAATTTTTCGAGTGTAAATGTGTAAAAGTTAAAAGAGGTCCATCTTTCAATAATTAGGATCAAAAACCAATAGTTTTTCAGACAGCTCTTGCGCCTTTTCAACATTTCCTGAGCGCTTATATGCTTTAATTAGATTGGCATAGGGGACAACCCATTTTTTATTATCAAAACTTTTCTGGAAACTAATGATAGCCAATTCGGAATCTTCCATTCCTTCATAGCATTTTCCCTTTTGATCGTAAATCCAGTCTTGTTTATCTTCCAATAAATCGTCCCTGTTCTGCTGCAAAAAATCCTCATATTTTTCTAAATAGGAGAGTGCTTTAGAGAACAGGTTATGGTCGAATAATTCACGAAATATATCTTCATAGGGGAAGGGCTCCTCAGAGTTGTTCTCCATCTCGTTAAGGTAAAAATTGGCTTTGGTTTGATCATTCAATTTTGCGTACGAGCAGTACAAATAGTAATGCACATCCGATACATAATATTCATACTCTTCATCTTCTTTGAACAAATCAAACTCCAATAATGCTTCTCCCGCAAAAATGGTCGCTTCTGGTGTTTCAAAGTCAACGTAGATATCCGCTATTATTTCCGTACAGCTATCAATGTCATAAAAGTCTTCCCGTGGCAAGAGGTATTTCAGCGCCTTCTTTGTTTGGACAGTCTTCCAATAGGCGGATATTAGCCAATGGGTGAATCCTCCAATCATATCCTGTGGGGAATAATCTACACCAATTTCAAGTGCCTGTTCAAAACAAATAACTGCCTCCTCGAATTGCTTTGACTCCACTAACATTTGTCCTTTGTAGCATAGCATATCTTTATAAAAAGTGTCATCCTTTACCGAAGATTCCTTAAGTGCTCTGTTGGTAAATTGAAGCAACAAATCATAATCTGGTTCTGTGTTTTCGGTGAGAATATGATCAATGATTTCCTCGTATATGCTGCCATCAACATCCTTGACCTCCAAATATTTTGTCAACACCGCATCCAATGGCTTTTGATCATCTATGTCCTTGAATGCATAGAGGTAATCGTTATGCAAGGTAATTTTGTCTTTGGGTAAGGTATCATTCGTAACATTGGAGATCCTTCGGATAGTATCTCCTAAACGGGTGACTTTTCCATTGAGCCGGTCAATATTTTGATCCAACCAACTGTTGTACCAATCAAAGAAATTGGCACTCACGAATCGGAATCCCTCCTCCAAAAGATCCATCCATATTTCTCCTCTTCTTTCTCCTGAGATTACAAGAAGATTGGAAACACCACAACCTTCTGCACTTATGTACAATACCCCATAACTTGAGGATTCTTGGGTTGCATCATCTTCCCAAGGGAGGCTCAAATTTTGGTATTCACTGCTTAGTCGAAGTGGTTCAACATCAAATCCTCCATTTCCTATTTTTAACAAATATTCCCGATATTGTTCAGGAAGTATAATACCGCACTTTTCTTCAAAAGCAACCACTTCCGATTCCTCAAAGGGTAGAAATTGAAGGCTTTTCAATCTTTCAGAAGTGGTTTTGTGTATCAACTGTTTTAAAAGCTGTGTTTTTTCATTCAGGATATCGATCATATTAGAAGTAAAGTAGTAGGGTGTTCTGAATTTATTCAGTAACCTACCGGTGGTGTTTGTGTATCACAAATTATTTGAAGTGCCTACTATTGCCGGAGGTGAATTTATGGATGGCCGATTTGGGTTGATGGAAATATGGAAAGGGTTAAGGGTGGAAGGTTAAATGTGGAGGGTAAACGATAAGGAGAAAAGTCCCTCGCTACCACCAGTTTGCCCCCGCTACCGCCAGTTTACTTCGGCAGGCTCAGTACAGGTGCAACTGGTGGTGTGTAGATTATTCTTTAAATGTGAATAGATTCCCCCGCTACCGCCAGTTTGCAACTGGTGGCATTTTAATCAACCTAAAAAACCTATTTCATCGACCTCTAAAATAGTTGAATCTCCGTTAAAATTCCGTGCGCTACTGTATTTCCAATCCTCCGGGTTGACCACCAACCCAGAGTTCACAGGATTGTTATGGATATAATCCAGTTTTTGTTTGATGACCGCAGGACTCCATAGTTCAATGGGCTTGTTGTGGTGTTGCCAAAACTGTTGTTTCTCAACGTTTTTCTTTTTTTGGGCTGCCCGTTCAAACATTTCAAGTAGCCACTCCTTTCTGCTCTCCTGTGGATTTTCTCGAATCATTTTTAATACTTCTTTGGAAGTATGTCTTTTGAAATCCCGTAGCAATCCGGAAGGGTCATTGTTTTTCGAACGAAACATCAAATGGATATGGCTTGGCATAAAACAATAGGCAAAAAGTTCCATGCCTTTTTCTTTTCTGCAATGAGCAATGCTGTTTGCCAAGACATCGAAATATTTCTGTCTTGTGAACACATCAATCCAATAGACCGTGGCAAAGGAAACAAAATACACTCCAGCCTGATTGTGGAACTTGTAGTTTCTGCTCATGCGGAAAAGATAACCGTTCCTTTTTTCACCCTCCGGTCTAAATTAATCTATGTATGCTATCAATTCATAACTGTTGTGTCTAGAGCAAATGTAAAAGCCACAACCTTCGCCGTGGCTCTTTCTTTTTCATTTTATCGCTTACTCGGTACGCCACTAGACATAGTCTAGCGGGAGCGGGGGCAAAAGATAACCGTTCCTTTTCACTCTCCGGTCTAAATTGATGTACGGATGCCATCAATTCATAACTGTTATGTCTAGAGCAAATGTAAAAGTCACAACCTTCACCGTGGCTCTTTCTTTTACATTTTATCCCTTACTCGGTACGCCACTAGACATAGTCTAGCGGTAGCGGGGGCAAAAGATAACCGTTCCTTTTCACTCTCCGGTCTAAATTGATGTACGGATGCCATCAATTCATAACTGTTATGTCTAGAGCAAATGTAAAAGTCACAACCTTCACCGTGGCTCTTTCTTTTACATTTTATCCCTTACTCGGTACGCCACTAGACATAGTCTAGCGGTAGCGGGGGGAAAAAACAGCAGCTCAAAATGAACTGCTGTTGTTGGTTTTCAAGACCACTAGTTAAAAACTAGCGGTAGCGGGGGGCAACGAATTCGTCTTCGTTAAGATAATCGGCAGTTGGAGTTGAATAACAGAAATAACCAACTGACACAAAATTTTCTATAGTACAAGTGTAGTATAGTAGATTGTTATACCTAAGTACTCTACGTTTTTCAGCTCAAAGTCATTATTTCCATTATTCCTTGTATGAGCTAAATCCAAACCTGTTAACTTTACAGAAATCAAAAAACAGTCAACGATTAAAACAAAATTTCCAAAGGTTGCCTTGATATCACTTATTTTTTTGACTGTTATTGTAGTAGTGGTCAAACTGAAGTTTCTCCACTACAATCTGCTCTTTCCAATAGTACTTATTATCACAATTGCTTTTATCTTAAAGAAATGTATTCTATCCAAAGATTATAAATTCTTCTTTATTGGATTATTAGTATTGAATTTTCTTTGCTTGGTTGTTCCTGATAAGATGGTTTATAAACTTCGAAAAAACCATAGATACTTTTGGTCCGAAAAACCTCTGAATCTTTCCCATTTTAAAATAGTGGTGAATACTGAAACTGATACTACAGCCATGGTACATCCTACTTTAATTGGTGAAATAAGTAAAGTATACAACTATCCTCCGGCGATACTTTTTACTTCGGACCAAATAGGAATATCATGGATTGATACAACTTCGTTTGACGATTCGCCTGAAGGTAAAAAAGCATTACAAGAATTGTTTGAGCATGAAAAAAGGCATTTGGATATAAATGAAATCTATACGAGAAAGGCTCAGGACAGTATTGACCAAATGCTATTTTCGTCGTACATGGAAAAATATAGAGTGATTGATTACTTTTTTGAAATCTCGGATAGTATCCAAGATGTTTTTGATGTTGAAACAAATCATGGATTGGATGAAGAGCAGTCTGAAAAATGGAATGCTTTTGTAAAAGAAGAACTTCATTACAAATAATAGGTGTTTAGCTCCTCCTCTTAACCATCCAAAAAGGGTAGAGGGGTTGGGGGAGGGTGAAAAAACAGCAGCTCATTATGAACTGCTGTTGTTGGTTGTATTCTAAATTACTAGTTAACATATTACTTTATCAAGTAATGTCCAATACTGTTACATCTTTCTTCTGAAGAATAAAACTTGCCCACGAAACATAGTCCCATTTAAAATTACCATTGGATATACCAGAGAAATCAAAATCTTCCATATCAAAGTTTTCCGGTAAATCGACAGACCAAGAAGTTGATATTTTAGATATTTTATCCAGTACTTCAAAAGTAATGTCTTGTTGATTTTCGCTTGATATATCTTGGGTTATTTCCAAATTGAAGAGCGTTTTATCCTTCCAATATAATTCTAAGGAAACTTGCTTCGAATTTACCAAAACACCCAAAATTGTTTCGCTCATCTTTCTTGCCTTTGATTGATTCGTCGTTCTGAGGAATAGTCTCAAATAAATCTCCTTTGCCATAAAGTTTAATGAGTTATTTTACCTTTCAAAGATACATTTAAATGTTTGCCATCCCTAGATAAATGGCCCAACTGAGCTTTTCCTTTAGCTGACAGTTGAACGTCCCATTCGAACGCTTCACCCGCAGTTCTTGAAGGTCCTTTTTTCCATACATTTCCAAATTTGTCAACATAACCCCCATTTTTCTTAAGGATCTTTCCATTCAATATATCAACTTTTCTAGGGATAAATCTTATCTTTCCGGTAATAGGAAGTTTTAATAATTTAACCAGCCTTCGAGCAGAGATGAGCGCTTTAACACCCATAGCCAATTTTACTCCAGCACCAGCACCATTAATATACTCAAAAGGAGAATGGTAAGAAGGTGTCGGTATTTCATAAGCAATAATAGATAATTGTTCTGCTTCTGCTTTTGCTTCCTCCGCTCTTCCTTGTGATGTTTTACCAGTCTTTAAAGTGGCCAATTTATCCAATATCAAAGCATTTTCATTGATCTCTTTCCAATAGGCTTCATTGGCTTTGGTCTGCTCGCTTTTCTCTCCTTCAACAACAACTTCGTCCAATACATTGATATGGTTTTCTTCATTGTCCCGATAATCATCATATAACTCATCTTCGGGACAAGCAATTTGATTTCCGTTAGCATCGTAGCAATACCCCCCATCTGGATCAAAAGAGACAACCGGATTGTTACCCATAGCCAAATACGGAGAATCGAACTGCTCGTACGGATCAGTGGTTACAAACCTTCCAATTGCAGCATCGTAGTGTCTCAACTCAAACTCATACATGTTGTAGTCCAAAGATTCGTTGAGTTCTTGTTGCTGATACTTCCACCGATTCGCAACACTGTTCCCCAACTCAGAAACTGCATCATTGTACCCTTTGTGCTTAAGGCCAAAGGGGTAGTAGTTGTTTTCCTCCACAATTTCCGTGGTCAAAGGGTCGTTGGTCACATCTATATCACCATCACCGTTACCATCAGAAAAGCTTAATCTAATGTTGCCCAAATGGTCTTTGTATTGGTACACATAATTGTAAGACCCCTCGACTGCGCTCGGGGTGACATAGCCCTCGGGCTGGTCAAAAAACTGCAGTGTAGTAGATGTTGTATTCCCCGAATACACGTAGTTGCCGGCATATTCTGTCACAGAACCTTCCGCGGTCTTTTTTAATTTGGTGCCCACGGCATCGTAAATATACGAAATTGTGCCCCCTGGCAAGGTCACCGAGGTAGGTAGGTTTAAGTGGTTATAGGTAATACCATCAGCTTGTATGCCCTTGTTTAGGTCCATGGTCATGTTACCATTGGCATCATAGGCATAGTCATCACCAGAATTGGTGCCATCGGTAAAACCTTCGGCACTTCCACTGGCATCCGCAACGGTTCGCAAACGGTTACTTATCTCAGTGTTGTGGTAATTATAGGTAAGATTATCAATGACTCCAGCAGCTCCTTGGCGCTGAAGATTTCCAATATTGTCGTTACGGTCATATGTAATATTGGAAACATTGTAGTCCCCATTATAACTTGTGGCATCCGTTATACGGTTAAGCGCATCGTAACCATAATGGTACCATCGCTGTATGTTGTCGTTGGCGGTTTCCCATTCGGTTTCGGCGATATTGCCATTAAAGAGAGCTGTTCCCCCATGGGCAACCGTATTGTAATTGATCCCAAAGTTGAACAGGTCATTGTCGTTGTTGGCATCCTCGTTTATGCTCTTGAGCCATCCCCGAACGTTATAGGTGTAGTCCACCTCTTGTAATGGGGATGCAACGGTATTCCCCACATTCTTTTTGATCAATTGACCTAGATTGTCATACTCGTTATCGGCTATCAACTCTTCCTGTCCGCCATTGCCGGTCACTTCCAATTCTCCGTTGGTAATCTCTGTTACCGGTTCCACCGTAATGCTGTTCTGGGCAGCTTGATCAGTGGTCACCGTGGTATTCTGCAACACCAAGTTTACAGTGCTGGCTGCATCACAGGTTCCGCCCAGCGTCTCGTCACCCACACATTGGGTCTGTTTGAGCAAGCGGCCCACATGGTCGTATTCAAAATTGTCCAAGGTGACAATGGTCCCTTCGACTCCGCTCAGGGTCCTGGTATGGGTGCTGCGTACCCTTGTTGGCCTGGCCACAAAATCGAGTTCAGACTCCACTATATCAACTGTCTCCAGATATTCGTTTTCACTATAGGTATAGATGGGTCTGCCCTTGTCATCATAATAGGTGGCCGTGGTAATCCATTGGGCAGGGGTTTGATCTAACACCTTTACCCTGGTTCCTGTAGCTAAACTTCTAACATCTGTATCTATGTTTTCAGTAAATACGCTGGTAGGTACGGTAGGCCAAGTCCCTGGCACAAAACTATAGCCGTCGTAGTAATTCACGGTCAAAATTTCGGACAGCTGCGCTTCCGTGGTCGATTGTGTCGGATATGCCCCATTGTCATAAAAAATATCAGTTCCGCCAAAATTGGTCTGGCTTCCTTGGCTTACCCAAAGATTACCAGACAATCCGTCCACTTCATCTTGCACAGTAGTTCTCGCTGTTCCAACCACCGAGGTCGCCTTACCTGTATAAGCCACTCTTCCGAAAGCATCGTATTTGGTAAACAGCCACTCACCCGCGGCACGTTGTATGCTATCACGGGTCATAACGGGCTGATCCAATTTGTTGTATACAATATGTTCCCATCCCTTGCCTGGAATCTTTTTCTCCACCAAACGGTTGCGATGGTCATAGACATACTGGTAACCCAGTTCGTCCATGTTGGCATTGATATTGGCCAATGTTGCGCTACTGGCATCCATTTTTGGGGACAGTACATAGGTAAGGTTACCATAATCGTCGTACACGTAATAGGTGTCGTGCGCCTCGACTACGCTCGGTGACCCAACTTCGGCATAGGTGCGCTTGAGCACTACCCTGCCTTGCTTATTGGTGAACTCCTCGGTGGTATGCAGTTTGGATGTGGTACCATCATGGTTTTCATCATAAGTGATATTCTTATAGAGTTCTCCCTCACCATATTCTCCGTTGTTATCGGGCGATACAAGTAAGGTCGGCACATGGGTGTTGCCCGTGTGGTTTAAGCTCACTTGGTATTGTTTTATACCGTCCGCCGATGTATTGGTCACGTAACCGAACTCGATCTCATGACCATTACCTAGGGCCCAATCATTACCGGGAGCTCCTTGTTTAAGTACCCTATTGATCGGGGATGCTTCAAATTCCTTTTCAGAAAAGGGATTGGGGGCATTGGATAGGATATCTTGTCCATAATGCTGCACATAATGGGTATCCGTATCTGCCTCAGCAGTTGTCCGGAAACTACCCAAAGCTGCCAGTGGATCAATATCGGTATAGGGAAGCCACTCCTTTTTTAGTCGCCCGAAATTGTCGTAAGCAATGTGGGTGACAATGTCATCTTTAGCAGTATTTGGTGATTGCGCTATACCAACTTGCTGAAAAGGACGTCCTAGACCATCAAAAAAGGCAATCTGCTGTACTAGTGCATCGTTCTGCGTAAAAAATTGGGCATCTATAACTGACTGGCTCTCTTGTTGGTAGGTTCTGGAATAAACGTAATTGTGGTCTTGTGGGTCGCTGCTAAGGCAATCGCCTTGCAGGGGATCTACCACCGCCGATAATGACACAGGTGATGTACAGCCGTTTTGCGTAGCCGTGACGGTATAGTTTCCTGTCGGTGCGGTGATGGTCCCATTTAATATGTTCACTCCTGCGGATGGTTCCACGGCATAAGTGTACAGGGCGTTGTAGTTGGTTATCGAAAAGGTTCCCATCGGGGATGCACAGGTAGGTTGCGTTACCGTCCCTAACACGGGAACATCGGGTGTTGTTGGCTGTGCACTTATGGTCCTGCTTTCTGAGGCCACCGATGTACAGCTTCCCGAAGAGGCTGTTACGGTATAATCCCCCTCGGGGGCTGTGATCAAACTTCCCGCTATGGTTACACCAGTGGATGGATTCACAGAGTAGGTATAGGAATCGTCATAATTGGTAATGGAAAATGTACCATTGGTATTGGAGCACGTAGGGTCTGTGACAACACTTAAAGTGGGTGTCCCCAGTGCGGAGGGTTGTGGGTCGATAACCATCTGGCTCGAAGCTCCCGAAGTGCAGTCATTCAAGGTTGCTGTAACCGTATAGGTGTTCGGTGGAGCTGTTATGGTATCATTGGATATGGTAACTCCAGTTGGTGGACTTACGACATAGTTATAGGTGTTACTGTAGTTTGTGATTACAAAAGCCCCGTTGGGATCAGAGCAACTGGGTTGTGATATAAGGTTCAATGTCGGAGGGGGCGGTAACGGTTTTACCGTAACCGGCACCGGTATCCTCTGCATGGGAAAATCGCAGCCTAGTGCATTCTTCAATGTACCTCCTAAATAATAGGTTTTAATTCCATTATTGGTTTCATTGTAGTTTACGGCCGGTGGGTTAAAGTTGCTTCCCTCATGAAGCGCAGTTCCTCCCGTAGAAACATCATACCACTCATAAACACTTTCACTTGTGCCGCCTGTAGCATAGAGCGTAAAACTGGCCGGTTCGCACAAGGCGCCATTGTTATCAATAAATCCCAGAACAGGTGTGGTGTTACTTGTAAAAGTGGCCGTTACTTGTTGGCGTGCCGTTTCGCAACCGTTGCGTATGGCGCTCACCCAATAGGTAGCGTTCTGGGTTACTGTTTTTTCGGTGGTGTAAGATGCTCCTCCATTAACTACCGAGTGTGTTGTGGTCCCTGATCCAAACTCACTGGTGTACCATATATGTTGAATATTGGAGTCGGATGGGGAAATACCACTGCTCCTTGCGGTAAGTGCAACGCTATTGGGTGTGGAGCATTGATTTTCCACAGGTTCGAGAGGAACCCACAAGGGGGGAGTGTCATTGACCGTTACGGTTACGGTTCTTTTTTCCCCTTCACAGCCATTGACCGTAGCGGATACCCTATAAGCAGTGCCGTCAACAGGGTTGGTGACCGTATAATTTGCTCCGGTCCCAATAGGGCTATCTGATGCATTGTACCAATTATAAGTAGCCCCACTTATCCCAGAAGCGGAAAGTACGGCATTGCTGCTATCACATACCGCAGGGGCACTAGCATTAGGAGTGCCCGTAACCGGTGGGATACTGGCTACATATACCGATGATGAGCTTGCACTCCATTCACCGCTTTGGTCATCTCTGGCTCTGATATAATGACTTCCAATCTCAGTCGCTTTATATGGTTGAGTTGCATTTACTGAAGCTGATGAATCCGTACCATTGGAATTGGTTCCTTGCCAGAACCACGAAACCCCGGTTGCTCTCGGTTTTAAGGAGTCATTATGGTCTACAGTAAGGGTGGCTTCACCACAGCTAGCGGAATCTATCGTTGGGGTAGCTGGACTTTGCAAGGTAACCGTTACATTGAAAACATCAAACCCAGGTGTTCCACTATAATCCGCCCTTACAAAATAGGTTCCTGCACGGTCCCATCGAATTACTACAGTGGAACCCGTGTTTGAACCGATTATGGTTGCAGCGGCAGGAACGGACCAAGTAACATTGGAAGCTGCTGAGCTAAGCGTATAACCTTCTTCGTCACCTCTTTCCACAGGGCTAGGCCCTAGCACTTGCTGAGACCATGTCGTGGTTGAAAAGAACATTAAAATTATCCCTAGAAAAAGGGAGTACCGTATATTGTTTTGATATTTTTTTGTTATCATTTTTGGCAAGTTTTAGTTCTGGGATTTATAGTGGTACTGATAGTCCGTGACCAGGTTATTGGCACCATCCCTGACCTCTTTAAGGCGATTGAAACTGTCATAGACATAATACATGGTATAGCCCTTTGGATCTGTGACACTGTTTAGGCCAATCAAGGGGTCGTAGGTATAGGTAGTGACAAAAGCACCTGTTGCAGCGCTCCTTATATTATCTAGTGCATCACGAAGAGCGCTCTCTGAGGTATTGTCAACATCTAAATTTGAAGCGTTTACGGCGGCGTTAATTGTAGCTTGGATATTCGTGGCGTCCGCTGTTGTGAAATTCTCCAGCTTTGCAATAGGAACCGTGCCGTTATAACCCCAGACATAATACGTATGGGCAGCGTTGGCCTTGCTGAATTCTATCGGATTCCCGCCGGTATCATAATCGTGGTACACAATACGTTCCTGCATGGGGTTGTTTGAAGCATTATACCCATCTTTTAATGACTTGACCGATTTTGGCAATACTAAGTTTACATCCCAATCTTGATAATCCGTCCTTTGGACGTAGCTGGACAAGATATTGTCGTTGGCATCTCTTACAACGGTTTCCACCTGAACGGGTTCGGCAATGCGATGCAATGGCCCTGTTGTTTTCAAACTATCAATGGCCTGTTTTTCCAAGGTGCTCAAATCAGGGCCTACCAGGAAACTGAGTGACGCAATATCATCAGGGTAGGTGATAGTGGTTTCCTGGACCTGCCCCAGGCTATTAAAGGTCTTAGTGCGTGTAGGTTGCTTGTGCACCAAGTTGTCGTAAAAATATTCCATTGTGGTCACCACGGGGTTTTGGCCATTATCATCGTATTTTGTGTTGATGGTCTTGCTCACGACCTTCCTTCCGATCTCGGTCTCCCCAGCCTTATAACAGAATTGTATACTGTTAAAATCCGTATCCGGATTGTATGGGGCCGTTATGGTCCAACCTGACTCATAGGCTGAATGAAATGGGGAAAAGACAAAGTTTTCTCTAATCTTCAGGGATTCAATAGTGGAATAGATGTTCTCCGTCTTTGCAATGAGCATGTCCGAACCGCTTTCGGTCTTGTACACCTCTTCCATGGAAAGCCTGCCACGTTTCCAGCCACGGCTCTCATAAAAGGAATATTCCTCCGGTCCCGCCAATGCATCGAGAAGAAGGTTTTGGGCACTGAGCGACCACCCATTGCCATCAACAAGGTTCTGCGCAAAAAAATAGCTCCAGACAAAACCGGGATGTTTGAACACCTCCGGCCCGGTAATAGAATTGTAAGTTCTGGTCAAGGGTACCTGTTCATAGTACGAAACGGTTTTCCCATTGTCCAATCCAGTAACAGGGTCATGGTCGTACTCGGTCACCATACCATATTCGATAACAGGCTCACCTCCCAGATTGTTGTTAAAATGTGGGGAGGTGGATATAGTGGGTTTTAAGGAAAAACCTGTGTCTAGAATTGTTTTTCTTATATATCCTCTGTTGCGTTCCGGATGAATTATATTGGGGTCTGCATATTCAAAACGTTTTACCCTTACAGGAACGGATGAAACACCGTCATAACTGGAAATGGTTTTGGTTCTCAAGCCACCCACCAATTTTTCCACCTGTTGGGTACCACTAGGCTCATCCCAGGTTATGGTAAGCGCCATAAGCGAACAGTCATAGGCGGCAAAAGGGCCATAGCCAGTGTCAAAAGCTTTGATGGTATGGGTTCCTGGCTGGAAAGGGACAGGTGTCAGGATGTCCGGGCCAAGATTGTACCCAAAATTGATATCAATGGTCTCGTACCATCCATCAGAACTGTCACTCGGGCCTCCACTGCTGTTCGGTGTCGGACGATAGAAAAATTTGCCGTCCAAGGCCACATAGGAAGCCGAACTACCCTGATAATCCACCGGGCTCATGGAAATATGCAGTTTAATATTCTTTGCCCCAGTTGGTATTGTAAAAGTGGTTTCATCATAATGCGGATAAGCGGGGTCGTTGCACTCTTCCCCGAATGCCCTGACCAAATGGGACCTGGGAACATACACTTGATCCGTTGACAGATACCGGTTGGCCTCATATTCGAATGTGGTATATCCTCCGGTCGGGAAGGTAATTTTTTCAAGCACCCCTGCCTTCATCGTAATCTCGTTGGACGAACGGTCGCCATTTCCAACGACATAATAAACGCTGTTGATAGCTTCCACAGTCGTTTCCGTCTGTGGCAACAAGGTGCCCATATTGGTATTGGGATGGCCCCAGGCATCCTGTGCCGTGGTACATCTTATGGGCAATTGCGTATTGTTGTATTCAAAACTGTGCACTTGGCCGTCATTGGGCGAAGCTCCACGATACATCATCAAGAGCTTGAGGGACCTTTCCCGACTGTTAATCTGTCTTGCGGTGTTGAAGAATATGGGAGCGATCTCAAAGTCACGAGAGAAATTCCCACCTGAACGCACAAACTCCCCATATGTAAAATGATACTGGTCAACTAGTTTGTCGTTGATAGTGCCATCTTCGAAATAAACCATTATAGAATCCAATTTATAGTCATCCTCCAAGTCGGGGCGCCCAAATGAAGATTCAAAGTCTATATGGCCATTATCAAAGATGATTGATTCAAGGGTCTGTCTATCAATCTGAGAAAGTTCCCGGTAGGGAGCCTTTAAATCCAGGTTGGGATCATAGGGGGACGAACTGGGATTCACATAAACCGACTCTCCCGCAGGGTCGGTATATCCCTGAACCAACGTCTGCGATTTGTACCGAAAAGAAATGCTATCTTGTCTGTCACTGGATACCAACTCGGTAAGGTACCATGCCGAGACATAATCAAGGGTGTAATTGGGATTGCTGTGTCTAGTGACCTCAGTGGCCACGATATTGTCACTTGTTGTGCCAAAAATAAGTAAAGTACCATCTTCCAGGGTCACGTGCATTTCATCGGCCGAGATCACTTCAACTCGTATCGGGCTACCATCCTCAAATTTGGCCTGACCACTATCGGGGTCAAAATAAAAACTACCGCCAATACCAAGGGCACTGAGCACATACTGGTCAGGGGCGGTATCTCGCAATCCCTTCACCGCTCCCAGCATATAATCGTAGTTAGCCTGAGTAAAAGCGGCATTTTGTAAATTGGGGATACTGGCATTATATGTTATGTCCGGGAGTCCCTTGGTGTTTCTGATAATAGCACCGCCAGCATTGAGCGACCAACCAAGGCCCACCCATGAAGCAAGATCATTCAGCTTGACCCCAGAGGTATTATAGGTAAGAGATATTGGCACATTAAGCCCATTTTCCGATAAATTATAGATGGGGACACTGATATTCGATGTGCCAAGGTTTTTATTGACAGGGTATAGACCAAAACTTCCTAAGCTGGCTGCATTTGGAGATACGGGATGGTAGTCGGGAAGGTTAAAGGTCGATTGTTGTGCCTGAACCATAAATATTCCCAAAAACAATAGTTGCGTAAAAGCCTTTATGGCCTTGGATAAGTACTTAATCATAGTTTATCTTTTTCGAGCTTGATGATTCTTTTTTCCATTTGCCTTTTGTCATTTTCCAGTTTCAGGATATACAGGGTAAGCTCTTCTATCTTCTGCAACAATAACCTATCCATTTCGCCCAGTTCTACACCATTGGTCTTCACTTCCTTGGCCGAGGGGATGTTTGGCAGATGCCCTTTTTCATTGATATGTTGTTGGATCTCTTCCAGTGTGGGAAGGTCATAGCCTTCCTTAAATACATAGTCCGGCCAAGTATCTTGGTCCACCCTTATTTTGCGGGTTCGGATATCACCGTCCACGGCAAGCTTATAGCCCGATGGTACCGAACTTGTGCCAATGGCAACTTCCCCTGTGTGGCTCAAGGTAGAACCGCTTTCCGCCCAAACTGAGCTTCCACCCCCACCGGATGCAGCATCCGTGGTCACCGGTACGGCGGTACTCTGAGCGCTTTCGTTTCCGGCAGCATCCAGGGCAGAAACGGTAAAGCTGTAAGCAGTGCTGGCCGAAAGTCCATCAGCTTGGTATGAAGTTGCATTGACATCGCTGGCCATTATGGAGCCGTCACGATAAACATTGTAGCCCGTAACGCCAACATTGTCCGTGGCCGCGTTCCAGGAAAGGTCAACGGTGGTGTCGGTCTGTCCCGAGCTGTGCAATGCCGTTGGGGCGCTGGGGGCCTGTGTGTCCGGAGCGCTGTTCGTGGTTACCGATATCGAATTGCTGTCCGCACTTTCATTTCCCGCAGCGTCCAGTGCGCGTACAACAAAATTGTAGGCCGTGGAGGCACTGAGCCCAGTTGCCTGGTAGATGGTCAACGGGATATTGTTGGCGATTTCCGTACCGTCCTGATATACATTATACCCGGTGACCGCAACATTATCCGTGGCGCCATTCCATGAAAGATCTACAGTGTTCTCAGAATGTGCAGTGCTCGACAATGTGGGCGCAGTGGGAGCCTGGGTATCGGTTGCACCTATCGGCATTACGGAAAAATTGTCTATAAATACATGCTCTCCCGCAAGTGCAGGTGAACCTGGATAAACGTTCATTCCTATGGTAGTCCCCGAGGCGGTAACGGTTTTGGAATATTGTGCCCAACCCGAACTGGTTATTTGGATCTTTTGGTTTTCAACGACCCCACCACCGGCCCAGTAGAGCGCCGGGTTGGTGGTACTGGCACTCTTGGCGTAGAACGATACTACATATTGCTCTCCCGCGGTGGTTGGAAAACTGTATGAGCTGTAGTTCCAACCACCGTTGGTTGATTCAATCCTAATACTATATGTTCCGGCATATGCGTCGGTATTTACCGAACTTCTCGACGCACTGCCTCCCCATCCCGAGACCGAGTTGGCCTCATTGGCAATGCTGGCCGCATTTGAATGGGTGTGTAGTTCTTGGGAATTTGCAGTGTTACAAACGAAAAATAGGGCCAATACAAGGCCAAGTGAAAAAGTGTTTTTCATGTCATTGGATTTAAAGGAATGTGTTCTATAAAGTTTTAAAAAAGAATTGCTATTTACTGGTGGGGTAGGTTTGGTTGGTGTCATTTGGGAAGATTAGTATTGATGGTTAGAATATTTGTGAGGTTTTGTCTTACAAATTAAATAATAAATGATTATACATTATGAATATATTCTGTTATACATAAGAAAAATCAAAATATTATTTGTGAAAAATACTATAAATAATAAAATACCCCATTCCAAATGGGTATAAGAGAATCGAGGTAAGTATATGGTTAGTGTTGTTAGTCCACCCTTTTATTGAACAGCCTACCTATATTGTTTGTGTGTCACACAGTATTTGAAGTACCTACTATCACCTAAGGTGAATTTATGGATGGCCGATATGGGTTGATGGAATTTGGGTGGGGGTCAAAGAGGTAAAAGGAGGAAGGTAAAGGATAAGGAGAGAATTCAGTTTGACAATGTCCTAAACAAAAAAGACCGAATACTTAAGTAATCGGTCTTCGTAGTAGCGGGAACAGGACTCGAACCTGTGACCTTCGGGTTATGAGCCCGACGAGCTACCTACTGCTCTATCCCGCGATGTATGTTTTAATCGGAATTTAAAACCCGATTTACTTGTTTTTCCTCTCCAGAAGTAAAGTAGGTACTTTATCCTGAGCCTAGTCGAAGGATACTGCTCTATCCCGCGATGTGGACGGCAAATATACAACCGTTTTTGGTTTATTTCCAAATAATAATCCATATTCACGAAATCCTTTTGGCCAAGTCCGGTTGAAATCCATAAATTCGGATTTTACTTTATGGAAGCTATCAACAACTTTTTATCCAACATGTTGCCCTATACCGAATGGGCTATGTTAATTCTTTTAATAGGAGGAGGAATATTCCTTGTTTTTCAATCCAAATTTTTACCATACCGATATTTTGGCCATGCCATAGCCATTACGGCAGGTAAACATGACAAAGAAGGAGCGAAAGGAGATGTGAGCCATCTTCAGGCCTTGTCCGCGGCGGTAGCTGCAACTGTGGGTCTAGGAAATATCTCAGGGGTGGCTATAGCTATTTACATGGGGGGTCCAGGAGTTGTGTTTTGGATTTGGATTACGGCATTGATCGGAATGTGTATAAAGTTTTATTCCTGTAGCCTTTCCATAATGTTTCGAGGAACTGATTCTGACGGTAAGTTGCAGGGTGGCCCCATGTTCTACATCACCCAGGGAATTGGGGAAAAAGCCAAGCCCTTGGCTACTTTTTTCTGTATTGCCGGTCTTTTCGGTTTTTTAGGTGTATTTACGGCCAATCAGTTTACCCAAACTTTTATGAATGTGGTGAATCCTAACGAAAACCTGGCATTGCTCGGAGATTTCAATTGGAAATTGATTGTTGGAATCATTTTAGCGGTAATTACTTCATTCGTCATTTTTGGAGGGTTAAAAAAAATAGCCAAAGTAGCTTCAGCCATAGTTCCCTTTATGGTTTTGGTCTACTTTATTGCTGTGTTAGTAGTAATGATGAATAATGCATCTGAGATTATACCATCCTTAAGACTAATTGTTACCGAGGCTTTTAACTTTGATACTATGGTCAAAGGTGGTTTTTGGGGATTGGTGATTTTGGGAGTGCGTCGTGCCATGTTTTCTAATGAGGCAGGATTGGGAAGTGCTCCTATGTACCATGGACAATCCAAGACCGATGAACCTGTCCAAGAAGGTTTGGTTGCGATGTTGGGCCCTTTTATCGATACGATCATTGTTTGTTCACTAACGGCTATTGTGATTATTTTAAGTGGTGCCTATTTGGAGGCGGAAAGCAACGGAATTTTAATGACACTGATTGCCTTCAAGAAATCTTTGTTCGGTTTTGGAGATGTGCTGCTTATGGTAATTGTAGCAGCCTTTGCTTTATCTACTTTGTTCACGTATTCCTATTACGGTGTAAAATGTCTTTCTTTTTTGACCAACGCCAAGATTGGTAAATACTATAATTGGTATTTTGTGGGCACCATCATTTTTGCGGCGGTGGCCTCGGTAGATTTGGTAATTAATCTCATTGACTTGGCATATGCGCTTATGGTAATCCCCAATATGATTGCAGTTTTGATTTTAGCACCAAAAGTGAACAAGGCAGCTAAGAAGTATTTTGAAAAAATGAAGCATGAAAAAGCATAAATCTGGATTCGTAAATATTATTGGCAATCCCAATGTGGGTAAATCCACACTGATGAACGCTTTTGTGGGGGAGAAGCTGTCCATTATCACTTCAAAAGCACAAACTACGAGGCACCGTATTTTGGGAATTGTGAACGGGGACGATTTTCAGGTAATCCTCTCGGACACCCCCGGGATCATAAAGCCGGCCTACGAACTACAAACATCCATGATGGATTTTGTGAAATCTGCCTTTGAAGATGCCGATGTGTTGGTTTATATGGTTGAAATTGGGGAAAAAGCATTGAAAGATGAGGCCTTTTTCAAGAAAATAGAGAACAGTGGAATACCTGTGTTGTTGCTCATTAATAAAATAGACACATCGGAACAGCAAGTGCTGGAAGAACAGATTCAGCACTGGCAAAACCTATTGCCTCAAGCCGAAATACATCCGATTTCCGCTTTGGAAAACTTTAATGTGAAAGAAGTGTTTGAGCGGATTCTGGAATTGCTTCCCGAAGGACCACCTTATTATCCCAAAGACCAATTGACCGATAAACCGGAACGCTTTTTTGTGAACGAGACCATTCGGGAAAAAATATTGCTGCACTACAAAAAGGAAATCCCTTATGCGGTGGAAGTGGAAACCGAAGAATTTATAGAAGACAAAGATATTATCCGCATCCGTTCGGTGATCATGGTAGAGCGAGATACGCAGAAGGGAATCATTATTGGCCACAAAGGGAGTGCCCTAAAGAGGGTTGGAGTGGAAGCTCGAAAAGACCTGGAAAAATTCTTTGACAAACAAGTACATATTGAACTCTATGTCAAAGTGAACAAAAACTGGCGAAGCAATGCCCGTCAACTTAGGCGTTTCGGGTATAACAATTAATAGCTTTTGTACAATTGATGGAATTTATGTCAATCCTTCTACTGCCTGTCCTCCGTACGAGACTTCGGAAGGCAGGAGCTCAGGATGACACTTCCAAGAATAAACATTTGTGAAAATTAGTGCGATTCGTGTCCGACAAATTATGATTGCATTGAAAAATCTGAAATCAGCTCCCTTAAACAGGTTTTAAGTTGGTCCATTTGAGGTTTCCCTTTGGATTTACCCATTCTTCCAAAGGCATAAAGTGCAAACCAAAGAATGACCAAAAGTACCATTCCGGCAATCCATAACTTAATATCCTTGCCCAGGGAATAGTTGGAATATGCGAAAGCCAAAAGAATCAAAAAAAGAGTGCCAACACCAAAATGCAGGAACATGAAAAAGGTCCAAAGGGTAGGATTGGGGCCAAAAACGCCATGGATTTTACTTATTCCTTTTTCAAAAGAGGTAAGCTCTAAATGCAACTGAGGAGTCCAAAAAGTAGTCTCCTTCTTGGTAAACCGGATGTAGATATGCTCATCCAAGCGTTTTATCAAGAACGGTTCTTTGGATGCATTGTCAAAGGCATGCTTTAGCCGCTCCAATTCGGTATTCAAAGACAGTTCGAACCGGGGGCGCAAAACAACCTCATTGGTAAGATCACTCATAAACGATTGACATTGATTAAAAAAGGTATCATTTTTTCTTCATAAATAGTGGTACTTTTGCCAAAATTTAATGCAGATGGGCGCTATTGTTGCCATTGTGGGAAGGCCTAACGTTGGGAAATCCACTTTTTTTAATCGATTGATACAACGTCGCGAAGCGATCGTTGATGCTGTGAGTGGGGTTACGCGTGACCGCCACTATGGAAAAAGTGATTGGAACGGGAAGGAGTTTTCAGTGATCGATACTGGCGGCTATGTCGTTGGTAGTGACGACATCTTTGAGCAAGAGATCGATAAACAGGTAGAATTGGCCATTGAGGAAGCGGATGCCATAATTTTTATGGTGGATGTGGAATCTGGGGTGACCGGAATGGATGAAGATGTATCAAGATTGCTTCGCAAAGTAGATAAGCCGGTGTTTTTGGCCGTCAACAAGGTCGATAATGCACCACGTGAGGCGGATGCAGTGGAATTTTACGCCTTGGGACTGGGGAATTACTATACGTTATCGAGCATTAATGGAAGTGGAACGGGAGAACTTTTGGATGCTTTGGTAGAAGTGCTTCCAGATGTTGAAGAAGAGGAAAGTGAACTTCCACGATTTGCGGTGGTCGGTAGGCCTAACGCTGGGAAATCATCCTTTATTAATGCGCTAATTGGAGAAGACCGTTACATTGTTACCGATATCGCTGGAACTACCCGCGATAGTATCGATACCAAATACAATAGATTTGGATTTGAATTCAATTTGGTGGATACCGCTGGAATTCGAAGAAAGGCCAAGGTAAAGGAAGATTTGGAATTTTACTCGGTAATGCGTTCCGTCCGGGCCATTGAACACTGCGATGTCTGTATTTTGTTGTTGGATGCCACCCGCGGATTTGATGGACAAGTACAGAATATTTTTTGGCTGGCACAACGAAACAACAAGGGTGTTGTCATCTTGGTGAACAAATGGGATTTGGTTGAAAAAGAGACCAATTCGGTAAAAGAGTATACCCAAAAAATTAAAAAGGTCATTGAGCCCTTTGATGACGTGCCCATCCTTTTTGTTTCTGTATTGACCAAGCAGCGTATCTTCAAGGCGATAGAAACTGCAGTTGAGGTCTATAAGAACCGTTCAAAAAAGATTGTGACACGAAAGCTGAACGATGTGATGCTACCCATCATAGAGCACACTCCACCGCCGGCCTATAAGGGTAAATTCGTAAAAATCAAGTTCTGTACGCAGCTTCCAACTCCTTATCCACAATTTGCTTTTTTCTGCAACCTACCGCAATATGTAAGGGATCCGTATAAACGGTTTATGGAAAACAAGCTTCGCGAAAACTTTGATTTTAGCGGTGTTCCGATTACCATTTTTATGCGGAAGAAATAAGGGCCTCAGTTTTCAGAAGCCATTTGTACATTTAAGCTCTGCTGTACCCTATTACCTTCGTTATCCACTGAGGTAAGAACATACTGCCCAATAGATGTCTCAAAAATCAGTTCATGGAAATTGGTCGTGGAGCCGATATAGGTTTCATCCAAATACCAATGTACTGTACTTTCAGACTGTTGATGTGCCAATTTAAAGACAACCTCTTTGGAGGTCTTGCCCAAATCCTTGGGAAGCAGTATTTCTTCGTTTTTCTTTGGATAAACAAATTCCATTAAGGTACGCTCCTCCGCATAACATCCTTCTAAAAAAGAAGGCATGTTTTTATAGTTGGGGTGGGAATTGGAATAATAATGCTCCACCACCGTGGGCAAACTGAACCAATTGGTATGGACCATATCTTCCAGGGGATAACATTCCGAATTCACCCTAAATTGCTCTTCTTTATCTAAAAAAATGGGATGGTGATACGGACATTGTCCACTTTTGGCACCGTTCACAGGCTGAAATTCTTTTGATATTGTTTCACAAAATGCAGAAGCTCTAAACCCGCTTTCCTTGCAAGTTTCCAAGGCTACCAGGTCGTCATAGGGTTCTTGAAACCATCCACTTTGGGGCAATAGGTCCAAAACATCAAAAAGAACCGGAGCGGCCGCTGTGATTCCTACAAGGCCGGGCCTACCTTCTCCGTCCGCATTACCCGCCCATATGCCAATAGCGTACTTTGGGGTCACTCCAACGGCCCAAGCGTCTTTAAATCCGAAGCTGGTTCCCGTTTTCCAGGCAATTGGTTGGGATGAATCAAAAAAATGCCAGTTTTCGTCTCCTTCGGGTCGATTTACTTCCTGCAACGATTTAAAAGTATGGTAAAGCGACCCAGCATTTAGTACTGGAGACTCAAACTGCTGTGGACCAAAATCAATCTCATAGTCCTCTAAATATGATGGTTCCACAAACTCGTTGGCTCGATAGGTACTCGAGTTGGATACAAAGTGATTTAATGTGGATGCTGCTGAGGCGTAGGTTTTGGTGATATCCCATAAAGAGCTTTCGGCACCCCCTAATATCAGGGATAATCCGTAATAGCTTGAAGGTTTGTCCAGCGAACCCAAGTCCATTTTATGTAGCTTATTATAGAATTTTTGAAGTCCGAATTGTCTTAGTAATCGAACGGCAGGCACATTAAGGGAGCGTGAAAGTGCCCTACTGGCGGGGACAGCCCCTGCATATTTTTTGTTGAAGTTTTTCGGATTGTATCCATTGATTACTGTGGGAATGTCTTTGACCAAACTGTTCGGCAACAATAGCCCCTCGTGCATCAAAGAAGCAAACAAAAATGGCTTTAACGTACTTCCGGTACTTCTGTTTTTGGTGATGATATCCACATAGTTGCCATGCGCCTCCGCAGTGGGGGAATTACCCACATAACAAAGTACTTTTCTAGTTTCCACATCCAAAACTAAAATGGATAAATTGTGGATTTCATTGCTTTTTAGTCGATTGTAATGGCGTTCTGCCACAATATTGGCTTGTTGCTGCAAATGCCTATCCACGGAGGTCTTTATCCGCTTGCCAGTGTGCTCCTTTTTTATCCGTTCGGTCAGATGTGATGCGATATTGGGCAAAACTTTGGGTTTTTGGGGTAAAGGCTCCAAAATGGCCAGTTGGTAAGTTGTTTGATCAATAAATTCCTTATCCAATAGTTTTTTCAAAAGACGATTGCGCTTTTCCATCAAAGTTTGTTCATTCCGTCCAGGAAAAATCAAAGATGGTGCGTTGGGCAATACGGCAAGCGTAGCGGATTGCCCCCAACTCAACTCATGCGCGGGAATCCCAAAATAACGCCATGAAGCAGTCTCCAACCCGACCACATTTCCACCATAGGGTGTGTATGTCGCATACAACTTTAGAATCTCGTCCTTGGAGTATCTGGCTTCCAATCGGGTGGCCATCAAAAGTTCGATGCTTTTTTCAAAATAGGTTCGCGGTCTATTTTTTCTGCTCAAACGAACCACCTGCTGTGTGATAGTGCTACCTCCTCTTCGGGTTTTTTTGGTGAGGTTATGCTTTATGGCATTGAAAATGGAAATGGGATTGAACCCGGGATGTTTGTAAAAATATTCATCTTCAAACAGCAATACACATTGTTTGAACCGTTTGGGGATCGAATCCATTTGCGGAAATCGCCATTGACCATCATCCGCAATACGGGCACCTATCAAAACACCATCAGAACTTGTGACCACAGTAGAGGTTGGAGCCTCAAACATTACTTTCGGCAAACAGAACAGCCATATTAAAAAGAAAAGAAGCAAGACCGAAAGTTTGACCTTATGTCTTTGAATACTTCTTTTTAATACCATGACCCGCTTCATCTATAATCCTATTGAACCACTGAAATCCACTTTCCTTTGTTTCTTGCTTTGTAATTATCATCGTACATCGCCTCAACCTGTGACCCGGGTAAATAATAATCCCCCAAGAAAGAAGCATTGAGCTTTACAGTGAAGGTCTTGGACTTTTTGGCACCCAAATCAAAATAGAAATGGGTACGGTCATCACGCACATCAATATGCTCAGCTTTACTCGAATTGGGATCGCTGGTTCCTGCATAGGAAGTATTTACGATTTCCCATCCACTAGGAACAATTTGCGTCAAGGCCAAGTTGTCAATATAATCATTGGTGCTATTGAAAACAGTAATGTTAGCCTGTAGTTCTGTGCCCTGCCTAAGTTGCGTGACATCAATGTTATTTCCAATAGCATCTGAATACGCAACGGATAATCGGAGATTTTGCTCCTGGGCCAACTCCTGTCCGACCGGAAGTTTCCCACTTTGAACCAGTGTGGCATAAATGATATTGTTTTGATTGTTTTTGACCTGAATCTCCTCTTTCAAGGCTGAAATCACAAGACTACGTTGCGCGATGGCCCTATCTGATTTTACCACAATGTTCTTTCCATTATTGGTGTACGTTAGGTCTAGGGATTTACCACCACTTTTGGCTACCATTTTGGCCATGGCCAGCAAGGCATAAGCGGTTTCTTGCGTACTATACCATCGTTGCGAGGATAGATTTTTCGCCAGAGAAACAGCTAGATCCCGTTGTTGGGGGTCATCTAAAATTACCAGGGTTTCCAAAGCCATTGCCCGATTCCTGAATACAGAACCATAGGTCCGATAGTTATAGGAATTTGGTGCAAAATTGATGTTGGCAATTTGAATCAACTCCTTGGCCACTTCTTTTTTACCAATAAGTGCGTAAGATGCTGCCAATCTCCATTTCGCTTCGTTGCTTAGGTTGTTTGCTTCACGAAGACGATTCATGGCTGCTAATTCAGGCTGTTGTGCCAAGGCCAAGGTGTACAAGCGGTATGCTTGGGCAATATCATCATTGTAATAGGTTTGCTGATTGCTCCATTGTTGTGCCGCATTCTTTTGATAGCGCAGCCAATTGCTCAAAAAGGTCAAAGGCAATTGATACCCTTTTTGTTTGGCTTCCAGCATAAAATGACCTGCATAAGAAGTTCCCCAGTCATCTGTGCGACTATAGCCAGGCCAGTAGCTCAATCCACCGCTTGAAGTTTGGAAATTATTCAATCTTTTTATCGCCGCTTTGATGTTTTTTTCGGCCTCTTTTTTCTTTTCGAAGGTGATATCAAGTACATCATCCAAAAATAACTGGGGGAAGGCCGAAGATGTCGTTTGTTCGACACAGCCATGAGGATATCTCAGAAGATATTCCATGCGTTTGGAAAAATCCATGGGCGGAAGCGTTGAAAACTCGATAGTGGCCGTATTGGTGCCCGAAGTACCAAATGTTTCCATGGAAATAGCTTGTGATTGATTGGCACCTAAAGTGTATAAAGTACTCTTTGTTGTAATGGGATTGGGATTTTCCACATCGATTTCAATCTCATTGCTTGCTTTTTCCCCAGCACCCGATGCGGTTACTTTTATGGTTTGAAAGGACCTGGTCGGATTCACCTTAAAATCAAAATTCACTATTTGTTCCCCAACAGCATTGAAAACGATATTTTTTGAAGTTGCCCCCAAGGGCTCCAAAGCTTTACCAGCATCAATGGAAACGGTTACATTTTTCACCTTTTTTTCCATGGCGAATACCGTGACCGGAATGGTTACTTTTTCACCAGGAGATAGTTTTCTGGGCAAAGAGGTCAAAACCATCAATGGTTTTCGCACAGGGGTTGCTTTTTCAGCATTGCCATAGGCGCTGTTCTGATTTCCGGCAATCAACATCGTTCGGACAGAACCTACATAATTAGGCATATTGACAGTATGGGACGCTTTTTCACCAGCTTTCAAATAAAACGGGCCTAAGTAAGTGACAACGGGCTTAAAACGCTGTGCTTTTCTGTTTTTGGCCCCTTCACCGATACCACCACCACCGATTTCGTAGATGTTGTCAACGCTTACGGAATAAGCGCCCATGACATCATCAAAAATGTCGAAAGTCTTTACTCCCAGCGCCTGTCTCGCGTAAAAAGCGTTATGGATATCAGGCGTTTTGAATCGCGTTAGATCTAACAAGCCTTCATCTACCACTGCCAAAGAATAGGTCATGGGTTTGTTGTTGGTTTCTGAAACATTGACCTTAAACGAAGTTTCGAGTTGTAATACATCGGGCATTTGAAGTTTTGGATTCAAGTGGGTTGCAGGATTTTCTATCAGCAATGGCACCACTCCGTACAAACGGATAGGAAGGTCATTCGCTACTTGCCCATGGGGTTGTAACAGTGAAATATTGATGTAGACATTGGGTGCCATCTCGGCGTTGATAGGAACTTTGGCTATGGTTTCTTTTGCCGAGGTTTCAATCCATTGTTGAGATAATACTTCGGAACCATTTTCGATACTCAAAAGCGCTCTACCGCCTCTATCCGAAGGAAAGGTGATTACCGCCTCCTCTCCCAAAGCGTATTTTTCCTTATCCGCAGAAAAAACCAAAATCTTAGAACTTTCTGAATCCCCCGAAGCGGGCCTTCTCCACCAATTACGATAGAAATAAGCCGTACGCCCCGTGGCATGACCGGAGACTTCATCGATAACCCGAATCAAGAAACGTCCGCCATCATCATCCGGAATGTTTACACTAAAATTACCCTTTCCATTGTTGCCGGTGATAACGGACAGTTCCTTATAGGGTCTATGCACGGTGGCATTTTCATATCGAGAGAGATTGTCACGACCTCGATTCCACCACCAGCGCCATTCAATCTTAAAGAGCTGCACTTTTAATTTGCGATTGCCAACGGGTTTGCCATCCGCATTCACGCTCGCCACATCAAATTCGGTATTTGCGTCCGTCAAAAACGAGCCATAACGGTGCGCTTTTGGGGAACGAAGTCCGACAAAATGCGAAAAAGGAGCCAATTTTTTGGAGAATACATCAATGGAGAAATCACCCCCACCTTCAAAAACCTTTGTGGTAAATGTAGCTTGGAGCATTCCAGGGGCATTTCCGTTGATATTTATTTTTTCATTGATGTTGAGTACCCCATTTCCATCCAATTTGGATTGAATGAATTGATTTTCTATCTCATTGAACGTGCGAACCGGGTCTTGGAACGTATAATCCTTAAATTTTGGGAAGGCGGCTGAGGCACTTTGTATTTTGGCGTTGATATCAATCTTAAGATTACGGGCGGGAGCGCCATGTAGCCATTGGACTTGGGCTTTGCCTATATTGTTTTTGTTTGCCTTTAATATTTCATCCTCAAAAGAGAAATCTACCTTGAGTCTATTCGGTTTTATAGTGGCAATTTTTAGACTTTTATGATATTCCGCGCCGCCCACAATAATCTTGGCATTCCAAGTCCCAGTCGGTGCCTCAGGTTTGGTAGGTATGGGGAAATAATAAAAAGCCTTTTCCTTTTTGGCATACAATCCATCCTCAATGTGCAAGGAACCTCCTTTTAATACATTTCTTTGAACCAATTTACCTCTGGCATCACTTACTTCCAACGTTACGGGATGGCCATCTGGAATAGGGTTGTTTTTATCGTCCAAAACAAAGGTCAAATGGACGGTGTCGCCTGGACGATGTACACCTCGTTCCGTATAGATAAATCCTTGCAGACCATTTTGCAAAGTTTCACCGGAGACGTCAAACTTGCTTAACGAAAGCGCATTTCCATCGGCTAGTTTTGCATAAGCGAAATGGTTGTTTTTTTCCGCCACCGCGAAAGCAATCTGTTTTTCACCATCGTAGATGCCAAATCCGGAGGCGTCTGTGGTAATTTCACCCAATAACTGTTGTTGATAGTTGTACAATTTGATGTTCGTATCGGCCTCTGGTTTGGTGGTAAGCAGATTGGTCGCTGCAAAATGATAGGAGCGATTGTTTCCTTTTTTTACGATTAATCCCAAGTCGCTTCCCAATAAATTTGTAGTGACAATACGGTTGTCGTTGTAATAGGCTTGATGACATGGATTATCCCTTTCCTCCCAGTTCCAATCGTAATTTCTCCAATTGTATATTTCATTGTCCCAGTAGCGCTCTTCCAGAGTCTCGTCTTGGGCGGTAAAGCCAATATCTTCTGCAATTTCTTTGGATTCCTCAATTGCTCCGCAATCGTAATTGGTGTGTTCCTTTTTAAAACTGAACTCAACCCGATACAAGGATCCTGGATTCACTTTGATCAATTCGGAAAGGTCTAAGGCATGCGCCTTCCAGTAGCTTGTGTTTTCATCACCTTGTTTAGAAAGAGGAATCACTTTATAGGCTACTCTTCTACCCACAGTTCTGAGGTCAGAGTTGTATTCTTGGGTGAGATTGTTCGCTTGAAGAAATTGCAACATGTTGTTCTCAAAAACTTGAATCACCCGGACTTCCACAGCGGAAAGATTTACAGTTTCAAAATATATTGGGGTTGAACTTGCATTGGGCAAGATGGTTCCCTTGGAGATTAACCTCACGGAAGGCTTTAGTTGTTCAAAGGATACCAATTCTGAAAATGGTTTTTTAAGGGTGAAGCCATATTCACTTTTTATCCCCTCGAAAACGGTGACTTTCACCTCACCCAAAATCCGATTGGAGGGATATACCTTAAGCAGATTTCCATCAATTTCATAACGGAGATTTTGTGCATTTTCTATGGTAACAAGACCTTTTAGGTTTTGATTTTGTTTTAGCGGCTCCGAAAAATTAAGGGTCAGGGCAGCGTTAGGTGCCGATGCGGTTTTTGCATCCACCACCACAAATTTGTTCAGCCCGGGAATTGGATATTTTTCCTCCCCTTGGTTATCGATACCGAAGTCTTTTCCATTCCATCGAATAGTTAATTCGCTATCCTCCGTTTTGCGTTGGATACTGTCGATTTTAAAGCTGAAATATTGGGCGTTTTCCGAGCTATTGTCCCATTTGACCGGAATTTCCTTTGCTCCCTGCCTAACGGAAATAATACCCTTAATCTTTGAAGCATCCATAATGTCCGAAGCATTCAAAGTTCCCGATAGATACTGCCAATCTTTGCTGTAGGATTGCAGATTGCCCAAATTGATTTTGAAGTTCGGAGCTATCGTTTTAAAGCTAAAGGCGTATTTTTTGAAATCACGGTCGATATCCTCAAAAAGCTTGTTTAAAGCCAAATCCACTACATATTCGGTGTCGGATTTTAAATATTCCGATGGTTGAAAAACAAGTTCTCTTCCGTTTTCGATGGACAGTTTTCCATCGACCTTTGGAGAAATTTTTAAGTATTCCGAAGGAAGCTCTTGCGTAAGCTCGAATTGACTTAGTTGTTTGGCAAGAACAATGGTAATCGGAGTGGAAATACTTTGATTACCATGTGTGTGGTAGCTGATATAATCCTTGAACTTGAATAAGTTATCAGTTTCTGTTGAGGGGGCCTTTTTTTTACAGGAAACCGAAAAAATAATCAGGAAAAAAAATAGAATTCTTAACGAACGGAACATATCAAAAATGGAATATAATTAGACTGTGACTTAACCACAGACAAGATAGCTTAAAAATGGATTGAGGGGGCTAGCGAGTATATAAACTACTCGTATAGATTTACGGATGGTTTTTATATGCTGGATTGAACCTTATGAAATATTTATGATTTGAAAATAAATCTCCGGTTTTAAAATTGATAAATTGAAAGCACTAACAACAAAAAACTTTACAGCCATGATGCGCAATCTTCTCTTATTTTTCTTTGTAGCAAGTGTTTCTTGCACTGTAAATGCCCAAGAATCGGATTATCAATTGATAGAGAAAACCCTAAATTATTATATGGAGGGTGGTTCAAACCGGGATTTTGATACCCTTAAAAAGGCCTTTCACGATACGGCGACCATGAAGTACGTAACAGAAGAAGGGTACAAAGAAGTCAACGCCCTTGAGTTTTTCAGTGGGATGAAAAAAGGAGATAGGATTGATAGGGCCAACCGTATAGCCGAGATCACGGTTTCTGGTCATGCCGCCAATGCCAGATTGGAGCTGGAATACAAGGATTTCACATTCGTAGACTTTATGAATCTGCTAAAGATTGATGGAGAGTGGAAAATCGTAAATAAGATTTTCTACAAGAGGGTGGATTGATCCTTGCTTACTAAGGAATAAAAACCGTAACCGCAATGGGAAGAACACCACTGTTCGAGAATTCTCCAGTAATTCCTGTTAGGGATGCATCATCAACCCCTGTGTAGGGGCCGCAACAGTCACTTCCTCCTCCATCAAAAGTGGTTAGGCTAAAATTGAACAGCGGTATGTCTCCAAGTCGTATTTGGTAGGTTTGTTCCCCAATCGACTCGTTTTGTAGGTCGATTACCAAAAGATCTTGGTTTTCAAAATCTTTTTGCAATTCAAAATCCACAGCATTCGTGTTGGCATCCAAAATCGATATTTGGGAAGCTTGGTAGGTGCCGTTGGTGATGACATTTGCTCCATTTTCATTGTCGATAAATTCGATATAGATTGAATTGTCCACGGTTAAACAGTCCACCAAGGAACAATCCGGATCATCTTCTGAGCAGCAAAAAGCGGCACAGAGTAATATCGAGGAAAAAATCAGTTTTTTTAATAGCATGGGAGTGTTTTTTTGTTGAAGATGGTAGAATCGAACCAGCGTTGCGTCGAAACCAAAAACTTAGGACAGCAGGTTACCAACCCCCAGAGGCGCCTCCGCCACCAAATCCGCCTCCGCCAAATCCGCCTCCGAATCCACCAGAACCAAACCCTCCACCACCGAAACCACCCCCGGAGGAGCGGGAGCTACGCCCCATATTGCTTAGGATGATCATATCCCAAATATCCATTCCTGAATTTCGGCCTCCGCGACCACCTCTATTGTTGCGGTTGTTTTTTCGACCTCTTGCAAGGATGATCAGAATGATGATGAAAATGATAAATGGCAGCAATGATTTAATGGAAAACCTAGGGTCGTTTCCAAAACTGCGTTCTTCCTTAAACTCTCCAGTTAAGACTTGAAATATAGCATCAGCTCCTTTATTGAGACCCCCGTAGTAATCACCTCTTTTAAATTCCGGAATAATTACGGATTCGATAATGCGTTTCGACATGAAATCGGTCAAAGCGCCTTCAACCCCATAGCCGGTGTTAATGGCTATTCTTCGGTCATCCCTAGCTAAAAGTACAAGCACACCATTGTCCTTGTTTGCTTGTCCAATTCCCCATTTTTGGCCCCATTGAGCACCGAGAAAGTTGATGTTCTCACCTTCAGTGGAAGCAATAATGGCTACAACTATCTGTGTAGAGGTACTATCGGAATAGCTGATGAGTTTTTGCTCCAAAGCTTTGCTTTGAGAAGCTGGTAACAGGTTTATATAGTCGTAAACACTAGTTTGCTTTTGTGGTTTTTCAGGAATAGTGAATTGCCCCCAAGAAAGAGAAATGCATAAAAACGCGAATAAAAAACTAACCTTTGGATATGGCATCGCTCAATTCATTGGTATCGTTATGATCCCATGGAAAATGGGCTTCCAGTTCCTTGCCGGCCATCAATACACCTTCAACAATACCTTGCTTAAAGTTCCCTTCTTTAAAATGGGAGGAAATTACATCTTTGGTACTGTTCCAAAATCCTTTGGGAACAGCTCTATCAATTCCGGTATCGCCATATATGACAAACTTTTTGTCATCAACGGCCACATAGAGCAAAACTCCATTTTCATCTTTGGTGTTGTCCATTTTCAAAAAGTGGAAGACCTGCTGGGCTCTGCTGAAATGGTCCATTTTGGCGGTTGCTTCGATATGCACTCGAATCTCACCTGAAGTGTTCTTCTCAGCTTCTAAAATGGCATTGATAATTTCTCCCTCCTCTTCGGCGGTCAAAAATTCCTCTACGTGCGACATGTTTAATTGAAATCAAAATTTACATCTGTTGCATTTTCTGCGCCTGGATCGGATTTAAAACGTGGCATCTCTTCAAAACCGAACCATCCTGCAAACAATTTCCCAGGAAATTTAGAGATGTATTTATCGTAAATATTTACTGACTCATTATAGCGATTTCTTGCTACGTTTATTCTATTCTCAGTACCTTCCAATTGCGATTGCAATTCCAAAAAGTTTTGGTTTGTCTTGAGCTCTGGGTAGCGTTCCACCGTCACAAGTAATCTGGAAAGGGCGGAAGAAAGACCCGTTTGTGCCTGTTGAAACTCAGCTAGCTGTTGTGCATTAATATTATTGGCATCAATGGTAGTGGAAGTAGCTTTGGCACGTGCCTCGATGACTTCCTTGAGTGTATTTCTTTCAAAATCAGCTGCACCTTGAACAGTTTTGACCAAATTGCCTATTAAGTCGCTTCGACGTTGGTACGAACTCTCTACATTGGCCCAAGCAGTTTCCGCATCTGCTTGATATTCCACTGCTGTGTTATTAAAAGTAAAGGCATATAGAGCTCCTGCAGCTGCTATTACGACAATGGCTATTATCGAAATTCCAGCACAGCCAAGCCCTGCGAAGATTCCTTTTTTCATTTTCTATGGATTTAGTGTTTATAGTTGTTCTTTGATTTTTAAAAGTTCAGCCTTTACCATTTGTAGTTTTTGTATGACCTCAAAATTGGAAAGTGCCTTTTGTTTTTCTTCTTTCAAATGGATTTTGGCCCCTTCAAGGGTAAAGCCCCTTTCTTTGACCAAATGGTAGATAAACTGAAGGTTTTTTACGTCCTGAGGGGTGAACTTTCGGTTGCCCTTGGCATTTTTTTTGGGTTGAAGCACATCAAATTCCTTTTCCCAAAAGCGAATCAGAGAGGTATTCACCCCAAAGGCCTTGGCCACTTCGCCAATGCCATAATATCGCTTTTCCGGAAGATCTATGTGCATTAATCCAAGGATTGATTCTCTTGATTGGCGAATTTGAGCATATTTTCAAACTCTTCCGCCGTCAAACTTCCATAGTAGAAGTTAATGGGGTTGATGCGTTCATCGTCCTTAAACACTTCGTAATGCAAATGGGGAGCCTCTGAGCGCCCTGTGTTGCCCACAAAACCTATCAGATCTCCACGTTTTACTTTTTGACCTTTGGTCACATTGTATTTGCTCAAGTGGGCATATAAGGACATATAGCCGTACCCGTGATCAATTCGTATATGTTTTCCGTATCCCGAGGAGCGATTATCGGCCCGTTTTACAACACCATCCCCAGTTGCATAGATGGGAACCCCTCGAGGAGCAGTGAAATCCATTCCCCAGTGGAATTTACGTGCCTTGGTAAAAGGATCCGAACGCCATCCATAACCTGAGGCCATGCGGGTCAAATCCTCATTTCTAACAGGTTGGATTGCAGGAATGGAAGCCAAAAGCTTCTCTTTTTCCTCGGCCAATTTGGCGATTTCATCCAAAGATTTGGATTGGATAACCATCTGTTTCTGGATAATGTCCAATCGCTGGGCAGCGTTGATAACGATTTCTGAATTATTGAAACCCTCTAGGGATTTATATCGATTGACCCCTCCAAAACCTGCCCTACGTTGTTCTTCGGGAATGGGGTTGGCTTCAAAATAGAGGCGGTATATATTATTGTCACGATCTTCAATATTGGTCAAAACCTGCTCCATTTGCTCCATTTTTTTGGTCAGTATCTCAAATTGGAGCTCATAATTGCGTACTTCCCGATCTAAAGAAAGCTCTTTGGGAGTGTTCAATAGATTGGTGTTCAGCAACAGTATAAGGCCAAGGAACCCAAATAGGGCGGCACCCACAATAAAAAAGAAAAGATTCCGGTACTTTTTGGATTTTTTGGGCTCTATCTTTCGATAGGACAGCGTATCGGGATCGTAATAGTACTTAACTTTAGACATGAAGGGATTTTATCCTATTTTTGCGCATTCTTTTTTAAGAAAACAAACAAATATAAAAATTGTTTTCCGTAAAGTGTTAAATTTAATAAAACCCTAGCAAATTCAATGACATCCCAAGAAGTCAGATCCCAGTTTTTAAACTTTTTCAAAGGGAAGGAACACAAAATTGTTCCATCCGCGCCCATGGTGATGAAAGATGATCCTACTTTGATGTTCACCAATGCCGGAATGAACCAGTTTAAGGAATTTTTCTTAGGGAATTCAATATCCAGCTCCAAAAGGGTAACAGACACACAAAAATGCCTTCGTGTAAGTGGAAAGCACAATGATTTGGAGGAGGTTGGTAAGGATACCTACCACCATACCATGTTTGAGATGTTGGGCAATTGGAGTTTTGGGGATTATTTTAAGAAGGAAGCCATTCAATGGGCTTGGGAATTATTGACCAAGGTCTATAAGATTGATAAGGACAGCCTTTATGTTTCCGTTTTTGAAGGAAGTGATGATGCGGATAATCTTGAAATGGATAAGGAAGCCTTTGACCTCTGGAAGGCTATAGTGCCCGAGGACCGAATTATCATGGGCAATAAAAAGGACAATTTTTGGGAGATGGGAGACCAGGGTCCCTGTGGTCCTTGTTCAGAAATCCATGTTGATATCCGATCTGCCGAGGAAAAAGCAAAGGTTTCCGGAGCATCATTGGTGAACCAAGATCATCCCCAAGTGGTTGAAATTTGGAATCTGGTTTTTATGCAATACAATAGGAAAGCCAACGGATCTTTGGAGAGCCTTCCAGAAAAGCATGTGGATACTGGAATGGGCTTTGAACGCCTTTGTATGGTTTTGCAAGGCGTACAATCCAACTATGATACGGATATTTTTACCCCTCTTATTCGGGAGGTAGAAACCATTACCGGTCATAAATATGGAAAGGATGAACAGACCGATATTGCTATCCGCGTGGTGGCTGATCATATTCGGGCTGTGGCTTTTTCCATAGCTGACGGTCAATTGCCGAGCAATAATGGTGCGGGATACGTTATCCGAAGGATACTAAGACGGGCAATCCGATATGGGTTTACCTTTTTAGATACCAAGAAACCTTTTATCTATAGATTGGTAAAGGTTCTTGGCGAAAACATGGGTAAAGCTTTCCCAGAGCTAAGGGAGCAATATCAGTTGATCGAGAATGTGGTCAAAGAGGAAGAAAATTCCTTTCTGAGTACTCTCGAACAGGGATTGGTGCTTCTAGATTCTGTCATTAAATCAACCAAAGGAAAGACCATAGAAGGAGAAAAAGCATTTGAGCTATACGATACTTTCGGGTTCCCAATTGACCTTACTTCCCTGATTTTAGAGGAAAAAGGATATCAATTGGATGTTGAGGGCTTTGAAAAGGCCCTAAAGGCCCAAAAAGATCGCTCCAGAGCTGCTTCGGAAGTGTCAAAAGATGATTGGACCGTTCTACTGGAAGATTCAGAACAGGAGTTTATTGGGTACGATAGCCTTGAGGCCGATGTGAAATTGGTCAAATATCGCAAGGTAAGTAGTAAAAAGGGCGGAGATCAATATCAAATGGTCTTTAATTTGACCCCATTTTACGCTGAAGGCGGCGGACAGGTTGGAGACAAAGGTTATTTGGAAGTTTCCAATGGTGATGTGATCTATATCATCGATACAAAAAGAGAGAACAACGAGATTGTCCATTTCACAGAGAATCTACCCAAGGATGTTTCAGGGACGTTTAAAGCCGTGGTGGACAAGAAACAACGTCAACGCACAGCTAGTAATCATACCGCAACGCATTTATTGCACCAAGCACTTCGAGAAGTTTTGGGATCCCATGTGGAACAAAAGGGTTCTGCAGTGCATTCCAAGCATCTTCGATTTGACTTTTCCCACTTTTCCAAATTGACCGTCGAAGAACTTCGTGATGTGGAAAACTTTGTCAATGCTCGAATCGAAGGGCAACTTCCATTTGAGGAAAATCGGAATATTCCCATTGACGAGGCTATGAAACAAGGGGCTCTGGCCCTGTTCGGTGAAAAATATGGCGATACCGTACGGACAGTCCGCTTTGGGCAGTCTGTAGAATTGTGTGGAGGAACGCACGTGAAGAACACAGCGGATATTTGGCACTTTAAGATCATATCCGAAGGAGCTGTGGCAGCTGGAATCCGTAGGATTGAGGCCATTACCTCGGATGCCGTAAAGGAATTCTATTTTAAGAACAACCGAATGCTGTTCGAAATCAGGGATCTGTTGAACAAAGCACAAGATCCTGTAAAAGCTGTTGAAGGTTTACAGGAGGAAAACGCGGCTTTAAAAAAGCAGGTTGAGCAATTGTTGAAACAGAAGGCAAAAGGACTTAAAAACGACTTGATTTCCGAATTGGAAGAGGTCAATGGAGTTCAATTTTTGGCCAAAAAGGTCGATTTGGACGCTTCCGGTATCAAAGATTTAGCTTTTGAGATTGGCGGTCAGGTGCCCAACTTATTCCTTTTGTTGGGGGCCGAAAATGATGGAAAAGCCTTGTTGTCTTGTTACATTTCAAAAGAAATGGCGTCAAACAAGGGATTAAATGCTGGCAACATTGTCCGTGAGCTGGGTAAATATATTAAAGGCGGTGGAGGTGGACAGCCCTTCTTTGCGACCGCAGGAGGTAAAAACCCTTCTGGGATTACGGAGGCATTAAAAAATGCCCGTGAGTTTGTTGCCGCAGCAAACTAATTATGCGATTCTTCAAGCTAAAAAGTTTTAACTGGAAATACATTGTCGGGGAGATATTGCTTCTTTTCGTTGGAATCAACCTTGCCATCTGGTTCAATGATTGGAACGAGTCCAAAATCATTCAGAAGGATAAGGAGATTGCCCTGACCAAAATCAAAGGAGAAATAGAAGCCAACCTGAACGAACTGGTCACGAACAGGGCTTTAAACCAACGAATACCTTCGTTTTATAGGGAGTTGGACAGTTTAAAAAGCAAAGAAGGAGCCTTGGTGCTTTCTCCCGGAGGAATGTCCAGGTTTGTAGAAAAGTATCCTGAGTATTTTGTAAAGGTTGATTCTGTTGCTGTTGGCGATGGGCTTTATCGATACCAAGGTGACACTTTTTTGAATCTTGAAATCAGTGATTTAAGCAGTATTGCCTGGGATATCTCAAAATCCACTGGAATATTTCACGAATTTGGATACGATTGCCTCTATGAGCTACAAGGAATGTACTATACCCAGGATTTGGTCAGAAATGAGTTCAAAAATGCTACGGAGGCGCTAAGAAATCGTGCTATAGATGACTTGGTCCGGATTATTGGTATTTTAAGTCAATTGGAAGGGCAGTTGGAAAGCCAATACAAGGATATGATCATCAATATAGATAATTGTAAGTAAGGCAGCGTATGAAGCTTCAAACAACAATTTCGTTTGAGAAAGCTGAAGACCAGATTGGTTATCAAGACAAGATACTATTGTTAGGGTCTTGTTTTGTTGAGAATATAGGCAAAAAATTTGAGTATTTTAAGTTTCAGACTACCCAAAATCCCTTTGGGATACTTTTTCATCCACTTGCTATTGAAAATTTGGTTGAAAGGGCGATGGACAATACATCTTATCAAAAAAAAGAGGTTTTTGAGCATGCCGGAATTTGGCATTGTTTCGATGCGCATTCCGACATACGTGCTGCCTCAGAACAGGAATTGCTCCGTAATTTAAATCAGGGGCTACAGGACGTCAAGCAAGCACTTAATGACGCTACCTATATCATAATCACCTTAGGAACATCATGGGTTTATCGATACAATGCTACCCAAAAAACCGTCGCGAATTGCCATAAAGTTCCCCAGAAAGAATTCTCCAAAGAGCTGTTATCAGCCCGGGAAGTCCAATCAAGTCTTGAAAAAATTGTCGATTTGATAACTTCAGTAAATACAGGGGCAAGTATCATTTTTACGGTTTCGCCTGTACGCCATTTGAAAGATGGATTCGTGGAAAACCAGCGGAGCAAGGCGCATCTAATTTCTGCCGTTCATGCAACATTGTCCTCACGAGAAAATGCAAACGGTGTTTCTTACTTTCCTAGCTATGAGATTATGATGGATGAGCTTCGCGACTACCGTTTTTATGAAAAGGATATGGTACATCCCAATGAGTTGGCCGTGGATTACATTTGGGACAAGTTTAAATCGGTGTGGATTTCCCCTGAGTCTTATCCAATCATGGATGAAGTATCGAATATTCAAAAGGGATTATTGCATCGGCCCTTTAACCCCACTTCGGAAGAACATCAAAAATTCCAAAAATCACTACAAACAAAAATTGAACACCTACAAGAAAGATATCCTTTTATAAGATTCAATTCATAGAAGTGACATACAAAACTTTGTAAGTCCATTCATCAACTCTAGAACTTCATAGGTCAATACAAAAAGCCTATTCGTCAATTGAGGTATAAAGCGGCGTGTGAAACATGTTATATTCCTGTGTTAAACCTCAGCATAATACCCATGGCAAAAATTACCCAAAATGCACGGTTGTTTCCAGAAACCGAGGAGATAAAATTTGCCAATGTACTCATGTACTTTTCAGAATCCCTGCTGGGGATAGAAAACGAAGAAGAGATTCTATGGGATTTGGCGAAAAACTGCATTGCCAAATTGGGCTTTATTGATTGTGTGGTGTATCTATTGGACGAGGATAGGGATGTTATGGTGCAAAAAGCGGCCTATGGCCCTAAAAATCCAAAGGATTTTGAAATATATGAACCTGTGGAAAGGCCTTTGGGATTTGGAATTGTAGGCCATGTGGCGCAATCGGGCAATGCCGAACTTTTACATGACACATCCAAGGATAAGCGCTATAGAATGGATGATGAATTCAGGTATTCTGAGGTTTGTGTGCCTATTATTATCGATGGTGAAGTAATTGGCATCATTGATTGTGAGCATAACGAAAAGAATTTCTTCTCAGAGCACCATTTGCATATGTTACTTACCATATCAGCGATTTGCGCCATAAAAATTAAAGGCGTACGAGACAACAAAGCACTGGTCAAAAAACAGAAAAAGCTCCTAAAACTAAGGAAAGAAATGATGGAGTTACGATTGAAGGCCCTAAACTCCCAATTGAACCCACATTTTGTGTTCAATGCCCTAAACTCCATCCAGTTTTTTATCACTTCTGAAGATAAAAAGTCGGCACTTGAATACCTCACGGTCTTTAGCAAGCTTGTACGTTTCTATTTGAAGCATATCGATAGTGATAAAGTCAAAGTTTCGGATGAAATCAATATGCTGATATGGTATTTAAAGCTTCAAAAACTGCGGTACATTGAGCGACTGGAATATGAGGTCAATATTGAAAATGATGCAGCGCTGAGGAGTGCGATGGTGCCTCCTTTCGTTGTCCAGACCTTATTTGAAAACATTATTGAATATGCCGCATACAATCAATATGAAAACCAAAAATTGAGGGCAAACTTCAGGAATGAAGAAGGCTATGTTGTTTTGGAGCTGGAGTACAGAAATGTAGCTGGACAAAATGTTGAGCATAACCCGGAGTATCGGGATCTTATACTGGGTTGGCAAGACCAGATCAGATTATTGAATTCCGTTAGAAATTATAATATCGAAAAGGAGGTCACCTGTATCGATAAGAAGAACAAAAAGGGCGGGAATGTCACTTTAAAACTCCCAAATCTGCATGAATAATGACAAAGCCCTGTTTACACCTACTACTGTTGGTTGTTTTCGGATTTGGATGCCACTTTTCTGTTAAGGCACAAAACACACTTGACAGCGAGGGGAAAAATCTAACATTCGAAGTATTTAAAACATCCAATCAAAAGCTGACCATACATGATATTCTGGACCAAGAATATCCTTTTAAAAATTCTTTGGATTACTCAGAAAGAACGTGTCCCGACGATATTTTTTGGATTAAACTGGATTTCACAAATGAGCTTGATCATTTAAAGAAAGATTCAATTTGGATATTGACACCGCCACTTTTTGACTATGGTACGTTATATCAGAATGAAGGTGGATCCATCATCCGAACAAAATTTGGGTGGTTCGAGGACATCCCTTTTGAGGGATCTATGTTGCACAGTCCGGGAGTTCCATTCAAACGTACAGCACTTTTTCAAAATAAGTATATCTATCTGAGGGTAAAAAGTGTTGTTGATCTAGAAAAAATAAACGGTTGGAAAATAAGTTATCGATCGCAATTTAAGAATGGGCTTTCCAAGAATTTTTATAACACGGCAAATTTGAAATTTGTGATTCCTTCCTTTCTTTTTGCAGGGATGTGCATTATCATGTTTTTAATGATGATGATGTTCTTTGTGTACTCCAAACGAATGGAGTTCTTATTTTACTGTACCTACGTATTGTGCTTGTTTCTCTATTTGTTGCCCTACGTTTCCAGGCTTCATGTGCTGTTTCTGCCAAGTTTTAACTTGATCAGTTATACCTTTTATCAGCAAATGCAAATGTTGATCAACTTGAGCTATGTCCTGTTTGTGATGTATTACCTCAATACAAAAATTCTATATCCAAAATTGCATGCTGTCTGTAAAAAAATTGCTTGGATGTTGGTCATTGTCACTGTTTTGGACGTAATTTTTTTATTGGGCAAAAATTTCTTTGGACATATCTACCTGCTGCATTTTCAACGCTTGTTCATGACCCTGTTCGGACTAATTGCGATGATATATGTGTTGCTAAAAAGGAAGAACCATCTTGCCAGTTTTATCGTAGGGGGGTCCTTTTGTTATATGCTGGGCGCCTTGGGATTTTTATTCTTTAGAAATGGCTATTTCATGATTATAGGATCCAGTTTGGATATTTTAATTTTTGCAACTGGACTAACCTATAAAATACAAACAGAGTACAAAGAACGTCTTCAATTTCAACGGGAGGCACATATAAGTAAGGTCAAGGCACTACGGGCCCAGATTAATCCGCATTTTATTTTTAATTCCTTAAACTCCATACAAAATCTTGTTGCACAAAATGATAAGACATCGGCTTTAAAATATTTGTCCAGATTTAGTAGGCTTACCCGCAATGTTTTGGAGAGTTCCATAGAAACTAAAATAGCGTTGGTCAATGAGATCAGCATGCTTAATGATTACCTTGAACTGGAATCGCTCCGTTTTGACAATGCATTTGACTATGAGATAGCAGTAGACCCGTCATTGGATGTTGACACGATAGGATTTCCTTCGATGATCATACAGCCCTTTGTAGAGAATGCCATCATACACGGATTGTTGCCAAAAAAGGACACGGATAAAAAACTCTCCTTATCTTTTAAGAATGAAAACAACCATGTGCTATGCGAAATTGAGGACAATGGCGTAGGACGAAAAGCAGCTGGCAAAAAACAGAATGGTTATAAAAATAAAAGAGCAAGAGGAATGCAAGTGACCCTGCAACGCATAAAAGCCCTTACACATACGGAACACAAAAGCGCAATCAAAATTATTGACAAGGTAGATGGAAATCAGAATGCTTTGGGGACAAAAATCAGTATAGAAATACCAATCTAAACCATGAGAAAAGTTCTAGTAGGAGCAGTCATTGCCTTAGCCTCGGTGTTGATCTACAAATCCTGTGCGGATGATAGGGAACAACAAACCATGCTTGAAGAAACCTCGATGCTGATTCAACAGGAATTGAAAAATGTCTCCAAACTGATTGTGACAGAAGGACATTTTGTTGAGGTTTACAATTATGCAGATTCCAAAGAACTGTTCGGGTCCCTGGTCACTGCGGATAAAAAGGCTTTGGTAGTGGTGAATGCCGAAGCGACAATTTCCTATGATTTGAGTAAGATTGTCTATGAATTGGATGAAACGCAAAAAACCATTCGGATTTCTTCCATTCCAGAGCCTGAGATTAAGATCAATCCCGATTTTGAGTATTATGATGTGACCGCGGATTATTTTAACCCCTTCAATGCCGAGGACTACAATTCCATTAAAGAGAGCGTAATGGAGTCACTTTTAAAAAAGATAGAGGCATCCAATTTAAAATACAATGCTGAGAATCGATTACTGAGTGAACTTTCCCGAATATATGTACTATCAAATTCCATGGGATGGACGCTTCAATACAACAACAAACCGATTTCCGAAATTTCCAACTTTTTGGATTAAGTTGTTTTTGTAACATCACGGACTTTCTAGAGTCTTATGTAGAAATAAAAGGGATAATGAGGTACTTTCTTTTCGTTTTTGGCTGTGGTTTGCTGTTCACTTCTTGCATCCAGAACAGCCCCAATCAAATTGAATATGCAATCCGGACAATACATCAGGACAGTATCCATCAATTAAAGGTGGACATGAGTTTTATGCCCTCCGAGGACGGAATTACCATTTTGGAGTATCCCAATGAAGCATGGGGGCAACAGGATCTGCACAATGCCATTCAACATATGGAAGTGTCCGATGTGGCGAGCGATATTGAAGTCAATAAGGATAGCGGGTGGGTAATAATTAATCATCCCAAGAATCTAGATGAATTGAAGTTTCAATATGTATTACAGCAAGATTTTTCACACCCAATTACCTCCAGGAAAACATATAGGCCTATAATTCAACCAGAATACTTTCACCTATTTTCGCATAACCTATTTATGGTTCCCAAAACTGCGGGCGACACTTTGAACGTGCATATGGAATGGCAAGGACTGTCGAATAAGGAGGTTGTTCATAATAGCTTTGGAAGCAATGAGATAAGGCAGATTTTAAAGAATATCCCCAAAACTGAGTTTTTGGAATCCATTTTTGTAGGAGGGGATTTCGCCATCGAAGAAATCAGCATAAAAGGAAACAAGGTGTATTTGGCTACTAGGGGGAACTGGATTCCATTTTCAGTTGATGATGTAAAGGAACTTCTTGCGGAAACTCTGAAATATCAGCGTGAATTTTGGAACGATCATAGTCAAGAATATTTTACAGTGACCATGCAGCCCATTCAACAAGAAAATGGCAGTAGTTTTCAAGGTACGGGCCTAACCAATTCTTTTGCTACCTCGATTTCCAATAATGATTTTACAGATTTGGGTCAGATAGTATATCTCTTCAACCATGAATTGATGCACAACTGGATAGGGCATGTGATCCAAAATGAAAATGAAGAGGAACAATATTGGTTCAGCGAGGGATTCACAGAATATTATACCTATAAGAATGTAGCGAAAAACGGCATCAATGGTAAGGATGGAAGTTACTTTATCAATGCAATAAATGACCTTGTCAAAAATTTGTATTCACTTTCGATAAAAGAAGCTCCCAATAGTGATATGAACTATGAAAATTTTTGGTCCAACCCGGAGTATCAAAAATTACCCTATTACCGGGGCGCGTTGTTGGCCTTTTATCTGGATTATGGTATTATGAAGGATTCTCAAGGGAAGCATAGTTTGGATGATTTGATGAAAGAGGTGCTGACAGCGGCGAAGGAAAAAGGACAAAAACTCAATCATCCCTATTTCTTAAACGTATTGAAGAAATATTTGCCTAAGGATTCAGCCCATATTTTTAACACCCATGTAAAAGATGGAAAATTGTTGCCTTTGGCAGATTTTTATAATACCATGGGATTGGATTATACCGAAGAGATCCATGTTTTTGACCTTGGATTTCAATTTACCGAAGATAGGAGGGGTATACTTTCCGTTATTGAGGGAAGTGAAGCGGATAAAGCCGGATTGAAGCCAGGCGATAAGATAATTTCGCAAAGCATTTGGTTCGGCGATACCAATATGCCTGCGGAAATTGGTGTGGGCCGAAACGGGGAGAAATTGAATTTCTCATACATGCCGGTCAAGGCAGAAAATGTGGCTGCGTTGGTAAACTCAAAGGAGAATATTGAAAAACTCAGGCTTTAACGTGTGCATTTTCGATTAAGCCTATCCCATCATCAATCAGGTGACCCACTTTTGGGTTGTTTTGCTTAACGGTTTCCAGATGTGTCTTAATTTCTTGCTGAAACCCTGGGTCATTGCTTTTTCTGGCAAGTTCAAAAAGTTCTACGGATAACAGCCAATCATCAGGATAGTTTTCCTGAAGCTCTTTAAAAACTTTATTTCTAGAAGTTGTGGTGTTCGTGCCCTCTCTGAAATCCCGTATCTGCTGATAATACAGCTCCAATTGTTTTGTTGAAGTGCTTTTTTCCTGTTTAATGGTCGTTTCGGAAAGCTCGTGGGTGATGAGATTAAAACTGTGCAAATCAGCCGGTCCGTTAAAGGCTGAGACTACTTCTTGACCAACAGCCATATGGTAGAGACCCCATTCCGGCAAAAACAAAATGGTGCCATCGTGGGTGACTTTGCAATCCTTGAACGTGATCAACAAGATTTTTCCCTGCAGATTTCGGGTTCCGGTAATAATAGTGCCCTCAACTTTGACACCGCCTTCAAATTCCAAGGAAATCTGCTCGCCTTCATAAATTTTGTATGCTTTTAAATCTCTCGGGCCCATATCCTCTATGGCCAGATTAATGCCCTTTAATTTTCCAATGGGAGAACCGAATCCTTCAGCATGGTGGGCCGTGCTATGTCCTACCAGTTCCTTTTCCCGATAAGCTAAGGCGGTAGGTCCAACAGTCCTTACGTAAATGGGTTTACCATCATGTGCTATAACCGAATTGAACTGTCCTGAAATTTGCAATCCAGTACTGAGTTCTATGGTGCCCAATGCCCTGGATTCAACCAGTTTATCAAGTCCTTTGAGTCCGCCTGTCCTAAGGGCCATAGTGTTAGCAAAATCTTCCAGTACCTGACTCAAATGGGCAAAGTCGGGAGTTACAAACAACTGTGGTTGTGGTTTGGTGATATCAAAAGCTCTTTGAGCAGTTTCAATGGTGTATGGTAATTTTTTTACATCATCTTGCATGCACCATGTACTTTCCCCTATGGAGGACAGGAGACCAGCACCATAAATTTTTGGGTCTTCAACCGTTCCGATCAGTCCATATTCGACGGTCCACCAATGTAAATTTCTTATTAGGGCCATTTCGCTGGGATTGCCCATGTTTTCCTGAAGGTGTTCGATGTGTTTTTCAGCCTCATCGATTTCATTCTGGGGAGTGCCTTGCGCTTCTTTGATTATGGAAAGATGCCTTACCGCTTCATAAAGCTCATAATCCTTGGCACTGGAAATAGCCTTGCTTCCAATTTCGCCGAACCGTCTAAGATATTCTGCATATTCAGGGTTAGCTATGATTGGGGCATGGCCCGCTCCCTCGTGGATGATATCCGGTGCCGGGGTATACTCAATGTTCTCCAATTGTCGTATATCCGAAGCAATGACAAGTACATTATAGGCTTGAAATTCCATAAAGGCGGAGGGCGGAATAAAACCATCCACTGCAACAGCGGCCCAACCTATCTCCTTTAAAATACGGTTCATACCGTACATGTTCGGGATATGGTCAATAGAAATGCCTGTCTGTTCCAATCCCTCCACATACGATTGATGTGCTACTTTGCTCAAGTAGTCCACATTCTTTCGCATCACATACCGCCAAACAGCTTGGTCAATGGCCGAGTATTCCTCATAATTCTGGGGCTTTATAAACTGCTTTAAATGTTTCGGCAGTTTATCTAGAATGGGATTGCTTTCGTATGCGCTTTTTTTCATGGTGATATCATAACAACTTCCTATAAAGGTAATATGATTAGAAAAAATAGCATGTTAAATCGAATATCGTAGGAATATATACTTTTTTAATGCTATATTTTAGGAATAAGTTATATTTTTAATATGTTGAAAATCGCAAAACAGGAAAAAGTATGCAAGCTCAATTGGATACCATTGATCGGGAGATTCTAAGAATCTTGGAAAAAGATGCCAAAACGGTTGCTAAAACCATTGCTGAGCAACTTGGCCTGACCAAAACACCGGTATATGAGCGTATACGAAGATTGGAGAACGAAGGTTTTATTAAAAACTACTCAGCCATCATTAACAAAGAACTGGTTGAGAGCAGCATTACGGTATTTAGTTTTGTTTCTCTGGAAGCCCAAAAAGGACATTTGATGGATGATTTTTTAAATCAGATGAAACAGTTTCCAGAGGTTACGGCCTGTTTTGTAGTGGGCGGGGAGTTTGACTTTCTATTAAAGGTTATTGTGAAGAATCTGGATGCATACTACAATTTTGCGAAGACTAAAATTGCATCTTTGCCCAATATCGGGGCAGTCAAAAGCGCATTTGTTTTGAACGAGGTAAAGAATGAAAATACTTTTCCTTTACTATAAAGCGTGAAAAAGAACGAAGAACCCACTTCACTTTTCCAACTTCGATGAACACATTCAACTTAGCTACTTTGGATTCTTCGCCCTATTTTTTATTATGCTGTCATTCCCGTTTTCGCGGGAATCCATAGATTCAGGATTTTATTATAATAAAATCTTCTAGTTTGCGGCTACAGCCGTCGATGATGGAGGATATTCTTCAAGAATATGCGATACGAATTCGCGAATACGCTCCTCTTTCTTTTCGATATTCTTGGTGTTGTTTAACGTACCTACACCACGACCTTGCCATACCAATTCTTTCTTTTTGGCGTCAATTACGTCTATATAAAGTGATCCTTCTGTACGGGTACTTACATTGGGTTGATTATTCCAACCCCATCCCCATCCAGGGCCCCAGACCCACGGGTTGTAGAAACCACCCCAACCCCAGCCAAAGTTGTTGTTATATACATCAACACGTTCGCGCTCCTTGGTAAAGATGCTCACCAGCACATCCGGATTTTGGGATTTTACAAAGCCTCTCGAGCTCATTTCGTTATCAATGGCCCGTAGAATACGTTTTTTGTCCAAATCGGAAATTTGGGCTTTGTCTATACCTGTCTTATAAAAGGCATAGGATTTATAGGTTTGAAAATCGGCTTTTTTATCGTAATCGGAAATCACCCTAACAGAGCTGCAGGATGCCAATAAAACAACTGCAAGGGCAGCTAAGGAAAACAGTTTTACATTTTTCATAGGAATCTTTTTTGAGTTCAACGAAATCATTAAAATAAAGTCACAAATATTATGCCGAAGATTGCCTTAAAGCCTTGAATTTGTTTTTTTATCATATCCATAAGGGCAATGGCGGCAACCGCTCTCGCAACAATACCCTCGCTTAAGATGATATTGCTTTGTAAACACTTTATAACCTTCCTCCGAGAGGTAAAAATCACCCTCTTCCAAGGGAATATATTCCTTCATATAAATCTAAACCAATATAAAATTAAGGTATTCCGATGAAAAGCACCCAAAGCACAATTGTTAAGTAATTCACCGAAATTGTTAATGTTATTATCGGATCATTTCAATTTTCTAATATCTTGGAGGTTATCTTTGTAGGAAACCTATTATAGTTTTAGCGTGATATTGGTTTTTAAACATTTCTTTTATAAAAACTACGTGGGCCTTTCCCTATGGCCATTTATCTTTTTAAAAGAAGATACCCTTAAAAATGATGAAGTACTCATTAACCATGAGCGTATTCACCTAAAACAGCAGAGAGAGTTGCTGATTCTCCCATTTTATATCCTGTATATTGCTGAATGGTTGATAAGAACCCTTTGGTATTTGGATAGTTATAGGGCATACCAAAACATTAGTTTTGAACGCGAAGCCTATGCCAATGAGGATGATAAGCAGTATCTTGCACGCAGAAAGTCCTTTGGTTTTTTGGACTATTTGACGCGTTAATCATACCACTTGCTTGTTCCCAATCAAAAAATAGATTTACCTATTCTTAAGGAAAAGGCAGTTTCTCTTTGTATCAAAAGGGAAGATACCATCCACCCCCATATTTCAGGGAACAAATACCGAAAGCTTAAATACAACCTGCTCGAAGCAAAAAAACACAACCATTCCACATTGCTCACCTTTGGAGGGGCTTTTTCCAACCATATAACCGCAACAGCTTGCGCGGGAAACGAAAAGGGATTTAACACTATTGGCGTTATTCGGGGGGAAGAGCTCAAAGCCGACTGGCAAGATAATCCGACTTTAAAACTGGCACACGAACACGGGATGACATTTCATTTTGTTTCCCGAAGCGATTTCAGAAAGAAAAACGAAAAATCTTTTTTAAATGGATTGAAGGATGCTTTTGGCGAGCTTTATATCCTTCCTGAAGGAGGAACTAACGAGATGGCCGTAAAAGGTTGTGAAGAAATCCTGACCGAGGCCGATGCCGAGTTCAATCTTGTTTGCAGCTGTGTGGGGACCGGTGGAACCATTGCAGGTCTTATCAATTCAACGCTGTCCCATCAAACTGTTTGGGGGTTCCCAGCACTTAAGGGGGATTTTCTAAAGGAAGATATCCGTAAATTTGCCCGAAATAAAAATTGGGAACTGATTTCCGATTACCATTTCGGAGGGTATGCCAAAGTTGATGCAGGTTTAATTGAGTTCATCAACACCTTTAAAAGGGAAACTGGGATTCCTTTGGACCCTATTTATACAGGAAAGATGCTTTTTGGTATTTTTGACTTGATTAAAAAGGATGCTTTTAAAAAAGGAACCCAAATTTTAGCCATCCATACCGGAGGGCTGCAAGGAATAAAAGGTATGAACCTTGTATTAAAGAAAAGAAACTTACCGCTGTTGGACGTATGATAAGGAGAATAGGATATGTTTTGGCGCTTGTTATCGTGCTCGCAAGTTGTAAATCCAAAAAAAGGACGGTAACCCAGCAACCCAAACCAGTTGTTGAGGTAAAAAAAGACCGGAATCCCAATGCTGGGATTCCCAAAGATGGACCCAAAGATTCTGAACTATACCCATTGCCGGTTAATCCGGGTCGATTTGTAAAATTTCCCATTGCCAATACCCAGGAATATATTGAAACCTTTGCCGAAATGGCTAAGTATGAAATGCGGGCTTTTGGCATTCCGGCCAGTATAACCTTGGCCCAGGGTATTTTGGAAAGTGGTTCGGGCAAGGGAGAACTTACCCGAAAGACGAACAACCATTTTGGGATAAAATGTCACACCGGGTGGGATGGAGAGTTCGATTTTCATGATGATGACGCCAAAGGGGAGTGCTTCAGAAAGTACAATCATCCCATGTATTCCTTCCGGGACCACAGCATTTTCTTGTCGTCACGTTCGCGCTACAAGTTTTTGTTCAATTACCGAAGGGATGATTATAAAAAATGGGCCTACGGTTTACGCCAGGCAGGTTACGCCACCGATCGAAAATATCCTCAAAAGCTGATTGCCCTGATCGAACGGTACGATCTAGATCAATATGATGAAGAAGTGGTACGTGGCGGATTGGAAACTGTTCGTAAACCCATACAATACGAAGTGTTCACCCATGTTGTGGAAAAGGGGGAGACCTTGTATGCCATCTCGCGGAAATATGCCATTTCTGTGGATGAACTAAAACAAATCAATAACCTAAGCAATAACACCATTTCCATTGGGCAGGTGCTCAATATCCGGAAAGAAAAAACCAAATAAACTGTCATGTCGAGTGTAGTCGAGACGTGACAGTTGTAAAAAGATGTCATCCTGAGCTCCTGCCTTCCGAAGTCTCGTGCGGAGGACAGGTAGTAGAAGGATTGACTTCTTAAACAAGCAAATTGATTTTTTGGAAAAAGAAACGATTGCTAAGTTTGCATTTCATTTTTTATTACCGATGGATGCTGAGCGGAGTCGAAGCATGATGCGGAATCCAAAAACATGAGAATTAAAGATTCCTGCCTTCGCAGGAATGACAAGAAAATTAAATGATCTATCAAAGAAGCAGTGCCCTGTTCGCAGAGGCCAAAAAGTATATCCCAGGCGGAGTAAATTCCCCGGTTCGGGCGTTTAAGGCCGTAGGAGGCGACCCCATTTTTGTAAAAGAAGCCAAGGGAGCTTATCTATATGACGAAGATGGAAGCCAACTTATCGATTACATTGCCTCTTGGGGACCACTGATTCTCGGTCATGCACATGAGCCTGTAATCAATGCGGTGATAGAGAAGGCTAAAAAAGGGACTTCTTTTGGAATGCCCACTGAAATTGAGACCGAACTGGCCCAACTGGCTGTTTCCATGGTGCCCAATATTGATAAGATTCGTTTTGTAAATAGCGGTACCGAAGCTTGTATGAGTGCAGTTCGCTTGGCGCGAGGTTATACCGGAAAAGATAAGATCATCAAGTTTGCGGGTTGTTATCACGGTCATTCGGATTCATTTTTGATTCAGGCCGGGAGCGGCGCCGTAACTTTTGGAAGTCCTAATAGTCCCGGGGTGACCCAAGGAACCGCAAAAGATACTCTTCTTGCCAATTATAACGACTTGGAAAGTGTAAAAGCTCTGGTTGAGGCCAGTAGGGGGGAGATTGCCGCCTTGATTTTGGAACCTGTGGCTGGGAATATGGGCTGTATTATTCCAACTAATGAATTTATTCATGGTTTGCGTGATATCTGCACCCAAGAAGGCATTTTGTTGCTGTTTGATGAGGTCATGACCGGATTCCGATTGGGCAAGGGAGGTGCACAGGAAGCTCTGGGTATTGATGCCGATATCGTAATGTTCGGAAAAGTGATTGGAGGAGGACTTCCCGTAGGGGCATTTGCCGCACGAGCGGAGATTATGAGCCATTTGGCACCAGAAGGTCCAGTGTACCAAGCAGGAACATTGAGTGGAAACCCCTTGGCCATGAGTGCCGGACTTGCCATGCTCACAGAACTCAATAATAAACCCGAAGTATTTACCAGTTTGGCTCAAAAAACGGAATATCTGCATAAAGGGATAGCTGATGTGTTGACCGATAAAGGGGTGACACATCAAATCAATCGCTATGGAAGTATGATTTCGGTACATTTTTGTGAAGAACCGGTAGTGGATTTTGCATCTTCCGCCAAGGGGAATAACGATACCTTTAAAAAGTACTTCCACGGCATGTTGGAGCAGGGGGTTTATCTCCCTCCCTCTGCGTTTGAAAGCTACTTTTTGAATGATGCCTTGAGCTATGCTGATTTGGACAAGACCATCGAAGCGGTTAAAACGGTTTTTTAGTCCCTAGTTCTTAGGATATTACTTTTTTCGCAATCCCAATAACCCAAGAATGGGACCGATGGCCAACACCACAAAAAGGTATTGGGATGGAACTAAATCTTGAAGTAAAGTAACCACCTGCAAGCTCACAATGGTGATGGCAAAACCAATGCAATTCACAATGGTCAGGGCGGTACCCTTGATTTCCATGGGTGCATTTTGAGCCACAAGGGTTGAAAATAAAGGTGAATCCATGATGACCACCATACCCCAAAACAAAAGAAACAGAACAAAAACAGGAGTAGTGGCATAACTCAAGAATAATGGAGATGCCAAGCAACACAGGCCGGAAAGCAATAATGCGGTTGTTGCCGTTGGTTTGGCTCCTTTGTGAAGCGAAATGTATCCCCCAATCACACAGGCCAACCCGCCAATGGCGATAATCCAGAACGACCAAAAGGAAATTGGGAAGAGGTTGAGACCTTTCCATTCCATATGTAGCGCCAGTAATACAGGAACAAAGGCCCAAAAGGTGTACAGTTCCCACATATGTCCAAAGTAGCCGAAGGCCGCAGCCCTGAATTTTTTCTTTTTAAATACGGCGTAAAATGCGGTCAGGTCCAAATGCTGACTGGGTTTTCGGTATGGACCATCAGGAACTAAAAGTACCATTAAGATTCCGCCTAAAACTGCCAAAGCTGAAATAGCGTAGATTACATATTGCCAGGGAAACACTGCAGAAATCCATTTTAGAAAGTGCGGTAGGGCTGTACCGACAACCAAAGCTCCTACCAAGTATCCCAATGATTTTCCCAAGCCCTTATCGAAATAATCAGCGGCTATTTTCATTCCAACGGGATAGATACCTGCCAAAAAGAAACCGGTAAAAAAACGAGAAAGTAATATATGGGTGCCGCTTATTCCATCCCAAACCAGGATCAAATTGCTCAAGGCCCCCAAAATGGCACTCCATAAAAATACTTTGGAGGGTGAAAAACGATCCGTGATGGTCAGGAGGGCGAATAACAACGTACCCACAATAAACCCAAATTGAACGGCTGAGGTAATGTTGCCAACACTATCCACTCCCAAATTGGAATCCGCAATCAGAGAGACCAATACCCCATTGCCTGCAAACCACAAGGATGTGCAAAAAAATTGTGCGATTACAATGGTGGGTAAAATGTGCTTGGGCGGTTTCACAAAGGTGTTTGCTTAAAACTGTCGTCTAGATTACAACAGCTTTACGAAAATAGAGGATTATTTATAGGTTCTACCCTTTAATTATATGGCGCAAAAAAGTATCCACGGCCTCTGACCGACCTAGTGGCTCCAAAAAGCAAGTATAGACGTTTACCATAACCGCCAAATACGTTGCTGGGTGTTTGAGTTTTTGATATTTCCAGGCTGCAAGAAGAATGAGTGAAATAATAATCGTCTGAGTCAAATATACAGGAGCCATAATGTCTATATTGGGCCAATCATCAAGATGTATCAAAACTTGTGTGTTCTGAACTCCGCGACCGAAAGCGGGCATCATAATGATAAAAACAGTCGTTATCAACCACCAGGCATGGTCTTCCAGATTTTTGCGTTTAATGATGCTCATGACCACGGCATAACCAAATGCGATTATCATTACAATTTCTACCGCTGCTACGCCCATAAAGAACCAAGGCTCAAACGGACCAAAAGCATCACGCAGTTCAGCGGAGCGATTAGCATGGACAATATCCCGGTGTAACATGCTAAAAGCCGTAATGCAAACTCCACCAGCCAAAAACATTCCGATAATACCATTGGTTCGGTGTTTTTCCAATCGACCATGGGTAGCATAATAAGGTTGCAGCATCAGGAAGAGATACCAAACAGTACCTGTCCAATAATGCACGTGTACAGCCCATGTATTTTCAGTGAAGTCTCCCCAATAATCCCTAAAAATTCCAAGTTGCATTAACACCATAGGAATAAGCATCCAAAGGTGGAGTGTTTTGTATTTGTTCATAAGACCAATATTTAAGGGGGGACTTTAAAGGGGGGAAATTCGTTGGCATTAAGATAGTTAAAAGATATGGAAAGGAAAAAATAAAAGGTTGGTTCATAAAAAATGTTAAAATTTTACCGAACGTTTGGTAAAATTGAAATTCTTGTTACATTTGCCCCATGAGAATGGCAAAAGTATCAGATCAGGAAATTTTAAACGGACTCATGTCCGTGTTTCGCTCCAAAGGCTATGACGGGGCCAGCTTAAACGAGTTGGCTGAGGCTACGGGGCTTAAAAAAGCCAGTCTGTACCATCGCTTTCCCGGAGGAAAAAAAGAAATGACCGCTGCCGTGCTCGATTGTATGGAATCATGGATCAACGATGAGGTGTATAAGGTGTTGTCCAACGACCAGATTGCCCCTACTCAGCGCTTGAAGGATGCTTTAAAGAACATTAATGGCGTGTACAACGGAGGAAGGGAAGTATGCTTGTACCGTTCGCTTTCCATGGATACGGGAATGGCACTGTTTGGTGAGAAAATAGAAAAAGGGATCAACCAATGGTTGGCGTCCTTCAGCATTTTGGGACAAGCTTTCGGACAGGATACAGAAACAGCCATGCAAAAAGCGAAGCAAAACTTTATTGAAGTGCAGGGAAGTTTGGTACTTTCAAAAGCGATGGATAGCACTGAGCCTTTTCAGCATGCCATCAAACAAATTGAAAATAGGTATAAAAACTAAAAAAATTTAAGCATTAAAATTACCGAACGTTCGGTAAATAAAATAACAATTAAATATAAAAACAATGAAAACTAGAAAAACAATTGTAACACTATTTACGATGGCGACTTTGCTCGCTTCGAACCTTAACGGACAAAGGTCCAATGCAAAACAAGATTATCCAACTACATATCACACTGTACAGGTGTCCGGATTGGATATTTTTTACCGCGAAGCGGGTCCAAAAGACGCACCAACCCTACTTTTATTACATGGCTACCCTACTTCTTCGCATATGTTCCGCAATTTGATGGAAGATTTATCGCAAGATTACCATTTGATCGCACCCGATTATCCTGGTTATGGACGTAGTTCCCAGCCGCCAATGGCAGAGTTTGAGTACTCCTTTGACAACTTTGCGGAGATTGTTGACCAGTTATTGACACAGCTCAAATTAGATCGTTATAGCTTGTATTTAATGGATTATGGAGCACCAGTTGGATATAGGATATTTGAAAAACATCCTGAAAGAGTAGAGGCATTTATAGTGCAAAATGGAAATGCGTATGACGAAGGATTGGCGGATTTTTGGATTCCTTTAAAGAAGTATTGGAACGATTACACCATTGAAAATGGAAAGGCTTTGGAAGGATTTCACCAACTAGGAGGTCTTAAATGGCAGTATTTGCACGGTGTACAAGACAGCACGAAGGTAAGTCCAGATAATTGGAACCAGGATTTACAACACCTTACCCGCCCTGAGAACAATGAGATCCAATTGGCAATGTTCTACGATTATCGCACTAATGTGGATAGATACCCTGGATGGCAAAAACTGTTTCGCGAGTATCAGATACCCACTTTGATTGTATGGGGAAAGAACGATTACATCTTCCCGCCTTCTGGAGCATATCCATATAAAAGGGATTTAAAGAATGTGGAATTCCACTTACTGAACACTGGGCACTTTGCCTTGGAGGAAAAGGGTGATGAAATTGCCAACTATATCGATAATTTCTTAAAGAAGAACAAGATTCAGTAATTAGGTTCGCTGCCCGTAGCACAGTTTTTTCATGATGCTGCGGGTAGTGTTTTTTACCTTTTTACGACATAATCCAAGAGACCTTTGCAAAGGTCTTTCGAAATCAAAAATTATACAAACATCATGGAAAAAGACGAAATAAAATTGCCCGTACCTCCCTTTACTTTGGAAACGGCCAAACAGAAAATACAGATGGCAGAAGATGCTTGGAACAGTAAAGATCCTGTTAAAGTATCGAAAGCATATACGGTAGACAGCGAATGGAGAAATCGTTCACAATTTATTCACGGAAGGGAAGAAATCCGGTCATTTTTGGAAAACAAATGGCAAAATGAACTCAATTATAAGCTGAAAAAGGAATATTGGGCGCATGGAGATGACCGTATTGCGGTTCGGTTTGAATACGAATACCAAACCAAGGAGGGTGATTGGTTTCGGGCCTATGGCAACGAGAACTGGGAATTTGAGGCAAAAGGCTTGATGAAAAAGCGCTATGCCAGCATAAACGATGTACCCATTAAAGAAGAGGAACGGAAGCTGTAAGAGATATGGGTAAAGAAAATGGGGCCAAGGCCCCATTTTCAACAAAACAAACTAAAACTAACCAACTCAGACTTGGCTCGATCAAATCGGTCTAATCCAGAGCAAGTGTTTCCATTTATCACGCTCCTTAAGGATGAGCAATATGTTGATGGCAAAAAGCCCTCCCGTTTCAAGGAGTTCACCTATCTCATCCGCTTCCAGGAAAACGTGAAATAAAAAGATATGTAGCGTAATGGGCAAGAGAAAAATAGCTCCTACAAAACTGGTTCCCTGCAACAGCAGCAATAATCCAAAAAGCAGTTCGGCAATTCCCAATACCTGCCAAAAATATCCGGTTTGTTTGGCTCCGCTGATGTACAATATCTTTTGAAGTGTACTTTCCTTTTCAGGAGCTTTGAACTTTTCCGCTTTCTCCAATACTTCGATGGGATATGGAATAGGTTTTTGGAATTTTTGGAATCCGCCATACACCATCATTCCGCCCAAAATAAGACGCAGGATAATAAACAAAATGTGTGCCTTCATCTTACTGGGTTAAAGTAGTTTCACCTGCATTGGGATTGTACACGTAGTTAAACGTGTAAAATCTTGAGGCATCTGTGTTTGGATCAGGATTGGCTGGTGCGTCCTCATAATAACTTAAAAACTCAACCTTGGCATACTTTCCATCATGGGTGCGTATTACAAACACCTTTCCGGGTATTGCAGATACCACATTGGTCATAAAATTATAATTGTACCAACCATTGTCGCTACCTGTTGGAATTGCAAAAGCACCGTCGGCATCCTGGGTAAATGTCAATCCTTCTGCACTGGTGATGCTTGCGAAGGTTCCTGATTGAATAGACACCCCTCCATTTCCATTTCTGCTGGGTTCTTCGGCAGTTCCGGTCACTGCACCACCATTTACCGCTACCGTAGTACCTCTAAAAGCAAGATCCCATTCGGTATCACTTGAGGTAACCTCCCCGGTGGCAAAACTAAATTTGGTGAAGTCACCTCCCACAGGTTGACCCTGGCCACCCGTTTGGGGAGCAGCAATGTTTGAGGCAGTCCTGCTTTCAACGGGATCCAGATTTGGACCGTCATCGTCACTGCAGCTTACAAAAGCAATATATAAGAATAAAAGGCTGAAAAGTTTAAAATTGGTTTTCATGAGTATTTATGAATTAAAATTGAATATTAAGTTTTGTGAATAGTTGAATTCCAGGGTTTATGAGCACTTCGCTGTCCTGGGCCGCCAATGGGTTGGTTCCTTTAAAATTCAAAAGGTTGTTGGCTCCCAATTGTAGCTGATAGTGCTTTAAAAAAGTTTTGCCAAAGGCCAGGTTCACCAATGCATAACCGTCTACGAATGAATCATCAAAATCATCCAACAACCCATTGCCATTGCGATCTGTAAGTCCAAATTTGCTTCTATAGGTAACCCTTAGATTGGCATTGGCCTTCCATTTGGGGATTTCGTAAAACGTTTTAAAATTGAGGGTATGTCTAGAGCGGTTTTCCAATCCAAAGTAATCCGATTTTTCCAGCTGGATGGTGGCTAAAGTTTCCGGATCACGGGCAAACACCTCACCATTGTCAATAGCATCCAATTTATCCTTGTCGTAGGCAAATAAAAGTTGATATCCCGCTGAGAAATTAAGTTGATTCGAAGGTCTGTACTTTATGTCTACCTCCAGACCTTGGGTATATACACTTTCCCTGTTGATGTAGCCAAAAACATTTTGTCCGTTGGTTTTGGCTGCCAAGATTCTGGTATCGATGAGGTTTTTAAAGTCATTTCTAAAGAAATTGAGGTCAGCTGATAACTTTCCCTTTTTAAAAGCAAAGCCCAGATTGTAGCCGATGGAACTTTCCGCATCCAATTTTTCCCCTAATTCAGAGGCATCTACCTGAAGCGTTGCTATTTCACCGTTATTTTGAAGTCTTTGTATGCCTGCAGCTTCAACCTCTTTCCCAAATACGGAATACCCGCCTCCCGCGGCATTGGTAAAATCGAGGTAGAGTTGCCTAAAATCAGGCGCTTTAAAGCCACTGCCGACCGAAGCTTTGACCGCTATATTTTCTGAGAGTTGGTAACGCGTTGAAATTTTTGGACTCAGCTGTGAATTATACTCGCTGTGATTGTCGAAACGCGCACCAGCAATTAGATTTAGGTTTTGCAATGGCAAAAAATCATACTGGGCGAACACGTATTGGGAATCGAAGGATACGGTTTCAGCAAAAAGAGAACGGTTTAGACTTTCAAAATTATAGCCTCCACCTATGGTGAGCGTGTTGTCTGCTTTAAAAGTATGGTTGAAACGAATTTCAGGTCGAAAGAGTTTTTGGTCGAAGTCATTTTCAATTAATACTTCATTATCTATGGGATCGACGGTGCTTTCATTGGTGATATAATTGGTATAATAAAATTCATATTGAAGATTGGTCTTTTTTGAAGGATCATGATTGACTTTCAATTGCAGGTTGGTGTCCTTTTCTTCACTGGTACTTGGGGAAACATCAAATTCTTGAAAAAAATGGCGGCCAGAGGCATAAATATCCAACTGATCTGAGAATTCATAAAACAAACGTCCATTGAAGGTATAATTGAAAAAAGGGTTCACGGTGCTACCTTCTTGACCTGGAGCCAGGTCATACCCATCCGTACTTAGTCTGTCACCAAAAAATGAATAGCCAAGCTTATCTAACCGTTGGTTGATGCTGAGATTGCTGTTCTGGTTATTAAAGGAGCCCACGCGATGAGATACTTGGCCACTTACTTTGTCCGAAACTGGTTTTTCGCTGATGATATTGATAACTCCGCCCAAGGCTTCTGAACCAAAAAGACTGGAGGAAGGTCCTTTAACGACCTCAATTTGTTTAATGTTGCCTATGGCAAACCGGCTCAGGTCAAGATTCCCGGAACTTCGACCCACAACGGGAACACCATCTATAAGTACCAAAATGTAATCTGATGCTATACCTTGAATCTGGACGCCCTCGCCGCCTCCGATGGTGGCATCAGGTGTCATTATGATTCCAGTCTGCTCGTTCAATATCTCATTCAAACGGGTTACGCCGGTCTGTTCCAATTGTTTTTTTGGAATCAAGGTCACAGGGAGGGGGAGGGAAGATAACTGCCTTATAGTACGAGTGGCGGTCACTACAACTTCATCCAAGTTTTCTGTAAGAATGGAATCTTTTTCCAAAGATGGATTTTCCTGGGCGCTAAGTCCAAGGGCAATCAAGCAGGAAAAAATAAATGCAATATTATTTTTATTTAGACTCATTCTAGTTTAGATTTGCGACAAATATATATTTATTTTAATTCAATCTAAATAAGAATAATATTAATTTTTAATTTTTTTTAATTCCAAAAAACAAGACGTTTAAAATGAGACACGTAACACTTTTTACTGTATTGAGCTTAATGTTTGTGGTGGGTGCAGAGGCCCAGAGCAAGAAAAAACAAGACCAAAAAGCCATCAAGAACATGTGTGGTTGTTATGAGGTTGGTTTCAATTTTGCCGAAACTTTTGAATATTCCGATGATGAAAACTATGTGCCATCCAAAGTAAAACACGATAAAGCACTAGAATGGGTGCAACTGGTATCGGACGACAAGGACAAGATTGCCATGCAGCACCTTTTAATTGTTGGAAAACCGGATTCTCCAAGGATAATCAAGCATTGGAGACAGGATTGGTTGTTTGAGAACACGGATTTATACACCTATAATGCAGACAATGCTTGGAAATATGTCTCACTTCCAAAGGAAGAAGTGAAAGGGCAATGGACACAAAAAGTGTATCAAGTAGACGACAGTCCTCGGTATGAGGGATCTGCGACCTGGATTCATGGGAATGGACAAAGTTATTGGGAAAATGCTACTGACGCACCGCTACCCAGAAGGGAATACACCAAAAGAAGTGATTATAACCTGACCCTTAGAAACAACAGGCATGTTGTAACTGAAGAAGGATGGGTGCATGATCAAGACAATAAAAAAATCATTAGAAAAGAAGGTACTTCAGATGTGGTTTTGGCCGAGGAAAAAGGTTTCAATACCTATAAAAAAGTAGCGGACAGTCGATGCAAAGCTGCCCAGGACTGGTGGAAAGAGCATGGTGCTGATTGGGCCAAGGTTCGAACCAAATGGGATAATGTCTTTGCACAAAAACAGGACTTGAAACTAAATGCCAAAGTGGACGGCATGCCGCTTTATGCCCATCTTTTTTCTGAGGATTTTGATAGTTCAGAAGAGAATATTGCTAAGACTATAGATGCTTTTATTTCAAAGTAATATAGAGATTGGTTAGTTTGGTTGAAAGCCACCTGCATGGGTGGCTTTTTTATGCTTGGTAGTTTTTTTCCACCAACCGTTTGGAAATCCACCAATAATTACCCGCTGGATCAATGATGCCTCCTTGACGGTCTTCATAATCCATATCCATCGGATCTAAACAGTTTTGGGCACCATGGTCCAATGCATTTTGAAATACTTGATCAACATCGTTTACAAACAGGTAGAATGAAGTTCGCATATTTTCAAACTCTCCTCGGGCCTGACTGATCATAAAACAACTATCCCCAATTTTAAGGATAACATTGGCGACATCGCCGGTTTTTTCATTTACGGTGCGATTCAGTTCCTCGGCATAAAAAGCTTCCTTTAAAAAATTGATTTCTTCTTCCGGATTCACAACAAATAAATAGGCGTTTACTGTATGAAATCCTTCGGGTCTGAACGTATTAAATATTGCTTTCATAGAACGTGAATTTTATGTGAGCGATTATTAGCTCAAATTAGGTAAATTTAATATGTACTAGTAAGACGAATGACCCGCGATATTTTGGACATAAATGATTTTACCGTCTTGGTCGAGGTGGCAAATTCGGAGAAGACTATTGTCGACTCCTGCTATTTTGATGAACCATTGATTGCCGTTGCACTCTATGGTTCGGGCAACGTGCACTTGTCCATGAAATATGGGGACAAACAAAAAGAGTATGAGCATACGAAAGGGCTGGCCCTCTCCTTTTATGCAGATGAAACAGTGGAATGTGTTCATACCGTATCGGCCAAAAAACCGTTGCAGTGCCTAGTAATTGCCACTTCCCCCAAAAATCTTGTCAAATTGCCCAACAACGAAGGGGAATTGTTTGCCGAACTTTTGGATCAATTGGTAAAACCTTCGGATAGTTATGTTGAGGGACCACGATTTTTTATGACCCCGGAGATGCAACATATTGTAGATGGCATTTTCAAAAATACTTATGAAGGAAAAGCTAAGATGATGTTCTTTCGAAGTCAGATAACGGCCTTGTTGTCACATTTCTTTTGGCAGTTGTCGACTTTGCAGGACCAGGGCATTAAAAATATCGAACGGAAAAAATTATATGAAGCCAAAGAAATCTTATCAAACAATTTGGACACTCCTCCTTCACTTACCGAACTTTCACGTCAGATAGGATTGAACACTTTTAAGCTTAAGAAAGATTTCAAAGAGCTTTTCGGCGTACCGGTATTCAAATACCTTCAGAATGAGCGTATGACCAAGGCCCATGACCTTATCCGAAAAAATGAGGCTACGGTCCAGGAAGCCGCATGGCATGTTGGATATGATAGTCTGAGCTCCTTTTCCAACGCTTTTTCAAAGAAATTTGGTTTCCGTCCCAGCGAAATCAAGCATTAATACTTTTCGAACAAATCATACTCCTTTTCGAACAACTGCTCCCTTGAGAGCTGCTCTAGTTTTGTCTTGTAATTAAAAAACGAGCAGTCATGAAAAACGTAAGAGCAATTTTAATTGGAGTATTGATTTGGATCCTTGGTGTTAGCGCATACGCCTTATCCTTTTATCTCCCCTTTATGGATGATAAGGAACAACAGGCCAATGCTGTCTTATTTGCAACTGTGATACCCTTGGTTTGGATGGGGTCGTGGTTGTACTACAAAAAAGGAGCCAACACACATGGGTGGCAACTTGGCCAAACACTTTTCCTTACAAGTGCAACGTTGGATGCCCTAATTACCGTACCCTTTCTGATCATACCTAACGGAGGTAGTTACTATGCATTTTTTACCGACTTGGGCTTTTGGTTGATTGCCCTGGAATTTATGGCAGTGGCCCTGCTGTATTGGTACATCAAAGTCCACTTGAAACTTAACAAACTACAGAACTAATCAAATTATGAATCATGGAAATTACAATGAGCAATCTCACACTTTTCGCGGTCACGTTATGCTTTGGCCTGGTCGCAGGACTATGTTTTACATGGGGAAACGCCGTAACCCCTGGTATTGGACAATTGGACGACCTGAGTTATCTGCAGGCATTTCAGAAAATGAACCGCAGCATTGAAAACCCTTTGTTCTTTACCGTATTTATGGGGTCATTTTTGATGGGCGTAGCTGCCATATTTGCGAACAAAGGTATTTCTACGACGCATTTTTGGTTGATCTTGATCGCCGTGGCCATATACTTTTTTGGATTGATTTTGGTCACTGTCGCGGGCAACATACCCCTAAATCAAATTTTGGACAAGACGGATTTACTCCAAAGCAGTGCCGAAGAATTGAAAATACTCCGCGAAAAGTTTGAAAACCCTTGGAATCGGTTTCACACCATCAGGATGGTGTCTACCACGATTTCATTTGCACTATTGATCATAGCTGGAATAAGTAAATAAGTATAAACATCTAAATCGAACAATTATGAAAAAAAACATTTTAGTATTAGGAGGAACTGGAAAAACTGGACGTAGAATTGTCCAAAAACTGAACAAACGTGGGCACAATGTGCGCGTTGGATCACGAAACGCAAACCCAGCTTTTGATTGGAACACCCCTGAAACTTGGGGAACGGCCTTGGAAGATATAGAGAGCGTTTATATTACCTATCAACCCGATTTGGCAGTTCCAGGTGCCTTGGAAGCCATTGAAAGTTTCGTAAGAGAGGCGAAGAGAAAAGGTGTACAAAAATTGGTGCTGCTTTCTGGAAAAGGTGAGCGCGAGGCCGAATTATGTGAACAAGTGGTCATTAATAGCGGAATTGATAGCACCATTGTTAGGGCCAGTTGGTTCAACCAGAATTTTAGCGAGAGTTTCTTTTTAGAGCCTATTCAGGCAGGTTTTGTGGCCTTGCCCCATGCGGATGTGAAAGTACCCTATGTGGATGCTGATGATATAGCCGAAGTTGCTGTTGAAGCTTTGCTTGACAATAAACATAATGACAAAATTTATGAACTCACTGGAGGGCGTTTTTTGACTTTTAGGGAAGTCATTGCCGAAATCACTGAAGCCACAGGAAGGGAAATTGCATTTACACCGATTGGGTTGCCGGCATATACCCAAATGTTGAAGGAACATGGCGTGCCAGAAAATTACGTTTGGTTGATTAATTATCTTTTCACGGAAGTTTTGGCCAATGAGGCAAATCAAGTCATGACGGATGACGTCGAGAAGGTGTTGGGTAGAAAACCAAAGGACTTCTTAACTTATGTAAAGGAAACAGCGGCAACAGGTGTTTGGAACCAAGCTGTGGGAGTTTGATAAGATTCATGCCTTTATAGATAAAGCAGATCTAAAAGATCTGCTTTTTTTATGGCTGAATTTCAGACAAATGATTGTAAAACATTCCGGCCAAAATAGCCAATCCAAAACTCAGGAGGGTTCCAATTAGAACATACTCGGTAAGTTTTCGGTTCTTGCCCTTGTTGAGGTCTCCAAATCGGAATACGGATTTGGCCGCTATTAATAATCCAATGGCAGCCCATTGATTGATCAGGATAAAGCCAAAAACAAATAATCGTTCCAACATACCGATGTACTTACCGGCATTTTTAAGGGAGCCTCCTTCGTCAGTATCATCTTTCAATACCTCCGCAACGTAAGGAGCCAATAACATTCTCATGATAATTCCTGAAACATAGGTCACGAATACCAAGAACGTAAAGAATAACAGATTTTCTTCACCAAATAAAGATTGAAAATCTACCTCAAATGGGGAAACCCATTGAATTATGGCTATAAGAACACCTATGTGCAGCAATTGATCTAGTGCAAAGAGCCATCTATAATTTTTTTCATTGGTGAACGCTAGTTTGCCTAGATCGATCAAGTAATGGGAGACAATTATTATGGCAATAATTCCCAAGTGTTGAAATTGCAATAAAAGGAGCAATGCCAACAAATGGACGGCCATGTGCCAATAGAGGTACTTTGACCTCCATTTTTTTTCAAGTTTATCGTCGACCCAGTGGACAGGCTGGAATACAAAATCGCCCAGAAAATGGGCCAGAATCAGTTTTAAGGCAAATAACGTCATAGTTGTGCGAGTTGGGTGGTATAAAATTGGATCATTTTTTGCACTTCATCAAATCCGGCACGTATCAATGCTTCGCTGATGTTGCTTTGTGATTTTTCCAAAAGGGCTGCCAACTTTTTTTGATTGGCTTCAGGGTTTTCCATAGCTGTTTTAACAACCCTTGAGGTTGCTGGCAACCAGGTATCTGTAGTTAGGGATGCGAGTTGTAGCATAAGATTGATTTGGGTGTCGAATGTTTTGGAATTGGATTTTATGGCCAATGTTTGTTTTTTCAAATTTTCGAAGCACTCCCCTGAATATACAAAGGCAGAACCGTTGGATTCGGTTATTTTCTCAGAGATATAGTCTTTTTCTCCTAGACCGATACCCATGCGAACATCTATACCTTTTTTCTGTTTCAAGCTAGCTTTGATATGGATTGCCGTTTCAAGGGCTTTCTCCGGGGATATCTCCAATTGGAAGCTATCTCCTCGATAAATCTCCCATTGTTCGGGTTCTTTTCCATGGGCGTTCAATGCTTCCTTTAAGTTAGGTAACCAAGCTTCTGGGCTATCCTTTCGGGAATTGATAATATCTCCAGTGATTATGGCTGTTGCTATATCCATAAAGCAAATATCGGTTATTTTACCGATATTTGCAAATATCGTTGAAATAGCCGATAATTTAATATATCGGTAAAATAGCAGATAATAATATCAAAAGATGGAACCCTTCAAGTAATTTATATAGAAGGGTCCCTTTTTTAATTCGCTACTTTCTGTTGATAATCCGGAATCAACTTGCCATTCTCCCAGCTCAATTGACGGGTCTCGACAAAGGTCCTGGTCCAAAGTGAGGCTTCATCCAAGTTTTCTCCTTGTTCTTTTTTGAAGAATATTTTTCCTGGAATACCACCTTGATCATCTGGGAAGATAAAACGCTCAGAACGGTAAAATACCCCTGCATCGGAAACTTCAGAGAGCTCCGCAACTTTAGTAAGTCCATTGGCATTGGCAAAAAGATAAACGCCGCCGCCCTCTACACCACAAGCCTCCGCAATGTAATCAACATATAAAATTCCATCCAGATTGGGAACACCCTTACCATTATTGAGGGTGCGGATGGTAATATTGGTATGGGACAGGGCAATTTTTTGCTCGTGGTATTCCCCGCCAATCACATTTCTGATATTTAAGAAATTACGGTCACCTTCTTTGGAAAAGGCGAAAAAGAAATCCATTCCATTCAAGGTTTTCTTTTCAACGGACAATAAGCCAGCCAGAATATATCCTGTTTTATCATCATATTTTACCTTGTAGAAAAAGGAATCATAACCTCTATAGGGCCATGAAAATTCCGTTTTTTCCAAAATTTGGATCCACTCCCCAATTTTCAGGAACTCCAATACTTCAGATTCCATTTTTGGGGCGCTACGCAATTTTACATTGTTGCCAAACACATAGACCTGTTCTCCAGGTTCAAAATCATTCCCATTCCAAGCGTGAAGATTTTCATCTTGGGCTGAGCAAAAGAATATAGTTAATAGATAGGTTAGGGCCGAAATCAGATAGTCTACTTTCATTTTTATCATTTTAGGATTAAGACAGCCCTTATGGGTGTTATATTATATACGCCCCAAAATGTTAAAATGGTTTTGGCTAAGTCGAATTAATGCATGAAACTAGTTCTCGACTACCTGAAACATAGCGCCAAAGGCATCGGTCAACAGTGCAGAATGATTATCTTGATAAATCAACTTGCCGCCCAATTCCAAAACCTTGGAAATGGTTGAATCAATGTTCGCTACCTTGAAAAACACCGCCCAATATTCATGTTTTCCTTTGATCTCATTATCCAGCTGTTGAATAGCTGCTATGTTTTCACCTACATTATTGTGAACCAACAACCTCTTGTGTTCGGTCTCTTCCATGGTCCAATCAAAAAGATGGGAGTAGAAATCCAACACCAACTTTATATCCGAAACAAAAAGTTCATTCCAAACCATGGTACCTTCACTATCCACGGTTCTAGCGTTTAATTGATTTCCATCATAAACGGTAAAACCGGCGCCAGAGGGATCTCTGATCAGGGCTACGGATCCAAAACCGCCCATAGATTCGGTCAACTCGACACGCCCGTCAAGGGTTTTGGCCTTTGAAACAGCTTCTGAAACGCTGTCCACTTGTATGTAGGGCATCCAAAAAGAAGGCATACCCATGTCTACAAAAGTCTTGGGCATTAAATAGAGACCCGATGTTTCCTTATTTGCTTTGTAAGCATAATGGTAATCTGTATCTATTTGCTGATAATTCCAACCAAAAACTTCCGAATAAAATATTTTGGAAACCTCAAGGTCGAAAGTTGATAAATCCGTCCAAACAAAATTGTTCATTTTCATTTAGATGTTTTGGGTTGCCAATCGGGTGGCATGATCAATACCTTCAATTTATTGATAAAACCTGGAGTGTCCGAAACCTTGTTGAACAAACGCTGCAAACCATGGAAAAACACTTTAATTGGGTTGTTGGAATTTAGGGGTTTATTGATGCCATACCTTACTTTTTCGACCTCAGGTTCAAAGGTTCCCAACATTCTGTCCCAAATAATCAGGATACCCGCATAATTCTTATCCCAATATTGACGATTTGATCCATGATGCACTCTATGATGCGATGGAGTATTGAAGATATACTCAATTGGTCTTGGAAGTTTTTTAATGACTTCGGTATGCAACAAAGTTTGGAAAACCTGGACAAAAACCTCCGACAACAATACCAGAATGGGATCAAACCCCAACATCACTATAGGTATGGAAAACAAAATTGGAAAAACGGCATCCAAGGGTCCAAACCGGTAAGCAACCGACATATTGAAGTGCTTTGAACTGTGGTGAACCGTATGGGTCGCCCAACCCAAACTTACCCTATGTGTCATCCGATGTTCCCAATAGTAGGCGAAATCTGCCAATAAAACACAACAAATAATGGTAGCCCAGCTAAGGGGCAGATGCGGCAGACTTAGATGCTCATAGACCCAAAAATATACTTTGGTGATCAAAAGAAGCCCCAAGATGTATTCTATCAATACAAAACCAACAAATGTGATAACATTGGCAATAGAGTCAAAAACAACATCCATAGTGAGCCTTTTAAGAATCGTATATCGAATCAATTCTACCAAAAAGAAGGGGATGATGATATAAATAAGACTCCAATCATTAAGGACGGAGAACCAGTATTCAACGTCGATCCAGTTGAGCTCTTTGGATAAAAATTCAATCATTTGTCAAGGTATTTTGTTCCAAATTTCGGTGTCGGCATAACCGTAATAGTCATAGCTCAATCGTAGCTGTGTTTCAGAAACCAATTGAATTTTACAGGGGACTTTATAACTCTCACCTTCATAATCCAATCTATAGACTCCTTTATAAAGCTCAGTTTTTTCAGCGGTTATTTCCAAGATAATGTCATTGGCTTCTTCCACATTGCCATATTCGTCCATATAAGCAACCGTGACACCAGTGATCTTTCCATTATGTTCCGATATTTTGTTGATTGCGGCACCTTTGAATTCTCCTGGGTCATAGGTTACCTTCCATTTACCCAATAAAACATTGTTGTTCTCCTTTTCAACCTGATCAGGTTGTTGTAGGGTCTTTTGCGGGGTTGTTGTTAACACTTCCTTGGACTCTGGCTTGGTTTGCTCTGCCACCAAATGGGGAATCCCTGCAAGTGTAACTATCACCACTAGACTTATGACAAATAATTTAAGATTATGCATTGTTCCAGCTTTATGGGACAAAAATAAATCAGAGGAATGGATAACTTTTTGACCTATATCAAAAAATCACTTTTGGGTCCTTAAACGGCTTAGGGTCTCCTGCGACATTCCCAAAAAAGAAGCAATATGCCCGAGTTTGGCCCGTTGTTCCAATCCGGGCATCTCTCGCATGGTAAGCTCGTATTTTTCTTTGGCCGAAAGGTCTTGAAAGTTTTTAATGACAAAATCCATTAATGCGTACTGTTGCTCTACAAAGCAGCGTGCAAATTTTTCAAATTCGCGAAAATCATCGATCAATTCTTGGAATTGACTTTTTGATATTGTAAATATTTCGCTGTACTCAACCGCTTCAATAGATTCAAAACTAGGTTGATTGGCATAAAAACTATACCATGATGTGAAAAAATCCTTTTCTGAATAAAACCAATAGGTCCTTTCCTTTCCCTTGTTTAGATAATACGAACGAAAAATACCTTTATCTATAAAGTAGTATTGCTTGCAGTACTTACCTTCCTCAACAAGTTTGTCATTTTTGGGGACTACGATTTTGGTAAAGGCGCTAGCCATTCTAGACTCCAATTGGTGAGGAACCACAGTAAACTGTCTTACTTGTTCGATTAGGTTTTTCATGTTGATTAAAGATATTCCTTTTTAAACCCATTTGGATTCCAAAACTTGGGAAAGAAAATCAATTGATGCGCCACGGAGGATTTAACCTATTTTCTCCGGCGAAAAATAAAATCAGGTGATTGTTATCAGGATCTTGAAGCCTTGCTTCTCTCCATAACCATGTACGATCGGCAGGGGGTTCATAAAAATCAATACCTCTCGCTTGAAGGAATGCTACCTTCTCATCGAGATCTGAACATTCGAAATAAACGGAAATACCCTCTCCTTTTGGCAATTCTTCCACCAAATGCACTGAAAACGTACTGTTACCATCCGGACAAACAAAACGGGCATAGTGGGGAAGTGCCTTTACAATTAGCTGTAGGCCCAAGGTGTTATAAAAGGTAATGCTATTTTCAACGTTTAGGGAAGGAACCGTAACCTGATTGAGATTCATAAAATTGTATTAAGAATATAAATTCCAAAATACGATTTTCGTTTTATAGGAAACTGGGATTGGGGCAAAAAAAGAAGCCACGTCCATGGCAGGCGTGGCTTCTAAAATCAACAAAAAACACTATCCTCTTCTTCCCTTCTCCTGCATTTTCTTTTTGCCGTTCAATCCTATTTTCATTTTCAATTCTTTCCAAGTTTGATATTGATCTTTGGTCAATACCTCCTTCATTTTTTGCTGATGGGCAATTTGACGGTCCAATCGAGCATTCTCCAGTTCATACCGCTCATCAGATGTGGGCTTTTTCCATTCGCCACTTTCTTTTCTGGACCGAATCTCTTCAAATCTCAATTTTCGAAATTCTGCCTGTTCCAGATTAATGTCCATTACCTTTTCTTGCTGCGCTTTGGTCAGGTCAAGGGCCAAGGTCATTTTTTTTGTCTTTAAGGTGGCCATTTGCACGGCTGTCAAATCCATTTTTGATCCCTTTCTGGTCTGCGTGTACTTTTGTGCCACAACATTCATAGTGGTCATTAAGACCAACAATACTGCTATCTGCTTCATATGTTTAAATTTTAATGATTTGGTTGTTGGACAGTACTTGCGTACTATGGTTTAACTACCATATCATCATTTATGAAGCATTTAACACATGGGATCTTTGGGTGCTACTCTAAATCAATTTCAGGATTTTCTGGTATCTCCTGGAGCTTGTCAACATCTTCGAAATCAGTTTCAACTATGGAAGAGGTGTTTACCTGATCTTGGAACCTTTTATCTGCTTGTTCAATGTTGTTGTAAATATAGGCGGCGATTGCAAAGCATAAAAAATAGAGGAAGCTCTTGATTTTGTAGGTCATGATTTTGAGATTTGGGATTACTAAAATAGGGAAAGCAAGAGCACTTACCCATCATATGTTGTGAAATGACCTTTTTTAGATGTGAACTGGACGAAATGTATGGTATAATCGACAAAACGCACAGTTTAACCAAAAAAGGCCATTTTTCAGTGTAAGTTCCTACATATAGGAAACTATTTTGGATCCAAAATCCTATCAATACGCTCCAACGCGTCTTGAAGGTGGTATCTGCTCATGGTATCGGAAATCCGCCCAAGACCATTCCTAATATCCCTTTTTAAATTATTGAGCTCCGCTCTGGCTACGGAACGAATATCCGATTGACTGGTATTTACGACTGTGGATTTACGATATCCTCCAAAATCCGATAATTTACCCTGATTTTCAGCCGTCATCAAATATTCCAATCGGTCAATATGGGCCTTTTGGAGGTTTCTTCGATAGGTATCTATGGACTTGCCACTTCGGGTTTCTGCCCATATACCCCTTCTTAGATCACGCATCATTTCCAATAGACCATAAGCATCATTTCCATTTACGGTTTCATTCTCAATGATTCGAGCCAGTTTTCCCAGATGCATGATGTTGTTCAAATAGCGTACTTGTGTGGAGCGCAGTCGTTCCACCGAACCAGAATATTCTGTTTTATTGAAAATCTCATGATCGATAAGCCATTCTGGCGTTTTGAACAATTGTTCTTGCATAAAGGCCATAGCATTTTTTTGATGGTCTTTGTCCACATGGGTATAGACGGCTCCTTCTTGGTCGGCTGTCTTATAATATTCGTAAACACCACCAATATTATTGGATACATGACCCATATATCGTCTGTACTGCGCAACTACCTGACCATATAATGTTCCAAGGTCATCATAATCTTTTCCATCTTCGGTTGTCCATTTGGCTAGGTTCGGTACAATGCGTTTTAGGTTGGCAATACCATATAAACTTGCTTTTATGGCATCATCTCCTAAATCTTCGGTCTGGGAGCTAGGATCATGGATGTCACCTACTTGCTGATGCCCAAACCTGTACCTAGGGTCATTTTCATGAGCTATGATCCAGCTATTTAATATAGGTTTCTCATCTTCGGCACTGGTGTTTAAAATAGGCTTGTACCCCCATCGAATGGCATGTTTATCGTAGATGCCAATATTTGGCATAAGAGCTACACCTTTATCCTCCGGTTGGGCAACATAGTTGAACCTCGCATAATCCATGATTGAAGGTGCCGTACCATATTTTTGGGTAAAACTTTTGGAACGTAGTGAGTCAACGGGATAAGCCACACTACTTCCCATATTGTGGGGAAGCCCGAGGGTATGTCCTACTTCATGAGCCGATACAAAACGAATCAATCGACCCATAATCTCATCCTTGAATGCAACGCCCTGCGCTTCTGGATTGATGGCAGCTGTTTGTACAAAGAACCAGTTACGGAGCAAAGTCATCACATTATGGTACCAATTAATATCTGATTCCAAAATCTCACCACTACGGGGATCACTAACGTGTGGACCATTGGCATTGGGAATGGGTGAAGCCAAATAGCGGACCACAGAATATCTAACATCCTCTGGAGACCATTCGGGGTCCTCATCTTCCGAAGGAGGATCTTTTGCTATGATGGCATTTTTAAACCCGGCCTCCTCAAAAGCAACTTGCCAATCTTCTATTCCCTGCTTTATATAAGGAACCCATTTTTCAGGTGTGGCACGATCTACATAATAAACAATTTGCTTTTTGGGCTCTACCAGTTCGCCTGCCTTATACTTCTCAACGTCCTCATCCTTGACCTCAAGTCGCCAGCGGTCCAAGTAACGTACCATTTTACTTTCTTGGGCCTCCAAGCCATAATCAACCTGACCCCTTGCAAACCAACCTACACGCTCATCAAAATAGCGACGTTTCATAGGTTCTTTAGGTAGAAGAATCATGGAGTTGTTGATTTCCACGGAAATGGAACCCAGGCTTTGATTACTTGGGGGAGTTCCCGCAGCATAAGTTTTTACATGCCGTGCTTCAATATTTAAAGGATAACTTTTGATGGATTCGATATAGCTTCGGTCACCCTCCAAGCGACTTATTTTAAACTGTTTTCTTCTTCCATCCGGCATTCCAAGTGCCTTTACATCTTTGCTAAATAAAGGGTCGACCTCTATAACTGTTGCTGGATTCAAGGAATCTTTTTTGTTGAAGGCTTTAATGTCAAAGGCAAAAAGCACCGGTTCAAAATTAGAATTGACCACGGCTTCATGAACAGGGAGCGAATCTGCTGCTACATTTCCGTAGGAAACAACCCTAAGCAATACCTTTTTAGGCTTTTTTTCCCAACGTAGTACCTGGGTGTTGATTTTTCCTCCCCCAAAACCAATACCTGTTGCGGTTTTGGAAATTCGGCTGACCATCAACATTTCCCTATTAAAAAGGGAATCTGGAATCTCATAGAAATATTTGTCATCCACTTGATGAACTTGAAAAAGACCTTCATCGGTTTTTGCATCTTTGGTGATGACCTTTTCATAAGGTTTGATATCCCCTTTTTTGGGTTTATCCTCCGCCTTTTGCTCGGTCTTCTTCTTTTTCTTTTTAAAAAGTTGTGCATCTGAAGTCTGTACGGCAGCTAGAAGAAAAAGCGCCAAACAAACTTTGGAAAGAAGCGTTTTGATCATTTTATATTGGTTTGATGTGTTCAATAGCTACCAAAGAACCTAAAAAACATAAAAAGAGACTGTTAAATAAATATTAACTCTCCATTTTTTCCAAAGATGCCCCAACCTTCGGGAGTGTCTAATTTTACTAGAGTTTCCCGTTGAAACGCCACCTATAGTTGGGCTGAGGGGTAATTCGTTTTTCCTAAAAAAAATGAAAAAGTTGTAACAATTTAGAATTTGGATAGTCTTATAAGCATACATCATCAATCAAAAAATTCAATCAAAAATGAACAAGTTATTAATGATTTACGGTTGCGTACTCTTAGGTAGTACGGCTGTAGCAAACGACCAACAAAGTACGGCGGTCTCTGTTGTAGAAACCAGATTGGAATCCTCCGGTACGTTTGAGAACAATTTTACAGTATTGCAGATCAATGCTGAGGTAAAAGAAGCAGCTTCAAAATTATACGCCTTGTATAGTGAAGAGTTGTTTGAACTGAATTTAAATGACATAGAATTCGTAGAAGAAGAATCTTTGGAAGATTTGGGGTTTGATACCTCCGACTACCTTCCCGAGGGCTTCAACCCTTACGAAACCTATTTTGATTTGAATTCCATTATATACATCGAAGACGAAACTGAGTTAAACCTAGATTTTAATACCTCGGAATATTTACCTGAGGGATTTGATCCCTACACCGACATCGTTGATGTCCACTCCATTAACTATATGGAGGATGAGGATACCGATTTAGGTTTCGATACCAAGGATTATTTGCCAGAGGGTTTTTCGCCTTACAAAGCATATATAGATTTGAATTCCATCCCTTACATTGAGGAAGAAGTTGAACTTAATTTGGGCTTTAACGGTGAGTATTTACTGCCAGAAGGATTTGATCCATACGAAGATTCAGTGGAAGTTGCTTCCATCAATTATATAGAGGAAGAAGATATAGATTTGGGGTTTGATGCCTCAGTGTATCTCCCTGAAGGTTTTGACCCATACACAAGGGCAAACTAGGTAGGATGTTTTAGTTTTCATTTTACAAATTTTTGAGTTAGTTAGTTAGAAAAGCCCTCGATCGAGGGCTTTTTGTTGTCTTAATGTTAATTTATGTGCTCAGGACCACAATTTGAGGCAGTTAACAAAAAAATAACACAAAATTCGACCAAGTGTAAATGGCAATAAATTCGTTTTAATACTAACAATCCTACAAGTTTTGCCTTCCAGAATCGCTAGTTTTTCAATAATTGAAACCTAGAATTACCGACTTCATTTTTCACCTGATTTCCCCCCTACGTTAACAAAAAACTAATTGTAATAAACTTCACATATTCTGGTTTTACCTTTGTATAACAATTAAAAAAACGACGGTTATGAACTATAAAAACTTTAAACTAGGAATAGCATCAGGCTTGGCCTTTATCATGGTTTCACATGCAATGCAGCCTAAAGAACTTGAATCGCCAAAAGAAGAATTCGATATCAACAAAGTAGTGTTTATCGAAGAGGATCAAAATTGGGAACTGGGATTTGATACATCGCTATATCTACCTGAAAATTTTGACCCTTACAATGGCGAATTTTCATTGAAAGCAATCAATTATATGGAGGAATGTGACCATATAGAACTCGGATTTGACACATCTGGATATCTACCAGAGGGTTTTGATCCGTATATACAGTAAAGTTAGTTTCATACTTTTTTTGAGTTAGTTAGTTTGATAATGGCCCTTCCAATTTGGAGGGGCCATTTTTTTAGAACAAAAATGGTATCACAAACTGAAAAACCAATATCAACAGTCCAACTGCAATAAGGTTCAAGATTATACCAACTCTGGCCATCTGGGCGATTTTTACATAGCCGCTGGCAAAAACAATGGCATTGGGCGGCGTTGCCATGGGGAGCATAAAGGCACAGCTGCTGGCAATGGTCACCGGAATCAATAGATACAGGATAGGAATGTTCAATCCTATGGCAATACCGGCAACAACGGGAGCCAATACGGCCACCAAAGCCACGTTGCTCATCAATTCGGTCATAAAGAGCATCAGGAGGATTAGCAAAGAAGCGGTCAGCAAAATACTGATGTCACTGCTCGCAATGGCAGCAGCGACCATATCCACAATTCCACTAGTGGACATTCCCTTGGCCAGGGCAAGTCCCCCACCAAAAAGAATTAAAATACCCCAGGCCAGTCTCGATGTGTCCTTCCAATGAATAATAAAATCTCCCTTTTTAAGATTGTAGGGAATAGAAAACAGCGCAACTGCGGCAAAAATACTGATCATGGTATCTGTAAGGCCCAGTTGAGGGAAAATAGCATTGATAAGGGTACGGAAAATCCATAGAAAAACGGTAACACCGAATATGGCCAATACCAATTTTTCTTTTCCAGAAGTCGGTCCCAATTTTTTTAGCTCCGTGTCGATTACCTCTTTGGATGCATTGAACTTCAAATCACGATTGGGAAACATCCATTTTACCAACACCACATAGCAAATGGTGACCATAATGATTGAAAAGGGAAGACCCAAGGTCATCCATTTCAAAAATGATATCTCGGTATTGTATTCATTCTCCAACAGCCCGATCAAGACGGAGTTTGGGGGAGTTCCGATTACTGTTGCAATTCCCCCGGCGTTGGCCGAAAAAGCTATCCCCAGCATTACACTAAGGGCAAAATTCCTGTCATTCTTGGTAAATCCGTCTTCGTCATTGATCAACAGATTGATTACCGATAAGGCTATGGGCAGCATTACCACGGTACTCGCCGTATTGCTGATCCACATGCTTAACGAAGCGGTTGCAATCATAAAACCCAGGATAACCTTGTTGGGGGTTGTGCCCGTCAATCTTATAATGTTAAGTGCGATGCGTTTGTGCAAATTGACCTTTTCCAGGGCCAAGGCCATGACAAATCCGCCAAAAAAGAGAAACACTATTGGACTGCCATAGTTGGCCCCCACCTCCGCAATGGGCAATATTTTTAGAATGGGCAAAAGCAACAGCGGCAATAATGCCGTAACCGAGATGGAAACGGCCTCCGTAATCCACCAAATAAGCATCCATACGGCCACTGCGATTACCGAGTCGCCTTTTTCAGATACCATTTGCCATGGGAGGTTAACAAGGATAAGAAATGCAATCGGGCCTAATATGAGGCCCACAATTTTGGATTTTTCCATTTTGGGAACGAGAATTCAAAGCTCTAAAGATAACGGTCTCACGGTCATAAAAAAAACCCTCCGTGGCAGGAGGGTTTCTTCAATAAACCAAACTCAAATAATTCAAGCAGTATGAAATATTAAAGACTAAAACGTAATCTTGCGAAGAGGTAACGACCACTGTACCCGAATTGGGAAGTACGTCTTGAGAACACAAACTGATCTCCGGAGGTTCCTCCTTCTCTATTTTCATCGGGATATACATCAAAAAGGTTGTTGGCACCTACAGTCAATGACAAGTTTTCTGAAAATGATTTTGTCACGGTAAGGTCCGTAATCAATTTTCCTCCATAAACGGCGTCGTCACTTACTTCTGTACCTTCTACCCGAGCATCTCCGTTAAAATCGTCGGGATCGGTAACTTCTCCAAAAAAGACATTTCTCATTAGGAAATCCCACGAATCATAGGAGATCATATTGGTCAAATTTAATTTGGCCCGCGGCTGCGCCAAGGTCAAGAAAGCCTCTTCTTGTCCATCAAAAAAGGAACCACTCAAGCCGGCGTTGGCTATAAGCGTGGGGACAAAAATATCTTCTACTTCAGTTTTGTTGAAGCTAGCTGCAAAGTCATTCTTTATAGTAGCATCTCCCAAGGAGGCCTTATGTGAAATCACGACGTCCAAACCGGTGGATTTGGTATCGATTGCATTCACAAAAAAGCGGGCACTTGTAGCTCCAGCAGCGTCAAAAATTGCCGTAAGCTCCGGGTCACCTCCGTTACCAAAGCTTCCACTATACACAATACGATCATCAATATTGATCAGATATCCATCTATGGTTATGGTAAATTGACCAAAGGTTCCTGTCAATCCTGCGCTAAAACTGTTGGAGGTCTCTTCTTTAAGTTTGTCAATCCCAATCAGGGAAGCCGCTCTACTGTCGTTGGTGAAAGTACCTTGTTCAAAAGGAACATTGTCCACAAAAACTGTACTGGTTCTACTGAAGAACTGCTGGTGAAGCGAGGGGGCACGGAAACCTGAACTACTTGCAGCCCTTAAAGCCAAGTTTTCAGATAGTTTCAATCTTGTGGCCAGTTTGTAATTAAAGGTGCTTCCAAAATCAGAATAGTTCTCATACCTACCCGCTAGGCTCAATAGCCAGTTTTCAGTAAAATCGGCTTCAAAATCGGCGTAGATTGAGATATTGTTTCTAAATTTTTCTGTGGCATTCCCTGGATCGTAGCCCCTGAACACCTGCGCTCCTCCTCCCAAAGGTGCTCCCGTAAAATTATTACGTACCAATTGGTCGTCTGGAGTGACACTGTTGACCGGGTTGCCGTTGATATCATAACTGGTGTATGACGATTCTTCTCCTGCAATAATTTCATATTTCTCTACTTTGTATTCAGCACCGAAGGCTACGTTAAAGCCTTCAAAAATGTCTTCATGGAATCTGCTAAAATCCAAATTTGTGGTATTTTGGGTGAAGCCCAATCCGCCAGCATCGAAAGAGCGGGGAGTAGCTACACCAAGGGTTCCGTTACTGGAGTTTCCAACAGTGATATCAAAAGTATTTCTTCCATAAGTATTTGAAAAATCGACATCCCATTCATTGATTTTTCCACGAATTCCAACAGCAAGGGACTGATCCAGGATATCGGTTCCGATATTGGGCAAGAATCCATTTGGAAAGGCTGGAGTGTTGGCACGACCATCACCCTGGGCGGGTCTTCTATAGAACCCGGAAGCCAAACCTTGGCGATAGCTAATGCCTCCAAAACCATAAATTTCGGTTGATTCGGAAACTGGAATCGACATGTTGGCAAAGAATTTACCTTCCCTCAGTCTGGAAGTACCCACTTTGAATCTGAAATCCTTTCGGGTAAGTCCGCGGGCGGCAAGCTCATCTTCGTCAGCATCAAAGCTCAATAAATCCCGGAACGTAGCAATATCGGTATCATCATTCAGATTCAAGCCCACTATTTGATCTTTGACTGATTGATCTAAATAGGTGATGCTCTGTGCGGCATTGGCATAGTCTTGCAGGGTCATATCGGCAACAGTACCTCCACCAGCTGCAAAAATGCGCTCAGCTCCATGAAATCCCTGAAAAATATCTCCAGCATAGTCCTTATTTCTCAATGCAGGTTCCCTTGTGGAAAGTGATCCTGTAAAATTGATGTATCCTCGGTCACCAATAGGCAGTCCGAAGTTGGCATCCAACTGAAATTTTTCACCATCGCTACCGCCTTCAAACTGATTGCTGTTTTCACTAAAGTTGGCACCAGAGGTCAAGGAAAGGTCAAGTTTTCCCGTTGATTTTTTCAGTACGATGTTGATGACCCCTGCGATGGCATCCGAACCATATTGTGCCGCAGCTCCATCCCTCAACACTTCAATACGTTGTATGGCAGCAGCAGGAATTGCGTTCATATCGGTACCTACGCTACCAGCACCTACAGTACCATTTACATTGATCAGGGCGGTATTGTGTCTTCTTTTACCATTGATCAACACCAAAACCTGATCTGGACCTAATCCACGCAAGGAAGCAGGGTCAATATGGTCGGTACCATCCGAAACGGTCTGTGATTGCGAGGTAAACGATGGTGCGACATAGTTCAAAATCTGATTTACGCTCACCTGCGGCCCTTGATTTGCAATTGTGGCCACATCGATAACGTCAACAGGAACAGTCGTCTCGGTTGCGGTCCTATTTGGATTTCTGGATCCAACCACAACGACATCATCTAATTGGGCGGCATCTTCCTTAAGAACAATGGCAATGTTTGATTGGCCATTCAAAGCAATTTCGGTAGTCTTAAATCCAAGGTAGGAAACTACAAGAGTGGCGTTTGAATCATCTACCTCAAGTGTGAAATTTCCATCAAAATCAGCTTGGGCTCCATTTGTGGTTCCCTTGACCAAAATATTAGCGCCTGGCAAGGGATTACCATCACCATCCTTTACTGAACCCCTGATTTCTTGTTGATCCTTGGAGTGAGACTTCATATTGTCCAACGATTGTTTTTTGAGGACAATCTGATTTCCGTTTATGGAATATTCAAGATTTTCCTTAGCCGAAAGTCTGTCCAAAACCGCAAATATCTTTTCGTCCGAAGCAGATAGAGATGTTCTTTTGGTATCGTCTATTTCTTTTACGTTGTAGAAAAATTTAAAGCCCGACTGTTTTTTTATTTCGTTGAGCACTTCTTTCAAAGGAACATTTTCCAAGTCAAAATGAACCCTTTTCTGCGAATAGACATCACTCGCAGAGAGCTGACAAATAATAAAGAAAGTAAGCAGGAAACTTAGCTTCATTTTAAGATTGATTTTTGTGCATGACACCACAGAAAAGGGTGGCTTGCAAACCATGCTTTTTTTCATAATTTTGAGTGTTTGATTGTTAATAATCCATGTTAGCGATCTGATATTCGGGAAGGTGGTGCAACACCTTCCCTTTTTATTTTGAAATGGTAATTACATTGTTCTCAATTTTATAAGTGAATGGGGTACTCGAGGCGATGGTGCCCAAGATAGTCTGTATATCCTCTCTTTCAAATTCTCCTATGAACACTTCATTGTTTAAATGCCTTGCATTGTTTGTGATGGAGACATTGTGCGTTCTTTCCAATTTATCCAAAATCTCTTGGAAGGAAAGGTTATCGATAATTAACTTGTTCTCCATCCAGCTTGTGTATATCCTAGTATCCACTTTTCTTTTGGTCAGAGTCCCTTGTTCTTTGCTGAAAGCTGCCTGATAGCTTGGTGTCAACAAGATTTTAGCGTCTGGATTCGAGTTTTCATAAACGTTTACTGCACCTTCAACCAGGGTAGTGGCAATATTACCATCCGATTTATATGCTGATACATTGAATTGCGTTCCCAATACTTGGATATCAAGATTTTCGGCATTCACTATAAAGGGCCTTTTTTCATCCCTGGTAACATCAAAATAAGCTTCTCCATCCAAATAAACGATTCGGTTTTGCGCAGTTGCATTCAAATTTTGTGGGAACTTCAATCGGGTTCCGGCGTTCAACCAAACTTTGGTTCCATCCGAAAGGGTAAGGTTAAAAGTTTGTCCGTAAGGAACGTAAACTTCATTGAAGATTAGGTTCTGGCTCTGCTCATTATCAGCAAGACTGAAGTCCAACCCTTGGGCTTGCTTCTTCGCGATGGTGTTTCCATCCTTATCAACAAGTTCTGTAGCTCCATCAGCGGTAATAATCTGTTGTGTGCCATCAGCCAACGAAATCACTACGTTGTTTTGTTGGTTTTCGTTGGACTCCTCAATTTGAACTACAGCATTCGTATGTTCTGTATTGGTCAAAGATTGATAAGCGACAAATCCGACCGACAATACCCCCACAAAAACGGCAGCATATTTCAAGAATCTTTTTGGGAACTGTTTTTTGGATTGTTTCTTTTCCACAGTAGCCATGAATCTCCTAAAGGCCTCACTTTCATCAAAATGATGGTAAAGGCTATTTCTAGAGCGCTTTCTTATTTCCTGCTTGAAGAATTCAAGGTTTTTACGCTTCTTAAGCACCCATTTTTTTAGAATTTTCCGCTCATTTGGCGAAATGGTCCGGGCTAAAAACTTCTCAATTAATGCTTCTTTGTTTTGCATTTTTGCATAGGGTTGTGTTATAAAGATGCAGGATGTTCAAAAAACCCCTATTTATTTTATTTTTTTACTTTTAACCAGTTTATGCAAAACCATGGATGAGCAAGAACTTATTGAAAAGCTGAAGCAAGGAGAGATTCATGCTTATGAGTATTTGTTCCACGAACATTACGATTGGTTGTGCAATTATATTTTTCAACTGAGTGGGGATAGGAACTTATCCAAGGATATTGTTCAAGAAGTGATGGTCCGAATTTGGGAGAAAAGGAAAAAACTGACCATTAAAGGCGCTATCAAAGGATATTTGTTTAAATCTTGCCATAACCAATTTCTGCAACAGCTAAGAAAACAAAAGAAACAGCCCGATTTGTTGGATAAAATCCGATGGGATACCATTCATGATAGTTATTTTGAACAGACGGAGGACGATACCTATTTAAAATCGACACTGCTCAAACTGGAAGAACTCATTGATAAACTCCCACCAAAATGCAAGGAGATTTTTATCATGAACAAACTGGAGCGAAGAAAATATCGTGAAATAGCCATGGATATGGGAATCTCCATAAAAACTGTGGAAAATCAAATGTCAAAGGCGCTGAGAATTATTAGGGAAAATGCTTCGGTTTTGATGTTTTAGTTTATTTCTTCAAGCGGAATACATCAATTCATTAGAAATAATGTGATTATTCACAAAGACTTGCCCAGTTTGTTATGTTACTCATTTAGGCACACGTTTCACTCATTCCTGGTGGATTTATTCTGATTGTTTTTGGAATTTCAATTGAACTAAATTTCACCATTATGAAAAGAATTTTCCTTTTAGCGATCTTATTTTTCGGTTTCCACGGCATTTCTCAGAACAATAATCCCAAAAAAGAGGTGGAATGGTACGACGAACTTATGGAGAAATATTACGAAGGGGATTACATGACTGCTTATTTAGGTTTGGGAAGGTTTGTTGAGCAATATCCGAACTCTGAATTGGTGCCAAGGGCCATTTTTAATCAAGCTTGCCTTTTACGGGATCTTGGAAAAGATGATGAAGCAAAGTCCATTTTTCAGCGGATTATGTTATCCGATTATGATGAGCATGAGGCGTACGGTGGAATCATGGAGCAATACGCCCTATATAAGAACCGCAGTGCGAAACACCTTGCCGAAATTTTTCTTGAGGAAGGGAATTTTAAAATGGCTGAGAAATATATCTATCTTTTTGACAAAGTCTATCCTTACAAGCATTTTTGTGGTAATGAGCTGTCTGCAAATGCCATTTATACCGATGTCATGTATGCCAAAATTTATCATGGAAAGGGCAAAACAGACAAGGCTATAAAAAAGCTCCTACCACATTTATTCTACAATGGTTTGACAGGAAATCAGAGTGTAATCGATTTACTTCAGGAGTATCTTCCTTTGGCATATACCAATAACGAACTAAAGGCTTTGTTGAAGGACAGTTTGGAGAACTTCAAAATAAAAAGTGATGAAGAGGGGTTTTTGAAGTTTTTGGGCGTGAAGATACCGGTATATACCTATCTGTTGTATGATTTCACGAATAAGGATTTGGCTGACAACCTAGATTTGGACCAAAAGTCAAAATTTTTGAAGGTGTTTGCATCGCATCCAGTGCTTTCAACATATTTGGAGGAATAAAATCAGTAAATAATGGAATCCGCCGCTATTTTTGGCAATTCGTAGTTGCCATAATCTAAAATGGAATCACTTTTACTAAGACGCTTAGTGTCTTCTTTGCTTGCCTTGGTGTTGTACAAATAGACTTTTTCCAATTTTTTGAACTCACCAAGGGATAGGATATTGGAATCCTCGAAATTGGAATGGGTCAGATTTATCGATTTCAAATGCTCCAATTGGGCAAGAATGGCTATTCCGTTGCCGGTTATGGAAGTATTATCGAGTTTTAAAGTGGTCAAATGTGGAAGCAAGACCAGTTTTTCAAAAACAGTATCAGTTATCTGGGTTCCACCAAGATCTAAAACCACTATTTGTTCTTTGATTGGATTGAAAACCTTAAAGTCATGGTCTTCAAAAGCGGGTTTATTGATACAGGAAACACTTAAAAAGTTGGAGGTATTGCTAATTTGCTGCACATGAACTCCAAATTTTTTAATCTGTGCTATGGAATCGATGGAAGCCGCTGCAATAGTAGTGTCGGGATAGAATTTATTTTCTTTTTGAGGGAAAAATGAAAGAAACAATTCCTTGGGCAATCCCATTTCACCAATAGTTGTTTCGGAGGGATTGCCATTGGCTATCCAGGTTTTTATGATAGCGATTTCTTCCTTGGTCAATTGCGTTTTTTCTTTCGGAGGCATATGGTCCTCATCATCCTTGGGCAATATAAGTCTTGAATATAATTCACTTTCATCCGGATTGTTTTGCAGGATAACCTCCCCATGTTCCCCACCACGCAACATAGCTTCCAAGGAATGTAGCTCCAGATCTCCTTTTGATTTCTTTGGATTGTGACAGCTTACGCATTTGTTATTGATAATTGGGTGCACCACATCTTCATAAAACAACGAAGTTTCCCAATTTTCCTCATGGAGTGTTATAGGTTTTTCCTCAAAGGTTGCAACGCCGAAAAATGATTTTACACTGTTGGGAAAAGGTTCGATCAAATAGCCCTTGCCATGGGTAATATCACCACCAAGATGCCCTGTGAATGAAACCAAAACAAATAAAATCAACGAAAGCGGCCTTATGGAAAATCGTTTCGGAAGTTCAAAAAATGACTTTTCGGCAATCTTGAGATACATCAAAAAACAAAATAGCGTTGTGGCGATACCCAGCCATAAATGCCATTTTACCGTGTTAAAAGCATATCCCTCACCCAAATATTGAAGATATCCGGTTATACAGGTGAATATGGAGCAGATACCAGCCCAAAGGAATACGAGTGCGATTATTTTTTGATAAGTATTTTTCTTTCGGGCATACCATTGTAGCAATAGCCCTAAAATGATAAAACCAATGGGCAAATGGACAAGGAGTGGGTGCAAACGACCTAAAAACTGCTTAAGGATTTCCATAGTGTGGGGTTATTCAGTTTCCATTCTTTTTTTCAGGACGTTCATGATGAATACATTGGCTTTCCACTGGTCCGCCACCGGAATCTGGGTATACGGAAGGGCCGGTAAATAGGTGGGCGGGCCAAACTCTGAAGTAATTGTAACGGTCTGTTGTCCTTCTGCCCAACGTTTACGGATGATTTGCTCCCAAATATCCAAATGCCTCTGCAAAGCTTTTTCCCATTCAGGTGCTTCTGGGTCGTTCACCTGAGGACCCTCGGCATGACCTACCCTAGCATGAATGTGATGTGAGCGATCAACAACTTGCTCTAAATCCTTTGTCTGCCCTTCGAGCAACGACTCATGAACCACCATCCAATGACTGATGTCCAAAGTCAATTTTAAATCTGGAATTGCGCTAAGGTATTTTTTGGTGTCTGGAAGATTATAGCTAAAACGTCCGCGATGGGTCTCATGATAAACAGGAATACCACTTTCTTTGGAAATTTTGTTGGCAACATCGATAAAGGCCTGATTCTGTTTCAGGGTGAAAAAGTCACTTCCCGTATGGCAATTGACTAACACCGGGTTCCATTTCACCAGAACCTTAAGTTTTTCTTCAAATTGCTTCAGGCTCTGCTCAAAAGGAATGTTTTTGTTGGTCCCATGCATAAGATTGAGCAGTAAACCATGCTTTTTTAGTGCGGTTTTGAGTGCTTCTTGACTTTCGGGAGCTGCCGGCAACCATACATCAATTCCATCAAAACCAGATGTTTTTGCCCTTTCGCAAAATGCATCCCAGGAAAGCGTGTTGCCCCAATTTGTCTGAAAGAATAAAAGTTTTTGCTCTTGGGCATACAATTGACCCCAGAGGATTAAGAGAAGGACAGTAAGAATGTTTTTCATAGGCATTTAAAGCTCAGTTGTTGGTTGTGGTCGGTTTAAGCAAGTATTTCTCGTATGATCTCTCCTTCGACATCGGTCAACCTAAAATGTCTTCCTTGAAATTCAAAGGTGAATTCTTCATGATTGAAGCCCAGCAAATGCAAAATAGTGGCATGAACGTCATGCACCGACACCCTTCCTTCAATACCTAAAAACCCGATATCATCCGTTTTTCCGTGACAGGCTCCTTTTTTCACACCTCCACCGGCCATCCACATGGTAAAGGCATCACCGTGATGATCTCTACCTTTAAAGCCCATTTCCCTATTCCCTCTGTTTTCCCGCATAGGTGTACGACCGAATTCGCCTCCCCAAACCACCAATGTTTCATCTAACAATCCTCGTTGTTTTAAATCCAGCAACAAGGCGGTTATGGGTCTATCTATTTCACGGCACTTATTTCTTAATCCTAAATCTACTGCAGTATTATGACTGTCACCATGACTGTCCCAGCCCCAGTCGAACAATTGCACAAAACGAACCCCATCTTCCACTAATTTTCTGGCCAAGAGACAATTGTTGGCAAAGGACTCCTTACCTGGTTCCACGCCATACATTTCCTTGATATTTTCGGGTTCATTTGCAATGTTCATAACCTCGGGAACGGCTATCTGCATGCGATAGGCCATTTCATATTGGTTGATACGGGCCAAAATTTCCGGGTCTGCATATTTGGTGTATTCTTCCTTGTTGATTTTGTTGATGGCATCTATGGTGCTCTTTTTCAAATCCCTCGATAGTCCTTTGGGGTCTTCGATGTAGAGAACGGGGTCTCCTTCAGATCTACATTGCACACCTTGATAGACGGATGGTAAAAAACCACTTCCCCAAACACTTTTCCCTGCATCAGGAGTTTTTCCGCCAGAGGTCAAAACCACAAAACCTGGTAAATTTTGGTTTTCAGACCCCAAACCATAGGTTGCCCATGCCCCTATACTGGGTCTTCCCAGCCTCGGGCTTCCAGTGTGCATGAATAACTGTGCAGGACCATGATTGAATTGATCCGTGTGGACAGCTTTCAGAAATGCCACTTCATCAATCACTTTTTTGAAATGAGGCAAATAGTTGGATATCCAATTCCCGGATTCGCCTTCTTGTGAAAATTCTGCTTGTGGGCCCAACAATTTTGGAGTCCCTTTGATAAACGCGAACTTTTTTCCTTGCAAGAGTGATTCAGGACAATCCTGATTGTTCAATTTATGAAGAACAGGTTTGTAGTCGAACATTTCCAGCTGGGAAGGGGAGCCCGCCATGTGGAGATAGATGACCGATTTAACTTTTGGAGTGTAAGGAGGTGCCAAGGTGGCCAATGGATTTAGGTCACGTTCGGAAAAAGTAACCTTTGTTTTCTTCGTCTTTGGTCCCAAGGGGTCACATCCTAAAAAAATAGAACCTAACGCAAGTCCTCCCAGACCGGTAGCACAATCTTTGATAAAGTGCCTCCGGGTCTTCGCCTGTGCGTCCCGCATCAATTGCTCTCGAATAAGTCGTTCGATTTTGTCCATCTTAGGCCTTGGTTAAAAATTCATCCAGATTCATTATGGCATTCGCTACTACAGTCAATGCTGCTAGCTCGGCAGTTGGGCTGGGGTCAAAATGTAAAAATTGAACCAAGCTATCGTTGTCATTCTTAAATTCGTTCAGGGATGCGTTGTACAGCTCCTTTAACGCGTCTAATTTTTCAGGTATTATTTTGGTTAAGGTTGCTTTTTCATAACCGAGGGTCAATTGTCCGTCAATATCTTCAGAGGATTGCATGGCCTTGGCCAAATGGTATGAAGCTTCCAGATAAACGGGGTCATTTAACGTAACCAATGCCTGCAAAGGTGTGTTGGTTACGGTTCTTCGGATTGTACAGACCTCCCTACTGCCAGCATCAAAAGTTACAAACGAAGGATACGGACTTGTTCTCTTCAAATAGGTATATACAGCCCTTCTATAGCGGTCCTCATCCTTGCTCTCAACCCATTGTTCGCCGCTGTATACAGTTTGCCACACTCCATCGGGCTGTGGCGGCATTACTCCGGGGCCGTACATTTTTGGACTAAGCAATCCGGAAACGGTCAAAGCTTGGTCTCGGATTTGCTCTGCACTCAAGCGCTGTCTAGGACCTCTGGCGTAAAGCTCATTTTCCGGATCCCGTTGATAGGATTCAGGGGTCAACTCCGATTGTTGACAATAGGTCCCGGACAATACAATTTCTTTTACGAGTGATTTTATGCTCCACTGGTGTTCATTCATAAATCGCAATGCCAACCAATCCAATAAACCTGGGTGTGATGGGAAATCGGATTGGGATCCAATATCTTCAACGGTGGAAACCAGACCTCTTCCAAATATCTGATGCCATACGCGGTTTACCAATGTCCTTGCAGTTAAAGGATTTTTCTTATCAACCAACCATTTAGAGAACCCTAAACGGTCATTGGACCAAGTTTTGTCCCACGAATTTAATACAGCAGGGGTCGATGGTTGTACAGTATCTGTTTGCAGTAACCAATTTCCGCGTTCAAAAACTTGGGTTGTACGCGCCATATAGTCGGGGTTTTCAGCCATAACAGGCAGAATGGGTGCCTTAAAATCGACAGCTTGCGCAAACTCCTTTTGAATTCTGGAAAAACCAGCTTGATTTTTCCCAGGAATATCCGGTAAAAACCCAACCCAATAAATATGCAAAGCATTGGTGGTTTTGGGAATCCTTGGATGATTAATTTCGATATGAATGTCTATTGGCCCGTTCACTCTTTTGATAGGAATCCGTTTAGTGGTGGGATATTCCGTTTTATTGAGTGTGAATTGGGTCAGAATTTCGCCTTCGGCATTGTCTTTTCTTACGGTGAATGAAACACCACTATAATAGGAATAATGATTGAAGTAGAAATATTCCGCTCCGTGGGTCCATACGTTTTCCAAACGACACGAACCATTATTCCATAAAACGGATGAAGCATGATCATCATAGGAACCATTGACGAAATCCTGCAACGAATGGGATTTGTAAACAGGTTCCTTGAACCTTAAAAAATCTTTGTATGCTTTAACAGTGCTTGGGTCACCGTATTGTGCCACCCAACTATTGATTTCATCCACGGACTTTTGTTGCTCAGGGGAAAAGAATCGTAATGCTGGAGCCTCATCTGGCGTATCTTCGTCACGGGTATTGTTGAAAAAAGCCATGACATCATAATAGTCCCTTTGCTTGAAGGGATCGTACGGGTGACCGTGACATTGCACACAGCCCATGGTTGTACTTTGCCACACGTCAAAAGAGGTGTTTACCCGATCGATTATGGCTGCGACCCGAAATTCTTCGTCATCGGTACCACCTTCGTCGTTGTTCATGGTATTTCGATGGAAGGCTGTGGCTATGAGTTGATCAATTGAGGGGTCGGGCAACAAATCTCCCGCCAATTGCTCTATCGTAAATTGGTCATACGGCATATCATCGTTCAACGCTTTAATGACCCAATCACGGTATTGCCACATACTACGTCCCAAATCTTTTTCGTAGCCTTTGGTATCGGCATATCGAGCCATATCGAGCCACCAACTGGCCCATTTCTCACCGAAATAGGATTGCGCCAAAAGACTGTCGACCATACGCTCATAGGACAGCTTCCCTGACTTGAAATTTTGAAAAAGAGCGGGATCCGGTGGAAGCCCGGTGATGTCCAAAGCCACCCTTCTGGCCAGAATATTGTCGGGAGCAGATGGACTTGGTTCAACAGCTTCTTTTTTCAGGCGATTTAATATGAAATGGTCTATGCTGTTTTTAACAAAGGCTGTATTCTCATTCGAAAAACCTGCTTCTTCGGTGAGGGTAGGAACTTCAACTTTTTCTGGTAAGGTATAGGCCCAATGTTCGCCCCACTTCGCCCCTTGATTCACCCATTTGGTCAATAGGCCGATTTCTTCATCGGAGAGTCTAGGTTTTTCATAGGGCATGCGAAGTTCTGGGTCTTCTTCCTTCAATCGCTTTATGAATTCGCTCCCCGAAGCATTACCAGGGATAATGGCGGGTTTGCCAGACTCCGTATTTGCGAAGGCCTCTTCCTCAAACAAAAGACTGAATCCTGCATTTTTTTTAACCCCACCATGGCAGGTGATGCAATGTTTGTTGATGATGGGCTTGATTTCAGCACTGAAATCCACCTCATGTGAAGGTTTGAGCAAATTCCAGAGCAATACCAAGGCAAGCAACCCCAAAACTAGCCCAATGCCTGATGTTACTTTCTTGCTCATATTTATGTTCGGAATACGCTAAACGCTGTGAATCATAAATATAGCAATTTTGAAAACGGTTTGGTCTAAACTTCGCCGAACGACTTTTGAAAGATGCCGAACAAAGATTTAGGAAAGAAGCACGTCTTATTTTTGGGAAGCGAAAAGCCCGTCTTCCCTCTTCTCAACCTTAAAAATTCCCAATTTGGAAAGGTTCTTGGTGCTCTTGTCCCATTTTTTTCCACTGAGGTCAGCTTTTTCCTTCAATTCTGCCAAAGGCATCTCATCAACGGGTTTTAAAATATCCATGATGATTTTCTCCTCTTCAGTAAGCTCCACCTGCTTTTTCTCTGGACGCATTTGTGGGAAGAAAAGAACCTCTTGGATGGATGAGTTATTGGTCATCAACATCACCAAACGGTCTATTCCGATACCAATTCCGGAAGTGGGCGGCATTCCGTATTCCAGAGCCCGAAGAAAATCTTGATCAATGAACATGGCCTCATCATCTCCCTTTTCAGAAAGACGAAGCTGCTCTTCAAAACGTTCGCGCTGATCTATAGGGTCGTTCAACTCAGAATAGGCGTTGGCCAATTCCTTTCCATTCACCATAAGCTCAAAGCGCTCGGTTAGGGCTGGATTGTCTCGGTGCTCCTTGGTCAACGGACTCATTTCTTTGGGATAATCCGTAATGAAGGTAGGTTGTACGTAGTGATGCTCGCATTTTTCACCGAATATTTCATCGATCAACTTGCCTACACCCATGGTTTCATCCACTTCGATTTCGAGCTTTTGGGCCACTTCCCGCAATTCGTCTTCGTTCATTCCGGCAACGTCATGACCGGTATGGATTTTAATGGCTTCCAAAATTGGTACGCGGGCATAGGGAGCCTTAAACTCAATTTCATTGTCTCCAACAGTCACTTTTGTGCCCCCAGTCGCATCCAAAGCAATTTTTTCCAACAACTGTTCGGTGGTGTCCATCATCCAGTTGTAGTCTTTATAGGCCACATAGAGCTCCATTACGGTGAACTCTGGATTATGGGTACGATCCATTCCCTCGTTTCTAAAATCTTTGGAAAACTCATAAACTCCATCAAAACCGCCTACAATCAACCTTTTCAGGTACAATTCATTGGCAATTCGAAGATATAGAGGGATGTTAAGGGCGTTGTGATGGGTCAAAAAAGGCCTTGCCGCAGCTCCCCCTGGAATGGGTTGCAGGATTGGGGTCTCAACTTCCAAATACCCTCTTTCATTGTAGAACTCCCGAATGCTATTGGTGATTTTGGTACGCTTGATGAAAGTATCCTTTACTGACGGATTTACCACTAAATCCACATAACGCTGACGATAGCGAAGTTCTGGGTCATTGAATTCGTCGAATACTTTTCCATCAGCATCTACCTTTGGTAGCGGAAGCGGACGTAGCGCCTTGCTCAACAACGAAAAGTTTTTGACCATGACCGTTTTTTCACCCACCTGGGTAGTGAAAAGTTCCCCTTCTACACCGATGATGTCACCTATATCCAACAGTTTTTTATAAACCTCGTTGTAATGGGTCTTGTCATCACCAGGACAGATTTCATCACGATTAAAATATACCTGAATACGTCCTTCGCTATCTTGGAGTTCTGCAAATGAAGCTTTTCCTTGGATTCTTCTCGACATCAGTCTACCGGAAATCACCACCTTCTTTCCTTCTTCAAAATCGTTTTTAATGCTCTTTGATGTTGCATCCACTGGATAAAGTGCAGCAGGATACGGGTTGATTCCCAGTTCCCTAAGCTTTGATAATTTCTCCCTTCGAACGATTTCCTGTTCCGATAGTTGCATAGTCGATAAAAAATTAAAGCGCAAAATTACACTTTTGCGCTTTAATCAAAAGAATGGAGGTTGTCTAAAAAGTCTTTGAAATAAAAAAATGTCAGTCTGAGCTTGTCGAAGACATCTTGATGATGGAATAGTTAAAACTTCGACAGGCTCAGTTTGACGATATGGCACTTCTTTTTAGACAACCTAATTCCGCTAAAATGTCATTCCCACAAAAGTGGGAATCTAAACAAAGAATTTCAATTTGAAGAAATTCTTTGTTTCCTTACTTGGCCTTGCTTAATGTCGCATAATTGGGTGTATACAATTCGCCCATCATGATTTGGGCCATATCTTCTTCCAAAGATTCGAGCGGGCTTTCGACAATTCTGTTCACTTCTTTTTTTCCTTTGAAGAAGACCATCGTGGGAACCTTAATGATGTTCAAGCCTTTTTCCTCGCCTGTTGGACTCTTCTTGTAATGTCCCTTACGATAATCCAAAGCAACAATCTGCAATTGGTCCATGGGGAATTTGGCATCATGTAGAATTTTCAGCATTCTGGGGACTTCTCTTTTACTATCCCCGCACCAGGTACCCAGAAATAGTTTGATGTGATGTCTTTTAAGCTGTTTTTTAAACATTTTCACCATGGATTGGTCCACCTCATAGTTTTCATAGTTTGTATTGAACCAATTGGAATAGGGTTGGGATTGGAGTCCTTCCATTGTAATTTGACCAATCAGAAAATTTTTACCGTTTTCCAGTTTAATTTCTTTGTTAAAATCTTGTGCAAGCAAAGAGGTACTCGCAAACAAAAGCGCAATTAAAATTGATTTCATGATTTTCAGTTTAAAATTTGGAACCGAAAATTGACCAAAATCAGAACGTCAATGGCTTTTTGAAGGATGGAAATGGGGACTAGACCCCGGGTGGAATTTTAGAGATTTAACACTTCGAGGGTGTATGCTGAGGAAATTTATTTTTTGTTGAAGATGGAAACAATTTCTTGCCGTGATGAAACTTCCAGTTTTTTGTACAGATTGTTGATGTGGGTTTTGATCGTGCTATGACTCACAAAAAGTTCGGAAGCAATTTCCTTGTTGCTCTTGTCTTTCAGAATCTGCTGTACAATTTTCTGCTCTTGCGGAGTCAATTTTTGGAGCAGATTATTGTTTTTTGCTCGGGATGCGGACTTTCTGGTGATAATCAGGTACAAATTCAACACCAGGGATAGACCAAGAAGGATCAAGGCGGCCCATTTCCAATTCCAATCCGAAGACCCACCAAAATTGGCCAATTGTCTGTCCACGGTAATTTCAGCTTCAAATTGTTTGGTAAAGAGGGTGTTTGGATAGCTTGTGTTCAACCGATCCAGAAGCTGGTCATAGTATGGGTTCGAAGCAATATCCTTGAGATAATGGGCATAGGTTTCATTCCGTTTGTCCGATAGATAATCGTAAATAAGTAACTCCACCAAAGGTTCGCTGGAATCCTCACCGAATTTTTGAAGGGTAGCGAACCATTTTTCCAGATTCAGTTTTCGGTTGGCTTCACTGCGATAATCAACAAAATCAAATATCATTTCCTCTTTTAAACTTTCAATTTCCAAAAGCAGCGAGGATTTAGGATTGGTTGAGGTGATGGTGCAGAGTGCTTGATCTTCAAAAGAGGTTGGGAATTCTATGGTATCTCCATTGTTTGCTATAAAAAGGACGCTTTTGCTATCATCGCAACTACCCATAAAATGACTTGCCTCAGAATTGTTTGAGCAACCATCCAGATGAAGGCGGTATATGCGATTATCTCGTAACAGATTGTCGCCAGTGAACTTGAAATAACCAAAGGAGTCAACGGTTGTCTTGCTTATAATTTGCTCTAGGTACACCCGGGAGGTCTTCCGGTAATCCTCGACCAGGGACAGATAAATGGCATTTCCTTGATTAGCCTTGGAGACACGGCCCGAAAAGTTGAACTGGCCTACTACGGACAACTGGCTCAACAGTAAAACAAGAAATAGGGCAATCCTCATAAATGCGTTCTAACGTAATAAAAATAAAGGTTTTGTGTAACAAATAAGGTAAATTATATACTAATGAGGTACATCAATCAAAATCAAATCAATGAGTTTCTGGAGAGTTTTATTGGCCATTCTATTTCCACCCTTGTCGGTCATCGGAAAAGGTTGTGGTTCTTTTCTTATTGTATTACTTTTAACGCTTTGTGGATGGGTGCCTGGAGTTATTGGGGCACTTGTCATATTGAATAACACAAACTAAAACCACCAAAATGAAAAAAATCCAAATCTTGGCATGGGCAATTATGGTTGCCTTGACCTCTTCGTGCAATTTTACAGAAGAAATTACGCTACAAGAAGATGGCTCTGGAAAACTTTCCATCAATTTTGATGGGTCCGAACTTATGGAAATGGCCGGTGACGAAATGAAAAAGAGCAACGAAAAGCCTGTTGACTCCCTAATTTCCTTTAAAGATTTGCTGGAAGATAAAAAGGATAGCATAGCTACGTTGTCCCCAGAGGAACAGGCCAAGCTTAAAAAACTTGAGCCTTTTAGTATGCATATGATAATGAATCCTGATGAAAAGTTGATGAAGTTTGATTTATTCAGTGAATTCAAAAATGTCAATGAGGTAAACGATGCATTTAATGCCTTTCAAGGGGCGAACATACTAGGGTCCCAAAAAGAGGGAACTCCACCTGCTCCTATGGAAAGCTCAGCCTCGGAAGTTAGTTACTCTTTTGACAACAATAGTTTTACCCGAAAAGCCACGATTTTGGACCAAGAGCTGTTTCAACAACAAATCGATAGTCTACAGGGTGCTGAAATGTTTCTTTCAGGCTCCACATATACCCTCAAATACCATTTCCCAAGAAAAGTAAAATCCACCTCTGCTGAGGAAGCTACCTTTAGTGTGGATGGCAAAACACTGATTTATGAAGTGAAGTTTCTGGATCTGATGAAGGATCCTTCGCTTTTGGATCTTGAGGTACAACTCGAGGATTAGTTTTGCGATAAAGCTCTTCGTATCTTTGCTGGATGAATAAGAAAGTCCAGTTACAGGATTTAGGCCATAAGGATTACAAAGAAACTTGGGATTACCAGGAAGCACTTTTTAAAGAGATTGTTGATCTGAAGATCAAGAATCGAAGAGAAGAAGCCAACCTTGAAACTCCAAACCATTTTCTGTTTGTAGAGCATCCCCATGTTTATACTTTGGGCAAAAGCGGGAATATAGACAACCTATTGGTCGATGAGAAAAAACTGCAGGAAAAGGGCGCTACCTTTTATAAGATCAATCGGGGAGGAGACATTACCTATCACGGACCCGGACAAATCGTAGGCTATCCCATCTTGGATTTGGACAATTTTTTTACCGACATCCATAAATATCTCCGCTTGCTGGAAGAAATGGTAATCCTGACCTTGGCCGAATATGGGTTAAAAGGTGTCCGTTCTGAAGGGGAAACAGGAGTGTGGTTGGACGTTGGAACCCCTTTCGCCCGAAAAATTTGCGCTATGGGCGTACGGGCAAGCCGTTGGGTGACCATGCACGGCTTTGCATTGAATGTGAATGCTGATTTGGGTTACTTTGATTTAATGATTCCCTGCGGGATAAAAGGCAAGGCTGTTACTTCCCTGAATGTGGAGTTGGGCCAAAAGACAGTGGATATGGATGAGGTAAAAGAGAAACTGAAACATCATTTCACAACACTTTTTGAAGCAGAACTATTAAAAGAAAAAACCGAAGCCTAAACTTCGGTTTTCTGTTTTTTGATTGGTTTTGTCGTTATCTCTCATAGGAAGTGAGTAAACTCATGCTCCGTAACTTTCCTTTTTTGTTGTAATCTTCGGTTTTTACCATGCCGATATCTTCCGCTAACCATTGTTTTGTTTTCCCCGTGGATTTAATGCCCATTTTCATATCGGTATCATAGCTGATAACAAAACATTCAAAAGTACCTGCGGGAGTAGTTATGGTTTCTTTGGCATCCACTGTTCGGTTATACATTCGTATGAATGATTTCATGGCAATTGGTGCCCCGGTAATGGTCATTTCCATCTCGGCATCTGGTAATGTCTGACCTACGGACAAATCGTTAGGAATATAAATGTTGTTTCCTTTTATGTCCAATTCCATATTATCAAACTGACTGGGCCTTCCGCTTCCCATTAACGATTTAAAATCAATGGAAACACCATTTTCTTCACATTTCATCCCATAGGAAGAATCTCCGATTTGAGTGCCATTCTTATCAAACATTTCCATGGTGTAGAGCACGCTATCGCCACCGTCATCAGTAACAGAATAAACTACTTTCCCTTCTTTGTTCATTCTATTGCCATAAAGGGTATGTTCAAATTTAGCACCATCAGAAACCGGATAGTACTTGCTGCAATCAGTCTGTGCTGAAACAGCCACACTTCCTATTAAACAAAGGATGGTCAAAATTGATGTAGATATTTTCATTTTTATTGTCTTATGAATTCAACTCTTCTATTTTGGGCTTTTCCATCAGGACTATTGTTGTCCGCTACGGGTTCACTTTCACCCTTACCGTCAACGGTTAAGCGGGAAGCATCAATATTATAAATGTCCACAAGTGCGCTTTTTACAGCAGCGGCCCGATCTTTGGATAGTTGCGTATTGGTTGTATCGGCACCATCAGAATCCGTATGCCCAATGATTTTAAGATTGATAGCGGATTCTTGGAGCAATACCTGGGAAATTTGGCGAATAACGCCCATGGATTGTGGCTGTAAGTTTGCCGAACCAGAATCAAATAAAATGGCATTGGTGGATATTTTTCCTTCGGAAATAAGTTTTCGTCTTAAATCCACGCCACCTTCTGCAACCTTGAGATTGGTGATAAAGACTTTTTCCTTTCCATCCTTAAAACCGTTCGCAAGGAATTTAACTGTATGCAAGACTGCTCCAGGAGCCACCAATCTAGGCACATCGATATATTTTGCTTCATTGACCCACAGCCTAAAGCGCTGCTTGTTCACTGCAATGGAAACGTGCGGGTTGTTCAACACCACATCCCTGATATCCGCTTTGACCGTACTTCGTATCTCCCTTTTATTGTTGATATTGTTTTGGACTGTGATTCCGATAGCCGAATATTGGCAAAAAGGAATCTCGGCATAGGCGTTATAACTACCAGACTTAAATTTATCATCATTACTTAAGGTGATGGCCACTTTTGCTTGCGAGGAGGTTTGTCTGTCCAGACCTACGGCGGCAAGATCAAATTCGATGGTATATTCTTCCGGCAGTTGCGGAACGTCGGGGATATAATAAATATTAAAACCCGATTTTAGTTCCAGCCATTTTTGGGGTGACTCGCCTAAAGTGACCAGCTCGCCACCGGCATTAGTGTTCCATTTGGATGGAAAATCCCCAATAAAATCATAGCCGAAATCGTCAAAGAACAGTTGTTTGTCGCCAGGTACATAGTCAAACTTGCTGTACACCTGAATGGTTTTGGCACCAGAAGCATCGGACCCACCCGTATTTGGGGATTGGCCTTGAGTTTCTCCCGAGTTTGGTTGTTTTTCATCATTACCTGGTGCCTTTGGGTTCTTTTTGCCCTTTGACCCTGGTTCTAGAATACTGTCGAGTGCCTGATCGGTTTTTTTTGCGGTTTCAGATTCCACACGACGTTCTATGGTACGTTCAGCAGCTTTTTCCGCTTTCTTTCCCAATTTCTTTAATAATTGGCCATTGCTGTTCGTGTTAAAGGTAAATGCTAGGATTGAGCAAAAAAGAACTTTGCCCAAAATGGAGGTTTTCATTGTAATAGTGTTTAATTAGTGTAATTACCTGTAAATTAAAAATTTACAATGTAATTGGAAAGAATGGTTGTGTATGTTGTCTGAACTATTGTATAGGTTGCAGAATAGGGGCTACTAGTTCATTTTGTACACAATTATGGAATTTTCTTGATCTTTTGCCACCAGTTCCAACTTGTTGTCATTGTCCATATCCACCATATCAATCAGGGAATTCCCAAAAACCGGAAAATTGGGAATGGGTTTGGCTTGGCTATCGAACAAGTATATTTTTTGGCTTTGGATGTCGGTTACACTTACATAGATTTTATCATAGATGTAAAAAATCTTGGGTTTGGTGTATACTCCAAGATCTAACTCTACTTTTTTTCCTTTAATGCTTAGAATGTTATCATCCATAAAGACCAAGGTTTTGCTGGTAGTATACATTCCATGGTCTTTGCTAAGGTTAAAATTGGTGGCTGTTAGTTTCCCTTTGGTATCGATTTGATGCAGTACTCCCTTTTTATTGGTCATGGAAAACTTATTTTTATACAGAAACACATCATTGTCTGAAAAATCTATTTTCTCCGCAATTTTTAAACGTTCATGCCCTGTCCTATGTAAAATTTTGAGACTGTTGTTTTCCAACTGAAATACCAAGTAATCCTTGTTGGCCACCCTAAAGTGTTTTGGTGGGGTTAAAATTGGGCTTTGGGCTTGTGTGTAGGTAAACCCATTTACCGCCTGCATTTGGTTGTTGTACATAAATACTTTATTGCCCTGGGTAATTACAAACCGGTAATTTTTATTGCCCTCGTAATCAAAAACGGCCAAGGGATTTAAATTTCCTCCTTCGAATGTTTTTTTGAATGGAGGTACGTCTTCCCCATTGCGGTCTATGAGCATAAATTCGTTGCTGGTGCAAAAGGCCAATTGCAAGCGACCATTTTTGTAGATATCGACCTGCTTTATAGGTCCTTGTATCCTTCCGTTCAGCTGTTTGCTCCAAATTACTTTTCCTTCCGTGGAGATTAGGTACAAAACATTGTTTTGGTCTTGGACCACAATTTCCTGTTTATTGGTGCGATGGTTTTTGACGAATTGTGGATCCAAAGTGAGGTCCGTATCCAATTCCAAAGTAAATAATGGTGTAACCGAATTGACTTCGACGGTTTTCCCTATCTCGGAGACCAAAAAATTGGCATGCACAAAATTTTGATCTGCCACCGCTTGGCTAGCGAAGACATGATCAGAAAAATCAACTTTTTTGACAGCATTAAAAAACTCAGGGGCAAAATGTTGTTCCGAAAGAAAATCGATGCCTGAATCATTTGATATGAATAAGATACTTGATTCATTCGCAAGCTGCCCCATTGCTGTTTTATAGACCGATGAATTGCTGAAAGAGGATGCATTGCCATGATTACTTATGATGGTCTGCAAAGGCTCCCTACTTTGGGCAAAAAGAAAGGTGTTTTCTATGATGACGCAAAAATTGGACTCAAAATCTTTGACCAAAGGATCAAAATTATCGAACAAAAAACTGCCATCTTTTAGGTTCATGATCTCACTTCCTTGATACATGGTGGAAGCCGTTTTCTGATTATTTAAAGTCTCGGTAAGGCCTTCGGCCCCAAACGAACTGAGAAGAACAACCTTTTGTTTATTTAAATAGATTGTCCCGACTTCCTCAATGGTGTTGAAGAGCGAATCTATCTGTTTAACCCTGTCCAAATAGCTATTTTGATTTTTGGCAAAAACCTGATAGTCATGAAAGGTATATGAACTTATCGCCTGAGCACTTAGGGGTGCAAATTGAGTGGTTTTATGGGCCAAAGGATTGGTTCCCCGGAAAAGGTTGATAAAGTTTTTGGTCGAGTCGGAAGCTACAGCCACTCCCGAGAGCGCCAGATTATCCGAATTGGCAGAAAAATCCATAGAAATCCAGTCCGCAAATGAAGTTACCTCGTCACTTTCATTTTTCAACTGATTTGAAAATAATGATGACGGTTCATCCAAATTCACAAATAGGGTGGCCGATTTATTTGGGCTCGAGGTATCGTATAGTTTTTTCAGCGTGCCATTGACCGGATTGGTCTTTTTAGTCCGAACTATATTTTCCATCAACATTAGGGAGCTGCCGATGACAATATTTTCATCCAGTTGCAAACTAAATACCTCCTGGTCATCCAAGGTGAATTTGGTGATGTTTTTATTTTGGTAGCTAAGGGTTTCAACAGTTTTATTCCCCACATCATCCAAATTGAAATAATCAGGGGATGCTTTTAAGATAAGAACAAATTCATAGTTGTCCTTTCCAACGGCATAGAGTGCAAACAAGCTTTTGGATTCGGTTTTTAAATGATCGAGCACCTCAGTTTTTTTGGCTATTTCTTTGTAAAGTGAAAAGCTCTCGAAAGTCTCAAAAACCGAACTGTTCTTTAACTCGCTTTTAAAATTGGTAAGGTTGTTTATTTTGATGATCAAAGAGGCATTCGATGGAAAATAGCCCAATAACGAATCTGTGGTTTTTACTTCAGTTTTACAATTGATAAGAAAAAGTACAAGCAGGACCAGGAGTGCCTTTGATTTCATTGTTGAAGTTTCGAACAAATTTAGGGTTTTAGATATCGAGTGTCAACTGTTCAGGAAGTTGTCGGAAACTTTTTCTGTGATATTTGGTCAACCCATATTTTTTTATTGCCTCCCTGTGCTCTTTGGTAGGGTATCCTTTGTTTTGTATCCAATTGTACATCGGGAACTCTTCGTGGATTTTCGCCATATAGGCATCGCGATGTGTTTTGGCCAGAACCGAAGCCGCTGCGATACTCATGTACTTGCCATCGCCTTTAATAACGCATTCATGCGAAATGGAAGCATAGGGTTTAAAACGATTGCCATCTACCAAGATGAAACGGGGAGGTTCCTTTAACTGGTCCAACGCCCTGTGCATGGCCAAAATGGAAGCATTCAGAATATTGATTTTGTCAATTTCCGCTTCAAAAATGTGGCATACCGCATAGGTGACTGCCTCTTTTTCCAAAATGGGGCGAAGTAGTTCCCTTTTAGATTCCGATAGCTGTTTGGAATCGTTCAGCACAGTATTGGTGAATCCCTTGGGTAAAATAATGGCCCCTGCAGTGACCGGACCTGCCAAACAGCCTCTCCCGGCTTCATCTGTTCCAGCTTCGTTGGGGTATTTAAAAAAATGCTCAAGCATGGGCCCGTTCTTGGATTTGGTCGCTATAAAACTGGATAATGTTAAAGTTGTCCAATATTATTGATTTTTATGATATAAACTTTCACATTTCTTTAGAAACAAAACATATACCTTTGCCTGACCAATAATATGGAATGAGATTTTTAGTATTTGCCCTTCTTCTTTTGGTAAGCCCATCTTTAGTTGCCCAACAAGATTCAATCCCCCCAACACAGGAAGCAGATTCTATAAGTAAGGTTGATACCGTCGAGACCAAAGATTCCATAGGGGCCAGAAAACCGAAATTCCGCATTCCGGAAAGACCTGAACAGGAAAAGGACACCGCCCATATCTCAGATTATAAGATTATATCATACCATAGAGATACGACCTTTGTAGATACCACCCTTACCATAAGAAAGGAATACAAGTACAATTATATAAGGGAAGATGATTTTGAATTGATGCCCTTTTCGAATATCGGACAACCCTACAATGTTCTTGGGAGGACTTTTTCCAAGAATACACTGTATCCAAAGATAGGGGCCGTTGCCAAGCATTATAATTATTTTGAGATAGAAGATATCAACTATTACCATGTGCCAACGCCAATGACCGAGCTGATGTTTAAGACCACATTGGAACAAGGGCAGTTATTGGATGCGTTGTTGGCATTTAATTTCACGGAGAGGTTTAATGTCTCCGTAGCGTACAAAGGTTTTAGATCGCTGGGTAAGTACAGATTCGACCAAGCACAATCTGGGAATTTTAGAACGTCCTTTAATTATATAAATAAAAATGGCAAGTATAATATTAGGGGGCATATTGCGGCCCAAGATATTGAAGCTGAGGAAAACGGTGGGTTGTTGGACCGGGATCAGTTTGAGATAAACGAAAACAATGACTTTACGGACAGATCTCGGATAGACCTTAGATATGAAAACGCCAACAACCGAATTTTAGGTAAACGGTATTTTCTGGATCAAGAGCTTAAGCTTTTTCGGGGGAAGGACTCCACCAATACCAGAAGTACTTCATTAGCTATTGGACATGAGTTTAGTTATGAAACAAAATTTTACGACTTTACACAATCTGCCCAGAACGATGCTTTTGGTGAAGATCCTTTTGTGACCCCAATTGAGGACCGGGCCAGATTGAAGACCATGTTTAATAGAGGGTCCTTAAAATTCTCGAACAAAACTCTGGGAGATGTAAAAGGATGGGCTAGCCTCTATAACTATAATTACTTCTTCAATAGTATTCTAGTAACTGATGATGGGACTATTCAGAATCAATTGAAAGGTGAGGAAATCGCTATAGGTGGAAGCTATAAAAAGAATTTTGGACGATTATTGTTGAAGGGGGATATCAATTATAACGTATCTGGAGAGTTGGGAGGAAACACTTTCAATGCTTCAATAGATTATGGAATCAATGACAATAATATGATTTCCGCTGGCATCCATGCATCATCACGCATGCCCAATTTCAACTTTCTATTGTACCAAAGTGATTACCGTAACTTCAATTGGCAGAATACCGACACCTTCGATAAGCAGCAGGTACAAAGTATTCGTTTTGGGCTGAACTCAAAAAAATTGGGCTACCTGCAAGCGGAGTACAGCGCATTGGATAACTACACCTATTTTGCATCAATTGCCACGCAGGAACAAATAGACAATGCCCAAGAAACAGCCTTTGTAAAACCTTTTCAGCAGACAGAGACAATTAATCACCTTAGGGTTAAGTATACGAAAGATTTTATATGGAGAAGATGGACGTTGACCAACACGGTACTCTATCAGGAAGTTACCCAAGACGAACAGGTGCTGAACCTGCCCCAATTGGTGACAAGGAATTCGCTCTATTTTTCAAAAGATATTTTTAAGAAGGCCATGTTCCTGCAAACAGGAGTTACCTTTAAATATTTTACCTCATATAATATGAATGCCTATAACCCACTGTTGGGAGAGTTCTACATTCAAAATAATGAGGAATTAGGGGCATACCCGCTGTTGGATGTATTTATCAATGCCAAGGTTAGGCAGACACGTATTTATTTAAAGGCAGAACATTTGAATTCCATTTTTTCCCCGCCGGAATATTATTCGGCACCTAACTATCCGTATCGTGATTTCGTAATCCGTTTTGGACTGGTTTGGAATTTCTTTTCTTAAAAATTCTTTAAGTTGAAATATTTTGGGATTGAAAAACAGTGATTTACGGGAGAAGGGAGATTTTTGACAAAAAAATAGTTCAAAACTATTTGCGGAGAAAAAATAACCTGATTATATTTGCACCCGCTTAGCTGATAGGGCTGGGTGTTTAGAGGGGGATATATAGGGCTTGATTTGGCCCGATTTTTTTCTCTTGGAAAGATTGAAGAAGTTCATTTGACATATTGTATAGACAGCGTAAAAGAGAATAACAAGGAACCATTTTGATGTCAAGGACTTGGGTATTGTTTTAGGGAGTTGAATAGATATTTAACGATAGACAATGAAGAGTTTGATCCTGGC
>NZ_JBSIOV010000004.1:108438-377994 GCF_053642935.1 Flagellimonas sp. 2504JD4-2 | reverse complement strand
GCCAGGATCAAACTCTTCATTGTCTATCGTTAAATATCTATTCAACTCCCTAAAACAATACCCAAGTCCTTGACATCAAAATGGTTCCTTGTTATTCTCTTTTACGCTGTCTATACAATATGTAAATGAACTTCTTCAATCTTTCCAAGAGAAAAAAATCGGGCCAAATCAAGCCCTATATATCCCCCTCTAAACACCCAGCCCTATCAGCTAAGCGGGTGCAAATATAGAACCCTTTTTTTCTATTGACCAAACTATTCTCAATTTTTTTTCAAAGTTTTTTTTTAGGTACCCAAGAATACCCGATAAATACCTTGTTTTACAAGGGTTCGAGGAAATAAAAAATCTTTGAATTACTGCTTTCGAGAAGTTAATACCAAGCCAAACTTTCTAATAATCTGATTATAGGATATCAAGCCCTTATAAACTATTTAAGAATACTTCTAAGTTTATTTGAATAAGCCTCTGCATAATGCAACATTCCCAAGTCAGTTGGATGCACACCATCTACCGTATCGTCAATCTGCAAACCTATCTCCTCTTTGGTCATGTAATAAAGGTTTTCAACTCCTTCATGCACCAATTGCATGTACGCTTCTTTTTGAAGCCTATTTACTTTTTCAAAACGATTCTTGTTTGAAGGGCTTATGTATTCATCGGAGTACCCTCCATGTTCAACCATTAATATAGGGGTACTTTCTCTTCTTGATCTCAGTCCTTTAACGGCCATGATTATTCGTTCTTTAAACATTGCGTCATTTTCAATCCCAAGATTTTTCCAAGTTATGGGTGTCAGGTTTGGCATGCAGTCCAAAACATACACTTGGGCGTCTATCTCAGTCATTAAATCTATCATTGGTCGTTCCAAACGACCAGAGCCACTAAAACCAAGATTCACTAAAGGTAAGTCCATATCTCTACCCAATTGGGCCGTCCAGGCCATTCCAGGCCTAGAAGCACAGGCACCCTGGGCGATGGATGTACCATACACCACGATAGGCTTCATATTTCGTTTGGGCAAGGGAGAAAAATCGGAATTTGAATCCACACCTATTTCCAAATGGGTCACTTCACTATACAATGGCAGATACAGTCTGTATTCCCGTAGTGTTTTCGAAATCCCTAGTTTCTTATAAACATAGGAGATAGTATCCGAGAATTTGCGACTCGCGGCACACCATATTTCTTTACCAGATTTATCAAATGTATACAGGTCAACTCCACTTACCCCAGTTGCCGGCATATGCTCAAATGCATAATTATGCTTGTTTTCAACTTGATACTTAATATGAATCATGAGCGCATTCGTCCTGAATCTTATCATCAGTCCGGCAGATTGCTTTCCCAAATTATAGACTCCATGCGTCAGTTTGTTAGCAACCCTTTTTGGAAGACGATGATATGGTCCTTCAACCTCTTTAGGCCAAGCCTGCCCTTCCAAATAATGTTCTGCAGCATCGCTTAAAGGGTTCCACCACTTAAGTTCTTCATCTTGTGAAAAACCATATGCGGCACTTCCTACACAAGCCAGTAATAGGAATATTTTTTTTATTAAGGCCTTTGATAACATCCAATCTAGTTTATCCTACCAAAATACATTATTTCAGTTTTACCATATATATTGTTAATCCAGACCATCTTTATAATCCAAATAAATCGTTCTAAACTATATTGTGTGCCTTACTACAAGATATTATCTTTGTGCGCTTATTATCATATGTAAAGACAATGATTAAGATTACACTACCAGATGGAAGCATCAAGGAACATCATAATGGGGTTACACCCATGGATGTTGCCAAAGGGATCAGCGAAGGTTTGGCGCGGAATGTTATTTCTGCCTCATTCAATGATGTTACCGTTGAAAGTACCACCCCGCTAACCGAGGATGGAAGTTTGGTATTGTACACTTGGAACAATAAGGAAGGAAAAAAAGCTTTTTGGCATTCCACATCGCACGTAGTTGCACAGGCGCTGGAGGAATTATATCCTGGAATTAAATTGACCATAGGTCCTGCCATTGAAAATGGTTTTTATTATGATGTGGATTTTGGCGAGCAATCAATTTCAGAAAAGGACTTTCCTGCCATCGAAAAGAAGGCTTTGGAAATTGCGCGTGGAAAACATGATTATAAAATGCGAAGTGTTTCCAAGGAGGAAGCACTTTCCTATTATAAAGACCAAGGCAATGAATATAAGGTAGAACTTATAGATAATCTTGAAGATGGTACTATAACATTTTGCGACCACAGTACATTCACCGATTTATGTCGAGGGGGACATATTCCCAATACAGGTATCATTAAAGCAGTTAAGATTCTTAGTGTTGCCGGCGCCTATTGGAGAGGTGATGAGAACAATAAGCAGTTGACGCGTGTTTATGGTATTTCCTTTCCAAAACAAAAGGAACTCACGGAATATCTTGAGCTCTTGGAAGAAGCCAAGAAAAGGGACCATAGAAAATTAGGGAAAGAACTGGAGTTGTTCACCTTTTCCCAGAAAGTCGGACAAGGGCTTCCTCTGTGGCTTCCTAAAGGTGCAGCACTTCGGGAGCGTTTGGAGCAATTTTTGAAAAAGGCCCAGAAAAAAGCGGGTTATGAAATGGTTGTAACACCTCATATTGGCCAAAAGGAACTTTATGTAACCTCTGGGCATTATGCGAAATATGGCGAGGATAGTTTTCAACCCATACATACACCAAAGGATGAGGAAGAGTTTTTGTTGAAACCAATGAACTGTCCACACCATTGTGAAATATACAATAGCAGCCCCTTTAGTTACAAGGATTTACCTATAAGATATGCAGAGTTTGGAACTGTATATCGATATGAGCAAAGTGGAGAATTGCATGGACTGACCAGAGTTAGGGGATTTACCCAAGACGATGCCCATATTTTCTGTACACCCGATCAGTTGAATGATGAATTTAAAAATGTTATTGATTTATCGCTCTACGTTCTAAGTTCTTTGGGATTTACAGATTTTACGGCGCAGGTATCGGTGCGTGACTTGGAAAAACCTGAAAAATATATCGGAGAAGTTGAGAATTGGGAAAAGGCGGAGCAAGCTATCATCAATGCAGCGGAAGAAAAAGGGCTTAATTTTGTTATTGAAAGCGGGGAGGCCGCATTTTATGGCCCTAAGCTGGATTTTATGATCAAAGATGCTCTTGGTAGACAATGGCAGCTTGGTACAATTCAAGTTGATTACAACTTACCTGAACGTTTTGACCTTACTTATAAGGGCAGTGACAATGAGCTTCACCGACCAATTATGATACATAGGGCTCCTTTCGGAAGTTTGGAACGCTTTGTGGCGCTGTTGTTGGAGCACACAGGTGGAAACTTCCCATTATGGTTGATTCCGACCCAAGCTATAGTACTGCCGGTCAGTGAGAAACATGAAAAATATGCTGAAAAAGTTTTGAATTCTTTAGAAAATCACGAAATTCGCGCGCTCATTGATAATAGGAATGAGACGGTAGGGAAGAAAATTCGTGAGGCTGAGCTCAAAAAAATTCCCTTTATGCTCGTAGTTGGAGAGCAGGAAGAAGACGCCGGTACCATTTCCGTAAGAAGACATGGGGGCGAAGATTTTGGAAGCGTCAGCTTAAGTGAGTTTTCTGACTTGGTATCTAGTGAAATAAATAGTACCTTAAAGTCGTTCTAAAAAATTTAGTTTAATTAAAAAGTATACGTCATAGCAATACGAAGAAGATTTAGACCCCAACCTCGGAGGGAAAATAAAAACCCTCACAATATCAATGATAAAATTACAGCCCCAGAGGTAAGACTTGTTGGGGATAATGTGGAGATAGGAATATATCCGATTGCCAAGGCAATGGCCAAGGCGAACGAACTGGAACTGGATTTGGTTGAGATTTCACCAAAAGCAAATCCACCGGTTTGCAAGATTATTGATTACAAAAAGTTTCTTTACGAGCAGAAGAAACGAGACAAGGCCATGAAGGCCAAAGCCACCAAGGTGGTTGTAAAAGAAATACGTTTTGGTCCACAAACGGACGACCATGATTATGAATTTAAGAAGCGACATGCTGAAAAGTTCTTAAAAGATGGTGCCAAGCTCAAAGCCTATGTCTTCTTTAAAGGAAGATCAATAGTTTATAAGGACCAGGGTGAAATTTTGTTGTTACGTTTGGCACAGGAGCTCGAAGAGCTAGGTAAAGTAGAGCAAATGCCAAAGTTGGAAGGAAAGCGAATGACGATGTTCATCGCTCCAAAGACAAAAAAATAAACAATAGAGCGGGATGCTGAATTTAATTCAGTGTAATATATAAATAGGAGAAAATGCCTAAAATGAAAACAAAATCCAGTGCCAAGAAGCGGTTTAAGCTAACGGGTTCTGGTAAAATCAAAAGAAAGCACGCTTTTAAGAGTCATATCTTGACCAAAAAATCTAAAAAGCGTAAGCTAAAGTTGACACACTCTACTTTGGTACATGAGTCAGATGTCAACAGTATTAAAGAACAATTGCGTTTAAAATAATTGTTCATCAGGTACATTAATTATTAACCATGGAGTCGGGCCTATAAAAGTGTTAAGTTTTCAGTCATAAGTTTTAAGTATTTAAAATTTCAATTCAACATTTAAAACTTAAAATTCTTAACCGCCTGCTACAAAAAAATTAAACATTATGCCAAGATCAGTAAATTCAGTTGCTTCTAGAGCCAGAAGAAAAAAGGTGATGAAGCAAGCCAAAGGTTACTTTGGAAGACGTAAAAACGTTTGGACAGTAGCCAAAAATGCGGTAGAAAAAGCAATGCTTTACGCCTACCGCGACAGAAGAAACAAAAAGCGAAATTTCCGTGCACTTTGGATTACCCGTATCAATGCCGGTGCAAGAATGCATGGAATGTCTTACTCCCAATTTATGGGTAAAGTAAAATCCAACGGTATCGAACTTAACAGAAAAGTTTTGGCCGATTTGGCAATGAACCACCCAGATGCTTTTAAAGCCATCGTAGAAAGAGTAAAATAAACATAAACCTACCCCGCTTATTAAAAACCCGCTCAAATGAGCGGGTTTTTTGATTTAGTTCAGTTTCCAAAAGCAGTCAATACCAATTTTCTTCCAGAAGCATTATCTCTATGCTCGCACAGATAGATTCCTTGCCAAATACCTAAATTTAATCTACCATTTGTGATTGGAATTTGAACCGAACTTCCCAGCAGTGAAGCTTTTATATGTGCCGGCATATCGTCAGGACCTTCGTAAGTATGGATAAAGTACGGAGCATTTTCAGGTACCATCTGATTAAAGTGACTTTCAAAATCAATCCGTACCGTCGGGTCGGCATTCTCATTAATGGTCAGTCCTGCCGAAGTATGCTTTATAAAAACCTGCAAAGTTCCAATCTTGATCTTTTCTAATTCTGGAATGGCGTTGACAATGGTGTCTGTAATCAAATGAAAACCCCTGTTATATGAGTTAAGACGTAGTTCTTTCTGATAAAATTTCATATTTCGTGAAATTAATACAAAGTTTACTTCATTTGAACCTCAAGCCATACCTTTGCGGTTTTAATTTACGCTATGGACCTCTCACGAATAAAAATGGTGGTTACTGATATGGATGGAACCTTACTAAACTCCAACCATCAGGTAAGTGATCGATTCTTTGAAATTTTCGAAGCAATGCAGGAGAAACAAATAAAGTTTGTTGCTGCCAGTGGTCGACAGTACCATAGCATGGTCGATAAGCTAAAAGCTATCAAAGACGATGTAATTTTCATTGCAGAAAACGGGGCTTTCACACAGCAAAAAGATCGTGTTTTACTTACCACACCTATTGATCGTTTTAATGTGAACAAAGTACTTTCTGCGCTTTCTGATGTTCCAGACGTTCATCCGGTGCTATGCTGCAACGACAAAGCCTATGCCAACGGAAATTCTCAAGATTTTCTGACGCTACTCGCAGAATATTATACGGAGTTTGAAGCTGTTGAAGATCAAACGACGGTGAATGACGAGGTCTTGAAAGTAGCTATTTATCATTTTGAAAATTCAGAGAAGCATATTTATCCAGCTGTAAAACATTTGGAAGGTCCTTTAAAAGTAAAGGTCTCCGGCTCTAATTGGGTGGATGTTTCCCATAAAAACGCCCATAAAGGTTATGCCTTGGAACAATTAATGCAAAGTCATGGGATTTCTGCTGATGAAGTAATGGTTTTTGGCGATTACAACAACGATTTGGAAATGCTGGAGCTATCCAACTATAGTTTTGCCATGGCAAATGCCCATCCCAATGTGAAAAGTGCGGCTAAGTTTGAGACATCGGATAATAATGATTTTGGGGTAGAACGAATCTTGGAACAGTTGTTATGAACGAGGTAGATTTTCTAATCAAAAAATTTGACCTGCAACCTCATCCTGAAGGAGGATATTTTAAGGAGACCTATAGAAGTTCAGGGGTCATTGAACAAACTGCGTTGCCGTTATCATATCAAGGTGCCAGAAACCACGCTACCTGCATTTATTTTTTGCTGACATCAAATACCTTTTCAGCCTTCCACAAAATAATCCAAGATGAAATTTGGCATTTTTATGCCGGTTCCCCATTGAAAATATATATGATTTCAGATAATGGGGAATATTCCGAGCAAGTAATCGGTAATGATTTTTCGGCCGGACAAGTTGCACAATTTGTTGTGCCGGGAGGCTATTGGTTTGCTGCCAAGACCATTGAACCCGATAGTTATTCTTTCGTTGGCTGCACAGTGTCCCCGGGTTTTGATTTTGCGGATTTCGTCCTGCCGAAAAGAACGGAACTTTTGGACAAGTTTCCCCAGTACGAAGCAATCATTAAAAGGTTCACAAGATCGTGAACGCATTCTATCATGAGAGATTTAGTTTTACTGTTAAGTGCTTTTTCTTTGGTATTGGGTTCCTGTAAATCCATTCAACAAAAAAACATCCAATTTACCACCCTTGTAAAAACCTCAAAGAGTTGGAATGGGAAGTCCTTGCCAATGTACCCATCCGATGAACCTGAGATTACGATAATCAAAGTAACCATCCCTGGAAAAACAAAACTATCGTGGCACAAGCATCCCAATATCAATGCCGGAGTTCTTCTAAAGGGCGAACTTACCGTGATAAGCGAACATAATGACACTCTTAGGCTAAAAATGGGAGATCCCATCGTGGAACTTGTCGATACCTGGCATTATGGGGTCAATGAAAAGAATAGACCAGTAGAAATCGTTGTATTCTATGCTGGGACAGAAGACACTCCGCTTTCCATTAAAAAGGATTAGAAGTTACGGTGAAACTTAGGTTTTTTGCTTTTTCTTCCGAGCTGCAGGGAATAGCACATTATTTAGAATAAGACGGTACCCAGGGGAGGTAGGGTGCAATTCCAATTCTGTTTTGGGGTCCCCTACCCGATGCTGATAATCTTCTGGGTCATGGCCTCCGTAAAAAGTGAAGAAGCCCTTCCCTTTTATTCCATGGATGTATCGTGCTTCTCCATTAAGCTTGTTTTCGCCTAACACCATGACTGTCGGCTTAACCTCTTTACGGGTGAATGCCGTTGTCTGTCCCATAAAACCTTTTACCAGTGCAGTATGGTTCTGTGTAAGCATGGTTGGCACAGGGTCCCATTTGGCTGAGAATTCCATCAGGGAAAAATAATCAGACTCTTTGGGCACGTTTCTCCGTTTGTTGGTCATGTCGATGGATGAAAATTCATATCGCAAGGGATTCCGTTCCAAAATAAAATTGGTAAATGCAAACGTTCTGGAATAATCCAACCTGCCTTGATAATTGGCATCAGAAGGGTCACCGTCAAACATGGGTTCACAGATATCGACACCTTCCGCAGCCAAAGCAATATCAAAACTATCGGTGGCAGAGCACATGGCGAACATGAATCCACCTCCAATCACATAATTTCTGATTTTTAAGGCCACCGCTCGCTTTTGTTCCGATACCTTACTGTAGCCCAGCTTTTGTGCTAGTGCTTCCGCTTCTGCCTTTGCTTCTATGTACCAGGGAGCAGCCCGATAAGCGCCATAAAATTTTCCATATTGACCTGTAAAATCCTCATGATGCAGGTGCAACCAATCGTAAAGCGCCAGTTTATTGTCCAACACCTCCTCATCATAAATCGTGATATAGGGAATTTCCGCATAGGTCAACACCATTGTAACCGCATCATCCCAAGGCTGGTTTCCCTTTGGGGAGTACACCGCTATCTTTGGGGCCTTTTCCAATATTACGGCTTCCTGGTTTTGCGACGGGCTGCTGATGTCATCCAGAATGGATTCTGCTTGGGCATCCGATAAGACTTCAAAGGAAACTCCGCGAATTTGGCATTCCTTGCGAATGGAATCGCCATCAGGTAGCAAAAAAGAACCTCCTCTATAGTTCAGCAACCACTGCACCTTTTGTTGCTTGGTCAATACCCAATAGGTAATACCGTAGGCCTTTAAGTGATTTTCTTGGCCTTCGGCATCCATCGGAATAAGAATCACCGAAGCCTTGACCGAGAGCGAGAAAATAAAGAATAAAAGTATACTGAAAAACCAGCCCGAAAGTGCTCGAGTTGGTAAAAATGAGACTGATTTAGAACGGTACGTCATTATCCGGGTCATCGTCACTGTTCATTGCACTACCAAAAGCTTCATCTACGCTAGGCAGGCTTGGAGGTGCAAAGGGATTCTCTTCATCCGCATTCATCTTCGATTGGAATTCGAATGGGGAATCAAAGTCATCCAAGTTATCAAATTTACCCAGAGCACCCACGAATTTTAACCTAATATTATCTAATCCTCCATTACGGTGCTTGGCCACAATAAATTCGGCCTGACCTTGGGTAGGTGTGCGTTCCTCATCATCCCACTCATCAATTTTATAGTATTCTGGCCTATAGATAAAGGAAACGATATCCGCATCTTGCTCAATAGCACCAGATTCCCTCAAGTCGGAAAGAATGGGTCGTTTACTGCCCCCTCTGGTCTCCACCGCCCTGGAAAGCTGTGATAAGGCAATTACCGGAACATTCAATTCTTTGGCCAATGCTTTTAAGTTCCTTGAAATGGTGGAAATCTCTTGTTCACGGTTACCTCCCTTTTGACTTCCGCCGGCGGTCATCAGCTGCAAATAATCGATAATAATCAACTGTATCCCATGTTGGGATGCTAATCTTCTAGCTTTTGCACGTAAGTCAAAAATGGAAAGAGAGGGAGTATCATCTATGAACAAAGGAGCTTTTTCCAACGCCTTTACTTTTACATTCAATTGTTCCCATTCGTGTTTTTCCAAACGACCTGTACGTAATTTTTCAGAAGACAAGCCTGTTTCGGATGAAATCAATCGAGTAATCAACTGCACCGATGACATCTCCAAAGAAAAGAATGCCACAGGGATTTCGGAATTTACAGCAATATTTCTGGCCATGGAAAGTGTCAAGGCTGTTTTACCCATACCAGGTCGAGCGGCAACAATAACCAAGTCACTGGGTTGCCAACCCGAGGTCAGCTTGTCCAACTTGTCAAATCCCGAAGGAATTCCACTTGTACCTTCTTTATTGGAAATTTCCTCAATTTTCTTTTTGGCCTGAATTACCAAATCCAACGCAGTTTCAGCAGATCGTTTTAGATTGCCTTGCGTAACTTCATATAACTTGGCTTCGGCACTATCCAACAAATCAAAAACATCCGTAGATTCACTGTAGGCATCTTCAATGATTTCGCTTGAAATTTTGATAAGACTCCGTTGGATATATTTCTGAAGGATGATGCGCGCGTGGAACTCAATATGGGCCGACGAAGCCACTTTTTGGGTCAATTTTATGAGGTAAAAGTCCCCTCCAACGGCTTCCAACCTTCCTTCTTTCTTCAATTGCGACGAAACGGTTAATAAATCCACCGGTTCGGAAGATTCGAACAATTTGAAGATGGCTTCATAGATAAACCTATGGGCGTCTTTATAAAAGACATCTGGATGTAAGATATCTATTACTTCATCCACACCTTTTTTATCAATCATCATCGCTCCCAGCACAACTTCCTCTAAATCAACAGCTTGTGGTGGAATTTTACCTCTCTCCAAATTTATGAGAGCGGATTTGTCCACTTTGTGACCGATAATTGGGCTAGGCTTGTCCATAAGTGCGAATGTAGGTAATTAACCTTTAGTTAACTTTAAATTTCCATCCTCGGATGTTCACAGGTCATTAACAAAGTTAATGTTGAAAACTTAGAAAGATTGTTAATAACGTGAAAATGTTTGAAGAAAAAATCTAATAAAAAAGAATGACCGCTGAGAAACCCTAATTACCCGTTGAAGACACCCATTGAAGCATACTTTTCCATTCTTGTTTTCACCAATTCTTTTGGTGATAACTTTTTGAGCTCCTCATAATGGGCCGAAATTTTATTCCTAACGGTATCAAAAGTTTTTTCCCTGTTGGTGTGTGCCCCTCCCAAAGGTTCACGAACAATCTCGTCTACCAACTTCTGCTTTTTCATGTCGGTTGCCGTAAGTTTAAGGGCATCCGCAGCTTGTTCTTTGAACTCCCAACTACGCCAAAGGATGGAAGAACATGATTCTGGGGAAATCACAGAATACCATGTATTCTCCAACATCAACACTTTATCTCCTACGCCAATACCCAAGGCACCTCCTGAGGCTCCTTCACCAATGATCACAACAATAATCGGCACCTTAAGTCGCGTCATTTCCAAAATGTTACGGGCGATGGCCTCACCTTGACCCCGTTCTTCAGCCTCAATTCCGGGATACGCTCCCGGAGTATCGATAAAGCAAACTACTGGTATTCCAAATTTTTCGGCAGATTTCATCAAACGAAGGGCCTTTCGATACCCTTCTGGATTCGCCATACCGAAATTTCGATATTGTCTGGTCTTTGTATTGTATCCCTTTTGTTGCCCGACGAACATATAGCTCTGGTCGCCTATTTTCCCAAGACCACCGATCATCGCTTTGTCATCCTTAACATTTCTATCCCCATGGAGTTCCAAAAAACTATCTCCGCATATTGCGGTGATATAATCCATGGTATAGGGTCTGTTGGGGTGCCTAGACAGTTGTACCCGTTGCCAAGCACTAAGGTTTTTATAGATATCCTTTCGGGTCTCTTCAAGTTTCTTTTCAATTTGTTGGCAGGTCTCACTGACGTCAACGTCACTTTCCTCACCTATGACCATACATTTTTGCAATTGGTCTTCTAGCTCTTTTATGGGAAGTTCAAAATCGAGATACTCCATGTAATGTTGATTTCAGAATATAGTGGGGACAAATATAAAACTTTACCGCACACTCCTAATAATTGATGAATTAAAAATGCATTTGGGATTAACGTTTGGCTTTCATCAACATATAAACAGCGAATACCCCGAAGATCAAGTTCGGGATTACCACTGCTAGCAAAGGTGAAAAGCCAGATTGTTCGGCCAGCGTGCCGAAGACCTTATCAAAAAAGATGTAAACAAAGGCCACACCAATACCAAATGCGAGGTTTAGCCCCATTCCTCCGCGACGTTTTACCGAAGAAACCGCAACTGCAATTATGGTCAGAATAAATGCAGCAATGGGTAAGGCCCATCTTTTGTACTTCACCAAAATATAGGCATTGATATTTGATGCTCCCTTACTCTTTTGGTCATCTATAAACTCGTTGAGTTCAAATAAGTTTTTCGTCTCCGCCACATATGAAACCGGGGTCAGGTCTTCTATCTTGAATTCAAAAATAGTATCCAACCTTCTTTTTGTCTCCATGATTTCAACATCATTGCTAAGCTTCCTCTTTACGTAATTGGTCAATCTGTAGATGCTATCTTTTTCGATCCATCGAATGCTACTTGCAGAAATTTTCCATTCCAATTTTTTATCCTCATTGAAATGTTCATAGGTGAAATTCCGACCGTTTTTCCGATTAGGATCAAAACTACTTACATATAAATAATCTTTATCATTGAGCTGATTGAATATGTTATCGGTAACCTGAACCTGTCGGCCTTTTTTAAAGTATTTGTATTCGAATTCGTTATATCCAATACTGGCATGGGGAACAATGAACATTCCCATTAAAAAGATAAGTATCGCCACCAAGGTAGCACCTATAATATAGGGCCTCAAAAATCGCCAATAAGAAACCCCTGAACTGAGAATGGCGACAATCTCCGTATTACTCGCCAGTTTAGAGGTAAAAAATATGATGGAGAGGAATAAAAATATCGGTAACAGCAAGTTTCCAATCACCAAGGTAAAATTGCCATAAAACATAATGACTTCCGCCAGTGGAGCTTCATTATCGATAATCTTACCCACCTTTTCGGCCAAATTGGCCATAATACCAATGGGAACAAAAAGCATTAGCATTCCCAAAAAGGTCACCAAATATCGTTTTAAAATATACCTGTCAAGTATGGTGAGCATTACAGTCTTTTATCCATTTGTTGAACCATTTTGGTCTTCCATTCCCTGAAATCTCCTGCTAAAATACGTTCTCTGGCAGAACGCACCAACCAAAGATAGAATCCAAGGTTGTGTATGGTGGCTATTTGCTTGCCCAAATATTCGTTTGCGGCAAAAAGATGACGCAAATAAGCTTTTGAATACTCCGTATCCACAAAAGTGATACCCATTTCATCAATCGGTGAAAAATCGGATTCCCATTTTTTGTTTTTGATGTTAATGGTTCCGTGGGCTGTAAATAACATTCCATTGCGTGCATTTCTGGTGGGCATTACACAGTCGAACATATCGACACCCAAGGCAATGTTCTCCAATATATTTATAGGAGTTCCCACTCCCATCAAATACCTAGGTTTATCCTCTGGAAGAATATCGCATACCAATTGGGCCATTTCGTACATTTCTTCCGCCGGTTCACCCACTGAGAGTCCACCAATAGCATTGCCCTCTGCTTCCACTGAAGCTATATACTCCGCCGACTGTTTTCTTAAATCCTTGAACGTAGATCCTTGGACAATGGGGAAAAAGCTTTGCGAATATCCATATTTAAAGGGAAGTTTTTCCAAATGCGAGATACATCTATCCAACCACCTATGGGTCATATGCATGGAACGCTTAGCGTAATTGTAATCGCATGGATATGGAGTGCATTCATCAAAAGCCATAATAATATCGGCCCCAATGGTTCGCTGAATCTCCATAACATTTTCAGGAGTAAAAAAGTGACGCGAACCGTCTATGTGCGACTTGAAATTTACACCCTCCTCCTTTATTTTTCTGTTTCCGGAAAGTGAATATACCTGATAACCACCGCTATCAGTCAAAATATTCCTGTCCCAACCCATAAACTTGTGCAATCCACCTGCTTGCTCCAAAATCTCCACACCGGGCCTCAGGTATAAATGATAGGTATTCCCCAATATGATATCTGGGTTTATCTCATCCTTCAATTCCCGCTGATGTACACCCTTTACCGATGCGACCGTGCCCACCGGCATAAAAATAGGTGTCTGTATGGTACCGTGGTCTGTAGTCAGTTCCCCGGCACGGGCTTTACTCTCTTTATCTTTTTGAAGTAAGGTAAATTTCAATACAAGTATTTAAGACCGCAAATATAGCCATCTCAATTCCACAAAGCCTTAACAAAAAAATAAAGTTTAACTGTTAAAAAGCATTTCGTAACATTTCGTAAAATAATGTGTTAGTGCTTGTGTAGCAGAACGATTGCCGTTACTTTTGCCTCCATAAAATAAATACGATGCCAGACATTAAAGAATTACAGGATTTAGTAATCCAGGTTAGACGGGACATTTTACGAATGGTCCACAAGGTAAATTCAGGCCACCCGGGTGGGTCATTGGGTTGTACCGAATTCTTCGTTGCACTATACAATGAAGTTATGGAACTTAAAGAAGGGTTTGATATGGATGGAATTGGAGAAGATGTTTTTTTCCTATCCAACGGACATATCTCGCCTGTTTTTTACAGTGTTCTGGCCAGAAGAGGATATTTTTCCATTGATGAACTCAATACATTTAGATTGATCGATTCCCGATTGCAAGGGCACCCTACCACGCATGAAGGTTTGCCTGGGGTTCGAATCGCCTCTGGTTCCCTTGGACAGGGCATGTCAGTTGCCATTGGCGCTGCATTGACCAAAAAATTGAATGGAGATGACCATTTGGTTTTCAGTCTGCACGGTGATGGAGAGTTACAGGAAGGGCAAAACTGGGAAGCTATCATGTACGCAGCAGGAAAAAAGGTTGATAACCTAATCGCTACTGTGGATAGAAATGGACAGCAAATTGATGGTGCAACAGAAGATGTGATGCCTTTGGGAGATGTTGCTGAAAAATTCAAAGTGTTTGGTTGGGATGTGATGGAGATTGAAAATGGAAATGACCTTGATCAAGTTATTGCCGGATTGAAGGAAGCCAAGAGCAGGACTGGAAAGGGCAAACCCGTTTGTATTGTCATGACCACCGAAATGGGCAATGGTGTTGATTTTATGATGCATACCCACGCTTGGCACGGTAAAGCCCCCAATGATGAACAATTGGAAACGGCATTAGCACAGAATCCGGAAACTTTAGGTGATTATTAATTCTTAAGAAACAGACATGACCAAATATACAGACCAAGGAAAACAAGACACCCGAAGTGGTTTCGGAGCAGGAATGACCGAACTGGGAAGAACCAACCCCAATGTCGTAGCGCTATGTGCCGACCTGGTGGGCTCTCTAAAACTAGAAACTTTCATTGAAGAAAATCCTGAACGATTTTTCCAAGTGGGTATTGCGGAGGCCAATATGATAGGAATTGCCGCCGGTTTGACCGTTGGAGGAAAAATTCCGTTTACCAGTACATTTGCCAACTTCTCAACCGGTAGGGTTTATGACCAGATACGTCAATCTGTGGCCTATTCGGATAAAAATGTAAAAATATGTGCCTCTCATGCCGGACTTACATTGGGTGAGGATGGTGCAACACACCAAATTTTGGAAGATATCGGTCTCATGAAAATGTTGCCGGGTATGACGGTGATCAATCCTTGTGATTTTAACCAAACCAAAGCAGCGACGATTGCCATTGCAGAGCACCATGGACCCGTTTATCTAAGGTTCGGTAGACCCAAAGTAGCCAACTTCACCCCCGTTGACCAAAAATTTGAAATCGGGAAGGCCCTAATGCTTAATGAAGGAACCGATGTGACGATTATCGCTACGGGTCATTTGGTATGGGAAGCATTGATCGCTGCAGAGAATTTGGAAAACCAAGGTATTTCTGCCGAAGTAATCAATATCCACACCATAAAACCATTGGATGACGAAGCTATTTTGGCTTCTGTCAAGAAAACTGGATGTGTTGTGACTGCAGAGGAACATAATTATTTAGGAGGACTTGGAGAGAGTGTTTCCCGAGTACTTGCAAGTCATCATCCTACGCCTCAGGAGTTTGTGGCCACACAGGACACTTTTGGTGAAAGTGGAACCCCTGATCAGTTAATGGAGAAATACGGATTAAACAATAAAGCCATCCAAGAAGCCGTTTTAAGAGTGTTGAAACGAAAATAGATTTTTCGGTATCATATTTGATATTGCTACAATCAATTAAACGAAACACTTATGAAAAAAACACTTCTAGTGGCAGCTTTTGCCCTAATGGGAACGGCTGCATTCGCCCAAAGCGGTACAGGATGGGGAGTCAAAGCAGGACTTAGTTACAACAAGAACGGAGACCTGATTCAGACCGTTAGCAATTCCGCACAAAATGTTGTGGAAGGTGCGGAAGGAAAGACTGGTTACCATTTCGGTTTTTGGGGAAAATTGGATTTTCCTAAAATGTACATTCGTCCAGAATTGGTTTATACCAAAACCAAAAGTACCTACGATGTGGACAGCAATTCCAATGATTATGATCTTTCCAAATTAGACCTACCGGTACTTATTGGGGTTAAGATTGTTGGGCCACTCCACGTTTTTGCAGGACCTGCTTTTCAGTATGTTTTGAACAACGATCTTGGAGATTTACAGGTTCAGGATGTTGAAAATGATTTTTCAGTCGGACTAAATGCCGGCGTTGGTGTCAATCTGGGAAAAATAGGACTGGATGTTAGATATGAGCGTGGATTCTCTGAGAATGAGGCTCGGTTCATTGGAAACAACATTACCAATATTGAAGGTCGGGTAGATTCCAGACCATCGCAAGTAATATTTGCATTGTCATTAAAACTCAGCGGAAGTAACCGCAGATAAAAAAAAGCCACCTTTTAGGTGGCTTTTTTAATCCTATTAATTTGTATCTGGGTCTAAATAATCTGGAGTCCCATCATTATTCGAATCTGGAAACGGTGTAATTATATTGCCGTCATCATCCGATATTTCATTTCGCGTAGATACCCCATCGCCATCGTCATCAGCATCCTGAAAATTGGCAAACCTCACCAATAGTCCAGCATCTTCTTCACTTTGCAAATCCGTATTATCATCATACAAATATCCATTCCCGTTAAGGTCCTCCTCTATTGACGGAATACCATCATTATCGTGATCGGTATCATTTAAGGTATATAAATCAATCTTAAAAATGAGCGGACTATATTGAGGTATGGATCCGCTAATTGACTCAAAAGCTCCAAGGCCAGAGGGAAAAATTATCATTCCAACTCCATAGCCATCAACCGTGACTGTACCATCTCCATTTTCAATTATGGTGCCTCCAGCATTAAAATTAGGTACTCCTTCAGCAAAGCCCCTAAAACCTTGGGTCAAATCCTGAAGCCTTGCCAAATCGAACCAAACTGCATTGTTTAAAGAAGCATCAAAGGTGGTTCCGTCCAATATAAGTCCCTCATATCTCACAAATACTGAATCCGCAACTGTAGGGCTCGCTCCGATTCCATCTCTAGCCGATAGGTAATACAACTTATGTGGAATATCATTTTCTTCTTCCGTCAACTGATGCTCAAATGACGAAACATTAATGGTTATGGATTGGAGTTCGTCCATATCTGCCAATGGAGTCTTGTCGGCATTTGCTCCTGCTATGGTATCAATCTTAATTCTAAAATCGAACCCTGCTGGAGGGTTTTCAAACTCCTCATAATTATAAAAATGGGTCTGCAAAAATTCCTGGATTTCCTCTTCATTTTCCGTTGCCACTTCAGCCAATAATCTAGGGGGCACCACAATAACGTCAGGTGTGCCATCATCATCATTATTACAAGAAGTAAAAAATACCGCAACAAATAAGAAAACAAAAATTCCGTGCTTCATCAAGTTTGTAATTTAGCTGCGCAAGATACGATTTTCCGCTATTTTTGTGTATTGCATTAACAAAGATTTGCAGAGTTTATGCGCATAGACAAATTCCTTTGGTGTATTAGATACTATAAAACACGAAACGTTGCTACAAATGCTGTTAAAAAAGGGCATGTTCGTATAAACGGTAGCGTTGTCAAACCTTCTCGGGAGGTTTACCCCATGGATAACATTGTTCTAAGGAAAAATCAAATCGATTATCAACTAACCGTTTTGGATCTTCCAGAGAGCAGGGTCGGTGCAAAATTGGTTGATATTTATCGAAAGGATACTACTCCCAAGGAATCATTTGAGCATACGGAGCTACTCAAACATGCAAAAGATCATTATAGAAAAAAAGGATTGGGGCGCCCAACAAAAAAAGATAGAAGGGATATTGATGGTTATTTGGACGAATCTGAATAATTGGTTTCTTTATCTTTGAGCAAAACATAGCATTTATGGTAAACCGCATTCTCACCCACGACCAAATACAACATACGGTAAAGCGAATTGCCTATCAAATTTACGAGGCCAACGTCAACGAAAAAGAAATCGTAGTAGCGGGAATTGATGGGGGTGGATTGAATTTTGCCAAAAAAATCACCACTGTGCTCAAAAAAATCACCGAAGCCGAAATTGTGCTCTGCAAACTTCAAATGGATAAAAAAAATCCACTGAAAAGCGGGGTAAACACATCGGTAAGTGAGGAAGCCTATAAAAACAAATCAATTGTTCTGGTCGACGATGTTCTAAACTCGGGGACTACTTTGATATACGGAGTCCATCATTTTCTTAAAACTCCCATCAAACAATTAAAGACCGCGGTACTTGTGAATAGAAATCATAAAAAATATCCTATTAAAGCGGATTACAAGGGTATTTCGTTGTCCACATCGCTTAATGAACATATTCGTGTGGAATTCGAACCAAAAAATGATGCCGTTTATTTAGAGTAATAGCTCCTTTACTTCAGAAACAACTTGCTCCAATGCTTTTTTATCACAATTGACGATGTGCTTCGCTAGCGCATAGAATTGCCTTCTTTCAAAAAGGTGCTTCCCGATAAATTCTGGTAGCTCATCATCTGTCAGATCCTTTACCAAGGGTCTTGTTTCTTTTTCCTTACTAATTCTATCGACCAAAACCGAAATGGGCAGTTGCAGGTAAATCGAATGATCGGCCTTCTCCAATATGGTGTCCATATTGTTACTATAGCAAGGTGTTCCACCCCCAGTTGAAAGTAGCACGGATTCTTTCTCGTCCAAAACCTTGTTCAACATTCGATGTTCCAGTTTTCTAAAGAAAATCTCTCCTTTATCCGAAAAAATGGCTTTAATGGACTTTTCCGCATACTCTTCTATGTACTCATCCAAATCGATAAATTCGAGCTCCAAGTGCTTTGCCAGCAACTTACCGACCGAAGATTTTCCGCTTGCCATATATCCCACTAAAACTACTTTCATTTGATGGATTTAAAGGTGTTTTTAAAAAAACACAAATTTATCATTATTTGGGTTTGTCTAATAAATTATTGGGCTTATATTTGCACCCGCTTACGCAGATTAGCAAAGCAGTTTTTGACCTGATAGCTCAGTTGGTAGAGCATCTCCCTTTTAAGGAGAGGGTCCTGGGTTCGAGCCCCAGTCAGGTCACTTTTAAGAGTCCATAATTATTCAAAAAGTCTGTAAATCGTTGATTTACAGACTTTTTTATTTTCCCTGATTTCATTTGATATCAAATAATACCGCTTCTCGCGGTGTACAAATCGGTGTACACTTTTTTGAATTCACAAAGTGTACACCCCGAAGCTGTTAAAATTTCTGATTATCAAGTTCTTACAAAGAAAATTTAACATTTTAAAAATCAGTAAAATCACAGTTATGGAAACAAATTCTTTCTCCGTTTTATGCTATGTTCGTAAGACCCGAATCAACCACCAAGGTCAAGTACCGCTATTCCTCAGAATTACAGTCAATTACAAACGATCAGAGTTCAGCATTCAACGTAAAGTGAAGCTAGAAAAATGGTGCTCAATCAAAGGTAGGGTCAAGGGTTCGAACCCCTATACAAGAGAACTCAATCACTATTTAGACGAATTGGAATCCAAGGCCTTTAAAATTCATTCAAAACTTGTTCTTAAAAAGAAACCTTTTACTGCTGAAACAATAAAGCACAAAATGCTCAATACTGAAAGTAGCAATCAAACACTTCTTGGGGTTTATGACAAGCATAATAATCAAATAGAACAATTACTGGGTTTAGAGTATTCTTATGGAGCTTATAGAAGACATATTCGAACTAGGAACCATTTAGCAGCTTTTGTCCAGAAAGAGTATAAGATGAAAGATATTTATATTAAAGAAGTGGATTTAAAGTTCATCAATCGTTTTCACCACTTTTTAAAAACCCAAAAAATTGGCAACCAAAACACCATCACCAAGTATGTTGTAAACTTTAAAAAAATAATGCGGATTGCTGTTGCCAATAATTGGGTGAACCAAGACCCCTTCTATCATTGGAAGGCCAAATGGAAAAAAGTAGAACGCGATATTTTAACGGAACTTGAACTCCGCTCACTTCTAGAACAGGAATTTGATATCCCAAGACTGGAGCAGATTCGGGACATCTTTGTTTTTTCCTGTTTTACGGGACTAGCTTTTGTAGATGTCAAAAAGCTATCCTCAAAACATATTGTTCCAGGGCTAGATGGGAAACGATGGATTAAAATAAGACGTTCGAAAACAGATTCAAGAAGCGTTGTACCCCTACTACCCACATCAGAATCAATTTTGAGCAAATACAAGGACCATCCTTTGACAAAGGGGCATGGCTTGTTACTACCCGTAATCAGTAATCAAAAGACCAATGCATTTTTGAAGGAGATAGCCACTATTTGCAAAATCCAAAAAAACCTGACCTTCCATTTGGCCAGACATACCTTTGCCACTACAGTGACTTTGGCTAATGGCGTACCCATTGAATCCGTTAGTAAAATGCTAGGGCACCAATCATTGAAAACAACCCAAATCTATGCCAAGGTGATTGATAAAAAGTTGATGGAAGATATGGAAGTTGTAAAAGTCAAATTCAAATTGGGTTCTTGATTTAGGTACAACATGAGCGAGCGAAACAAGGTTTCGCGCTGCAAGCCCCAAACCTTACCAAAACAAACCTGCTGAGCTTGGTGGAAGGCTAAATAAAAGTTCGTGAACCTTCTATAGGTTCTTAATTGTCCGTTTATAATTTTCCAACTCCCCTTCCGTGACTTCCAACTTCAGATAAGGCTTCCCAAAGGAAGGCCTTATCAAAGTTACATGGTCAATTACATATTGACTTTCCCTTTTGAACATTTCCATTTTATCCATTAGCCGCTCATAACGGATTTTGGGTACCGTGACCTCTATTTCTTCTTTTCTGTTTTCAGGTCCTATTTTGACGAGCTTCTTCTCTTTACGGATTGGTTTTTCCTGTTTTATACTTTCACCAAAAAGGGAAAGTAGCATGGCATTGGTGGGTCGGGTCTGATTGATTTCAATATCTCGGAGAATGGCAATGTTTGCCTCAGTCCGTTTGCGGTTCTTTCGTATTTCTTCCAAGATACTGTGCACAAAACGGTCATTGGGCTTGAAGCCATGCCACTCAAAAAAATCGATCATTTTCTCCAGAGCCTCGGATTGCGAACCAGAAATCTTTTTGGCGAACGGACGGAACCGTTTTACCACGGATGCCTTTAGGTTCAAGGCGAGATATTTGTACTCATATTTACCCTTTACACGCATTTTTCAACAAACTTTTTCAATGTTAATGGGGTTTCTAAGGTGTTTTTCAACAAACTTTGGATTTACCCTTATTTTAAAACTTTCACAAAACCTCCTAATATTCAACTATTTGCGGAGCAAATCACCATCGTAGCGTCGCCTTGGCGCGCTACCCTCTCGCTTCTCCGAACAATCACCAAAAATGATTTCGAAGAACCTTTCCCATAAGGTAAAGGCACTCTAAACAAAAAGATTGGGCAGGGCAGGTTTTAAGGAAATAAATAGGAAAATTTTGCAAACAATGCATCAATGGCTTAGGATTCTAGGAAATTCATCAATCACTGTTTATCGTGGATCAAATGTAATTGGATTGTCCCATAAAAGGGGAATTAACGAAACTATTAAAAGATACTACAAAAAAGACATCCAAGAGAAAATTATACGAACTTCTAAATCTATCCTTTAAAACAGCTTTTTGAAGCTTGCTCTGAAATTGATTTGGTTTTGGATACAAAAGCACAAAAGCAAATTTATTTGAATAATGAACGGTCTTGAGATTTAATTGTGGTAGCCAAAAAAGAATATTGGTTTACCTATTGTTATTGGTTGAACGATAAAAAAGGGCCTGACTTCCCAAGAACGGTTGACATTCACAAAAAAACGGGTTATGTCCCTGTAGAAATGTTCGCCGACCCTAACAAAAATGATGTTGGGAAGAGTCGCTCTTAAACTGCTGAGAAAGAAACTTGGGTTTAGAACCTTGTTCAATGTAATTCCCCTGCAAGCGGATTGATTCAGGGATCCCAAGGTTCTATAAACGTTAGAAATGAGTATTATCCCTGTTTATAAATAAAAAGACCAATAATCCTACAGACAAGGAACTTTTAAACCCAACGGATGTCTGCTGTCGTATTTTGGATCAAATGTTCGAATAGACAAATCCCAAATCGTTTGATTATGCATGATGATCACTAGTCGAGTTGTCGATTTTTTTCAAGGATAGCATACCTCATTAAAATAATCATAGCACTTATTTAGTTAATCAGTATTTTGTCTTTACCAGCAAGTAATGTCCTTTCAAGGACCGGTATTTAATCAAAGAGGTTTTGTAGGTCTAAGTGAGGTAAGCTCTGATGCGACCATTGTACCATCTAGACCGGGATGGGGATGGGAAGATGGTGGCAGTTGGATAAGACTTTCTGAGCATTCTTGGACCCCAAATCATCTAGATTTAAGTAATTTTTATAGTGATATGTTCTCTGGGATTGCGCGAGCAAACTCTTTCATATTTAACATTGAAAATTCAGACGCACAATTCAATCAAAAGGAAGAGTTGATTGCTGAAGCCAGGGTATTAAGGGCCTATTTTTATTTAATCCTATTGGATATGTACGGAAATGTTCCGATCGTAACAGAACCATTGAGAGATTCCGACCAACCGCCTTCAAATGATAATGCAAGCAATAGGTCTAAGCTGGCTCAATTTGTTGTAGATGAATTGAATGAGGCTATGCAATTATTACCAAATTTACAGAGGGGAGAGAATTTCGGTAGAGTTTCTCAGGATGCTGCCAAAATGATGTTGGCCAAATTATATCTGAACTCAAATATATATTTTGAGACAGGTGTCTTTTCCGATCAGAATTTAGATTTGGTTATTAATTTGACTTCCGATATAATCAATTCAGGGTCATATAGTCTTATTACTCCTTACATAGATACGTTTAACACTAAAAATGAACTGGATAATCCTGAATCCATTTTTGCAATTAGGTTTGACCCGGTTTCCGGAGCGGGGAATGTAGTGAATCAAATATCACTAAATGCCCATCCGGACTTTACCACCATTTCTCCATGGGGTGGATTTGTGGTCACTGCGGATATTGTAAATTCATTTGAAGTTGAAGATAATCGCTTGGAGCAGATAGTGGTAGATACAATTTTTGACGCCAATGGCCTTCCTTTTTCAGCTCTTAATTTTATAACCGGTGAAGAGGAAATTGTTATTCACGACCGCAATTTAACAGACCCATTGAGGACAGCCTATTTTGATGGTGCAAGAATCCTGAAATGGAATGAAGACCCCAATATTGTTGGATCAGATGGAGGCAATGATTTTTTGGCAATAAGACTGTCAGAAGCATACACGATGAGAGCGGAAGCCAACCTTAGACTAGGAAATTCTGAACTTGCGTTAACAGATATCAATATAGTCAGGGCCAGAGCCTTCGAACCAGACAACCCTTTATCTGCAATTGACTTGGATATCCTTTTAAAAGAGCTAGGTCGTGAATTTGTATATGAAGGCCATAGAAGAACCGATTTGATCCGTTTCGGAAAATGGACCGATGCTTGGCAGTTCAAAGACACCACCGATAACATTAGAGGTCTATTTCCAATTCCTCAAACAGAACTTGATGCCAATCCAAATTTAACCCAAAATCCAGGCTATTGAATTGGTCAAAAAAATAAGAGGCAAATAACCTTTTGAGTTAGTTTAGTAGATCGTCGAAAAGGCATAATTCTTATTTTTTAAAGGATTGTGCTTTTTTAGTTCAACCACTAATCAAACTCATTCACTTAATCAAAAAAATAACTGAAGACCATAATAAATTGAAGACTTTCGGGTGGTTTTGCTATATTTCCCTAAATATTGCTGGCCTATAATTATCTAGCCTAAATTATTACATAAATACCATGAAATTAAAATCACTTTTACTCTTTTTAATTTGTACCACCACGATTGTTAAAGCATCCCAGGTGGATACATTAATTGTTGAAAGCAGGTCCATGAACAAACCTATTGCAAATATTGTAATTCTACCTGATAGCTACTCCTCACAAAAAGAAAAATATCCAGTGCTATATTTGCTTCATGGGGCTGGCGGAAATTATACAGATTGGATATCAAAGGTTCCAAGTATAAAAGATTATGCCGATGAATATAACATGATTATTGTCTGTCCTGATGGTGGTCTTACCAGTTGGTATTTTGATAGCCCCATTGACAAAAGTATGAATTATGAAACTTACCTTTCTAAAGAACTTATTGAAGTGATGGACAAAAAATATAAGACATTAGCACAAGACTCGGCGAGAGCCATTACAGGCTTAAGCATGGGAGGACACGGTTCATTTTATCTTGCCTTTAAGCATCAAGACATTTGGGGGGCCGCTGGAAGTATGAGTGGAGGTTTGGACATACGTCCTTTTCCAGATAACTGGGATTTGAATAAGCGATTGGGAAACCTTTCCGATCATCCAGAAAACTGGGAAAAAAATACGGTATTCAACATGGTTTATATGCTGAGAAGGGATAGGTTAAAACTTATATTTGATTGTGGGACCAGTGATTTCTTTTATGATGCCAATAAGAGACTGCACCAAAAGTTGATTGAAAGAAATATCCCTCATGAATATATTGAACGACCAGGGAATCACAATTGGGCCTATTGGTCAAATTCGATAAAATATCAACTTTTGTTTTTTAATGATTACTTTAATAAATAAATGTACTTGTTTCAAAAAATCAAAACGGTTCCGAGGGTACCTTAAAAGCAACCTTAAACCGAATTCTTTTATTACAAGTTACACAAAGCAGACAAGATATATCCATTTCATGCTCTGCTTAACAATCCATAGTTAAGGAAACAAAAACAAAGTAACAGATTACTCCTTCCTAATATTCAAACAGTACTTTCAATGGAAATATAAGCAAAAGATACATTTAGATCTAATCGCAAAATCCTCCAATAAAACATTTTCGAACATAATTCTTCACATAGCCGGCCAATTTGCTCACACAACCACTTTTTATTCGGAAAGTTCCTTAACAGTATCAGCAAAAATCCCTTGAATGTCATCAGCTTCCCTCTCAGTCTGTCCTCCATTGTTTAAGAAAGCCTTTATGATTGCTTGAGTTTTGTCAAGTCTGGCCCTTTGGAAAAAATACCGCAACTCAACCCCAGCCCCAGCATCTTCATCTTTGATCGAGGTATTGATGATATTTTTATACATTACAATGTTGTCCAAATCGAAAGTTCTTATAATTGAAGTTATTCCATTTAAATAGGCATCAATATCGGTTTTTGGGATATATTTCGTGATAATGTTCAGCTGTTCAGCTTCTTCGGCTGTAAAGTCAACACCTGTCAAAAGGGCTTCTAAGGCCTTTCCTTTCCCCATTCTTCTTGCGAACTGAACAGCTCCTTGACCACCCGTGGGAATATTAACTCCTATTTCTGGTTGCGCAAAATTCGAATTTTCCGTACCATAAGACAAATCACAGGCCATAACAAATTCATTTCCTCCACCTCTAGCAACTCCATCCACGTATGCAATTGATAATTGTTTCATTTCCTTGATATTTTTAATCAAGTGACTAAACTCAAGGATTACAGACCTTCCTTCTGGTGTTCCATTTATTATATTCAAATCCAAGTGCGCTATAAAAAACTTTGCATGAAACGATTTAAAAATCACAATCTTTGTTTCAACATCATTCTTTAAAGAACATAGAAATGAATTTAATTCATCAATCAAGTCTGCAGTTAAAATATTAACTGGTGGATTATCAATTACAACCGTTGCTACTCCTTCCTTCTTTGTTATGACCAGTGTTTTCATCTAAAATATTTGACCTTAAATTATTTACAAAGGTACTTCGAAGAAAGTCTAGTTTATGGGTCATTATTACTAATAAAAAGGTAAATCTCTAAACCAATTTATTGAATATGTAAGTTTTTAAATTGGTTAGGTGTGAATTTGGTGTGCTTTTTAAAATATTTTACAAAATTAGTCGATTCTTCAAAACCCATTGAATGGGCAAGTTCGCTACTCTTTATATCTGAGTTAATCAATTTTCTCTTTGCTTCGAGAATAACAAACGAATCTATAAACCTTTTTGTTGATTGCCCCACAACTTCTTTGCACAAATGATTTAGGTACTGATATGTGACATGTAGTTTTTTTGCATAATAGCTGGCATTTCTATTAAATTGATATTCTTTTTCCAATATGGTTTCAAATTTTAAGAACAGTGCCAGTTTGTTGGATTCATTTGGATGAAGAATGTTATGTTTTTTTAATTGCTCAATTTTAGCAAAAATTATGGCATACAATGAATCTATAATATACTCTTGGCTGCTCTCCCCCTTACGACAGATATATTCTTGATATAAGAAATCAATATAGCTTATTGTACCAGTATTGTTAGGAATCTCGAATATTGAAGGATATAAGTGCGGGGTAAATAAGCAGATAAATGCTTCTTTCGGTATTTTATCCAACTGTTTATTTAAATAATCTTTTGTGAATAGAATAACGTAACCCTCTAGCTTCGCATTAAGCTTAAAAGCACTTATCTGACCTTCAGCCAAGTAAACAAACATTCCTTTTCGCACCTTTCTCCATGAAAAATCTATAAAATGCTCACTTTCACCTCTAGTTAAAAAAATGAAAAGATAAAAATCTAATAAATGTGGTTTTCCCAAAGCTTCTCTTCTTTCGAAGAGATTCTCTATTTTGATGATTCCAATCCCTTTCGATTTAAATGAATTTGAATCATAGACCGTATCTAGATACATTTCTACCATATACAAGCTATATTATCATTGTTTGCGAACAAATGAGAAATATCATAACAAAACTTAGACCCACATCAAGTTACAGAAAATTTGGCAAAACAAGATATTCAATTTTGCACATGTTTTATGTATTTCAGACTTCTAATACGGGACTAATCAACAAAGTGCTGTTAGCCGAGCCTTCGTTAGGTTGTATGTGTCAAATATATCCCCAAAAAGAAGGCTAGAAGAAATCTCCAAAAGTAAAGTTACCTATTTAAAGGTCATGGGGTGGGGTTGGTACTACCAGCCCAACATTTTGGACGATTATAGCCGCGTTATGTCGCCCATTGGCAACCAAATCATTTCATTGGAATGAACATCCACAATTAGTTCTTTTTTACACGATGTGTTATTCTGCGATTGGTGAGAACAGTGGTCACTCTTATAATCAGAGTTGAGGTGTTAGAAATAGTCGTGTCATCACAAACATAGTTCAAATTGGTTATTACAACTCTATAAAGACCGGAATTCTCAGCTGGCGAGGGATTAACTATAGTAAGGACGTTGGTGGAAGTCCCACTATAGATTCCCGAATCTAATAGATTGTCCCAACCACTCCCATTATACCGCTGCCATTGGTATGCACCCCCATCAGAACCAACACTCATTGTTGCAGTACATCCTGGACATGTGGTCACATTCGTGGGTTGAGATGTAATGTTGGGTGTAGCTCCCGCTTCTTGAAAATCCAAAATACCATTTGCATCTCTATCATGGGGTATGGTATAACCATCTGAATTTCCCGTAACAGTTCCATTGGACATATCATAACCAGTTCCCTGTAATTCCCCCGGTCTGATTCCACTCTCGGAGAACCCTGCCTCAATCACATCGTTGCAACCATCTCCATCGCTATCTATATCCTCTGGATCTTTGTCCCCATCGTTATCAGTGTCTGCGGCCTCATATTGTGAACTAACAATCCCACTATCAGGAAATGTTTCAATAAGGTCATACACGCCATTATTTCCAACGCTGCCATTACTTGGGTCAATCACCCCATCTAAATTCGAATCCAGTAATATATTACCCGACTCGACAAGGTCATAAATACCATCATTATCAGCATCAATATCTAGGTCATCGGTTGTACCATCATTGTCAGAATCCTGACATGGCGGGGTGGATACTACAGTAATCTGCACATCATCTATAAAATTCCCTACAGAGAGATTTCCACTTGAGGTTGATACAGCCTCAAAAATAAATATGGTATTGGCTTGGTTTGCCGGAACGATATATGTCCCGCTATAAAAGCCCCAAGAACTACGACCATCGCTCATAGTTGTTTGCACTGGTGCTGTTATCAAATTAGCACCAATGCGCACTTGGGCGACATCCACTCCCCTTCTTCCCCTATGTCTCACCGACCATTGTATTGTAGACCCTGGTGTTAAACACAGATTTTGATACAAGGCCGAACTCTGAGTTGCATTGAGCTCCACAAACTGATTACCTTCGAAAGCTGACACTCCTTGAAATCCACTTGACCAAAACTCTATTAGACCATCAGAGGCCGTCGTCAGCCACCCCTGGACGTCACTCTGGTTTACGAGACTAAACCCACCAGAGACAACTATCGGTGACTCATATCCTCCATTAACTATAGGTTGAAGGCATACTATACCAGAGCATTCCTCCTCGTCCGTAACACCATCATTGTCATCATCGTCATCACATACATCCCCTATTCCATCACCATCACTATCCAATTGGGTCACATTAGCGAAAGAAGGACAATTGTCCGAGCTGTCCGGAATTCCATCACCATCACTATCAAACCCCGACGATGTAGCAGTAAACAGAATATTATCAATGAATATTGTTTCCGTATTAACATCCCAATCACCATCTGTGGCAATAAACCTAATTGCAGAATTGACCCCTATCTCATTTGAAGACAAGATATAACTTAGATTTCCAGTACCGGATAATTCCGCAACATTGGTGAAATTAGAACCATCATACATTTGTACGGTAATGGTCTCATCTCCACTGGTTCGGATATAGTCAAGTGTCAAGGTAACATTGGAGTATCCTGTGAGGTTTAAGTTTCTAGTAATATAACGTGTATCCAAATTTCTGAATCGCAATTGATTATTATTTATCCGTATTCTCCCTGCTGTCGGATTTGTAGATTCTCCTGTTTCTATCCATTCAGTGGTAAAGCTCACAGTGCCGCTATTGTTGGAATAACCAATACCGTTAAAATCATCCGCAAAAGTATCCTGCGCCTTAATCAAGTTATGGAACAGTAGAAAAATCGCAATGCAAACTAAAGATTTAAGGTGAGTTAACATAGGCTAACGAGTTTGTTTCTTTTAAATTCAATTATATCGAAATAGACGTTAGGTATTTTGTTGTATTGCAATACATAAGAGTATTGGTCTGGATAGGTTAAATTATTGTGTATCAAGATGTTTCAAATATTTATAACTGTAAACCAACCATGCGTGCAAATGGGCACAATAAGAGGTCTTTGTATCATCCGAAAGCCATTGTTGTTGGGTGTGCAATCCCTCACTTGACAGTATTGATGAATCAATCGAATCGAAGGAGGACCAATAACTGGTCCAGTATTGTGGGAAATGTAGGGTATGGTTCCTTAAGGTCATTTTATGGAAAAGCTCCCACGCGGCATCTTGATTCCAAGTGGACAGACCAATAATGAGAGGACCATTTAAAGAGTACCAAATGCCCCCGTTTTCCCGACTGCCGAAATTATATTCAGATAATTCCATCTTCTCCTCTTGCCGGGCACCTATCTTTTCATCGTCAAGAATCCTTTTCTTGATCTCGGAGTACAATGTTTTTTTTCTTTCAAGTCCATAGTCCTCCACTTGCATCAGAAAACCTTGGGGTTCCAAAAACATATTGTCCTCGCCCACGGGCTTATGGTCAAAGTACATCCTCTTTGCAAAAGTCCGATCCTTGTGGTCCTCAAGAAAATTGTTCCAGATCTTGTCCCTATAATCTGAAATGCTCTTGCATAGGTTGGAAATAAAATTCTTTTGGTTCTTAAATGGTTCTCTTTTACCTGCTTTTTGCAATTCCTCTATTAATTTCGGTAGAATGCTTGCCGCCATTGTGGTATTCATCAACGACTCGTTCGACATGAAGATACTGTTGTATTTTGCATCCAACCTATAAAATACGATGTCGTTCCAATCGGAATTTCCCAATCTTATGAGCCCGTGAGGTCCTAACCCAATATCTTCCTTTAAATACCTGTAATATTCCCATATCCTTCTTAGAACCGTATTCTTTGCCCCATTATTTTTAGGATAGTAGGCAACCTCTTCCAATAGAAAATCATAGTCCCCCGTAATCCTGAGGTATTCTGAGAGCAGCATAAAAAGAAACAACTGTTGGTCGCTGGTCTCATAGTACTTTGAGGTAACCCGCCCAGTTCCCATGTCCATAAAAGGTATATTCCCATTTTGATCGGATTTTTTAAGAATATATCGGATTATTGACTTGGCCAGTTCGGGGTTTGTATAGCACACCGCAAGGGCGTGCTGGTTCTGGTCCCTTGGGGCCGCCCTGATACCCCATGAGAACAGGTACATACAACCTTGTGGTATAAAAGTCTCATCAAAATATTCATTGTACGAGGCAAGCAATTCGAGAACATAGTTATGCCAGATCATTTCTCTTCGCAACTCCATGTCCTTTTCGTGCTCAAAGCCATCAATCTTCTTGCTCCAATATTTCGAGATCGATTCTTCCAGATTTGAATGTTGGTCTGCTGTAACCGACATCAATTTATCCGATATGTCCTCAATCCCAGAAAGATCAGCGCTAAAAGAATAACCTATAATTAGATCAAAGCTTTTTTCCTCACCAGGTTTGATCTTGGCTTTAAAAGTACCCTTAGCCAAATCCCCGGCAAGAATCAGTTCTCCATTTCCTTTAAATTCAGATTTTATAAAAAGTCTTGGAGGGTATAGTTCCATGTAAGAAGGGTCGGTAATATCAGTGAACAATTCCCTTTCCTCATCACCGTTGACTTTTGAAATCGCAACCCCAAGATTATCACGAACTTTATCAAACGATGAATGGTAGCTTAAATCATAAATTTCAGGATGGTTGGTAATTTTTTCATACAATACCCTTAGTGATTCAGAATAATCAACATTCACTTCTTTTGAAGAAGTGTTTATGATTGAAACTGACAATCTAAAACCTGAAACACCCTCATTTATTTCTTGGGACGGCAATACACTAAAGGTTCTTTCACATACAATATCGGGCAAAGCGTATTGATACTTGGCAAAACCGGCCCCAAATGTTCGACGGGTACTTTCCGAGTCGGCAGCTAATGAATTTAACCCAGTAAGCCGATGTTTTATACCATCGACCATAATCGATGCCGACGCGTTTGTTTTTCGGTTCAGACGAGAGATGACACGCTCAGTACTGAAAATTTCATATTCCCCAGAAACATGTGCAAAGAGTTTAAACTTATAATTACCCAAAAGAAAATAAGGGTCATTGGATGTTTTAACCTTGGCACCATTCTTTGTCTGAGCTTTGAACGGTAAATCGCCTGTATAAGAGAAATAGGGCATGTTATTCTTATCCATACCCCATGTACCAAGCAAGATTTCAGTCCCATTCTGTGTATAAGCAAGTTGAAAATTAAAAAAGACACATATCGAGATAATAAAAATGCTCTTGAACATATGTTTTAATAATTTTACGAATTCAAATGCAACTACTTTTGTCGTATTTAAGCTAATTTCCTTAATGTTATAATTGGGGATTAAACATCGCATTCAGATTGCTTCCTGCAAAAAATTTCTTCCGGCCGTGTATTCGAACCTTTGAATTATGATGAAGGTTAAGTAAAGTCTTCTTAAAGCTTAAAAGTATGCAACCTTGCATAACATGCTCAACCTATAAAAAAGGAACGCTTCCATTAAATCTTTGGAAGCAAGTCACACCATCACTTTCACGACATAAAAATATTGGAATCAGCAGCGGCCATTCTATACGCAATTACCATAATATGGTATTATTTTGCAATTAATCCATCTGTCCGCCCTAAAGCTGATCAACTACATTCTAGTTAATGATAAACAGGACACCAACTATTTGGATCTCCAGACCTTCCATAGTTATGGCCCATGTTCCCAAGCATTTATGTGACAATGGCAATCAAACCATCTTGATGACTCTTAATGATAACTTAAGTTTAGAACTCTATCCAAAATATATAGTATCGAGGGTTGAATAACCTCCTGTTGAGAATTAATTTAAAAAACCACATTTCTACTAATACTTCCCAGCGCAGTGTCCCATATATTTCAAACGAGGTGCTCGACTCTAAGTGCTTTAATAATAAAAATATCTTCTCTTAGTCAACAGAAGTTCACACGCCCATTCATTTGAGGTGTATTATTACAAAAATCGATATAATCTTCTCCGCAAACCACAAACGCCCCTATTTCTTACCTTTTGAAAAGTCAAGTTGGATTATTCAAATGGTTAAAGATTACCTTATTTGATACCATCATAAACTGATTCCCACCATTTTTCATAGGCTTGACTCATTTCATTAACAATATTGGGATAGTCCTTAGCTATATTGTGTTCTTGTGAAATATCATTTTTCACATCGTACAACTCCCATTTCCCCTCACTTGTAAGCTTATAATTGAATCCTGCATTTATTTTGGAATAGTAGCCTTCACCTCCCGCTTCAACCTTATCCAAAACACTGCATTCTGCACGACATTCTGAACTGTTACAACTTTCCATTCTAACAAGACTATAATTATTCGACCTTACCGCCACCTGGCAATATTTATGGGCATCAATTGTCCCCTTGTTCCAGCGCCCCACATGTGTAAAAACAAATCTATCTTCGCTTTGCCAATTACCATACTTTAGAAGGGGCACGAGACTTTTCCCATCTAGTTTTGCTTTTGTCCCGTCAGGAATGTCCGCACGCACTATTTCAGCCAAAGTGGGTAATATGTCCACGTGAGCTGTTAATACATCAACATCCTTTGGAACAAGGGTCCCAGGCCAGCGCCAAAAAGAAAATGCCTTGGTCCCTCCCTCCCAAGCAGTGGTCTTTACCCCCCTGCGGTTGGCATTCCATATATCGGAACCGAAGGTCGCACCGTTATCGTTGATCAAAATTACCAGGGTATTTTTGTCTAATCCCAATTCTATCAAAGTGTCCATCAGTTTTCCTATGTTATCGTCAATACATGACACCATCCCAAAAAACTTGTTCCCATTATAACGATCACTATATTTTGTTGGGACATCCAATGGGTCATGGGGTGAATACGTGGGAATATGACAGAAAAAAGGTTTTTCTTTATTGGCAGTGATAAACTTTATGGCTTCGTCGAACAATATATTTGTCCTGTACCCCTTGTGCTTTTCAGGTAAGCCGTTTCTATACAAAATTGGATTGTTGTAGATTCTATAGTCCATACCCACCTTGCCAGTCAATGCAACATCAAAGCCTCTATTTTCTGGACGGTACAATGAATCAAGTCCAAGATGCCATTTGCCAAACAAACCTGTTTTGTATCCTGTAGCACTAAGGATATCGGTCAGCGTGACTACGTTCAAATCCATTTTTGATCGTTCATCCAATGTATGTGTTACCCCGGATTTAAATTCGTGCATTCCTGAGAAAATGGCTGCTCGCGAAGGAGCGCAGGTCGGACTGACCATAAAATCTGTAAAACGAACACTTTCATCGTATAAACGATCTATATTAGGGGTCTTCAATACTGGGTTACCATGCCTGCCCAGATCGCCATACCCCTGATCATCAGTAAGTATAAAGATAATGTTAGGGCTTTGTCCAAAATTTTCTTTTTCCGCTACCTTTTCGTTTTGCTGTATGTTACACCCTAAATGAATTATGCAACTTACTAAAATTGCACTAATCAAAATTGGTTTCATCGTCCCCATTGTGCTAAGTTGGTTTTCGGTATTCCTATTTGTTTGTTCCCAAACCGTTTTACCTTGTTATTTTTCTTTCTCTTCTTCAACGACAAAAATTTGAACTCACTGGCCGGTGAAGAAACTTTATAAGTAACATCTTTTTCCGCTTCCCACACAAGTACTTCCCCATTTACTACAAACTCGGTTCCATTGTCACCAATGACCCTTGCATCACCCTTCCATGGATTAAATAATCTAATCTTCTGGGCCTTCTTGGGCATTAGTGAAACATATGTTACGCTTCCATTTTTAACCTGTGCGTGTACCACAACAGCACCCTGTGCCAACAATTTAAACTGCGAATCCCAATCTTTGGGCAAAGAGGGAGCAATTCGTATTATATCATCAAAAGAATGAAGGAGCATGTAATTGACCGTGATTGCCATGTCTCCCATGGGTTCCGTGGCGGCCAGACCACTTGGGGCCATCTGTATATTCTCCAAATACTGGCGGCACAGTTCTCTAGTCTCCTCTGGCATATGTAAGATTGCTGAAGGTATCATCTTCCTCATCAAAGGCGAGCTTATCTCCGCAAAAAAAGAATTCTTAATGGTATTTTTAGCCATTTCATACAAGGGGTGATCTATAGTTGTTAATTCAAAGGGATATGTGGTATAATTATCAACAGAGTGAACATTGTGCGTGGCCCAGTCATCCACAAATTCGCAGGGGGCAAACACATCCACCCCAGAATCGATTCTAATCGTTGGTGCTTTGGGCCCACCATCCAAATCCCTTATACATTTTCCAATTGGGAAATTGGACATTCTCCTTAAAGCATCGACGAATTTTTCCTTTTCCCCATCCCCTTTCCCAAATTTTTCATAAAGTCCGATCAAAATTGGGAAACACCTGTATATGGCAGCCAAATCGTTTTGAGGGTTTTTTACATTCCAAAAGTTTTCATGCCCGTTGGAAGGGTACATAAACAAACTTTCATTTTCATCACTTTTCAGTCGATCTAAATAGAAGGTACAGGCCTCCTTAAAAAAAGGAAAAACCTTCTCTTCCATATAGGCTTCATCCCCGACATAAAGAGCGTATTGATACATTTGATATGCAATTTCAAGAGTGGTCGAAAAAATATGACTTGTCCATTTAGGGTTCTTTTCATATATAGGCTTCCTATCAAATTGATACGCCAAACCATCCGGCGAGTGTGTTTCATGAACGAAAACCCCTTTGTTTCCCCATAAGTCCTTGGTCTGCTTCCTTAAAAGGTCGATATTTTTTGTCAACTGTTCAACATAGCGAAGTGTATAATCTGGGTGGTTGGCTGCCAGAAGACTCCCATGCATGGTGTTTTGGTTGAAATGCCAATATCCCCCTCCCCAGGGTCTCTCATCTTGGTCCACTCTCCATATGCTGCCGTTCATTTTTGCAGGGTATTTTCCCCTGTTGGAACTGGCCATGGAATACAATTGCATATGCCAAATCTGCTCGTACATCTTAGCAAGTCCATCTGCAGACTCCAATTGGACATATGATGAGCTCCAAAAGTTTTTCCACCATTTCAAATGGCTCTTTCTAAGTCTATCTATGCTTTCTACACTTTCCAATTTAGATTTTAGATCTTCAACAATATTTTGCATAATACTTGTATCCTCAATAACCACTGCCCCAACAACAATAGAGATATTTTCACTACCCGAATTTTTAATTTTCATAACAGGTTCTCCTTTGTCGTTTCTATAAAGTTCTTGGATGCCCCCGAGAACTCTTAGTCCAATTGCCTGTGAACTGTACAAACTTTGATAGGTATCTTTGGTCAATTCTTTCAAATATTCAATCTCACCATAGCTTCTTGCCAATTCTGGTTTATCATAAATAATGATAAGGTCATTTTCTGCAATAACAACAGCCTTGTCCCTCCATTTTTGAAGGGTAATATCGAACTCTACTCTTTCTGAAATCTCTGGCAAAATGTTAAAAATGGCCAAATCTGTTTCCATATCAAAAAAAGATTCCATTTTCATTTTATCCCTCCCCGTGCTTAGATTGGTTTCTGAGGTTCCCTCATACAAATTCAGTCTGTTCTCATATTCAGTGAACAAGATATTCCAAGAGCACTTTAAATAAGCAAGACCAAAAGGTCGGGCACCATATTGGGTATGATGTTTTGTTTTTGGATTGTGCCTCCAAAAATCAGTATGGTTAAACTGAAGGTCAAACTGGTTTCTAGTGGTGTTTAAAATACCTCCAAACCTACCATTGCCTAAAGGTATGCCTGTGGGAAGATTGCCATGGACATTCAAAAGTTTGGGCTCTTCCGGTGGCTCATGATACAGTACATCATTTGAGCTGACTATTGACTCTATTTTCGCAGTTTCAACGTCAATCCCGTCCTCACCATCTTTGCCTACGCAACTTATGTTGTTCATTACAACAAAACCAGTAATAACTATTCCGAGGAATGGTTTATATAACATATACATTCTTTGTTTGCCTTTGAAGCTTAAATTATATTTTAATTAAAAAAGTAGTATTTCCATCTTTATAACTGCCATGGGCCAAAGACGAATCTGCCAGATAATTTTGCACAACTTAAATAACATATCAAAGATTGAAGATTACCTTGATCAATCTACCTTACTTACTTGGACATAGTAAGCATCTTTTTCACTTCCATCTCCCAAAACAAATCGTGCTTTTAAAAAGGTCTTTTTTTTCTCTATATTCAATTTTAAGGAGACAAAATAATCTCCATCTTCAACGGATGTTTCAACTTTTTCACCATCCAATTCAACATATGCCCGTTCAGCGTCAAATTTTTTTCCAACCAAATCTTCGTTATGCAACATCCCTTGGTTAATTCTAAGGTCAATCTCCTTGGGCCATCGTCTGAGTACAAAATTGTACTTTCCTGGTCCAACAATATCAACAGGGAATACTCCATTGTTCCCTCCTCCATTCAATACATCGGACTGAGACCAAGCGGGCAACCCTTTTTCCGCTAAAGCCGACATCGTGTACAAATGCACTTTTTCCTGATTTTTGTCTCCTATTGGGATGTAATTGTTATTTTCTGTATTCTCGCTCCACCAGTTTTCATATGCTTTTTTGAGTCTCATTACTACCTCTGGTTTTTTTTCAGAAATATCATTTTCCTGTCCAAAATCCATATTAATATCAAAAAGTTGATTATTAACCAACCTATAATTTTGGGTCATAACACAGTAATCCTTCCATTTTCGCAATTTATTTTCCCTTTGCGTATCGGCAAAAATGGTTCTATCGGGATATTCTTTTTCTGATTTTTCGAGATACGGCTTTAGGCTTATCCCATCAAAGGCCTTAACTTTTTGGTGCTCTATATTGCATAAATCCAATATTGTTGGCATAAAATCGGTAAAAGAGGTAAGATATTCTATGTCTTCACCATGATTTAATTCCCCCTTTTCCCAGTGCAAAAAGAATGGCACACGATGTCCTCCTTCGAAAGGAGAAGCTTTCACACCCCTCATTCCGGCGTTGAATCCTTTGCTGGCTTGACCATTTTCATCAAATTTGACGCCTGCACTGGTCCCATTATCTGTCATAAATACAAGTATTGTATTGTCTGCAATTTCGAAATCTTCCAGCTTTTCCCTTAACACTCCAATATTATCATCAATATTCGTAATCATTCCATAAAAATTGGCGTTAGGTATCTTTTCGTGGTCCTTATATATATCACTGTATTCTTCTGCTACAATGTATGGACTGTGTGGAGCATTGGTTGCTATATAGCAAAAGAAAGGCTCATCTTTGTTTGATTCTATAAACTTAAGCGCATTTTCGAACCATATATCTGTACAATAACCCGAAAACTTTTTTGGAACGCCGTTATGAAAATAGGTATCATCAAAATAATTGTTCCCCCAGAAATCTGGTCCTTGACCCACACCTCCGCCACCATGTACCAACACCTCATCAAATCCTCGATCCTGTGGTCTATAGGGGTAATTGTCACCTAAATGCCATTTCCCAAATATTGCAGTCTTATATCCTTCCCTTTTAAAAATCTGGGGCAATAACACTTCCTTCCTATTTACCATCTCCCGAGTGCTTACAGTATGCCAGACACCTACCTTGTTGTTATACATACCCGATAACAACCCAGCCCTGGAAGGGGAACATGTGGTTCCCACATGAAAATTAGTAAACCGAACGCTCTCCGAATGAAGTTTATCCAAATTTGGGGTTTTAATCCATGGGTTACCATGACATGCTAAATCACCGTAACCTTGATCGTCCGTTAATATGAAGATAACATTAGGGTGGTTCTGCGCATAACAACTTATCAATACCAAATTGCAACACAATATTAACAATGGGAGAACTATGCGAAATTTTGAACTCTTCTTGTTTTTCATTTTTATGATATGATTTTCATTTTGTAACATAGTATGTACCTCCTTTTATGTCAACTCCCATTTCCAAACAATCACACAGTCCAAAATCATAGAACTTTCTCCAAGAATGAGTATAATGGAAGCCATCACCATGTCTTTTTCGACGGCTAATACATTTGCATTTAATATTCCAGGATTTGAACATATTCCATATATTGAGCCATCTAACCACCAAACACGAAATAATACTAACTCCCGTCAGTGAAATTCTGGGCACATAATTGGACAATGTAGCTTTAGAAAAGCTATATTAGTTTGGACTTTTGGGCAACAAGACTATATCTTGTCCTCTTTCAGGAGGGTCCACAGCAAGTCGTACCAATTCACCATTTTTAACCTCTCCTTCTATAATGGTATTGTACGGTGCATGCAATTTGAATTCTGCATCCCATTCCTTAGGCCATGCTGGCATCAAATAAATCTTTTCAGAATATGGGTCAACCTGCATTAACATAGATTGGAAGCTCTTCATTAAAACCCCACCATGATCTTGATCAGGAGTCCAATCATAATTTGGGCCCCAAAATGCAGGGAAACGAGAATTTTCATCATAGTTTTCGGCTCTTTCTACCAGATACTCTCTTGCCTGTTCAGTCAAACCTAGATAGGCCATAAAAATATCATCTTGCCGCCATCCAAAAGCCCCTTTATCCAATCGGTGTTCCAAGGCATTTTTCCCATATTCAATATTTGGACGCCCCACCCCATATTGTCTAAATGGAAAAACCGCGTACAGTTCAGGGTTTTCAGAATTACGTTTGTTTTCAAATCTATCGGCCGGTGCCAAGGCTGTTCCAGAAGGTGTTTCATGAAGCGGGAGGCTCGGTAATTTTTGTGATACCTTTTGCCAATATGCTCGATCTTCTCTCTTTGTCAAATCTTCGGGCAAAGCCATTAGTCTATCGATAATTCCATGTAATCCTGCAATTTCCGTCATAGGATTGGTACAATCCCACCATGTCTCTGCCGCCATGGATGGATACATCACCCAAACACCTTTATCATTGGTTTGATAATAGTTATCAAAGAACCTTATGATTTCATTAGCCGTGGGAACGATTTTGTTCTGAAGAAAACCCTTATCCCCTGTATAGTCATAGTAATCCAACATCATAAAGACGAATTCAGGCCCTGCAACCCATTCCCATTTATGCCATCCGCTTTCCTGTAATTTATCCTCTCTCTCTTCAAAAGGAGTCCATCCATATGCCCCTGGAAAATTCGCACCCCAGAAATACATACATTCTGGAAAATAAGCCCCTTCAAATCCAAAATATTTTTTGGTGCGATATTTGCTGTATTCCAAAACATCTCCCGCATACATCTTGAACAAAGGTTGCATGAGGTCAAAATCTCCGGAAGCACACATACCCAAATAAGGCAGTCTGGTATTTTGCCACCAATAACCAGGACCCCATCTTCGATAATCGGGACCTCCTACTTTTCCTTCTGCCGGAACAGTAAAAATTGACCCATTAAACTTAATTGGGTAATCCGCCCTCCCGGCAGATGCATTTATAAATCGTTGTAAATGATATGCCCTGGAGACCAAAAAGGCATCATTGGACGGCTCTTGAACAGAACCTGTTTTAGAGGCCCGAATCCAGCTTCTGTTCCAAAAAGATTTCCACCACTTTTCATGTTCAGCATAACTTTTCTCATAAGGCACCTGTGCAACTTGATCCAAAATATCTTCCGCAGAATTTATCCAATCAGAGGGACTCGAAGGGTGCTTGGTCAAAACACAAACTTGAAGGGAATTTTCCATCGACGCAGCCGAAATCAAGGTTGAATCGTTGACCCGATCACTTCCTTTTCCAGAAATAAGCGCTCCAAATGTCCTATGAAGTATAGGATCTTCCTTTACATATTCCAACATTCCCTGTAACTCATTGACAGTATTGAACCCGGCCGATTTTGCATTATGATGATACCACCCTATATAATCCTTACCGTTGCTTGCAACAAGCTTATCCGGCTCAACTATCACCGGTTCTCGCAGAAACCCCTCAGCATCCGGATCTTCCATAAAATCACTTACATTGATTTCTGGCAAGGTATCTTTACTAGTACGCCACATTTCAATGGACGTTTTTAACTCGACAGGTATACTTCCTCTTTGCTTAAGTTGGATAACAGGTTGATTGGCATCCACCCAAATATCCAAACCAAAATTCACATCTTCACCATTAATCTTACCTATAGAGCTTATCTTAACAGTTCCCGACTTCAAATCAAGTTCTTGACGAAAATCCGCTCCTGGAAATACAATGGGTGGATTACTTTGCACCCTAATCTTCCCAACCTTTAACAATCTTCCATTATCTCCCCATGAATCCAGCTTCCCAATATAAAAAGAAACATCTCCATTCTTTTCAACCCAAGTGTTTAATCCGATATCCCCATTACCAATAGGCATAGAGCCACTATGATCATCGCTCGGAGAGCTCCAAACCACGTTATACGCATCCGTATACATAGGTTTGTCATCCGAACAACTAAGAACGGTAAATAGGATTAATAGCACAACCACCACATTCTTTTGGCCACTTATCTTCATAAAACTTTATTTAACATCACATCAATTATATAGAACCGCCTTTTGAAAGACATAAGACAAAATTGACAAATACAAGGTATTCAGCGTTCCTAGCAAAAATAAATTTTCGACTGCTCTAAAACTGATATTCTTTTATCCTAAAAGAATATTTTTTTTGCGCAAATCTTTGATAGATCACAAAAAATTGAAGTATACACCCAAACAGCCAATTACAAAGATGTCGACACCAATACGGTATCATGAACTCTTACTGCATAACTGTTTGATATTAAAATACGCCACACTTCGATCAATTGAAACACTACCTTTTCATGTTCATATTCTCAATAATCTTTGACAGGTGCTTTAAAGGTTTTTCTTTTATATCCTACCTCCCCCTCCAACCTTCAATATGCCAACACGACTAGTTGAATCGTTCCCAGAACGGTCTAGGGTTACAAGCTAGAACCTCCCAACTCACCTATTAATACAACCTTTTTACGCCACATTAGTTTATCTAGTTTTTTTATAACCTTTAATTGATATGCAAGGTTTCTTAAAAATAGGCGGGTTGAAAACAAGGGTTCAAAGTTCAGATTTAGCCATACAGAAACTTGCCTGTTAAACTGTCGCATCCATGTGGAACAATTGGCAAATTCATGAAGTAAAATCATCGTTTAAAAATTTATGAGTACTCCAACATTGTTCATCCCAAAATTTAAATCCCAATCTAACTTTTTCCCAGTATTATTATATTTTTGATGATATTTTCCATCAAGATATTTGTCTATTGACTCAACGGTTAGTATAGACAAAGCTACTCCCAGGACAACATCAGATAACCAATGCTGGTCATCCCATAATCTAGAAAATCCAGGAATAAGTCCAACTGCATATAGCCCTCCTTTAATCCAAGGGTTCCTAAATTGTTTTCCCAATGCATATGCGTTAGAAAAAGCTAGGGCGGCATGACCTGAAAAAAAAGAATGATAGTTTCGATGTGAATTAAAAGGATCAAAAGTATCCTTTGATTTACCATTTAAAGGTCTGCTCCTTCCTGTTAAACTCTTAGTGAGTTGTTGCAATAATCCAACTGCGCTGGCCGAGGCAACCAAAAGCACTCCTGTTCTTCTCAATTTCTCGTTCCTCCCAAACAAACCTGAGAGATATACCCCTCCGGTAAATAAATAATTGTAAGTCGGAGAACCATAATTAGTTCCATATTCCTGTATGATCTGAGGGACCTTATCGTCAAGTTCCATAAAAAAATCGTTGGCTGGTTCATCCATCAGGTAAACCAATCCTGTACCGGTAATGAGTGCAGAAAAACCAATCCACTGATTTCCTTTCCAGCGCACCGGACTGCTGAAAGTATGACCAATGCCATAGAAAATATTCCCAATGTCATAGGTAAAGTCATTCCAAATGGTTTTGTCATTTAAACTGGAAGGAACTGATTGACCAATCATTACGCATCCATAGATCCAACAACTGATATTTAATAAAATTGTTTTCCTTTGAATGGGATATTTTAGCAAATTCATTATAAGAGTGAACATGGCATGGCAATCAAAATACCCCATTAATATCTACTCCATATAGGCCTTATTAGATAGAATTCAACACCAATTTGTTATCTCTACATCTGTTGACGAAGGCTTATTAGTAGAAAAAAGGAGTATTTTAATATGACCAACCTGGTTTCCTAACTTATTATGTCGTGTGAGATCATCAATACTTAGGATAATTGTTTCATTGCTTTTATTCCTTAACCACTTTTGTTAGCTATAGAATCCTTACCATCATGTTTAGAGAGGGAAGTGGGTTAGGTGCACAAATTAGTTCAACTTAGAACCAAAAAACACTTTAGTCATACATAAAACAATCTTATACTAAGTTCCGACCCATGTAATGGTATTTGTATCAAAGTCAATGACTTTAAGACGCTTCAAGTCATTTAATGTTTTATTTACGGTTTGCCTAGATGTTCCTGTAATCTTAGCTATATCTTTATTTGATAATAGGTTTTTAGCTATCATGGAACCACCTTTTTCATCCCCCAAATCCTCGATATAGTCCTTTATAAAATCTTTTATTCGTGTTTGGGCATCTTTATACAATATGGACTCCAAAGCCTTTTCCATTTTATTAAGACGAATGCTCGCGACACCAAAAATATATTCATTCAATAAAGGGTTATTCTTCATCCCTTTTTTGACAAAGTTAGCATCGACCATGGCAATAGTACATTCCTCCATGGCAACAGCATAATCATTTTCAGGTTCTTCCCCTAATAGAAATGAGACACCTATAATTTCCCCTTCAGTTAAAATATATTTAATTCTTTCTTCCCCGCTACTTAATAGCGTCATGATCTTGATAGAACCTTTTTTTAGAAAACAGACCTTATTGGCAAGAGCGCCACGGGAAAAATTAATTTTCTCATGCCTATCAATTATAATAAAACCAATCTCATCACATGCGTAAGGGTTTTCCTTATTGAACAATTTTGAACAAATCCCGCATTCATTTAAGCCACTGCAATTATTATCACCATCCATATTAATTAATTTTAAGACTCGTTTTTCATCAAAACAATACTATTAAGTATTTTTGATTAACAAAAACGATATTTTAGATGACTAAATCGATAGCATAGATGAACATTCAACAAATCCAATATGTTCTGGCAGTAAAGGAGTTACGTCACTTTGAGCTTGCAGCGGAAAAATGTTTTGTTTCCCAATCTACGTTGAGCACGATGATCAGAAAGTTTGAAGATGAAATTCAAATCAAGATTTTTGACAGAAAGACCAAACCAGTTGAAATAACGAAAGAGGGAAATGATATAATCGACCAGTTATATATAATTCAGAAAGAAATCGAGAATTTGGAAGAAAATGTTAAACTGCTAAAAGGAGAACTCAGTGGTCAGTTCAAAATTGGGATTATTCCGACGGTTGCACCATACATACTTCCAAAGTTTCTTGGAGACCTGGCCAAAGAGTATCCTCGGATACATTTTTCGATTAGCGAATTAACCACCGAAACTATTATCTCCAAACTGAAAAAAAGGGAGTTGGACGCAGGAATCTTGGCCCTACCAATAAATGAACCGGATTTATTGGAGTACCCCTTGTACAATGAAGAGTTTGTTTTATATGATTGTTGTTCGGGAACCAAAAAGGACCCTATTGAACTGGATGAAATAAACTATGACTATTTTTGGTTGCTAGAGGAAGGTCACTGCTTAGCCAACCAGGTGACAAAAATTTGCAATTTGGATAAAAAAAAATCAAAGGTGACCAACAATTTTGAATTCAAGGCTGGTTCTATTGACAGTTTAATTCGTTTTGTTAAAGAAAGTAACGGCAACACCATGTTACCGTATCTGGCCACCCTCGATTTTTTAGCTGCTGACAAAAACAACTTGAGTTACTTTAAGAAAAATGTTCCAGTACGAAATGTAGGAATCTTAATCCATCAACATTTTGTAAAAAAACCTATTCTGAACCTATTAGAAATAACGATAAAAGAGAAGATTCTACCCTTACTTAAAAACAATAATTTTGATACAACCGAAGTGATTTCCCCTGAACAGATTCCATCCGATATTGATCAAACAACCTACTTTTAACGAAAATTTGGCTATTAAAGTTTTTACTTAAGCTATTGCCCCGAGATTATTTACATTAACAAGCTTTGGTGTTTTGCTTTTTGTTGTCTATTAATTGAAAAAAAAATCTATCGATCAGCCCAATAAGGGTAACCTTGCCACTATACCTTCAAATTTTGGTTGCCTTCTGCGAAACTCCATCATTTAACCCATAATATCTTAAATATATGAGGTCCTGACAATCGATCACTAAAAGTAAGTGTCAAATCTTACGGAATTAGACAGTATAGCCAAGTTGAATTAAGAAATGTTACTCTAACTGGGTGATACCTCAACAAGATCCAGTAGCATATTCTGATGGCACGTTTGCATACATTAAAAAACTGCCTATTGATTAGAGCCTAAAATATATAAGCCGTATAATTCAGAATTCGATCAAGTCGGAGCTCATTCCGGGTTCCTGGGGCACTTGATAATATCCGTTAACAACTTTGGCTGGAAACTTAAAATAGTTTCTTAAATGTGGAATATGCTCTAATAAAAGTACTGGGTGCCCTAAAGAAATATGGTTGAATAAGACTAAATGCTGATGAATCTGCCCCATATCCCCGACATGTGGAACTACGGGCACATTGTATTTTCTTGATAGTAAGCTAATCAAAATAAATTCAGATACACCTCCTACCCTCACTGCATCTACCTGGTTAAAACTCATACATCCAGCCTGAATAAAGTTCTTAAACATTATTTTATTGGGAACATGCTCTCCCAAAGCTAACTTTACAGAAACACTTTCAGCCAGTTCAACATGCGCTTGGATATCATCAGGATGCGTGGGTTCCTCCACCCAAAATGGGTCTAATTCCTCAAGCTTTCTACAAATGGAAACGGCCTCGGGTAAATTCCATTGCTGATTGGCATCAAACATTATTATCGCATCACCACCCGCAATTTCCCTCAATAGGCTTGCTCTTCTTATATCCCTCTCCGGATTCTTGGCACCTACCTTTAATTTCATAGCCTTAAAACCATGATCCAAAGCTTTTTTAATGTTAGCGGCAATCTTTTCATCAGTATAATTAAACCATCCTATTGAGGTATCATAACCAGGGTAGCCCTCTTCAAGTATTCTCTCACGCTCCTGTCTGCCGATCCGCTGACCCTCCAGCATGTCAATGGCCTCAGACTTTGTCAAAACATCCTCGTAATATGAAAAATCCAAAGTTTCGACTAATTCTTCAGGAGTCAGGTCTATCAATAATTTCCATAGAGGAAGCCCCTTTGATTTAGCCCAAAGGTCAAAACAAGCATTTACAATGGAAGCCAAGGCTAAATGAGTTATACCTTTGTGCGGCCCCAGCCATCTAAAATTAGGATCATCCACCATTGCATTAAATACAACTCCGAAGTTGGACATTAGCTCGTTTATTTCTCGACCAATTATGTGTTTTACCAAATAATCGATTGCATCACAAACCAATTTGTTTCCCGTTCCCAAGGTAAACGCAAGGCCCACCCCTTCCAAATTTATATTTGTCTTTAGTTTGCATACTGCATAAGCATATACCGGCGTCGTGTGAATGGCATCGGAGCCGGCACCTTCTTTTAAGTTATAATGAACATCTGAAGCAATTGCCTTTTCTATTATAATTGTTTTACCCATATTTTGTCTAAAAAATCTTTCCCCTTAAACTCTACTTTGGTGTTTAAGCTAGTTCATCTCTGTTTTTATTAATTCAATTTCCTCCGCTGGTTTATTTAATTCCAAAACGATTATTCTTGCCATTTGATCCAAAGAGACATTCAAAGATCTAATGATGAAAGACTCTTCCTTCTTAAGAAAATCCACAGGTGAGCTTCCATCTAGAAAATACGCCTTTTCTATGGTCACCCCACTCTTAAAGGGCAGATTTAATATATTATCTGGAGGGCTCTTTAGGAGATGCAAGTATATACTATTCCCTTTTCTTGTACTTACCATGTAGTCTGTGGGCAGAAAAGGTCCCCCACGAGTTCCATAAACTGCTTCTCCATTGACCTTTAGCCAATCACCCATTTCTCTTAAAAGGTCAATCTGGCGCTGCTCTATTCGACCGTCGGGCATTGGCCCTACATTGAACAACAAATTGCCATCACCACCCACAGTCCGCAACAAAGTTTGTATACATTCTTTTTTTGACTTGAGCTTATCGTTCGGCTTCCAAGCCCATTGCGTGGCAATAGTCATACAGGTTTCCCAAGCATTTTCATTGTCAAATTTTCCAATTTCTTGTTCTGGAGTGGCGTAATCGCCGGCGAACTTATTACTCTTAGTACGACCTGACATTCCCTCGCGTCCCTTATCTACTCTATTGTTAATTAACAAGTCATCTTTTAGACCTCGTAAGTATTTATACATATCCATTCCCATATCATGTGTCCAAGCCCATTCCCACTCTCCATCGAACCAAATGAATGCTGGGTCATAATTGTCAATCAATTCTTTCAACTGGTTTTTCATATAGATAACATAGTTATCCATCTGCTTTTTAACCTTTGGATTTGTTATCTCTCTTTCTACATGAATTTCGTAATCATCAGCGGGATGGATCACCGGATAATCTTCGTGATGCCAATCACATATAGTATAATAGACCCCAAAAATAACCCCTTGATTTTTGCATTCCTCTGCAAGTTCTTTTACCACATCTTTACCATAGGGAGTGCTTATCATATCATAATCAGTGTATTGGCTATCCCAAAGACAAAACCCATCATGGTGTCTAGTGGTCAGGACAACGTATTTCATACCTGCATCTTTGGCAGCTTTTACCCAATCGGCAGCGTTGAATAACATCGGGTTGAACTCTTTATACAAATTATCATAGTCATCAAAGGAAACCTCTTTACCTCTGGACCAACCGATCTCCGTGCCCCTAAGGGTTACAGGGGCCCAATGGATAAACATCCCGAAACGATGGTCCTTAAAGTTTTCCAATGCCTCTCGATTGGTACGTAAATAAGGGTTGGCTTCACCTCCCCCAGAAAGCTGCGCCTGCAAATTCCAGGTCATAATTGCGCTTAAGCAACATAAGATCAATTTCATACATACTTGTTTAAAGTTCAGATTATTCGATGTTTATAAAGGGGACACCTCCTTTTTGGTTTGAATGATACGCCGCTTCCACCAACTTCATAGTGTTGTACGCATCTTCTGTGCTATGCGGAAGGAACTTGGTTGAATCTATTACATGCTCTTGCAAACCTGCCATCGTTCCCATAAAAGCATCGGGAAACCACCCACCTTTGATTTGAATCTCTTTCCATTTCCTGGGCTCCTGATTCAAGAACATATATTCGAATTTGGCCGGACGTCCATGCGGGTAATCCAAGGACAATCCAATACGGATTTTAATCGCTCCCTCTGTTCCCTCAATTTTAAAATAAGACTGTTGATGTTCAGGACCGAATTCATGACCATGATTTGTTATTACTCTTGCTTGTGTGAATTCATCATAATCAAGTATCATAGTTGTACGCGTAGAGGCAAGGCTTCTCATCTTAGGATGCTTTATGGTACTCGCGTATACTTTCTGGGGATTACCCAAAAAACTGCGAATTAGATCCAAATAATGTACACTATGATACAAAATTTCAACTCTGGGCAACTGGTATAAAAAGTCCCATAGATGCCAAGGTGTATAAACACATACCATCAACTCCATATCATAAATATCTCCAAGCATTCCCCTATTTATCATTTCCCTGGCAACAATGTTATATGGGGCATATCTCAATTGAAAATTAACAGCAGAAATTAGTTTTTTTCTCCTGCATATTTCCAATATCTGCTTGGCTTCTTTCAGAGTCTCTCCCATCGGTTTCTGTATCAATACAGGTGAGCCATTAGGGAGTTGTTCCAAAATTTCTGCATGAAGGTTTGCGGGAAGTGCTAAATCGAATATCGCCTTATGTTTTTTACCATCTGCTATTAGTTCTTCCAAAGAATCGTAGACCTTTTCAACTATACCAAACTCGTTTTTCAAGGTTTCAGCTTTCGATCTTGTTTTATTGAAAATTCCCTTTACCTTAAAATTCACTTTGGTGTAAGCAGGTAAATGTGCATCTCTTACAATACCTCCGGCTCCTATAATGACAATTGGAAGGGGATTGTTGGGTAAACTAGGTTGTTGGTCTATATCCATTATTTCCTATTAGAGTCATTAGTTTCCATTTTTCGGCGGACATACTTCTAGAGTTCACTTTTTGAAATTGTGAAACGTACACTTGCCATTCCCTTTCCTTTGGCAAATTCGCCCATCGTTTCACATCAACTTTTATGTCAAAATCAGGTATAGTGTCCATAATTAAGAACGCTTGATATTCGTTTAAGTAAATTTCCATATCGGTTACTCCTATGGTATTCATATTTTCAATAATTTGAGGCCATATCATTTCTGGACGATGGATTTTTATATACTCCCGCAACAATGATTTATCTTTTTTAAGATTCAAGGTCATAGCAGTTGTTTTATATCGGGAATTTTTTCTTACTACATACTGGGTTTTTGCTTCTTTTTTAAAGATTCTGGTTAAAGGGATTGCTTTTCCCAAACCTATATCACCTTCAATTTTCCTTAAAAGTTCACAACACTTGTCCCAAAAACCATCCGCATGATGCTGAAACCTTACATGAATAACAATAAGAAAAAAAGACCCTTCCATATAAATGTTATAATTTCCGATTTCGAAATCGAATCGAAAATCTCTAGCTACCATTTCCTTAATCTTGTGTTTTGTTTGCCGACCCGCTGCTGAAAATTCGGGAATTGCAAAGCAATATCTCATTATGTTTTCCTTCATCACCATATCAATAAAATAACACATAGATAAATAGCATAATAAAAACCAAGGTCAACGCTAATACGTTTACGGTCTTTGATGTTGATTTTACTTTGAGGTAAAAAGTGGAGGGTATGCTTTGTTGGGAACGGTCGAAATGAGAAACCAAATAAAAAATCAAAGAGGAAATAATGAAATATATATACGTTTGTCTTAGCCAATTGATTCCAAGTCCATTTGGATTTGAAATATAGTTTTTAAGACCGCCTACAACTGCATATTTCTCAAAAAGAAAAACTATCCCAGCGAAGAGACTACCCGTCAATAAAGTCCAGAATGAAGCATTGGCTGTTCCTTTTTTGCTCAACACGCCCCATAAAAAAACAGTTACGATAGAGGGTGCAAAAATCCCAAACATCTGGTTAATCAATTCAAAAATCCCACCTAGATTATCTAAAAAAGGAGACCAGGCGACCGCCAATACCAATACTACAAAACTGGTTATTTTTCCAATTTTGATTTTAGAAAAGTCATTTAGATTTGGTCTAATTTTATCCACGATGTCATAAACCACAAGTGTAGAGCAACTATTTAAAGCCGCTGCCACACTACTCATAACAGCTGCAAGCAGTGCAGCTACCATAAGTCCCTTTAACCCAACAGGCATTAAATTCAAGATCATTATTGGAAGTGCGCTTTTTGTGTTTTCACCGATTTCATCTTGAAAAAGAGCAAAGGCTAAAATACCAGGTACAACCATAATAAATACTGGTAAAATTTTAAGAAAACCTGCAAATAAGGCACCTAATTTTGCTTGTTTTTCCGATTTGGCGCCTAGCACCCTCTGGACTATGGTTTGATCCGTGCACCAATACCATATACCAAGCACCAAATGTCCAAAAAGCATGTCCCAAAAAGTAAAACCCTTTTTAGCTACATCGAAGTTAACCGCTCTAAATTGGTCTGGCCCAACAGCTTCTTTTAGTGAGCTATAAGAATGAATACCAACTTCTGGAAGCTGATAAATGGCCAAAAGGGTTATGGTTAGTGCACCAACAATGAGTATTATTGTTTGAACAGCTTCAGTTATTACAACGGATACCAATCCTCCAATAATTGTATAAATCCCAGTAGCAATTGCTATAATTACAATAGAGATGAAAATGTTTAAACCAAACATTTTCTCAAAAACTACCGCCCCAGCATAAAACCCAACACCTATGTGCATAAACAATGCCGCGATTATACTGAAAATAGCAAGTATTAACCTAGAGCGACCATCGTACCTTTTTTCCAAGAATTCAGGAAGTGTTGTTATTTTTGTCCGTAAAAAAAAAGGAATGAAAACAAAAGCTAAAATTACAAGTTCAAATGCGGAAAACCATTCAAAATTTCCCCATACAATCCCATCTATATAGCCCGACTCCGTTAAACCCACAAGATGAACCGTTGAAATGTTAGATGCAAAAAGTGAAGCTCCAATAACTGACCATGTCAAAGATTTACCAGCTAAAAAATATCCCTCACTATTACCCCTTTTTTTCCGACTGTACCATAAACCAATGAAGATGACACCCAAAATATAGGTTATAATTATCATTAAATCTATGTTAGCTAATTGACTCATATTCTATCAGATTTTTCCACTTCTCCTAAAAGACGTTCACCGGTTATAAGGAAATTCAAAGTTTCATAATTGTTCCTGTCAGCAAAGTGCTTGTTTCAAAATAAACACTTCCTAGCTTTAGACACAATTGGGGATAAAAACAATGCTTATCTAGGTATTAGAGTTTAAAAAAATATCTTTTGCATCACATTATCCAAGTTTGCGAAATGAAATTCACGACCCCAAAACATCCATGAATGAACTTTTGAAATTACTGAACCTAACAACGGATACCCGTTGCTTATTATTTATTTCAGCACACCTATTTGGTTATTTATCCTTTTTTAAAGCATTAACAAGGGAGTAAATATACAAAATTAGGACAAAAGCCCTAATTTTTTATATACCTTTAACTTTGCCTAAATTATCAAAACTAAGTCTCCAATCCGCCTTTGAAATTTATTCCATGAACAAACCATTGGATATTGCGTTAGTTAAAACTCAGGTAGTAGTTTTGACACCTTTTTTAAAAACGAATAACCCAATTTTACCAGCCTGTAAATAAAATAGCACTTTTAAAAAAATACTTGCGTGTCCACGGCAGAGTGGTATACAAGGAAAAGACAATGTTTAATCAATAATTGGGAATCCAACTATTACCTTGGCTAGCGCAAATGCCAATCCCTGCAAAATAGATGTGGCGCATGGTAAAATCCATCACATGACTGGCCAAGTTAACCAACACAAGTATTTTTACCATTTAGACCTGAACCAAGCAATGGATTGATATTATTGACCAATATTGGAAATTAAAGCTGGGTGAGCAATCAAACAGTTACTCCACAGATTTTATCTTTCCAATTACTTTTGAAGCTGGCAGCCCTTTAAAGATGCGTGGTATTTTCATTCTTCTTAGAATTGATTTTCTTTCAATAGATTACTAATCATTATTTCATAACCAACACAAGGTCATTCGAATTCACCAAAGTACCATTATTGAGTTCAATTTTTTTAATAATCCCCTCTTCGACCGCAATTATAGTGGTCTCCATTTTCATAGCTTCAATAACAAAAAGTGGTTGGTTTTTTTTCACCTTCTGGCCTGTTTCAACTAAAATACTGGAGAGCATTCCGGGTATTGGAGCTCCGATTTCTTTGGAATCACCTGTATCTGCTTTTACATTTTCCTTTGTAATTACATTAATTGACTCATCCTTGACGGTAATACTTCTTATTTGTCCATTAACTCTAAAAAACAGATTGACATTGCCTAACTCATCGGCTTGCCCTCTTTGGACCAGCGATATCAACAGGTTTTTACCTTTGTCCAGTTCCACCATAATCTCTTCGCCGATTTCAAGACCATAGAAGAAGTTCTTAGTAGGAAGGTTAATCATGTTTCCATATTTGACATGTTTGTTATAAGCTTCAACAAACACATTCGGATAAAAAAGATAAGAGAGGAAGTCTGTGGTTTTTAGTTCACGGCCCATACCTTCAGAAAACTTTCTTTTAAACACCTCAAATTCCTTCACCATATCTATCGGTTTCAAATGGGCATTCGGTCTGTCAGTATAAGGTTTTTCATTTTTTAAAACAATTTTTTGCAGTTTTGCAGGAAAACCGCCAACTGGCTGTCCCATATCCCCTTTAAAATAACTGATGACTGAATCCGGAAACGAGATCTCTTCCCCCTTTTCCAATACATCTTCAACACTATATTGATTGCTGATTAGGTATTGGGCCATATCGCCTATCACTTTTGAGCTTGGTGTTACCTTTACAATATCCCCGAAAAGTTTGTTGACTTTGGCATACATCTTAGTTACTTCTGGAAATCTATCCGATAAACCCAAAGCAATCGCTTGCCCCTTTAAATTCGAGTACTGGCCACCAGGAATCTCATGCACATACACCTCACCAGAACCAGTTTTCAATCCAGATTCAAATGGATAGTAATAGCTTCTAACCGCCTCCCAATAGTCTGAGTATTCAGCTAATTTGACCTTGTCTAAAAGGTTTTCCCTTGGATGGAACCTCAACATTTCAACAATTGAGTTGAAATTTGGCTGTGATGTAAGTCCTGACAATCCTCCAATAGCGACATCGATTACATCAACACCCGCTTCTATGGCCATTAGATAGGTAGCTGATTGTATTGATGAAGTATCATGTGTATGCAAATGAATTGGAATTTTAAGTTCTGATTTAAGTGCAGAAATAAGTTCATAGGCTGCTTTGGGTTTAAGCAAACCAGCCATATCCTTTACTCCTAAAATATGGGCGCCAGCATTTTCAATATCTTTAGCAAGTCGTAAATAATACTCTAACGTATATTTTGTTCTTTTGGAATCAAGAATATCGCCAGTATAACATATAGATCCTTCAGCTAGACCTTTGGTATGATTTCTAACATGTTCTATACAGGGGGCGATTGATTTCAACCAGTTAAGGGAGTCAAATATCCGAAATACATCGACCCCATTCTCCCAAGCTTGTTTAACAAACTCACGGATAAGATTATCGGGGTAGGCGGAGTATCCCACCGCATTAGAACCCCTTATTAGCATTTGTAACAAAAGGTTGGGCATAGCTTTTCTTAACAAGGAGAGTCGCTCCCACGGATTCTCTTGTAAAAACCTTAAACAAACATCGAAGGTTGCCCCTCCCCAAACTTCCATACTAAAGATTTCGGGAAGGTTTTTTGCATAACCCTCCGCAACTTGGAGCATGTCAATCGTTCTCATTCTTGTAGCCAAGAGGCTTTGATGCGCATCACGCATCGTGGTATCAGTAAAATGAACTTTCTTTTCATTCTTTAGCCATTGAGCAAAAGCCTCGGGACCGAGTTCGGTGAGCATGTCTTTGGTTCCTTTGGGGTATCTCATTTTTTCAGAACTTTTTGGAATTTTAGCCGAAATAAAACAATGGTTTGGATTGATATTCTTGACATCTGGGTTGCCATTCACAATGGTCTCTCCTAAAAACCGAAGTAGCTTATTCGCTCGATCTCTGGGTTGTGAAATCTGGTATAACAACGGTTCTCTATTTATAAAATTGACCGTTGCAAGACCTTGATAAAAAGTAGAATGTGAAAGAATATTGTTCAAAAATCCAATATTGGTCTTGACACCCCTAATTCTAAACTCCGTCAATGCTCTACGCATTTTCCTGCAACAGCCATCTAACGTATGACTTTGAGCTGAGACTTTAACCAACATACTGTCAAAAAAGGGTGAAATATTGACCCCTTGGTATAAACTTCCAGCATCCAACCGAATACCATTGCCCGAGGCACTCCTATAGGTGGTAACTACACCATAGTCAGGCTTGAAATCATTTGTCGGGTCCTCAGTTGTTACTCTGCATTGTAAGGCAAAACCTCTTAAATTTATAGACTTTTGGGACCTTATCTTTATCTGATCATCCGATAACCTGTATCCCCCAGCAATAAACAACTGAGCCTTGACCAAGTCTATATTAGTAATCATTTCGGTCACAGTATGTTCTACCTGTATTCGCGGGTTTACCTCAATGAAAAAGATACTGTCATCCTCATCGACCAAGAATTCTACCGTGCCTATGTTGTTATAATCTACAGCTCTGCATATATCCAAAGCATACTTGTACAAATTATCTCTAATGGTTTGCGGTAAACCAAGGGACGGAGCAAATTCAATAACCTTCTGATAGCGTCGTTGTACAGAGCAGTCCCTTTCGTAAAGATGAACAATGTTTCCATGTTCATCTGCCATAATTTGTACCTCGATGTGTTTAGGGTTAATCACAAACTTTTCCAAAAAAACCGTATCATCACCGAACGCATTGAGAGCCTCCCTTTTTGCTTCCGGAAAGGCTTTCTCCAATTCTTCCGGATAGTGGATTACGCGCATACCACGCCCACCACCTCCTGAGGCAGCTTTCAACATAACGGGATAACCAATTCGGTCAGCTTCAGCCAGAGCAGAATCTATAGATATCAATGGCTGGTCACTGCTTTGTATAACTGGCACTTGGTTAGTCACAGCCACATCTTTCGCAGTTATCTTATCTCCCAATGCCCTAAGAACAGACACTTTAGGCCCTATAAAGATAATTCCATTGTCTTGACATTTTTGCGCAAAATTTGCATTCTCCGAAAGAAATCCATAACCGGGGTGAATGGCGTCCACTCCATATTTCTTTGCCACTTCAATGATGAGGTCCATATCCAGGTACGGTTTTAATGGTTCATTCAATTCTCCAACCTGATAAGATTCATCCGCCTTGTACCGATGCAGGGAATAACGATCTTCGTGGGAATATATCCCAACCGTTTTTAATCCAATTTCAACGCACGCCCGGAAGATGCGAATGGCAATTTCACCCCTGTTCGCTACTAAAACCTTTTTAATATTCATAATATAAATTTTTCGACAAATGCCAATACTACTTTCTTTGATGAAATATTCTGGAGAATCTATTGACCCTTAAAGCAAGTTGACTCATTAAAGCACTTCAATTATTGTTACTGAAATGAAAGTCTATATCCCCGTGGGGCCAATTTCTATGTATCACAATTGACGACATCTTATAAAGTACTTCAACTCTAATCCTTAAGTTGCATGATATCCAAACCATAGATTTATCTAGGGCGTAAATTCCCGAAAATCTGAATTGTAATTCCATTTGGGATATTTTGAATAACATTTTTTTTTGAAACAACATTCCTTTTCCGCTTAGACCACCCCTCTTCTTGTTTATCCGCAGTATCAATACTGAACAGCGGAACAAAACATGAAACTCCAACTCGCGCAATCTTGGGTTTTTAAATAAAGATGTAAACTCAAAGGTTATTCGATACTACATTGGCTCTCGACACCTTTTCTTTTATCATGAAATTCCTGTGAAAAACGACAACTCTAGATTATGAAGGGGAAAGTTTATTATTTTAAATTGTTAGACAGGCTCCAAACAGTACAATAACTGAGATTCGGAAATCATAGCGATGGAATAATTACAAGGCCGAGCAGATTAAAGCTCCCTATTTATTCGGGTCGTCACTTATCTCTTTTAATCATTATTTCAAACTTCAGAGGATAAAAACATATCAATAATTGCCTGAAACAAGCCAACTAATCCATAGCATGAACAAATAATATTTTAAAATCCCAATGAACTAACCACCAAAACCTTGACACTATTATGAATCTTAGCTTTCAAGTTACTTTCTTAATTCCATCATTGGTAACCAAATGTGATTGGTTCCAGTGTCAAACAAAAGCAACTAAATTATCTAGAAATCCAAATTCTTATTTGAAAAACAAAATCATATTTCCTATGAATGCTCACCAAGAAACAGATCTATTTACACTCAGAAAATCAATTTATGTATATAAGTCAATCGCTTTGGGAAGTGGCTACAGAAATCCGTCATCTAAATTTTACTCCCCAAAGCGAACTTAATTACATCAGAAAAAAATAAGGTTAACTTCCAATTAAAACTGCACCTTTAACCCCAATTGAATCCTTGACAAAGCTTCTGGATTAAACACGTTTACCTTTGTCCCAGCATTTGGATTGATAGCTATATTACCAGCACCATCAATGTTATATAAGTTAAGGTTCGTAATCACCTCATTGTATCCCGAATCGCTGCTTAGAAGGTTTTGAGGGTTAAATACATCCATCCTTGCTGATATATTCACATTCTCAAACTCAAACCTTTTGGTCACTGATAGGTTAGTAATTGTTTGCCAAGGTTGTCTGCCAGTGTTCTGATCCGCAAAATCACCCATATTCTCTAACAGAGCATCTCTATATTCAGAAGATGTATTGGCCAAAAGTGTTTGCATGTCTTGTGCAATATCGGTTGGGGTGTTCGGGTCATCAGGGTCAAAAATAAAAGCCAAATCCCCCGCACGCACTCTTCCATCTCCGCCACCTTCATTGGCTATACCATTTACATCATTACCGGTTACAACTGAAAATCGTTCATATTGACCAGTGGTCAGAGATCCAGATACTGTAAAACCATGAAAGCTGGGAGATGACAATATTGCCACAAATTTATTGTTGATAACATAACCGCTACTCCAATCACCAACTTGCGAAGAGTAGTCTTCATAGGATCGGCCAATCCCTTGTCCTTGCAACCAAGCACTGCCAGCTCCATAAAAAGATTCCCCTTTTTGATCTCCTGTAGTATATGAAAGGTTTAAGACACCTCCTTTGTGTCTGAAAGTTGCTTCAGCCGTCAAACCCAGATAAGTTGCCGACCAATCTGCATTCTTGAATACAAGAACACTGCCAAAATCCGGATTGGAATTTACATATTGCATCCTACCATCAGCGGCCAGTTCTGGTGCTCCGCTACCATCTAAACGGACTGTTTTGTTAATATCCTCAAAATAAGACTGTTTAATAGTATTCGCATAATATCCCGATATACTGGCTGAGAACCAATCGTTAAAATTATGAAGGTAGGTGAAATTGGCTTTCCAAGTCATAGGTGTTTGAAAATCATCCGCAACGGTTACAATATCTGTTGGAACGTCAAAAATGTTAGCGCCAGCAGCATCCAGCTGATCAGCCGAAGGTTGTTCGCTCAAACGTCTTTTCCAACTGCCTCCAACCAACTGTTGAGCTGCAGCAGAACTATTGCCATCAATGGTTATTTGCCTATAATCCAACCCATTCCCCCTTAAGGCAAAGGTATAGGCATGTGTTGTTGGCTCGCTTGAAAATGCACCGGCCCCCAGCTTAAGTATATCTTTGTTTTCACCGTTAACATCCCAAGTTAAATTGAACCTGGGTTGAACATTGTTAAAATCCGATATCCCTTGTGCTGTTTGAATACCCAGTGGGTCCAAAGCAGGGTTTTCTTGTGATTTTTCAGAAATACTATAACCGTCCCATCTCAACCCGGCATCCAATTTCAGGTCATCTGTAAGATACTTGGAAAATTGCGCATAAAGGGAAACTTCCAACAGTGGATATTGATAATACCTGCGAGCTGGCTGCCCATCGGCAGGAACCAATCTTGTCCAAGAGCTTGACACATCATTTTCCAAGTCATCCAAATTATCATAAGCTATTACTGAAGCCGTGAAATGAGGATAGAATTCTCGAGACCTGTGAATTATGTTGTCTGTTCCAAGTGTAACATTCCAACCATTATCAGTAGTAAAGTTGAAATCATTTATCAGTTGATACTGGGTAGAGTATATTTCTTCTCCACCCCACCAAGGCGAACCAAATGCCACACCACTTTCACCGATACCAACACTAACGGATGGAAAATGTTCCCCAGGGATTGTAAGGAAACGGTTATCAGTTGATATGTTCAATTTAAAATCGTTGAAACTTCCATTTTCAAAATAGGATTTAAGATTCAATAAACCCTTAAAGGATTTATTTGCCCAACCAAAGCGTCTATCTGCAATCATATGACTCACAAAAACATTTGCGGCATTGTAGGTGCCCACAAAATCAAGGTACGAGAATCTTCCTGTAAGTTTATGTACTTTATCTATGTCCCAATCCATTCTTAAAAAGAAGTTTTGTGTCACATCATTTTTTTGAAATGTTCCTGTCTGTGCAGCCAATGAACCATCCTCAATTACAGAATTGTCCTCCAAAAGGTTCAGCAAACGCTCCACATCGGACTGCTCTATCCCTTGTTGTTCCTGTGCGGTAAAGAGATCGTAGTTCAGTAAGCTGGTACCATCAGGGGCATTTTGCGCATAACGGTCATAAAGGGCAAAATATGTTAGCTTGTCTTTTATTATAGGTCCACTGACCCTAAATCCAGCTTGCCAGTTGTCAAACGAATTCCCTGCTTCTCCGCCTATTTGATTCCCTCTAAAATCCTCATCCTGAGAAAGTGAATTCCCTGTATAATAAGACCATGCCGATGTGCTAAAATCATTGGTCCCTCTCTTTGTAATAGCTTTTATGGCCCCGCCACCATTTCTCGGACCCACTACATTATAATTATTAGTCTCCACCCTAAATTCCTCTACAGCCTCTTGTGAAATAATAAAGGCTGCATCGGTGGATGTACCCCCAAAAACACCCCTTCTTGCATTTGCTCCATCAATAGTATAACCAACGCTTGTTGATTTCACTCCCGCCAACGAAATACCATACCGTTCATTGTTTATAGGAATGCTAGCCTGTGGCGAAAAATTTGCCAAATCTTTAAAATCCCTAGAAGCAGTTGGTATAAGGTCTAATACCTGACGACTAATGGATAAAGCCGCACCTGCATCTACCCTGCTGGTAAAATTATTCTCACGCCCCAAAACAACAACCTCATCCAATTGCTCGCCCTGCGACAACATGACGTTACCTAGATCAATATTTGTTCCCTGTTTCAGTTGATATCCTTTGTATTGTATAGTTGAATATCCTATATAAGAAACTTCGAAAATGTACGCCCCTCCAATGGGAAGTTCACGAAGACTAAATGATCCATCCATACCCGTTACTGTTCCCGCTATGGAACCCGTACTTTCGTTTTTAGCAACAATTGTAGCCCCCATCAAAGGTTCGTTGGTAGTCCCATCAAAAACTTTACCCCGAACCAAGGTTTCCGTGCCCTGAGCGTTGCTGACAAAACTGGCCAAGGCCAGCGATAACAAGATTAAACATCTTGTTTTAAAAATAATTTTCATAATTATCATTGATTTTGGGTTATTTATCATGTTTAATTCTTCTACTCTCTCAAATAACTCATCCAAAAAGCTTTTTCATAATTTCTGATTTTATAAAAAAGGAGTTAAAAACTCAACAAATCACACACTCTTCCCTCTCCATATTTGTCAAATATATAAAAAATATTTAAAAATAGGGCATTTGCCCTATTTTTAAATATTTGTTTACCCAAAATACCTGCTCTTATCTTTTCAAAACACTATACCTCAATAAAATATTATGATTACATTATAGATTTCCACTCTAAGTAATAGGAGCATATAAAATAGTACATATGACCTAAAAATGCATTACATTTGATTTTTTTGAAAGACTTAGGAAGCGGATATTTTCAACTGACAAAATGAAAACAAAACAAAGAATTATCAGCAAAGCTGTACAATACTATAACAAATATGGGGTAACCAATGTTACCAGTAGGGATTTGGCTAAATCCCTTGGCATGAGTCACGGCAATCTCGAATACCATTTTAAGAACAAAGAGGCCCTACTTTATGCTATTTACCTTGAAATGCGCAAGGAAATTTCAGGCGTTTACGAAGAAAAATTAATAAGTCATGACCCGTATCTTCATTTCCATGAACTTCTTGAAACTCTTAAGGAATTTCATGATAAATATGCCTTTTTCAACCGAGATATTTTAGAAATAGCACGAAATTTTGAAACCATAGGCGCTCTATTCCATGACACGTTACAAATCAGGAAAGAGCAGACAAGAAGTTTTTTTAAGGCTTTCATTGCCCATGGCTATTTTAAAGAAGAGCCACGAAAAGGAATGTATGCAAGATTACAACACTCGATTAGAATCTTAATTACTTTTTGGAAGGCTCAGGAAACGGTCCTCACAAATATTTATTCAACACAAGAGGCAAACATGGTTGTTTATATATGGGAGCTTTTATTAAACCATATGACCAAAAAAGGACTTGACAAATTCAATTTAGAGATACTTCCCAAACTAGAAAAATATTCCGAATATGATAGGTAGTACTGGGTGGTATAAGTCTCAGAACGGCAGAAATCTTTTCATTTGAGCAAAATCTCCCTGCACTTAAAAATAAATACTATAAAATATATGCGAAAGAATTACAGATTAAAGAACAGCAAGGTTGAAATGATGTATGTCACCTTCAAGCAAAATCCAAATTAATTAAGCGTAACGATTTAATGAAGCACAACGGTCGCTTATTATCAAACCAACTTAAAAAACCAAGAAGCACTCATTTCTTAATGCAATGTTCAAGATGCCTAGATCTTTTGGCAGCTTGGCTTTGATAAAATCAAAATATGAATAAATCCAGATATCTCATTTTTCTCTTTTCTTTCCCATTAATAGTATGCTGTACGCAAAAATCGAGAACGGAAATTAAAATTTCGCAGAAAAGAATAGAACATATCCTACCATTTAAGTCAGTTCAACTTAACAACATGAACGCATTCAGATCTGCCGCGGATAATTGGAAAATAGTCGGTGATACCTATGTCAACCGGTCTGAATTACTGAACATTGATTTTACAGAAGGTTCAGGTATACTCATAAATACTCCCTCGGAAAACAACAACTCGAATCTGCTCACAAAATTTGAACATGGCGACATAGAATTAGAAGTCGATGTCATGCTTCCTGTTTCGTCTAACTCGGGGTTATATTTTCAGGGCAGGTACGAAATTCAAATATTTGATAGCTGGGGTAGAGACAGTATATCCTATGGAGATATGGGAGGTATTTACGAACGGTGGGATACAGAAAAAGCAACCAACAATGGCTTTGAAGGATATACTCCACAAATTAACGCTTCGAAAGCACCAGGTCTTTGGCAACGTTTTAAGATTTTATTCCAGGCTCCTAAATTTGACGAAAAAGGTGAAAAAATAAAAAATGCGCGTTTTGAAGAAGTTTGGTTAAATGGGATGCTCATTCACAACGATATTGAGTTGAGTGGACCAACAAGAGCAGCATTATTTAGTGACGAGCGGGAATTAGGCCCACTAATGATTCAAGGTGATCACGGACCAATTGCCCTAAAAAACTTAAAATACAAACTTTATGAAGATAAGGAAGTATCAATTTCAGAATTAAATGCAAAAGAATATGAAAGTCCTGGGGAAACTTTGCCCAATATGGCCACTTTACAACCCCTGAGAGAGTTTTCAACCGACACAATATCCGCAACAATGTTCTTAGGAGGAGAAGTTAAGCGCATACTGGATTTTAATGGAAAACTCAATATTCCAACAGAAGGCGATTACCTTTTTGAACTTAACGTCAATTCTGGTGGCGCATTATTCATTCTTGACAAAGACACTATACTAAATCGGGATGGCAATTACATGATGGATTCTGTTGCCTATGCAAAAGTAAATCTTACTAAGGGAAACATCCCTTTTAAAATGGTGTACAATAAACATAATATTTGGCAAACGGGATTTTCTTTATTCGTAGAAGGACCTGGTTTGCAAAAACAAGCATTACATGCCCCAAGCTCAATTATGAAGAAAAGAGGAAATCATGTTAATCAGATAACGGTTGACCCTGCTAATAGGACAATAACTCAGCGAGGATTTCTAATGCATAAAAAAAAGAAAAGGACCCATTGTATAACCGTGGGGACTCCAGAAGGCATCAATTACAGTTATGATTTAAATAAAGGAGCTTTACTTAGCGCTTGGAAGGGTGACTTTATCGATGCATCAGAAATGTGGCATTCAAGAGGCACAAAACAATTAATGACCCCTTTGGATTTAACGGTAATGTTCCATGGGGACTTGGATTTTGCAATTTTGGAGAACAACAGTTCTCCTTGGCCAAAGGAAATATTCGAAGTAGGTCGTTTCAAATCCCTCGGCTATGAATTTGACGATGATGGTTTGCCCATATTTATTTTAGATTTAGAAGAAAACAAGATAAAAGACAAAATAATCCCTGCCAAATCGATCCGAAAATTCACCAGAAAAATCCATAGTCATGGTGATAAGCCAATCTGGTTTAAAATCGGTGACGGTATGAACATCCAAAAATTGCCAGACAACTCTTATATCATTAATGACGAAAGTTACTTTGTCATTATAGATTCGCTTGATGGTCCCACGCCAATAATTAGACGTACTGATGAGAAAATGGAATTAGTGGTTAAAATTCCATCTGGAAAACAAGGTTTTGAATATAGCGTCCTCTGGTAGATATTTTAAATTAAAAGCACAAAATGATATATAAATCAATCAAATTATGTCTTCTATTGGCTTCAAGTCCGGCTTTGGTCTTGAACGCTCAATCCCATGCATCAACGGAAGAGTCGAAATATTATAAAATTGTTGATGTGCCAATTCCTGAAGACATATCGTTAGAAGTAGGCGGTTTAGCACTTACAGACAACGATAAACTTGGAGTCTCCACACGCAGGGGAGATGTATGGTTAATAGATAAGCCATATAGTGAAACACCTGTATTCAAAAGATTTGCACATGGCCTGCATGAAGCATTGGGACTGACCTATCGGAACAACAGTTTTTATCTTGCGCAACGTGGCGAGTTGACACAATTAATTGATAAAAACAGAGATGATATAGCAGACGTATATAAAACAATATATTCTTGGCCGCTTTCAGGAAATTATCATGAATATTCATATGGCCCTAAGTTTTTGCCAAATGGAGATATGTTGGTTACTCTGAATCTATCCTGGATAGGATATGGGGCAAGCTTGGCAAAATGGCGAGGATGGCTTTTGCAAATTTCACAACAAGGGGAAATGGAACCAGTTGCAAGTGGATTACGTTCTCCTGCCGGATTTGTTGTCAATGACGAAGGAGCTGTTTTTTATTCCGAAAATCAAGGCGGTTGGGTAGGATCAGGGAGAATTACTCAATTGGAAAAAGGAGATTTTGCCGGAAATCCAGAAGGGTTAATATGGACAGATGATGAAAAATCACCCTTAAAACTAAAAAAGGAAGATATTGAACCTCAATCAGGACTGACGTTATTTGAATATACCAAAAAAGTACCTGAATTAAAAGCTCCAGCAATTTGGCTACCTCACGCCATACTAGGTATCTCTACGTCGGACCTTTTGTTTGATACTACGAAAGGAGGATTTGGACCTTTTGAAAATCAATTGTTTGTAGGTGACCAAGGTCACAGCAAGATCATGAGGGTGTACATGGAAAAGGTGAACGGGGTATATCAGGGAGCGGTGTTTCCCTTTGTTGAAGGCTTCTCTTCAGGAATTTTACGGATGATCTGGGGAAGTGACAATAGCATGTTTGTTGGCATGACCAGTAGAGGCTGGCCATCTACCGGACCCAAGTCTTTTGGTTTACAACGATTGGTTTGGAGTGGAAAAACACCATTTGAAATTAAAACTATGAAAGCTCAAGATGATGGATTTTTATTGGAGTTCACACAGCCTGTCAATAGACTGCTCGGAAATCAAAAAGCTTCCTATGAGATGACCAGTTTTACATATAAATACCATAATTCTTATGGAAGCCCAATTATCAATCAAGAAAAAGCTATTATACAAAAGGCAGAAGTGGGAGAAGATGGTTTGTCCGTCAAATTAACAATTCAGGGATTACGACAGGGATATATCCATGAAATAAAGATACCTGACTTAAAATCTATTTCTGGTGAAAAATTACTGCATAATAAGGGCTATTATACATTGAATCAATTGCCCAGTGGTAGCTTTACCTCAAACTCGATGACCCCCAAACAGTCGGTCGTCAAAAAGATAGAGCAACCGAAACGAACCAACACGATGCCTATTAGTTGGTCAAATGGCCCGGAAAGAAGCATTGTTATCGGCACAAAGCCAGGCTTAAAATATAATGTTGATGAAATAATAATAGCCAAGAGAAAAAAAATTGAATTGACTTTTAACAATAATGATGATATGCTTCATAATTTGGTTATTACCAAAAAAGGAGTTTCTTCTGTTGATAAAGTTGGTGATATGGCCTTAAAACTAGGTCTTGACGGTGCAGATTTGAATTACGTCCCATTTACGGATTTGGTACTTTACCACACTGGTGTTGTAAAACCAGAAGCACAGGAAAGTATTTTTTTCGAAGCTCCAAGTGAACCTGGCGAATATTGGATTGTATGCACATTCCCAGGGCACTCACAAATTATGAGAACTAAATTGATTGTAAAATAAATATAAGGCACTAATAATTTAAGTTGTAGAAGCAAATTAATCAAGTATTTCTATTTTTAGGGTAAATTTCCTTCATCCAAAACCTCACATATAAATTCCCCTTGAAAACTTAGATTATGGTGTCATTTTAAGGATATATTCACCCATTTTTTATGTAACTTTTGGGTTTAAACAAACTCCATCTGGAGTTTTGCAACTCCTAAGTTTAGAATGGCTTTGATGAAAGAGAATATCAGAAAGGTAATTGAAGACAATACCACCCAGAGTGGTAAAATATTCGATTATTTCATACAGGTCCTAATTCTTATTTCTTTGGTTTCATTTGCGATTGAAACACTCCCAAATAATTCGGAAAGAGCAACAAAAATTCTCAACATAGTTGAACTTGGTTGTGTCATAATCTTTTCCATCGAATATTTGCTCCGCATATTTGTCGCAAAAAAACCTATTAAGTATATTTTTAGTTTTTATGGTATAATTGATTTACTTGCAATTTTACCGTTTTATTTAAAGGTTGCCGTTGATTTAAGGGCATTACGCGTTTTTCGTATTTTTAGGATATTTCGTGCATTAAAACTCATTCGGTACAATAGAGCATTAAGACGGTTTCACATCGCAGCCGTCATAGTCAAGGAGGAAATAATCCTTTTCTTTCTCGTAACCGCAATTTTAATATTCTTGACCGCATCTGGAATTTATTTCTTTGAATATGATGCCCAACCTGAGGTTTTCAGTTCCATCTTTCATAGTCTTTGGTGGTCAATCGTTACTCTCACCACTGTTGGGTATGGCGATGTCCTGCCTATCACAATAGGAGGAAAAATATTCACTTTTTTTGTCCTCATAATTGGAATAGGTATAGTGACCGTTCCAGCTGGACTGGTCGCCACTGCACTAACAAAGGCTAGACAAATTGAAGAGGAGGGCACAACTGAGAAATTAAAACAATAAAGTTACACCTCACTGAAATAAAATCTGATCTTGGCATCCCGAAAACCTTTTATCATGCGCAATGCCACAAGTAATTACCTACAGTTACAATCTAAATTAAAATAGTTGTAGTTCAAACCATCCCATCTATCAAAGAAAGACAATCCAAATACCGAATTGATTGTCTCCGAGCAATCAATAGATTCCTTGAAAACAAAACCGAAATCTTTCCTTCTATTTCACATGTTAGGTTTTATTGGTTTCCAGAAAGTTCCGAGAGATCATAAATCACAATTGGGTCTTCGGCTCCTTTTACTTTTGTTCGCATCCTACCCAATGTTTTGGTTTTATCTCCTAATTTTTTATACGTATTTTCAGAAACCAAAATTTGTCCAGATATGGTTAAGGCTTCTATTCTTGAAGCTATATTTATTGTTTCCCCGACCACTCCATACTTCATCCTTTTTTTGGATCCTATATTCCCTACAATTAAATTTCCACTGTTTATTCCTATACCCATCTCCAAATTAGGATATCCCATTACTTGAAGTTTTTTATTGACCCGTTTTAGGCCCTTTTGCATTAATTTTGCGCACTTCACAGCCTTAAGTGCACAATTTCCCACATGACGGGGAGCCCCAAAAACCACTAAAATACCATCCCCAAGTATCTCATTGATGTACCCCTCGTGGTTATGAATTATCTCTATCATTTCCTCAAAATAAATATTAAGTATTTCCAGGACTATATTTGGTTTGTAATTCTTTGATAAGTTAGAAAAACCCCTTAAGTCACTTATCAAAACGGTAACGTTTCTTTCTTCTCCACCTAGTTTCGTCTCTCTTTTATTCGAAATCACCTTTTCCAATAAAGATTGGCTCATATATTGTCCAAATATATTCTGATAGAATTGGTTAGATTCTGAGAGTTCGAGGTTTAATTTTTCCAGTTGTCTTCTGGAATCCGCAATCCGTCCTTGTAGTCCACTAATGTTGTTTAACCATATTCTTTCGTTGAGAAGCTTTCCTATGATTTTAAGAATTTTGATCTCGGTTTTATTGAGTTTTCTAGGCACATAATCTGCAATACACAAGGCGCCTACATTGAACCCTTCTTGACTTGATAAAGGATAACCAGCATAAAATCGAATTTTTGGGTCATTAATAACCATAGGGTTATCAAAAAAACGCTCATCTTCCAATGTATCCTCAATAATTAGTGGGGTACTCTGTAATATGGTATGACCACAAAAAGACGTAGATCTATCCGACGAGTTAAAATCCAATCCGCAAGAGGAATGTATGATTTGGTTTTTACTTTCAATGGTAGATATATATGCAATGGGCACTTCCAAACATTTAGAAAGGACAGTTACAACCCCATCAAACTGTTTCTTAACATCAACAGACGATAAATTTAGAGAAAGTAACTCTGTTAGCCTTTGCTCTTCATTTTCTGGAATTATTGGCGCAACCATAATACTAGATTTATCCACACATTTGCATATGTTATTTACTCCTTCCGAAACTGGGAAAATTTAGGTCTTCCGCATTGCCCGTAAACAGACAATGTAACCACCCATATCTCGGCCCACATACCATTGGATTTTGGTTACCATGAAACAGACCGCATCGGGTGATTCATACTCAATCTTTATTGATATAACTTACCCCTCCCCCTTGTAAACCAAATAATCCTTAACCCAAGCTGAACATTTCACCCATTTTTGATATCATCATACTTTATGTGACATGTTGGGCACTCTAAACTATTATTTCCCTTTTTTAGATGGATTCCATCTACATGGGTAACAACAAAATCCCTTATAAAGGAATAACTCTGCCTATGATTGTTTACTTCTATTTGTTTATCCTTGAACATTGTCCTTACCACATTGCCGTACTCTTGTTTTCCCCAGCAATTTGGACAAAATCCTTCAGGTACATTGGTTTCGGTTTCTTTTTGTGGCCTTTTAAAAAAATAAACCAATTCTTTTATCATCTTGTGTTGCACTGGTCACATCTTTTTGAGGGTTCTATTTTGGGCAGATTTAGAAAGGTAGACCGCCAATTGAAATAAATACAACTTTTCAATATCCTAGAGTACAACTTTCCAATTTACCATTTGTCAATATTGATATTAAAAATATGTTGCTCATTTAATCGGAGGAACATTCTAACTGTCTCCTAATACCTCTTTTAGCATGTAATATTAAACCCCGTAATCTTTTTCATTCGACTTCATGAATATTGACCTGATGATTTCCCAAAAAAGCCTATAAATCAATCATGAAGTTCTTCTACCTCCTTACCTAAGAAAAAGCCAATTCCTGTCCTTAACACAATCATTATGGCAAGTTCAATCAGTTGTTCCTGTGTGATATCCATAATGGTATGAATGATATCGGATGTTATTAGTAAATCTAGAGCCAAAAGAATATAAATTCCTATCTCACATCGCAACTTTTGAAGACTTCTAATTGGTGTCTTGAAAGGCTTTTTAACAAATTCCGTAATTGTATATTTTATGAATATTTTGACAAAACCATAAAGCAGAATAGTGACCCCTATTAAATCGATTACTTCGCCAATGGTTGAAATAATTTCTTTGATCGTTTCCATATATATAACTATTCTATGATATTATAATAAATTGTCCAAACCTGCTTTAAATTTCTCTGTAGCTTCCTTCATGACCTTTCCTTTAAGTTCCATTTGCTTTTTCATTTTCATCATAATTGGTCTTATATCAATTGGGTAGGGCATTTTTTTCAACATAAGTGCCCCATGTATCAAATTCTGAGCAGTAAGCTCAATGTTTCTTTGCACATAAGGACTCAATCCCCCTTTGGCCTCAATAAAACTAGCACCAGGGCCTGCATCACCAACCCAGTATACGTCAGTGTTTGGCGGTATTGTACATCCAAAATGTGCAAGATTATACAAAGTGTTTGACGCAACATCATGTGCTCCATCCTCATTTCCAGTTACAACGACACCTGCAACAGTGTTGTACAATGGAAATTGAGCATCATTGCCCTTAGTTGTTCCATCTAATCGTTCAATGACCATCTGTCCGACCGAACATCGCACCCCCATCCAAATTGGCATTGCCATAATGAATATGTCACATTGTTTTACCTTTTCTAAAATAATCGGCCATTCGTCACCATGGCCCATATCGTTGCTTGCGCCACCGAATTTCACATTAAAATCGGTTACCCTAATCATTTCCAAATCCAAGTTATCATGTACTTCCTTTAGTCTATTTGACAACATATTGGCCAAAGCTTCAGTATTGGAAACCTCGGGACTGTATTTTATGGTACAATTTAGTACAAGAACTTTTAATTTTTCCATCTTCAAAATCTTTTATTTTTTCCTACTCTATTTAAGGTTTTCGGTTCCCCTTGATTACATCAACTTTACCCTTCAAATTTGTTGTTCGCATCTAAATCATCTAGAAATCTCTTTGTAAGTTCTTCGGCCATTTCCATATGTATTTTTCCTGAAAACACCTTTTCAATCTTTTCTTTTGACAATACATTGGTTATTTCCTTAATTGTGAATACGGTTTGCTTGAAACTACCCTGATCTCCAGTTTGTATTAGAGTTGTATCAACAAGGTGGTGTGCCTTTTGCCTACCAATAAATGGAGCCAAAGCCATCATTAACCCTTCGGCATAAACAGTTTCAGAAAGATTGAGATTTTTGATCATGTTCTTTCCGTTGATTTCAATTACATTTCGAAACATGGAATTCAACATATTCAGAGCATAAAATGTGTGTGATACGATACTGGGAATCAATTGCCATTCTATTTGCCAAGTTCCTGAACCTCGCTCATGTTCCTGGACCATTGCTTCGTTCATTAACTGTAAATCTCCACGCGCCAATTTGCATGCAACCAACACTTTTTGTGTATTTATTGGATTATTTTTGTTGGGCATAGTTGAACTTTTGCCGTTGCTCTTTTCCGTAATTTCAGAAACTTCAGATTGAGTCATAAACAAGATATCTTGTGCTATCTTGGAAATACTCCCACTCAAAGAACCAATGAGTGACATAAACTCCATCAGATTGTCTCTCTGAGTATGCCATGAAAGTATTGGGTTTTCCAAATCTAGGGCATCAGCTAACCGCTCCCTAACAGAAAATCCAACTTCTCCCAACGCAGCCATTGTTCCCATAGCGCCTCCAAATTGCAATTGTCCAAGTCTTGCTTTTAACTGTTTTAAACGGTTTAAATGTCTTTTTAAGGGTGCTATCCATACAACAACTTTATACCCAAATGTAATCGGAATACCATGTTGCAACTGGCTTCGGCCGACCATCATTGTATTTTTATGTTTTTTTGCCTTATCAGCCAATTGGCTGATAAGGCCATTAATTTCTTCACAGTAAATCTCCACAACCTCTTTTAGAGTCAAAACTAATCCGGTATCCATGATATCTTGAGTTGTGGCGCCCCAGTGCAAATATCCATTTAGGTCTTCTGGTAATTTTTCATTTATTTGTTCCAACAATCCAACAATTGGAAAACCAATCCTGTCAAAATCTCTCCTATATCGACACATATCAATATTGGACAACAATGCGATGGAGGCAATAGTTTTGTCAACACCCTTTGGAATCACTCCCAATTCAGCTTGCACTTTTGCTAAATTAACTTCAACGTGCAGATATTTACTGACCATATACTCGTCGGAGAACAGATAGTCCATTATAGAACTTCGAAAGGTCATTCTTGTGATGATTCTATAGCTTTGAACAGTCAGTCATTTTCATTTCCTTCAAAAGCATCATGTTTTGTTTTTTGTCCACAGGAACATCAATTACATGAACCCCTCCCTGGCCATGGGCATCTTCCAAAATGTTTTTGAAATCGACCGGATTTTCCAATCTATGACCAAATGCCCCAAAACTGTTAGCGTAGGCTACAAAATCTGGGTTGTCAAAATTCACCCCATAATTCCCGTATCCATCAGCTCTTTGTTTTATATCAATCATTCCCAAGCCACTATCATTGAAAATTATAATAATCAAGTCAAGCTTCAATCGAACCGCAGTTTCGATTTCCTGGCTATTCATCATAAAACCACCATCTCCAGTCACTACAACAACCTTCCTTTCTGGATATACCAATTTTGCGGAGATAGCCGCGGGAAGACTGATCCCCATACTACCCAGTGCATGATCAATCAACATGGTGTTAGGTTCAAAGGCTCCATAATTTCTTGCCATCCACATCATGTGTATTCCATTGTCCAACGAAATGATATCGTTTTCCCCCATAAAATTCCGAAGTGTGCTCACCACATATCCCGGATGTGCGGGAAACGAAGTTTGTTGATCGTTTTTATGGATACTTTCATCCATCTTTATTGAAGCACTAAGCATAATGGAATGATCCCAATTGGGATTTGGCCTTAAATATTTCGCAATTTCATTCAGAGCCACAGCCATATCTCCAATTACTTGGTGCTGCGGAAAATAAATAGGATCTCCCATAGCTGCATAGGGATTAAGGTGAATCACCGTTTTTAATCCCCCTGGACTCATTTGAAAAGTGGGTTTCTCCTGAACATCATGACCAACATTTAAAATGACATCGGCAGCCTTAACCGCACAGTGCGTGTAATCACCAGGCATGATAGTGGTCCCCACATATAGAGGGCCTTTTTCCAGGGCAACACCTTTCCCCATCATGGTAGCAATGAATGGGATCTTGGTCTGGTCAATTAATTTCCGAAGAGCTGCCGAAACCTCAGGACGATTGGCTCGGGTACCTCCCCCAACCATAATCAAAGGACTCTTTGCGTTCTCCAATAAATTGACAGCTTTTAAAATGCTTTCATTTGATGGAATGGGTTTATCCCCATGTCTGCAGGGAACTAAAGCACCTAATTCTTTGTCACGTAAGATATCTTCAGGAATTTCCAGGTGAGCAGGGCCCATTTTATCACTCAATGCACTCATCATTGCCTGTCTAACAAGAGATCCTAGCATCAAACCCGAAGGAACAGAAGTAGTAAATTTAGTTATCGGGCGCATTATATCTACTACATCAACCAGTTGATACATCCCCATCTTATTATCTCTTATCGCTTTTTGCCCAGTTATTACCAGCATTGGCATACCCGCAAGATAAGCATGGGCGACAGCCGTTGTTAAGTTGGTCGCCCCAGCGCCTAAAGTGGCCATAGCAACAGCCAATTTCCCTGTCAACCGGCCATATGAGGCCGCCATAAAGCCTGCCGCTTGTTCATGTCTACATAAAATGAATTTTATGTCAGGCTCCTTTCTCAAAGCCTCCATAAAATGTAAATTTTCATCACCGGGAATACCGAAAACATATTCCACACCTTCGTTGGCCAATGCAGCAACAATTTGTTCTGATGCGTTCATATTTCTTTTTAAATTTCTGAACTTCCTTGTTTCAAGATTTTAACAGGATCCTCTCCAATAAAGGTTGTTTTGACCTCGTCCATTTTATCCATGATTACCTTTGATTTTTTAAGAATATACTCTACCTTTTCTGCAGGGATGATGACCGCCGTACTGCCCTTGGCAAACACATAATCTCCCGGCAACACGGTGACTCCATCCAAGACAACTGGGACATTTGTCAAATAAGGTAGAATTTCATTTCCTCCTGCTCGCACGGTCTCACCCCTACAATAGGTCGCAAATTCATAAGAATTTAATTCTTCAAAGTCTCTTAATTGACCATCACACAATACACCTGCCATCTGGTGGTTTTTTAGCCTAGACAATTTGGTTCCACCTCCCAATGAAGTATTTTGATAACCCCCACTTGACATGACCAAAACCTTTTTTACAGGAGATTCCTGACCTATCGCCCTATAGAAAGCTGGTGCCAAACTATGTTTTTTAGAATCCATAAAGTCCTTCCTCACTGGCATAAATCCAATGGTAACTGCCCGACCAAATAAAACTTTGTTAGGATCAGGTGATTTCAAATGGATGATATGGGCTCTATGGTCATATTCCATTCCCATCGCGTCAATTACATCCGCTACCCCTAAATTTTTTATTAGTTTCTCCATTTTTCTTACGTCTACTAAGATTTCATTTCTACGACCATTTCAACTTCTACTGCCCAATTGTTCGGAATGGTCATTCCCACCGCCGACCTGGCATGCCCGCTACCAGGAAACAACTTATTTAAGAAATGTGTAGCTCCATTGATTACTCCTGATGTATTGTTGAAGTCCTTGCCCACGTTTACCATTCCAAAAACCTTCACCACCCTTTTGATATCATTCACATCCGCAATGGAACCTATGGCCGTTAAACATTTAAATGTGCAAACTTCAGCAGCTTTATAAGCCGTCTCTAACCCTATCTCTTCTCCAACTTTACCCTTTGCACCCTTACCCTTAAACAAGGGGGTCTGACCAGAGGTAAATATGAGATTCCCCGTTCTCACTGCCTGATGAAATTCAAAAACTTTAACTTCTGCAGGCTGATAATCATATCCAAGTTCTTTGAGTCTTTCTACAACCATTTACTATCAATAAAATTTTCAGTATTAACCTAAAAACCAATACTTTGCACCAAAACAATTGTTCAGTGTAGTTTTAAGATTACGCCAAGTTAAATCATTGATACAATCCCATGTGTCGTCTATATGACAGTGGGTGGAGATTTCCATTAAACCGTATTTCCTAGCTTCAGGTAAGACCAATAATATCAAATACCTAAACTTAACAAACAAGACCATCTAAAATGAATGTGCTGGAGATTTGTTGGAAAATCAGTTTTTGATCATGGAAAATAAAATCACATTTATAGGGAAAATATATTTACGGACGGTCAAATTTTAAGGAACACTTAATTTATGCGGCAAAATTGTGAGCGGTTTAGGAGTTTTTTTAGCAAACATATAATACAGATCCTTTATCAATCATAAAACTTGTATAACCCAAACCTTTCTCAATATTCTTAGACAAATTAAATTATCAAGTCTTCCGAATACATATCCGTTTTGAATGTATATCCACAGCAGCACGATGGGACATTAACAAATGTTGCTTCAGAATTGCACTACTTAACCAATTAAATAAGATTTCTTATTCTCTCTAATAGGTTCAACCTCTATTCAACTTCTTTACTTTCACTTTCTTTGAAAATATTAAAAATCACTCCAATAGTCATGAATTCGTCATTCAATGAACCCACAATCCCTTTAAATTCACCAAAAACAAAAATATTATTGAGATTATAATGCAATCCAAAGCCATAATTCCATCCAAACTCCTCCTTTTTTTCGTACTCTGATGCAGATTCTAACATACGCTCTTTTTCTATGGTATAATTAATCCCTGTCAATGGATACAGACCCAACCTTTCAGTTACTTCAAAAATGTAATGTGCATTGAAATTTAGATCTGTAACTCTCAGTTCGTGTTCGTCATTGATGGTCGCGTATGGGAAATATGCTATTTCAGGTCCAAAGCAAAATTCACTGTTTATACCATAAAACAGGCGTGCGTTTATCCCATAGAGTCCTTGATCGAGTTCTACTGATGGTCCAGCGCCCGCTATCCAACCCTTCTGTGCTTGTACGGTATTCTGAAAAGCTAAAAAAACAAAAAGAGTTAAGGCTTGATATCCAAATCTTATTAAAATGCCATTAAAAAAATACATATTCATAATCAAATAGTTCATAGGTTATCTTTTCATAGTTTAAGAGGGCAAAAGAAATTCAACAATATTAAAAACGGGCAATCAAATTCTTTTCCCAAACCGACAAAATACGGCTAAGCCTTTAACATCATTTTATCAAAATCACCACCCTATTAAAAAGTTATTTCATATTTTGATTTTTTCTCCAGTTCTTCGCTTTTTTTTGATAGAAATACTTTTGGATATTGTAGATTTTTCCAATTCGTACTCTAATTGTGCACAAGCGTTAATGAAATAATTATAAGCATCAATAGGAGTCTTATAAGGGCTAAAATACTTATGTACATCTCCATCAGCCCAGTACTTTGTAGACATATAATAAAAATGATCGGATGTTGTGAGTTTTTTCCAAACGCTGATTAAATTTAGATTACAGGTACTGTATACCGAATGCTCTAAATCAAATATTCTACGCAAGGCTTCATACTGGATTGAATTACTTCTCCAAGCAGATAGATCCCTCTCGGTATCCGCCCAAGAACTTATATCCGGAACATTGTAATCACCTTTTATAGATTTAGATTGGATTACTTCATAAGGAGTCTTAAAATCAAAATCGGGATGTTTTAAAACGTTTTCGGGCAAATATTCGAGAAAATTAAATATCCCTGTTTCCGCCCATTGATGTTCACCAAAAGTTTCATAGTCCATAAACAGATTTACGACATCGCCATTACCAGCCAGGCCGTGCATCCAATGTGCAAAGGTTTCCGAACTCAAAGGAAACCCACTCCAATTTTTGTCCGAAAATCTAAAAGCAATATCATCACTAAGCTTATAATTTTTTAAAAGAACTGGAAATTCTTTATTATTTGGGGGATGGTGTAAGAAATTTGGAGATTTGAATCCCAAGTACTTATCTACTCCCTCGGCTATTATTCCATCATATCCCATTTCGGATATGACAGACGCAATTTCATTATTATATATCAATTCTGTATTTCTGAAAACGGTAGGTGTAATCCCAAAATGCTTTTTGACCATATTCCTATGTTCTTTAATTTGCATTTCAAATTCTCTTTTCGAATACAAACTGCTCAACGAATGGTAATACGTTTCCGAAAGAAGTTCAACACAACCTGTTTGTACAAGCTTCTTAAAAGACTCAAGAACATCCGGCCTCCATCTCTCAAATTGTTCTAATGCAACCCCAGATATGGAATAACTAATTCTAAAGGCTCCTTCATGTTTTTCGATAAGGTCAAGCATCAATCTATTGGTGGGGAGATAACATTTTTCACTGACCTTATCAAGTATCGCTCTGTTTTGAATGACATCAAAAACATTTTTGCAACGGCCCACATCAAAAAAATCCAACTGTCTTATCCGGTAAGGTTGATGTACTTGAAAGTAAAAACAAACTGAAGTCATTTTTTTTATTTTAAAATTTCGTCATACGCCGCGGCCACTCTTTCTGCCGAAGTCATCCAATTTACCTTTTCAGCCTCTTGCATCTGTTTACTGGCAATATGTGCTCGTTTTTCACCATCTTGCAGCAGGTCGATTATTTGGGCCGCAAACTTATCCGTATCCCAAAAATCAGCTTTAAGTGAAGATGGTAATACTTCTGAAACCCCTGATTGTTTAGATATCACACATGCGACGCCCGCTTTTGCAGCTTCTAAAGCTGTAAGCCCAAAAGGTTCCGATACCGAAGGCATAAAATAAATATCTGAAGTGGACAACAATGCATTTACCTTATCCCTTTTAATAAAACCTGTAAAAATCATATATCTGCTCAAGCGCTTATATGCGCTTTGCATTAATATCTCTTCCAACTGATCCCCGGACCCCGCTATTATGAATATGACATCCTTATGGACATTTACAACTTTTTGAATGGTTTCAAGCAAAAATATTGGTCCCTTTTGAGGAGTGATTCGCCCCAAAAAAGTAACAATCTTTTGAGGTAAGAGGTGCCTCCATCGCTTAGTGGAAACATAGTCTACTGCATTATGAACAGGAACAATTTTATCTTCGGTTATCCCATAATTTTTTATAATGCTTTGTTTAGTGTATTCGCTAACTGGAAAAACCACATCTGCCATTTCCATTGCGTTTTTTTCAATATGAAATATATCATTTCTAGTATTTATCCCAGCCCTATCCGTTTCCAAGGCATGAACATGCACCGCCAGTGGTTTATTTGTCAAATACTTGATTAACATGCCAGTTTCGAAAGTTACCCAGTCATGGCAATGGATCAAATCGAAGGAGATGTGCTTGGACATCACAGCAACAATCTCTTTGAACGCTTTCATTTTTTCACGCAACCCAATGCCGTACACCTGCTCCGATTCAAAAAGACTAAGGTAGTTGTGCTCTAAGAATATTTTTTCATTGGAATTACTTTCAAGATGAGCAAAAGATGATGATGATTGAATGTTTTGTAAAGGATAGGCCGATAGCTGTTGTGACCATTCATGTTTAAACATCTTGTCCATAAGTTGGGAAATTTCAATGCTCCCTATTTCATCTTTTATTTTATTTAAGCCATATACCGTGACATTTTTAATTTTGGGCGTTTCATCATCCTTATATGGAATAATAAGTTTTACATGGATTAAATTACTCAAGGCCTTTACAATGCCATAAGTAGCCACAGCAAGTCCCCCTACCATTCTAGGTGGAAATTCCCACCCAATCACTAATACACTTTTCTTTTTTCCCATTGTTCCTATAAGGTCTAAACGGTTTGGATTGTACCTGAATTTCTAAATTACTGTTAGCATCAGAGGTAAATTTGAAATTTTTCACAAGTCCCTCGGAATTTTCTTATCATAGCCTTCCCGATGGCTCCATTATATTTTTTATGGTTAATCAATCTTAAACTTTGATTGAGAGACCCTTTTTCCCTTGTATGGAATTAACTTATCCAGCTATAATCGTAAATGCACCATTTCCATTCTAGTGATTTACCATGTAACTATTGGCCAACGAGATCTTCTATAAATAACCAATTCAAATTTCCTTTGGTGTAATATTCCGCCAGAATATTGCACTTTAGTATGAACACACCATCTTTGTCGAGCCAATCCCTTAATGTTTATATAATCATTCGGGGATAGGATATCTAATATTTAAGCACCTTATTACAGTATAATAACACCCAACAGCTTTTCGACAAAGACAACAACGGCTCTCTTTCCCAACTTCACAGCCTTTTAGATTCAATTTTTATTTTAATAATGACCCGCCAAAAGGATGACACTCATTTTATCTCTCACCTTGACCCCAAGTGGCCGATAAGATAATCACCAACTCTCAAAGCATTGGCAATAATGGTCAATGACGGGTTTACAGCACTAGATGATGGGAAGAAACTTCCATCCACAACATAGAGATTATCCAAATCGTGCGCTTTGCAGTTTATATCTAAAACTGAATTTTCAGGATCGACACCGAACCTACATGTTCCGTTTTGATGGGAGACACCTGAAACCCCAAGTTTAAAACCGACATAGGCGTTGTCCTTACAATACCCCTCTTCACAATCCATATGCCCCAATAGTCCTATTAATTTTTGCCGGAGCCGATTATAAGCTTCCGTATTATTTGGATGATAAACAAGTTTAATTTTACCCTCTTTAGTTAGTATAACCCTATTAGAGGGATCTGGTAAATCTTCTGCCGTAATGAAAAAGTCAACACTATGTTTGGCTACATCATCCAAATCAAATTCCTTATCTGGGTTAATCTGTTGCAGTTCTTCCTTTAAAGTGACTGGGTCGGTTTTTCCCATTAATTGAATCGTGCCCAATGGATATTTAGAATCTTCCGCCCCATGGTAAAAGTCAGAAATCAAAAAAGCTTTTTGAAACTTTGATTCGTTGGGTTTTCGGGAAATCGCCACAACAGTTCCATTGTTGTGCATCATCAGGTTTCTTCCAACAAGTCCGGATGAATTAGCAAGACCATCGGGGTGCTTCTCAGACGTGGAACCCAGCAATACCTTGGCGCTATTAATGGCTCCACAACTAAGGACAATGATACCTCCACTATATGATATTTCATTCCCCATCCGATCTGTACAAATAACATTTGTCACATTTTTTCCAGATTGGTCAGTTTCTAAGCGCTCAACCTTACGATCCGTTTTCAAAGTAACATTATTGCTTTCCAACGCCTTCTTTAGTGCTATAACATGAGCATCGGCTTTCGATTCTGTGGGATCTGGATAACCGTCAAACAAAGATAAATTCACCTTTGCCGAAACCACCTCATTATCCGAAGGCAGATTCACTCCAATAGGAATGGGAGAAGGGTGTAGTCCTTGATCCTTTAGTGCGTTTGCCATTTCCTTCATTCTTGATTCATATTTGAGAGCTCCAAATGGATAAGATGTTGATGAAGGGGGATCAGTGGGGTCAAGACCTCTTTGCCCATGAACCTTATACAAATATTCCGCTTGGGAATAATAGGATTCGAAATCGGAATAAGTTAAGGGCCACTTTGGCGAAATACCACCATAATGTTCTACTTCTTCAAAGTCAGATTCTCTCATACGCAGCAAAGCGGCTCCATACATCTTGGTGTTTCCACCCACCCAGTAATGTGTATAAGGCTCAAATTCATCGTCATTCTTGTCAACCCATTTTTCTCCGGTTCTGTATTTTCCTTTTGCCACAGCTTCCGGGTTCCAATTATCAACTTCCTTTGGCAGAAACCCACCCCTTTCCAGAACAAGAATGTTTTTCCCCGTTCTGGCCAATTTGTATGCTAAAGTAGAACCTCCTGCACCTGTTCCAACTATTATTATATCATAATGTTCCATCAGATCCTTTGTTATAATCAATTGAATTCGTTTTATCCCTATTCAGTTTTATATAATACTTATCAAAGTCAATAATTTCATTCATCCTTAAAGCATTAAGGACCTTATTGACTGTTTGCCTCGATGTAGAAGTGAGCTTTCCGATTTCCTGATGGGAAATTAAGTTCTTGGCCACAATGAAATCTCCTTCCTCTTCCCCAAACCGTAAAATATATTCGCGAACAAACTCCTCTATGCGCTCATTTGCATCCTTGTATATCAACGACATCAATTTCTTTTCTATTTTTTGAATACGGCTACCTGCCAATGTAAAAATATAGTTGTTCAAACTTTCATTGGATGTCATCATGTTCTTTAGGGTTGTCGCATTTATAGCACAAATGCAAGTATCTTCTAAGGCTATTGCAAAATCCTCTTCTCTATCACCTTTCAGCAAGCCCAAAATCCCAAAAATATCACCCTCTCTGATAACCTCTTTAATTATTAACTCTCCTGAATCCATCAAATTGACTATCTTCAAGGAGCCTCTTTTAAGAAAAAAAACATCCTTTTTGAAGTGTTTTGAGCTGACTTCTGCCCCTTTCTTGAAATGCTTTAACACAAGATTTCCGCATAGCTGCATCATCTCATCGTTATTAAGTCTTTTTGCCAGTTGAAATTGACTTAAATACCAATATTTGACTTTTATGTCCATTTATCATTTAAGAATCATTGCTAAATTAAAAACGTTTATCTCCACCAATTGTCGCCTTGGCGACAGCTAAGGCATCCCCTAGTAATTATTTCAGTTTCTTATGATGAATTGTCAAAATCAAATAGACACAATTATAATATAAACAGGTATGATATGTGCAAAAAGCACTTCAATACAGTTCCTATATTTTGAACATCAAATTCCAAGAAATAAACGCTATCTGTGAAACAAAACACCAACCAAATTGTATATGTGGTGAACAACGACCTTGTTCTAATGAATATCCTCTAGGGCATAAGGCCCACATCCGATCCTTTGTCCCTATTACCCAAAAAGGGTCTTTAGAACATTTGAACTTTAAAGTTTTACAGGGCTTAAGACCGGCTATTTTTTATCTTATCTTCATTTCAGCAATACCCGTAATTCTCCCTCTGGGCTATCCATAAAGATTTCCATCTTTAGCGAATTAGGATTTAGTGTGTCATCATCTATTTCATTAAGAAAAGAAAATGGCAAGCATCGGTCCTCTCAAAATTCATATAAGAAAAACGTTAGCAAGCAAACTCAACTCTAAACCTTCGGGGGGGTGGGGCATAGAAATTTTTACATAAGAAGTGGACATAGCCAAATCCAAAAAGTGAACCTCCTCTTCTCACACATACTTTTTAGGCGACTTATGGTAGGAATTAATAATCCGTTACATTGGTATCACCTTAAAAGATCATCAAGGATGATAGCAATTGTTTAGGGTAAACAGCAAAAACCGTTATGATAAAAACAAGATTGGAGTTGTTCTCAGTGTAATTGACATTAAAATTAATTTCGTTCTAACCCAGAAATCAAAGGTCAATTCAATCCCAAACACCAAGTGAAATATAAGGAAGTTCAACTGCCAATTTAGAACAAGCTAAAAATAGAACTCACAACCCCCTATTTTTTTAATGTAGCAACAACCCTTTTGCTAATTCAATATATATGATGTAAATCCCTCTCATGTGGTAAAATCTCAAGGACATATAGGGGTCACTGTTGCATTTAAATGGACTTGAACAACATAAAAACTGTTAATTCAAAAGCCTAGTTTCGACAAAGTCAATAATATTGGTTCATTTTAGTTTGGACATGATATTTGGCCAATTAAAAATACATATTACACTATTATGTTCAGTCTATTATTCTTCATTGAAACTTCGACTTAAAACAAAGATTTTCCATGCTCGCATTGACATCTTAGAAGCAAAAATAGAATTGGCTCAACCTTATCCTTTAATCTTTCCCGAAGTATGTTAAAAGCCTTGTTTATTTGGGCTTCAACAGTACGGATGGAAACATTCATAAAATTTGCAATTTCAATATTTGTGAGACCTTCCTGTTTACTCAATAAAAATGTTTTTTTACATCTAGGAGGAAGCTTCTGAACCTCTTGCTGGACCAATTTTACTTGTTTTCTAAACAAATCTTCATCTTCATTCTCAAAAATTTGATGTAAAGCCGTCATGTGTTTTTCTTCGATTGCCAACATTTTTCGATCTTTTCTCCAGTGGTTGGCAAAAGCATTATAAACAGATTTGTACAGGTATTTTCTAATAGATTTTATCGTCTTCGATTTCTGTCTGTTTTCCCATAGCTTTATGAATACATTTTGAACGATATCCTGTGCCAACTCGTAATCACTTGACAGGCTGTAAACATATAGACATAGAGATTGGTGATAGGTATCCATTAAAAAAACCATTGTTTCATGGTTTCCTTTCTGAAGCTCATTTTTTAATACCCTTTCATTCAAAAATTTAATATTTGCGCCCATTTTCAAAAAAATAATGGCTCAATTTAAAAAAAAATCAAAAAAATATAAGTGTTGGGAGGTTTTGATGTGTCTTTACTAAAATCGACTTGTTATTTTGAGTAAGAGAATAGGGCTTCTTATAGTCAAATACTTTTGTAAATCCATTTCCACCGAGGAAATGATTGAATTAACCGAATGGTTGAGGAAAGAATCCAATGAATCAGCTTTCAAGGGATTTGTAAAAACAAACTATTTAATTGATTACACGATGCTTGACTTTGACACAGAAGGGGAAAAAGAGAAAGTACTGCAAAAAATTAAGAAAGATGAGCGAAAAGAAAAAAGAGGAAAAGCGTGGAAAGTACTTAAATATGCAGCCATTTTTATAGCCCTGATTGGAATTGGATATATTCTCAATATAAGAAACAATGATTTTGTTATCCAAGAAGATTCCAACAACATAGTTGAGGTTGAAATACGCCCAGGAATAGAAAAAGCAATTCTCACATTAGAGAATGGTGAAGAAGTAGTATTGGAAAAAGGAAAGCAAATAGAATTAAAAGGGGCATCGCATCGTGACAACAAACTTGTTTACACTGAAAATATCTCGCAAAAGAACAGTTCGGAATACAATTATTTGACCATACCAAAAGGAGGACAGTATTTTGTACAATTGGAGGACGGGACCAAAGTATGGTTAAATTCAGATTCGAAAATTAAGTATCCAATAAGTTTCCAGAAGGAACAATCAAGGGTAGTTGAATTACTATATGGCGAAGCTTATTTTGAAGTATCCCCAAGCAACGAACACAATGGGGCAACCTTTATCGTTAAAACAGGAATTCAAGAGGTGCAGGTGCTAGGAACTGAATTTAATATTAAGGCATATCAAGACGAAATTGATATTACCACCACCTTAGTTGAAGGAAGGGTAACAATAGGCAATGGAATCAAGAAAACATTTCTTAAACCTTCAGAACAATCTATTATAAATACTGAAAACACTGACCTCTCCATAAAAAAAGTGGATAAAATATTTGATGAAATTGCATGGAAAGAAGGTTATTTCAGTTTCAAAAGTAAATCGATGAAAGATATCATGAAGATTCTTTCAAGATGGTATGACATAGATTATATTTTCAACGATCCAGCTAAAGAAAGTAAAAGATTTACTGGGGTATTGGGAAGAGAAAGTACTATTGATCAAATTTTAATGCATTTACAAAAAACCAATGAAATAAAATTCACAATATATGATAGAACCGTAATTATTGAATAAAAAAAGAGGAACAAAGTCGCCACGTCCTAAAGTTTTGACTTCGTCCCTTTTAGACCAGATTAATCAAAATTATTTAACTAATCCAAATGCTAATTTATGAAAATTAACTTTAAGAAAGCTCATCTCCTATGTGGAGAAAAGCTGCTCAAAATTATGATGAGAACGTTCTTATTCCTATGCTTCACCACAGCGCTTAGTTTTGCACCGAACGATGCTCACTCCCAAAACGCAAAAATTGTTATAGATAAGGATAAGGAGATTTCCGTATCACGGATTTTTGAGATTATACAAGAACAGGCAGGTTATAAATTCGTCTATAGTGATGATTTGATCAGAAAAGCTCCGAAAGTAAGACTAAAAAAAGGGATTGTTCGCACAAAAGAGTTACTAAGAAAAGGATTATCCCCTATAGATTGCACTTTTGAATTTACCGAAAACGAAACTGTCATCGTAAAGAAACGGAGTAAAAAAAACGTTCCAAACGTTGTACTTCAAGTCTCTGTGAGTGGAACAGTAAACGACTCCAATGGACAACCCTTACCCGGAGCCAATATTGTTGAAAAGGGAACAACCAATGGAACCCAAACAGATTTTGATGGAAATTTCACCATTGATGTTCTGGATCAAAATGCCGTTTTGGTTATTTCCTACATTGGATATTCAACCAAAGAGGTAGCCCTGAACGGACAGACTAATCTAGCAATATCGCTTGATGAAGATGCCGCCGGCCTTGATGAAGTGGTTTTAATTGGTTATGGAACTGTACGAAAGAGCGATCTTACTGGCGCTGTTTCATCCGTATCTTCGGAAGATGCAAAAGCATTGACCATATCAAACCCAACTGCTGCACTTCAAGGTAGGGTAGCTGGCGTTAATGTGCAATCCAATGGTGGCGCCCCCGGAGCTGGAGTGAGCGTGATAATAAGAGGAGCTGGCACCATTAATGGCAGCGTTGACCCGCTTTATGTTGTAGATGGTGTATTTCTTGAAAATCTTAGCTCCGTCAACCCAAATGACATTGCAACAATGGAGGTGCTTAAGGATGCTTCGGCCGCAGCCATTTATGGTTCCAGAGCGGCTAATGGCGTTGTTATCATAACAACGACCAAAGGAAGTTCTTCGAAGGGATTGGTCATAAATGGGCACATAACAGGAGGTGTAACCACTTCTACGAGTAAGATAGATTTCTTGAATGCCAGACAATATGCCGATATTAGAAATGCCATAGATGATGCAAGTAATGCATCTAGAGCTCCAGCCAATTCAACGAACTTCAATCCTAATGTCGATACAGATTGGCAAGATTTGACGTTCAGAACTGGTATTCTACAAGATTATGGGTTTAATATTTCCAATCGAAGCGAACAGGCCTCGGTATACTTATCAGCTAACTATTTTGACGAAAGGGGTGTTTTGGTTTCTTCAGATTATAATCGTATTAACTTAAGATTAAACTCAGAATTTTGGTCAAAGAACAAAAAATTAAAGTTAAGTCAATCCTTGGCATTGACACAAAAAACGCTCAACCAAAACAATGATTATGGAGTAAATGGATATAATTTTCCCACCCTACCTTTTCAGGATACTGACGGGAATTTTGTTGCGCCGAGCAATTTAGAACATGGTGTAGCTTTCAGTAGGAATAGATATGCAAGAGCGGTAACCTTAGATGATGAAAACAGGATTGATGAGATTTTTGGCAATATTGCAGGGGAATTTGAATTTTTACCTGGACTTAAATATAGATTGAATCTTGGATTGAACTTTACTTCTTTGGTAGATTATTTATTTACCCCTACTTTCTTTTGGAGTGAATCCAATGCCAGTGCCAATCAAAATCTGGATGCAGACCTTAGGGAGACACGAAGTACTCGTTTTGATGCGCTAGTAGACAATGTGTTAAGCTATAACAAGGAAATTGGCAAACATTCGATTAACGCTATTTTGGGAAGTTCATTTCAAAAAGTAACCACCCGGGGTACTTCGGTCACTGCTTCAAGGTTTCCATCCGACGATTTGCGCGTACTATCTGCAGCAGAACAAGTGGATTTGTTTTCAGGGGAGGAAATCGTTACAGGTTTGGCATCTTTATACGGTCGTTTAATTTACGATTATGATAATAGATATTTTTTGACTGGTACTTTAAGACGGGACAAGTCGTCCAGGTTTTCAGAAGATTTCCGAACAGGATATTTCCCTTCAGCTTCAGTAGGTTGGAAAATCAGTAACGAGGAGTTCTTTCCCCAGGATGGGCCCGTTTCCAGTTTAAAACTTAGAGCTAGCTACGGAGAGCTAGGCTCTCAAAATGTTGAGGATTATGCATTTACCCCAGTAATTAATTTGAATTCGAACTACGACTTTGGAAATCAACGTTTCTTTGGGGTCTCACGCACGCAATTTAGATTAAATGACTTGGTTTGGGAGAAATCCAAGACCACAAACTTTGGAATAGACGCAAGTTTCTTTGATCATAAACTACAAGCTTCTTTAGATTACTACATTCGTGACACGGAAGACATTCTATTGTCTGTTGCAATACCCCAAACATCAGGCTCTAGACAACCTGTTGTTACAAATTCAGCAGCAATCCAGAATAAAGGATTGGAGCTGAACCTTAATTACCGAAATAGAGATAATGCATTTAAGTATGATGTCAACCTAAACTTGACTTCCTCAAGTAATGAGGTCACTTCTTTGGGGGAACTTGATTCACCATTAGTGGGTGGTGTATTTTCTGCAGAACAACTTCAGGGCACACGGGCAATTGTTGGTGAGCAATTAGGTGTTTTCTGGGGCTTTCAGACAGATGGACTGTATCAGTCCCAAGCTGAAATCGACAATGACCCAAACCTAGTCAATAGCCCTGGTCAACGAGCTGTTTTGAAGCCAGGTGACTTTGTTTATAGTGATACCAATGGAGATGGGCTGATAAGCAACGAAGATAAAGTCAACATAGGAAATCCTTATCCCGATTTCGAATTTGGAGTGAATTTTAATGCCGAATACAAAAATTTTGAATTTGATCTGTTTCTCCAAGGACAAGTTGGCAATGAAATTCTCAATACCACCAAATATAATCTTTCCTTTGATTCTAGGAGCAATTACTCGACAGATGTGCTAAATGCTTGGTCCCCTTCAAATACGGACACCAATTTCCCTGTTTTGGGCAATACCCGCTTTGATGTTTCACCCTTTTATATAGAAGATGGTAGCTATCTTAGGGTAAAGCAGCTCCGGGTAGCATACAACTTCAAGGATTTGTTTAATGACACTACGGATTTACGACTATTTATAAGCGGACAGAATCTATTGACTATTACTGGGTATTCGGGTTATGATCCCGAAGTAGGAATTCCAGGAAATCTTTTGACGCGTGGGGTGGATTTTTCTGCCTACCCTCAAAATACACAGATTTCGCTTGGAGTTCAATTCACAATTAATTAAAAAAAGAATTATGAAAAATAGATTTAAATTTTTGTCATTTATACTGATAGGTGTTTTGATTTCTTGTAGCAACCTATTGGACCAACAAAACCCGAATGCTCTTTCCACAGATAGTTTCTGGAAAGATGATGAAGATGTACAGCAGGCAGTGGTAGGAGCTTACAGCCCAATGAGCACCATTTTTGGGTGGGGAAGATATCTTCCCTTCACTTGGTTTAGAAGGGCCGATGAATTTACCCCTTCTTTTGAAAATGTAAGAGTAAGAGGTATAATAGTTGACCCTGCTGATATATTCCTACCTAACCAATGGCCAGAGATTTGGCGCTTAATCTTTAGATGCAATGACATTTTAGACAATGTTGATACCGTTCCCGACCTGGATCAAACAGTTAGAGATCAAGCTGTTGGTCAAGCGCTTTATTTAAGGGCATTGTATTATTTCTACCTGGTCAATACTTGGGACAATCCGCCATTAATTACACAAGCAGCAGTTGGTGAGAGTATAGCTGAATTTCCGCAACCAAACAGTAATCCTACTGCTATTTATGAACAGATTATCTTAGATGCTCAAGCGGCCAAGAACCTGCTGCCAAATGACTGGGGTGATGAATACGGTAGAGCTACCTGGGGAGCTGCCACTGCACTTCTTGGTAAAGCGTACCTCTATACAGAGCAATGGGATTTAGCGGCTGCACAATTCAAAGAAGTTATTGATTCCAGTATTTATGATTTAGATCCTAATTTTGCCAATAACTTTACTGAAAATGGCGATAACAATATTGAATCTATTTTTGAAATACAGCATACTTCTGAAGATGCCATTGGTTGGTCTTCGGATCAAGTCAATTCAAGCAGATCATCGGTATGGCTACAATTAAGAGCGCCCGAAGCCTTTGGAGGGGAATGGATCGACCAGGTAAACCCATGGATTCTGGATGCATTTCTTCTAGAGGATAATTTAGATGGGGAAATTGACCAAAGAGCACTAACCACGCTTGCATGGAATCATCCGGAATCTACCATTTATTTGAATCAACCTTTTTCTGAATCCGTTTTAGACCAATCTAAAATATACCCAAAAAAGAATACAGGGATGCTCACTGATGGTAGAGCCAACGACGGCGATTTGGGAACAGCTTCCGGACAGAATTTTAAATTGATTCGATTCGCAGATGTGCTCCTAATGCATGCAGAGGCACTTAATGAATCCGGAGGGTCCGAAGTTGAAATCCTGGCCAGTCTTAATAGAGTACGACAAAGAGCAAACATGCCTGATGTTTCATCAGGATTATCCACAGGTGAACTAAGGGATAGAATAAGATTGGAACGCGTATTGGAATTATCACTGGAAAATGACCGCTTTTTTGATTTAAAAAGATGGGGGGTCGTTGTTGACCGTATGAACGGTAATGCAGATAGAGTTGGAAATATTGGACCTTCTAATGATCAAATTAGAGCGGTGGGACATCCCGAAGAGAACTTTCCTTTTTCCGACGTCCATACCCGATTACCTTTTCCAATTGCGGAAATCCAAAGTAACCCGCTTTTGAATCAAAACCCTGGATATTAATAATCGTATTTTAAAATATAATTTTAACTTCAAAAGTGTATAGTTTTTAGTTTAAGTCAGTTTAGTTTGATTATCTAGACCCTGGTAGATTCTTGCTCCTTGATATTTTTTCAAGGAGCTTGAACCTACTACCAGGTAAAATCTACTTAATTTGCTGTATGGTTCATTCCTTTGGCAGGTTCGGTCCGAAATCATTTCCATACCTCAAAGGATGGTCAACGCAGGCATAAAAACTAATTTTAAAATTTTACCTATTTATTGAGCATACGGTGAAGATTTCTTCATTAAATATTTTTAGAATTATTAAGGTTTGTTCGGGAAGTTTCCCAATACTGGCTTTATTGGTATTGGCGAACATTTTGGGGTGCGAAACCATTTCAAACAACATCAAACTTGTAAGGCAACCATCTCATAAATCTGGCATACATTTTTCCAATAATATCATCGAGAGTGATAGTTTGAATTATTTTAATTTCCCCTATATGTACATGGGTGGAGGGGTCGCAATTGGTGACATTAACAATGATGGGCTTTCCGACATTTTTTTCACAGGAAACATGGTGGGAAATAAACTCTATCTAAACCTGGGTGGCCTAACCTTCCAAGATGTGACATTGGACTCAGGTGTTGTTGGTGACAATCGCTGGTTTACCGGGGTGACCATGGTAGATATCAATAATGATGGTTGGCTTGATATTTATTTATGTGCTTCGGGCAAAAAAAATTCAAAGAACCAACTGTACGTCAACAATGGTGATTTGACCTTTTCTGAAAAAGCGCATTTCTACGGAATCGATGATGACAGTCCTTCTATCCAATCAACCTTTTTTGATTACGACAACGATGGCGATTTGGATTTGTTTGTGGCCAATTATCCTTTGATTCCGTTAAGCATGGGTAATCAATATTACTTTAAAAAAATTGCTGAGAACGAATTTACCTCTTCAGGTCATTTATTTAAGAATGAAGGTGACCATGGTTTTGTTGATGTGACCAAAGAAGCAGGTGTACAAAACTATGGCCTCTCATTGGGTGTTGTTGCATCAGATTTGAACAATGATGGTTGGCAAGATTTATATGTTTCCAATGATTTTCAGGTTCCCGATTATGCATACATCAACCAAAAAGACGGAACATTCGCGGAAATGCTGACCGAGTCCTTTCAACATACCTCAATGTTTGGAATGGGGGTCGATGCTGCCGATTTCACAAATGATGGATTGATGGATTTGGTTCAGGTAGATATGGCTCCAGAAAATTATAAACGTGCAAAGGTAAATATGGCCAGTATGGACCCTGAAGGTTTTTGGCAATTGGTGAGTCTTGGGGGGCATTACCAATATATGCAGAACAGTCTTCAAGTAAACCAAGGAAATCTATTTAATGGAACACCTATTTTTAGCGAAGTTTCCAGAAAGTCGGGCGTTGCACTTACCGATTGGAGCTGGGGAGCTTTGTTCGCTGATTTAGACAACGATGGAAAAAAAGATTTGATGGTGACAAATGGAATTCGAAGGGATGTCAACAATAATGACATAAACAATATCAACAAGTTGACTTTGAACCCAAAACCTATTGAGATGTCCAATGTGCCCAGTGAACCCATTAAAAACTATATTTTTAAAAATTCAGGAGATTACTCCTTTGAAGATATTAGCGACAATTCTGGGTTTGGACTTAAAAATTTTTCAAACGGAATTGCTTATGGTGATCTTGACAATGATGGAGATTTAGATATTGTTATCAATAATTTGGACTCTGTCTCAGAAATTTACGAAAACACCTCTTCGTCATCCAACAACTCTATGAGGTTCAAACTCAAAGGATCCGAAAAAAACCCCTTAGCTCTCGGCACAAAAATTTCAATACATTATCAAGGCGAGGTACAAACCCAAGAACTGACATTGACCAGAGGTTTTCAATCAAGTGTGGAACCAGTAGTTCATTTTGGCGTTGGTCAAGCAGAAAAAGTTGAAAGGGTAAAAATTACTTGGCCAGATGGACTGGTTCAGGAATTGGAAGATTTACAAAGTAATCAACTAGTACATGTCAAGAAAAACACAGCAATGTACATTGAGACAGTGAAGAAATTTGATATGGGGCAAAAGTACCACTTTGTGGATGTTACCCAAGAAGTAGGAATAACCTATAAACATAGAGAAAATGAGTATAATGATTTTCAATATGAACCCCTATTGCCGCATAGATATTCAAGATTAGGTCCAGCACTAGCAGTTGGAGATATAAACGATGATGGGCTGGAAGACTTTTATGTCGGGAGTGCTCTAGGTGAAGTTTCATCACTATACATACAACAAGAAGACCTTACATTTATCGAAAAAGATGGACCGTGGAAAACCGATGCTAAAAATGAAGACACCGGGGCCCTGTTTTTTGATGCTGATCAGGATGGAGATTTGGATTTATATGTAGTTAGTGGGGGAAACGAAATAAACCAGAATAAATCTGACTTTCAAGATAGATTGTATATAAATCAAAATGGAACGTTCATTAAGAACACAAATATTTTACCCAAAATAAACTCTAGTGGCCAAGTTGTAATCTCCGAGGATTTTGATCTAGACGGAGATTTGGATCTTTTTATTGGTGGTCGAATAGTACCTGGTCAATACCCTTATCCTGCAAATAGTATCCTTTTAAGCAACGAAGGTGGAAAAAATGAGGATTTGCGGTTCGTCGATGCAACATCATCACTTGCGAAGGATTTTTTTGGACTTGGATTGGTGACAAGTGCCTTATGGCAGGATTTTAATGAAGATAACTGGCCAGACCTGATAGTAGCTGGTGAGTGGATGCCAATACGATTCTTTGAAAACAATGGAGGAGTGTTTAAAGAGGTATCGAGTTTAACGGGCAATGAAGACACCAACGGTTGGTGGTATAGCCTCGAATCGGTTGATCTTGACAATGATAATGACTTGGATATTGTGGCAGGAAATCTAGGATTAAACTATAAATATAAAACTGATGACAACACCACATTTGAAATTTACGCCAATGATTTTGACGAAAATGGGAAAAAAGATATTGTATTAAGCTATACAAAAAAAGGCAGGCAACTTCCAGTTCGAGGTCGAGAATGCTCTTCCCAGCAAATCCCAGCAATTAAACATAGGTTTAAAACATACGAAGAATTTGCCAATGCAGATCTTGCCGATATTTATGGTTCCTTAATACTAGAAAATTCCTTGAAGTACGTTTCAAAGACATTTGCACATCATTGGTTGGAAAATACAGGTAAAGGTAATTTTGTCATGCATAAGTTACCTCCCAAAGCACAATTATCTTCTATAAACGATATTGAAGTTATAAATATAAATGATGATTCCTTTCCAGATTTATTGGTTGCAGGCAACCTGCTTAATTCAGAAGTAGAAACTCCAAGGAATGATTCCAGTTTTGGTCTTGTACTGGAAAATACAAAATCTGGACAATTCAAAAATCAATCACTCCAAGAAAACCAACTTTTTGTAAAGGGTGAGGTCAAGGCTATAAGGCCAATTATATTGGGAACAAAAAAAGTAAGAGCATACGTTTTTGCCGTTAATAACGATTCTTTAAAAATTATCACTTGTGAAAAACGTGAGGCATCAACAAATCTTTGATTAAAATAAACGTAGATTAATCTTAATAGTGCATAAGTTTTGCATGATTAACACCCTTTTTAAGTCCAAAAATTGAATAACAAAACTATGAAGAAAATCGCGATTCTAATATCGTTGGTCATTATCGGTTCTTGTAAAAAAACACAAAAGACCGAAGCCGAAAAAGTAAGTGTCGAAGAAGCAAAACCGCAATCCGAAGAATGGGTATATCTATTTGATGGTACCAGTATGGATGGGTGGAGGGCCTACAATGGTGAAGGCATGCCACCGGGTTGGACCATTAAGGACGGTACATTGACTTTCGATACGGAATTGGGACTGGAACAAGATTACGAAGGAGGGGAAGATATTATCTATGGAGCCGAGGAGTTTGATAATTTCGAATTGTACTTGGAATGGAAACTACCTGAAGGCGGCAACAGTGGTATCTTCTATCATGTTAAGGAAGGTTATGATGGCCCTCCCGTGGTTTCGCCCGAATATCAGCTTATTGATGATGAAAACTACGCCAAAATCCATGATCTAACGGAATATAACGCTCAGTTTGGGGCCGAACATCCAGAATTGTTGCAAGACTGGCAGAAGACCGGCGCTGATTATGCAATGCATGTTGTCGATGAGTCCCAAAAGGTATTAAATCCTGTTGGGGAATGGAATTCCTCTAAAATCGTTTTCACGCCTGAAAAGGTGGAACATTGGCTCAATGGCAAAAAGTTGTTGGAGTTTCAACCCTGGTCCGAGGAATGGAACAAAAAGAAAAACTCCGGAAAGTGGGACGAAGCCCCTGATTATGGAAAATACAAAAAGGGCTTTATAGCGTTACAAGATCATTCAAGCCCAATTTGGTTCAGAGACATCAAAATCAAAAAATTACCGTCGAAAAAATAGCTTATAAAACCACTAGTATGAGTAAGAAGATATCAAATCAAGATAGGAGGAACTTCTTGAAGAAAAGTGGTGTGGGCGCCCTCGGGCTGTTGGCCGCACCTGCCGTTCTGAGTGCCAATGAAAAATTAAGAACGCTAAAGCCGGGTGACAGAATACGAACGGCACATATTGGGGTAGCCAATATGGGCGCAGCTGACCTTAATGATATTTCATCACATCCGCAGGTTGATGTGGTGGCACTTTGTGATGTGGACGCCATCAACCTGTCCTCCGCACGAAAGAAACATCCCAAGGCCAGAGTGTTTTTCGATTACCGGGTGATGTTGGATGAGATGGCCGATGAAATTGATGCGGTAGTTGTATCTACTCCTGACCATACCCATGCACCTGCCTCATTGCTGGCCATGGAGAAGAATAAGCACGTGTATTGCCAAAAACCATTGACCCATTATGTTTCCGAGTCCAGAGCCATGAAGAAAATGGCCGAAGACAAAGGTCTGGTCACTCAAATGGGCATACAAGTACATTCTTTCTATGATTATAAATTGGCCACCTTGTTGATCCAGGATGGCATTATTGGAAAAGTACACACAGTGCACGCATGGAGTCCAAAATCTTGGGGGTACAATGGTGCTGAACCGGAAGGGGAAGACCCTGTGCCAGCACAATTGGACTGGAACCTTTGGTTGGGTACATCAGCTGAACGCCCTTACAAGGAAGGATACTACCATCCAGGGAACTGGCGAAAGCTGATGGATTATGGATGTGGTACTTTGGGCGATATGGGGGTTCATATTTTTGATACGCCCTACAATGCATTGAACTTGGATGTTCCGAGAACCATTAAAAATGAATGCCGCGAACCGAACGGGTATGGATATCCTGAAAACAATACGGTTACATACGAGTTCCCAGGGACCGAATACACAGGAAAATCATTAAAGTGGATTTGGTACGATGGGCCAGGAATGCCTCCTGCCCACGAAGATTTGGTGCTTCCAGGAGCAAAGACCGCGGGTAAAAAGAAACAAACCGTAAAAAACAACAATTCCTTGGATGCTGGCGTTGCTGCAGAGGGTCAATTACCTGAGCAGGGTGCGATGTTCGTGGGGACAAAGGGACGTTTGCTCTTACCTCATTTTATGCAGTTGCCCAGAAAAATTGTACGGGGCAAATATGTGGACATTTCCAAGGATATTGCCAAGCAGAATTTGGGAGAGCCTGTTAGAAATTATGCCAGTGAGGGGCCCAAGCACTATCACCAATTTATTGATGCTTGTTTGGGCAAGGATAAATGTACTGCGCCTTTTGAGTATGCTGCCCGTTTGACGGAGACCATTCTATTGGGTGTTATTGCAGGACGTTTCCCTAATCAAACCCTGCACTGGGACAGTGAAAAGGCAAAATTTGCCGAAGAAGAAGCCAATCAATATTTGAAAGGGGAATATAGAAAGTTCTAGTTCCTTCCTCTGATGCATAATTTAAAATCCCAAATGCTATTGAAGTGTTTGGGATTTTTTGTGGAAAGGGTTGTGACCATACCTTTTCTGTCAGTAATTTTCAGCATATGTCATTACCATGACCATATGCTGCACCTGATATTCTTTATAGTTTTATGGCCCTTATACCTTAAACGACAATCACTCGTCATTACCGAACTTTGGATTATAATCTTCCCCAAAAGTGGGTCTGTTCAACTTTCAGAAAGGTCAATTTCAAATTTTCAATATCAAGATTAAGAAATCTTAGTTTCACACTACACGTTTTAAATTTAAAACCTCATTGATTCAATTTAAGACAGACAGTTGTGGGCAAAGCTTCCTTTCTAAGCTTTATGGTACTTTTATCAAAATCAATCACACCCTCTCTTTTTAAACCATTTAAAGTCTTATTTACAGTTTGCCTAGAGGTAAAAGTAAGTTTACCGATCTCTCTGTTTGAAAGTAAGTTTTTGGCAATAAAAAAACTCTCATTTTCAATTCCCACTTCTTTTACATGTTCAAAAATAAAATGACTTATTCTTGTACTGGCATCTTTATATAACAGCGATGCCAAACTGTTTTCCAATTTTCTAATTCGTAAACCAGCCAACTTAAGTACATAACTATTCAGTTTTTGGTTCTCTGCCATCATTCTGGTGATATAAGTAGCATCAATAATACACACAAGAGAGTTATCCATTGCAATAGCATAATCATTTGCGCTTCCCATACCCATCAAATTTAACAATCCGAAAATATCTCCTTTTTTAATAACACTTTTGACAATTTCCTCACCACTAGATGAAACACTAACGATTTTAATGGTGCCACTTTTAAGAAAAAAAACATCATCCTGTCTATTGTTATTCCTTATCACCATTTCACTTCCCTTCTTAAAGTGCCTCATTTCAAGAGCAGAGCACATATGCACCATTTCCTCTTTACTTAACCTTTTTGACATACGAAATTGGCTTAAATGCCAAAATTTACTGTCAAATTCCATGCTATCAATGTCTTTCATAAGTTTTTACCAATTCGATTAAGCAAATGCAATCTTGAATCAAATGTGAGAATTAAAAATACAAAATATCACACATTACATGAATCCAACCCTAGTACATTTAATTCTCCAATGTCAATAGGATCGATTATAAATGTTAAATGGACAATCTTTTGGTTTATTAAAATTAATTAAACATCACGCTCCAAATAATCTATACCTCATTTGAAATATAGAATTTGGTTAATTCAACGTTCTAAATATTGCATGAATAACCAATTTGAATATATACACTTCCATATCTCAATAGTGCTAATCTCCATACACATACCCAATTTCTTGTATATTCAAAACAACCCGTTTATAAATTTAGCTCACTTTGATTTACTTCCAATGAACGCGACTACCTCCTCTTCCACAACCTTATTTTGCCTCTAAGCAACAAGTTAGCAAACAAACGAGGTCAACGACCCTTAATCCAAAATTTTCCAACTAACACGTTAGGCGACCTCATATCCATTCTTGGCAACATAATCCCTGATTTTGCTTTTAGCTTTACACATTAGCACCCAACAATAATTCTCACTTATCTCCAGAATTTGACATATTTCAGGCGTACTGTACCCATGAAACCTAAGCTTAAAAACTGAACGTTCAGATTTAGGTAAGCCAATTAGCCCTTGCTCAACTATCAACATCAGTTCTTTTGTTTGATATACAATTTCCCCAGTAATTACATCTAACTTCAAATCCGCAAACTGATTGACAGAACCATCATTGTAATCAGCTTCCAAAAATAACTTTTCATTGACCTTCCCCTTTTTCGAATTTACCCGTCTATAGTAGTCTATAATTTTGTGGTTCAATATACTGATCAGCCATGTTCTTTCTTTAGCTTTGGACTTATAGGTTTTAGCAGATTTTAAACCTGAATAAAAAGTTTCTTGTACAATATCCTGTACCATGTTTTGAGGTACTCTTGCACTTGCATAAATGGCTAGACAATCTGAATAACGCTCAACCCATTTAGCTGGTTGTAAATCAAAAATATTGGTTGCTCTCATTAACTTTGATTGTTGATCAAGAAAACCTTTTACTTCTTGAATACTTCAAAATTAATTGCTCTTTCCTTCCAGTGCTGTCGGCAAGCCGACACCTCAAAGAAAAAGAACAATCTAATTTGCATTCAAAACCTATCTTTCACGATAAGCATCCATATGATTAAAAAAGCTCTGGTAATTCCCATGTTTTTCATCTTCTTATCCATTGAAGCACAATTCCCTGTTTTTGAAGGGAGAATCGACCCACACATGCTTCCCAAGACTGCTGTCGAGTTGATAAAAAAAAAATATTCTGGATATAAGGTGAAATATTATAAAATCATAGAAGCTGACAGTTCAATTCGCTTTGAGGCTGTGCTCAAAAAGAATAAAAAAAGCGCTTATATCCTATTCGATGTGAACGGTGAATTAACACATACCGAAAAAGTTGTTGAATTCAATACCATCCCCAAAGAGATTTCCATCCTGATTGAAGATGATCTTGACATGAGGTTTAAAAAATATAAGATATCAAGTTGCAAAACCCAGATAAGAAAAGGGAGGTTTAATTATAAAATTGAGTTGAATACCGAACATAAAAAACTCATTTTGATCTATACTTCGAATGGAGTATTCAAGTCACAGAAAAAATTACCCGAAAAGCCCCTTGGCCCAATTTTTCACTAATGCCCTGCAAACAAACTTTGGTCGTTCTAGCTTTCAATTTGCTTTTCTTTCCAGGGCATTTGTATCCTCAGGATTTAACTCATTTGGGGTTTTTGCCGAGAATAAACTATACTACGCCCATTTCAGAAAAGATTAGTCTTAATGGTTCATTTTTCAGTGAAATAGATTTGGTGGATGACTATTTGGAAGAGGTTCTAATTCCAAAAAAAGTACTCAATCTTACATTTATTGCGGGGTTAAGCTTTAAATTGAATAGCCGGAGCCATTTAACATCCGGCTACCTTTTTAGGTTAATTGACCCATTTAAGGGAGATATTCGTTTGGAACATCGTCTTATTCAGCAATATGTTCATATATCGCATTGGGGCAGCATCCGAATTAGAAATCATTTAAGAGCAGAGGAACGTTTAATTGAATCAACAAGCGGCAGTGGAGCTTTCAATGGCATAATACGTCTTTCCTATTCACTTGGATGGGATCTACCTTTACAAGGAAAACATTTAAATGCAAACGAATTTTATTTGAATTCAATTAGCAGTTATTTTGTTCAGCCCACAAAACCAAGAACAGCTTTCAATAACCTCAATGAATTCTATTTAGGCCTGGGCTATAATTCAACGAAATTTGGGAGGTTCGAAATTGGCCCTGAGGCCAAAATTTCTGTAATGAACATATCCAAAGATTTAAATGCACTTTTTTTTATTGATATTATTTGGTACCCAAAATAATTTGCCAGCACTAATATACTTAATGCCTCAAGGTCACAATATCTTTATCAGCAATACACGATATGGTTGATCTCGATTCCGTGAGTTTTGTTTAACCAAACTTATATACAAATACTGTAGCCTTTCCCTAAAAAAGTGAAGGCTACCCACAAGAATAGCCACACTCTAAGCATACTTACATTTTTAACAAGGAGTCACAAGGATGCCCACCCAAATGGATTAAATAGCGTAGGCCAGAACATGGCCTAAAGTTTAGTTAGCGATTGTAGATTTCCTGTATCCGATTCATGTTAATAATGCCCAAAAGCCTTCATTCGCCAATATCAAATAAACAATAGGTGGCATAAAACAAACCCTAACACAGAAACTATGATTCCTACGAGAAAAACATGAAATGAATGTCTTAGCATCTTAAACTTTCTATTGATGGATTTCCCTAGATGATAGGTATCTTTGGCTATTGAATAATACAGGTCATCTCCACGATAAATCAAGTCGACAAGTTCATTGGTATACTCCTCTTCGTTCATATTAAAGTAGTTGCCAAAAAACATTAGGTTCTTTGTTTCTTTTTCTCCATGTTCCATTTCTGGTCTTGTCGCCAGAATTGCATAAGTAATTGAAATCAAATTAGATACAAGTATCGTGATTGCAGGAAAAATCAAATGTGGATCTGTGTCCAACTGGTGTAAAACAGTTCCAATAATTATTGAAAGAATGATTGAATTAACCGAAATTAGAATACTGGATTTTTTGTCAACCATTACGTTCAAAGTATAATGATTCTTCGAGACGAGCCTAAAAAGTGTTTCAGCTCCACGTTCCGCACGTGGCTCAATCTTTGAAAGCTTCTTTTTTAGAGTTTTTAGCTCATCCTTATCAATATTCATTTCTTGCAAGAGGAAATGCTCTTTTGCTTTTTCTTCATTCTTTTTGTTCATGTTGAAAGTATATTATAGATTTTGTTTTGTATTTCTAATTTTTGTGAAAATCTTAAACATATTTATTTAATTCTTCTGCGTCCATAATTCTAATTTTGATTTTATATTCCTTTTATAACAGAATTATACCATTAATTTATTTGGATTTCAAAATCCAAATTGAAGTCATTTCTTCAATCCCATGTTAAAGATTCCTGACTATCCAATCTACCGACCCTAATAACACTTTTACTTTGGTCCGCTCTTAAAAAGAAGCATACTGCAATGATTAAGAAAATGACCACGATGCATTTAACCTCTATGTTTTGGTCTTGTCTGTGAACATCTGGAACAAGACAGCCAACCCTAGAACCGGAAAACATCTTTTAACACCTATATTAGTTCCTTTGTACAAAAGGTTGCCGATATACTAACCCAGCACTGCACATATTTAGATAGTGGCGGATTCAGTCTTCAATACTCCAGTTTTGCAGCAACCTTCATTTGTAATGGACGCACACCGTTATTCATACACCTAATTGATCAGTATGTCTTCTATTTTGCCTTTTCAATGATTCTAACCGCTTCTTTGGTCGTCATGACTTGGCTTGAAAGCATAGTGTAATTGATTAGCGCTGCATCCATTCCATTAAGACCCGGAACTTTTGCCGCAGCCGAAGCATCAGCTACCACCACACACTCGAAACCTCTTTCCAAGAGTTCTCTCAAATGAGATTCAACACAAAGATTGGCTGACATCCCAGCAAGAATTACCTTATCAATCTTACGTTTCTGCAATTGTAGCACCAAATCATTGTTCTCCGGTCCATAAACCTTGTGAGGGTTGCAAACAACAGTCTCTTTGTGATTGATATATGGCTTGAATTCTTCCAACCAGTCCGCACCACTACCTTCAAAACCATCAAGATTTAACGCTCCTTTTCTATCGAACATCTTAATATTGTGCATTAGCTTTTCAAGGGCGCCTTCGAATTTCCATCTATGGTCGGTAGGGAAGTAATAATGTGGGCTTATAAATAATGGCATCCCAACTTCTACTGCTATCCCCATCAAGGTTCTCAGGTTGGCCACCGTATTGTTTTCCACAACACTTTCACCTACCGCTCCCCAAGCTACACCATAAGGGTGTAAAAAGTCATTTTGTGGGTCTGTAATTACCACAGCGGTTCGCCCCACTTCAATTTCAAATCCGGGAACGGGCAATCCAGTTTCCCCAAGGTTTTGCAACCATTGTTCTACGTAATTCAAGCCATCACTATAGTTATTTTCCATTTTTTTATGTTTAATTAAGTTTATGATTTTTATAGCTCAATATTATCAATTGCTATACCTGTTAGTTGAACAAATCCCTGCTTAAATAGGAACCCCTAACCCGCGTGGGTAAATATAATCACAACTCCCATTATTCTTAAACCAAAGTATATAGCATAAAAATCCCAACCAATATAAAAATCAAAGAAATTGCAATTTTCATCTTATCTGCTGGAATCTTTTTTTGTAATCGCGGCCCCAATTGACCTCCAATAATTACTCCCGGTATTGTAAATACAATAAGGTTTATCACTTCATGAAGTACTCTTCTATCCTCAGTGGCAAATTCATAAAAATGTCCCACCGAGGCCACCAACACGGTCATGACAACGACAAAGATGGAAGTCGCAACGGCAACCTGTGTTGGAACCTTACATTTAGCAACTAAATGATACTCCTGGAGCTCTGCAAGGCCCACCGAAATCATCCCAACAAATGCTCCCCCAAGTGCCGCAAACATTTTCCCCATACTTTTATTACATACCGTATACTTATATACATTGCCATATTTGTCAATCAATTTGGTCTCATAAACATTGGCAAACTCTTTTTTAATACTTGCCTCCATTTTTTCCCTTTCCTCCTTCCGCCATGAGGCAAATAGCTGATACCCTATAAATACCAATCCCACCGCAAAAATGGATTTTAGTATAATTGGCGGAATCAAACTTCCATACAATGTTCCTAACAGCGCAAATGGCACTGAAAAAATCAAAAGCTTAATTCCTAATTTGTAGTCTATCAGTTTGGCACTCATATAAGCGAAAAGACCCGATGCAAAACCAAAAAGTTCAGTAGCCAAGGCAGCACCTATAGCTATTTTTGGTTCAAGCCCTAAGCCTATCATGAAAAGAGGCGAAAAAAATACAGCGCCTCCAATACCCGATGACATAGAAACAGTTGATATCGCCACGGCTATGGGAAGCAAATACCAAAATTCAGTTGTTATTTCCATTTTAGTTAAAATTTTCTATCCTTTAAAAATCATATCGTCTTCTATAAATCTCATAAGCCTCATCAAAAAAATGTGTTGCTACACTTTCATTTGTAACTTCGTCTACTGGAAGTACCGCACCTTTGAAACCGGTGTCTAGCCATTTTCCAATTTTCAACGGTTCTAATGTTTTTGTTTCAACACTAGTATGGCCTTCGTCATCGTACAAAGCCATATAAAAATAAAAAGAGGAAAACAGTTTATCAGGTATTGCCAGTCCAAAGCTTAACGCGTAATTCTTATTTGTGCCAAGATTGGGAACGTATGCCCCGGAATCAAAATGGTGGGGCCAGATTCTAACATCAGACACCAGCCTTCTATTTAAAATAAAAGATTCCAAGGATAATTGGCCCAATGTTCTTATATCCGACAATCTTATTAAGGAACCCCTATCATCAGTAATTTCAAAAACAAAATCTTCCCTAATGGCATACGGTAGCTTATAATGGAACTTGTACTTATATTGCTTCTGAATACCCGACATTTTTGCTCTATCTTCAATCCATTTCAGAACCTTCTTATGTGTACACCATTTGAGGTTTAGTTCACCATGATTATTAATCGAATTCCAACGAATACAAAAATCTGCATAATCAAAGGATATCGTATCGCCATAAATATTTAATGGATATGTATATATTGATTTGTCAGCCATATTGAATTTTAAGCTTGTATGGCTGTCGTCTTCTTTGGGTTCCAAGAAACTTATTCCGGCCGCAGCAAGATATTGAGCAACTAAATGTGTGGTTTTTATCATATTCATAACACCATATTTGTCAACCTTTCATTCTAACTAAAATGGAAAACCGAGAACAAAGACTACCCGTCCACCATCTGTGCTATTGTAATAACCCAAATTTGCAGTGAAAGCATCAAGTCCACTTACCCAAAATGAAGCGCCATAACTATTATGCCACTTATTCGAATTGTCATCCTCAACCCAAACGCGACCGTAATCGAAACCACCTGTAAACCCGTATTTCAACGGAATAAAGGAAGCTTTTAACCTTCCTAACCTTAGCCGTAGGTCTGTATTTTGGTAATATGCATATTTACCATTGAACCGTTCATTCCTGAATCCTCTTAAACTATGAACCCCACCAAGAGTTGCACCATGGTAAAACTCGAAATTGTCACCAAATATGGCTTTTCCACCTAATTCCGTTGCCAATACAAGATTATTGCTTGGAATAAGACTTATATCAAAATCTAAACTAGAGGAAACATAGGCAAATTCATTGTCTATTCCGTCAATATCCCCAATATAAGATTTAAACCCCGCTGTAAGATCAAATTCAAAACCATATGTTGGAAAAGAAGTGTCATTCTTATTTCCGTATTGATAACTCACCTCTCCTCCAAGATAATCCTGCCTTTCAAATATTGAGGCGTCTTCGGGTATAGTGCTAATGAACCTACCTTCCGTATCTTCTACTTCAATCGATTCATACAAGGGTTTAACATAGAATGAACCACCATCCCTTCCCTTCCAAACAATTGATGGAGCGAAACCTATTCTTTGAATTCGTGTTCTGTTAAAATCCAAATCCACCAAATCTTTATCATATTCCGTTTCATTTCCGACACCAAAAAAGTTCATTGCAAAGTTCGAGCTGGTGTACCAGGCCTCTACAGCAAAATTCCAGTTGTGAAATATATTTGCAAACTCTCCTTTATAGGAAAGGTTAACTCCGGATGTCCCGGTGTAATATGCCCCAGCAAAACTGTGTTGCTGAGTAAATGGGTTTCCATGAATACCGTTAACGGAATATCTATCCATAAAACCAATGCGCAAGCCATCGTCCGGATTGAATGAAAGAAGTGGAAAAAGTTGATTTATATGCTCCTTAACCTTTTTATGGTCATAGTTGTTTACATCATAATCATCAACCAAACGTTTTCTCGAACCATTTTCCACAATGGTATTCTTCTTGCTCTTGTAATCAAAAAGTTTTACCCTTCTTTTGTTTTTGAAATCATATGTATCATTATTTTCACCACCGACTATTTTTATAGGAATTGGAGAATTACCTTTACCATTTACCTTGAACATATCTTTGCCATCAAGTCCATAAATCCATACCTCTTTGGTTTCATCTTTGGATAAGATTCGCTCAGATATTGTTCCCTTTTTGTTGCTCACCTTTATTTTGGTCTTGCCGTTGGGCATTCTGGTTATTTCAAATTGATCATCGATTTCACTGCCCAATACAATCTTGAATTTCGCATAATGTTCATAGTACTCTCTGATAAGGTCAACAATATTAGCTCTCCGCCCCCTAAGCTTTTCCTTTATCTCTTCAACTTTTTGTCCTTGAACCTCATCAGGAAGTCTTTTGAAAGCCTCATTGATCACATCATCGGTAAGATTTTCCTGGAGATATTTTGCCTGTCTTTCCCATTCACTCCAATCCGATTCATTTATGAAATTCAAATCAAGATAATATGTTTCAAAATTGAACCATTTAGGACTAGACAAATCTGCGTCGTAAGATTGCATTTTTCTTAAATCAGGTATAGCACAAGTCAAAAACGAAATTATGCTCCCGTCGAATACGGAGAAAGCCTGATCTCTATCTCTAGGTATTGGCTTTATTATCTTCGACCCATTGTCATTTTTAAATTCAGCCCAACGCCATTGATCTTCATGCCTGTCCCAATCACCTATTAACATATCAAAAATCCTCGCTCTTATATAAGAAGGTTCGTCTATATGGACCTGCCCAGTCTCGACAAGTTCCTCAAACACCTCATCTGTGCTCAAAATGTTATCCGGAGATCCAAAACTAGCCACCGTCCTTTGACTAGGCTCGACCCTTTCTTCTATCATATACAATTCATTACCATATTCAGTATTGAATGTGCCAAGTGCATCTTGTTTGGGGACATAGAATAATTGCGGATTGGTATGATATATTTTAGCTGCATCGGAAAGCACACTTATTGCAAAAGGTGTATATGGATGCGCTGTAGTATAAAAATCCATTATAAAACGATCAACAAAGCTCCCTTTGAGCTTATCTTCTATATACGAATCCTGAAATGCAGTCGTCTGGAGGAAACGAACACCACTCTTCTTTAAAGCCCTTAACGTGAATTCTTTTCCATTCTTATCTGCCAATCTTAGGGATTTAGTTTGATGTCCCCCGCCCACACGTAAAGGTGACAAACCTCCATACAATGTATCTAAAAACACTACTGGAGCTTCGACCGAAAGGCCATAGAATTCACGGTAATGTGCTCCCCACAAACCCTTATATAGTTTACTTTTTGTAGTTTCTTCCGGGTCATATACCGAAGCTTTTTGAGTGTCGCTATAACTACTCCTCGGTGCATACCCCGATGAAATGGCTCGTTTTGTTCTTTTATCGCTTAAAATTCTTGTAAAAAGAACTTCCTCGGACGAATCTTTAACTTCGATAAAAGTTACTACAGAATGTCCATGCTCATCGATTTCCAATTTAGCATAACCTTTATTTGCTCCCGCATAGTCTTCCTGGTTTTTTGGCCTGGCTCGTTTGGTGTTCTTTGCACTTCCGCTAATAATTTGTGGTATTCCATGAAAGGAAATGAGTTGCATATTCTTGTCCAGACCAGATACAAAAATTATATCGTCAAACTTTTGGGACAAAGTTGTCAATCGTTTTCTCAGAGAGCGATATTGCTGGTTTTGATAATCTTGCGTGGATGGACCGGCTGTTTTACTCAATAGGCCAGTGACTGTATTGGTGGCTATTGGGTGATGTATAGCCACAATCTTGGTCTTTCCAACTGATTTTTTCATTATGCTTTCAAACTCTAGAAAAAACAGATTTCTATTTTTAATATCACAGTTGTTATTTATATAAGGATATTTATCCCAATCTTCCATAAACCATTGGGAGTCAACGATTATTAGAACAATATCATCTGCAAGATCTTCCTTTTTAATTGGGCATCCATGGTTAGGGTAAAATTTTGCCTTGCTGTTCTTTTGAAGGTATTTTTCGGTTTCAGTAACACTTCTGTGTCCTTCCGGATGCCATTCTCTCCTACCCGGTGTAACAATCACTCTCCCGTCAAATGTGTCCCAGAGTCTCATTTGGTTTATGATTGAGTTCTCATTTTTGTTTCCCTCTTCACCAACAATATTTCCAAGCAGCAGCAAAATCTGATTTTCACCTTTCTTTGATGCCATGGTACTTAAAACCTCATTTCCCAATTCTTCATCACCTGTATTTGCAGAAATATAAATCGTTGTTTCCTGTCCTGCTAAATCCACCGAATAAAAAAGAGGGATAATCATTATGATTAGAATACCTATTTGTTTTGATATCGTCATGTTATTGTTTTATAAAAATTAAGGTTCCTTTTTAAGTTCTATGCAAAAATTTTTGTTTGCTGACTTGTATTCACAATTTCCTTGATTTTGGAAATGGCAAGTACCCTTTCGGGTTTGTACTTGATACTGAACCAGTTTGAATTGACCGTAATTGCCTTAACTTGACATTGCTTTTTCCTCAGGGCAAGGTTAATCAATGTTGTAATGGTCGCTTTCTTGTCTGGTTGTGACGTTCTTCTCATATCCGACTCAAGAAATTCCCTATAAATTTTGAAGTAATTCAAATTCAGACAAAAGACCCCGGTAGTAGCAAGTATTTCCTCGGAAAGTTTTAATAAACTTTTGGCCGAATGTTCTATGTAATGGTTTTGGTTTTGTTTCCTAATTTTCCTTGCATCCACAATTTTTTTCAAACAATCACTTCCACCTTTAGTAATGCAAATGCTTCTGTCGACACCACCAAATGGGGACAAGGTTGCTCCCAATGGCGAACTCAACACAGCAAACATTTTCCTGTTTGAGTTCATAAAACTTATTGCCTCCCTATATAATTCCTTGCCATAATAAAATAGCCCATTTATCACCAAAAATTGGCCATCTATATATTTCTTAGCCTTCCAAAGAGCGTAAGTACCATAGCTAAAGTTTTCACTCGGAATTCTTTCCAACAAACTAAATCTATTCTTACCAGGACTTGTAGATATCCAATGAATCCGTACCCGGCTTTTAAATTTAGCTCCTATACCCCGGGCAATTTTTTGCCTGATACTTTTTTGGGTTATAAAAACCATATTATTAAACCCCGATTCAATTGCATTATTAATATTATATTCCAATAATATTTCATTGTTGGGTCCCAGAGGCTCAAAAAATTTATCTTCGTAGATTTCTAACTCCGACGTTAGCAAAAAAACTATACTATTGTTTGTTCTCATAATTATATCATATTGTTATGCAATGCGGACAATATCGCTGTGACGGAAGATGTTGGTAGCTTTCAAATCAAGGGTTTTCTCCTGATATAGCTCTCTAGGCACGCTAATGTCTCCTAAATATAATTCCCCAACTACCTTTTTTGCCTTCTCTTGGAACAGTCCAATCTTAGGCATAGCCAAGGTTAAAGTAGCGGTCGAATTTATTATTGGGGTATACAGAGTACCTGATGTTAAGTCAAGACCAGAAGGCGTATCCAATGAGATTTTAGGTGCAGATTGACTATTAGCCCAAGAAATCATTTCGGCTGCGGCCCCGTATGGATTCCCATTTAGGCTATAACCAATGACCCCATCCAATATGGCCTCAACATCCTCCAATCCATCAAGTTCCTTGGAGTTGAATATTGGGAGTCCCATACGTTTCAATATAAGGTATTGGTGTAATGGGATGGGGGTAAAATCTTTTTCTGCTCCAGTTACCACAACTCTTATTTTGGCGCCCCAACCATGTAGTCTTCTGGCAGCGACCAAAGCACCACCCCCATTTCCTCCGGTCCCGGCCAATACCACAATTTTTTTGTTGCTCACATCTCCTTTGAATATTCGTTCCCTGGTAAGTATGGCTAAACATCTACCAGCATTTTCCATCATTTGAATAAGGTCTATATGATAATCTTCCATCATTAATCGATCAACCTCAATCATTTGTTTTGTATCGATTTTTAAATACTCCCCGTGCACATTTTTGATATAATCTGACATCATTACGCTTTATTATATAGTTTATAAATAGGTTCACGCATCATCCCACCGGCATTTGAAAGAACAAAGAAAATAGTCTCATATACCTCTTCCAAAGGCACCCAATCACCAGGCTGCGCATTGGGCATCGCTGCCCGGGTTCCAGGAGTATCCATAGTACTTGGCACGATTACCGATACATTTATTCCGGTTTCATTGGTTTCTATGTTGATGTATTCCGCCAATTGGACCAACAATGATTTTGACAACCCATAGGCAACTAGGTTCTTTCCTTCACTAGGGCTTATTGCCGGACGGGAACCAATCAAAATTACCTTAAGCGGTTTTCCATGTTTCTTACAGTACCCAATCATAGGTCTAACTACATGGTAAGCGGTTTTAAAATTCAAGTCAATCATCCTTTGGATTGAGTCTGACCCAGTATCTTCTATGTTTCCAGTCGCAAATCCACCAACAAGGCATATTAGTGCCTCTACGTCCTCTCTGAGATAATCCGTAACGTAATGAATGAATTCATTGCTGTCATCTTGGTTCAGTAAATTGACACTGTTCGAAACAAGGTTTTGATGTTTAATAAAATCCGGATTATCTGAAGGTCCGAGGACCGCGTTTACAGCATAACCTTGCTCCAATAATTTGGACGTTATTGTTCTTCCCAGATTGCCGGCTGCTCCAGTAATTATTATAGTCTTTTTCATTTTTTTGAAATCATTAGATATGTAATCAATAGTCCAAGAATCAAGGCATATAGCGATGAGAACTGGAATAAAGTTGACAGTGAATAGTATTTGCTAAAAATCCCTAGTACGTTTGAACTAAGCCCAGTACCCAACTGAATAGATGCAACCAATGCCCCTGAAATCAACGTGGCGTACTTAGGGAATTCATCAGTTGCTGCACTGATTGATTTGGGAAATAGAAATGAAAGGCCCAGCCCCCCAAGGGCCATACAAACCAACAATACCAATTCACTTGTTGCAAAAGGCAACATAAAAAAAACAACGCTAACCAAAAAGGGGGCTATTATGTACAATACTCTTGTGGAAAATTTTAGTGCCACGAACGTAAAAAAGACTCTTCCGACCGTTATCCCTCCCCAAAAAAGTGATAGACCAATTGAAGCCTTGGTCAATGACAATCCTCCCTCCTGTTCCAAAAAGACAGAACCGAAATTACCAAAAGTAGCTTCACAAGTACCATATAAGAACACTGCTAAAGCAAAAAGCCAAATCCTTTTCGGAATTCTACCATCACCTAAATTCTCTTCGCTTTCCTCAAGGGACAATTCCAATGGAGTGAACAGGGTAAAAAAGAACATTATCAGGGAAAAAGTGGTCACCAAAGCTGGGGCTCCCCACCAAAATCCAAGATTCATAAAGGTGTTCAAAAGAATTGCGGAACTCGCGGTGCCAAGTCCCAGCATAATATGCATTGCCGTTACCGCAGATGTCTCCTTGCCTGGAAACAAATTATAGGCAAACGGGTTGAGCGCTGTAATCGTAAACCCAAACCCCGTCCCTATAAATGTGGTTGCCAAAAGAATTACCCAATAATCTAATGTACCTTCCATTAACCAGTTGGAGGTGAACAGCAAAAACATTGACAAAAACAAACTGAACAACCCATATAGCATGATTTTTTTCATGCCGATACATTCTGCAATCTTCGGTGCGCTCAACGAGGAGACAATGGCAAATGCAATTTGAGGTATGAAAATACTCCCATATTGGGCACTTGAAAAACCATGGAACGTATTGTCCACGAACAAATTACCAGCAGCAGGAAACAAAACCAGGGCAACCCCTACCAAAAATCCACTAAAATACACCGCTAAAACTTTTTGTGTTTTCATGATTACTTAATCTGATATAGGTTGTGCTCCGAATAAAGTTTAACAAGGGCGGAAACTGACCAAGCCTGCTGTATGCAACCTCTACCCTCATTGGGCTCTAGCCCGTCAAATATTTCAGAAATGCCATGTAGGCAATCTGAAGTATAAAAGTGAGCTTTAAGGGGTTTTAAGCCATTGACCACTTCCTTTTTTGCCTTGGTAGAAAAACCGTACACCTTCAAATATGCTTGCCAGAATTCCATAAGCAAAAATGGCCAAACCGTACCTTGATGGTACGCAGTATCCCTTTGCCATTGATTTCCACCGTAATGGGGTACAAAATCCTTATTTTCTTGGTCAAGGGTTCTCAACCCATATCCAGTCAACATTTTATCACCTATTTGTTTAATAATTTCTTTTTCCTCTTTTCTTGAAAGTATATGAAAAGGAAGGCTCACAGCATAGATTTGATTAGGTCTAAAGCTACTATCTACACCATTTTTGGTAACTACATCATTTAAATAACCGTTTTCGTTTAAAAACTTTCTTTTGAAGTTTTTGAGAAAATTCTGCTTAGTTAATACTATTTCTCTATGGATTTTAATATCACATCCACTACAAAAGTGCTCATAAATGCACATGGCGTTGTACCATAAGGCGTTGATTTCTATTGGACAGCCTATCCGTGGAGTCACCACATAATCACCTACTTTTGCATCCATCCAGGTGAGCTGCCAGTTTTCCTCTCCTCCCCAGATAAATCCTTCCTCGGTCAAATGAATGTTATATCTGGTACCCTCAATATGACAAAGTAATATTTCTTCAAGCTTTTCCATGTTATCCCTTATGAATGCATCGTCACCGAACTTCATCTGATATTCGTACATCGCAACAAAAAGCCAAAGGGTGGCGTCGATTGTGTTATACTCTACATCTTGACCATCATAATCTGGGAAACGATTAGGTAGCATCCCTTTATCAACATACTTTAAGAAAGTCGACAATATGGACTTTGAGGTGTCTTGATCACCAATTGCAATGGTAAGGCCTCTCATAGCAATCATAGTATCACGGCCCCAATCGGTAAACCAATGATAGCCTGCTATTATGGATTTTGACTCTGTGGATGTCCGGTTGACCACAAATTGGTTACCTGAAACCAATAGGTCATTATAAAAATCATCTTTTGTCTCATTGGACCTTAAACTTGAGACAAACCTTTCTGTTATTCTTTGCAGATCCGAATATCGTTTAACTGTCATTCCCTCTTCTGTAGTAAAAAGGAGTGAAGCCTTTTGTCCAGGTGCTAGCTTGGAATCAAGAAATCCAAGTTGATAGTAGTCCTCTCTAAAATCCTGTCCTCTATATTGTTCCTTGAAGAGCTCTATATTTTTATACCATGTTCTGTCTTCTGTAAAGTTGCTTCGCGTCCATTGCATATACAAGGCAGGACTATCAGGATATGCATATATTTTTATTCCAGATTTGATTTTTTCATAATAGAAATCAAACTGGTTCTCATGCATTGTAGCATGGTAATCCGTATGCTCGAACAAAGGATTTACCTTCAAATTAAAAGCTTCTTTTCCAACATTCTCATAAATAACAACGGTGGTATTACTATTGGGGACCATGAATATCTTTTTAGATAATTTCCAGTTGTTCCCTTGATACTGCCAGGTTGCGATCGGTCGTCGTACAAAAGATTTTAAATATTTGTGTCCTTGGGGGTGCATGGTACCGGGATATTGGTTAACCGAAATCTCTGAAATGTCCCCATCCACTAAAACTTGTTCTTCCAATTTGGCGACCATTACCTTTCTTTCCGTGGGAGGGTTCAATGCAGCCACTAAAAGGCCATGATATTTTCTAGTATTTGCACCGGAAATCGAAGATGAGGCATAACTTCCAAGACCATTAGTTTCTAACCATTCCATGGAAAGCAAATCCTTGATTTCAATATTTTTTAAATCCATTTTAGAAACTTTTATTAGTTTTTCAGCTTTACCCTCAATAAATACTCGTCTGCCGTGATATAAAGTGTACTATAATCCTCATCAAATGCACAATTTGAAACCCATTCCCCAGGTTTAATTTTTCCGATAAGTTCATGTTTAGCATTAAATATCCATACTCCACCTGGTCCGGCTGTGAAAATATTTCCTTGGTCATCAACTTTCATTCCATCGGGAAAACCAACTTCCTTTCCAATTAAGTCAGTAACGTTTAAAATTTCATTCATGCCTCCCAAAGTACCATTATCAAGCATCTCAAACGCCAGCCAAGAGGCCTTCTTGGAATCGGTATTGGATACGTATAATATTTTCTCGTCTGGTGAAAATGCAAGACCGTTCGGACGGCTTATCTTATCTGTCAGCAAACTGAGCTCGCCTTTTTGATCCAATCGGTATATGCCTTGGAACGGAAGCTGTTTTTTAGGGTCTTCCATCATTTTTTCACTCAAACCATAGGGCGGATCTGTAAAAAAAAGATTCCCGTGGCTATCATATACTAAATCATTGGGACTGTTCAGTAGCCATCCACCAAAATTGTCTGCGATAATTTCAAAGTTCGCTTTAGGGTCTTCCAATGGAGCATTCATTCTCACTACTTGTCTATTTCCATGCTGGCACAGAACCAAGCGACCTGCTTTATCCAGAGCCAGTCCATTTGAGCCCCGTTCCCTGCTATCCGTGTTGTCTCCAGTAAACCCAGAAGGTTCCAGATAAATCTCAAAACCATTCTTCTCGGACCATCTGTGAATTCTGTTCTCTTTTACATCAGAACAAAGAACCCATTGTTTATGAGGTATCCATAAGGGACCTTCTGCCCAGGACATTCCTTCACCCAAAACTTCAATTTCGGCCTCAATTGGAACAATGGCATCTAGTTCAGGTGAAATCCTTTCAATACTGCCAATTTTTCGATAACTCCTTACAGCCACCTCCAAGTTTCCTGTTCCAATTTTCTCCTTAATGGGTTTTTTATCGACCTGTCTGCATGATGAAAAAGTAAATAGATGTAACCCTACTATTAGCGCCTTGATAAGCAGGCATTGAAGTACTTTAGTTCTATATTTTATCAAAAACAATCTCATATACTTACCAACATGATTGATCAATAAGATGGGCAACACATCCGGTCCACCCTGTTTGGTGCGTAGCGCCTACACCACGCCCATTGTCACCATCAAAATATTCATAGAACAAAATCAAATTCTTAAAATACTCATCCCTATACCAGTCTTCATTGAGGGCGTGTACTGGTCGATTACCATCCTCATCTTGTTTAAAAATACTCACCAAACGATTGTTAATTTCATCACTCAGTTGTTTTAAGTTGAACATGTTTTTTGAACCGGTAGGAAAATGGACCTTAAAATTGTTTCCATAATATTTATGATATTCCAACAGTGATTGTACAAACAAAAAGTTCATAGGCATCCAAATTGGTCCCCTCCAGTTTGAGTTGCCTCCGAACAAATGGGTTGAAGATTCCGCTGGGTCATATTTTACATCGAACGTTTCCCCAGCTATCATAATAGAATAAGGTATCTCATGTGCTTTGGAAAGTGCCCTTATACCACATGTACTTAAAAACTCTTTTTCATCAAGTAATGCGTTCAGGAGTTTTTCCATACGTTTTTTTGGAACCAGGGAAAGAAGAACATCTTCACCTTCTTTCAACTCCTCAATAACCAAATATTTCCCATGTATTTGACGATGTTTTCTGAACCATTTGATCCCCTGTTGAAAATTCTTTAATTTCTTAAGCTTGTCACTGCTCAGGACCAAAACGGCATTCAAGGTCATTAGACCTACTAAGGACCTTACCTTAATGGGAATGTAGGAGTTGCTTGGTAATACCAGAACATCATAAAAGAATCCATCATGTTCGTCCCAACTTCCCAACCAATCATCTCCTATACGGTTTAAAGAAGCTGCAATATGCACAAAGTGCTCAAAATATTTAGTACACATATCCTCATAGGAAGCATCTTCCATAGCAATTTCTGTTGCCATCTGAAGCATGTTCAAACAGTACATCGCCATCCAAGCCGTACCATCCGCTTGTTCCAAATAACCTCCTCCCGGTATTTGACTGCTGCGATCAAACACCCCTATATTGTCCAAGCCTAAAAAACCGCCATCGAACACGTTATTTTCACTTCTATCCTTGCGATTGACCCACCAGGTAAAGTTCAATGACAATTTATTGAACACCCGTTTTAAAAACTCAACATCTCCCTTTCCTGTTTTTTTCTTGTCAATTTCATATACTTTAAAAGCTGCCCATGCCTGAACTGGGGGATTTACGTCAGAAAATGCCCATTCATAGGCAGGGATTTGCCCATTGGGTGCCATATACCATTCCCGAACGATCAAGATTAACTGTTGTTTGGCAAAATCAGCATCAACCATTGCAAGCGGGACACAGTGAAAGGCCAGATCCCAAGCTGCGTACCAAGGATATTCCCACTTATCTGGCATAGATATTATATCCTCGTTATTCAACGTTTTCCAGTTGCTATTTCGGCCCGACATTCGTTCTTTGGGAGGCTCCGGTTGTCCTGGGTCTCCTTTGAGCCATGTTTCCATATCTAAGTTGAAGTATTGTTTAGACCAAAGCATTCCAGCAAAGGCTTGTCTTTGAATGTTGGCCGTGTCCTCACATGGACCGTGCTGAAATTGCCTGTAAAAGGAGTCTGCCTCTTCCAACCGTAACCTAAAAACAGTATCAAATTCTAAGTTCAATGGATTACCGGAGTGCTCCTTTTTCGAAAATCGAAGTCTAAACTCAACTTTAGCACCAGCTTCTACCTTCTCTTGAAACATGGGAGCGAACTTGGTTCCTTTCTCAACGGCCTCTGTAAGCTCATAGTTTCTCCCAATAATGGCATCGTGAAACAAATCTTTAACATAGGGCGATTCATTCTCTATGCCATATAACTTTTTTTTGTTGGTTTCGTTGTTAGTGAACATCCACTGATGAGGCTGTTCAAAATACAGGTGATAATCTCCCAATTTTGGATGCGATAATTGGACGGATCCATATTTTGCCGTAGCTTTTTTCTTTTTGATAATATGTTCGCCATCGGCTTGCCCAAAACTCCAAAGGTTTCTAAGCCATAAGGTAGGGAGTACAGTAATCTCAGCAGCTTCAGGACCACGATTATGGACGGATATTTTTATCAGGATATCTTCATCATCCGCCTTGGCATACTCTGTAAATACATCAAAATATCTATTTTCATTGAAAGCACCTGAATCTAAAACTTCATACTCCAAATCTTGTTTACCACGATTTTTGTTGGTACTCAATAAATCTCCATATGGATATTCATTTTGTGGATACTTGTACAGATGTTTCATGTACGAATGTGTGGGAGTGCTATCTAGATAATAGTACAATTCTTTGCAATCCTCTCCATGGTTACCCTCTGGACCGGTTAATCCAAAAATGCGTTCTTTTATAATTGGATCTTTTCCATTCCAAAGGCCTATGGCAAAACATATGGCGTTATGCTCATCTGTGATTCCTGCAATGCCGTCCTCACCCCAACGATAGACCCTGCTCCGTGCATGGTCATGGGGAAAATAGTCCCAAGCCTCCCCATGTTCACTATAATCTTCCCTTACCGTACCCCATTGACGTTCGCTAAGGTATGGCCCCCATTTAAGCCAATTCTTCTTGCCAGAATAATTTTCCTGTAATCTTAGATCCTCAACTGTTTTAGATTTTCCCATCTTAAGTTATTAACCGTTAGTAGTAAACCCAGGGTAGCAGGTCATAGCACCATCAACAAAAATTGTAGATCCATTTATATAGTCTGATTCATCCGAAGCCAGCCATGCAGCCGCTGCACCAATATCCGTGGGTTTACCAATACGTTTATAAGGTATAAGCTCGTTCAATTTTTCAATGGCCTCTGGGGTTTCCCATGCATCCCGATTAATGGGTGTTTGTATTGCGCCTGGGGCAATACTGTTAGCTCTTATCTTTTTTGGCCCGTACTCTTGGGCTATTGACTTCATCAGCATTACAATAGCTCCTTTTGAAGCTGCATAATTAGCGTGGCCTGCCCAAGGAATAACCTCATGAACGGAACTCATGTGGATGATTTTGCCCAAGGCGGCAGAAACTTCAGGCCTCATACCTCTTCTCAAAAACTCTCGTATAGCTTCCCTACAGCAGAGAAATTGACCAGTCAAGTTAACATCAATAACAAATTGCCATTCCTTCAAGGGCATTTCATGCATTGGAAAATCACGTTGCAAGCCTGCGTTTGGCACACAAATATCAATCGTTCCAAAATGATCAATGGCCTGCTTGAACATTCTTTCAACCTGATCCTCCTTACTAACATCGGCCTTTATAGCAATACCCTGACCACAGAGCTCATCTGAACAAATATTATGTGCAATTTCCTCTGCGGCCTCTGGATTTGATATATAATTTATCACTACATTGGCTCCATCCTTACCAAGGGATTCAGCGACAGCTTGACCAATTCCGGAATTAGCTCCTGTAACAATTGCTGTTTGCCCCAACAATCTTTTATTTGGTTTTTGATACATTCTTTCAGTTTTTAAATCCTGGCATTTTACCGCCTATTTTTGTTTTAATTTTATATAATCCTGTGTGTGCAGTTAGATAAAGTGTTTTGCCATCATCCCCCCAAGCCATATTGGCAGGTCTTTCAGGGCCAATTATTTTTCCTAGTAGCTTGCCCGATGGAGATATAATCCATACCCCACCAGGGGCGGAAACGAAAACATTCCCTTTTAAATCCACTTTTACACCATCCAAAGCCTCTACTTGATTTGTTTGGTTCATTTCGTAGAACAATTCTGGTTCTTCCAAGGTTCCATCTCGGTTTACCTGAAATCGATATAGCTTTTTGGAATTCATCACATCTCTAATGTCCCAATTACTCACGTACAAGTATTTCTCATCTGGTGAGAAAGCGATACCGTTGGGTCCACCCACCCTATCAGATAAGAGTTCTGTCCTACCATTTTTTACCCGATAAACTCCTTGATATGGTGTCTCCTTTTTAGGATCGTTATAATTCTTTTCCAGACCATAAGGCGGATCAGTAAAGTATAGCGTGCCGTCTGACTTAAACACCAAATCATTTGGGCTGTTCAACCGTTTACCTTCGTGATTGTCCGTAATTACCGTAATAGGACCTTTTCTTTCATGTTTGATAATTCTGCGATTACCGTGTTGGGCAACGAACAATCTTCCATTGGCATCTAATGTCAATCCGTTAGAACCAGGTTGATGTATTTTACCAATATCGGTGCCTGTATATCCTGATTTGGTGATATGTACCTCTACATTTTTAGTTTTTGGACTATACTTGTATATCACATTGGCATTAGGATCACTAAACAGAAGATAACCATCTGGATGCCATACCGGCCCCTCAATAAACTGGAAACCTTCTGCCAGTTTTTCGATTTTTGCATTTACATCAATAACCTTATTGAGCTCAGGTTGAGAAACCACAACCGACCCTAGTTCTTTCCAATCATCATTGACGGTATATTGTTTGTGAAAATCAACCGTGGCCGAACGAATCCAGATGTAATTGTCCGGAATATCAGCTATGGGACCATTAATACCCAGTATAGCCAATTGGTGAGTATCCCCTGGTCTTGCATTATTGGTTAGGATAACCCTGTTCCTTGCGTTGAAACCTTTTATCATTCCATTTCCAGACTGACCGAAGGTTTTATCTAATTTACCATCAACCCAAATCTCCGAATAATCGTCTATGACTATTTCAAAGAAAACTGTGGAACCAGTAGGGTCGTATCCGTCTATATTCTCTGGAATGGTGATGTTCAATCGATACCAATTGAAACAAAGTCTTCCAGGGCAACGTCTTTCTTCTAGACTAGTAGGGTCTATAGTTTCCCAGCCAGAATCATTAAAATTATTGCCACCTGCCTTTGGCTCAATGTTCCATGTAGCCTGTTTTTTTCCGGTTGGGTAAAGTGCTAAAGGGTCATTATCGGATGGACCCGGCGCCCCAAATGTATCATCAACAATTGCCACATCGCTATACTTCCAAGCAGTTTTCAACATTTCAACCCCTTCCTTTGTCCTCAAATCGATAATGACGTCAGGGTTATCTACAACCAATTCCCTACTTTCCTGGGCTTTTAGGCAACCCAGAGAAATTAAAATCCCAAGGACAGTACAAACTTTTCTCTGCTGGATCATATTTTAGTCGAATTTCGCTCTTGCTCCCGCTTCGGCTATTTGAACATCCTGGTCTGCACTGGCAGCTCCACTAACTCCTATACCACCAACAACATGTCCTTTATATTTGATAGGGATTCCGCCACGTAGCATATTATGGCCCACCGTAATCAATGAGGTTCTTCCTCCAATTATTGCATCTTCTAATTTTTTGGACTCAAAGGTGAAGGTAGCTGCTGTTCTAGCTTTTCCTATGGAAACCTCTGAAGCTGCAGGAAAGGTACCGGTCAACCGTTCCAATAGGATTACGTGTCCTCCCGCATCAACAATGGCAATGGCACCCCCCGGTGCATTATTCGCTTTTGCATAGTCGGTGGCAGCTTTCATTATTTTCTTTGCTCCTTCCAAAGTAAGGCTGTATGAATTCTCAACCTGTGCGTGTATTGATCCTATTGCCAAAATAGCGGCGAACATGGTAAATAATCTTAGCTTTTTCATTTTGATGTTTATTTTGATGTTTATTTAATACTTTCTGGTTCCTTATAGGGTTCTGTTATATCCAATCCTAAATCTGTTAGGACACAGTTCCAATTTTTATCAGATTGTTGGATAATAACTTCTGGGGTCTTCTTGTCCCACATTTTCTTTGCCTTTTCATTCTTGTTGAAATATAACTTGCCATCAACTACATGGTACAAGTTGTAGGTCTGTAGTTCCTCGGCTTTTCCAAAGAACATAGCAACCGCACAAAAACCACCATACTGGGGCATGAATTTGGCAGGATTTTCAGCAAAAGCATTTTTATGATCCTGTGAGGCAAACAGGTACGTTATACCCTCATACGAAAAAGAGTAGGCATCAGTACCTTTCAAAGGACTTCCATTAAAAAAAGAAACAAGGTCAATACCCTCCATTGCTATGTTTCGGCCAGCCTCATCCGTATTTATCAAGTGCTTGCCCTCCGGAAATGGTTTATCGCATTTTTGTGAGCAAGAACTCAAAGCAAACAACAAGGTTGCTGTTAACGTGAAAATTTTTGTCGTTTTCATATAGGTAATGTTTATTTATTCGGTTATCAATAAAGCATGTCCGTCCACATCCCTTATCATAAATTGTTTTCTGTTGTCAATTACAACAATTCCATTGGAAATGAATTCAACATCCTTCTCCAAAAGCCGATTATACAGGTGTTCCACATTTTCTATTTTTATAGTAGTATGCCAGTGCCATAGATCAGTTGGTCTACTCGTTTTAGGGTAATTCCTACCACCTGGAGGCGCGATATAATCAAGAAATTCAACCCCAAAACCTTTTTCAGCTCGCAATCCGCTTATCCAGAGCCGCGCTCCAAAGACCTGGTTCAAATGTTCTTGCTCATTACCATAATTCTCGCTGTGCCCCATGGTTTTTAGGCCAATAACTGTTTCGTAAAACGAGGTGGATTTTTCAGTATTTTTAATACCAATCGCTGTATGGTCAATACCCAAAAATATCTTTTGGGAAGGCTGTTGCCACCTGATATCTCCCTTACCCTTAGGAAAATAAATGAGTTCTAAATTATGACGGTCAGGATCCTGGAAATAAAACGCCTTTATACCGGCAGCTGCCGTAATGTAGTCTGGCAAGGTCTGCGGTGCGGTAGAAACATGGGTAACACCGTAAGCTCGAAGTTTTTTATACGCTTTATCCATATCACTGACCACAATGGCAATATGTTGGAACCATAAATCATTACTTCTTGAGTCGATGGGAATTTGATTGGCCCTTTCTTCATTTTCGAATTCTTGCAGTTCAATTTGTTCATCACCCAATTGCAAGGTTACGCTCTTTATAACAAGTCTTGGGTTATCCAACCCCATTAACTTTCTAACATCAGTACCCGACGTTATATTCTCACCTACTTTTTGGAAGCCCAGTAATTCTTCAAAAAAGGGCAGGGACACATCCAGATCCCTGACAGTAATAGTGACTTTTTGTACCTCAAGCGCAGTTTGAGCCCAAAACAATTGGGCTCCAGAAAAAAAGATAACACAAGCAACTGCAATCTTCATTAATTTCATTTCGGATGACATTTTAATTAGTTAATCTTCCACCTTTAGGGCTTGGGTCATAACGGTGGTTAAAGTTGGACTTACAGTAGGACAGGAGGGAAAAAGCCTCTGCGCTCATGATGAATTCATTTGCTCGTATGCGCCAGTTTTGCAGCAATCGTTCCACCTCCAGAGTACCTATTATGATAATATCATATTTCAATTGAGCTTAGTTTTTGATTCTTTTTAATTCAATCTTCAGTACATTCTTATCAAAATCAATGTATCCTTCTGACCTAAGGTTATTCAATACTTTGTTCACCGTCTGTCTAGAGGTGCATGTTAACCAACCAATTTCTTCATTGCTTAAAAGGTTTTTTGCCATCAGCTTCTCTTGGTGTTCCACCCCAAAACTTTTGAGATAGCTAATAATGAACTCTTTAATCCTTGTCTCTGCATCATTAATGGTCAAAGATTCCAATTTGCTCTCAAGCTTCTGAATTAAGGCTCCTGCCATTCTAAAAAGGTATTTGTTCAGTTTTGGATTAATATCCGTCATGTTCCTAAGTGTAATGGCATCCATTACACAAATTTGGGAATCCACTATGGCCACCGCGTAATCATCCCTATTTTGGGCGCCCATTAAACCCAGTATCCCAAAAATCTCACCTTCATTGACCAAATCTTTTATAATTTCCTCGCCACTATCTTTAAGGCATACAATCTTTAGTGCCCCCCTTTTAAGAAAAAAGACTTCATTGACATGACCTGATTTAAGTCTAATCTCTTCACCCTTTGAATAATGCCTTATTTCTAAAAATTCACATGAGCCAATCATTTCTTTTTGTTTTGTGATTTTGAGGTCGATAACCTGAAACCCAGATTAGCACTAATGCTAAACTTCCCAATCCATTCCTTAATGCTTCATACGAAATTAGGTTATGCCTAAATGCACAGGTGTCGCCTAAGTGACAGCAACTTGAAGTTTGTTCTATTCCTTCGGTTCGATTACCACAGGAAGAATTAAACGGAGTCTGACCTTAAAATGAATTGTCAACGATCTATTTTGGGCTAAATCGGAAATCAGGGTTTTACAAAGAGTCCAAGGTTTTAAGTACAATTCCCTTTCTCGATTTTGCTATGGACAGCCTTTCACCATCTTTCATGAGCACATGACATTCCTCTGAACAAATAACCTGTTCAACAAAACTTGTATTTATAAGATTGCAGTCGTGAATTCTTATAAAATTAAAGCCGGAAAGAAGGGCTTCATAATAACCTAGTTCTTGGGAAGCCATTATTCTCTTTGATTTTAAAAAAAAGTGCGTACCGGAGTCTTTGGCCATGCAATACATAATTTCATTTACATAAACAAATTCGTAACCTCTGGCGGTTGACACCGCAATTTTTTGATTTTCCATGCTCGAACTTCTTATAGCACATAACAGGTCGTCGGCATGATCATGGATACTCCTGTTATCAATATTGAACGTTGCCCGCTCAATAGCACTTCTTAACTCTGAAATATCTATCGGTTTTAGCAAATAATCTATCGCCATGAATTTGAAGGCCCTTACAGCGTGATCATAAGCCGATAGGAAAATAATTTCAAAAGTCCTGGTATTTAATCTATCTAATAATTCAAATATGCTACGTGTACCTATTTGCACATCCAAGAATAATAAATTTGGATCAAGTTCCTTGATGGCACTCTCCGCCATATCCAATGATTGTGCACTCCCTAGAATGGTAACATTCGGGAAATACTTTTTTAATATATGAACCAAATTTTCAATCCCATTAAGTTCATCGTCGACAATCAGTGCTCTTAAATCGCTCATATTTCAGTAATCGGTAAACGTAATGTCACCTTAGTACCCCTTGGGTGTTCACCATCCGAGTACAAATCCTCATAGCTGACATCTACATTTTCATGTCCCATTTTTTTTAAAATTTCAAGACGTTCCATGGTATTATGCGAGGCAAGTGACATGTGCTTGTTTTGCTTTTTTATTCTAAGTGCCTCTTCTCTCCCAATACCGTTATCTTCCACAACACATATTACGTAATTCTGGCCATTTGATTTATATTGGAATTCCACACTCAGGAAACCTTTGTCCTTTTTGTTGGATAGTCCATGTATTATCGCATTTTCAACTACCGGTTGAATGAGCATGGACGGAATCTTTAACTTGCTGTCTTCCAAAATTTTTGGAACTTCCAATCTAAATTCAAAACCTTTTCGAAATCTTGCCTTTTCCAGCTCAATGTAATTTCTCATTAATTTCAATTCATCTCCAAGCGAAATGTACGTTTCTTTTGAATTCTTATGCATCAAGCGAAACAAACTAGATAATTTCCCCAATAGTTCGTAAGCCTCATATCTATCTGATTTTAATATGAAATTTTGAACCCCATTAATAACATTGAACACAAAATGAGGATTCATCTGCAAACGCAACATATCCAGTTTGTTCCTGGCCACTGCCATTTCTTTTTCCGCCAGCAGCGTCCTGCTTCTTAAAGCGTTTGTGGTATACAGTATAAAAACAATCCCAAAAATGATGGAACAAACAATAAAAATATTCTTTATTTTCGACTGGAACTGCAATCTCTGATTTTCATTCTCCAACATCAACCCCTTATACTCTTTGTCCTTTATTTCGAGTTCGCGTGCCGATTCGAGTTGCACTATTTTTTGATTTATTTCTTTACCATAAATACTATCTTTTAAATTTGTCAATATCTTGTAATGCTTCATAGCCCTTTTGTAATCTCCTTTTTTTTCATATAACAGATATAGACCTTTATTACAAGCCGAAAGTATAGACACGTTGGATGGATTTGAGGCTAGTTTAGCATATGCTTTTTTCAAAAATTCCTCCGATTTATCGAATTCCTTCAACCCAAAATACGACATACCTATATTATGATAAACTTGTGCAACAATATTAGGTTTTGTTTCTTCGTCCATGATTTCGAAAGCCCTTTTGGAACAAACGAGACTTAGTTTATATTTACCTATATTATAATAAACTTCAGCCAAGCCATTGAGAGACACCAGTAACTCTTCCAATAGTCCAGGGTCCCTGAATGCATCGGTAATAGAATCGCTATGATATCTAACTGATTCCTCAAAGTATTTTATCGCTTCATTAAAGCAGCCTTCTCGACTCAAAATTGAGGCAATACGATTTTTCGATGCCATGATTCCAATTGAACTGCTCAAAGCCTTATTGATTTCCAAAGACTGCATTTGAAACTCTAGACTCTTTCCCAACATGTCCAAATCCCAATAGATTCTGGAGATTGCATCAGTTATTTCAAGTAACCTTAACGAGGGTCCCTGTTTTTTAAAAACATCAAGGGCTGATAAAAAATGGCTTAAAGACTGGTTTAGATAGGTATGTTGATAATAGATTTCACCTAACTCAAAATTCATCAAAGCAATTGCCATGGTGTTGTTATCTCGCTCATAATACATATGTGCAAAATGAATATTACTTTTTGCTGACTCGTAATCCTTTTGCCGAAAAGTAATAAATCCAAGATTTCGATAAGCATCACCTATTTTGTCATTGTTTTTCATCCTAACAGCAAATTCAACGGCAATCTTGGCATAATACAAAGAGGAATCTGTGCTCCTTTTTTCATAAAACTTGGATAGCGCAAGGTAACTATTGAATTTTGTCACTTGGTTTTCTGACCTAACGGAATTCCTCAGGCTATCTATAAATGCCCTATTATATGAGTTGGTTTGCTGTCCCTGCAGTTCTACAAGACCACATAATAAGATAAAAATAAATGCACTTTTTTTCATTGGTTTTTATTTCTTTTAATCTCAATTCCGAATCACTCTGAGATTCAATTAGTCTCTTTTTAACAACAACCTTTATATTATTGATTTAGCAAAATGTGCTTTTGTATTCCAAGGAATACAATCTTCCTTCTCACCAAGAGAATAGGCCTTCTTTTCAAACAATGTTTCGTATTTGAGAAAAGTTAACCTTCCAAAAAAAAATTGTGCTTGACTCTATGCAAGGGAATTTCACAATATTCGTCAGCTAATGGAATAAAGCTTCATGTGAAATTAAAGTGACATTGGTTTAACAAATGTTAAATTTGATATTTTTTAGAATACTGTGTTGGTGTTTGTCCTGTTATTGCCTTGAATCTCCTGTTGAAATTTGAAATATTATTAAATCCCGCTTCGTAGCCTATTCTTGTTATGTTATATTTCTTCTCGGCCAATAAACGACAAGCGTACCCTACTCTTACTTCGGTTAAATAATCTCTAAATGTTTTCCCATTGACCCTTTTGAAAAATCTACTGAAAGAAGATGGGTTCATATATGCAATCTCAGCCACCTCCGGCAACGTTATTTGTTTATCAAAATTTTCAAAAATAAATTCATATACCATATCTAGGCTCTTATACGACATACTGAACGAATTGATAAATCCCTCACTAGACAAAACTTGGAAATCCTTGTGCCGTGCTAAATAATCAAGGATAACCAACAATTGGATAAGTCTATTGGCTGGTTCAAGACTCCTGAGTTCCTTTATCATTTGTAAAATCTCCGGAGCGACTCCTTCAAATTTTATACCCAATTTGGAAAGCCCGATCATCTCTCCTATATGAGCAAGTTCGGGCATCTTGTTAAAGGAATTCCCCAATAAATCTTGCTTAAAATGAACGGCATAGGCCATAGCTTCAAGGTTGTTGTTTTCCAAAAAATAGTCTTCATCATTTCTATACTTATGGGGCAAATTCTCTCCCATCAGGATTAATTCATTTTCATCAAATCTCCCTACATGGTCGCCTATGAATCTAGTTCCACTACTTTTCTGGACCAAAACAAGTTCTAACTCCGGATGATAATGCCACTCTTTAATAAAGTGGGGGCCCACAAATAGATTGCTTCTAAAAGAAGAATCCCCTAAACTAGTTCTATCTAAATACAGTAATTTCATTTTACTATGTTTACATATCATCAATATATATATAATTATCGATAATTGCATACAATTGGCCCAAGATGCAAATTAAGTACTGGTCTTTGCGGTTTAAATACATTTCTCATCCATCTCCGTGATTAAATTTGCTTCATCTAAGTTGAGTTAGATAGTTTATAGATAGTTTATTAGATACTTTACATGCTAAGTCTCTTTTAAAGTTTAGTTAGCAAAAAAGCCATGATTTAGCGCATGGCTTTTTTTTTAAATCTCAAAACAAAGCAAATGAACCGATTATTGAAACCTTGTATGATTGCAGTACTGTTCACTATGGTTGTAACCGCACAAGAACAGAGGCATTACCAACCATCTCCTGAAAACATAAAAGCTAGGAATTGGTTTCAAGAAGCAAAAATGGGATTATTTATCCATTGGGGATTATACAGCATGCTGGCAGGCGGTGGTGAAGAAGGCATCGCCGAATGGATAATGCAAACAAAGGGAATCTCAGCGAGGGCGTATGAAAAACTGCCCCAACTCTTCAATCCAGTACAATTCGATGCAAAAAAATGGGTCTCTATGGCTAAAGAGGCAGGAATGAAATATATAACAATCACAACTAAACACCATGATGGTTTTGCCATGTACGATTCCGGTGTATCCGATTATAATATAGTCAAAGCCACCCCTTTTGGCAGGGATATTTTTAGGGAGCTGGAACAAGAATGCAAAAAACAAGGCATAAAGTTATTTGCATATTACTCCCAGTTGGATTGGCACCATCCTGATTATTTCCCCAGGGGCTGGACCGGTCGCAGTACCGGCAGACCTGAGTCTGGAAATTGGGAGGCATATTTGGATTACCAAAATGCCCAAATTAAAGAGTTGGCCGAAAACTATGAAATCACAGGGTTTTGGTTTGACGGGTGGTGGGATCAAGCCTCTCATAAAACGGATTGGCATAAGATTGTTGACTTCAGAATTGATAATAACAATATTGATTGGAACTTGGACGAAACTTATAGAATTATTCACCAAACCAAGCCACAACTCCTTATTGGCAACAATCACCATGAAGCACCTTTCCCGGGTGAGGATTTTCAAATGTTCGAAAAGGATTTACCAGGCGAGAATACTACAGGTTTTGGAACGGCTTCAGAAGACATAGGGCAACTACCTCTAGAAACCTGCGAAACTATAAATGGTTCGTGGGGTTTTAACTTAATTGACAACAATCACAAATCTTTGGATGATTTGATTAGATACGTTGTTAAGGCAGCAGGCAGTGACGCCAACTTTTTGTTAAATGTCGGACCAATGCCCGATGGTAGAATCCAACGAGAACATATAGACATTTTAAAAAAGTTAGGAAAATGGATGGAGCTATATGGAGAAACTATTTATAACACAAGAGGGGGGCCTGTAATCAAAAAAGACTCATTTACCTCCACCCAAAGAGGCAAAACAATATATATCCATCTTTTGAACAGTGAGGAAAATCAGGTTCTTCTTGAAAATCTGGATGGTGACCTAAAGCATATTAGACTATTCAAGGATAAAACGGCCTTGGAGTATAAAAAAAATAGACAGGGCACCACAATCAATATCCCAATCCAAAAAATGGATTCCATTGATACAATAATTGAAATTATCTTAGAATAGTGGATGATGACATCATTTAGTTATAAGGGAAAAGGTGTTTTGATAACAGGGGGTGGCAGTGGAATAGGCAAGTCTCTCTCATGGCATTTTGCCCGGCAAGGAGCGCAAGTCTACATCTTGGATCATAACTTCGGTAATGCCACAGATGTAGCCATGGACATTCAAGTATCTGGTCTAGATGCTCAAGCCTTTCAGTGTGATGTGTCCAATCAGTATGAAGTAAAGAAAACAATTGAAAAGATAAGTTCAGTTGGAGATATCGATGTTCTTATCAATAATGCTGGTATAGCTCACATCGGAGACATAGAGGATACCTCCGAAGACGACATGGATAGGCTTTACCAAGTCAATATCAAAGGAGTTTACAATTGTACACGGGCTGTTATCAAAAACATGAAGAAACGCAATAGCGGGGTAATTCTTAACATGGCCTCTATTGCGTCCTCTGTAGGCATATCTGATCGATTTGCGTACTCTATGACCAAAGGAGCGGTACTCACTATGACCTACTCAATAGCTAAAGATTACATTAATCATGGTATTAGATGTAATTGCATATCACCTGCTAGAGTACACACTCCATTTGTTGATGGCTTCATTTCCAAGAACTACCCAGGCAAAGAAAAGGAGATGTTCAGAGCACTTTCTAAAACACAGCCAATTGGACGAATGGCAAATCCTGACGAAATTGCAAGTTTGGCCATATTTCTATGCTCCAACGAAGCTTCTTTCATAACGGGCAGTGACTTTCCAATAGATGGAGGGTTCATTAAATTGAATGGATAACAAAATTTACAACATAAAAACGTTACATGAAACTAATTAGATTTGGTCTAGATGGCAATGAAAAGCCCGGAGTCGAACTTGAAAATGGCACGCGTTTGGATGTAAGCCATTTTATTTCAGATTATGACGAATCATTTTTTGAAAACAGAAAGATTGGGGAACTTGCAAAATGGTTAGTGAACAATATATCCAATTGCCCAATTATTCCAAAGGAAATCAGATTGGGCGCTCCGTTAAGCCGTCCTTCGAAAATTATTTGTGTTGGGCTTAACTATGCCAAACATGCCGCAGAAAGTGGCATGCCAATCCCCAAAGAACCAGTACTTTTTTTTAAAGCTACGTCGGCCATAATTGGCCCTAATGATGATGTCCTTATTCCAATAGGGAGTCAAAAGACAGATTGGGAGGTAGAGTTAGCGGTTGTAATCGGAAAAAAGGCATCATATATAGAGGAAAAGGATGCAATGGACCATGTCGCCGGTTATGTCTTGCATAACGACTATAGCGAACGAGATTTCCAGTTAGAACGCGAGGGGCAATGGGTAAAGGGAAAAAGTTGCAATACGTTTGCACCCCTAGGACCATATTTGGTCACTAAAGACCAAATTAAAGATCCGCACAACTTAAATCTATGGCTTAAGGTCAATGGGCAGACCAAGCAAGATGGCAACACCTCGGATTTTATTTTCAGCATTCCAAAACTGGTAAGCTATATAAGCCAATTTATGACATTGCTACCTGGTGATCTGATATCTACAGGAACCCCCTTTGGCGTAGGTCTGGGCCAGTCTCCACCACAATACCTGAAACCAGGTGATATCGTTGAACTTGGAATTGATGGGCTTGGAGTTTCCAACCAACAAATCAAGTCCACAAAATAACCATGAACCATTCTTTTGGCAGAATGCAATCATAATCCTTTGACCAACTGTTTTCTTGGTACAGAAAAAACTCTTTAACCTCATTAAGATTCACCAATAAGATAAATAAAGTAAACCAATACAAATGAATTTAGGCCTTAAAGATAAAGTAATCATAGTGACGGGTGGATCCAAGGGCATTGGCAATGGTATTGTCAACATGCTTGCCGAAGAAGGGGCTATCCCAGTGATCATCGGTCGAAACAAAGAGAATGTACTTGATGCGGTTAAGCATTTAAAAGAAAAAAAACAAAAGGCATATTATGCTCTTGCAGAACTTACCGAACCGAGTCAATGCAAAGATGCAGTGAACAGGGTGCTAAAAAAATATGGAAGAATTGACGGCCTTGTAAACAATGCAGGAGTGAACGATGGGGTTGGATTAGAGCATGGCAATTTTGAAGATTTCGTGACATCCTTGAGACGAAATTTGGGACATTACTATCTTATGGCCAATTATGCTCTACCAGAATTAAAAAGAAGCAAGGGTTCAATTGTTAATATTGGTTCAAAAACATCGTTTACCGGTCAAGGTGGAACTTCAGGGTACGCCGCATCCAACGGTGGCCGAAATGCGTTGACCAGAGAATGGGCGGTTGAACTATTACCTTATAATATCAGAGTCAACTCGGTAATCGTAGCTGAGTGTTTTACACCGCTTTATAATAGATGGATCAATAGTTTGCCAAACCCTGAAGAACGTTTAAAGGAAATTACCAAAAAAATTCCTCTTGGAAATCGAATGACAACAACAAAGGAAATTGCCAATATGGTAGTTTTTTTACTCTCAGAAAAATCCAACCATACAACAGGTCAGTTAATCTTTGTCGATGGTGGATATACACATTTAGACAGGGCATTATGAATAAATCTATACCCTGCACGGTTAAGGGCTAATTAAAATCACCTAAGGTTATTCAATTACTTCATAAGTTAAATTTGAAAAATCGGGAAACGGGCAGTTTCCAAAAAAAGTAGTTTACATGACATTATGGCCAATTATAAGCAAAACCAACAATTCACATTCTCAAAAGCCATGCAATTTAACTCGAATTATCCATCTGTCGAAGATTTAGCAAAAAAAGCAAAAAAGAACATTCCAGCGTTCGCCTTCGAATATTTGGCCGGTGGTTGTAACGAAGACGTCAACCTCAGGAAGAACATCGGCGATATCCAAAAAATTGAATTAATCCCAACCTATCTTAAGAAGCACAATAAAAGTAGTTTAAAAACCAAAATTTTTGGCCATACATATGATGCCCCTTTTGGAATCTCCCCCGTAGGACTTCAAGGACTAATGTGGCCCAATGCACCTGAAATTCTTGCCAAAGCCGCTGTCGAGCACAATATTCCATTCGTCCTAAGCACCGTCACCACAAGTAGTATCGAGCGGATAAGCGAAATCACAGAAGGAAAAGCTTGGTTTCAACTATACCACCCTGCAAAAAATGAATTAAGAGATGACCTGATCAAAAGGGCCCAAAATGCTGGATGCCCTGTCCTCGTTGTCCTATGCGACGTACCCACCTTTGGTTTTCGGCCAAGAGATATTAAAAATGGTCTTGCAATGCCTCCCCAGATGAGTGTAAAAAATATCATTCAAATATTGGGCAAACCCAATTGGGCACTAAACACATTATTGAAAGGTAGACCTGAATTCGAGACATTAAAGCCCTATATGCCAAAAAACCTAAATCTAAAGCAGTTGGGAAAATTTATGGACGAAACTTTTTCCGGAAAACTCTTCGAAGAAAAAATAGCCCCGATAAGAGATATGTGGAAAGGAAAATTGGTATTGAAAGGAGTGGCAAGTGAATACGATGCGAAAACAGCCATTAGGCTAGGATTTGATGGAATCATTGTGTCGAATCACGGAGGGCGTCAGCTGGATGCTGGAGAATCTTCTATAAAAGCACTGAAAAGAATTGCAGAACAGTTTGGCAATCAAACTACAGTAATGATGGACAGTGGTATTAGAAGTGGACCAGATATTGCACGTTCAATGGCCAGTGGAGCACAGTTTACTTTTATGGGACGCCCATTCATGTACAGTGTGGCAGCATTGGGAAATAAAGGAGGAAATCATATAACATCACTTCTAAAAGTTCAACTTCAACAGGTAATGGAACAGTTATGTTGTGAAAAAACTTCTGATTTTCACAACCATTTACGATTTTGAAAAATATGTAATTTATGTCCCGCAACCAAGTTCATCAATCTGTTGACAAACCTTTGAAAAGTTTACCAAGAGATTCTCCCAAAAGGTTTCTTTTACTTATTTCAGCCAATACAGTACAACTCATTGCAATCATTGTATTAAGTTGACAAACCTTGAACATTAATTTTACATTTCAACACACCTGGTATTCGGAGAAACAATCAAACATTTATGTCAAGAAATATTTTAACGATTTTCCTAATAGCAACTTTGATGCTCGGCTGTATCAATAAAACAGCAAAAGCGAAGGATTCAACTGAATTTGAGAACAAAGATAGAGCAGACGAAATCAGGGATTTGAAGTTTGGAATGTTCGTTTGCTGGTCTTTTAGCACTTTTTATGGAAAAGAATGGACCCCTACCTTGGATAAGGATGTCAACTATTTTAAAGCTTCAGATTATGATACTGACCAATGGTGTAGGACAGCAAAGGATGCTGGAATGAATTACATCCTATTCTTGACAAAACATCATGATGGGTTTTGTCTCTGGGATACGGAAACAACGGACAAAAAAGTGACCAGAAGTCCCTTGAAATCCGATGTTTTGGCCAAACTTAAAGAATCCTGCGACAAATATGGACTAAAACTTGCGTTATATTTTTCGGAAGGTGATTGGAACTGGCCTGGCGCCGTTGATGGCGCTGTAGGTAAAGGTGGGCATAATCCAGAAATCAAAAAAGCACAGCTTAAGGAATTGTGTACCAAATACGGCCCCATTGAATTTTTCTGGCTTGACCATGCCATAGGGGACGGTGGGTTAAGCCATAAAGAAACTGTAGATTTCATTCACCAATTCCAACCAGATGCATATGTTGGTTTCAACCATGGAGAACCAGCTGGTCGTTTATGTCTACGAGAAAGAGGCAAACCTGGTACGATTGGAGATTCAAAGACCTCCAAATACAACAAGGAAGCGGAAGCAAGTTATAAAGGGTATAAGGTTGCAGAATTCACCTATCCAATACTACCCAAGCATCAAGGTGGAGCAGAATGGTTTTATTCACTCCCCAAACATGATTCACTCTGTTTACCAGCTGAAAAAATATACTATGATTACAAGAGAGCATTAGAGTATGGGAATATCTTTTCCGTAAATGTGGGTCCAAATTACTTGGGAAAAATCAGGGATGTGGATGTTAAAACGTTGGCCAAAGTTGGTCGCTATATCCGAGGAGAGGAGAGTTTTCCGCTTGAATGGGATCCGGAACCCTTCAAAAATGCCCAAGACAATTAAGGTATAGAACAAGACAAAAAACATAATTGAGTTCAATCATGGATTTAAAACAATCGTTGGCCGACCGCCTAGAAAAGTGTTATTCTGGAGCGGTATATGATGTCCTCCGCGCTATGGGATATCCAAAACAAGTGCTATCAAGTAACATTAGACCACTAGATGTAAATAATAAATTGGCGGGACAAATATTTACCATTAGTGGCGAATATAATGACTCACTGGAACCACATGACACTTTACTGCAATGGACCGGGATGCTCTCAAAAGCTCCCGAAGACAGTGTTGTAATATGTCAACCCAATGATGGTACTCTTGCCCACATGGGCGAACTTTCAGCAGAGACCATGCAATTGAGAGGAGTAAGAGGATATATTGTGGACGGTGGTTGTAGGGATTCTGATTTCATAACCAAAATTGGATTCAAGGTGTTCTGTAAATACTACACCCCAGTTGACGTAGTTGGTAGATGGATTGCCAAAGATTTCGAACAACCCATTACCATTGACAATGTAGTAATAAATTCAGGTGATTATGTTATGGCTGATAGAGATGGCGTAGTTATTATCCCTAAAATAATCGCCAAAGAAGTAATTGAAAAAACAGAAAAAGTATTGCGAACAGAAAATATGGTCAGGACAGCGATATTATCGGGAGTTGATCCCCAAAAAGCTTATCTACGATATGGAAAATTTTAATACCTTGATTAAGCTAGCCGAAAAAGATAATGTTCTAGTGAGCTGTGTCGATATTAAAGCAAAAGAGATTATATCATATGGTGATGATAAATATTTGATTGATGAAAATATCTCATTTGGCCATAAAGTAGCTCTTAGAGATATTAACAAGGGAGATCCAATTATTAAGTTTAATACTGTTATCGGCACAGCCACCGAAGATATCAAGCAAGGACAACATGTCCATGTTCATAATATTAAAAGCAATTTTATTCCAACATATATACCTAAGCAAAAATGAACTATTCAATAAACACTACACCAATATACGGTTATGAAAGAAAGGACGGGAGAAAAGGGATTCGCAACGTTATTTTAGTGGTATATCTGGTGGAATGTGCGCACTTTGTCGCCTCCGAAATTGCCAGTGCTTACAAAAACGAAGGTGTTCAAATAATAGGCTTTGGTGGATGCTATCCCAATTCCCACGCGGATAAAATTGTGTCCCAATTGTGTACTCACCCAAACGTAGGTGCCGTACTGTTGGTATCTTTAGGCTGTGAAAGTTTTAACCGGAGGAAGCTTGCCAAAACCATTGAAAATTCAGGAAGACCTGTTTCAACGTTGGTTATTCAAGAAAATAACGGAACCAATAAAAGCATAGGTATTGGAAGAAAATGGATTCGAAAAAGAATAGATGAATTGAAAAGGGCAAAAAAAGTTCCACTCGGTATGGAGGATTTAATAATAGGCACAATTTGTGGCGGTTCGGATGCGACAAGTGGTATCACCGCCAACCCCGCCGTTGGTTTAACTTTTGACAAATTGGTCAATGATAACGCCATTGCAATTTTTGAAGAAACAGGAGAAATGATAGGTTGTAGTTTGGATATCCAAAAGAGGGCAAAAAATAAAAGCCTGGCCGCCGAAATAAATAAAGCTGTCCAAAAGGCAGAAAAATATTATACCATAATGGGGCACGGAAGTTTTGCCGTTGGAAACTCTGATGGTGGTCTAAGCACCATAGAAGAAAAGTCCCTTGGAGCATATAGCAAAAGTGGTAATTCGGTAATATCAGGACTTATAAAGCCAGGGGATGTGCCAAAAAAACCTGGATTATATCTTCTAGATGTTGTACCAGATGGCGAACCTAGGTTTGGATTCCCGAACATTAATGACAATTCAGAGATTACAGAATTAATAGCATCAGGATGTCATGTAATATTGTTCACCACCGGAAGAGGTTCAGTGGTAGGTTCGGCAATTTCTCCTGTTATCAAAATTTGCGCTAACCCACAAACTTATCAGAAAATGACCGATGACATGGACGTCAATGCTGGGCGCGCAATTACGTCTGGAACCAGCCTAGAGGATATTTCTGATGAGATTTACGCCAAGGTCATTAGCGTGGCGAGTGGTAAAGCAACAGCATCTGAAAAGCTTGGGCATCAAGAATTCTCCATTACGTATAAAACCTTCGATCCAATTGGGCCAAGCTGCTTACCAAGTTAATCCAAAAAAATCTGACGAATATGCACGGTAGCCCCGAAAAATTCAAAAAGCTTCCCTTTGTACTTATCACATGCCTTTTTCTTATCTGGGGATTGTTCAACAATATGACAGATATGCTATTGGCCGCCTTTAAGAGAATAATGAGCATGTCAGATTTCCAGACTTCTTGGATTCAAATTGCTTTCTATGGATCATATTTCTGTCTGGCAATTCCAGCATCCTTATACATCAAAAGATTTACTTACAAGTCAGGAGTTCTTTTTGGTCTTGGAATGTTTATTATTGGAGCTATATTGTTTTACCCGGCAAGCTTGACAATGTTATATGGTCACTTTTTATTTGCTTTGTTTGTATTGGCTGGAGGTCTAGCAATACTTGAAACAACAGCGAACCCATATATTATTGCAATGGGACCCGATGAAACTGCAACGTATCGGTTAAACCTAGCCCAGTCTTTCAATCCAATAGGTTCAATAATGGGTATTTTAATCGGGAAAACTTTCATTTTGTCAAATCTAAATCCCGCAAGTGCATCAGAAAGAAATCATATGGAATCTTCAATGCTTGACATTATACAGTCTGAAGAACTTAGTGCTGTGATGACACCCTATGTAGCACTTGCTATTTTCATGATATTGTTTTGGTTGCTGATCTTTTTTGTCAAAATGCCTAAGGCCTCAGATGCTACACAAGATTTCAACATAGCACCTGCGATAAAAAGATTAAGCAACAACAAACAATATCTTTTTGGAATATTGGCTCAGTTCTTTTACGTCGGGGCACAAATTGGGGTTTGGTCCTTTACCATTAGATATGTAATGCAAGAAATGAGTCTGGATGAGCAGCTGGCCTCTAACTATTATCTGGCTTCAATAATCTTTTTTGCCGCCTCAAGATTTATTTCCACAGCAATCATGAAATTTCTTGCTCCCAGCAGGTTGCTTGTTGTTCTATCCCTTGTGGCAATTCTATCTACTTCCTGTGTTATTGTCATCGGTGGTATAGTCGGAGTTTACTCGCTCGTTTTGATTTCCGGCTGTATGTCCTTAATGTATCCTACTATTTTCGGGCTAGGGGTTTCCAACTTAGGAAAAGACACAAAAATTGCAAGCTCTGGTCTCGTAATGGCGATTTTAGGCGGTGCTGTTTTGACTCCTTTACAAGGTTACATTTCTGATTCTTTGCAAAGCATCCATTATTCATTTATTGTTCCTTTATTTTCGTTTGTAATAGTATTTGTTTATGCCGTTTATGCTTCTTCAAAAATCTCTACTCAGAGCAGCACGCAATATTCAAAATAGTAAAATTTAAAGATTATTGCTTTTAGCAATGATGGGACAAATCACAAAGTTATTTTGCCTTTATCTGTCCATGGGGTGAAATGTAAAGTGTTTTCAAAGGAGCTGTTTTATTGTCTTTCCTAATCCGTGCAGTATTGATCAGCATTGACTATTTGAAAATCCAAATATACCAGCAGATTTAAAATTAGCATTTCTTATTTTAAAAAATCCTATTTTAGGGCAGGACATAGAGCGGTGTTGAAACTAAAGAATATCCCTTTAAAAACACATACATCCCAGATTATCGAATCAACGATAACCCTTCGACTATTAATCTTCTAGATTTATTTTCTTCTCTACTTTCAAGCTCACACTTTTTAAATCATTATCTGAAGAAGAGCTTCCCACCATGATGGTAAAATCTCCAGGCTCAACAACATATTTCATTTCCCTATCATAAAATGCCAGTATTTCAGGGATTATTCCAAAACTCACCACTTTCGATTCCCCAGGTTCAAGAAAAACCCTTTTGTATCCTTTAAGTTCCTTTACGGGACGAGTCACCGAACTAAAATTGTCCCTAACATATAGCTGTACTATTTCCTCTCCTGCAATGTTTCCAGTATTCTTGACCTGAACCGACACCTTTACATTGCCATCTACCGTCAGTTTATTTGTTGAAAGCGTTGGAGCCCCATATTTGTAGGTAGTATAGCTTAATCCAAATCCAAAGGGATACAGTGGCGTATATTTCTCAGATCTATACTTGTGGACATATGCCGAAGGCTTATGATTGTAGACCATTTGTAATTGACCCACACTTCGTGGAATGGTTAACGGTAACTTTCCACTTGGATTGACTAGGCCAAAAATAATTTCTGCTGCTGCTTGCCCCCCAAAACATCCAGGCTCCCATGTATTCAGCACTGCAGCAGCGCTTTTTTCAAGTTCAGGTTCTGCAATTGGACTTCCACTTACATAAACCATAATTACGGGTTTACCATGTGTTAATATCCTATCTGCCAGTTTCTTTTGCTTACCTGAAAGTTTGAGTGTTGCCCTTGCCATATTTTCCCCTGTAGTTTTATTGCTCCAATCATGACGGAAAGAGTTTTCCCCCAATACCAAGATGGTTATATCCGCCTGACCAGCCAAATCACTAGCTGTTACAATATCCTCATCCTTCATATCTCTTGACCGCTGTCCGCTGTCAAAATAAGACACTTCGTAACCTTTTTTTTCACCCAAAGCCTTTACACCCTCAAAAATTGTAGTAACATTATCCTCGGGCTGTGGAGCTGCCCAATCGCCAAGAATTGTTTGGTTGTTGGCATTTGGCCCAGTAATAAATATCTTTTTTCCATTTCCCTTTCCAAGAGGTAAAATACCATTGTTTTTTTGTAGCACAACTGCTTTTCTAGCTTGTTCCAGAGCCGTTTGTTGATGCTCCTTTGCAAACACCACACCATCAATCTCATCAGGATTAACAAATGGATTTTCGAAAAGCCCCAATTTAAACTTCACTTCTAGGATTTTTCTACATGATTCATTGATACGATCTTCTGAAAGCTTTCCCTCTTTTACCAATTCAATAACATGCTCCATAAATTCCGGTCCATGCATGTGCATATCCATCCCTGCGTCAACTGAAAGAAAAGATGCCTCTTTAAAATCCTGAGCGACGCGGTGCCAAGAATGGATTCTTTCCACATCATTCCAATCGCTCACGTAAAAGCCTTCGAACCCCCAGCGGTCTCTCAATAAATCCGTCATTAAGGTTTTATCCATATGGGCAGGAATACCACCCACTTCATTATGAGCCAACATGACAGAAAATACATTTGCTTCCGTTATTGCTCTCTTATAGGGTGGCATAAATACTTCCATTAAAGTACGATTGGACACATCCGTGGGTGCGGCATTTAATCCATTTATGGATTGGCTTCCCGCAACAAGATGCTTTGCACAAGCAATAACATTTTGGAACCCGCTAAACGCATCAGATTGCAGTCCCTTGATTGTCGCCACTCCCATGTTCCCAACCAAGTACGGGTCTTCCCCAAAAGTTTCTCCCGTTCTTCCCCAGCGAGGGTCCCGCAAAACGTCAATATTGGGCGTGAAGGACCAATGTGAACCTGTTGCGCGTTGCTCAAGAGCAGTTTGAAAACTTCCTTTTTCAATCAAGGCGTCATCCCAGGTTGCAGCTTGGGATATTGGTGAAGGGTATACCGTAGCTCCTCTGTACAGGCCGTTACCATGAATTGCATCAATTCCAATGAGCAAAGGAATTTTTAGTCGGGACTTTTGTGCCAACTCTTGAAGATAGTTTGCTTCCTTCGCTGTGACTACATGCAAGAAAGATCCTATCTTTCCATCCGCTGTCATTTTAGCTACATCCATGCTAAACAATCCCGGATAGTATCCTTGGGCATCACTTTTCCTCATTTCCTCAAGTGTAAGATTCTTTTCAGCCCTTTTTATATGTTCCAGACCAACATACTGACACATTTGTCCGACTTTTTCTTCCAATGTCATTCGCGACATTAAATCCTTAATTCGCTGAGATACGCTTAATTTAGAGGAAAGGTATTTCACATCTTTGTTAGATTGGCCATGTACCTCAAAATTAATAAGCAGCATTGTATTCATTGTCATGGCCACCATCAAACATGGTAAATTTTTTACTTTAAACATTTGTGATTATTTATTAACTACTGTTTGCATTTATATATGTCCCGTAACAAGATTCGGTTTGCCCGTAAAATTGCTCTAACGGATGTTTTTGGCTTAAAGCACCAAAATCTAAAGAAATAAAACGCCCCGTCTGGAAAAATTAATGGTATTCCGTATTAATCTTCACAGCTTGCAGGTAGTCATCGTTCTTACATATGAGAACATATTGTTCTGAGTTAACGGTAATAATTGCCATATCTTTAACGTCACCAGGTGCGAAAAAGCCACTACCTTCAGCAGGTTTCGCGATAAAACCGCCTTTCCCATTACCTTTCAGAAATTGACCAATCCCCGCATCATTCCGTGTGGTTTCCACCTCAGACCCGTAAAGATTTCCAGCCACCAGGATATCTAAAAACTGATCTCCGTCAAAATCTTTTACCAAAATTTGGTTCAAGCTTGAAATTTGAGCTTCATTAGGAAGTTCATGGGAGATAAAGGATCCGCCAGCGTTTTCCAAAAAAACACTCGCAAAAGAACTAACCTGGTATTTTTTGGAACTCTTTAACCCTTGTTCTGTATATATATCCTTTAAGGTAGCTTTGGCAAAGCTGTTATAATTCTTAAATTTAACCTTGATTGTCGGGATCTGTTGCGACGAGCATTCCCTTCCCCGTACCGGATACTCTTCCCCTCCGTTATAATACCCAAGAACAATATCCCCTCGATTGTCCTGATCAAAATCATTGAAATACAAATTGAAGGGTTCTTCATTGGTTGCTTTATATTTATAGTTTAATCCATTGTTTCCTACCACCAAATCCATATCCCCGTCATTGTCAAAATCACCTTCTCGAATACTCCACCACCAACCATTCGTGTTGGCCAAGCCCACATTCTTTGAGACATCTTTAAAGCCATACTTGCTATTCTTAAAGACCTTTATTGGCATCCATTCCCCAACTATCACAATATCCAACAAATCATCATTATCTATATCAACTATTGAAGCACTTGTAGCCATTCCCAATGGATTGAAATCCTCTGGAAACAGGTTTGAGGCATCCACGAACCGTACATCTCCATTCTCGGTGGCATTCTTTAGCAAGTAAGTTCTTGCAGGGGACGGATAATTCCTAGGCGTCTGCCTTCCCAGAACGAGCAAATCTTTCTTCCCATCCTTATCAAAATCAGCTGCATAGACCCTTGAACCACTTGAGATCATCTTAGGCAAGGAAAATTCATCAGCCTTTACTAAACTGCCATTTTCATTAATATATAAACGATCTTGCAACCTATCTGAATCAAAATCAAATTCATATCCTCCACTTACAACATATAAGTCATTATCACCATCTTGGTCCGCATCGAAAATCACTGCACCCGCATCTTCACATAATTGGTCCTTTTCGAAGACTTCTTCATACATTTTTTTGAATCCTGATTCAGTTTGAACAAAAAGATTTCCCGGATAATTTGAAGACCCCCCAACATAAAAATCATCACGCCCATCGCCATTGATATCTCCCACCGCCAAATTAGGTCCCAATGTGGACATCTTATGTGGTAGTAATATTTGATCCCCAAAATCATCATAGATATTTTCACTATGTTTATGTCTTGGAAATGCAAATTCTCCTTCTGATTGGAACAATGTATTTGAGCTAAGGGTTATTGTGCTTCTATGCTCTGTGGCATCTTTATACCTCAAAGTTAATTTTTGATTTGGTTTTACATTAGTCAGTATTTGGGTGTTTCCATCTGTCCACACAACCTTTAAGCTATCTATTATTGTGTTTTGTTCAAGCCCAAAATGAACTTCAGGTGCTATAGAGGACTGAAAACCTCTGGTCAACGTAAGTTCTTGCATCTGTGTCACCCCTCCCGAGGTAAGATAGACCCGGTTTCCAACTCCAAATCTATTACCTTGTGACCCTTCAAAATCAATGTTTAAAAAGTTATTCAGGTTTGCTGCAAAATTCTCAAAAATGGAGGCCCTGTCATCAATATTGTTTGTTATAATTTCCAAATCTCCGTCATTGTCCAAATCGGCATATACTGCTCCGTTTGAGAACCCCTCATGCTCTATGCCCCATAAGTAATTCGCCTTTTCAAACCGAAGATTTCCAAGATTTTTGAATACAAAATTGTCTATTTTCTCGCTTGGGATTGCCAAGGATTTTTCCAATAAAATTTCTTTGGAAAGCCTTGTTCTCTTAATCTGATTGAAATAATCCCTGTTATTGATTTCTCTTCGGGTACCATTCGAGATGAATATGTCTTTAAGACCATCATTATCCAAATCAGCAAACAATGGTCCCCAACTCCAATCCGTTGAAGACAACCCTCCAATGTTTGAAATATCACTAAAATGAGGTATTGAATCAATGACCATTCCATTGTTTAGCTGCAAATTGTTCTGCATATATTGATAATGCAATCCATAACTTACAGTAGACCAAAATAGGTCTGGGTTCATACTGGCCATATTCGCTTTTTGGCGTCGGTTATTGTCCGATGCCATATCCACCTGAAGCACATCCAATAATTGATCATTATTAAAATCGGCTATATCTACCCCCATACCATAAAAAGCCGTGTGTGAAGTAGCTTTTTTGATTTGCTCTGTAAAAGTTCCATCCTTATTGTTTATGAACAAATAATCTGGCGAAGCAAAGTCATTGGAAACATAAAGATCTGGCCAACCATCATTGTTAAGATCACCCACGGTCGCGCTCAGGGATAATCCAAAGGATCGTAATCCCGAGGAATCAGTGATATCAGTAAATTTCCCATTGTCATTCCTATATAGCTTGTCGGTTTCATCCTTTTGAGTATGATCCATTTTATAACGATAAAGGCTTGGAGGAGCATTGAATTTGGTAATTGGATAGTTTGCAACATACAAATCCAAATCTCCATCCAAATCAAAATCAAAAAAGGTAGATTGAACGCTATTTCCTTCGCAATCAATGCCATAATCTTCTGCACTTTCCGTAAAGGTCAAGTCCCTATTATTAATATACAATCTGTTCTTTTTTGACCCGGTTATGCCACTTACCGAGCAATAGATATCCAAGAAACCATCATCATTGATATCAGCCATTGTAACTCCAGTAAACCAACTTTCATCACCTTGTACATTGGCCGCTACAGAAATGTCCTCAAATTTTAGTTCTCCTCTATTTAAATACAGTTTGTTTGGCACCATATTTCCCGTAAAGAACACATCTTTCAGCCCATCATTGTTGATGTCCCCAACTGCTACCCCACCTCCCATATAGATATAGGGATAAACAAAATAATTTAAGCTATCACTCTCTGTAAGATTGTTTGCAAATTCCACTCCAGTTTGAGAAGAATCCAAACGTTTGAACAAACCTAATCGCTCCTCCCTTTCATCAGTGCAGGAAAATAATATCAAGAATAGGGATAACCAAAATAAGTAGATGTTACTTTTAACCTTTATTGAAGACATTTTACCAATCATTTACAAATTAATCTTTAATAAACAAAGGAACATTTAAAAAATGCTCCTTTATCTACAAACTAACAATAACAGTATTCTTTTCTTCTCAAATCAAAATACTATTTCCTTCATTAATCCCATAGAGGACTCTGCTGAAGAGCTCCCTTACTTTCATCAAGTGCCCTTTGCGGAATTGGAAGCAAATCATGCTTTGGTTCGTAAATCTCAAACTTACTCGTGATATTCGGTATGGTTCTCGCTTCATTCACCAAATAATCCGTAATTATTTGTTGGGCATTGCCCCATCTTCTAATATCAAATAAACGATGGCCTTCCATGCTTAACTCCAAACGACGTTCAAACCTTACCGCCTTTCTTGCGAATGTCTCGTCCGGAAACGATGAATAGGGCTCAATGTCATAATTTGCTGCCGGAGTTACACCTCCATCGTTTGATACAAAGGTGGAATTTTTAGCCCTGTTCCTCACCTGGTTAACATAATTCAAGGCTGTTGCCAGGTCACCCGTCTCAACAGCTGCCTCAGCACCCATCAATAGGACATCAGCGTATCTTATAAAATGATAATTGATGCCCGAACGTTGCTGGCCCCAGCCGCCTGTCCCCACGTTGGCAGTCTCTCCATTATGATAAACATTCTTCTTTGGACTGTAGGGCCCTGAAACATCACTAAAACTAGCGCGAATCCAATCTTTTCCAGGATGTATATCCCAACCATTATAATCTATTCCCCTACGTCCAACAGTATAATCCAATCTAGGATCTAAAGGCCCGGCATGCGGCGTAAACGGATCTTCACTAAATATACCAGCATCATTGGCTACATCATTCTGGTTATAGGTATCCAATAAAGGTAGTCCACTCCCATCTGTTTGGAAAGCATTCACCAAATCTTGGGTAGGTTGATAAAATCCACAGCACCAACCATTTGGCCCTCCAAAATTCAATGTCCCCCCATGATTACCGTTTGGTGCATTTGTTCCTAAAACATCAAATTGAATTATAAAAACAGCTTCAGGACTATTTTCTGCGAACTCTTTAAAATTATCAACGAATTCTGTATTCAAAGAATATGTTCCTGAATTTATGACAGCATTGAATTCCATTAAGGCATCAGCCCATTTTTGCTGATACAAATAAGCTTTTCCCAAGTAAGCTCTGGCCGACCAAGAAATTGCCCTTGAAATTCCGGAACTTTGGGAACTTGGCAAATTGTCCGCAGCAAACTGGAAATCCGCTTCAATTTGTGGCCAAACATCGGTCGTATTAGGTTGGTCAAATTCACTAGCGGCATAATTCTCTTCAGAAATATAGGATACAAAACCATAAAGTCTTTGTAATTCAAAGTTGTAATGCCCTCTCAAAAATCTAGCTTCTGCTGCCTGTTGGGTAAAATCCTCTGGGTTATCCAAGCTATTGATTAGCACAAGTACCGCGTTTGCTCTATTGGCCCCCACATATAAGGCCCTCCACTTATTAAAGATATAGTTATTCCCGCCAGACCAATTAAATGTTTCCAATTGAAACAATTCCGCCTGGTCACTATCAGTACTTCCTTTATGGGCATCATCCGAAATAACATCCATCCACCAGTTATCACCCGTAGGTTGCCAATTCCCTGTAACATTACTTGTTCCGTCAAGAACACTATATGCCGCCGTTAAGGAGAAATTAACGCCCTCCTCATTTGAAAGTGATTCCGGCACCAAAGAACCTATCTCCACAGTTTCAGAAAACTCGTCACTGCAGGCCAAAACCATTGACATTATAAGTATTAAAAAAATGTTAGTTTTATTTTTCATGCGTTTGATTTTATATTATTATAAAATTGATTTCGATAGTTTCTAATTGAAGTTTAATTATTTCAATCGAAAAAATCTAAATTTCAAAACTTCAGATTTAACCCTAGTGTAATTAACCTTGTAATTGGATAAGTCCGAGAGTCAATCCCTAGATTCAAATTGTTGATTGGAAGTATTTCTGGATCCAACCCCTGATAACTTGTGATTGTAAACACATTAGTAGCTGACGCATACAACCTTAAACCTGATAATCCAAGTTTATCAACAACATTATCATTAAAGGAATATCCCAACTGCACATTTTTCAAACGCAGAAAAGATCCATCCTCAACAAAATAAGTGCTAGAGTTCAACTCATTTCCCTGAACAGTATTGGAAAGAGCGGGAAGAGTGGCATCTGTATTTGAGGGCGTCCATGAATCCAAGACCCTTGTGCTTCTATTGTTGTTGACGAAAGTTGGAAAATCTGTGAAAATTTTATTATGATTGATAATATCATTCCCTTGGGAACCATTAAAAAACAACGAAAAATCGAATCCCTTGTATGCTCCATTAAAATTAAGACCATATGTAAAATCTGGATGTGGCGACCCTATATTTGTACGGTCATCCGAATCTCCATTGGTATCCCCATCCCCATCAATATCTTCATAAACCCATCTTCCATCATCATCAAATCCTGCAACTTTGGTCCCATAAAAGAAAGATATGGGCTCACCCTCTTCCGTTCGTGTGTATGAGCCCGTAAAACTAAAGGTTTGCCCGCTTATCGGGGCCTCATTGACCAAACTTATAACTTCATTCTTATATCTAGAAATATTTGCGCTTACAGAATAAGAAAAGCCCCCTTTGGTTTCATTTGCATAAGCGATTTCAAAATCAATACCCTTATTTCTAACTTCCCCAATATTTACAAAAGGAGCGGAAGCATCAGGTGCCGTAGAATTAATTGACGTAAAGTCCTGAACAATTAAATCCTCTGTATCAATTTGCCAGAGCTCAATCCCAGCGGTCAGCCTATTATCAAACATTCCTAATTCAAGTCCAACATTTTTGGAAACACTTACCTCCCAATTTAGATTGGGGTTTCCAAGTTGACTCAATAAAGCTCCTTGGGAGACATTTCCCGGAGTAAAGGCATAATCTGCTGTGTTTACATTAAAACGGAAAAATGAAAGTGTTGGGTTATTAATTGGCAAAAATTGGTTCCCCATTTCTCCCCAAGACCCTTTAAGTTTCAAGTTAGAAACCCAGGCATCATCAGGAAAAAAACTTTCATTACTAATAGACCATCCTGCGCTGAAAGAAGGAAATGTCGAGGTTTTGTTATCTCCGGCAAATCTTGAGGTTTTGTCCCTTCTAACCGTTGCCGTCAAATAATATCTAGAATCATAATTGTAATCAAGTGACCCAAACACAGAAAATAGGCTATTTTGACTAGCAATCGCTTCAGTAGAGGCCCCAATTGTAGAACCACTGGTCAGCGTATAAAATTCAGGAGACTCATTAAAAAACCCTGAAGCTACAACTGTATTGGTTTTGAAATCATTTTCAATGGCTTCAACCGCAGCAAAAGCACTTAAATTATGACTACCGAAACTTTTCGTATAATTAAGCATATTTAGCCAAGTCCATGAAGATGAATTGCTGTTTTTTTCACTTAAGGTATTATTATTGCTACCTCCTGCCTGTTCAGGAGTCCTAGCAGTAAATATTCTATCATCGTAGAGATCCAAGTTTCCTGAAAAATTGGAAGTAAAGGTCAAGCCTTCCAAAATATCATAATTCAAATAGGCATCACCAAATATTCTAATATTCCTGAAAATATCATTTCTTGATCTATAAAGTGCCGCCAAGGGGTTTCCTGCATTGGACAATTCATTTGCATTATTATAGGGTCCAGCAAAAACACCGTTATCATCATAAACAGGAATCAATGGATTTATTCTTCCTGCACTTTCTACTGCAGCTCCAACACTTCCTCCTCTACTTTTCCCGTAGGACACATTTAAGTGCTGACCTATCCTTAGTTTATCTGAGGCCTTAAATTCAGTATTTATTTGAACATTCCCTCTTTTAAAACTGTTGTGTTTTACAGCAGCATCTCTAGAAAAGAAAGAAGCCGAAAAGTATGATTTGAAGTTTTCCGTTCCACCCGACATGCTCACCGTGGCATTCGTAGTAGGTGCAGCTTCTGTAATTACATCCCACCAGTCAAATCCATTAGGGTTAACCGTGGCATTTGGCAGAGGATCCCCTCCAGCAGTCTGACCCTGAAGTACTTGAGGAATCACCGGCGATGCTCCAGTTCCATATTGCAAGTGTGAAGGGGTAGTAGAAGGATCATCATTTAATCTTCCATCCCATATCATTTGAGCATGTTGTTGAGGTGTCAACACATCAGGTGTACTTCCCAAAGAGGATAAGCCCGTATAGACATCTACCTCAACTTTAGCCCTACCTTGATTATATGACCCGCTTTTAGTAGTTATAATAATAACTCCATTTGCAGCCCTAGACCCATAAATGGCAGCAGCCCCATCCTTCAACACGCTCATTTGCTGAATGTCAGAAGTATTTATACTATTAAAAACCCATGGATCCGTAGTTTGCACTCCATCAATTATATAAAGTGGGTTTGTATTTCCTGTAGTACCGACACCTCTAATTACTACAGATGGCGCTCCACCAGGTTGACCACTGCTAACAACCGTAACACCAGAAACATTGCCCTGCAACGCTTCAACAGCGTTGGAAACAGGGTTTTTGAACGCCTCCCCAACATCAACGGATGCAACAGAACCAGTAATTTCACCTTTCGTTTTACTTGAATAACCCACAATCACCACCTCGTCAAGCTCATTTGCATCTTCCTGAAGGGAAATATCAATGATTGACCTTCCTCCTATCGGCGCCTCTTGGGACATATATCCGATATAGCTAAAAACCAGGACGTCATTTTGGTCAGCCTGAATCGTATAGTTTCCATCGAAATCTGTTTGCGTACCATTATTGGTTCCTTTCACCAAAACCGTTGCCCCTGGAAGTGGCACACCAGCACTGTCGGTAACATTACCTGTAATCGTAATCTGTTCTTCATTAGTTCTCTCCACCAGCTCTGCATCGTTCAACGAATCAATGTTGGCTGCTGCATTTATTTCCATTATTGCAATAAAAGAGAGGAACAAAATCAATTTGGACTTTAATTTAGTTTCTGAGAACAAAGCGAATGTTCCAATCTTTTTATAACCTTTATTCATAATTTTTTAATTAATTAACAAGTTAGTTCAGTTATTTAGTTTTTTTGGCCGCTCTTTCTGACCAAGTGTGCATTTATTTTTTTTTCTCCATATATCCATTTTTTTAGTTCATTTCTAACTCCAACAATACCGAATCTGAATAATGAATTTATTGACCCAGATGATTAGTATTGTGTTATCACTTAATCCGGAAGTACTCTTTTCCAGCCCTTTTTTTCATAATCACAATCTGCGCATTCGAAAAAGACATCTTAACCAATGAACAATTGTCTTTTTTATAAAAAAAACCCGAAAAATTGTTAATCAACTAATTCTAGCTTCCAGATTTTCTTTTTTCATTGTCCAAATTTATTATTGCCCTTTCAATACATTTATACTCATTTAGCAATCATCAGTACGCAATTTGCCCCAAAATCATGTTAAATGGTTTTTTGTGATTATCATTAACCAATTTTGGTCTGGGAGTCATAAAACTTTATTAAAAGGCAAGTTGTCTGTACAAGGTAGTTCCAGAGATATCTGATTACGATTTGTTTTTCACTCAAAAACAATACTTGCTGAAGTTTCGGGTTGCAATGATTTTAAGTGCTGAAGTACCATTTTCATACAGATATTTCCTATAACACAGAATTGGTTACCTCCAATTGGGAGCTTAACACATAATATCTTTACAATATTCAACCCATTTAAAAAGAAACCAAACAAAGATTACGGCTTCTATCGGTTTTAACAGTTTTCTGATGTCATATATGGTTTCGAAATAAAAACGACCAACTTTGAGTAACAAGGAAGTTAACGTCTACTTTTCAGCTTTGTTTCTGGATTAAGTGTCCATAAATATAACTCTTGACAACATTACCGAGTACAACCATGATTCTCCTAATTTCTGAAATTCTCAAGTATAGACTTAATTCTTAATAAACACCCTGACTTGTTCATAATTGGAAGGTTAACCCGGTTACATATTCGTAAGATTTAATTACAATGGATTTTAACACGATCAGCTCTTCCAAATTTCTAGGCGCATAAACCAATATTTCCTTTACTCCTCTGTCATAGTACATATGACGCACCCCCCATTTTTTTCCAATGATTTCTTCCTCCACTTCCATACTTACAATGGTGTGAATGCTTCCGTCAAGATGCAAATGTGTAAATTCCCTACTTCCAGCTGGTGGCATGAAAGCATCTTCATGAGCTACATTTTCGTCTTCATCCAGCCACATTGCAATGGAAGATTTTACAGAAATTCTAGTCTTTTCTTTTCGAACCTTAGGAAAGGTATTAAACATCCATTCTTTAAGGGTTTCATAAATTTCCCTTGGACTTTTATCTGAGTATTGCAATTGAGGAGGTTCCTGTCCTACCTCAGGTGGCTCACCACGTCTAAGCGGAAGCGAAAATCCCGTCTTTTTCATTTATTATATTCTTGGCAATTCATTACCCTTTCACCAAGGTTTCGTCTTTGTGCCTATTCTTCACTGATTTTCAAATTTTCCACAACACAAAATCACCTCAAAATATTGCCTTTAATCAGAGTATTTTTTGGACCTGTTCAGGCCAAGAAACGCATGATTACCGACAAATTTGTGTTATTGCAAGCAATAGCAACATGGATAAAACTACAAAAGACAACTGAATAAAGTTGTCGTGCAAACGACACAAAAACACCACTTCAATAATTGTGTCCAATCTGCTTTTTAAAATTATCAATAGTCTGCAAATGTTAAAATTTATTAAAGGAAGGGTCTTGCAATGAACCTAAAAAATGGCCCATGGGCAACCTTTATTTATAGGGTGTTTCAGGACAGGTTCGAGTCCTAAAAGAAAATTTAATCCTCTCATCTCTAATCTGTTAACCTCTTTCCCTTAGTTTATCCATATTTAAAACCAACCGATGTTCTTTCAGTTTTTGGGATTTTGAGGTTGCCGATTCGGTTACCACTCAGGGAACCTAACACATAAGTAATTGTTTATCAGAATGATAAAATTAAGGTTTGGGACCCGTCCACACCGTCAATAAAATCAATCCCTCACTTAACTTTAGACCAAGTTCAGTCCACTTTTAGTTGAAGATTTAAATTTAATTTTTATCAATATTAGGCTTTTGGACCCATAACCCCAAGGTCACAGGTTCGACTCCTGTTCTCGCTACTAGAAAAGAAAAAGCTTCCTATAAATCGGAAGCCTTTTCCAATTAAAAACAGTTTTATAAACAATGTCCTTCGGAAGATTTCTACTTCAAAACATTGATAGTCACATGTCAATCAATAACACCGTAACGTCTTAAATACCCTGTTGGTGATTTTTGTGTCAAAATAGCCTCGATTTCCTCAACGGTCAAAGCCTCCACAATTACAAGAATGATTTTACTCCCCGTCAAACCGATTTCCATGCTGTATTTAGGTTTTTTAAAATTTTTATACCCCTCTAAATCCGTGTTACGCATCGTTTTTTAAACTTTTTCAATGTCTTAATGGTTTTTTGGCCTATTTACGAGAAATAATGGCAAAGATTAGACTTTATAAGTTGCAATCACAAGTGGTTTCAGACGTGTAGGCTTTCCATATTTAAACTTCTCTCCCAACTTCTGACTCTAGATATTCAAAAACGCTGTCATTACATTTTATTTCTCCCTCTAACCAATTAGTCCAACCGACCAATATTTTTTTTTAAGCCTTTTCTTAAAATCAAAAATCATCATCAATTCCTGCATCAAAACCGTAATACTTGGCGGTAACAATCCAACCTCTTTTTCTTAGTTCAGAGATTATTTCATTCCACTTTTCAGTTTTAATATTTATAGCAGTTTTTCTCGCTCTTAAATTTTGGGAATCGTTTAATTGAACTTATAAAATAATCGAGATACACTTTTCATCTCATTACTAAAAGTACTATTAAACCTAAAAATCCAATCGCAATAACACAAGTAGACAGAGAACTCTTAAAGAATAGGACGTATAGGATAATTGCTTAATTAATCTCTTGTAACACTTTTCATTGGCCAATTTGCTTAGTTGTCAAGCTTTTTCTTCTATATTCCAAAGGGGTCAAATTATACATCCTCTTAAAAGCGGTAGCAAAATACTGGCTACTTGAAAATCCACAGTCATATCCAATTGAAGAAACATTGGTTCTTTCACGATTGTGCAAATATTGCGCAGCTGCCTCAAGTCTTACCTTATTGAGATAGTTTATTGGAGTTAGGTTGGTAAGTTGTTTGAAATACTTGGTAAGACTTGTAATTCCTAAATTGCAATGCAATGCCATTTCATCCAGTGTCCAATTGCGCTCATAATCCGTTCTAAGGTGGTCTAAAAAAATTTCTACAGTTCTTAAATTAATTGTTAAAGATTCATCTAACTTTACCTTTCCTTCTCGAAATACATCCAACATCAACAACAGCACTTCATTAATCAGTATCTTCAATTTTGAATCGAGGATTACTTGCCCTTGTGATTTTACTAAACACTTACCAATTTCTTTGAAAACTTTTTCAAGCTTACCACGGGTGTCCCAAACAGGCAACTCATTCTGACGTAGTACTTTTGTAAGGAAATTCAAATCATTCTTAGATAAAATAATCCAATCCGGCCATTTCCAGCTTTGGTGCGGTTGATTAACACCTAAATCCATAATAAACCAATACAATCTACTAGTAGCTACATTGGGGTCCCCTACTTTGTGCAACTGCCATGGCCTGGTAACCGTTAAATTTCCCGGTTTCAATACATGTGATGATTTCCTACCCAATGAAAAACCAATACTACCCGATGCTAGGTATGTAATTTCGATTCCTTCGTTCCTATGCCAGTTAAGACCCCAAGATTGACTTTTCTTAGCATCCCAGTAGCCAATGCTGAACACATCCCTCAATACGTCTTCATTTAGAAATTTACCGGGATATTGCAATCTTCCCAAGGCATACATCTCTAACTCTTTTGATTTGACTCCTGAGGCTTCTACCAAAGGTTTACATCTGTCAGCCTTATATATTTCATAAAAATTATTGTACGGCTGTGTTTTCATATGACTAACATTTTTTTGTTATTCCAAGATATCGGCCAACTCATTAACTCAGTATCCAAACCCGAACTTCGGCAATAATATTAGCATTCATGCAATATTCTATGACTTCTTTCTCCAAGAAAAGCAGTTCAGATAAACTGATCATATTCAAGATATATTCCAGATTAATTTACATAGTCCTCATATTTTTTCTCAATTTCAGCAAAACTTAATCTGTCATTATGGATAAACACCCTATAGTTTAACTCAAATTCATCACCCCTATTAATTTGAAATGATTTTTCAAAAATCAATGCCGGGTTATAGAACGCAAATGCTTTATGTTTATAAATATACCATGGAACAGTTTCATTGTTATCTGGATGATTAAAAATTGATATCCCCGCAGTTACTTGTGATTCTTTAAATTGCCCTGTCATATCCATCCATTTTCCTTTCTTCCCATAACCTACAACATCATCCATTAAAATATCCCCGTTCGACATCATAAATGAATGCCCCATTAATTCCTTGGCAAAACGAATAGACAACCCTGCGTATCCGCCCCAACCAGGACCTCCTAGATTTCCAGGTATAGTTCTATCAAATATAACATCCACACTTTGCCCTCTAAAATTTAATTTCCAGTCAATGAAATAACTTCCTAAACTGTCAAGTTCTGAAATTTTGATTGCTCGTTTCTCCTCAAGTATCGCACCGCCATTTTTTAAACAGTACTCAATTTGAAATATAAAATTAGCCCCATATCCTGCCAAAAGTTCTTTCTTGACATCTACAATTTTAATAATCCCCTCCGATTCCCGAGTATCCTGATTCTCCTCCCAAAAATTTACTCCATTAAGATATTTCCATGAAAACCAATGACCATAATGCCAAGGATGATCATTTGGCCTGCACCACACCATATTTGTTCCATAACTATTAGACAAAGGATAAAAAAACGGTTTACCATGTTCCAAATCAAAATTTAATTTCCAAATTATTCCGTCCTTTCGTGAAACCAAGGCACAAGATTCATCATCCGATTCCCAATAGTATTCCAATTTATGGATAGTTTCCTGACTAAACAGAAAACTATAAAAAATACAAAAGATGAGAGTTAAAACTGTTCTTGTTCTTAAAAACATAGACAAATAGAATTGTTTATTTCAGTGAGTTTAAATACCCGAGTAAATCCTTTATTTCAGCATCTGTTAAACCACTCAAAAGCCCTTCGGGCATTAAAGATTTCTCAACAAGCTCCGAGGTTTCTATTTCACTTTTCTCTATTTCCACAATCTTGTTACCCGCTACCATCAATGAAATTGATTTGCTATTGGCCGTAACAATTCTCCCTGAAAGAATAAAACCGTCCTTTTTTGTTATTAGCGACTGGTCAAATCCTGTCTTGATGTTTCTGTTAGGATCTATTATCGATTCCAGAAGTCCACCTCCTGGAAGTAATTTACCCACACCTAACAAATCAGGACCCAATAAATCTTCCTTTCCATCGACGGAATGACATGTAGCACATGCCCTTTGATTAAATATTTTTTTACCCTCATGAACATTTCCAAATACCACAGAAGTGTTATTGTCAAGATTATCTGGCACAACCCAAGGAGCATGTATAAATCTATAATAAGAGCCCATTGGTTTTTTATATGGTTTATGAAATGTCCCTTCAATACCAAATTGTGCCAGATATAAATCACCATTTTTACCAAAAACTAAATCTGATAGTTTAGCAATCTTATCGGCAACTGGAAACTCTTTGACCGCGTATGAACCGTCAACGGTTGATTTTGTTAACTTAACTCTGGACAAAGACCCATCTTCCCATTGACCATCTGGACCAAAAAACGCGATGAACAAGTTCCCAGCTGTATCGCCAAAATCATTGTTCTTCGAATTAAACCTGATTCCGGTTGGAGCGAAACCATATTCTAATTTTATTATTGGATCTTTGATTGGTGGATGATTTGGGTATTTAGGCTGATTATTACCATAAAATCCATCTTTCACAACAAGGTTTAGCTCTTCGTACTTATTCTCATTTCCCCTGTTATCTGAAAAGAATAAATCTCCATGTTCATTAAATCTCATTCCATATGCGAAACGTAGACCTGTTGCAATTCGTTCATAAGATTTTCCATCTGGGTCAATTTTCAATATTGACCCTCTCAAACCTTCAGGGTCAGGAGCTGGGTCATCGTTCCAAGAATCGGTGCACAAAATTGCATACAGATACCCCTCGGAGTCAAATTCCAATGCAAATGTCCAATCAAATGGGTGCATGGTATATGGAAAATCATCAAAAAAAGTGTAACTGTTATCTGACCTTCCATCTCCATCGGTATCTTCATAAACTCTAATTTCTTGAGTTGTAGCTACGAAAAGTTTTGAGTTTCTGAAAATTATACTAGTCGGATATCTTAAGCCATCGTCACCAACATCGCAAAAAAGTTGTGCGGTATCTTCCAATCCATCTTTATCCGAATCAATTAAAGAATATATTTCTCCAGTATAATTAGAACCATAGATAACACCCAAACTATCAATAGCAATAGCTGCTGGATTCCAAATTTCAACTCCTTTAGTTATCGGTAATTTAACTGCAGCATAATTGCCATATACCCGAACCGATGTATCGATATGCATTTCAATAGTTTCTTCCCATGTTGAAGGTCCGGCTATAATTCCCTTTTTCTCCTTTTTACATGAGAAGAAGAGAACAGCAATTACCAACAAATAACAATACCCTTTGTTCATAATTCCATATTTAGGTTACATCCTCTAAAATTAGATACTTACTATTGTCAATTTGTTCAATATCTTTCACCGAGATAAATTAAATGAAGCGATAAGATTAAACATTGAAGGGTTATAACTTCAAAAAAAATATTAAAAAATGCCAAGCAAAGCTGTGCTGCTTCAGTTAAAATGGCACCAAAACTTTATTTTCTTAAGTGATGCATCCAGATTTCATAGGTTTTTTTCTTTTAAATATCCTCTGGGGTCTTTTAAAGTTATAATAGCCCTTATATGCTTTATTTTTTTGTTTTAGTCCATATTCAAAGAGTAGACTGGTAGCTGATAAACTCTTTCTTGTCGGTAAGGTGTGGCCGTTCCACCTTTCCATTGAGCTGCGGCCTTCCGCCTTTATGTATCAGTGCATCATGCCAACGCCCTTTACATGCCCTCTGAACCTAGATTGGAACCCATGTGCGCTTTTGATTTGAATCGTAGGTATTATCATTTCTCTTTTTTCTTAGAAAACCCTCGGGCCCATATTGTCATACTTTCTATTCCGATTGAAGTAGGTAATCTTGCTGATATTGAATATCTCGCAGGCCTCCCTGTCCTTTCCATAATCCCTTGCAAGCTATTGTAAGGTCGAGTACATTGAAATTAAACATTCAGCTCGGAAAACCGAGCCAGAAAGGATACATCTAAAGGTTCAACAACACATACAGGGAAGACGCACTAGATACACACCAATCAGGGATATCGAAGAAGTTAACTTTGAAACCAGGAGGCTCAGGAAAGAATACTACTGTTTCCATCCCCATAAATCATTCAGAAGGAGTTGTCCAAAAGAATATCGGAAGGTTTTTTCAAGGGGGGCTTTGAAAAATCAATTTATTTAATTTAACCACTATACGAAAAGAGGTAAGTCTTCTATATCATATTAGCTGCACTAAACCGATTATGAATCTCTCTTTTCATTACAAACTATGAAGCCTTCCCATATTTTTCATGCATCGAATCCAAGAATTTTTTACTTTCCTTAACTGCTTGCTCACCAGCAATTTCCAATGTTGTAAACCCATCAAAACCAGATCTTACCAGCTTCTTATATATCTCCTCAATTCCTACAACTCCGGAACCTAAAGCAATGGTGGCCATTCCACATCCATATTCTTTTCCTCTTAGCGGAATCATTTCCTTTGGTAAATCCTTCCAGTGCACATGTTCAATTTTATCTCCAAGTTTGTTAATCATATCGATTGACTCACCGCCACCCAACCAAAGATTTCCAGTATCCAAATTTACCCCCAAGGCATCCGAATTGCACTCGTCCATAATTCGCACCATTAAATCAACAGAGTCAGTAAACTTACCATGCGGTTCCAGTAACACTTTTACACCATAGTCCTTTGCCATCTGAAGCGGTTCATATAGCTTTTCCTTTATCATAAACACACCCTCATCCTTGGAAAGATTTTTACCAAAGTTGGTATATGCATCACCTTCCGTGGTAATTATATGCTTAACACCTATGGCAGCAGCCATTCTAATAGCCTTGATGATTTGAGATGTACCATATCTCCAAGGCGCAGTTGGGTCTAATAAATTTGCATGAGCACAAATACTTGTTATCGTCAGTCCTTTTAGTTCAAACAATCTTTTCAAATCAAATGCATTTGCATCCAAACTTGCCACGGCGTTAAAACCGAAATGCGAACCTAAGCATGCTCCATCAGCGTTGTCCGTTATATCCGCAAACTTAAATCCCCATTCCTTGATTTGATCCACCTGCTTGTCAAGAGTCTGGAATGGATTAATTAATGCAAAACAACCTACCTTAATCGCCATATAATATTAAGTTTTTAATTAATATTTGATTAACTGAAGAATCAGCACCTCCTTATTAAAGAACATTCCGACCATTCGGAGCTAATTTAAATGGATTACGGTCGCTTCTTGTTAAAGATATTTCGTTGTTAAATACAGCAATTATTTGTGAATATTAATTACATAACCTGAATGGTTTGCCCTAGCAGATTTTTATTTGATAAAAATTTGTCAAATAACTGATTGATTTTTGAACAAGATTATTATCTATGTCATTCACATTATTAATTAAATTTGACAGCAAATTCATGCAAATAAGTTCATTTGATATATCGTTTCTGATAGGTGTACAAATCGGTGCACATATCAGAAGTAATTATTTTAACTTTTTGAAAATCAAATGATTGGGTCTTCAGTTCGAGCCCCAGTCAGGTCACAGCAAAAACTTTAATTCCAAACAGAAAAAGCCCTTAACATAGTTATGGGCTTTTTTATTTGTTAATTCTGACCAGTGGTCCTTTAAAAACCACTAAACAAACATCTCCTTGTGCTCTTTTAAGTAAGCTTTAAAGGTCCGTGGTGGGTGACCAGTTATTGCTTCAACCGTATCTGTGGTTCTATTGAATCTTCCGTCGCCAACTTCTATGCTAAATTCCTTGAGGTGTTTTGCCAAAAAATCATTGATGGTGGGATGGCCTTTGATATTTGCTATCCAAGTTTCCACGGAAATTGGCTCATAATCCACCTGTTGGCCGATTATTTCTGAAATCTCGCCGGCGACCTGAGCTGCCGAAAATACCTCGGGTCCTGTGATATCGTATCTCTTTCCCACATGGATTGAAAAATCTGGATCTATCAAAATCTTTGCCACTACTTCTCCCACATCCTTTGGATGTACTATAGAGTACTTGGCGTCTTCCAATGGGTAATAAAACTTTTGATGATCTGAAACTGTTGGCGCAGCAAAACCAAGATAATTCCAGGCAAATAATGCTGGCCTAATATGTACTGCCCCTACTTGGGCCCAATCCAGAATATGCTCGGCCAAACTATGGTTTTGGGTAGCTGGACTCGGTGAGTTTTCGCTGACCCCCATTTGCGACATGGCCACAACCATTTCAACTTTGTTCTTTTTAGCAGCGATCGCAAAATATGAGGCTGCTTTTGGGAGATAATCTATAAAGGGATATAAAAAATAAGCCCTTTTTATACCTTTCATGGCTTTTTCCAAACTTGTCACATCCATGAAATCGCCTTGGACCACTTCCACCCCCAAAGCCTCCAGAGCTTTACTTCTATAATCAAATGTACGTACCATGGCCCTAACCTTTTTTCCTTGATTCAGCAGATACTCAATGGCATATTGGCCTGTTGTTCCGGTAGCACCGGTAATTAAAATTTCAGCTTTCATTTTTCTTAATTTTAAATGTTATACTTTTTTTTGATTGCAATTCCTTAATCCGAGTTTTCTCTTGGTATTTTGTAAGTTGTATATACAACTTATATTGTAACGAAATGCCTAATTAGGTAAGGCTAAAGAAGCTTCTTCAAGATTAGACTTTTTTAAAAAATTTATCGAATGATATAGCAGCTTAGCCGGTTTATCCATTTGTACAAAATGTCCAGAGTCCTCGATAATTTTTAATTGTGCATTGGGTAGACTCCCAGCCAATAGCTCTCCTAGTTCGACATTGATAAAACGGTCATGTCTTCCCCAAACGACCAACACTGGCTGTTGCACTTCATGAATTCGGCTCTCCAAATAAGCCTGACCGGGAGCATTATTCTGAAAGTATACCAAAAAAGCATTTTGAGTGGTCTTGTTATAGCCATCTACCAGAAACTCTTCTTGGACCTCCTTGGGAATATCGCTACTCTTATAAAATCCCTTTTTATAAGCAATTTGAGCGGATACCTTTGGAAACCATTTGATAAGTGCCTTGGCGCGAATCGAATTTTTGCGTCCAAAGCTTTTTACTTCCCAGGAAGAATATGCGGTGGTAGGGAACGGAATACCATCCATGACAATAATTCTGCCAATAGCATCCGTGTTTTCAACTCCCATGATCAATGCTGGTGATAATCCGATATCTGTTGCCATGACGTGTGAATGATCAATTTGTAACGTATCCAAAAAATCCATGGCTACTGCTGCAAAACTTCTTGGATTATGATCGTTTAGATTCTCAAAAGCTTCACTTCCGCCAAACCCTGGCCAATCCAACGCCAAAACATGATAATCCTTCGACAGTCCCGGTGCAACATCATACCATGTATGAAGGTTTTCAGGGACTCCATGTAACAGCAATATGGTGGGGTTCTCGCTGTTTCCAAGTTCTGCATAGCGAATGTTCAATCCAAACTTTTTAATCCGAACGTTTTTGGTACTCAATAATTTCGATTGTCGATCTTTTGTTTTCATTAGTGTGATTTTAATTGTTATTGTTTTTAAATAGCCACGGGCCAAGCAGTTTCACGAGGAGGGGCATCACCAAGAATACCATCGTTGAGGCAATCATTGCTACCACAATAAGGAGGATCAACCTACGATCCATTTGCTGTACCGGAAGGATTTGTTTCACCACCCATTCAAACAATAGTAGTAAGGGGTAAACTGCCAACGCGGTTACAAGGGCCTGTTTCCATGGGATCATTCGTTTCATTTTGATTTGTTCAATGTTGTATATACAACTTAATGGTTAAAATTTTATCGCATTCTGTTTTCCAAGTTTTGAAGACTATTCAAACCTTCTTCCTCAAGTTGTTCAACCAGAACATCCATAGCTTTCTCCCATTGAGGGATAAGCACTTTTACCAAGTTCATACCCTCTTGGGTCAGTTCAACATCTGGTCGGTATTGGGCAGATCGTTCAATCAAATTTCTTTTCTCCAAAAGTTTTATGTTTCTACTGACGGTTGATCGTTCCAAACAGAGTACCTCCCCCACTTTACCTTGTTCCACCCTGCCCAATTCGTGTAAGGTGAACAAAATGGTCATCTGATTCTCGGTAATTTTATGCTCACCCAAAAACTGTCTGATATGCCCATCAGCAATTCGAGATAAACGCCTCAACCTGGATCCAACACAATGCCTTAATTGATATTTCATAGGGCAAAGATAATTTACAATGTTGTATATACAACTTATTTAACAGATATTTATCACTATCGATAATTTGCAATACAGTTTATTTTACTATGAACACACTTAAAACGGCACCATGATCGGACGGAAATTCTGGAAAGCTTCTGCTTAGATTGGATTTGTGATGGACAATTGTTTTCGAGCTCAGTGGTTCAATCCCCTTTCCTTTGAAATATATATAATCTATACGCGCAAATGGATCCCTATATTCCGGTTCAGGATGATTTTTGGTCGCAATGGGCACAAAGCCAGTTTCGGGCTCGTAGATATACTCCAAACCAACCGTTGTCCATGTGTAACCCAAGGTCTCTTTGGTGATGTTGGGATTGGTAGCTCTATAGGCATCAACAAATCCAGCATCTGCCATGGCCATCGATGTTTTATTGGGAAGGATTCTTCCAAAATTCAATCCAGCAGTCTTGGTAGCTTCTGTATAGTCCAAATGTGATACACAGTTAAAATCGCCAGCTACAATTATTGGAATTTTGTCACTGTTGGCTACATCTTTTTTAAATTCCTTGTGCTGCAACAGCTCCTGAATATGCTCGTAGCGATTCTCATCTCCCTCATTAAACACTTCATCCGAGATAGAAGCATCTTTAATCTCTACAATATGTCTTCCCCCGCTTGTAAGCCAAATGTTATAGATTCTAAGCTTTTTGTTATTTGGCAGGACCGCCGTTGCAACAATAAAGGAAAATGGTGATAAGCCTTCAATATTTCCGAAGTTCTCCAATGGATAACGGCTGAAAATGGTCAGATTGGCGTCTGGCTTGGGGGTATAGTAATGAAATCCCAAGGCATCGGCTATTGCTTTTGCAGAACCGTAGGTTTCTGTCATCGTAATTACATCGGCCTCGCTTTCTCGGATAATTTCAATGACACGTTGTCTGGCGGTTTTACCATTTATGGTATATCGGGGTTCCAGGTTAAGACGCCCCCAAATATTCCATGTCATTACTTTCAACGCTAAAGAATTGTCTTCTTTTGACGTCTCGGTTTTTTGTGCATTTGGCCCATTTTTACAAGCGATACCCAAAATCAACAGACATAAGAAGGAAAATCGCACTAGCGTGTTCATCGTCACAATAATTGTTTAGATTTTATACCGATACACTTTCAAACCAAATGATTCGGAAAATCCACAGTGCGTTCACAACCAATCTGATGCATTACCTGAAGTAGCTGTGTTTTTAGCAAGGAAATGGTATGATTTCCCCCTTTATTACCCAATGCTGCTGTCCCGTACATGAACGAACGGCCCATAAAGGTGAATTCTGCTCCGCTGGCCAGAGTGCGCGCAATATCTGGTCCGGAGCGTATGCCACTGTCCATCATAACCTTAATTTGATCTCCATATTTTTCCGCAATTCGCGTTAGTGGTTTTATGGTTGATTCTCCAGCATCCAATTGTCGGCCGCCATGGTTGGAGACAATTATCCCATCTAGACCTAATTTAATGGCCCTTTCCGCATCTTCCTCAGTCGCCACGCCCTTTAGGACTATCTTTCCTTTCCAAAGATCTCGAATCGGGGCTATTTTTTCCTCGGGCATCCGTTTTGAAAAAAGTTTGTCCATAAAAAGTCCCAAATGCTTAAGGTTAAGGTTGTTTGGCATATAGGGTTTTAAGGTTTCAAAGTTTGGCTGTCCGTGTTTCAAGGTTTCCAAGGCCCATTTTGGTTTACCCAAAATCTGAAGCATATTGTTTATTGTCATTTTTGGCGGCATGGAGAGTCCATTCTTGATTTCTTTCGGACGGAAGCCGAAAGTGGGCACATCACATAACAGGACCAACACTGGGCATTCAGCAGCTTTGGCCCTTGCTAAAATATCGTCGCGAACACTATTTTCTGAAGGATGGTACAATTGAAACCATGCTCTTCCTTCAGTAAGTTCCGAGGCTTTTTCAATGCTACAGGTAGTAACAGTGCTTAAAATGAAGGGGATGTTGTGCTCAAAAGCCGCCTTGGCCAATATTTCCGAAGCATTTGGCCACATCAGCCCCTGTAATCCTACCGGGGCTATCCCGAAGGGAGCATCGTATTCATGACCAAAAAGTTCCGTTTTTAAGGATGAATTCGGATTGGCATTGAGGTATTTGGGTTTGAGTTCCACATCGCGTATCTCGGCAGTATTTTTCTTTAGGTTTACTTCCTCGTTGCAACCGCCATCCAAATATTCAAAGGCAAACCTTGGAATTCGTTTTTGGGCCCTATCTCTAAGGTCTTCTATGGAAGGGTATTTTGTATTGTACTCCAAGTTCTTCATTTTATGGGCTCTCATTGTTTAACTTTCTAACTGGTTTGAATATCCAGTGCTAAAATCGCAGTTCATAGTCTGAGATTTCCGCAGAAATTTGACTTCCGTATACCCCTTTTGGGACTCCCGCTTCAGAAGGTGAAGGGGACATCCATTTGCTCTTCACCCCCTCTATGGCAATGGTTCCTTCCGGTCGTAATTCTGCAAAAGCGTAAAGGGGATCTTTATAGGTGGCCATATTGGGAAGCCATTTGTACTGTTCATACATAGCTTTGGGGTAACGCTCGGTATTTTTGTACTTATCGGGCATCCAATAATAGGACATACTATTGATTTCGATATAGTCTATTCCATTTTGATGATGGTGAAAGTCCAAATGATTATGCCCGTTCATGCAACAGATTACCTTTTCTTTATGGGCCTCCATGATTTTTTGCAACGTTAGCCGATTTTTTACCCCCCATTGGTAATGCCATAGACTTTGATGGGAAAACACTATGGTCGGGAGTTGGGTAGCCTCAAGGTCAGCTTGAAACCATGCTATCTGATCTGGATCAATAAAGGTTCTATAGTTGCTGTTCACATAAAAGTTCGACTTATCATAATCTATATATTTCCCGTCCTGATATAGAAAATTTGCATCCAAAACCACAAAATGGTAGTTGCTGAAATCGAAGGAATAATAAGTCTTGGGCATACCCCAGAAATCCAACATTTCCTGTTTTGAATTCCTGTCCATATCATGGTTTCCCAACACATGGTATTTTGGACCTTTAAAAGTCTCCCAAATTTTTAGAAATGCCAGGTTCTTGGATTCGCCCATGCAAAAATCACCCATTTGGATAATGAAATCTACCTCTCGATTTATAGCTTCGGTAATAAATTTTTCCAAACGCTCGTCGGCATCAGGCATCAGATCCTTGTGCACGTCGGCAACAATCCCGAAACGAAGCGACCTAGCATTAATTTCCAGGGATGGCTTAAATGACAAAAGCATAGGAGTTAAAACACTAGCTGCCGAACCGGCGCTTAACTGATTTATAAATTTTCTCCGTTCCATAATCAAAGTTTAACTGGGTAATGGCTACCTCAACAATGTATTTGTATTACTTAGTCATTTGATTGCAATCGAAAAATCTCTTGCATCAATATCCACTTTTCACCGGGCTTGGCGATGGGCAAAGCCTGCTGATATTTCCACATAAGTTCTTCCCACTCCTGAACTTTCGGATTGTTCAAATCTTCCTTCGCCTTAGCTTCAAAGGTAAAATGCTCATCAGCCTCTACATACATGAACAATCTGGTTCCCAGTCTATAGATTTCCATCCGTTTTATTCCGGAGTCCAGTATACTCTGTTCTATTTCGGGCCAAATTGCTTGATGATATGCTTCATATTCGGCAATTAAATTTGGGTCGTCCCTTAAATCCAAAGCTAGTGCGTAGCGTTTCATTCTTTACCTATTTGGCCACCTAGAGCGTAACCTTGTGTTCTTTTAATGTTATAGTGCCCGATCCAAGTGTGTATATCCCCCATCAACAAAAATCAATTGTCCAGTAGTATGGCTTGATTTGGGTGATAAAAGGAATACTACCATATCGGCAATCTCCTGAGCAGTGGTCATTCTTTTTTCTAAAGGAATCTTGTCCGTAATCTTTTTCAGTTTCTCCTCTGGATTTGGGAAAGTTTTTATCCATCTATCGTACAGAGGGGTATAACATTCGGCCACAATCACGGCATTTACCCGAATGGAATAGGGCAGCAATTCCACGGCCCACTCCCGGGTAAGTGCATTTCGACCTCCATTTGCAGCGGCATAGCCAGAAGTTCCCCCCTGGCCTGTAATTGATGTCTTTGAGCCAATATTCACAATGGGGCCCTTACTTTTTTTAAGCTCTGGCAATGCGTAATGCGCCATCAAATAATAATGGGTCAAGTTTTTATTGACAGATGCTATAAAATCCTCATAATTTCCATCTTCCAATCCGATACCATCATTAATCCCGGCATTGTTCACCAGCCCATCAATCCTTCCAAACTTTTCCACCACTCGAGCCACAGCTTCTTTGCATTGCTCTGGGTCCGTCAGCTCAGCAAACGCATAATATGCTTTCAGATTTTTATCTTCAATTTGCTTGACCGCATCCAACACATTATTCTTTGTGCGGCCCACAATTACGGGAATGGCACCTTCGTTCGCGAGCACATTGACTATTCCATTGCCAATGCCCTTGGACCCTCCAGTTACAATGATGACCTTATCCTTTAATTGTAAATCCATTTTTAGTTGTTCAGCGTAATAATTCCAATATCACCAAATGATGCCCTTGGGTCGTCCCCGGCAAGTTTTATAGCCCTTAATTTAATAAATCTACCCGTGGAAGGCGCAAATCTTATGGTTTGTTCAATGGGATTATTCACCACATTGCTAAATTCTCCTTTCGAAACCCTGTTCCAATTCGTATTGTTATTGCTAGTTAAAAACTCATACTCCATTATTATCCCAAAAGACCAACGTTCTTGGATGGGCCAATAGCTAAAGCCACTTAAGGTGTATTGCTTTCCTAGGTCGATTACAACCTCTTGTGGTAACGAACCATCTTTATCAGTGGCCCAAAATGTGCGCGGATCATCGTCAATAAGTTTTATGGCCTCATCAATCTTTCCGGAAGAAACACTTTCCACCTTCCAATCTTTTTTTGAAACATCGAAATATTTTGTGGTGATACTGGTAGTTCTTTTATCTGCAGGATCCATCGCAACGGCCTTAATGGTCGTTGGTTGATTTACCAAAAACGGTTTGTTGTATTTCTGGGAGGACATCATTGGCTCAGTACCATCCAGGGTATAGAACACTTCGATGTTTTTATCCGTTACCTCCAAAGAAACCATTCCTTCTTTATCTCGTTTGACGATGGGTTCCGTTAGCAAATTTGGTGCTTTGAAACATGAAATATTGGATATGATCGGAGGTCCTTTTGCTGCGGTAATGTTTACCCTCATTTTTGAAGTTTTTACTGTATCAAACCGCAAGATCCGCTTATAACCAATGGTCGTTTGACTCGCAAGCTCCACCCAGTTGCCATTCACTTCAGCTTCAACGGTGAACTTTTGCACCCTTTGACCTAATGGAATGTATTCTTGGATTAAAATGCGGTTAACTTCTGTAGGTTTATCAAACACAACCGTAATTGAAGCGGCCCTACTATCATCATTGATGGCCCAATAGGTATTTGGATCTCCATCGGTGACATTGGCTGCCTCAAAATCAGCACTGTTTCCTCTAACTTCTGAAGCGGTTGCCTTTTGATTTTTAGCCAAATCAACAGCAAAATCTTTGTCCAACTGCTCCCTTAGCTGGATAAGCTGTTTCACATCAGTTTCATGTACCAATCCCCGATTATCTACAGGAAGGTTCAATAGTAGGTTGCTATTCCTTCCCACCGATTCGTAATAGATCTTGACCAAATGTGCCAAAGATTTTACCTGATGATCTTCTGAAGGATGATAATACCACCCCGGTCTAATGGAAACATCCACTTCTGAAGGAACCCAATGCGTTCCGTCTTCATGTCCTGTTCTTAGTTCCACATATCTTGGCCAACCCGGGTAAACCTCATCTTTTCTGATAAGACTCCAATGGGTCTCATTGGCCCAACCCTCTTCATTTCCAACCCATCGGATATCAGGTCCGCCATCACCGAAAATCACAGCCTCCGGTTGTAGTTCACGAACAATGGCAATCACTTTGTCCCATTCATAATAGGTCTTGTTATCTATTTTTCGGGTTTCATTGGCCCCACCGTAATACCCAGAACCTCCATTGGCGCCATCAAACCAAACCTCGAAAATATCGCCGTAATTGGTCAATAATTCACGAAGTTGCTCATGAAAATCCTCAATATAGCCAGGTCTACCATAATCCTCGTGATTTCTATCCCAAGGTGAAAGATAAACCCCGAATTTCAACCCATATTCCTCACAAGCTTCGGAAAGTTCCCTTATCAAATCTCCCTTACCATCTCTCCAGGGAGAATTTTTAACAGAATGCTCTGTGGTTTTAGTAGGCCATAAGCAAAATCCATCATGGTGTTTGGCTGTAATCACTATTCCCTTCATTCCAGCATCTTTGGCGACCTGGGCCCACTGACGGGTATCCAGTTCGGTTGGATTAAATTGTTGTGGAGATTCACCACCAAGCCCCCATTCCATATTGGTAAAAGTGTTCATATTGAAATGAATGAAGGCATAATATTGTAAATCTTGCCAAGCCAATTGTCGTTCAGAAGGAGTTGGACCAACAGGAACAGGCGGTGCTACTTTGGTGCAAGAATGGATTCCAACAATCGTAATCAAAGATGCAAGTGCAATTCGGGCTTTTTTCATTTATAAGGTTATTTTATCCGGGAAAGGAACAGTTTCCCCACTGTTTTTAAAAGAAGGCATTTGCGCGTCCACCTTCCGCAGATGGTCTGACAGTATTTTCGCCAATTCCTGGGTTTTTTCAGCATGTGTTGAAGCAAGATTATTGGTTTCTCCAATATCCTCTGTAAGGTTGAACAATTCCAGATGCTGATCCTCATGAAAATAAATGAGTTTCCAATCTCCCTGTCGAACTGTACTGGATGCACCTATGCCAGGTCCATCGGGTCCCCATTCATTCGGATAATGCCAAAAGAGCGGACGTTGGGACGTATCGGATTCTTCGGCAGTCAGCAAAGTCATAAAACTTTGTCCATCCACGGTCTGAACTAGTTCAGGGTCTTTAATTCCAGCCATTTCAATGATTGTAGGATAGAAATCTTCAATAATCAGATAGCTATCAGAAACGGAATGGGCAGCGACTTTTCCGGGCCACTTCACCAACATGGGCTCACGGATACCACCTTCATAAGCTGAGCCCTTTCCACTGGCCAAAGGTTTGTTATGGGTGTGTTTTTCGCCTCCTCTTGCCACAGCACTCAAACCACCATTGTCCGACATAAACAGAATGATGGTATTTTCGTCCAAATTCTTTTTTTCCAAGTAATCCATGATATCCCCCAGACTTTTATCCATACCCTCAACCATGGAAGCATATTTGGCCTCCGTAGAGTCCATCCCTTTTTCAAAATACTTTTGAAGGAATCTGTCATCTCCCATTATGGGCGTGTGCACGGCATAGTGAGCCATATACAGGAAAAACGGTTGCTTCTGTTCTGCAGCTGTGTCCAATGACCTCAACGCTTCGCGTGTAATGGCTTCCGTTAAATAAATATCTTCTCCATGGTACTGCTCAAGACCCGGTACTGCCCAGATCTCCTTACCCTCTTTTCCATTTCCAAAGTTTTCCAAACCATAATAGCTTTCGGGTGCACCAGCGGCATGTCCCGCTATATTAACATCAAATCCAAGCTTCAAAGGGTCTTCTCCAGGGGTTCCAATAGCGCCAAAGTGTGCTTTTCCAGAATGAATGGTAAAATATCCCGCGTCCTTCAACACTTGTGGTAGAGGCGTGGCGTGGACTGCTTTGCTGTCACCTGCAACTGGACTCATGCCATTTACATTCCACTCAGGAAATTGCAAGGTCTTGTGGTTCACCTCCATGGGTTGGAGCATATCTTTTTTTAATGTCCAGTTTGTAACACGGTGCCTAGCGGCATTCATTCCAGTCATTAAACTTACCCGGGTCGGTGAGCAAACTGCTGTGGAATACGCCTGTGTGAATTTCATTCCTTCTTTCGCCAAACGTTCCATATTGGGAGTTATGTAGCGCTCATTAAAAGGTGTTTTTTTATTCCAAAATGGCACAGAAGTATCTTGCCAACCCATATCGTCCACAAAGAACAATACGATATTTGGGGACGGTGCTTCTTCTTGCTTTTTCTGTGGTTGGCAATTCGTAAATAAAACTATCCCCAGAAGTATTAAAATGTTGTTTTTTCGAATCATGGTCAATAGTTAAAGGTTATAGAAATGGATTGCATTTAATCCCATTATTTTTTGCTGCTCCGTCGGTGACAATTGCTGGATAAAATTTGATACAATAGAAATAACATTTTCATAGGATCCCGCCAGCAAACACACTGGCCAATCGGAACCGAATAAAACCCTATCTGCTCCAAAGTTCTCTATAATGACTTCCATAAAAGGAAAGAATTCCATTTCCTGCCATTCAAAATCTTTGGTTTCGGTTACCATGCCTGACAACTTACAGGAGACATTTGAACACAGGGCCAAGGACCTCATATGAAGTGCCCACTGGGAATCCAGACCATCCGATATTTTTGGTTTAGCAATATGGTCCAACACAAATTTTTGTTCTGGAAATTTTCTGGCCAATTCAACTGCAGCGGATAGCTGATGTGGATACACCAAAATATCATAGGTCAAATCAAATTTTGACAGCTTGGCAATACCTGATTGAAAATCCGGTCGCAGCATAAAATTGGGGTCGGGTTCTGCTTGGACGATATGACGCATTCCTTTTAACAATGCATGGGATGCAAAATGTTCCAGTCGTTCCTCTGCTTTGCTTACCAAAAGGTTCACCCAGCCAACAACTCCTTTGACAAACTCATTTTTTTCAGCACAATCCAATAAAAATTGCGTTTCTTCTTCCGATTGATCTGCCTGCACAGCTACGCATCCATCCACCCCATTGGCATCCAGAATAGGTTTTAGGTCTGATGGAAGAAAATCTTTACGAATAGCCTTCATGGACTCGTCTATCCAGGCATCCCTGACCGGATCGAACATCCAAAAATGTTGGTGACTATCGATAATCATTTTTACCTATATGCTTTGGCTTCTTGTTTTGAACTTCCCAATCCATCTATTCCCAACTCCACAATATCCCCAGGGTTTAGGTATCGCGGAGGATTTAACCCCAAACCTACCCCGAAAGGTGTTCCTGTGGAGATAATATCACCGGGTAGCAGTGTCATGAATTTACTTATGTAATGTATGAGTTCTGGAATATTGAACACAAAATCGGAAGTATTGCTGTTCTGCATGGTTTCGCCATTCAGCTTTAACCACAGATTGAGATTATGAGGGTCTTTGATTTCATCCTTTGTGGCGAGGAAAGGACCAAGTGGGGCAAATGTGTCACAACTCTTCCCTTTTACCCATTGCCCTTCCCGTTCCAACTGGAATTCCCTTTCGCTGTAATCATTGTGCAATACGTACCCAGCGACGTAATCCATCGCCTCATTCTGATCTACATAGGAAGCTTTTTTGCCAATAACTACTGCCAGCTCAACTTCCCAATCTGTTTTTTCACTGTTTTTCGGTATGATCAAATCATCATTGGGACCCACGATTGCGGAAGTAGCCTTAAAAAACAACACCGGTTCTGACGGAATCTCCATTCCGCTCTCCGCAGCATGTTTTGCATAATTTAGGCCTACACAAACAATCTTTGAGGGACGACATAATGGTGGTCCCAATCGTGTTCCTTCAGGTATGGGAGGGCATGTGGACAAGTTTTCAGTAATCCAATCCTGCAACCTTTCAATTCCGTTGCTTGCAAAAAAGGCCTCATCGTAATCCTCCCCAAACCCAGAAACATCTATTCTAGTACCACTTTCAAGTTCCAGACCTGGTTTTTCGTTTTCGTTTGTTCCGAATCGTATTAGTTTCATCTATCCGTTTAATTTTATATATCCACCATCAATTGGAAAATCAGTTCCAGTAATAAAAGATGCCTCATCTGAGCATAGGTACAATGCCAAATGAGCTATTTCCTCGGGTTTTCCCATACGACCGATAGGTTGCGTTTTGGAAAGACTCTCGAACATTTCATTTTCCTTTCCGGGATAATTTTTCTTTATGAAGTTATCTACAAAGGGAGTATGTACCCTGGCCGGCGAAATACTGTTGCAACGAATCCCGTATTCCAAATAATCCTTGGCTATGGAATAGGTCATGGTGAGAACGGCTCCCTTGGTCATGGAATAGGCAAATCTATCTGAAATGCCGACTGAAGAAGCAATTGAAGCCATGTTCAAGATTACTCCGCCACGTTCTTTCATGGTTCCAATACTGGAGTGTACGCAATTGTAAACTCCCTTGATATTTACTTTAAATAGACGGTCCATGTCCTCCTCTGTGGTCCCCTCGATATTACCAACATGGGCAATACCAGCGTTGTTGATCAAAATATCAATCTTGGATTTATCTGAGATTGCTCCAATCACTCGTTTGGTATCCTCTTGAATCGACACATCACATTGGTGTCCCACAGCACTACCACCAGTACTTTTGATCTCCTCCGCGATGGATTTTGCTTTATCCAAGTCTAGCTCCAACACATGAACCTCGGCACCATGTTTGGCAAAGGTTTTGGAAATAGCTTCTCCAATTCCACTTCCCCCTCCTGTAATTATTGCGGTTTTTCCTTTTAGGTTGAACAATGACATCCAATCAGTTTTTTGAACGTAATATTATTTAGAATTCGCTGAATTTAATTTACACTGGCCATTTCTGCCTTCCACACCACTCCGTTAGGAAATCTATATTGTTCCAAGGATTCGTCTTTTATGGCAATACTGTATCCCGGCATGGATGGCGGCATGTATGCGCCATCCTTGATGACAACTGGATCAAGGAAATGCTCATGCAAGTGATCCACATATTCAATAATCCGGTCTTCCATGGATCCGCTAATTGCAACATAGTCTATCATTGATAGATGCTGAACGTATTCACATAGTCCGACTCCTCCAGCATGGGGACATACAGGAATATTGAATTTAGCCGCCATAAGCAGAATAGCCAATATTTCATTGACTCCCCCTACCCTACAACTATCTATTTGACATATCCCAATGGCCCCCGCTTGCATTAATTGTTTGAATATTACCCGATTTTGACAATGTTCTCCTGTGGCCACTTTTATAGGATGAACTGCCTTGGCGATCCGCGCATGTCCCAAAATATCATCAGGACTCGTGGGTTCCTCAATCCACCAAGGTTGAAACTTTTTTAGAGCTTCCATGTTGGTAATTGCCTCGTCCACGTCCCATTTTTGGTTCGCGTCCATCATCAACGTCAAGTCTGGCCCCAATTCTTCCCGAATCAAAGCTGCTCTCCGGATATCATCATTGAGATCTACTCCTACCTTTATTTTCATATGCTTAAATCCAGCGGCTTTAGCTTCTCTGCAAAGGCGACGCATTTTTTCATCAGAATAGCCCAACCATCCCGCTGAAGTCGTGTAGGCAGGATAACCCGACTCAAGCAGCTTATTGATACGTTGTTGTTTGGAGCCCTCCTGTTTTTTCAACATTTCGAGCGCTTCTTCCGCTGTAATGGCATCCGTTATATAGGTAAAATCAACACAGGAGATTAATTCTTCTGCTGACATATCAACAAGTAGTTTCCAAAGCGGCTTATTCTCAACTTTGGCATATAAGTCCCATACAGCATTCACCATTGCTCCGGTTGCCAAATGGATCACCCCCTTTTCCGGGCCCAACCATCTAAGTTGACTGTCACCCGTTATCATTCTCCAGAAATCGCCCATATTTTGGGTGAAGCTTTCCAGTGATTTTCCCAATATTAGTGGAGAAAGGGATTCTATTGCAGCAACACAAAGCTCGTTCCCCCTACCAATAGTAAAAGTCAATCCGTGTCCTTCTATCCCATCTGGGTGGTCCGTTTTTAAAATTACATAGGCCGCAGAATAATCCGGGTCCGGATTCATCGCGTCGGAGCCATCCATATTCTTACTTGTAGGAAAGCGGATATCCTTGACCTCAATGTCAGTTATCAATATTGCGTGGGACATTACTATTATTGTTTAAAACAAAACTAATCCGTGGTGCAAGGATTGGCTACCTAATAAACCACGAAGAGCAATACTATTTTTGCTCCATATTAGACATATTCCATCTTATCGGTATGATATTGAATATAGGAGCTTGGCGATTTACCAATAATCATTTTGAACTGACGGTTGAAGTTTGAGATATTATTGAATCCAGATTCGTAGGCAATTGCCGTAATGTTCATCTTATCCTCGAGCAACAGTTTACAGGCATAACCTATTCGTATTTCATTTAAATATCTAGTGAAGGTTTTACGGTGAACTTGTTTGAAGAATCTGCTAAAAGCCGAGGAATTCATGCCAATCACCGAAGCAACATCACTTGCCCCAATCGAATTTTTAAAATTCTTGAACACGTACTCGTAAATTTTATGGAGCCTTTTATTTTCTGTTTTCAAGAAAGAATTGATATAGCCCATACTGGACAACAATTTGTAGGGTCTTTGCTTAGCAAGAGCGTTCAAAATTTCAATAAACTTTATCAACTTTTCGAAAGGCTCTAAATCCAGTAAGCTTCTTATGTCCTCCGCCAGCTTTTTATCAACGTTTGAAAATTTTACGCCGCGACTGGCCCTTTCCAATAAATCTGTTATGGGTTTTGTTTCGGCAACAGATAAAAACCCTATTCCCAAAAATTCCTTTTTAAAATGAACCACTACAGATTCGGCCATTCTTTGTGATGATGGATCAAAATACACATCATCATTGAGTAACATATGTGGAAGGTTCTTCCCTATTAGAATCACTTCTCCCACATCAAATTTTTCAATACTATCTCCAATAAATTGGGTGCCGGAGCTTTTTTCAAGCAAAATCAGCTCTAATTCTGGGTGATAATGCCAAATCTTCAAAAAGTGAGGATACAGATTATGGCTAACCATAAACGAACTATTATTAGGACTAGTCCTATTTAATAAGTGGAGCTTCATATTTGGTGAGTAAGCCCTGAAATTAAAAAAAATATAGCATTCAACATACCATTTCTACAATTTTATCACATAAAATGCAAAAAAAGTATTGAATAGGATTGAAAAATAGTAATTCTGAATCTGAGATTAAGATGCGTAAGAAATCATAAAGGCAGCACGGCCTTGCCTTCCGCTATATCCCCAACAAGTTTCTCAATTGAGGTCTCCTTCATTTTTTTTAAGAAGTAACTGTTGGCATTTCCAACCAAATCGTGAAGAGCACAGGGATTTTCGTTATCACACTCCTTTATACTGAGCATACAGGACTGCAAGCGATGCCTTCCCTCAATAACATCGACAATGGCAACTAAGGGAAGCTTTTTATTGATATCACTCAAATAAAAACCTCCTTTTGGTCCTCGGGATGAAGATATGACCTCCCTTTTGGAAAGTTCCTGTAAAATCTTGGCCAAATACTGTTGAGGGACATTAATTCTGTCGAACATATCCTTGACCATCATTTTATTGTTTTCACTTGAGTTGATAGCCAAAAACAAAACAGCCTTGATAGCGTATTTTGATGAAGTTGTAAGCATAAGTATCTAAAAACAAGCAACAAAGATAAAAAAGATGTTTTTATCCGAAATGTGACAATTATCATATTCTCTGACATTTTAGGACAATACTTTTGACCATAAAATCTAACAATTGTAATACAATGAAAATTCTAGTCAAAAGCGGTGCATTTTTACTTATGGTCCTTCTTTTAAGTTGCGGAGGTAAAGAAGAAAAGAAAGAAGAGGGCTTTCAGGTGCAGCGACAAAAATCCACTACCGAAAAAGTTGATACCCAGTCAACAGCCAGCATTGTAAAAGCCTCTGAAAGGGTGGACTTCACCACTAAAGGAGTTGGGCCTATTAAATCCTTGACATTAAATGATGAAATAGACCAAACAATGGCCGAAGAGGGCAAAGCCGTATTTGAACAGATGTGTTTGGCATGCCATAGAGTGGGAAAAAAGTTTATCGGCCCAGCACCTAACGGCATTTTGGAACGACGTTCCCCAGAATGGGTCATGAACATGATCTTGAATCCAGAGGTCATGGTAAAGGAAGATCCATTGGCTAAGGAACTCCTGATGGAATTTAATGGATCTCCAATGGCCAATCAAAGCCTGACCGAGGAACAAGCCCGTGCTGTACTCGAATATTTTAGAACCCTATAATAGTTAACTATGCAAGTAATCACCAAAATTAAAGTATTCCTAGGTTCGCTCTTGGTGCTATGCATTTTGCATGGCTGTAAGAACGAAGCCAAAACTGAGACCCCTACCACCTCCGAAGTGGCAACACAAAAAAGCGATAAAAAACAGGGACAGGCCTTTCTTAAGGATGATGAGGCCCAGCCCAACGTTTTGGATATCGCTATTGGTTCAGAAGATCACACAACACTAGTAGCCGCTGTCCAAGCCGCTGAATTGGAAAACGCCTTGGTAAATGCAGGTCCTTTAATGGTTTTTGCCCCTACCAATGCTGCTTTTGATGCACTACCGGAAGGAACTGTCGAGAATCTGCTTAAGCCTGAGAACAAAGCTTCGTTGGCGAATATTCTCCAATATCATGTGACTCCTGGAAAGTACTCTAAAGATTTCCTCAAAAAATTTAAAAAACTAGGGCAAGCCAATAATCAGGATGTCCAAGTTGAGGTAAAGGGAGACGATGTCTTTGTTGGAGGAGCAAAAATAATTGCCAGTGTCCCTTGTGGCAATGGTATTGTACATGTGGTGGATAAAGTAATGCTACCACCAAGTGAATAATTAAAGAACAACCTTAAAAAAACAATAACAATGAAAAAAGTCCATTATTTAATCTTTGCTCTCACCAGTGTTTCACTGCTATTTACGAGCTGTAACCAACAGAGCAAAAGCTCAAGTGGGGCATTGGCTTCCAGTGCTGCTGAAAAGGTATATGTGGCACCTGGAGAGCACGATGATTTTTACGCCTTTATCTCTGGAGGATTCAGTGGACAAATGTCCGTATATGGCCTTCCATCAGGTCGTTTGTTCAAAGTGATTCCTGTTTTCTCACAAGATGCCGAAAAAGCATGGGGATATAATGAAGAGACCAAGCCCATGCTCAATACTTCCCATGGCTTCGTTCCCTGGGATGATGCCCACCACCCCGATATTTCACAAACCAACGGGGAAATTGACGGTCGCTACGTTTTCATCAATGGAAATAATACACCTAGAATCGCTAAAGTGGACCTTAGTGTATTTGAAACCACTGAAATTATTGAAATTCCAAATAGTGCCGGTAACCACAGCTCCGCCTTTGTGACAGAAAACACGGAGTATGTAGTAGCGGGAACCCGTTTCTCCGTTCCAATCCCACAACAGGATATCTCCATCAAAGAATATAAAGGTAAGTTCAAAGGATCCCTTTCCTTTCTAAGTGTTGATCCTGAAGATGGTGGTATGGATTTGTCTTTCCAAATATTGATGCCAGGATTCGATTATGATTTGGCCCACCCCGGTAGAGGTGCTTCACATGGATGGATGTTCTTCTCAACCTATAATTCTGAAGAATCCCACACCCTGATGGAAGTCAACGCTTCACAAAACGATAAGGACTTTATCGCTGCGGTAAACTGGAAAAAAGCCGAAGAATATATCAATGAAGGTAAGTTTACCACCATGCCGGCCAATTATGCGCACAATGTCTATGATGAGGAGACCCACACAGCTACCTCCACAATGAAAAAGGAAGTTCGAATACTCGATGCCTCGACATTGCCAGGTTTAGTTTATCTGCTACCGACTCCTAAATCCCCCCATGGTTGTGATGTTAACCCAACCGGTGAATACATTGTAGGAAACGGGAAACTCTCATCCGATTTAACCGTACACTCGTTCAACAAGATGATCGATGCCATCGAAAACGAGAAATTTGAAGGGGAAGCTTACGGAATTCCAATTCTGAGCTTTGAGGATGTTTTGGCCGGAACAGTCAAACAGGCTGGACTCGGACCACTGCACACGGAATTTGATGGCAAAGGAAACGGTTATACCACCTTCTTTATTTCTTCCGAAGTGGTGAAATGGAAAGTTGGAACTTGGGAAGTTGTTGACAGACAACCTTGCTATTATTCCGTAGGTCACTTGATGATTCCAGGTGGTAACTCTAGAAAGCCATATGGCAAGTATGTTCTGGCTATGAACAAAATTACCAAAGATCGTTACTTGCCTACCGGACCAGAGGTAACACAATCCGCACAGTTGTATGATATCTCGGGAGAGAAAATGGAGTTGCTTCTTGATTTCCCAACAGTCGGTGAACCGCACTACGCAGCCGGTATTCCTGCAGATCTGGTAAAACCTAGATCCAAGAAAATCTACAGTCTCGAGGAAAACAAGCATAAATACGCTACAACATCTGATGCAAACGTAAGGGTAGAACGTGACGGAAATGAGGTTCACATATATATGACCATGATTCGAAGTCACTTTAATCCAGACAATATTGAAGGTATAAAAGTTGGTGACAAAGTATATTTTCACGTGACCAACCTTGAGCAAGATTATGATGTACCTCACGGTGTCAGCATGATAGGCGCCAATACCTCCGAACTGTTGATTATGCCAGGACAAACCGAAACCTTTGTTTGGGAGCCTAAACAAGTTGGCGTTTGGCCCTTCTATTGTACCGATTTCTGTTCAGCCCTTCACCAAGAGATGCAAGGGTATGTTAGAGTCTCCCCAGCCAACTCAAGTATTGATTTGACCTGGTCATTGGGAGAGGACTGACGCAATGATTCCAAATTGTTGGATTCTTATTTGAATAAGCGGGAGGACGTTCCCTCCCGCTTGTTAAACCCTAGAGCGTAAAAAAATGAAAAAGACCTCAAAAATTGTAATGTTTATTGGTGTGCTATTGCCCCTACTTCTATTTGTTTTCCCCTTATGGAAAATAACACTTGAAGCCCCGCAATATCCAACACCTTTGGGAATGTATATCCATATCAATGATTTTTCAGATGCCAATCCACATGATATCAAAAACATCAACTTGATGAACCATTATGTCGGCATGAAATATATCCCGGAAGCAATACCAGAGTTTAAGATTTTTCCCATTGGAATAATATCCACCACAATTCTTGGACTGTTGATTGCCTTTAAGGCTAATTATCGCTGGTACCTGTATTGGTTTATTTTTATGGTCTTACTAAGTGCTGCCGGATTGTATGATTTCTACCTTTGGGAGCACGATTATGGACATGACCTCGACCCTAAGGCCATAATGAAGTTTACGAATCCTGATGGTTCGGTTATGGGCTTTCAACCTCCATTCTTTGGGTCCAAAGACATTTTAAACTTCCGAGCGCATTCATACCCTCAATTGGGAGCCTTCAGTCTTGCCTTGGGTATGGGACTCTCATTTGTTGCTTATATCCTTGGAAAAAAGGAACGCAAAAAGTCCATAGCATGAAAAATCCAAGCGTAATTTATTTGCTTCCCATTTTTTTAACCACTGTTTTAACTGGCTGCAGTGTTAAACCACAGGAAATCGTTTATGGAACCGATGGTTGCCACTTTTGCAGAATGACCATTGTGGACCAGCTACATGCGGCCCAGATTGTGACGACCAAGGGCAAGGCATTTAAGTTTGACGCTATCGAATGCATGGTAAACCATTTAAAAGATGTGGGGCCCAACAGTGTTGCTTTGCATCTCTGTAATTACTATACCGAACCCGGAAAATTAATGGATGCAACAAGTGCCATTTTTCTTATAAGCGAAGGAATTCCAAGTCCAATGGGCGAATTTCTAACCGCTTTTGAAACAAGAACTGATGCCGAGTTTGGAAAAAATAAGCATGGGGGCACCCTGTATTCCTGGGACGAACTATTAATTGAATTGAACCAATAAAACTTCCAGTAGATGTACACCATTAACCATCAAATAATCGAACAGAAACCTAAAGGGTTACAAGTGACAGCCTTGGTCAAAACCAATGCTCTGGAGATATTGACCATCAGCATGGAAAAGGACACGACTTTTCCTGTTCATACCTCCCCAAAGGATGCTCAATTAATTGTATTGGAAGGAGATATTGATTTTCATATCAATCAAACAAAATATAACCTCAAAACCTACGAGAATTTCAACTTCCCTGCAGAGGAGGAACATTGGGTATTGGCGAACAAGAATTCCAAATTTTTAATCGTACGATAACAGTAAAATGAAATATCCCAAAATAGTTTTCACGGTCCTCGCATGTCTTGTTTTCACCCTGCTTTCAGCGCAAAAACACAAGCAGTGCGCACACTGTAAAATGGACGTCAAAAGCAATAATTTCAAGGCAAAAGCAGTAAAAAACAATACTCAAGTATATCATTTTGATGCCATAGAGTGCTTGATCAATTACCTTAAAACCAAAAAAGAAAGTGACTTTGGCCAACTGTTGGTTGTAGATTACAACACTGAGAATTATATACCGGCCATAACGGCTTATTATTTAAAAAGCAAATCTCTTCCAAGTCCAATGGGAGCAAATCTTTCCGCTTATTCAACTGAGAAAGATGCTCAAGCAATGCAAAAAGATAAGGACGGTGAAGTCATGGATTGGAAAGCGCTAAACGAACGCTTTGTTTCATCAAATTTTGGCGCTACCGACCATTCTCACCACCATCATGGACCTGGTGCATATGCCCCAAGTGGAATCATGGGAGATCATTTGCACCCTAAAGGTGGTTTTATGGTTTCAATTCGGTATATGAACATGGCCATGACCGGGAATCGAGAAGGTTCCAATGGGGTTTCGGATGAGGATATCTACCAAAGATTTATGGTTGCTCCCCAAGAAATGACCATGCAGATGTATATGGTAGGGGCCATGTACGGTATCTCAGATAACTTAACGGTCATGCTCATGCAAAATTTCGTCCAAAATGACATGGACCTAACCGCAAGAATGATAATGAACAATATGCCCATGTTAAACAATTTTTCTACATCATCTAGCGGTCTTGGCGATTTAAAGCTGGGGGTGCTATATGGTCTGGTTTCAAGCGAAAAATTATCCTTTCACATTAATTCAAAAATCAACATTCCCCTAGGGGATATTAAAAATAGGGATGCGACACCGATGATGGCCGATGCCAAACTGCCTTATGCCATGCAATTGGGTACTGGAACGTTCGATATTACTTTTGGGGGTACATTAAAAGGAAATCACGGTGATCTTTCATGGGGAATACAACAATTGAGTACCCTCAGAACAGGAACCAACAGTGAGGATTACCGTTTTGGCAATTTATATGAGCTGCACTCCTGGGCTGGATACGCCCTTTCGAACAATATTAGTGTGTCTGCTAGATTGAGCGGCAGCACTGAGAATGAGATAGAAGGTATGGACACAGAATTAAATCCTATGATGGTTACAACAGCAGACCCTAACAACTACGGTGGTGAACGTATTTGGGGAGGAACTGGAGTCAACATTGGCCTTTTACAAAGTAAGCTTGTACTTGGAACAGAAATCAGTTTTCCCCTGTACCAAAATTTCAACGGAATCTTTATGGATTCTGACTATATTTTAAGTACGTGTGTTAAATACACCATTTTATAAATCAAGATCATGTTCCGTCAGCACAGATTTATCGTTGTTTTTCTTCTTCTTTGGATGGTCTTTTACGGACATGCCAAAACCATCGTGGTTTGTACTAGTTGCGAGACAAACACCATCAAAAAAGGAATTGAACGTGCCGCTGATTTTGACACGCTGTTAATTAAAAAAGGAACGTACAATGAATTCGATATTAGGGTCGATAAACCCTTGACCATTTTGGGTGAAAACTATCCCATCATAGATGGTAGGGATCAGGGAGAGATTATCACGGTAGTTTCAGACAATGTCACTATTGATGGTCTTTTCATTATAAACGTAGGTACCAGTTACACAGCGGATTATGCCGCAATCCGGGTCATAAAGAGTAAAAACTTCCTAATCCAGAATGTGGTTCTGGAAAAACTATTCTTTGGAATTTATTTGGAGAAATCAAGCCATGGTAGAGTATATCATAACAAGATTATTGGAGACGCTGTGGAGGAATTCAATTCGGGAAATGGGATACAACTCTGGTACAGCAATAACATCGAGGTAGAACAAAACATTGTGCAACATGTAAGGGACGGTATCTACTTGGAATTCTCAGATGATATTCTCATCAAAAACAATAGCAGCACAAATAATGTTCGGTATGGATTGCACTTTATGTTTTCCAACAACGATATTTATGAGAATAATGTCTTTGAGAACAATGGATCCGGAGTGGCGGTAATGTTCTCGAAGCACATTGAAATGCGAAACAATACGTTTCGAAAAAATTGGGGAGCAGCTTCCTTTGGAATGCTTTTGAAAGAAATCAACGATGCCAAAATTACAGGAAATACCTTTGAAGAAAATACCGTGGGCATTAGTATCGAAGGATCTAACCGAATTAAATATTTGAACAACAATTTTATAAACAACGGCTGGGCGTTAAAAGTGAGGGGAGCATGTTATGGAAACATCTTTTCGACCAATAATTTTCTTCATAACTCCTTTGATGTCTCGTACAACAGCAAGCTCAACGATAATATTTTTAGTGGAAATTACTGGAGCAAATACACTGGATATGATCTTGACAAGGATGGGACTGGAGATGTCCCTTACAGACCTGTCAAACTCTTTTCATACATTGTAAATCGTACCCCGGAGACCATTGTACTGCTCAGAAGTCTTTTTATGGACATTATAGACTTTTCAGAGAAGGTCTCTCCTGTGTTTACACCTGACAATCTTTTGGATGCAACCCCATTAATGAAACAAACACAATGATACAGATAGATAACCTTTGCAAACGATTCGGTAAAAATGAAGTGCTTCGAGATTTGAGCCTGACCATAGAGCCCAAAGGCATTGTAGCAATTCTAGGGCCAAATGGTTCTGGTAAAACCACCTTGATAAAGTCAATATTGGGCATGGTGATACCGAATGAAGGAACGATCACAATTTCTGGAGAGAACATTCGAAACAAATGGAAATACCTTAGGGACATAGAATATTTACCCCAGATAGCCAATTTTCCGAATAACCTAAAGGTTAAGGAACTCATACGAATGATAAAGGATCTCCACCAACAACCCAGCAACGATAAGGAATTGATATCCCTATTTGGCCTAGAACCGTTTTTGGATAGAAAACTTGCTACTCTTTCCGGAGGTACCAAACAAAAAGTGAATATAGTCATGACCTTTATGTTCGATGGTCCCCTAATCATCTTGGATGAACCTACAACCGGGCTAGATCCAGCTGCTTTGATCCAGCTTAAAGAGCTGATTCAGAAAGAAAAATCCAATGGAAAAACCATTCTGGTCACCTCCCATATTATGCAATTTGTTGAAGAGGTTGCGGACGAGGTTGTATACCTTTTGGAAGGAAAGATCTACTTTAAGGGCAGCATAGATAAGCTGAAGAAAATGACCAACCAGACCAATGTTGAACATGCCATAGCGGCCATAGCCACAGAAAACGCACATGCTTAAAATATTAAAATACAGCTTTTATGACCTTATAAGAAGTAGATGGAGCTATGTGTATTTTTTATTCTACCTCGCTTTAGGTTTTGTATTGCTTTTTCTGAACAACGATGTTTCTAAAGCGGTCATTACCTTGATGAATATCATCATTGTTTTGGTGCCCTTGATCGGAACGATCTTCGGTGTTATGTACTATTACAATTCCAGGGAATTTACAGAGTTATTGTTGGCACAGCCCATAAGACGCACCTCGATATTTTTGGGGCAATATCTCGGCGTAGCAGGTTCCCTGTCACTAAGTTTAATATTGGGCTTGGGGATTCCCTTTGTTATCTACGGATTGCTTCGAAGCGATGCCATTTTCGACTTTAGCCTACTATTGATCACCGGAGGTTTTTTGACCTTAATATTTACCGCGTTATCTTTCAACATCGCCTTATCCAACGAAAACAAAATAAAGGGTTTTGGATACGCAGTATTGCTTTGGTTGTTCATGGCCGTTATTTACGATGGTTTGTTTTTGATGTCTTTGATAGTATTTGAAGAATATCCATTGGATACCTTTTCATTGGTCGCCACAATGCTGAATCCAATCGATTTATCGAGAACCCTAATTCTTTTAAAATTAGATATATCCGCCCTATTGGGATATACCGGTGCAGTTTTCAAAGACTTTTTCGGAACCAACAAAGGGCTGTTTATTTCTTTCATTATGTTATTGCTCTGGACAGTCCTTCCAGTATGGCGATTAGTGCATAAAGCAAAAGCAAAAGACTTCTAAAAAGAGCTAATGTTTACATTAAAAATGAAGGTTGACTGTCTTTGTTCCCAAGTTATTGGTCTAGAAGTTGGAATAATTTCCTATTAAATTTTATATTTTGCTGAAGTAATTCAGAGCAAATGCAAATAATCGAATCTTCCCAAGAATACGATGTCATCATTGTGGGATCAGGTGCAGGTGGTGGAATGGCCACAAAAATTCTTTCAGAAGCTGGACTAAAAGTTGCCGTTGTAGAAGCAGGACCCTTTTTTGACCCAGCAGATCCAGACCAAATGACACAGCTCAAATGGCCCTATGAATCCCCCAGACGTGGTGCGAGCACAACAAGGCCTTTTGGTGATTTTGATTCTGCCTATGGTGGATGGGATATTGATGGAGAACCCTATACCAAGGAAAAAGGAACCGATTTTAAGTGGTTCCGTTCCCGTATGCTAGGAGGTCGAACCAATCACTGGGGAAGAATTTCACTTCGTTTTGGGCCAAACGATTTTAAGAGAAAGAATATCGATGGTTTAGGAGACAACTGGCCTATTGGGTATGAAGATGTAAAACCTTACTACGATAAGGTCGATAAACTGATTGGGGTTTTTGGCACCAATGAAGGGCTTCCAAATGATCCAGATGGTTTTTTCCTTCCCCCGCCAAAACCAAGGTTGCACGAGTTATACTACATCAAGGGAGCGCGAAAGTCCAACATTCCTGTCTATCCATCCCGGATGTCTATGCTTACAAAAAAAATAAACAATGATCGCGGTGTATGCTTTTATTGCGGCCAGTGTTCAAGAGCATGTCAGGTTTATGCCGATTTTTCAGCCGGTACTTGCCTTATTTTCCCGGCACAGAAAAGCGGTGGACAAATAGACCTTTTTGTCAATTGCATGGTACGCGAGGTGACAACCAACGATGAGGGTAAAGCCACTGGGGTATCATATATCAACAAAGAAGATCGAAAAGAATATAAGCTCAAGGGAAAAGTAGTTGTTTTGGCTGCTTCTGCCTGTAGTTCTGCTAGAATTTTATTGAATTCAAAAAGCAAGCAACATCCAAATGGATTGGGGAATAGCAGCAATGTGATGGGGAAATACCTTCACGATTCCACAGGAAGTAATCTAATGGGTTTTATCCCTGACCTTATGAACAGGCAAACCTACAACGAAGATGGTGTTGGGGGTATGCACGTATACACCCCGTGGTGGCTTGAGAACGAAAAACTCGATTTCCCAAGGGGGTATCATATTGAAATGTGGGGTGGTTTGGGCATGCCCAGTTACGGATTTGGCTTCAATCCAAATGCATTAAATCAATTTTTTGGCTTGCCCGTTGGAGGATATGGAGATGGTCTGAGAAAAGATGTTAAAAAATATTATGGCTCGGTCATCGGGATGGCTGGACGAGGTGAATCTGTGGCCCAAGAAAGCAACTACTGCGAAATTGATAACACCAAGGTGGACGAATATGGTATTCCGGTGCTAAAGTTCCATTATAAATGGACCGACCATGAAATAAAACAGGTCAAGCACATGCAGGATACTTTTGAAGAGATCATCCACAATATGGGCGGACAGGTTCTTGGACAAAAAGCTGGAAAAGATGCAAACTATGGTATTTTGACTCCAGGTGAGATCATACATGAAGTGGGAACAACTCGTATGGGTGATAACAAGAAGACTTCCGTGGTAAATAAATACCAGCAAATGCATGACGTGGACAACGTTTTCATTGTTGATGCCGGACCTTTTGTATCGCAAGCGGATAAAAACCCAACATGGACCATTTTAGCCTTGGCCTGGAGAGCATCTGATTATATCGTTGAAGAACTAAAAAAGCAAAACATTTGATCATGGATAGAAGAAAAAGTTTAAAATCAATTTTGTTAGGTGGTGTTGCCAGCGGATTGGCTGTCCATGGATGCAAACCAAAATCTGAAGCCGTAAATGAGGAAATTGTTCCGCTTAAAAGTTATACCTATGGTAGAACAACAAAGGAAAAGGAACGTGATCAAGAGCTTTTGGAAGAGGTCTTTTTTAATGAGCATGAAATGGGAACCATTGCCATTCTCTGTGATTTAATTCTACCTGCCACCGGTGAGTACGGAAGCGCAACAAATGCCGAAGTACCGGATTTTATTGAATTCATGGTAAAAGATATCCCAGAACTACAAATCCCGTTACGTGGAGGATTGATGTGGCTGGATCATAAGTGCAATACCGATTACAATATCATGTTCAAATCAGCTACCGAGGAACAGCAAAAAGCTATATTGGATACCATTGCCTTCCCCAACCCCGAAATTCCGGAGCAGGAGCAACCTTTGGAAGTCCAGTTTTTTTCAACAATGCGAAATTTGACGGTTTCAGGATACTACACAACCAAAATGGGGATTGAAGAATTGGGATACAAGGGCAATATGCCCAATGTGTGGAATGGTGTACCGGACGAAGTACTTGCCAAACATGATGTGTCATACGATGATGAGTGGTTGGCAAAATGTGTGGATCAGAGCAAGAGGGCTGTCATTGCAGAATGGGATGAAAATGGAAATCTGTTGACCTAATCCCGAATCATGGTAAATTGTTCGAAAAACCTTGTTGAAACAAATTAAATTTTAACGATATTTGCCCGCAAATTCCAAAAGGCCCACGTGGTGGAATTGGTAGACACGCTACCTTGAGGGGGTAGTGTTCGAAAGGACGTGCTGGTTCGACTCCAGTCGTGGGCACTGAAACCCTGTATCTGCAGGAGTTTATCATTTAAGGGGCGAATTAGAGCAAGAAAACTCTAGTTGGTCCTTTTTTTAGTATCTGCAGGCTTAGATTCCTCAATTCCTTTTTCCATCGTTTGATTTTAGGTCCTCCCAGCTAAGGTTCTTAACAAAATAGCCGAAAATATTTACAAATCTATAACGATTAAGAGCACAAAATTCCTATCTTGTTAGTTCCTAATCCAACCTCATGCAAAAACACCTAAAAAACCAGATTTACGGATCTATTGGCATCGTTTTACTTACAGTTTTGTTCGTTCTTTTTAAGATTTTGACTGAAAAATAGCTGTCCATAGACTGTTCCGCTATCCCATATCCAGCTTGTAAAACTTATAAAAAATACAGGTTGTATGGCGTGCTATTTTCCATTTTTAAGGTTGGCATCACTAAATGCAGTCTGATTTGTCACTCACCAATTTCAAATCCAAAAAATACTTGAGAAGATAAATACTCTTGTCCTTAGAGCAGAGATTTTGAAATGATTAAGTTCAGTGAAGGAAATCTGGACTTTTCGTTTTTTTTCTTGTGCAAGCATTATTGCACATCCGCACTATCGTTATGGCCTAAATGCATTCCTGGCTAATGTTGTAGTTCTTTCAACTTGGCCTAGTCAAACCTCTTCTATTATGCTGTAATGAATACGAATCCTTGGTTGCCCTTGCTTATATGTTAACCAAAAACTATTTCCCCCATCATTCCCAAGGATTTTTACTTACTGTGGGGAACTAAATATTTGTCCGAGTTATCTGACTTCGGCGCGTGAAATAAAGCATTCCATGGAATCTTTACAAATTTTATGACAATAAATTAGGTCAACTCTGATTAAATCGTAAATTTGTTTAACGTTTATACCGAAAAGATGAACAATGTTAAAGCTTCCTTTAGTATCCGAGATATGGAAAACCTATCGGGAATAAAGGCACATACCATTAGAATCTGGGAAAAAAGATATAATCTGTTCACTCCTGAACGCACAGACACAAACATCAGAACGTATAGCATAGGAAGTCTTCAAAAGTTGTTAAATGTCACTTTGCTCTATAATAATGGTTATAAGATTTCCAAAATAGCCAAGATAGAGGAAGCCCAAATACCCGTAATGGTACGGGAAATCGTTTCGAAAAACAGTGAAAAAACCCATGCTATCAATGCTTTTAAATTAGCTATGGTAAATTTTGACCAGACACTGTTCTTGAATACCTACAGTAGTTTGCTATCTGAAAAATCGTTTAGGGAGATTTTCTCGGACGTTTTTATTCCATTGTTGAACGAACTTGGACTTCTGTGGCAGACTGACACCATAAGCCCAGCGCATGAGCATTTTATTACGCATTTGATCAAACAAAAACTGTTTGTCAATACAGAAAAGCTTCAAATGGTGGAACCAACCAAGAAGGATAAGGTTTTTGCACTTTTTTTACCAGAAAACGAAATCCATGAACTCGGATTGCTATATATCAACTACGAAATAACTCTCAGGGGTTACAAGTCGATTTACCTGGGACAGACCATGCCCATTGAAAGTTTAGAGGATTTATTAAAATATTACGACAATCTGACTTTCCTATCCTATTTCACGGTCTCACCTACCAAGGATGAACTGGATTCGTACTTCGAAAAATTCTCTAAAACACTAAATCAATCAGGAAATTCCAATTTGTATGTATTGGGCCATCAAATCCAGTATGTCGATTTGGGCAATCTTCCTGAAAATATTAAAGTATTCGATTCCCTGGAACAAGTTGTCAGCACTTTATAAGGGAATTCCATTCAAAAAATGAAAAAAGTAATTGTCATAGGTTCGGGCTTTTCCTCGCTCTCCGCGGCTTGCTATCTAGCGCAAGCTGGCTTTCAGGTGGAAGTTTTTGAAAAGAATTCCACCGTTGGTGGGAGGGCCAGACAATTTAAAAAGGATGGGTTTACCTTTGATATGGGTCCCAGTTGGTACTGGATGCCCGATATCTTTGACAAATTCTTTGCTGATTTTAATAAAAAAACCTCTGATTACTACCAGCTTGATAAATTAGATCCAGCGTATAAAATTTTCTTTAAGGATGACACCATCACCATTGGTGATTGCATGGAAAAAATATGTGAGGAGTTCGAACGGGTTGAATCAGGCAGCGCCGTTAAACTTAAAAGCTTTATCAACAAAGCGCAGGACAATTATGACATTGCCATCAACAAGGTAGTGCTTCGTCCAGGTCTATCTCCTTTGGAGTTAGTAACCAAAGAAACGATACTGCGGGTGGATCAGTTTTTTAAAACCATAAGCCATGAAGTTCGGAAAAGGTTCAAAAACCCAAAGTTAGTTTCCGTTTTGGAGTTTCCAGTACTTTTCTTGGGTGCTAAACCCAGTAAGACACCCTCTTTTTATAGCTTCATGAATTTTGCCGATTTCGGCTTGGGTACGTGGCATCCAAAGGGTGGAATGTACCAGATTATCATGGCCATGGCAAGTTTGGCCGCTGAACTTGGGGTGAAATTCCATACGGACAGCCCTGTCAGCGAAATTCAGGTTGATCATGGTAAAGTAAAGGGAATTCATAGTTTTGGACAAGATCATGAAGCAGATCTAGTTGTCAGCGGAGCTGATTATCATCATTCAGAAAGTTTATTGCCAAAAAAATATCGTCAATATTCTGAAAATTATTGGGACAATCGAATCTACGCTCCATCATCACTTTTATTTTATGTCGGTTTCAATAAAAAACTACCACAGGTCAAGCACCATAACCTCTTCTTTGACACAGATTTTAACCAGCATGCTATTGAAATTTATGACAATCCACAATGGCCAAGCGAACCTCTGTTTTATGCCAATTTTCCCTCTGTAACAGATTCTACAATGGCTCCGAAGGGATGCGAAACTGGTTTTTTTCTGGTTCCAATTGCTCCAGGTTTACAAGACACTCCAGTGTTAAGAAATCAATATTTTGATATTGTGATGGATCGGTTCGAACAACATACAGAAAAAGGAGCCAAAAAATCCATTATCTTTAAAGAGAGCTTTTGTGTTAAAGACTTTATTGAACAATACAATTCTTATAAGGGCAACGCCTATGGTATGGCAAATACATTGCGTCAAACCGCCTTTTTAAGACCTAACCTCAAGAGTAGCAAAGTAGAAAATTTGTTTTTTACAGGTCAGCTCACTGTTCCCGGTCCGGGTGTTCCACCTTCGTTGATTTCCGGAAAATTGGTGGCAGATCTGATAACTAAAAAAGCTTAAGCCCATGAAAACTATTTTTGACCGTGTTTCCTACGATTGCAGTAAAATTGTGACGCAATCTTATAGCACATCTTTCGCTTTGGCAACAAAGATGTTATCAGCCTCCATACGAAAGGATATTTACAATATTTATGGTTTTGTGCGCTTTGCAGATGAAATTGTGGATACTTTTCACGATTATAATAAGAAAGAGTTATTTGAGAGTTTTGAGGCTTCATTGGAGGCTGCAGTACAAAATAAAATAAGTCTAAACCCCATTTTAAACTCTTTTCAGCATACCTATCACAAATACGATATCCCACATCATCTTGTAGCGTCCTTTATGAAGAGTATGCGAATGGATTTGACCAAAAAGAAGTACACTACCTATGAGGAGTACAAGGAATATATTTATGGGTCTGCGGATGTAGTTGGTTTAATGTGTCTTTGTGTTTTTGTCAATGGTGATAAGGAACAATATAATGAGTTAAGGGAATCTGCAATGGCCTTGGGTTCTGCCTTTCAAAAAGTGAATTTTTTGAGGGATTTAAAAGCCGATTTTGAGGATTTGGACCGCACTTATTTTCCCAATACCAATTTAATGGAGCTGGACGAAGCTTCTAAAAAAAGAATTGTAGACGAAATCAAGGCTGATTTTGCTGTCGGGTATTCCGGTATTGTAAAACTTCCGGAACAGGCCAAGTTTGGCGTATATACGGCTTATCGCTATTATAAAAAACTGCTTCAAAAGCTACAGAGTACTCCACCACTCGAAATAAAAAATACACGAATCCGTGTTCCAAACTATCAAAAATTCGGACTTTTGGCGGAATCTTATGTCAACTACAAATTACAATTGCTCTAAATGAAAATTTTCCTCTGGATATTGATTTTTCTTGGCACCTTTTCCATTATGGAATTCATGGCATGGTTTACCCACAAGTACGTGATGCATGGGTTTTTATGGAGTCTTCACAAAGATCATCATAAAAAAGACCATGATTCATGGTTTGAGCGGAATGATGCTTTTTTTATCTTCTATGCAGTGGTAAGTATGGTATGTTTCTATTCCGGGGCAGAAACCGATTTTTGGTACGGTTGGCCACTGGGGTTTGGTATTCTAGCCTATGGTATCGCCTACTTTTTGGTTCATGATATTTTTATCCACCAACGTTTTAGACTGTTTCGAAATGCCAATAATTGGTATGCACGTGGGGTACGAAGGGCACATAAAATCCATCATAAACATTTAGGAAGAAAAGATGGGGAATGTTTCGGAATGTTGGTCGTACCCTTTAAGTATTTCAAAAAATAAAGCTATTCTTCCAAAAGCTGGTCCAACAGATTTCTGATACCTACTGAATTCCAGTCGGCAGCACCTTTTTCATCAACTACAATTTTACCAGATTTGTTTAGAACAAAGGTAGCCGGTATGCTTCTGGAAAAAAATTCATCGGGAGTCCGGGAGTTCTCAGCATAAACAGGTAAACTGTACCCTTTCTTTTCGAGAAACCGTTTTACTTTTTCAGTTTCCTCATTGGTAACAAAAACAAAATTCACCTTGTCCCCATAATCGTTATGAAGTTTTTCAAGACTCGGAAGTTCAGCCACACAGGGAGGGCACCATGTCGCCCAAAAGTTGACCAAACTCACCTCTCCCTTTTTGGATACGAAATTCATTTGACCTCCTTCAACATCCATTAAACTCCAATTATAATCCGTCAAAGTTTTTTGTTTTCCAGCCTCAACAATATCGGCATCCATGGCAAAAATCTTTCCCACAAAAACCCGGGCATGAAAGCCCACAGGCGTAAACACAATTAAAATAATAGCTAAGATCCAAACGGCATTGCTCAGCTGTTCTTTAGTAAATTTCATTCAATTATTCGGCAATCAATTCGTCCAATAGGTCATATACCTTGGTCGTACTCCAGTCCGCAATCTTTCGTTTATAGATCACAATATTTCCAGATTTATCAATAAGATAAGAAGAAGGTACTTCATCTGGATTGATGGGCGTTTTTTCACCTATGATCAAATAGGTGACTGGGAAAGTGAATCCATTTTTTGTCATGAACTCTTCAACAGGAGGTCTATTTTCATTGGTAATGATATAAAAATCCATTTTGCCCTTGTAGGTATCGTACAGTTCCTGAATACTAGCCAATTCAGCTTCACTGGGCAATCGCCAAGAAGCCCATAGATTTATAAAAATGACATTGCCCTTTGATTTCTCAAAATTGAAAAAGTTCCATTCCGCGTCTTTGAGCTTCCAATCATAATCTGTGATTTTCTCACGCTTTGACTCTTCTATGATCGGCGGTGATGAAGCAAATATCCTGTTCAATAGAATCTTACCATAATGTCCTAAACCTAGTGGGGAGATAAAAAAGGAAAGTACGAATAGAATAAGTACGACATTAAGAACCGTTTTTTTACTGATTTTCATTAGGTTAGGATTTGGTTAAAACTAAAAAACTCCTGATACAATATCAGGAGTTTCTTTGAATTATCCGAAAGGTATTTTATGCATTCTCTTTTTTGATCACATTTAATGCAGAACCTTCTTTGAACCAATGAATTTGTGATTCATTATACGAATGGTTAGCAACTATGGTGTCCTTGCTTCCATCCGCATGTATCACCTCCAATGTTAAAGGTTTCCCTGGAGCAAATTCAGCAATGTCAACAAAGTTGAACGTGTCATCTTCTTGAATTAAATCATAATCACTTTCATTGGCGAAGGTCAATCCCAACATACCTTGTTTTTTCAAGTTGGTCTCATGAATCCTAGCAAAAGACTTGACCAATACCGCTGCAACACCCAAATGACGAGGTTGCATTGCAGCATGCTCTCTTGAAGAACCTTCCCCATAATTGTGATCTCCAATCACTATGGTCTTGATTCCTTCTTTTTTATAAGCCCTTTGCGCATCAGGAACAGCTACGTATTCCCCTGTCAATTGGTTCTTGACAAAATTTGTTTGCTTGTTGAATGCGTTGACAGCACCAATCAGGGTGTTGTTTGCTATATTATCCAAATGTCCACGATACCTCAACCAAGGGCCTGCCATTGAAATATGGTCCGTAGTGCATTTACCGAAAGCTTTGATCAAAAGTTTAACACCTTGCAGACTTTCCGTCGATATGGGAACAAATGGCTCCAATAACTGAAGTCTTTCGGAAGTAGGAGAAACCACAACCTGAACCCCGCTACCATCTTCCATAGGCGCGATGAAACCAGCATCTTCTACTGCAAAACCTTCTGGTGGCAACTCGTACCCTCTTGGCTCGTCCAGCATCACTTCTTCGCCATCTTCATTGATCAATTTATCGCTGACCGGATTAAAATCCAACCTTCCAGCAATGGCAATAGCCGTAACCAATTCAGGAGAGCCTACAAAAGCTAAGGTATTTGGGTTTCCATCAGCACGCTTAGCAAAGTTTCTATTGAAGGAATGTACAATGGTGTTTCTTGGTCCATCCGCTGCCTTGTCCCCGTAGCGATCCCACATTCCAATACAAGGTCCACATGCATTCGCAAACACTGTGGCGCCTATAGCATCGAATGTATCAATAAATCCATCCCTTTCGATGGTATATCTTACCTGTTCTGACCCAGGTGTTATTGTGAATTTTGATTTAGTCTTTAGGTTTTTATCCGAGACCTGTTTTGCCAATGATGCAGCTCTTGAAATATCTTCATAGGAAGAGTTGGTGCAAGACCCTATTAATCCCACTTCAACGTTCAAAGGCCAATCGTTTGCTTTGGCCGCTTCGCTCATCCTTGAAATTGGTGTTGCCAAATCTGGAGTAAAAGGTCCATTCAAGTGTGGTTCCAATTCATTCAAGTTGATTTCAATCACTTGATCAAAATATTGCTCAGGATTGGCATAGACTTCAGCATCAGCTGTCAAATGCTCTTTTACCTCTAAAGCTGCATCCGCAACATCTGCTCTGTCTGTGGCTCTCAAATAGCGATCCATAGACTCATCATATCCAAAGGTGGAGGTTGTTGCACCTACCTCAGCTCCCATATTACAAATGGTTCCTTTTCCGGTACAGGACATAGAAGTTGCCCCTTCACCGAAATATTCAATTATAGCACCTGTACCACCCTTTACGGTAAGAATATCAGCTACTTTGAGTATCACGTCTTTTGGAGCGGTCCAACCCGAAAGTTTCCCGGTCAATTTTACTCCGATCAATTTCGGGAATTTCAATTCCCAAGCCATTCCGGCCATAACATCCACAGCATCGGCACCACCAACACCAATGGCCACCATACCCAATCCTCCGGCATTCACGGTATGTGAATCTGTCCCGATCATCATACCACCAGGGAAAGCATAGTTTTCCAATACAACTTGGTGTATAATTCCAGCTCCTGGCTTCCAAAAACCAATTCCATACTTATTGGATACGGATTCCAAGAAGTCAAAAACCTCATTACTGGTCTCGTTTGCTCTTTTTAAATCCGCACTGGCACCAACCTTTGCTTGAATAAGGTGGTCACAATGTACAGTGGTAGGAACAGCCACCTTGGGTTTTCCGGCATGCATAAATTGCAATAATGCCATTTGTGCAGTCGCATCTTGACATGCCACTCTATCCGGAGCAAAATCTACATAGTCCTTGCCTCGAGCAAACTGTGTGGTTGGGGTTCCTTCCCAAAGGTGTGAATACAATATTTTTTCAGCAAGGGTCAAAGGTCGCCCTACTAGTTCGCGGGCTTTTTCGATGCGCTCCCCCATTGAAGCGTAGACACCCTTGATCATCTTAATGTCAAATGCCATTCTAGATTGGATTTAAGATTTTTACAATTCGGCTAATTTACTAAAATACCTACGATTTAGGAATTAGAATTTGGCAAATAAGTCGGTAGGATTTTGTATTTATAACAATTCTGAAATAATTTTTTCTTCAGAAATGCCTTCGGCCTCGGCTTTATAGTTTTTTAATATCCTGTGCCTTAAAACTCCCATAGCAATTGCCTTAACATCTTCAATGTCCGGAGAAAACTTCCCATGGATAGCTGCATGGGCCTTTGCTCCCAACACTAAATTTTGGGATGCACGGGGTCCAGCACCCCAATCCACGTAGTTGTTCACAAAATCTAAAGACCCTTCCATGCGGGGTCTGGTCTTGTTTACCAATCTAACGGTGTAATCTATCACATTCTCGGGCACAGGTATTCTTCGTACCAAATGTTGTACTTCAATTATCTCCTCAGCACTAAAAAGGGTATCCAGTTGCACTTCATCATCCGTTGTCGTGGATTTTACTACTTGAATCTCCTCAGCAATGGAGGGGTATTTTAATTCGATAGCGAACATAAAACGGTCCAATTGTGCTTCCGGTAAGGGATAGGTTCCCTCTTGTTCAATAGGATTTTGTGTTGCTAATACAAAATAGGGCATATTTAATTTATACTGCTGACCAGCAATGGTCACTGCCTTTTCCTGCATTGCTTCCAAAAGCGCCGCTTGGGTCTTGGGAGGTGTTCTGTTGATCTCATCTGCAAGGATGATGTTCCCAAAAACAGGACCTTTTATAAATTTAAAGTTTCGATTCTGGTCCAGAACTTCACTCCCCAAAATGTCACTTGGCATTAAATCTGGTGTAAACTGGATTCTTTTAAAATCAAGTCCCAAGGTTTGGGCAATAGTGTTTACCATTAAAGTTTTAGCCAATCCAGGTACTCCAATCAACAAAGAATGTCCACCTGTATAAATGGAAAGTAAAATCTGTTCAATTACCAAATCTTGGCCAACTATGACCTTGGCAATTTCATTTTTAAGCGCTTGGTGCTTCTTTACCAGGTTTTCAACCGCAACAACGTCTGACATATATATTTACTCCTTTACCCATTTATTTGCAAAATCGCAACCCCTGTTTTCAGTGTTTACATGGATATAAGTGTCTTCGATATGCTCGTTCATCCACTCTTTAATGGCATTAAATTGCTTTTCTCTTAATGCCAACTCTTGAATCTTGATATAGTCTTTTGCAAAATCCGCCGTATGCTCGTCATAGCGGTTGGAGATCTTCATAATCTTAAACTTGGGCGCTCCTCCCCTTTCGTCATTTTCTCGTATCGGTTTTGAAATTTCCTCGTCTTTGAGGTTCCGAACCTGATTATATAGGGTTGGATCCATTTTGGTCAACTCAAATCGAGAATCAAAGTTGATAGGATTACGAAGCAATCCACCATCAAACTTGGTTTCTTTTTCTTCGGAAAAGTTCAATGCAGCTTCGGCAAAGGTGTATTTTCCATCCAAAATTTGTTGACGAATAGTATCCAATTCTTTAACCGCAGTGTCTATTGCACTTTGAGGTATTTCAGGAATTAAAAGAATATGCCTTAAATCAACTTCCTGCCCTCTTATTTTTTCTATATAAATGATATGATATCCAAAATCTGTTTCAAACGGTTCCGAAATTTCACCTTCCTGTAAACTAAAGGCAACATCCTTGAATTCTTTTACGAAAGGAGTCTCACGGGTCATGCTATAAAATCCTCCCTTAGATTTTGAACCTGGATCCTGGGAATATAAAATGGCCTTTACATTGAAACTAGCGTCATTTTCCTCAACATCCTGCTTTATTTGCTTCAATCTGTCTATGACCTTCTGCTTTTCCGAATCTGGAGCTGTCGGTTGTTTAACAATTTGGGCTATTTCCAACTCTGCTCCAAAAACGGGTCGCTCGTTTTCAGGAATTTTGCCAAAAAACTGGCGAACCTCCTCTGGAGTCACCTCAATCTCCTCAACTATGTTGCCCTGCATCTTCTCCGAAAGCATACGAAGCTTATTAATCTCAAAAAGCTCTGTTCTAAAACTTTCGATATCCTGCTTTTTATAGAATTTCAATACTTTTTCAATGGATCCCACTTGGGCTGTCAATTGTTGAATCTGTCTATCACTTTGTGCATTCACTTGATCATCGGATACCAAGAGACTGTCCTGCACCGCTTGGTGCGCATATAAACGATCTTCCATCAACTTACCAAGTACTCCGCAACGGGTAAAATCGGCCGTGGAGGCACCCTGACTCTTTAGGTCAATAAATGTTTTTTCAATATCCGATTCAAGGATAACATAGTCTCCGATCACTGCAGCAATACCATCCAATTTCACTTTTGTAGTCGCCTCAGTGCTATCTTTTTCCACCAATGCCTGGTCGCTTTCCTGCGCGCTGACCAATCCAGCAACGGCAAACAATGCCATTGAAAGCAGTTTCTTACTCATTTTTTTCATAAACCTCGAATTCGTTCTTCTTTGTTGCTTCGTCAATAATTTCAGTTTCCAGCTTTCTTACGTAATCCAACCTTCGTCGATTTAAAATCAGCTGTTTGATATCAGGTGAAATATATTCAAATGGCGCTGTGTCATTGATTTCCAATACATCACGCACTCTTCCCAAATATACCCCTAAGGAATCTTCCAATTCAAAAAATTGTGATTTTTTTAAGTAGTCGGCCTCATTTATAGAGGAAAGAGCTGGTATTTGTTCAATTACCCGGGATGTGCTTACCCAAATGGAATCGTTAAAATGTATCTTTTTGAACTGGACGGCAATGGAATCCAAGTATTGTTTATCCTCGTCTTTCCATTCCTTCATTTTTGCGATTACCTCATCCTTGTCCAAAAATTGTGGAGGTAGTGTTACAAACCGCAATTGCACCAATTTCTCGTTCAGCTTAAAATTTTCCTTCTCCTTTTCGTAATAAGACCTAAGCTGTGAAGTGGTCACCGCGGTGTCTTGGGCTTGGAGTACCAGGGCCTCAACGTAGGCACGGGTGTACAAATCAGCTCGATAATCTTCAACCAAGCGATCAAACTCGGCCAATTCATCTTCTGGTAGATTGATTTTAGATTTGGAGAGCAACAACTGTTTTGAGGCCCAGTTGTTGATATAATTGTTCACGAACAATGCGCTATCCTGTGGAGACATATCATCCCGAATAAGCGAGGCGACATCATCTTTATAAAGGTAGATATCCCCAACCCGGGCCAAAGGTTCCTTTTCTGCTTTTTCCCTAAAAATGGAACCGCAAGAACCCAAAAATGCAATAACAATCAAACCTAAAAGAGGTTTCATATTTTTTTGTAGCATAAGCATTCCGCAAAAATAACAATTACATCATGGCTCGCAAGCAGGTTGCTTTCCCATTAACAGATTTTTAGTAGCTCTGTATTCTAATCGCATAAATTATTACATTAGTAAAAAACCAACCAACATGAAGTATACCATAGAAATTGTCATCGACCTCCCGCGTGATGAATTCCTCAAAAAATTGGATAACGCGGAAAATATGAAACATTGGCAACGGGGCCTTGTAAAATATGAGCTCTTGTCTCCAGATCCCAGCCGAGAGGGTGCCCAGATGAGTTTGACATATAAAATGGGAAAACGTGAGTTTGATATGATAGAGACCCTTATAAAAAGAAACCTTCCTGATGAAATGCATACTACCTACGACACCAAGGGAGTACATAATATCCAAAAAAATTACTTTAAAGAAGAAAATGGAAAGACAAGGTGGATTTCTGAAAGTGAATTTCAATTTTCAGGTATCGGAATGAAAATCATGGCTTTTCTTATGCCAGGAGCTTTCAAAAAACAATCGTGCAAGTATCTGGAAGATTTTAAAGCCTTCGCGGAAAATGGCACATCGGTACTAAACACCTAGCAAAATGACAAAAATTTTGGATAGAAAAATAAAAATGATTTGGGATTTCCGTGGGCCTGGAGCTGCTAAAACCGCTGAACATTATAGAAAGCACCTTGAAGAGTTCATCGTTATTGAAGAATTGAAATTCGATATAACCGGTGTGAATCATTTTAGTGACAATCATAGTATTGCGTTCATGGTTGTGGCAGAGTTTGAAATGGAAGAAGCAAGAGAAATTCTTAAACCCCATAGAGGCGAAGTGTATTTGGACGATTTTTAAATGTAAAAAGTGACTATATGTCAAAACGCATTTTCTTTTTACTTACGGCTTTCGGATTACTATACATTGGGTGTCAAAAAGAGGAATCCAAAAATTCTTTGGAAAAAGCACTTGCCTCTGAAAGCCCCTTGATACGAAAAGTAATGGATAGTGTTGATCAATATGAGATCCAAATCCGATACACCCAAATTGACCGGAAAAATGACAGTGTCGAATTCAAGGATTTTGATTTTCAGGTAAACAGGAAAAATTACTTCTATCCAGCCAGTACCGTTAAATTTCCCGCTGCAGTGGCTGCTTTGGAAAAGCTGAATGAAGTGGATTCCCTCTCCATGAATACCTTATTTTACATTGAAGGCGATTCTGTTGAAACCACTTTTGCAAAGGCTATTTCGGAAATATTTGCGGTATCGGACAATGCGGCTAATAACCGCCTGATTGAGTTTTTGGGTCAAGATGCGCTCAACGAAAGGATGTTGAACAAAGGAGTGGCCCCTATTAGAATAGTACATCGTCTTTCCGTACCCGATGCGGATAATGTAACCACAACGCCATTGATCATTTACACAAACGATTCTACCACGGTGGCCAGTAAGCCTATCATAAATACATATCAAACAGCTCTTGGGATTGATAAAATCCAAAAGGGCACCGGCTTTTACGCGGAAGACGAGCTGCAACAGGGTCCTTTTGATTTTTCAATGAAAAATTACTACCCCATCGAGGCGCAGCATGCGCTCTTAAAGCGGATTATTTTTCCTGAGGCTTTTCCACCCGAACAACGATTTAACCTAAGTAACGCTCAGCATGAATTCCTCCTTGAAGCCATGTACACGCTTCCGAAAGATGCAGGTTATGATAGGGAGACCTACTATGATAGCTACGTCAAATTTTTACTTTTCGGAGATTCTGAAGAGCCGATGCCAGAGTATATCAAAATCTACAACAAAGTCGGTTATGCTTATGGAACCCTGACCGATTGCGCCTACATTCAGGATGAAAAGAATGCTATAGATTTTATGGTCACTGCGACCATTTTGGTCAATAAAGATGGTATCTTTAATGATAATGCATACGAGTACGATGCGGTTGGAATACCTTTTTTGGCCCAATTGGGAAGGGAATTGTACCAGTATGAGCTAAATCGTAAGTGATGGAAAAATTAACTTTTGATTGTTTTACGAAAAAAATCTACATAAAGGCTTCGCGAGAAAAACTGTATTGGTGCTGGGGCACCTCAGCTGGAATCACCTCTTGGTTTTTGAGCCATGCCGATTATATCTCCGAATCCGGAACAAAAAGGTCCAGCGAGGAAAACATCCAGGCCGGTGATAGCTACACCTGGCAATGGCACAACTGGGACGGAACGGAAAGTGGAAAGGTACTTAAAGCAAACGGTACAGATTTCTTGGAAATCTCCTTTGCGGACAGCAAAGTTTCCGTGGCCTTGGAAGAGAACGAAAAGGCAACACTGGTCGTTCTAAAACAGTTTGATATTCCAACCGATGATCAAAGTAAACTAAATATCCATCATGGCTGCAGCAACGGATGGACATTTTGGCTGGCCAATTTGAAAGCGCACTTGGAACACGGCATATTATTGAACGAAACCGAATTTGACTTAAGAAACATTCCCTTGTCCGGTTACGAGTTCGTGAATATGTAGTTGGATTATTTTAAATCTACTCCCAATACAAAATCATCAGCGGTGATAAACAGTCGTTTTTCGTCTGTGGAGAATGCGCAATTGGATGTGGCTTCCCCAGTGCGGATTTTTGCTATGGGTTTTGCTTGCTGATTAAAAATCCATACCCCGCCAGGTCCTGTGGCAAATATGTATCCATCGCTATTTATCTTCATCCCATCAGGAAGTCCATGTTCTCCTTCTTTTCCGACCAAATGCGTGGCATCGTAAAAAATCCTCTTGTTTTCAATTTTTCCAGGCTCCAAAACATCAAATTGATACCATACGGAGTGCTTCGGGTCTGAAACGGCCACATATAACTTCTTTTCGTCCGGAGACAACCTAATCCCATTCGGCTTGGTGACTGCACTGTCCAATAAGATTACTTTTTCTTGATTCCCCAAAAAATAAATTCCTTGGTATGCAATCTCTTTGGCTTCATCCTTTTCACGTTCTTCCAAACCATATGGAGGGTCGGTAAAGTAGAGATTTCCGTACGAATCAAAAACACCATCATTGGGGCTGTCAAACCTTTTACCTTCATATGAGCCCACAATGGTTTCAAATTCCGGCTTGGGATCATCCAGTTTCGCATTCATTTTCGCAACTCTACGATCTCCGTGTTGCATGAGCACAAGATTTCCATCATTATCCAGTAAAAGTGCGTTGGAGCCCAATTCACCTCCTCTTGGTTCTTTCCCTGTGTAACCCGAAGGTGTTAGGTAATCGGTAGTTCCTTCTGCATCAACTTTATGGATTTTGTTATTGGGGATATCGGAAAACAGAAGAAATTGTCCGTCCTCAACCCATAGCGGTCCCTCCGACCAGATATATCCTTCTCCCAGAATCTCCATTTTCGCATCCGCATCAATAATTTTCAATGCTTCATCGTCCAAGATTTCCACAAAAGCATCCTCTTTGTATTTTTTTTCAGCCTTTTGAACACAAGCCGAGAAAGCTATCAACACTATTACCAATGAAAAAATTTGTTTGCTGGAAATCATAACATATCAATTTATAAGTTGGGTAATCATAAAAATAATCAACATCGCGGTTACACCAAAAACCAAAGTACCAGCTGTCTGGACCTGGTTTCCTTGTCGAATGTTCATCCCTGTAAGCTGGGTAAACACCCAAAAAAAGCTATCGTTGGCATGCGAAACAACGGCAGAGCCAGCTCCAATGGCCAATACGGTCATCGTTTTCATAAATGGAGCATCCAATCCCAAAGCGGGTAAAATGGGCGCTACAATTGAGGCGGTGGTAATCAATGCCACTGTGGACGAGCCTTGGGTAGTTTTAAGACAGGCTGCCAATAAAAAAGGGAAAAACAATCCAATACGTATATCTGCTAGACCATCCGTGATCACTTCGGCCATTCCAGAATTTTGAAGCATCTTTCCAAAAATACCTCCAGCACCGGTTATCAACAGGATTGGAGCTGCAAGTTTTAGTGCATCTCCCAACCATCCGGAAGCGGAATAAATTTTCTCATCCAACTTTTCAGGCAAAAGCAATGTTAAAATAACCCCTATGAGCAAAGCAATCATTGGAGTCCCTAAAAAAGAAACTACTGGGTACAGCACATTCTCCTTCATTCCAAATTCTGGATAGTCAAATATTGATTTTAGGACGATGAGCAATATGGGTACCACAATGGATAAAAGGGACTTCCATAATTTCGGAAGATGGGATGGATTTTCAATAGTTTCCAAGCGATATGGAATAGAGACTTTTGAAGCCACTTTCTTGGCAAAAATATAACATGTTGTCAAGGACAATAGGCTTACCAGCACCCCCCAACCCACTACACTGCCAAGTTGAGCGTCCAAAATACCTGCCGCGGCTATAGGGCCAGGTGTAGGTGGAACCATGACATGGGTGGCGGTCAAACCCAGCGCCAAAGCGGCTGTTGTCCCAGCATAGGGAACTTTGGCCTTATGCGACAACGCCTTGTTCAGTGAATTCATCATCAAAAAGGCACTATCGGCAAATACCGGAATGGACAGCACATATCCGGTTAACATCATGGCCAGATATACCGACTTTTCACCAATCCATTTTAAAATGGAATTTGCAATGACCAATGCTCCACCTGACTTTTCAAGAATGGTCCCGATCACGACACCAAAAAAGATGATCAATCCGATTTTGCCCATAATCCCCCCAAATCCATCATTGATTGAAGCAATAATCGTGGAAACATCCATTCCAACTAAAAAACCATATCCAATGGCTGCCAAGAGCAATATAAAAAAGGGGTGGATCTTAAATTTAACAATGCCTAAAACGATAAACGTCAAGGCCAATAACAATGCTATTATATATACCATAGGACGGTGTCTAAAGGAGGTATTTTGTTGAGTGTTCCATTATCAAAATCATTCTGGTAAGGCATTACCATTCGGCAAAGCTACCATCGGCATTTCTCCAGACGGGATTGCTCCATTGATGCCCTATTTTTTGGGCTTCTTTTAGTTTTTCTTCATCAATCTTTATTCCCAGTCCCGGTTCTTTCAGCAGAGGAATGTATCCATCCTCTAAATCAAACACTTCAGGATTTTCCATATAATCCAAGAGATCGTAGCCTTTGTTATAATGAATACCCAAACTGCTCTCTTGAATGAATGCATTTATACTGGTAAAATCGATATGCAGTGCCGACGCAAGTGAAATTGGCCCCAATGGACAATGTGGTGCCAAAGCGACATCATACGCTTCGGCCATTGATGCTATTCTTCTTACCTCAGAAATACCTCCTGCATGACTGAGGTCGGGTTGAATAATATCGACTACGCCCCTATGGAGTATCTCTTTGAAATCCCATCTTGAGAACATTCTTTCCCCTGTGGCAATCGGAATGGGACTGTAGGCATATACATGGTCCAATGCCTCGTTATTTTCGGTCAAAACAGGTTCTTCGATAAACATGGGTCGATAGGGTGCCAACTCATCAATCAACGGTTTTACCATTCCCTTGTGCACCCTTCCATGAAAATCAAGTCCGATGTCCAGGTCATCACCAAATTCTTCCCGAAGCATTTGAATGTTCTTGGATACACTTTTTATTTTCTTGGTTGAATCAATCCACTCAAGTGCACCGGTAGCGTTCATTTTCACCGCCTTATATCCTTGTTTCACTTTGGATTGAGCTTGCTCAATGACCACTTCTGGTGTATCTCCACCTATCCAACAATACATTTTCATTTTCTGTCTGACTGCACCACCTAACAACTCATGTACGGGCACACCCAACGACTTTCCTTTAATATCCCAAAGGGCTTGATCAATACCGGCCAGAGCACTCATCAATATTGGACCTCCTCGATAAAACCCACCTCTATACAAAGTTTGCCAGATGTCTTCAATAGAACCTGCATTACGCCCTACAAGATGTTGAGTCAGCTCACGAACACAGGCAGCGACGGTCTCTGCCTTTCCTTCAATAACCGGTTCACCCCACCCTATAATACCGTCTTTTGTGGTAATTTTTAGGAACAACCACCTAGGAGGCACTTTAAAAAGCTCTATGTTCTCAATCTGTACTGGATTCATGAATGTTTTTTAAATGGTCAACAAATCTTGAAGCATTGCGTTCTACCGCTTCCCATTCTCCCAGGGTTTTTATTTCTGATTTAACCAAGGTGCTTCCAACGCCCACGCCGTCTATTCCAGCTTCGAACCATTCTTCCATATTGTCCAGACCAATGCCTCCTACGGCAAAAAACTTAACATCATCATAAGGTCCTTTTAGGGATTTATAGTAAGCTGTCCCCAATTGATTGGCCGGAAAAAGTTTTATAATATCAGCTCCAAAGGCAATTGCGTTGGCAATTTCTGTTGGCGTAAATGCTCCCATGACGACAGGTATATCAGTTTTTTGAGCTTGTTCGATTATCGCTTTATCCGTATTTGGAGTGACCAAGAATTGAGCTCCAGCATCAATGGCAATTTGGGCATTTTCCCGAGTGGTAATTGTCCCTGCCCCTACCAGAATGTTTGGGTACTTCTTTCGTGCCTTGGAAATTTCAATATCAAAATTGGGTGTGTTGGAAGTGATTTCAAGCACTTTAATTCCACCCTTAACGAGATAATCAATGACATGCGAAGTAATCTCCCCATTCCTTAGTCGAATGATGGAAATAATTTTTTCTTCCAACAACTTATGCAGTATTTCCTGTTTTTTCATCGAATTACATGTCCTGATAAATCACCATTCATAATTGAAAAAATTTCGTCCTCCGAACTCGTATGGAGGTCTCCTTTAAGTGTGTGTTTTAATGCGAAAGCGGCTGTGGCAAATTCAATTGCCTTATCCAACTCCCAACTTTTGTCCAAAGCGTGTAAATATGCCGCTGCAAAGGCATCTCCAGCACCAAAGCGATCCTCAACTTGAATCTCATAAGACTTTGAGTTGACCATTTCACTCTTATTCATGGCCATTCCCTGAAGTTTGTTTTGCGATGCCGAATGATGCTCCCTTATGGTAAAGGCTAGATTATCAACACCAAAAAGCGTGTTTGCCTTTAGCATTGCATTTTTTGTTCCCTCAACCGCGTCTGTTCCCGAAAACTGCAAATCATAGACATCCTCCAGCGCTCCCAAATTGGCAAAGATGACATCGGAGCAAGCAATTATTTTGTCAAATATGGTTCTAGCAGCTTTTTTATCTGACCACAGTGTTCTTCTGAAGTTCAGGTCAAAGCTGACTTTCACCCCCATTTCCTTGGCTGTTTGAGCTGCCAGTACGGTTTCTTTCGCGCATTGATTGGATAAGGCTGGTGTTATCCCGGAGAGATGCAACCACTTTTTGTTTTTAAGAATCGTTTTCCAATCAAATTCATCCGACTTTATATCAGCAATGGCAGATCCGGCCCTATCATAAACAACCCTAGAAGGTCTAATCGAAGAACCGAGTTCAATGAAATAGGTTCCCATCCGATTTCCTCCATGCAGAACCTCATCTGTAGCAACACCAAATTTCTGAAGACTTAGCAATGCTGCTTGTCCCATAGGGCTGTGTGGAACCTTGCTTACAAAATCAACCTCGTTTTTTAAGCAGGCCAATGAAACTGCAACATTAGATTCCGCTCCAGCATAACCCACTGAGAATTCATTCGCCAACAATAGCTTATCCTTTTGTTGCGAAGGAGTTAATCTCAACATTATCTCACCAAACGTGACAAATCCCTTCATTGGTTCAGTGCCTTAATATAGTTTTCACGAGTTACCCTCAAATGTTCCTTCATAAAATTCTCGGCCCTTAGCGGATGCTTTTCGACAACGGCATTGGTAATCATTTGATGATAGTGGAGCATTTTCTCTTTTTCTTCTTCCATATCCCCTGTAATTGTCTTTGCGAAAACATTATACTTAAATCTTGGCATGAGATTAAAAATTGGATCGACCAACAAGTGAAGTACAGGGTTTTCAATACAATCCAGCAAAATCCTATGGAACTGATTATCAAGTTCCGCTTCTTTGGCCTTGTTTTCCAATGGACACTGACGCATTTTTTCCATATTCTCCAGTAATAAGGAAATATGGTTCTCCGATCTAATGACCGCGGATTTGGCTGCTATCATGGGTTCAATCATTGCGCGGGAATCGATGGTATGCAGAATTACGTCTTGATCAGATGATAATCCAAAGAAGAGATTCAATGTTTCAGAGGCATTTTGGATACTCATCTCAGACACATAAACCCCGCTCCCCTTTCTGACATCTACAATGCCTTTGGCATTTAATCCCTTTATAGCTTCCCGAACGACGGTTCTGCTGACATTAAAAATAGAGCAAAGTTCATTCTCAGTCGGTATCTTCTGCAAGGGTTGATATTGACCTTTCCTGATGGCCTTTGTCAATTCAGCTTCTACATGACTACTTAATGATTCTCGCTTGGCAATGGGTTCGAACATTAATTTGAAAGATTCAAAATTTATAATACATCATACAAATTTAGAAAAATAGTAGTACCCTAATGTTAAAATTGAGTATATGGTACTTTTAGCTTTCCAAAATCTGGGAAGGCGCCTTCCACTTTCCATTGAAGAGCAAAACTTCATCAAAGTTTATACCCTCAATCGGTTTAAGTAATTCCTTCTCAAAGTCCCATTCAATTTTTCTTCCCAATTTCCAGGACAGTCCGGCCATATGTGCAGATATAGCTTCTTCGAAACCTTCTTTAATACCGCAACTCACCTTTCCGCCATTTTTGATGACACTAAGCCATTCCCTCATATGTAAAAAAGTAGAATCTACCCTAACCCCATCAATATAGGTCCACATCAATCCTTTATCGGCAAAGTATTGGGAGGTAGCCGACGATATCGCATCCGGAACATTTGCTGCAGGGTTATATTGGTAGATTGGGACATTAGGTCTCATTTTTTCAGCTTCCAACATATCTGCATATCTGGTGGATGCAATATCTGGCCAAATAGTGAGTTTATTGCCCAATTCCATTGTGGCATCGTGTCCCATTAAAATGGTTGGCCTTCCAAATGAATTACCGAGGGATGCACTATAACAAAAGGTCATTCCTTTCTCTTTTCCCTTGGCTTGACTACTTCCTGTTGAAAATCTTGGGAATTCCATGTTTACTTGAAGTACATCGGGCACATTTCGCCCATCGTTATGGGTATAAATACCTCCTGAAGCCGAAACCGCATCAGGAATACCCATATTGAGCACACAATTCAACCTATCATAGTCATGTGTCAACAAGTCACCTGAAAGCCCTGAACCATAAGCCCACCACTTACGCCATCTAAAAAAGTGGTTTTTGTTGAAAGGAACTTTCGGAGCAGGCCCTAAAAACTGGTCCCAATCAATAGTCTCGGTACTGGCTTGATCATGAATGTCATAATTCCATGCCCCATTGTCATCATTTCTATTGGTGTTGGTCTGAATCAGTGAAACATGGCCCAAAGTACCTTTTTCAATAATGTCCCGTGCAGTACTAAAACTTAAGGTCTGTCTATGTTGATGCCCCACTTGTAAAATAGCATTGGAGTTCTTCGCCGCCTCTCTTAGTTGGTAGGTTTCTTCAACCGTGTGGGTCATGGGTTTTTCCACATAGACGTGAACATTGTTATTCAAGGCCTCTATGGCCATAGGGGCATGCCAATGATCCGGTGTCGCTATGACAACTGCGTCTATTTCCCCGCTATGAATCATTTCCTTATAGGTCGCATAGCGCTTGACTTTGTTCTCTGAAGTTCCAAAGGACCTCAAAGCCTTTTCGGCCCTAACATCAAAAATATCACAGATTCCGGCCATACGCACGTTGAGCTTATCCTGTTTCAAAAAATCTTCCAGAGCCTTGATGCTGGGGTCTTCTTCTGCCACCAATCTCATTTCTTCCTTCCATTCGTCGGTGGCAAACCCTAAAGACCTGCAGAGTTGCTCTCCTCGGATTCCAAAACCAATGATTCCAATTCGAACTGGATCTCCGCCAATTCCGGGAACAGCCGGTGGCAATGACGGACTAATGTTCAATTGGTTTAAAATTTCAGATCTTTTCTTCTTACGATTGACCACGGAAGCTGCACCCGCCCACCAGAGGGCACCCAAAATGGGAAGTCCTCCTAAACCTTTCAATAAATCTCTTCTAGTCCAGTTCATTGCTGTTGCGTTTGGTTAATATTCCTTTTATAAAAACGACCAAGCCCAAAAAAGTGGGCGGTCGGGTAGTTGTAAATAACGAAGCAGGCCACTAGTTCAATAAGGTTCTTGTTCACCAACCAGTAATTCCCTTCAACATTGACCTGTTGGATTCCGGGAAGCGAAGGGTGAGCTAAGTAATACAGGCATAAAAGACCTATGCCCACCAAAGCTCCTTTCTTTTCAAAAATTCCTAGAATAAAAGTAATTCCTACTACCATAAGCGCAGTAACGTTCAAGGTATCCACCCAATCAATTACAGAGGGAGCGGTTAAGGAATGAAAAATAGATTTGAACGGACCTTGGGCAGAAGCTAAATATCCAAACGAAGTCCATTCTGGATTGTACAACTTTACGATGCCCTCGTACAAAAAGTGCCATCCAATCAAGATTCGCAAAAGTGTAATACTGATTTTGACCCTACGGTCCTGAGCTGTCGCGACCATAACTTGGTGTTTTTGATTAATAAAGAACCTACCAAATCTACAACAAACTCAAAAATACTTCTATGATATTTATCAAATGTAATTAACTAGGAACCAACCGGGACACCATACAAATCAAAGTCCGAAGCTTCCATGATCTTGATATTGGTAAAATCTCCGATTTTCACATAATGCTTGGTCGCATCGATAAGTACTTCGTTGTCAACATCGGGAGAATCAAATTCTGTTCGGCCTATAAAATGGTTGCCTTCCTTGCGATCAATGATGCACCGAAATGTTTTTCCTACCTTTTCTTGGTTCTGCTCCCATGAGATTTGGGACTGCAGTTCCATAATCTCATTCGCGCGTTCCTGTTTAACTTCCTCTGGAACATCATCGGTCAAGGTATAGGCATGGGTATTTTCTTCATGGCTATAGGTAAAACACCCCAACCGTTCAAAGCGCATTTCCTTTACCCATTCCTTCAGGGTCTGGAAATCTTCCTCTGTCTCGCCTGGATATCCAACAATCAAGGTTGTACGTATAGTCATTCCAGGGACTTCTGTCCTAAAATCTTCCAACAATTTTGTGGTTTTTGCCTTGGTCGTACCCCTGCGCATGCTTTTCAGAATAGGGTCGGCTATATGCTGCAAAGGAATATCGATGTAATTGCAAATCTTGGCTTCTCTTTTCATCACTTGCAGCACATCCATAGGAAAACCGGTAGGAAATGCATAATGTAAGCGAATCCATGCTATGCCCTCTACCTTCACCAATGCCTCTAACAATTCGGCAAGGTTTCGTTTTTTGTACAAGTCAAGTCCATAATACGTAAGGTCTTGAGCAATCAAAATCAACTCCTTTACTCCTTTGGCAGCAAGTTTTTCAGCTTCATTTATCAAATCCTCAATGCGCTTGCTTTTATGTTTTCCTCGCATCAACGGAATGGCACAAAAAGAACATGGCCTGTCGCAACCCTCAGCAATCTTTAGATAAGCGTAATTCTTGGGAGTGGTGGTCAATCGTTCCCCAATCAATTCATGTTTATAATCAGCTCCAAGGGCTTTCAACAAATTGGGCAGGTCGCTAGTTCCAAAGTATTCATCCACATTAGGGATTTCCTTTTCCAAATCCGGTTTATAGCGCTCGCTTAGGCAACCCGTTACAAAAACCTTGTCAACATTACCGGCCTCCTTCTTTTGAACATATTCCAGTATGGTATTTACGCTCTCTTCCTTCGCATTGGCAATAAACCCGCAGGTATTGATCACAACCACATTTCCCTCTTCCTCATGGGCCACTTCCTTGTTGTTGGCTCTCAATTGACCCATAAGCACCTCAGAATCGTAAACATTTTTACTGCATCCCAGGGTAACTACATTGATTTTGTTCTTCTTAAGCGATTTTGTCCGCATACCTTTTGTAAATGGAGTGCAAAAATACAATAAGCCTTGCAACTGGTCGATAATAACGCATAATTGTGTTCAGAAAACGTTAAACCTTTAGACAAACTGGGTATCTAACACTAAAACAAAACCATGAGAACCAAACTGTTAATCATTCTTCTGGCAATGATTTGCTATGGTTGTTCGTCTGAAACCGACCCATTGATTGACGATGGGAATGAACTTGAACTGTACTTTCCTCCCATTCAATCGGCAGAATGGGCATCAGTTTCCCCTACGGAACTGGGTTGGAATACAGACAACGAGCAGGCACTATTCGATTTACTGGAGGAAAAAGGCACCAAAGCCTTTATTATTTTAAAAGAGGGAAGAATCGCGGTGGAATGGTACTTTGGCGACCATACCCAAAATACAAGTTGGTATTGGGCCTCGGCTGGAAAAACCCTTACTGCCTTTACCGTCGGCATTGCCCAAGAACAAGGATTGTTGAGTATAAATGACAAAACCTCTGATTATTTGGGGGAAGGATGGACTTCGGCCACATCAGAACAGGAAAGTCTGATAACAGTACGAAATCAGCTTACAATGACCTCTGGTTTGAACGATTTAAGATTTGATTGCGTTACTTCAGATTGTTTAGAATATGTTGCTGGCGCAGGCACCCGTTGGGCATACCACAATGGTCCCTATACCTTATTGCAAAAAGTTGTGGCCAATGCCTCCAATACCGATTGGCCTGATTATTTTAATGATAATCTACGTGATAAAATTGGAATGGACGGTTTTTGGTTCTCCACGAACGGACTTAACAATGTATTTTTTAGTTCGGCCCGAAGCATGGCTCGATTCGGTCTAGTGAACCTTAACAACGGGATATGGAACGGGGAGGTTATCCTTGGAGATTCCAACTATATTGATGGCATGAAAAATACCTCTCAGGACTTGAATAAATCTTATGGATATTTATGGTGGTTGAATGGAAAATCAGGCTACAGAGCTCCTGTACTGCAAATTGAGTTTCAGGGTGAATTGATTCCCAACGCACCAGCGGACATGTATGCTGGACTTGGAAAAGATGATCAAAAATTATATCTCGTCCCCAGCATGGATCTGGTTATAGTCCGTTTGGGCGAGGATGCTGGTGAAAATCTTCTTGGTCCATCGAGTTTTGACAATACCCTTTGGGAAAAAATCAACGACTATATTGATTAATCACTGTAATCTTTAGGGATTTCCCGTGCTTGGGTCAAAGTCTCAAATGCCTTACCAAGGGCATATAGCTTTCCTTCTTGAAATTGCTTCCCAATAAAAGTCAAATTAATAGGCTCGCCGGAAACTTTGTATCCCATCGGAATGGTCAATGCAGGATACTCTGCCGCTGCTGCCGCACCAGCATCATAGTTATTAATGGATAAAATGGCGTCCAGTTGATACTCGTTCATTGGAGTGTTAAAATAGGTCCGACCAACAGTTCTTAACCGCTTCTTGATGGCCTTGAGGCCTTCTGCAGATGTGGTATCGGCCAAAATGCCATCAAAACGAGCTTGTCCATACGGGATTCGGATCAAGGTATCTTTCAGGTTGAATTCCACCACGTCCGCCACACTTTTAACTAGAACCTGATTCTTATTTTTTGTTTGGGTTTCAATGTAGGTAGGTAAGCCATTTTTCATATCAATATTCAAAATTGAAAGAAAGCCGTCGAATTCCAATTCGGGGGGTTCAAATTCTACAACAGTTGCTCCTGCCGCTTCCAATTTCTCCATGGTCATTCTATAAATGGAATCACTCTTCATATAATTCTTGAAAGCCCCAAATCTTTTGCCTTTTAAACTTACCGCTTCGGCATACCAGTTTTCGTTCCAATCGGCCTGCACCGATTTCTCGTCATCCATATCAAAACCTCGCATGGCATCCAATAAGATTCCGTTGTCAATAACACTTTTGGTCATGGGTCCTGGCGTATCCAACGTGCTTGAAATAGGGACAATTCCGGTACGGCTTAAGAGTCCGACCGTCGGTTTCATCCCTACCACCGAATTCTGACCTGATGGTGACAAAATTGAACCGGATGTTTCTGTTCCCACTGCGGCAATGGCGTAATTGGCCGCTACCGAAGTTCCACTTCCAGCACTTGAGCCGCCGGTATCAAAAACACGTCGGCCATATGGGTTTAAGGTCTGCCCTCCATAGGCACTTTGTCCATTAGGGCAATCGCAGATAAAGTTGGCCCATTCGCTTAAATTGACCTTGCCCAAAATCAAGGCACCATTTTCTTTTAACCGTTTTACTATGAACGCATCATCTGTTTGGTTGCCTTGCATTGCAATAGCACCCGCTGTCGTATTCATCCCTGAGGTGCCGATATTATCTTTCAATAAGATGGGCATACCATAAATGGGATGGTGACCTTCAGCATTGGTATTCAATGCTTTGGCTTCATCCAAAATATTCGAATTTAGAGCTATTACAGTATTTAAAGTTGTTTCGTTTGGCAATTCATAATGGTAAATGCGGTGTAGGTAAAACAATACCAAATCCACATAACTGAATTTTTCAGCTTTAATATGTTGTTGTATGCTCGGAATATCCTGTTCCAACACCAAAGATTTTATCAATTCATATTTTTCAATTGGAAATTTGGCAACCTCAGCATATAAGGGTTCAAAAACTTCATTTTTGTCCAAAACTTTGGATTGGATGAATTTGTAACGCATTCGTTCCCTTTCATGCTCTGCATTTTGGGCTACTTCCAACGAATCGTTATAGGGAACCCACAGTGGTCTTTCTTCTACTATATTAGCTTCAGATTCATCGATTGTGATAGGGGGACTTTCTACCTCAGCTTCCGCTTCTTTCTTTTCCAAAAACTGACAGGATTGAAGCACCAACAAAGCCATAAGACTTAGCGCAATTAGATTGTATTTCTTTTTAACAATCACTTTTATTTCAACAGTTTTTCCCACTTATCAATATTTTTTTGATTCATTCGAACAAATTCATCCTTACCCAACCCGTCGGCAATTTGGAGCGACTTTTTAGCAGATTTGAGTGCCGACTTGTAGTCCCCAAGCTTGGCTTCCACTAAAGATTTTACTCTATGGAAGTAATACGTATCGCCCCCTAAATCCAAAGCTTTGTTCAGATATTCCAAGGCCCTTTGATAATCGATTCCTTGTTCTTGCAGATAGCGCGCTGCTTCATAATAGGTTTGCGCGGAGGGATTATCTGCAATCTGTTTTGAGATTTCATTTTGCATTTGTGAATGGGTATCCACCTCAAATGGAATCACAACCATGGTATCTGCCCAAATTAGCTTCATATGTGCAGCGTTATGGGTAATGGAATCGAAAGTGATTAAAAAATTCTCCTGATGATATGATATTTTCTGGGGTTTGACTGAAATCCTAAACAAATCTTCCTCAGGATCGTAATTTTTGCGACCATCACCCCAATGGGTAGTATTCGTATGAAATGCTATTTCCCAACTATCTGATTCTGGAAAAGCATATATTGCATAGGTACCTTTGGGTAGGATACTTTCCATTATTTTGACATCAGCATCGACACGGATCTTAGTGCTTTCATTGGCGCCTACACGCCAAATACGGCCGTAGGGCACCAAGCCTCCAAAAATCTTACGTCCCTTTGTAGCCGGACGCGAATATCGAACTGACACTTTTGACAAGCCTATGTCCTGCTCCACCAAAGAAAACGGACTCACCTTCGGATGATTTATTTGCGCTTCACCATGTAAACCACATACAAAACAGCCTATTATCAAAATTCGCAATACCAAAGAACCCATCTTAATAGATTTTAAATGGTTAAACGTTTATTCCAACGGTATTTCCCAAGCATCCGTTCTAAAAGCAGATGCTGGCAATCCTTCCGAATTGAACAAATTGGGAAGGGCTTTGTCATAGAAGGCAAACCTGACCGCCACAGGCTTCTTTACCTTTTTCGAAGATACTTCTACCGTGTTTCCTTTAATTCTGGCCCTGGCTTCATAAAATTGTTGGTCAGCTCCTGCCACGTAAAATTCCTTGAGTGTTTTTCCCTCCATTTTAAGTCCGTTCTCCACATGATCAAAGGTCAATATGGCTTTGTTCTTTTTGATTTCCATCTCCTTGTAAACCGGTCCACTGAAAGTAACATCTTTTACGCCGTACGTTTTGGCCAAAGCCCACAAAGCCAATCGCCTGCCGACCTCCTGTTTATTGGTGGGGTGAATATCCTTAAGATTTCCAATGTCATTGGTAACGGCCATCCCTGTATTGGACACCTGCTGCATGGTGTACAGTTGGGCATCCCGCACAATAGCAGCTTTGATATCCTTCTTTTCCTTGTCATAATCAAAGGGAGCTATTTGGGCATAATAAAACGGGAACTCTTTTTTCCAAAGGTCTCTCCACGCTTTGATCAATAATGGGAATGACTTATAATATGATTTCGCATTCGCGCGATTCGATTCTCCTTGATACCATATCGCTCCGGCTATATTGAAGTTCAAAAGTGGATGAATCATCGCATTGAAAGTGGCTCCCGGTTTTTCCGGCCACCATTCAAATTCGGTAAGTTGTTGAGCCGCTTGCTCGAGTTCTGTGTCACCCTGTATGAGCTCTTCAGGTATCCAGACCTCAACGGGAGTTCCTCCCCAATTAGAACTTATCAAACCAATGGGTGTTGACAAACCCTTATGTAGTTTTCTTCCGAAGAAATACGCAACAGAACTAAAGTTCTGCATGGTCTCCGGGGCACATGAAACCCATTCCCCGGGAGTATTATCTTGGGGAGAAGCGGATTTTCGCTGGGGTACTTGAAAAAATCGTATATCAGGATAGTTTGCCTGTTTTATTTCTTCCTGGGCATTATCCAATCCCATATTTGGGGTCCATTGCATGTTCGACTGGCCGGATGCTATCCAAACCTCCCCTATCATGACATTGGTAAAGGTAATTTCCTCATGACCCTTTATGGTCACTGTATAAGGTCCTCCGGCAACGGGAGTTGGCAATTGGGCTGACCAAACACCTTGATGTGCTTTGGCCGTAACCTCAATGTTGTTCCAGGAACCTATTATTGTTATGGTTTCACTCGTAGCAGTTGTCCAGCCCCAAATTGTGGCATCCGACTGCTGTTGCAACACCATATTATCCGATAGAATTGTTGGGGTCCATATTTTGGCAAAACTGACGTTGGCCAGTAATACCAACAAAAGAAAGAGTAGTTTTTTCATGAGATTGAATTTTTATTGCTGGTTGATTTTATCAATTTGTTCTCGAATATATTTTGCCCAGGTTTCATATCCTTTGGGTTGAAGGTGAATTCCATCCGGACTTAAATCATCCTTTTTCAGCGTTCCTTCACCATCGCTGAAATATTGTTCCAAATTATGGTATTGGACATTTTTGGAGTAGTCAATGTTGGCTAACTCTGTATGTATTTCCCTATATTTTTTTCTTCTGTCGGATGAAGGGTCCAAACCGGCGGGAAGAGGTCCAAAGAAGAGGATGGTAGCAGACGGAAACTTCTTTTCGGTAATCCGTAATGTGTTTTTGAGTCCTTCCACGATTTCCTCTACGGAATTATCAGGGAAATTATTGACCCCAATGGCCAAACTCACCACTTTTGGATTGCATGCATCATAATTTCCGTTTTCCAATCGCCAAGCGATATGCTGGGTGCGATCACCAGAAATTCCAGCACCAATCCATTTCATTCCATTAAAATGCGTGTCAGCAGCAGCTTGTCCGGGTTTATAGGTCACCCAACTTCGTGAGCCACCCCAACCTTGCGTTATTGAATTTCCTATCAATAGCAAGTCAACATTTTGGGAAGCTTGACACAAGGAATCAATCTGATTGGCTTGGGACCACCAACCTTTCCCCTCTTCCCATCCTGCTGCGGACCGATATTCCGAGGCGGGAGCGGGAATCGTTGCAAAATTGGTCTTGTGGCTGGTGGCGCGCAGGATAAAATCGACAATTTCCTTCGGATTTTCCAAGCTATGCGGATGATGTCCCACACCTTCCTTATAAATGGTCTTGATATTTCCACCATGTGCTTTTATCTCCTTTTCAAATAGACGTGTATTTTCTTCTACAGGCACAACTTTATCGGCGTTTCCGCATACATGCAGTAGCGGAATCCTCGAATCAGCAAAAAGTTTTGCCTTGTGTATTGGCCATCCCATAAAATCATCAGGCTGGGTATCCGAAGTCAGTCCATATCTTTCTTTGGCCAATTCCCAATCACTTGCACTGCCTTGACCATTGCCAAAACCGCCTGGCCAGCTTCTCGCGTCCAAAACAGGGGCATCCGCATAAATACAAGCTACTTTATCAAGATTTTCAGCTGCCCAATTATAGACAATCAAACCTCCGCGGCTCATCCCTTCCAAAGCAGGTTTAGGGTTTAAGCCAGCATCGGTCATGATATCGTAGCATTTATTCCAGCGCTGGACGGCTTCCGGGTTGCCAAAGAAGGTTCCAACTTCACAATAAACAATGTGATACCCTCTCTCCAGTAAGGCAATATCTGTCTGCGACTCATGACCAAAAAAACGGGCCCTCCATACCCATGGTCGATCTTCCAAGGGTCTTTTGGGCTGCACAACTTTAAGTTGGAGTCCTTCCAGTTCAAAATCAAATTGATTAAAGCCATAAAAGTTTGACTTTTTAGCATTTTCCACCTGTAGGGCCCTTATCAAATCAAAAGTGCTGGATTCCTGTTTTACGGCTTCATAGGCCCTTTTTGCAATTAGGGTCGCCCCCAGGGAGGAGGGATGGATTTTATCCGGCAGCAAACCTGGATTGTCCACAAACAATTGGTAAAGGTCAATGGTTTCCAAGTTCAGGTCATACGCCACCTGTTGCGTCATGGGCGTTATTTCGTTTTTAATAATTGGATTCCAAATACTTGTGCTATCATTCAAATACGATGGAACCGGAAGCAGCAAGACGATTCTTGCTTTTTCATTTCGCTCTTTAAAAGCTGAGATGAGCGATTTATAGTCCGATTCAAATTCATCAAAATATATGCGGTTTTGTTTCTTGGTATCGTTGGTCCCAAGCTTTATAAAAACCATGTCCGCACCATAGTCCAGTGCTTCTTTATATTCGCTGGTTTCCCAATAGGGATGGTCCCCTTTTTTAAGCAAAGTACGAGCACTTACCCCAAAGTTTCTCACTTCATAGGCATCGCCCAGCATATTTTGCAACTGGGTCGGATAAGCGTTGTTTTCTCTGTCGTCCATGCCAGCTCCATAGGTAATACTGTTGCCTACGCAGGCAATCTTTGCAACCTTATTTTCTTGGGTTTGAACCTTTTTTTCACCCTGGCAGCCCAACAAAACAATAGTCAAAGCAAAAAGTAGCGAATACATTTTCATTCTACACTTATCTATTTTGGAGTTCCTAAAAGATACAGCACAACACCAGGTCCGGACTTAACACGCTCAATTTCCCAGTCGTAAGTTTCTCCATTTTCCAAATCCTTCGCCAAAGCTTTCATTTCGTCTACGGAATAGGTCCGAAGGGAAGAAACTACACCATCCCAAAGTACAAACAAGGGGACAATGGGAATCAAATAGGTAAAAATCAACCTTCCAATTTTAAAAGGTCGGATAAAAGGGGTTGTCAATAAAACAGAAATTGGCGAAAACAACATGGCCAAAATGCTGGGTATACTTCTTTCTTGAGCCTCAAAAACACCGATAACGCTATTGGCATCCACAGCGTTCTGCAATATTTTCTTGGCATCCTCAGGTCTAAAATGATGTAGGGACAGAAATTGGGTGCGGAACCCCTTCAAACTCCCTGGAACGTTTCGCGCATCAACCGAAGTGTTGATATATTCAAAATTATCGGCTTGTTTTTTGGTGTATTCAAAGGCGTTAAGGTTCGGGTAATAATCTGTAAGTACTATTTTAAGGTCTGGACATGTTTTTTTCAATTCCGAATTCAACCAAAGCAGTCCGCCACCTCCTCCCGAGCCAAGGTCTATGATTTTGTCGGTTCCACTAGCTTCTATGCCTTTTTCAAGAACCCAAATAACGGGCTTATAGATTTTTACCTTATTCGATAAGAATTGAAGGAAATCTGTACCGTAGTTACGTAGAATATCGGGAAACCATTTTTGATCCTCGAACTCAAACAAATGTACTCTTCCCATAATTTATCGCTAGGCCGATTAAATTTAGGGAATTTTGGCTATTTAAGTCCGAATGGTCTACAGTTAAATTTTGAAGAAAGAATCGACAAATTCGTATTTGTTGAAGACTTGCAAATCCTCAATACCTTCACCTACACCAATATACTTGACCGGAATCTGAAACTGGTCTGAAATTCCAATGACCACCCCACCTTTTGCAGTACCATCCAATTTGGTCACAGCTAGGCTGGTCACCTCGGTGGCCTTGGTAAATTGTTTGGCCTGTTCAAAGGCATTTTGCCCCGTGGATCCGTCCAAAACCAATAAAACCTCATGGGGAGCATCAGGAACCACTTTCTGCATTACCCTTTTTACCTTGGCAAGCTCATTCATCAAATTCACCTTGTTGTGCAATCGACCTGCAGTATCTATCAAAACCACATCAGCATTGTCAGCAACTGCAGAATTTAAGGTGTCAAAAGCTACCGAAGCAGGATCACTTCCCATTTTTTGTTTTATTATCGGAACATCTACACGGTTGGCCCAAACTTCCAATTGATCAATAGCTGCCGCCCTAAAGGTGTCACCAGCTCCTAATACCACTTTAAGTCCTTGGTTCTTAAACTGGTGGGCCAATTTACCAATGGTTGTGGTTTTTCCCACTCCATTGACCCCTACCACCATGACAACATAGGGTTTTTTATCAGCTGGAACGGTAAATTCATTGTCCTCACCTATATGGGTTTCGGAGAGCAATCCAGCAATTTCTTCTCGAAGAATGGTATTCAACTCCTCTGTTCCCAAGTATTTGTCCTTGGAAACACGTTCCTCTATACGGTCAATTATCTTTAGGGTGGTGTCTACGCCTACATCGGAAGTCACCAACACTTCCTCCAAATTATCCAAAACCTCGTCATCAACTTTGGATTTACCGGCTACGGCTTTGCTCAATTTGCCAAAAAAGCTGCTTTTTGATTTCTCAAGACCCTTGTCCAGGGTCTCTTTTTTATCCGAAGAAAATATTTTTTTAAAAAGGCTCATATGCAATCGTCATCAGTCGTCAAATATAGGAAAGTAAAGGCATAAAAAAAGCCGCATAGAGCGGCTTTTCAATATTATGCGTTGTACAATTATTTCTTGTTCAACCAATCGTTGACCAATTCAGGTGCCATAACTGACTCTACAAAGGTATAAGCTCCAGTTTTTGGAGATTTTACCATTTTAATGGCCTTGGTCAATCTTTTTGATGATGATTGAAGTGTTGCTACTGTTTTCTTTGCCATGGCTTACTTTTTATGATTCGGCTTTTACGTGGTAAAAAACCTAATTACTTAATTTCTTTATGAATGGTCATACGCTTAAGGATAGGATTGAATTTTTTGATCTCCATTCTATCCGGCGTGTTCTTTTTGTTCTTTGTAGTGATGTACCTAGAAGTACCAGGCATACCAGAGTCTTTATGCTCTGTACACTCTAAAATAACCTGAATTCTATTTCCTTTCTTTGCCATTGTATCGTACTTAAAATCTTATCTACCTATTTTTTGGAATTGATTTCCTTTAAAACAGCAGAGATTCCTTTTTTGTTGATGATCTTTAAACCTCTTGAAGAAACATTAAGGGTAACCCAACGGTCTTCCTCAGGAATGTAAAATCTCTTTTTTGAAATATTTACATCAAATCTTCTTTTGGTTTTATTGATAGAGAAGGAAACGTTGTTTCCAAACATCACCTTTTTACCTGTTACTTCACAAACTTTAGACATCTCCCTAACTTTTGAGTGATTTTATTGAGGCTGCAAATTTATGGCAATTTAATCGGATGCACAAACTTCTTTTTTAGAAATTTAAAATTTCTTTTATCAACAGCTCAAACGCCTTGTTTACAGACTTTTGAACAATGCGTTCGCGTTGATTCCCCATCGTAAATTGCTTTGCAAAAGTGTGTTTGGGAGTACTTATTGCGATAAACACCGTACCGACCTCAGCGTCCGAATCTCCCTTGGTGGGTCCGGCATTCCCCGTAGTAGCTATTGAAAAATCCGTTTTAAGCACTTTTCTGGCATTTTCGGCCATAGCAACAGCGACTTCTCCGCTAACGACCGAATGTTTATCCACAATATCCTTGGGAACGTTCAATAAAGCCATTTTGACTTCGGTGGCATAGCCCACAATACTTCCCTTAAAATAAGCCGAAGCACCTGGAATCGAAGTAATTCGCTCTGCTATTTTCCCCCCGGTAAAGCTTTCTGCCGTTCCAAGGGTCATCTTTTTGTCGGTCAGCAATTTCCCAATTTGACTTTCAATGGAATCTCCATCTTCTTCTCCATAGATAATATCCCCAATCAAAGGGTATAATTTTTCAACTTCAGCTTTAATGGCCTTGATCAAAACATCATTATCGCTTCCCTTTGCAGTCAATCGTAATCTCACCCTTCCCAAGTTTGGGAGGTATGCCAGACTAATAAAGTCTGGAAGACTATCTTCCCAGGTTTCAATTTTTTCTGCAAGTGCACTTTCTCCAAGTCCATAAGTAAGAATTGTCTTGTGCAAAATATGCGGACGTTCATAGGTATCCACAATTTTTGGAACCACATAATCCTGAATCAAATGTTTCATTTCCAAGGGAACCCCAGGCAAGGAAACATAAACCGTTTTTCCATTTTCCATCCATAAACCGGGAGCCGTTCCAAAAGCATTGTGCAAAACAGTCGCCCTTGACGGCACCAAAGCCTGTTTTCTGTTTAAATCGGAAATTGGGGTGGAAATGTACTTTTCGAACAACACTTCTATGTGTGCAAGGACATCCTTATCCGTGACCAACTTATCCTGCAGAAATTCACACAGCGTGTGCTTGGTGACATCATCTTTGGTCGGCCCCAATCCACCGGTAATAATCACCAGGGGAGAGCGCGCTCCAGCAGAGGCCATGGCTTCCAAGATATGTTCCCGTGAATCTTGAACGGATGTAATTTGATACACGGAAACACCAACCTTGTTCAATTCCTTGGAAATAAATGTAGAGTTGGAATCCACTATCTGACCAATGAGAATCTCGTCCCCAATGGTTATGATCTCGGCTTGCATTTACAGATTAAAATCTTTTTTCAGCTCGGACACCACCTGAAGTACATCTTTTTTCAGCAAGGGAAATTTTTTCTCAATTTCGTCAATGCTAGTGGTGTTTTTTCCTAAGGTTTCAATTTCCAGTGCAGTGGCTCTTGTTTGCTCCATACCCAATAAATCCACGTTGGGTTTAATCTTATGGGCAAGTTTGTACACATTTTCATAATCCCTGGCTTCAATAGCCATTTCAAGGCTTTCCAGGTCTGTTGGGACTTCTTCCAAAAATACAGAAATAACAGAGGTTATAAAGTCCTGATCGCCTTCTGCCATCTCATTTACTTTGTCGAGGTTGTAAATCATTATCTCACAGTAATTTCAAACATATTCTCTCCTTCCAGTGTACCTGAAAGGTAATCATTTGGACTAACTTTACCAACCCCGGCCGGGGTGCCCGTGAACAAAATATCGCCCTTTTTGAGCATAAAATAGGTTGATACGTAGGCGATGAGTTCGTCTATCTTCCACAACATCAAGGATGTATTGCCATTTTGCACTTTTTTCCCATTTTTTAACAAGGAAAAACCCAGTTTGTCAATATTTTCGTACTTATTTTTTGATAACCACCTACCAACCACCGCAGATCCATCAAATCCCTTGGCTTTTTCCCAAGGCAAACCTTTGGACTTTAGTTGCGCCTGAACGTCCCTTGCGGTAAAATCTATTCCAAGTCCGATTTCATCATAATAGGTATGGGCAAATTGCTTTGCAATATGTTTTCCCACCTTTTTTATTTTGACCAAAACCTCGACCTCATAATGCACATCATTGGAAAACTCGGGAATGTAGAAATCTTGTTCTTTTGGTAAAATTGCGGAATCCGGTTTTATAAAAACAACAGGCTCCGCCGGTCGCTCATTTTCTAATTCTTCAATGTGGGCAGCATAATTTCTGCCGATACATATCAACTTCATCACCAGTCAATTTAACTATTATTAAGAAAGTTTGTTATTCAGCTTGCTCAGCTTTATCTGTGTAAGTACTTTTTTTGTGTATAAAGGAAAGTCTGCGTTCAATATCCACCCAAAATAACCAGGTTCCGACTCCATGACCTCATCAACGGTCTTCCCTTTGTGCTTTCCAAAGGCAAAAATGGGTTCTTCATTTTCATTGATACCGATAAATCCTGCGAAATCCAATGATTGTTTCCGTGTGGTAAATTGCGACAGTTTTTTAACGTTGTTTTCCAATTCAGGATAGCGGTCCAATTGGGCCTTGAGCACTTCATAAGTAGCATTAGTATCTGCTTCGGCACTGTGTGCATTATCAAGGTCTTTGTCGCAGTAGAATTTGTAGGCAGCCCCAAGTGTCCTTTTTTCCATTTTATGGAAAATGGTCTGAACATCAACGGACATCATACTCTTCATATCGAAGTCAACATCGGCTCGTAACATTTCCTCAGCAAGCAGCGGAATATCAAATCTATCCGAGTTAAACCCCGCCAGATCACTGTCCTTTATCATTTTATAGATTTCCTTGGACAATTGCTTAAAGGTAGGTTCATTGGCCACCTTTTCGTTTGAAATGCCATGTACGGCAACCACTTCTGGAGGAATCGGCATTTCCGGGTTTACTAACCAGGTCTTGCTTTCTTTATTACCGTTGGGAAAAATCTTGAGAATTGAAATTTCAACAATCCTATCTTTAGCGACATTGGTGCCCGTTGTTTCCAAATCGAAAAAACATATTGGCTTTGTAAGCTGTAATTCCATGTAGATTTATTTCGATTTAGAGAATAACCAAGATAACAACTCAGGTTCAGCGAAGGCATTGTCCCAACTGTTGTGCCCTACTCCTTCATATACGGTATAGTCGATATTGATTCCAAGGTTTTTCATGGCATCCACCATTTGGGAAGAGCATTTTTCAGGTACAACCTGGTCCGCACTTCCATGAAAGACCCACCAATGCGGTTTTTTGAGTTTTTTAGAGATTTCTGGATTGGCACCACCACAAATAGGGAAAGCAGCCGCGAAGAGTTTTGGATTCCTCCTGACCAATTCAAAGGTTCCCATGCCACCCATGGAAAGTCCACCTACATATATTCTGCTCTTATCCAGTTTATAAGTCTTCTTTAAGTGTTTCAGCAAACCTTCCAGTAGCATCATGTCGCTGGTTGGTTCCGCATCTTCATAAAAAATAAATTCCCGGTTCGGAAATTCCCCTTCGACATCAATTTTTGCCCAAGAACTACCAGCTTTACATTGTGGAAAAACTACAATGGCCTTGTAGTTGTTCCTTACCTCATCTTGCAAGAACAACTTGGAGCCGTGCACCAGTTGTGCCTCATTATCATTTCCTCGCTCCCCGGAGCCATGCAAAAACAAAATCAAAGGATATTTTTCCGATGGGTCAAAATCTTTCGGCAGTAATATGCGATAAGGGATACTTTCCCCATCTTTTTCGAAGGTTTTTTTCTGAAAATTGGTCAAATCTTGAGCCAGCATTGAACCACTAAATAAAAAAAGTAACGCCAAACTGATAGCGGCAAAATATTTCATTGATCAATGAATTGAATTAAGCCTCTAAGTTAACAATAGTGGAAAGAAAAAAGTCGCTTTTCGTATTTAGATTTCCCTATTTATATCCCAAGCCTCAAGATAATCGGCTATAGTTTTTACAAACATGCCCCCTAGAGCTCCATTTACCACTCGGTGGTCATAGCTATGGGAAAGGAACATTTTGCTCCGGATTCCTATATATTCACCTTGATCGGTTTCGATTACTGCTGGGGTCTTTCTAATAGCTCCCAACGCCAGAATACCCACTTGCGGCTGATTAATAATAGGTGTGCCAAAAACGCTGCCGAAGGATCCTACGTTGGTAACGGTATATGTGCCGTCTTGGACTTCGTCAGGTTTGAGCTGATTGTTTCTAGCTCTATTGGCCAAATCGTTCACCGTTTTTGCCATTCCCACCAAATTGAGCTGGTCGGCATTTTTGATTACGGGAACAATCAGGTTTCCATCAGGTAAGGCCGCAGCCATACCCAAATTGATATTTTTCTTCTTGATGACCTTGTCGCCATCCAAAGAAATGTTCATCAACGGATATTTCTTCAAGGCCATGGCAACTGCTTCCATAAATATGGGAGTAAAGGTCAGTTTTTCACCTTCCCTTTGCTCGAATTCTTTTTTGACCTTATTTCGCCAGTTAACCACATTGGTGACATCTACCTCTACAAAACTCTGGACATGGGCAGAAGTGGATAGACTATCAACCATGTGTTGGGCAATAAGTTTGCCCATTCTGGTCAATGGAATTATCTCATCACCTTCGGTAACCGGAACAGGAGCCGCTTTAGAGACTTCATTCGGCGCTTTGGGACTTTCCTGTTTAACAGGTGCCTGAACCACTTTATCCGCAGCCGGTTCCGCAACTGCGGGAGAACTACCATTGGTAGATCTATTTTTCAAAAATGCCTTGATATCATTTTTTGTGACCCTTCCTTCTTTTCCTGTACCTATTATGGATTCCAATTCTTCCATGGAAACCCCTTCCTCTTTGGCAATATTCTTTACCAAAGGAGAATAAAAGCGTTCTGAGCTTGAAAAATCCTGAGTGGTGCTCGAAACAGCTTCTTGAACCTGGGCCATTTGATTTTCAATCACCGCAGCTGGCTCTTCAACATCCTCAATTTCTTCGACTGAATCAGCACCATTACTTGAAGCTTCTGGAGCATCTCCCTCCATTTGGATTACCGCCACAACCTCTCCAACCTTGATGACATCATCAATATTAAATCGTTTTTCCAACAACACTCCTTCTACCTCACTAGGCACTTCCGAATCTACCTTATCGGTTGCAATTTCAAATACGGCTTCATCCAATTCAATCGTATCTCCAACTTCTTTCAACCAAGTAGTCAATGTTGCTTCGGCAACACTCTCTCCCATTTGTGGTAATTTCAACTCAAACTTTGACATATTCTTATTTAACGAGGTAATATCGACTTATATTTTGCAAAAATAGTAAAGAAATCCTCTTATTTTTAATTTATATGTATTATTTCGTTCAAATTCAACTGGCCTTAATTGAATTTTCAAAGGGGACCCGGTTCAATATGCTCCTACCCAAGGTCACCTCATCGGCATACTCCAATTCATCTCCAACAGAAATTCCCCTTGCTATGGTGGAAGTTTCCACTTCCAATCCTTCAAGCTGTTTGTAGATATAAAAATTGGTGGTATCCCCTTCCATGGTAGAACTTAATGCAAAAATAAGCTCTTTTACACCTTCTTCCTTAACTCTTTTTACCAGTGAAACAATATTCAAATCCTGTGGTCCTACACCTTCCATTGGTGATATTTTACCCCCCAGTACATGATAAAGCCCGTTGTATTGCGAAGTGTTTTCAATGGCCATAACATCCCGAATATCCTCTACCACGCAGACCAGGCTTCGATCGCGTTTGGTGTTGGCACAAATCTCGCAAACTTCAGTATCGGAAATATTGAAACAGGTCTTACAGAAATTAATCTCATGTCTCAATTTCAAGAGGGCTTCGGAAAGCAGATTCGTACGTTCCTCTGGTTGTTTCAGCAAATGCAACACCAACCTTAGGGCAGTACGTTTGCCTATACCCGGCAACTGCGACATTTCGTAAACTGCATTTTCCAAGATTTTCGATGAAAACTCCATACCTCCGATTGTTTGGCAAAATTACGATTTTAGAGTTACCGATTTACTTTTGTATTTTGCAAATCAAATACAATCTATGTCGGCCACTCAGATTCTTTTGCTCATCGGCGCATATTTTTTGGTGTTGATGATCATTTCCTACTTCACGGGAAAAAATGACTCCAATTCAGATTTTTTTAAGGCAGGAAAGCAATCACCATGGTATTTGGTTGCGTTCGGAATGGTGGGGGCCTCACTTTCAGGAGTAACCTTTATATCTGTACCCGGCTGGGTAGAGGATTCCCAATTTGGGTACATGCAAGTAGTGCTTGGCTATCTATTTGGCTATTTTGTTGTGGCCTATGTGCTCCTACCGCTGTATTACAGATACAACCTTACCTCTATATATGAGTATTTGTTGGATCGATTTGGGATGGTAAGCCATAAAACAGGGGCTTTTTTCTTCTTCGTATCCAGGGTTTTGGGCGCTGCTTTCAGACTATATCTGGTCGCCATTGTATTGCAGCAGTTTGTTTTTGATGATCTGGGCATTCGTTTTGAGTTTACCGTTACACTTTCAATTGCCTTGATTTGGATCTATACAAACCGAGGGGGCATTAAAACCATTGTTTGGACCGATACATTGCAGACCTTGTTTATGATTTTGGCAGTTGTGCTGTCCATCATATTTATAAACAGGGAACTTGATTGGAGTTTTGGTGAATTTTTGGTTTCTGATGAATTAAAAACATACAACAAATTCCTGTTTACCGATAGCTTTCTAGATCGGAATCATTTTATAAAGTCCTTTGTTGGTGGGATGTTCGTAACCATCTGTATGACCGGATTGGACCAAGATATGATGCAAAAGAATCTTACCTGCAAGACCTTGAAAGATGCGCAAAAGAATATGGTATCCTTCAGTTTGGTATTGGTGGGCGTAACCTTTCTTTTTATGCTGTTGGGAGCTTTATTGTTCATTTTCGCCAATCGAAATGGCATTGAGATTCCTTTGATGGATGGTAAACCTAAATCTGACCTATTGTTTCCTGAGATTGCCCTTAACAGTGGTCTTGGGCTAACACTCGCGGTTACCTTTATGTTGGGGCTTATTGCGGCAGCCTACAGCAGCGCTGATAGCGCCCTGACCTCATTGACGACTTCTTTTTGTGTGGATTTTCTTAATGTGGAAAAACAAACTGAGGAAAATCAAAAGAAAACCAGAAAACGAACCCATATTGCCATGAGCTTAATGCTCATTTTGGTCATTATTTCATTCAAATACATTTTGAACAGCAATGTCATCGATAGTCTACTGACCGTTGCCGGCTATACCTATGGACCTCTTCTGGGCCTCTTTGCGTTTGGAATTTTTACCAAACACCATATAAAGGACAAATATGTGTGGATAGTGGGGCTGCTCTCCGTTTTTATTATTTGGACTATTGCCAATATTCCATCCGAACATTTGGGAGGGTATGTAATGGGGTATGAACTGTTGCCATTGAATGGGATATTGACATTTTTGGGGCTTTGGTTGATACGAACTAAAAATCATACTCCTAGTACTGCCCAGTAGCCAGCAAAACCAAGGTACAAGCATTATCGACCTTTATACCCGCTTCTGAAAGTATTTGGGCGAATTCAGGGTTTTCTGTTCCGGGGTTAAAAATCACTCTTTCGGGTTTTAAAGCAAGTATTTTATCGTAGTATTCTATTTGGCGCTTAGGGTTCAAATACAAAGTAATGGTGTGTATATTTTGAAAATCAGCAAGGTTGTTCGTAATTTGCACACCAGAAACAGTTCCTTCGCGAACCCCAAACGCAACAGTTTCTTTTTGGTTTTCAACCAATCTGTGTATTGCCAGATTACTGTATCTACCTGGATTTAATGATGCTCCAAAAACAAGTGTCTTTAACATTTGTTAATTTATGTGTTAAACTAAATCAAAGATTGTAACTATTCCAAAAAAAAACCGTCTATTGTACATATAAATTAATCATTGGTAAGTCTGTATTTTTTATAGTTAATGGTTAGTGTTTAGTATAGCTTATCAATGTAAAAACCCTGGCGTTTCGGTTGTTATCGGAAGTCAGGGTTTACTTTTTGTACGACTTTTCACAGCTATCTTACATATGGAGGTTTTGACAGTCCTTGTTAAAAAATGTTAAACAACACTCGGGATGTAACATTTCCGTAATATCGTCGTCTTGTAGACAACATCAGTCAATCAATCAAAAAAAACGAACTCATGAAAAAAGTAATTCTACTTTTTGCGCTGTTCTTACTTGGCGCACATTCAACAATCTTGGCAATAACGAACGATAATGAACCTCCAATTGGGTCCATTTCGGGAATCGTTATTGACAATGACTTAAAACAACCGGTTGCCTATGCGGCCATCGTAATAAAATCGGAAGACGGTACAGAGACCATTACAGGGGGAATAACCACTGATGAAGGTACTTTTGAGATCAAAAAATTGCCCGAGGGATCATTTGTTCTTGAAGTTCAATTCATTGGTTACAAGACCCATTCCCAAAAGTTGGTCATCACCAAAAGAAATCGTAAAGTAAATGTCGGCACCATTACATTGATGGAGGAAACGGCCGAACTCGACGAGGTCGAAGTGGTTGCCGAACGAACTACCATAGAACAACGTGTAGACCGTAAAGTAATCAACGTGGGAAAAGATTTGACCACGGCAGGAGCCACGGCATCGGATATCATGAACAATATCCCCTCTTTGAACGTCGATTCCCAAACAGGGGACATCACCATGAGAGGTAACTCCAATGTACGTGTAATGGTCGATGGAAAACTTTCGAATGTGCCCGTGGCACAATTGCTTCGTCAAATTCCTTCAACATCAATTAAATCCATTGAGTTGATCACCAATCCTTCGGCCAAGTACAATCCTGAAGGTATGAGTGGAATCATCAATATTGTATTGCATAAAAATGCCAATATAGGCTTTAACGGTAGTATTACCACTGGACTTACCAAAGGCATTGAAGCTAAATTCAATTCCTCAATCGACTTGAATTACCGTAACGGAAAATTCAATTTTTACGGTAATTATGGTAATAACATCGGTAAATACGTTAACGACGGTACCATTACAAGACTGGATGAAAACTCCCTTCAAGAGTTTGACTTTTTCAATAACAACAAATCACACTTGTACAAAGTGGGTGTCGATTTCTATTTGAATGATAAAAACACCATTTCCGTTTTCACCAATCAGAACATTTTTGATGGTAAAGGAGAGGGCATCACGGCAGTAACTTATAATGACGATTTGGCAAGAAATCTCACCCAATTCTTTAACGATGTAAGTGACAACACCAGCGGGCAATACAATTTTAACTACAAATTGGATTTTGCAAAGGAAGGACACAATATAGAACTCGAAGTTGACCACAACGAATTTGAAAGTGGCCAGGATGCAAACTTTAGAACCTCAGGAGCATCGTTGTTTCCAGATTATATGGATTTTGTGGATACCGAGCGTAACCAAACTTTCATCAATTTGGATTATGTGAATCCACTTGATAGTATTTCCAAAATTGAAGTTGGACTGGAGTCCAGAACATTTGAAACCGATGTGGATTATTCCTCAACCGGTTTATCGTTCAACTCTGGTGGGGATCTGATTCCAACACCTAGTACTGACTTCGTTTACAATATGGATATCTATTCGGCATACGCCACTTTTAGTCAGAAAAGAAACAAGTGGTCATATCAGGTCGGCGTACGCATCGAGGATGTTGAAGTCAAGGCGGATACCAATACCGTTAGGGCTTTTACCGACAAATACACCCAAGTATACCCTTCTGCTTTCCTTACCTACAGTCCAAATGAGAAGGACCAATGGCAGGTAAGTTATAGCAAACGGGTAGATAGACCAGGTCTGGGTCAGGTAAACCCCATTAGGGAGTGGGCCACACCCTTGATTTCTTCCTTTGGAAATCCAAGTTTGGAGCCCCAGTTTACCAATTCATATGAACTGAATTACACAAGAAGAATCAAAAATGGAAGTATTACCTCAGGTATCTTCTACAGATCTATTTCCGATGAAATCAACAGAGCAGTTTATGTGGATAGATTGGACTTCAACAAGTTAATCTTGACCTTCGATAATTTCGACAATACTTCGGCTTATGGTTTTGAGCTATCTACGAACTACAAGCCCATAAAATGGTGGAGCATCAACGGAAGTTTTGACTTTTATTCACAGACCCAGCGGGGAATTACCGAGAGTTTAGATCCGGATGTTGTAGATCCTACTGAGGACGATATTACGGTTGAGAACGTAGAGGTCGACAACACAGCGTGGAATTTACGTATGAACAACAGTTTCAAAATAAATAAAAAACTCACATTACAAGCCTTCGGTTTTTACAGAGGGCAGAATAGAACACTCCAATTTGAAGTAAGACCAATGTACTTTGCGAATCTTGGTGCACGATACAGTTTTGCCCAGGGCAAAGGAACATTGAGTTTTAACTACAATGATATTTTCAATACTATGCGATTTGGATTTGATGGCCAGCGCCCATATCTACAGAAAGGTGGGTTCAACTGGGAAAGCAACAATGTTTACGTAGGTATGAACTATCGCTTTGGTGGCGGTAAGTACAGAGCCAAACAGCGTAAACGCAGAGATAACAATACCAAGCAATCCAGTGGAGGAATCTTGTAGACCGTATTTGATATTCCTTGAGTAGAGTGTTGGTTGGTTAGTCTTTCAAGGTCTATCAATTAAAAACCCCGATCCAAATGGATCGGGGTTTTACGTTTAAGTTAACTTTCGATTTCATGGCCATCCAGACTTTTACTGTTTCTGGTTTTCCAATACTTTTTTAAGCCGTCATCACCCTGTTTTTCCGCCCAATCCAGCAATCCTTGACGTTGGCGCTTGTATTCCATGATGGGCACTCCCATTCCGCAAGAAATCTGAACCATTTCAATGTTGATGTCAATCAATTGCCTACCTCCCTTTATTGGTGGGAACAGACCAATATGGTCATTCCAAAAAGTGGATTCGAAGACATGGGTCTTTGCCGTTCCGTAAAGCCTCAAAATCATTGGGTCACCTTCAAAAGCACAAAACATAAGTGTAATACGATCATTATGGCCCAAATGAGCCGCGGTCTCATTACCACTTCCGGTCAAATTCAACCAGACTACCCTGTTTTCATCCACAATACGCAAAGAATCAAGTCCTTTAGGAGATAGGTTTATTGACCCCTCTTCCATAGCAGTGGCGACAAAAAACACCTTTTGCTCCTGAATGAAATCGATAAGCGGCTGATTGAGTTTATCAAGCTGTCTTGCCATAAAAAACTACCATTTTATGATAACACTTCCCCAGGTAAATCCACTTCCGAAAGCTGCGAGCACCACAACATCACCTTCTTTGATTTTTCCCGATTCCCAGGCTTCTGTCAATGCAATGGGTATAGATGCGGCAGTAGTGTTTCCATAATTCATGATATTATTGAATACCTGATTATCGGAAAGGCCGAATTTCTTCTGTACAAACTGGGAGATACGCAAGTTTGCCTGATGGGGAATAAGCATATCTATATCTTGAGGTCCCAAATTATTGGTCTGCAATCCTTCCATAATTACTTCACTGAATCGCACCACCGCATTTTTAAACACAAATTGGCCGTTCATATATGGGAAGTAAGAAGTATCCTCAGGGTCTTTGTCACTTATGATATCTGTTACCCATCTTTTTCCCATTCCAGGGGCAATCAACGAAAGTTCTTCTGCGTGTTGCCCTTCTGAATGTAGATGGGACGATAGAATTCCCTTTGAGGTGTCCTCTTCGCGAGTGAGTACAGCAGCTCCAGCACCATCACCGAAAATGACAGAAACTCCCCTACCCCTAGTGGTCATATCCAATCCGTGGGAATGCAATTCCGAACCGATGACCAAAACATTTTTGTACATCCCACTTTTGATATACTGATCGGCAACGGAAACACCATACACAAATCCGGAACACTGGTTTCGTACATCCAATGCCCCTACGGTTTTCAGTCCCAAATCCCGCTGCACCAATACACCCGGACCTGGGAAGTAATAATCTGGACTAAGCGTGGCAAAAACGATAAAATCTATATCATCTTTAGCTATTCCAGCTCTATCAATGGCAATCTCAGCCGCTTTGACACCCATTGAGGTGGTGGTATCCGTTCCTTGAACAACATGCCTTCTTTCCTTTATCCCGGTCCGTTCCTGAATCCATTCATCACTAGTGTCCATTACTTTGGACAAATCGTCATTGGTCACCACATTTTCAGGTACGTAAAACCCGAGACCAGTTATTTTTGAATTGTACATATTGTATACTTTAGGTAATTACTTACAAAGCCTTGGCTATTCAATGGAAAAGTAAAAAATATATCCAAGGAAGTATGAATATAGCATAAAAATAGTTCAACTCCTTGCCGCGTTTCTGCCGGAAATGTTTGTCCATCCATTTCTAAAGAACCTAGGAATTGTTTCAAAATATTTAGTTTTAATAGTTATTTTGTTTATAATTTTTATTCTATTAATAAACATTATATAATTAAAAATGGAAAACGCATTTCCGGGCGAAAATGCGTTTTCAACAACCTAACCAATAAATAAACAAACTTGTTGTAGCATGAATCTAATTCATAGCAATTTTTACAACACTTCAAATATATGAATTTTGTTTAATTAATATGTTATTTGAATAAACAAAATAATGTTAAAGTTTAAAATAGGACAACAAACCCCTTGAAATGTCAGTTTGTCATATACTGCACTCTGGTATTTTTTTTGTCATTACTGAAGAAAATAAAAGAAAACTAGTAAACCATGGCGACAGGTAAAATCAATGTTTCCGTAGAGAACATATTTCCCTTAATCAAAAAATTTCTATATAGCGATCACGAAATCTTTTTACGTGAACTTATATCCAATGCTACTGATGCGACCTTAAAACTTAAGCACCTTACCTCAATCGGTGAGGCCAAGGTAGCGTATGACAGCCCAATTATCGAGGTTAAAGTAGACAAGGATAAAAAGCAAATCCATATTATTGACCAAGGTATCGGAATGACCGAAGAGGAGGTTAAAAAGTATATCAACGAAGTTGCTTTTTCTGGAGCTGAAGAGTTCTTGGACAAATATAAAGATGCTGGCAAAGATGCAGGAATCATAGGTCATTTTGGGCTTGGGTTCTATTCAGCATTTATGGTTGCGGACAAAGTTGAAATAATCACAAAGAGCTTTAAGGACGAAGCTGCAGTGCATTGGTCTTGTGATGGATCTCCGGAATTCACCTTAAAAGAAGCCAAGAAAAAGGATAGAGGAACTGAAATCATCCTGCACATAGCTGAAGACTCCATTGAGTTTTTGGAAGATGTCAAAATCAGGGAGCTCTTGACCAAGTACAACAAGTTTATGCCAATTCCGATCAAGTTTGGCACCAAAACAGAAACACTTCCAAAACCTGAAGGGGCAAAGGAAGAAGATCCAGCACCTACCCAGGAAGTGGATGATATCATCAACAATCCAGTACCAGCATGGACCAAGCAACCTGCCGATCTTAAGGATGAGGATTATAAGGCATTTTACAGGGAGCTGTACCCAATGCAGTTTGAGGAACCCTTGTTCAATATCCATTTGAACGTGGATTATCCCTTCAATCTGACAGGTATTCTGTATTTCCCAAAGTTGACCAATGACCTCAATATTCAAAAGGATAGGATTCAACTCTACCAAAATCAAGTATTTGTTACTGATAATGTTGAAGGTATTGTTCCTGAGTTTTTAACAATGCTTCGAGGGGTAATCGATTCACCGGACATTCCTTTGAACGTTTCGCGATCATATTTGCAGGCTGATGGTGCCGTAAAAAAGATTTCATCATACATAACCAGAAAAGTAGCGGATAAACTCAATTCACTGTTCAAAAACAACCGTGAAGATTTTGAGCAAAAATGGAATGATATCAAAGTGGTGATCGAATATGGTATGCTTTCAGAGGAGAAATTCTTTGAAAAAGCTGACAAATTTGCGCTATACCCATCGGTTGATGGCAAATACTACACTTTTGAGGAATTGGAAAAACAAATAAAGGACACCCAGACCGATAAAGATGATAAACTGGTAGTGCTTTATGCGTCAGACAAAGAATCCCAACACAGTTATATAGAAGCGGCCAAAGCCAAAGGATATGAAGTGTTGCTATTGGATTCACCAATTGTATCCCATTTGATGCAAAAACTGGAGACTTCTAAAGAAAAATTATCTTTTGCCAGAGTGGATGCAGATCATGTTGACAACCTTATCAAAAAAGAAGATGATGCCATTTCCAAGTTATCCGACGAGGAAAAGGACAAACTTAAAGGTGAAATCGAAGAGGTGATCAAGGAAAAAGGGTTTACCATTCAAATGGAGGCCATGGACAGCAGTGCATCCCCATTTATTATTACGGAACCGGAATTTATGCGAAGAATGAAGGAAATGCAACAATCCGGTGGAGGCGGTATGTTCGGTATGGGCAATATGCCAGAAATGTATAACCTGATCGTAAACACCAATCATGAGTTGGTAGGTGAAATTTTGAACACAAAAACAGCTAAAAAACGTGAACGTTTGATCAATCAATCACTTGATTTAGCCCGTTTGTCGAAAGGACTGCTCAAAGGAGAAGAACTTACCAATTTCATAGCACGCAGCTACGAAATGATAAAATAGAGCATACGTTTTATATTGAAAAAGGCCGGTCAATTGACCGGCTTTTTTTATTTATCAAAGTTTAAATAGGTCTCCGATTGAAGAAACGTTTGAGCAATACGGTTTGAAAATATAGCATCACACCAAATGAGCCTATTGTATATATCATTTTTTTGGAGAGTTGAAGTTGTCCCAATTTATCCGAAATCCAACTATTTGTTTCGGAAAAGGTCGACAAATATGTTCCTATATCAGCATTGAACGCCGTATCCGAGGTCAGCAGATAAAATGCCAGACCTCCTAAAACAACGGTCCAGAGCAAAAAGGCCCTTTTTGTAATCAACGGTTTGAACGTCAATTTGGCGGTTTTTACCGCTTCAACCTTTGCAACGACCATCTCCGTGAAATTATCGGAAGGAGAGTCCAATGGGGCTTCATCCAATAATTTGTGTATCAATTTTTCCAAATCTTTATCCTCACTCATAACTTTTAATCGTTTCGGGTTTCAATTGTTCCTTCAAAATTACGGCCAATCGCTTTCTGGCCCTAAATAATTTCACTTTGGCCGTATTGGCACTTAATTTTAAAGTTTTGGCCAATTCTATCAGGCTTTGTTCCTCAAAATAAAAAAGCGTAAGAATCGCTGCATCCGTTGGAGGTAGTTTTTGAATACACTTTTTTATCATTTCAGATTTTTCCTGTTGCATCATTTCATCAAGAGCGTTGCCCATATCAGCTACATGATAGCTAGTCACCTCCTCTATCGGTCTTGATTTTTGGTCAATTTTGTATTTCTTTATTCTATCTAGACATGTATTGTATGTTATCCTATAGATCCATGTGGATAATTTGGCATCGCCATGAAAGCTTTTTAGCGATTTGAATATCTTAATAAAGGAATCCTGTGCAACTTCCTCAGCTTCCTCCCTATTTTTCAGCATTCGCAACGCAATTGTAAATACCAAATCCTTATAGCTATCCACAAGTTTTGAAAACTCTTGTGAATCACCATTGACGATAGCTGCTATATCCGGTTGGTTCGCGATGTGATCCATTTTAAGGTTAGACGACTATGGGCTTTTGGAGGTTACATTAAAAATAAAAAATATGTTGCAAGTGTAACCTAGCTGTAAAACCTGTCGTCTTAGCTTACAAAGAGTTTATTAATCAATTAAAAAACAATCAAAATGGCAGAAGCAATATTAATTCCAATCAGCTTTTTCTTGGTAATCTTTGCGATTACCTATCTATATTTTTCAACCCGTAACAAAGAACGCCTTGCGTTAATTGAAAAAGGTGTGGATGCAAGTATCTTTTTTAAAGGTAAGGGCCAATACGATATTCCAACCTGGAAAATTGTCTTGATAAACTTCGCTGTGTTGCTAATGAGTGTAGGAGTTGCAATATTTCTTGCGTCTGCGCTTGTGAACGCTTTTAACCTAGATGAGGAAGTCGCCTACCCTGGAACCATTTTCTTAATGGCCGGAGCTGGTCTACTAGTAGGCTTTAATATGACAAAGCGATTGGAGAAGAAAGACTAAAAGACACTTAAAATCTTTTTTAGGGAGCCACCTTTTTCAAGGTGGTTTTTTTTAGCTTTATGCTATGAAAGTCATCTCAACAAACTTAGGTCAACCTACTCCCATAACTTGGAACGGAGAGGAAACAACGACAGGAATTTTTAAATACCCTGTCGATGAACCAATTACCCTGGAAACAGAAAGTGTTTCCAAGGATAATATCAGTGACCGAAAAGTACACGGAGGAATTTATAAGGCCTGTTACCTTTTTTCTGCCGAGCAATACCCGTACTGGAAGGAACAATATCCAAATTTGGACTGGGATTGGGGCATGTTTGGCGAAAATCTTACTGTTGAGGGATTGGACGAAAGTACACTGAGAATTGGAAGCATCTATAGATTGGGCACAGCTCTTGTGCAGATTACACAGCCTCGGGAACCCTGCTTTAAACTGGGAATCAGGTTTAGTGATCAGGATATCCTCAAAAAATTTATAAATCATGGCTTTCCCGGAACCTATGTCAAGGTTTTGGAGGAAGGACAGGTGAAAGCCGGTGATGTTCTCGAATTGGTTGAAGAATCAACAAACACGCTTACGACCCAACAGTTTTACCAGCTGCTGTTCTCCAGAACAAAAGACAAGGCTATTGTGGAAAAGGCTATCACAAATGAAGCACTCCCACCGCATAAAAGAGAACGCTTGAAACGATTTGCATAAAAAAAGGGCCCGAATCGGGCCCTAATTGAATCAACAATTTAATTAACTAAACCAACTATTTTACTTCCATTGTTGTTTTGTAGGTACCGGTCTCATCGGTAACAACAAGGGTATACTCGTCTTCGAAAGCTTTTTCAAAGTTGAAGGCCTTTTCTACAACAAACTCTCCTTTAATGGACTCGTTGTAAACCAACCTGTTCTGACTATCATATACTTTAAGAACTACTTTACCCTGTGAAACGTTCAAAAGGTTCACTAAAATTCTATCACCTTTTTTCACAAATACAGGATCAAGTTCAACATTGATCAACTTTCTTTCCACCTCGCTTTTTGCAGGTCCGTTGGCATATCCTATTGTTCCCAATAAAAGTGCCGCTACTGTAACATAATTAAAAACTGACTTCATAACATTTCGTTTTTTAAGATTACAGGACAAAAGTATGTCTGGTTTCAAGCAAAAAACACTACAATTTTTTCCAGTTTATATGGAATATTACCAGATATGGTATGTTAAAATAATATTAAGGTTAAAATACCATAGATTATTGGTAATTTTGTATAGACGAAGTGAAAATTGCGTACCTAACTTTGTTTAGGAATGCTAAATTGATTTAAATGGTTCAAAAACCCGCTTTCGAAGCGATAGCACCCGATTTTGGCAACTCGTTCACCTATCAGAAATTTAGTGAACGTAGCGAAAATAAAGGTCGAAGCTGGCACTATCATCCAGAACTGGAGCTCGTTTATATCAACGGTGGCTCTGGTAAGCGGCAGATAGGAAGCCATGTCTCTTATTTTAGGGATGGAGATCTTATATTGATTGGCTCCAATTTGCCCCACTGCGGTTTTACCGACAAGCTTACAGGAAACAAAAGCGAGACCCTGATTCATATGAAGGCTGATTTTCTGGGAAATGATTTTTTCAAAATCCCTGAAATGAAGAATATTCAAAAGCTATTTGATATGGCCAAGGGGGGAATCGCCTTTTTTGGAAATACTAAAACAAAAGTTGGGGAAAAGATGGAAGTATTGGAATATCAGACCGATTTTCAACGACTCTTATCCATTTTGAACATTCTCAACTTATTGGCCACCTCCGACGATATCAATGTATTGAATGCTGAGGGCTTTTCGATGGAAACCGAGGTAAAGGACAATGACCGGATAAATGTTGTTTTCAACCATATAAAAGCCAATTTCAAAGAGGAAATCAGTTTGGCTGAAATCTCAGATATGGTAAGTATGACCATTCCCTCTTTTTGTAGGTATTTTAAAAAGATCACCAATAAGACCTTTACCCAGTTTGTAAATGAATATCGATTGGTACATGCATCCAAGTTGTTGGCTGAACAGCCGATGAGCATCACCCAGGTATGTTACGAGAGTGGTTTCAATAATTTTTCACACTTCAATAAATCTTTTAAAGCGTTTACCGGACAAAATCCGTCAGAATACCGGAATCAACTAAAAGCTGTTCTACAATAAGATGGGGCTCTTCAGTGAAAAAATTGTTCTAAATCTTCCCGATTGCGACATCACTTATTTTCCAGATTTTCTCTCTTCAGAAATGGCCCAGCACCATTTTCAAGTACTTAAGGATTCAATTCCATGGCAACAGGATAAAATCAAGGTTTTCGGTAAAGTCTATGACCAGCCAAGATTGACTGCACTATTCGGGGACAATGCAAAAACCTATTCATATTCTGGAATCACTATGTGCCCACATGCTTTTACGCCAGACTTGATTCAAATCAAAAAGTTGGTTGAAAAGGCCTCAGAAACTGCTTTTACTAATTGCTTGCTCAATTTTTATCGTGATGGAAAGGACAGCAACGGCTGGCATTCAGACGATGAAAAGGAATTGGGAACCAATCCAGTTATTGCGTCGGTGTCCTTGGGAGCCGAACGTTTTTTCCATTTGAGAAACAAGGCGGACAAAACACAGAAACATAAAATACTGCTCGAAAATGGCAGCTTATTACTTATGAAGGGTGCAACACAGCATTATTGGCAGCATCAGATTCCAAAGACATCGAAACCTATGGGAGAGCGCATCAATTTAACCTTTCGGATACTGAAATGATCAAGCGAAAAGGTCGTTCAATACCTTTGCCAATCGCAATCCTCCTTTCTGTAGTTGACTAAAAAGAACCTTGTTGTATTTATAACTGTATTGGTAGCCCAATTTTTCGCCAACCTCGACGGATTCGTAAAGGTCCGCACAAATTTCGTGGGATTCCTGGGCCCAGTCATAAATAGTACCTTCCTGAATCTCTCTGCGTTCTTTTCGGGAAACCTGGTCCAATTCATTCGCAAGTTCAGTATATGTCATTCCATAGGACAATATTAGGTTTTTGTCCCACAACCTATGCAGATTTGTTCCTTCTCCAAACCATTGCACCTGTATTGCGTTACCACCTTTGTCCTCCGCCCTGCTCACATGCAAGGGTTGATGTAAATCCCCGATTAGGTGAACCAGCATTTTTAGATGAAAAACCCTATCCGCCCTCGAGCTGTTCTTATTCTTGACTATGCGGATACATTCTTCTATGCCCACCATCAAATCTCCCCACTTGCTCTTTTCTGAATCTTCATATCTAACATCTAAAGGGTAGTTTACATAGTGCCACGCGGAAAACTTTGAAAACGACCTATCTGCCTTAATTTCATCCGCAAAGGTGGATACAAACGCAAGGCTATGTCCATCCAACAAATCTTTTAAAGCACGCTTGGCCTTTCCTGTCAAATGGTTTTCCGCTATATGACCTGTAACTCTATGGCCCGTTTTTCCCCAATAATTTGCTGAAACCAAAAACGGAATCAGTAAAAAAAGTAAAAGGGTTTTTTTCATAATTCAGGATTTGTTCAAAAGTAGAAAACTGACCTCAAATACGATATAAAATTTACATCAAATTATATTCTAAATATTTGCCGAAAAAATGATGAATTTATTAGCATTTTTTGGGATTTTTTTAACTAACGTTAAGCTTAAATTTGGGCAGCTAACTCAAATTGACCCATGCCGAAACTCCGTTTTGTACTCGTTGCATCACTATTTCCTTTTCTACTTTTAGCCCAATCTCCTAAGAAGTCGTTCATAGTCAAATACATAGACCAACCTATCACAGTTGATGGTGTACTGGATGAATCTGTTTGGGAAACGGCAGAAAGTGCGCATGATTTTCAACAGAACTTCCCTTCTGACTCCATTTTGGCGACCCAAAAGACAGAAATCAAGATGCTTTTCGACGATACCACCTTGTACATCGGAATACGACAGGATGCCGAAGGCAGTGATTATCTTACCCCTTCCTTGCGACGGGATTATAGAGCTGGTAATAGCGATAACATTAGTTTGCTTTTTGACACCTTTAACGATGGAACCAATGCATTTCTATTTGGAATAAACCCACTTGGTGTGCGCCGTGAGGCCCTAATCTCTGGAGGAGGTAGCGATGTCAGTGGTTTTGTGACCTCCTGGGATGTAAAATGGCGGGGGGAATCCAAGATCCACGACAACTATTATATTTCAGAATTGGCTATTCCATTGACCTCCTTCAAATTTCGCGAAGGGGAAACCAAATGGAGATTCAATAGTTATAGGTTCGATATGCAGACCAACGAACGTAGTACTTGGATCAGAATTCCACAGAACCAATTCATCGTAAGTCTTGCCTTTATGGGCGGTATGGTGTTTGAAAAGCCCTTGGGAAAATCTAGAACTCCCTTGGCCATAATTCCATACGTCAATGGGATTTCAGGAAGGGATTTTGAAAACGAAATCTCTGCCAACGATGTTAAGGTAGGTGGTGATGCCAAAGTGGCCATAGGTAATGGAATGAATCTGGATATTACGGTTAACCCTGATTTTTCCCAGGTCGAGGTCGATAATTTCATTACAAACCTTACCCGTTTTGAGGTTTCACTTCCTGAAAGACGACAATTTTTTATTGACAATAACGACCTCTTTGGAAATTTTGGCGGACGTAGGGATGCCAATCCCTTCTTTTCCAGGCGTATTGGTATCGCCAGGGATACTGCCGACAATACCATTGAAAACAGAATTATCGGAGGTGTTCGTTTGAGTGGAAAGCTCAACAATAACCTGAGGCTTGGTTTTTTGAACATTCAAACGGAGGAAGATGCTGCTAACGAAATCGCTTCCAACAATAACATGATGTTCACCCTTCAACAAAAGGTGTTTTCAAGGTCAAACATCGGAATGTTCTTTATCAACAGACAATCTTTTGATAATCCCGGTTTTTTGGATGAAAGTGAGGAATACAACCGTGTGGTTGGGGTGGACTATAATTTGGCTTCGTCAGATAATGTTTGGCAGGGAAAAGCTTATGCGCACAAATCATTCCAGCCAGGAGATAGCCAGGGCAACTTTTCAGGAGGAGCGTTTTTATCCTACAACGCTAGAAATTACGGTACATTTTTGGATGCCGTTTATATTGATGAAGAATTCAATTCGGATCTAGGTTTTATTCCAAGAACGGATATTTTTAAGCTTGCCAGCAACTTTAGGCGAACTTTTTGGCCAAAACAAGGTGCTGTGAACAATCATGGTTTTGAAGTATTTTCCATTTTTACTTGGCGACCAAATCTAGATTATCAGAACACCGACCACAGAATTAATGTTGAGTGGGGTGCTGAATTCAACAACCTGTCGGAGTTGGAAGCGACCTATACCAATCAATTTATCTTTTTGACCGACGAATTTGAACCTACCGGAAAAGATGATGCGGTGCCTTTACCAGCAGATACTGGATATTATTTCAATTCTTTTGAGCTGGAGTTTAGATCGGATCGGAGAAAAGTATTTTCGTACGGCATAGAACCCTCGATTGGAGGTTTCTTTAACGGTACGCGATATTCCATGGAGGCATTTTTAAATCTAAGGATGCAACCGAAAGTCAATATGTCCATGAATCTGAACTACGACCGATTGGAATTACCCGCCCCACACGCGCAAGCAGACATTTTGCTAATTGCACCTCGATTGGATATTACCTTTAGCAAATCCATATTTTGGTCAACTTTGGTTCAGTACAGTAATCAGCGTGATAACTTGGGCTTTAACTCTCGTCTGCAATGGCGCTTTGCCCCACTTTCAGATTTGTTCTTGGTTTACAACGACAATTATTTTGTGAATACCTTTATGCCCAGAAATAGGTCCATCAATTTGAAGCTTACCTATTGGCTAAATATCTAGAATGAATTTTAAAGTACTTTGCTCGGATTTGGACGGAACACTACTGTCCACAAAAAATGATGTTTCCGAGTTTACCATCTCACAGATCAATCGAATAAAGGACAAGACCAGAATTATTTTGGTTTCTGCCAGAATGCCCAAATCGATTACCTATCTTCAAAAACGAATGGGAATAGAAGAACATCCCATAATCTCCTATAATGGTGCATTGATTGTCGAAAAAGGGGAAATATTGACAAATACAGTCATTCCCTTGGAAAACATCATAAAGCTCTATTCCATTTGTGAGCCGCAAAATATCCGTTTAGGACTTTACAGGCACGACGATTGGTTTGTTTCCGAGACGTCAGAAAGAGTTGAAAAGGAAATCTTCAATACCAAGGCCCGACCTATTTTCGAGCACACGCAGACTACCCTGGAAAAGTGGCAAAAAGGGAATTTAGGTGCGCATAAACTTATGCTCATGGCCGACAAAGAGGAAATGGACAAATTAAGTCCAATATTGGACCGTGATTTTTCATCATCCATGAATTGTTATCGGTCGAATGACACGCTTATTGAAATCGCACCAAGATCATCCTCCAAACTTTCGGGCATAAAATCCATTTTAAGACCGGATGAATCTTTAAAAGAGGTAATCGCCTTTGGTGATAATTACAATGATGTTGAAATGCTACAGCAAGTTGGCTTTGGGGTTGCGGTCGCCAATGGCAGAAAAGAGGCCAAAGAAACTGCAAATCAGGTTACCCTGAGCAATAAAGAACATGGAGTGGCTCAATTTATCAAAGACCATCTTTGATTTTCCTATATTTGAAACTACCGCTATTTAAATTCTATGGACCAACTACCATTTACTGAAGACACCATAATCTTCGGTCTTCTTTGTCTTTGCCTAGGTTTTGTTTTTTATACCTCTTCCATCAAAAAGGGTTTCTGGAAAAAGTTTTACGCCATTGTACCCACCGTGCTCATGTGCTATTTGCTTCCTGCAATTCTCGCCAGTACTGGGATTGTGGATGAAACCAAGTCCCAAACCTATTATGTGGCAAGTAGATATTTATTACCTGCCGCATTAATTTTGATGACTCTTAGCATAGATTTAAAAGCCATCGCAAATCTTGGCTCAAAGGCCTTAATTATGTTCTTGACCGGTACCGCAGGTATTATCATTGGGGGGCCAGTGGCGATTTTGATTGTATCCATTTTTTCACCCGAAACAGTGGGTGGAAATGGCTTTGATGCTGTTTGGCGTGGACTTGCCACCATTGCAGGTAGCTGGATCGGCGGAGGAGCCAATCAAGCAGCGATGCTCGAAGTTTTTCAATTTAACCAAGAAAAATATGGGGGTATGGTCCTGATTGATATTGTTGTGGCCAACCTTTGGATGGCCATACTTTTGCTAGGTATAGGAAAGACCAAAAGGATTGATAATTGGTTAAAGGCTGATACATCTTCCATTGAAGAATTAAAGGAAAAAGTTTCCACATATACCGCCAAAATTGCTCGGGTAACGACCCTGCACGATTTTATTATGATGCTCCTGTTCGCTTTCGCCGGAATGGGTATTGCCCATTTTTTGGGATATCATTTTGCGGAATTTTTGGAGAATAATTTTGAAGTCGTTCGGAACAAGGAAAAAATACTTTCCTCTTTAGGTTCTAAATTCCTTTGGATGGTTGTCTTTGCAACAGCGATTGGCATTGGTCTTTCATTTACAAAAGCCAAAAATTATGAAGGTGCAGGCGCAAGTAAAATAGGCGGTATGTTTATTTATATACTTGTTGCGACCATTGGAATGAAAATGGATTTGGGCCGTGTAATGGAAAACCCCGGTTTAATTGCTATTGGACTCATTTGGATCACCATCCATGCAGGTTTGCTCATCTTGGTTGCCAAACTTATAAAAGCTCCCTATTTCTTCCTTGCAGTAGGAAGTCAGGCGAACGTTGGTGGGGCAGCTTCTGCACCTGTTGTTGCAGCTGAGTTCCATCCATCTTTGACATCGGTTGGAATTCTATTGGCGGTCTTTGGGTACGTAGTAGGTACCGCTGGCGCATATTTATGTGCGCTATTGATGGAAGTGGCTTCGACCATGTAGATTTTCTGGAAATCTTAGTGGTTTTCATCGATTCATCAATCCATATCCTTCATACATAAATCGTTTACCCGTATAATTTAGGACATCCTTTACCTTGATTGAATAGGATAGGTTGCAGTATCTCATTCTCAACTGTGCAACTTCCAATATTGAGTCATGGAAGGTTCCGATTTCATATCAAATAAAAGCAAGGCAATAAGTTTTCTTTGTCTAGCAGGTTATGTCATCGCCTGCTTAGCTTACCTACAATTCCCAAATTCTGAATATCAAGTGGATAACTCATGGGAAGCCCTTGATGAATTTTCCTTAATAAATCAGGCAGAATATGCTAAAATCGAGGATTTGCTATGGCAGATGGTTCATAATAATCCGCATAACAAACAATTACAATTGAATTTCGAGGCTATTCAAAACCTTAGACAAGCATCGGCAACGCTTGAGCATCATCTGAAAATGTCGGTTAAACTTGAACCAAATAATTTACAAAACTTATATAGCTATGCCCTATTTCTGGTTTCCGAAGGAAAGTATCGCGAAGCCGAGGAACATTTGGTCAAAGCGGCTACCATCTCACCTGCTTTCGGGAAATCGGAAAACCTCTTGATGGAGGTGTATCACCGAACCGAAAACTGGAATCAACTCCAAAAATTGGCCCTGGAAATTATTCGGAGCAATGCCCATGATGAGATAGCCCATAGCTACTTGGAGATTGCCAAGGATAAAAAAACGGTATTGAACATCTTGAAGGAGGTAACCAAAACCAATCCAACCGCTTTAAACCATGTCAAAATGAGCAAGGAGCTCCATAGCCAAAGACTATACGCCCAATCGTTTCATTATGCACATTTAGCACTCCAAAGGCAACCCGATTTTTCAGATGCACAACTCCAATTGATACTTGTCTATCTCAAACTTGGAGAACAACAAAAAGCTCTAAAAAGCTTGAAAAACAATCTGAATATGGAAGCGGACCTTCACTTCATTAAAGAGAATTTGGCTTTGTTGCCAGATTATCCAAATTCCAGCATTGTATATCAGTAAATCTTGTAGGTCGTTATCAAACCTGTAGAATAATTGTTGCATTCCTTTGGAATAGATTTGAACTAATTCGATAAATATTTTGATATTTGCCTCGCTAAATTTTAAGAATGAAGAGGATTTTATTTCTATTAGGTCTTTGTGTGTCTCTAGCTTCGTGTGATTCCAAGACTGATAATACCATGACGGTTTCAGGTAACATCAAAGGGCTTAAAAAAGGTTCTTTGTACTTACAACATTTTAAGGACTCCACATTGATGGTCTTGGATTCATTGGAAATTGAAGGAGATGGCACCTTTGCTTTTTCCCAAGAAGTGGCAGGTCCCGAGATATTTTATCTATACCTAAAAAAGCAGGACAACAACGACGTTAACGATCGCATTATCTTCTTCGGGGAAGCTGGCGATATTACCATAAACACCTCATGGAATACCTTTGATATCGATCCTGAAATATATGGTTCTGAAAGCCATGAAAAATTTGAGGAATTCAATGCAATGATTACCAATTTCAATATCAAAGAATTAGAGCTTTTACAACTGGCCCAGCCTTCTGAAGACGAGGAAGAAGCCATTTCGTTGGATTCAATACAAAAATTGGTTGACCGAAATATCATTGCACGATATCGGTACATTCTCAATTTTGGTTTGAATAATAGTGACTCCTATGTAACCCCTTATATATTGTTGACACAGGCCAATGATGCAAATCCGAAGTATTTGGATTCGATTTATGGAACCTTATCCGCAGATGTAGCTTCTTCCAAATATGGAAAAGCGCTTAAAACATATTTAGGGAAATAAAAAGGCTTAGTTGGAAAGCTTGTTCAGCTCTTCCACTAGTTTTGTGGCTTTATCTTCAAGCTCAACACGAATATCCTTAAAATGGGCTTTACGGTTATCCACGTCCTTTTGGTGTATTTTACCCATAAGATCATCAAAAACCGTGATAGCCTTGTCTATGATAGCAGTACCTTCTTTGGAATCAACATTGTTGGAACCGGCCTCCCATAGGTAAACGGCTTCAATAATATCCCCCAAAACAAAATTGACATCTTTCTTTAGGTCACGAATGCTTGCCATGCTGTAATTTTTTTCAAAGGTAATATTAAATGGTTACTTCTAAAAGTTTTGCCCCATTGGTACTTATTTCAATAAAGGTGCTCGAAGCAGCAACCAAGGCAGTTTGTCCTTTTTTAATCAAGGTCTTGCCCCAATCATTTTTGATCTCTGCTTCCCCACCAACACACATATAAATTGTAAATGAATCTCTTTGGGCCACATCTTGGCGCAATGCACTTGTAAGTTCCAAAATATTGGTTTTGAAGTACGGGCAATCGACCATGGTATTGACCTGATCCGGTTCATTGGAATACTTTACCTTAAAGTCGTCCTTTTTCGAATAATCGATGGCATCGATTGCAAGTTGGGTGTGTAGTTCGCGCAAATTGCCCTCTTTGTCCCTACGGTTGAAATCGAAAACTCTGTATGTAATATCCGAAGTTTGTTGAATCTCCGCCAACAAAACCCCAGCGCCAATAGCATGAATTTTTCCTGTGTTGATGAAAAAGGTGTCGCCTTCGGCAACTTCTTCGTAGTTCAAAAGGTCAAGCAGGGTGTCATTTTCCAGACTTTCCACATATTCCCTTTTTTCAACATCCTTATTGAAACCAACTATAAGTTGTGCTCCTGGATCCGCATCCATCACGTACCACATCTCTGTCTTTCCGAATGAATTGTGCCTTTCTTTGGCCAGCTTATCATTGGGGTGTAATTGAATGGACAGGTCTTGCTTGGCATCTATAAACTTGATAAGGATGGGGAATTCACTCCCAAAACGATCAACCACACTTTTCCCAAGTAGAGTTTCTCCTTCCTTCTCTATTAAGGTTTTTAACGAAATGTCTTTCAGTTCACCTTCCGAGACTTCTGAAATATCTCCACTTACTCCGGAAAGTTCCCAGCTTTCACCAGTAATATCGCTTTCAATAGGCTTTTTGAGTACGTCTTTGAGCTTTGTTCCTCCCCAAAGTCGTTCTTTAAGGATGGGTTTGAATTTTAATGGGTATAGGGTCATTTTATTTTTAGCCTGAATAGGTTACAAAGTTACGAGGGGTTTCATAAAGTACCACCTCTAATTTGTTAGATTGCTTTATGTGGGGCCTGAGTTTGTTCCAAATGACAACAGCGATGTTTTCAGCGGTTGGATTTAAATCCTTGAAATCTGGAACATCGGTATTCAGGTTTTTATGATCCAATGCTTCCTCCACATGTTCTTTGATCAAATCCTTGAGCACCTTCAAATCCATTACAAAACCGGTCTCTTCGTCAATTGCTCCTTCGACACTTACAATTAGGTCATAATTATGACCATGGTAATTTGGATAACTACACTTTCCAAAAACTTCGTTGTTTTTTTCATGGTCCCAATCTTTTCGATAAAGTCGATGGGCCGCATTGAAGCTTGCTTTTCTACTGACTTTCACCTTCATTTTGCCATGCTTTTGGTTAGGTGATCATAAAAACGCTCGAAAATAATTTTGAACCAAGCTGTATACTGTTCAGGATTTTTGGCTATGTCCTCCTTAATTTCCGATGGATACATCCATTTCCAGGCTTCTACCTCATCTGTGTTGATAGTTGGGGAATCTTCATAATTTCCCATCATCACATGATCCAGCTCGTGCTCGGTGAGGCCATTATCAAAAGGAGCTTTGTAGATAAAAGAAAAAAGTTCCTGAAGCTCAGTTTGAAAACCCATTTCCTCTTGTAAACGTCTTTTTCCAGCTTCAATATTGCTCTCCCCTTCCCTCTGATGACTGCAGCAGGTATTGGTCCACAACAAAGGGGAATGATACTTGTCCTTCGCTCTTTGTTGTAACATGGTCTGTCCCTTTTGGTTCATTACAAAAACCGAAAAAGCCCGATGTAAAACAGCTTTTTCATGGGCTTCCATTTTGGGCATTAAGCCGATAGGTTCATCGGCTTCATTGACCAAAATCACATTTTCCTCTTTCATAGAGTAAAAATATGACGTTTGTCAGGAATTATGGGGATGTGAGGGCTAAAATGTTCTTAAACTTGCGTATTCTTAAAAGAATCGTGGGGATTTCAGGTTGCCGACATTCTTTAGGAAATCATATCGCAATATAATCTCAAAAGATCCATCGTTAAAGGTTGCGGCGCCTAAATCGGTTATTTCGCGATCATAGGCAACACCTATGAACATTTCATCAGATAACCTAAATCCGACAAGGCCACTGAATGCAGCATCCCATCGATAAGCAATTCCACCGATAAATTTTTCATTGAGCATAAAATTGGCCGAGATATCGGCTTGCAACGGAGCACCTTGAACCATTTTGGTCAAAAGTGTAGGTTTAAATTTCAAAAAGGGATTCAAATCCCATACATACCCCGTAATGAAATACCAATTCATCTGCTCTTTTGCCTCTGAAATTGAAGCTTCATCAAAGTGGGTGGTCTCTAGCAACCTGGGTACTGAAAGTCCGGTGTAAAATCGTTCTGTATGATAGTATATTCCAGCTCCAATATTAGGGGAAAACTTGTTTTGGACATCTTGCTGGGCCTGCAGTTGAGGATCTACATCAAATTCATCCAGTTCCGAATACCTAATATCCAACATATGGGCACTTCCTTTTAACCCAAAGCTAAGCTTTGCATCCACGGAAGTATGTATTGTATATGAAAAATCAACATCAAAATAAGTTTCCGAGGTTGGTCCAATTTTATCATTGACTACTGAAATTCCCAATCCAACTCCACGGTATCCTATTGGTGAATGCACATTAAGTGTCTGTGTCTCCGGGGCACCATCCAATCCCAACCATTGGTTTCGATATAATCCTGCAATACTTAAATGTCCTCGAGATCCCGCATAACCGGGATTGACACTCACGGTATTGTACATATACTGGGTATATTGGGCATCTTGCTGTGCTTGGACCATGATTCCAAAGCCAAATACCAATATCGTGATCAGTAATCTAATTTTCTTTGCCATATCCTTTCTTTCCACAGTACACGGTTCTTTTTTATCTGTTAATGTATAAGTAACCTGAAAGCTGTTTCATGCTTCCCGTTGGATCCTCGTAATCTATGATATAGAAATACGTACCCACAGGAAGTTTATTATCCTTGTCTACGGTTACTCTTCCTTCGGAAGTGCCATCAAAGACATTTCCGTTGGTGTTGTATGCCTTGGTCATATAGACCAGCACACCCCATCTGTTATAAATTTTTACTGTGTTGTTTGGATAATCTTCTAAATTTCTGATGGTAAGGACATCGTGTATGCCGTCACCGTTTGGCGTTATTACGTTTATTACATCAATTGGATCAACCTGTGTTGGTCCAAGGTCTGGATCTAAGTAGTTTGGTATTCCGTCCCCATCGGCATCGTCATTGGCGTAGTTGCCATCAAGGTCTATGTCTTCATCGATGGTTTCAATTCCGTCATCATCATCGTCAGAATCCCTATAATCTGGTACACCATCGCTATCTGTGTCCATTAAATTGGCGCTAGGGTTATCGATCTCATCATTTACATCAATATCGATAACAGTGCTACCTTCATAGGCATCATCAAGTCCATCATTATCTTTATCCGAACCAATAATGGTTACATCAGCGATTCCATCTTGATTTAAATCATGGCCTTCAATACTATCTGGCACATTATCATCATCACTATCGGTGTCGACATAGTCTGGGATACCGTCGCCGTCTGTATCAACAGGAATCAATCCAACATTTCCTCCGTTTTCGTAAGCGTCATCCAATCCATTGTCATCCACATCCATCAAGCTCGGAGCTACATAGGTGGATGTTGGTTGAGCTTCAACGTTATCTGGAATACCATCATTATCGCTATCTATGTCTAAATAATCAGGGATACCATCACCATCCGTATCGGTAGGATTGGTAGTCGGATCATTGTCATTATCTGCATTCAAATCTTCGAAACTGTCAATAATCCCATCGTTATCAGCATCCAAGTTTATACTTGGAACATTGACAAGTATGGTAACGGTAGCGGTGCTACAGTTTCCACTTGTGTCACAGATGGTATAATCAAAACTGTCGGGACCTAAATAGCCAGCATTTGGCGTGTATGTAACGAAATCATCTGATGGATTACCAGGAGTTCCGCCATCGTTAATGGACAGAGTTCCATTGGATGGAGTTGTAGTGGTCAAAGTACCACTTGTTGGAAGATCGTTGTCATTGGCCAGGATATCAATATCGACAGCTACATCTTGATCTGTAGCCACTGAATCATCCAATGCATCCACAATTGGAATCACATCTACGGTAACTGTCGCAGTGCTGCATGCTCCGGTTGAAGTACAAACTGTGTAGTCGAATGTATCCGTACCATTATAATCTGGATCCGGAGTATAAGTCACAATATCATCTGAGGGGTCATTTGCCGTACCATTATTGTTGATGGTAACCGTTCCGTTCGGCGGATTCGTTGTGGTCAATGAGCCGTCATTGGGTAAGTCAGTATCATTGGCATAAATCGGAACAACAACGGAGCTGTCCTCATCCACTGCTATAAGATCATCCACAAGTGTTGCTGCCTCAGTCATACAAACTACCGTAAATCGCGGAAGCTGACTTGCATTCCCCGCTTTGGTTATTGTGGCGGTATATCTGGAAACAGTTTCCGTGCTGGTTACAGTGGGTTGGGTCTGGTCTCCTGTCAAAGTAGGACTCCAGCTCACTGCGGCCCCTGTTGGAATACTGGCAGAAATATCTAAGGTTACCTGGTTGTCGGGAGCTCTACAATCTGTCAAGATAAAATAGCCCGTAGCATTGGACCCACAAAGTGTACCATCGTAGGTTGCAAAGTAAACACCTGGCTGGGTGGCTTCGTAAAAGGAATTTGTGCCAAGTACCGTACTTAAGTCGGATGCTTCAAACCATTGGTAATTGCTTTCACCACCACCGGTCGGTGCTTGTAGCAAGAACTGTGCATTTATGGTGTTCATCCCAATAAAGAGGGTAAACAGCCCAAGGAATAAAGATTTATGTAAGATATTAGGTTTCAACGGCTTGTTTAGCTCTTATTGTTATTATTTCACTACAAAAACTACATTGATCAAAGTATTGTAATCCGTAGGTAAATTTTCAACCTCAATAGTAAGATTACCGTTTGCATCAATCGTCATAAAGTTGGGGTCACCAGAGTCCGTTTCAAAAACCGTTGGATCTGCATAGGTAACATAGTAATACAAATCTGTGCGACCATATGTCGGAATTGCCGCGGGAGCTCCTGCGCTTCCTACGGTAGGTGTTCCAAACTGATCCAAATATTCTTGGTACAAATCGATATTCTTTATTCCTGTGGTTGACGCATCAACGGTTATTGAAGGTGGATAAAAGATTCTTCCTGCAGTTGCTGTTATTTTAGCAATGTCCGACATGGCATCATCCACAGTTCCTTCATTTGCTCCGTCTCCATCAACATCCAAATCAGTCATTTCAAAAGAGGCACCGCCATCTGCTCCCACTGTCAGTTCATTGTTGGTATCAGTGCTTACCACATTGGCTGTTTGTGCAGCGCCACCATCTTCATCGGTATAGCTGATCACACCTGTTGAAGTGTTTTGAGATAGACTTGTAACTGTTTCGTTGATATCTACAGCTGAGATTCCTGGTTCTGAGATTGTTGCTATCCTATTTCCTGTTACGGTATTTGTTACACTTACGTCATCATCGGTCAAAGCAGCAAGTTCTGCTAATGCTCCTTCAACTTCTGTAGCTGCAAAGTTTCCTCCTGCATCCGTAATGTTAACTTCACTTGCAGTCTGATCGTCCGTACCAGCATCGTCCAAGTGGGAAAGGTCTACCGTCTGTGAGGTACCGTTCTCGATTCCAACCGTCAATATGTTGGTTCCGGTATCAACTCCAAGACTTTGAATATTTTGGTCATCGGTGCTACCAGCGGCAACCTCGTCGATTGCGGCCTGGGTATCGGTGGCCGTCAATCCGGATGTGGTATTGTCATAGCTCACCTCGGCAGCGGTCTGGTCGTCGGTACCAGCATCATCCAAATGTGAAAGGTCAACTGTCTGTGAGGTACCGTTCTCGATACCCACCGTCAAGATGTTTGTTCCGGTGTCAACCCCAAGGCTCTCGATGTTCTGGTCATCGGTTCCAGCATCATCCAAGTGCGATAGGTCAACTGTTTGACTTGTACCGTTCTCGATGCCTACCGTCAAGATGTTGGTCCCTGTGTCAACACCCAAACTCTCAATGTTCTGGTCATCGGTGCTGCCCGCTGCAACCTCGTCGATTGCGGCCTGGGTATCGGTGGCCGTCAATCCGGATGTGGTATTGTCATAGCTTACCTCGGCAGCGGTCTGGTCATCGGTTCCAGCATCGTCCAAATGGGAAAGGTCCACTGTTTGGCTTGTTCCGTTCTCGATGCCTACCGTCAATATGTTCGTACCTGTGTCAACGCCAAGACTCTCAATGTTCTGGTCATCCGTGCTGCCTGCAGCCACCTCATCAATGGCCGCTTGGGTATCCGTTGCCGTCAATCCAGATGTGGTATTGTCATAGCTCACCTCCGCGGCGGTCTGATCGTCAGTACCAGCATCGTCCAAATGGGAAAGGTCTACCGTCTGCGAGGTACCGTTCTCGATGCCTACCGTCAATATGTTCGTACCTGTGTCAACGCCGAGACTCTCAATGTTCTGGTCATCCGTGCTGCCTGCAGCCACCTCATCAATGGCCGCTTGGGTATCCGTTGCTGTCAATCCAGATGTGGTATTGTCATAGCTCACCTCCGCGGCGGTCTGATCGTCAGTTCCAGCATCGTCTAAATGTGAAAGGTCAACTGTTTGGCTTGTACCGTTCTCGATACCCACCGTCAATATGTTTGTTCCAGTATCAACTCCAAGACTCTCGATGTTCTGGTCGTCAGTACCGGCATCGTCCAAATGGGAAAGGTCAACTGTTTGGCTTGTTCCGTTCTCGATGCCCACCGTCAAAATGTTCGTTCCGGTATCAACCCCGAGGCTCTCGATGTTCTGGTCGTCTGTTCCAGCGTCGTCAAGGTGGGAAAGGTCCACTGTTTGACTTGTACCGTTCTCGATACCTACCGTCAAGATGTTTGTTCCTGTGTCAACACCAAGACTCTGGATGTTCTGGTCATCGGTGCTGCCAGCAGCGACCTCATCGATCGCAGCTTGGGTATCGGTGGCCGTCAATCCGGATGTGGTATTGTCATAGCTCACCTCGGCGGCGGTCTGGTCGTCAGTACCGGCATCATCCAAATGCGATAGGTCAACTGTTTGGCTTGTTCCGTTCTCGATACCCACCGTCAAGATGTTCGTTCCGGTATCAACCCCGAGGCTCTCGATGTTCTGGTCGTCTGTTCCAGCGTCGTCAAGGTGGGAAAGATCCACTGTTTGACTTGTACCGTTCTCGATACCTACCGTCAAGATGTTTGTTCCGGTATCAACCCCGAGGCTCTCGATGTTCTGGTCGTCTGTTCCAGCGTCGTCAAGGTGGGAAAGGTCCACTGTTTGACTTGTACCGTTCTCGATACCTACCGTCAAGATGTTTGTTCCTGTGTCAACACCAAGACTCTGGATGTTCTGGTCATCGGTGCTGCCAGCAGCGACCTCATCGATCGCAGCTTGGGTATCCGTTGCGGTCAGTCCTGATGTTGTATTGTCATAGCTCACCTCAGCAGCGGTCTGGTCATCTGTTCCAGCATCGTCCAAATGGGAAAGGTCAACTGTTTGGCTTGTTCCGTTCTCGATGCCCACCGTCAAAATGTTCGTTCCGGTGTCAACTCCAAGACTTTGAATATTTTGGTCATCGGTGCTACCAGCAGCGACCTCGTCAATGGCCGCCTGGGTATCGGTGGCCGTCAATCCGGATGTGGTATTGTCATAGCTCACCTCGGCGGCGGTCTGGTCATCTGTTCCAGCATCATCCAAATGGGAAAGGTCAACCGTCTGTGAGGCACCGTTCTCGATTCCAACCGTCAATATGTTGGTTCCGGTATCAACTCCAAGACTTTGAATATTTTGGTCATCGGTGCTACCAGCGGCAACCTCATCGATCGCAGCTTGGGTATCCGTTGCGGTCAGTCCTGATGTTGTATTGTCATAGCTCACCTCGGCAGCGGTCTGGTCGTCAGTACCAGCATCGTCCAAATGGGAAAGGTCAACCGTCTGTGAGGTACCGTTCTCAATGCCGACGGTCAATATGTTCGTACCGGTGTCAACTCCAAGACTTTGAATATTTTGGTCATCGGTGCTACCAGCAGCAACCTCGTCAATGGCCGCCTGGGTATCGGTGGCCGTCAATCCGGATGTGGTATTGTCATAGCTCACCTCGGCGGCGGTCTGGTCGTCAGTACCGGCATCATCCAAATGGGAAAGGTCAACCGTCTGTGAGGTACCGTTCTCGATTCCAACCGTCAATATGTTGGTTCCGGTATCAACTCCAAGACTTTGAATATTTTGGTCATCGGTGCTACCAGCGGCAACCTCATCGATCGCAGCTTGGGTATCCGTTGCGGTCAGTCCTGATGTTGTATTGTCATAGCTCACCTCGGCGGCGGTCTGGTCATCTGTTCCAGCATCGTCCAAATGGGAAAGGTCAACTGTTTGGCTTGTTCCGTTCTCGATACCAACTGTCAAGATGTTTGTTCCAGTATCAACTCCAAGACTCTCGATGTTCTGGTCGTCAGTACCGGCATCGTCCAAATGCGATAGGTCAACCGTCTGTGAGGTACCGTTCTCAATGCCGACGGTCAATATGTTCGTACCGGTGTCAACTCCGAGACTTTGAATGTTCTGGTCATCAGTACCGGCATCATCAAGGTGTGAAAGGTCAACTGTTTGACTTGTACCGTCCTCGATGCCAACGGTCAAGATGTTCGTACCGGTGTCAACGCCAAGGCTCTCGATGTTCTGGTCATCGGTGCTGCCAGCAGCCACCTCGTCAATGGCCGCCTGGGTATCCGTTGCGGTCAGTCCTGATGTGGTGTTGTCATAGCTCACTTCGCCAGCGGTCTGGTCGTCAGTACCAGCATCGTCCAAATGGGAAAGGTCTACCGTCTGCGAGGTACCGTTCTCGATACCTACCGTCAATATGTTTGTTCCTGTGTCAACGCCCAAGCTCTCGATGTTCTGGTCATCGGTGCTGCCGGCAGCTACCTCGTCGATAGCAGCCTGGGTATCGGTTGCCGTCAATCCAGAAGTGGTATTGTCATAACTCACCTCTGCTGCGGTCTGGTCATCGGTTCCTGCATCGTCCAGATGCGATAGGTCCACTGTTTGACTTGTTCCATTTTCGATACCAACTGTCAAGATGTTGGTTCCGGTGTCAACGCCAAGACTCTCAATGTTCTGATCATCCGTACCGGCATCGTCCAAGTGCGAAAGGTCAACTGTCTGTGAGGTACCATTCTCGATGCCCACAGTCAATATGTTCGTGCCTGTATCAACCCCAAGACTTTGAATATTCTGATCATCGGTGCTGCCGGCAGCTACCTCGTCGATGGCGGCCTGGGTATCCGTTGCCGTCAATCCAGAAGTGGTATTGTCATAACTGACCTCAGCTGCGGTCTGGTCATCGGTTCCTGCATCATCCAGATGGGAAAGATCCACTGTTTGACTGGTACCGTTCTCGATGCCTACAGTCAATATGTTCGTTCCGGTATCAACCCCAAGGCTCTCGATGTTCTGGTCATCAGTGCTACCAGCAGCAACCTCGTCAATGGCCGCTTGGGTATCCGTGGCCGTCAATCCAGATGTGGTATTGTCATAGCTCACCTCTGCTGCAGTCTGGTCGTCAGTGCCTGCATCGTCCAAGTGCGAAAGGTCAACCGTCTGCGAGGTACCATTCTCGATACCTACCGTCAATATGTTTGTTCCTGTGTCAACGCCCAAGCTCTCGATGTTCTGGTCATCGGTGCTGCCGGCAGCTACCTCGTCGATAGCAGCCTGGGTATCGGTTGCCGTCAATCCAGAAGTGGTATTGTCATAACTCACCTCTGCTGCGGTCTGGTCATCGGTTCCTGCATCGTCCAGATGCGATAGGTCCACTGTTTGACTTGTCCCGTTCTCGATACCTACCGTCAATATGTTCGTTCCGGTATCAACCCCGAGGCTCTCGATGTTCTGGTCGTCTGTTCCAGCGTCGTCAAGGTGGGAAAGGTCCACTGTTTGACTTGTACCGTTCTCGATACCTACCGTCAAGATGTTCGTTCCTGTATCAACACCAAGACTCTGGATGTTCTGGTCATCGGTGCTTCCGGCGGCAACCTCATCGATTGCTGCTTGGGTATCGGTGGCCGTCAACCCGGATGTGGTATTGTCATAGCTTACCTCTGCAGCGGTCTGGTCATCGGTGCTTGTAAATGTTGTAGGTGTTCCATTTTCACTTGTATAAGTGTGCGTCCCGTCAAGATTATCGGCCAAGGTTGTGATGGTCTCTGAAATACTCACGGAAGCTACGTTCAAATAAAGGCCACCGTCAGTACCTGAAGAAAGGTCATTGTTAGCGTTGGCGCTTATCAGGTCAACCGTCGATGGCGCAACACCATCGTCTTCCAATGAAATGCTAAGCTCTCCCCCAGTAATAGAAAAGTTGTCAATAGTCTGGTCATCGGTGCCTGCATCGTCCAAATGGGAAAGGTCCACTGTTTGGCCGGTACCGTTCTCTATACCAACGGTCAAGATGTTTGTTCCTGTATCAACTCCAAGGCTTTCGATGTTCTGGTCGTCCGTGCTGCCTGCGGCTACCTCATCAATGGCAGCCTGGGTATCCGTTGCCGTCAATCCGGATGTGGTATTGTCGTAGCTCACCTCTGCAGCGGTCTGGTCATCGGTTCCTGCATCGTCCAAGTGCGAAAGGTCCACTGTTTGGCTTGTTCCATTCTCGATGCCTACAGTCAATATGTTCGTTCCGGTATCAACCCCAAGGCTCTCGATGTTCTGGTCATCCGTGCTGCCAGCAGCGACCTCGTCAATGGCAGCCTGGGTATCGGTGGCCGTAAGGCCTGATGTGGTATTGTCATAGCTCACCTCTGCAGCGGTCTGATCGTCGGTTCCTGCATCGTCCAAGTGCGAAAGGTCCACTGTTTGGCTTGTTCCATTCTCGATGCCTACCGTCAAGATGTTCGTGCCCGTATCAACGCCCAAGCTCTCAATGTTCTGGTCGTCCGTACCAGCATCATCCAAATGTGACAGGTCAACGGTCTGTGAGGTACCGTTCTCGATACCCACTGTCAATATGTTCGTACCGGTGTCAACACCCAAACTCTCAATGTTCTGGTCATCGGTTCCCGCGTCATCCAAATGCGAAAGGTCAACTGTTTGGCTTGTTCCATTCTCGATGCCCACCGTCAATATGTTCGTTCCTGTGTCAACTCCAAGGCTCTCGATGTTCTGGTCATCGGTGCTGCCCGCCGCGACCTCATCAATGGCAGCCTGGGTATCGGTGGCCGTAAGGCCTGATGTGGTATTGTCGTAGCTCACCTCTGCAGCGGTCTGATCATCAGTACCTGCATCATCCAAATGGGAAAGGTCCACTGTTTGACTTGTTCCATCCTCGATGCCTACCGTCAATATGTTAGTACCTGTATCCACTCCAAGGCTCTCGATGTTCTGGTCATCCGTGCTGCCTGCCGCGACCTCGTCGATTGCGGCCTGGGTATCGGTGGCCGTCAATCCGGATGTGGTATTGTCATAGCTCACCTCTGCAGCGGTCTGATCGTCGGTTCCTGCATCGTCCAAGTGCGAAAGGTCAACTGTTTGACTTGTTCCATTCTCTATACCCACGGTCAATATGTTCGTTCCTGTGTCAACTCCGAGACTTTGAATGTTCTGGTCATCGGTGCTGCCAGCAGCGACCTCGTCAATGGCCGCCTGGGTATCGGTGGCCGTAAGGCCTGATGTGGTATTGTCATAGCTCACCTCTGCAGCGGTCTGATCGTCGGTTCCTGCATCGTCCAAGTGCGAAAGGTCCACTGTTTGGCTTGTTCCATTCTCGATGCCTACCGTCAAGATGTTCGTGCCCGTATCAACGCCCAAGCTCTCAATGTTCTGGTCGTCTGTTCCAGCGTCGTCAAGGTGGGAAAGGTCCACTGTTTGACTTGTACCGTTCTCGATGCCCACCGTCAAGATGTTTGTTCCTGTATCAACTCCAAGGCTTTCGATGTTCTGGTCGTCCGTGCTGCCTGCGGCGACCTCATCAATGGCAGCCTGGGTATCTGTTGCGGTCAGTCCAGATGTGGTATTGTCATAGCTTACCTCCGCTGCGGTCTGGTCGTCGGTACCAGCATCGTCCAAGTGGGAAAGATCAACTGTTTGGCTTGTACCGTTCTCGATGCCAACGGTCAAGATGTTCGTTCCGGTATCAACTCCAAGGCTCTCGATGTTCTGGTCATCGGTGCTGCCAGCAGCTACCTCATCAATGGCAGCCTGGGTATCGGTGGCCGTAAGGCCTGATGTGGTATTGTCATAGCTCACCTCTGCAGCGGTCTGATCGTCGGTTCCTGCATCGTCCAAGTGCGAAAGGTCAACTGTTTGACTTGTTCCATTCTCTATACCCACGGTCAATATGTTCGTTCCTGTGTCAACTCCGAGACTTTGAATGTTCTGGTCATCGGTGCTGCCAGCAGCGACCTCGTCAATGGCCGCCTGGGTATCGGTGGCCGTAAGGCCTGATGTGGTATTGTCATAGCTCACCTCTGCAGCGGTCTGATCGTCGGTTCCTGCATCGTCCAAGTGCGAAAGGTCCACTGTTTGGCTTGTTCCATTCTCGATGCCTACCGTCAAGATGTTCGTGCCCGTATCAACGCCCAAGCTCTCAATGTTCTGGTCGTCTGTTCCAGCGTCGTCAAGGTGGGAAAGGTCCACTATTTGACTTGTACCGTTCTCGATGCCCACCGTCAAGATGTTTGTTCCTGTGTCAACCCCAAGACTCTGGATGTTCTGGTCATCGGTGCTTCCGGCGGCAACCTCATCGATTGCTGCTTGGGTATCGGTGGCCGTCAATCCGGATGTGGTATTGTCATAGCTTACCTCCGCTGCGGTCTGGTCGTCCGTGCCCGTGAATGTTGTAGGTGTTCCATTTTCGCTTGTATAAGTGTATGTCCCGTCAAGATTGTCCGTCAAGGTTGTGATAGTTTCTGAAATACTCACGGAAGCTACGTTCAGATAGAGTCCACCATCAGTACCAGCAGAAATATCATTGTTCGCATTATTACTTATCAGGTCAACTGTTGATGGTGCAACACCATCGTCTTCCAGTGAAATGCTGAGTTCACCCCCAGAAATGGAAAGATTATCAATAGTCTGGTTATCCGTGCTGCCAGCTGCAACCTCGTCGATTGCTGCTTGGGTATCGGTGGCCGTAAGGCCTGATGTGGTATTGTCGTAGCTCACCTCTGCAGCGGTCTGGTCGTCAGTACCAGCATCGTCCAAGTGCGAAAGGTCAACCGTCTGTGAGGTACCGTTCTCGATACCAACGGTCAATATGTTTGTTCCTGTGTCAACTCCAAGACTTTGAATGTTCTGGTCATCGGTGCTGCCAGCAGCGACCTCGTCAATGGCCGCCTGGGTATCGGTGGCCGTAAGGCCTGATGTGGTATTGTCATAGCTTACCTCTGCAGCGGTCTGGTCATCGGTTCCTGCATCGTCCAAGTGCGAAAGGTCAACTGTTTGGCTTGTTCCATTCTCGATGCCTACCGTCAAGATGTTCGTGCCCGTATCAACTCCAAGGCTCTCGATGTTCTGGTCATCGGTGCTGCCCGCTGCAACCTCATCGATTGCGGCCTGGGTATCGGTGGCCGTAAGGCCTGATGTGGTATTGTCATAGCTCACCTCTGCAGCGGTCTGGTCATCGGTTCCTGCATCGTCCAAGTGCGATAGGTCAACGGTCTGTGAGGTACCGTTCTCGATGCCCACCGTCAATATGTTCGTTCCGGTATCAACTCCAAGGCTCTGGATATTCTGGTCATCGGTGCTGCCCGCCGCGACCTCGTCGATTGCGGCCTGGGTATCGGTGGCCGTAAGGCCTGATGTGGTATTGTCATAGGTCACCTCGGCAGCGGTCTGGTCGTCGGTACCGGCATCATCCAAGTGCGATAGGTCAACGGTCTGTGAGGTACCGTTCTCGATACCAACCGTCAAGATGTTTGTTCCTGTGTCAACACCAAGACTCTGGATGTTCTGGTCATCGGTGCTGCCCGCCGCGACCTCATCAATGGCAGCCTGGGTATCCGTTGCCGTCAGTCCAGATGTGGTATTGTCATAGCTCACTTCGGCAGCGGTCTGATCATCAGTACTTCCAGCTGCAACCTCGTCGATTGCTGCTTGCGTATCTGTTGCCGTCAATCCAGATGAGGTATTGTCATAGCTTACCTCGCCAGCGGTCTGGTCATCCGTTCCATTGTCATCTAGATGTGACAGATCTACTGTCTGTGAGCTTCCATTTTCAATGCCAACGGTCAATATATTAGTCCCCGTATCCACTCCAAGGCTCTGGATGTTCTGGTCATCAGTACCTGCATCATCCAAATGGGAAAGGTCAACTGTTTGGCTTGTTCCGTTCTCGATGCCCACCGTCAAAATGTTCGTTCCGGTGTCAACTCCAAGACTTTGAATATTTTGGTCATCGGTGCTACCAGCAGCAACCTCGTCAATGGCCGCCTGGGTATCGGTGGCCGTCAATCCGGATGTGGTATTGTCATAGCTCACCTCGGCGGCGGTCTGGTCATCTGTTCCAGCATCATCCAAATGGGAAAGATCCACTGTTTGACTTGTTCCATCCTCGATGCCAACTGTCAATATGTTAGTACCTGTATCCACTCCAAGGCTCTGAATGTTCTGGTCATCCGTGCTGCCTGCCGCGACCTCGTCGATTGCGGCCTGGGTATCGGTGGCCGTCAATCCGGATGTGGTATTGTCATAGCTTACCTCGGCAGCGGTCTGGTCATCGGTTCCAGCATCATCCAAATGCGAAAGGTCAACTGTTTGACTTGTTCCGTTCTCAATGCCCACTGTCAATATGTTCGTCCCGGTGTCAACCCCTAGACTCTCGATATTCTGGTCATCCGTGCCAGCATCATCAAGGTGTGAAAGGTCCACAGTTTGGCTTGTACCATTCTCGATACCTACCGTCAATATGTTCGTTCCTGTGTCGACGCCCAAGCTCTCGATGTTCTGGTCATCGGTGCTGCCCGCTGCAACCTCATCGATTGCGGCCTGGGTATCCGTTGCCGTCAATCCAGATGTGGTGTTGTCATAGCTTACCTCGGCAGCGGTCTGGTCATCAGTTCCAGCATCATCCAAATGCGATAGGTCCACGGTTTGGCTTGTACCATTTTCGATACCGACCGTCAATATGTTCGTTCCTGTGTCAACTCCAAGGCTCTCGATGTTCTGGTCATCGGTACTACCAGCAGCTACCTCATCAATGGCAGCCTGGGTATCCGTTGCGGTCAGTCCAGATGTGGTATTGTCATAGCTCACCTCGGCGGCGGTCTGGTCATCGGTTCCAGCATCATCCAAATGCGAAAGGTCAACTGTTTGACCAGTACCGTTCTCTATGCCCACAGTCAATATGTTCGTTCCAGTATCAACTCCAAGGCTTTCGATGTTCTGGTCATCGGTACTGCCTGCAGCGATCTCGTCTATAGCCGCTTGGGTATCCGTTGCCGTCAATCCAGATGTGGTGTTGTCATAGCTTACCTCGGCAGCGGTCTGGTCATCGGTATCGATCAAAGCTGCAATATCAGCCAAAGCAACTGCGAATGTGTTTGCATCGGAATCAGTAATAACCAAATTAGTGTTGGTTCCATCAATTGCGAAAGAGATAATTGTGGTATTTGTATCTGTCAAAGTATCACTTAAACTGCTCAAGTCGACATTTGCGCTTCCCCCATCTTCTAGGGTCAATGTCAGTACGTTTGTAGCTCCATCAAAGGTAAATCCTGTAAGTTGCTGGTCATCCGTGGATGTCAACTCCCAAGAATCTCCATCCCAAAAATAGATTGTACCCGTATTGGTATTCACATATACATCACCTGTATCGGCTCCACTTGGGGTAACCGCTCCAGGACTGGATACGGCCGTTCCGCTCAATACTTCACAATTACATTGATCCTGTAATGTTACCGTGGTCTGGGAATAGGCAAGTCCGGAGAAAAATAGTAACGCAATGACTATTATGCTCTTTTTCATGGGGTTATCGTTAAATGACATTGTCTAATGTGTTTTTTGTAATCTTTTATGCTTGTTCGTGGTGTTTTTAATGCTTGCTGTGCATTTTAAACACTACTACACTTTACAAAATTACCTTTACCTATAGGGGGTGAAAATATTTGTTGTGTATGCCTGAATTCCGAAGGTATAGTGGTTAAATCCTGAGGTCATAGCCTTAAAAACCTTTCATTTTTTACAGGTCATTGGTCGATTACACCAACAATGTCAAAGGCTAGGATGAGTGTTAAAAAAGTTAACATAGGGTATCATCCGTGACCAAAAAGTCATGAAATCATCTCAATAAGAATTAAGAAAAATCCTGTTAATTTCTATTGACTCTGTAAGTAATTCTTCTATTTGTGATTACCGTAGGTATTTTTAAAGTCGAAATTGGAGCGAATTCCGAAGTAGAGTTCCCCAACATAGCAGTTGCGGTCAAAAATTGCCCCGCCGAAGGTGAAATCGACAAAGGAATGGTGAATTTGAATGCATTGGTATTGTCCGTATTTCCATCTGCATCTGAATATGAAGTGGTATCACCATCGTCATCCGATACACTTCCCTCAACAGCACTACCAAGAAAAGTTTGTCCTTCTCCATAATCTGTGGTCAATCCCAATTGATTATCCCCAGCAGTAGCCGTTCCTTCACTGATATCAGTTATAAAGAATTCTACCGTGGTGCCTGGTCTTGACCAACCTGTTACAACCAAATTACTCGCAGAAATATATGCGTTTGAAATTATAGGGAAATTCAATAAATTATTCGGACCTGAATCTACATCGGCACTATCGTTAATGGTCACACCATCGCCTACACCAGCGGAAGCGTCCAAATCAATTCCTAATGCTGCAGCCAATGTTCCATTTGCATAAATAGAGTTTTGGCTAATTAAATTACCAGTACCTCCTATTACCACAACTCCTCCACCTCCATTGCTATATATCTGATTATTAGTTAACTGAGAGTTGTCTCCTGCAAGGATGACTCCCATGCTTTTAACTTCTCCCGAACAATTTCCGCCATCCTGCCCAGAGGCCGTAATAGCATTTTCTCTTATGGTCAACCCGCCGGATATTGCTGATGCATCAATTCCTGAGGCAGCCGCATTTTCAATGAGATTGTGTTGAATCGTGATTCCACTACCACCTTGGATATTGATGTTGTCATCACAGGCGGCGTCACCATTGCTGGCTATGTGATTGTTCTGTATCAGGCTGGATGTTCCACCATTCACAAGAATCCCATTATCAGTGTTCGTTGCAATATAGTTGCCATCAACAGTGATATTTCCACCTAAGTTTTCAATACCAAAATTAACGTTGCCTGCATTGTTTCCCTGTGCATTTACTCCCAAGAGATTGGCCGTAATGTTTGCAGTCCCGCTATTGACTTGAATTGCGGCATTGCTACTGGCGTATATTGAGAGATTTCTTATGGTAGCCTCGGCTTGAATATCGAAAACATCTCCTGAGTTTCTGTGTACTTGTATTTCTGGTCGGGCATAATTGGGAAGTGCAACCGCCGACACCCCAATCGCTGTTCCACCTGAGCCCACATTACCGGAATTGGTATCACCAGAATATGTTGTTTGTGTTCTACCATCGATACTGGTCTTATTGCTTGTTATAGCGGTCAATGGATTTCCATTGCTTATGCTTATATCAAAGTATCCCCCGCTAAAGTTAGAATCCGCCGTTCTACCCAAGGGATCTGAAGTGGTCGAAATCATAAAAATTGAAATGTCCTCCCCTGCTGCCGGATCAAAAATCGAATTCGCTCCAATATCCAATCCCGTTTCATCCAAATTATTGGAGTTGACAATAAACTGTTCCAAGGAACCTTGTCCATCCTCATTGGTGTTGACGATTGTATTAAAATTGAAACCAAAGTCCAATCCCACTACTCCCCCACTTGCTATGGTTACCGCGGAAGTGGTTTGGGCTCCTGTAAGCGTTCCTGTCGTGGCATCCACTGCTGAGGGATCAGCTCCACCAACTTCATCCGTAACGTCTACAAACGAACCTGAAGTATTGTAATTCCTATAGGTTTGTACCGGTATGCATGAGGTACAACCTACACCTCCTCCTCTTGAAGACCTTACCGATGAATTGACCACCCTAACCGTGTAGTTCCCATCTGCCATCCCTCCGAAGGTATAATCGCCATTGCTATCGGTAGTAGTACTTTCTATATAATTGTTTGATGCATCAAATATTTCCAAGGTTGTATTGTTGACCCCTACTCCTGTAGATGTTGCTTGATCTCGGCCCGACCCTCCTGGATAGTTTACATCTTCAAACACAGTCCCGGTTATCAAGTTAGATTGTACCCTGATCAATACCGCATTAAACAAAACGGCATCGGAAGCTACTGAAACATTCGCCGTAACCTGAGAATCTCCAGGGGATATGTACGTCGATATTCCATAGGTATCCAAATCCAAACCGTAAGTAGTGGCATCATTATAAACTGGAGCTTGAGTATCGTCGTATATGGTTGAGTTGTATGCGTTATTTCCTGTTTGGCCTCCGTCACCACTTAAGGTGAAAGTTGTGCTAGCCTGATTGGTAATCGAAAGTGTCTCAGATGTGCCCGAAAGTGTACTATCACCTTCCCATGAAAGGAAAGTTGCCTTGGCTCCAGAACCTGCTATGGCATAAAAGGAATCCAAGGTAAATGAATCACTGGCATTTCTAAGTCGTTGAAACCCTTGATATAAATTGATACTTGATGCCGGTAGGGTTGGATCATCATAAAATACAATAAGCGCCCAACCTCCAAGAACACCTTGGCTACTACAACTACTTGTTGTATCAATGGTCAGATCTGCAAAGTCATAGGTATTCGTTGAAGGGTTGGCCACTCCATTTACAATGGTGGTAACGTCGCTCAAATAGCTAAAATAAGTTGCTCCAAAGGCATTATAAGCAATATCAGCAGTTACTGCCTGCCCTTCAAATGTAACATCCGTATCTAGGGTAGAACTTGAATGTGCCCAATACAAATATGCTTTTCTAATCGTCCCTGTACCTGGAATAGGTGCAATTAAAGTACCAGAACTTGTATTGGTCACCGCACAGGGGTCCGTGTTGTTATCAGCTGTTCTAAGCGTGTTTCCCGTTACAACATAATCTACATTTCCATGGAATTCTTCATATAAGGTCAATGGCTCATCAGAAAAAATCTGGGCATTTATCGTACCGGTAGCGGTATCCGAAATGTCAACCGTTCCGTCTGAAGAACTTGTAAACTGAATTGTAAAGGTCTCTGCTGTTTCCACGGTACTATCATTAGTAATAGGTACTGTTATAGTATCGGTATCTCCAACTGTTCCATCAAAGTTCAAGGTTCCGGTGGTGCTGGTATAATCGCTTCCTGCTAAAGCTGTACCATCAACTGTCTGAAAATTGACCGTAAACGGGCCGGAGGCCGCCAATCCGGAATGCGTAACCGTGAACACAGCATTACCTGCTGTTTCATTCACTGCAACATCGGCAACAGTTACGCTGGGCCCTGGAGTAAAACAGGAAATCGTTGCTTCCCAACCATTGTTGGTGACACTGAAATCCGATGTAAACCTAAAGGTCAAACATCCTGTACCGTCCGTAGAAGTAATGGTGGTCGGGGGAAGGTTCCCATTGTGGTATTGTCCAATCAAGGTTCCACCGGTAGTTGTTCCCTCATATACATATAAAAAATCAAAACCATTTTCCACATCAAAACTGGTAAAACTTATTCTGGTAAAGCTACCTGCCACATCAGGACAGATGGTATAGGTAATATCCTCATTATTGCTATACGTTCCACTTACTCCCCCTGAATCCAAAAAAGTTCCAGTACAAGTGGTATCCGTAACGCCATCTGTAATAATAAAGCCGTCATTATCGGTTATTGTTCCTGTTGCCGTATCCGCTATATTCACAGAACCGTCAGAAGTACTGGTAAATTGTAGTGTAAAAGTTTCCGAACTTTCCAGCGTCCCATCATCTGTAATTGGAACCGAGACGGTATCGGTATCCCCGCTGGTTCCGTTAAAATTTAATGTTCCTGTTGTGCTTGTATAATCACTTCCTGCTATCGCAGTTCCATTGACTGTTTGAAAGTTTACAGTGAAAGCTCCCGAAGCGTTTGCTCCTGAGTGAGTCGCCGTAAAAATGGCATTTCCTGTACCTTCATCAAAAGAAATATCCGCAATCGTAATTATCGGACTAAAGGTAGCCGTAAACAAAACATTGTCTATGTATATGGTCTCGCCATTACCCCAATTGGAATCTCCTCCTACAAATCGGATAGAGGAAGTTGAAGCAATTTGGTCGGCGGTTAGGTTATGACTGATAGAACTGGAAACGGAAGTGTTGATGGTTGCAACAGTTTCGTAGGAAGAAGTGTTATCGTTCCATAACTGCACCAAAAGGGATTCGTTTCCCCTTGACGTTGCATCGTAATCAAGGTCCAAGGTTACGCTTGACGCACCGGATAGATTTAGATTCCTAAATATAGTTCTACTGTCTATATTGTTGAATTCCAACTCATTCCCAACTATTTCAATCCGTCCACTAGTTGGACTATCATCATCTCCTGTCTCATCCCAGCTACTGGAAAAATTCTGGGTACCGTCGTTATTTGAGTAGGAAGTTGAGCTAAAATTATCACGAAAGGTATCTTGCCCCAACATGGACGACCAAGACAATACAAATGCAATTGTCAATAGTGCTAGACCTTTTTTCATACAAAATACTTTGGCTGGCTTTTATATATCCTAATATGCTTTTACCAAATGTAACTGTACTTCAAAGTGTTTCTAAATAATTGTTGTGTACTCCTTGGTTTCGATTGCATACTTGCAAAATTGTGAGGTAATTGGTCGATAAATCCAATAAAAATAAGTGTTCAGCAACCCAATTTTATCATAACTTGATTTATCCTGAAGATTCAATCCTTGTTCACCCTATAAGTAATTCCTCGATTGGTAATTAGGTTCACTGGTCTTGCAAGCACTGTCAAATCAGAAGTCGTTGTTCCCGACAGTGGTATATTTTGATCATTTGTAATATCGGAAGGTGAGATTGTGTTTGTATACAACCCTGCAGACGAAGCGGTCACATCGAAGGTAAAAGTGCATGTTGTTCCTGCTGGCAGACTTACCCCTGTAATGGAAAAGGATGTTGCCCCAGCTATAGCGGAGATGGTTCCCCCACAGGTAGATGAGGCATCTGGAGTGGAAGCTATAACCATACCAGATGGCAAGTTGTTTGTCAATGCTAAATTTGTGAGAGATACTCCATTTGACGGGTTTTCAATGGTTATGGTCACTGTTGATTCTTCTCCTGTATAAATTTCAGTAGGGTTAAAAGATGACGTTGCAACTGTAGGAAATGCAATTTCGTTGGAAGTAACAAATACTCCCCCCCAAATTCCTTCACTGCTACTACCCAGAACAACATCCATATCCGTAGCATTATTGGGAACCAATCCTGAGGCATCAAATACGTCAATATCAACACCCCAACTGTAACCAAAATTGGGATTTCTCGTTCCTAAATCCACTCCAAACTCCGAAATGGTACCATTTAATGTATTATTGGCGGGATTAAGTCCATTTGAAAGAGCAGTGCCTTCTACACTTACAAAATCTCCAGTACTACTTGCTTCCCCGTCCATGCCGTAATAACCCACATGGGTTTCAAAAGTTCCGATAGAGGGAGTAAGAAGTCCGGTAACCGTAAAAGAATCATTTGCTCCGAATCCAAAGAAGTCAAAACCATCCCAAACACTAACATTTCTAGATGTATCTGCTGGATCATTGTATATGACCACCATTGTCCATCCTCCATGAGGACCGGTGAATGCGCTTCCAGTCACCAAAGCAATGTCAGCCACAAAATAATTACCATTTCCTCCAGATTGTACAATAGAAGTTACATCGGCATAAGACATGAAGGTGTTCCATCCTGCAAAACTGGTGGTCTCTATATTTCTGACATCCGAATTTACCGTTGCATACGTTCCTGATGTAGGGTCCATGAACCTGACCTGATCGATATTTAACGAGCCAGCTGGATTGGTAATACCCCCGTAAGAACTGTTGTAAACCCCTCCCCAATATAACCCTGCCCATTCTACGGTAGAACCTACTGGTAAATTAAGGTTACTACTACTTGAATTAACCGTTGTGCCATCACTATCTACATCGGCATATCCCATCACAACCGACGGGTTATTGGAGACTGGAGATACTGGACATCCCGATGTACATTGTAAATTGGTATTTCCCAGCATTTTAAAGTTTCCCATAAGGTTTATGGCGGTTCTTTCTTCATAAGGTCTTGTTGCATTGGGGTCATTATCATCGTCATTTATGGTCACCGTTGCCGTATCGGAGATGTTCACATCAGCGTCCGAGGTCGCTGAAAATGAAACGGTGAAGTTCTCAGCTGATTCAAATATTAAATCGTCTAAAATGGAAGCTGTAATTTGTTCAGTATCTCCTGAAGTTCCATTAAAACTAAGTGTTCCTGTGCTTGCAGTATAATCAGACCCGTCGACGGCACTCCCATCATTTGTTTGGTAATCAACGGTAAATGCTCCTGAAGCATCGGGTCCAGAATGCGTGGCAGTAAGTGTAACTGTTCCGGCATCTTCATCAATTGAAACATCATCTATTAGTACTTCTGGAGTAATTGCAGATATCACCAAGTCATCAATTCCACCTTCAATAATATCCCCTGCGCCTGCTCCATCTGAAACAGTTACTCTAACAACTACATTGGAGCCTGCCGGAATAGCTGCTGTTGCTTCAGTCCAAATTGCATTGGTGGTTACATCGCCTATTGAAACCAAGCTCGTGTAACTACCTCCGCCATTCAACGAATATTCCAATAGAAAAAAATCGTTGGCATCATCTCCATTGTCCCGCTGTCCAAAAAAATACCAGATTGAAAGCTGAGAAGCCAACGTAATATTATAGGTTGGGGAAGTTGTAACCGATGTGCCTCCATCTACATCAGCGTTCCCTGCAGAACTGTTGGTGGCAGTAAAATATGCATTTACTCCTGGCGCAGTGGTATGGTCGTCTTCTAATTGTGTAGCTACCCCTCCGCTGCTTTGACCTGTAGGGTTGGCAACTACAAAAGTTCCTGTCGATGCCGTACCAGAAGTTGTCCAACCAGTAGCAGTACCACTTTCAAAATCTTCATTCACCTGTGCCCTCAAATTTAAGGTCAGGAACAAAACAAATACTAAAAAAAGAAAAGTTGAAAGCTGTAATCTACCCATAAATTCCTCATTTGAGCCTATCAATCTGCCCAAAACTAGAATTCATTGATATACTTGCATAAAAAATGTTGTGTAAATACAGATTTCATGCATATACATCTTTTGAATGGATGCCAAGTATTTGATTTAAAGCTCTTAAGGAAATTCTGTTACAAGCTTCAAGCCGTTAGAAAGGCATTTACTCAAAAATGATAAATTCTGATCTTCTGTTTAACTGATGTTTTTCTCTAGAACAAGGAACACCATTAAGGCAATCGTTCACTAAACGAGTCTCGCCAAAGCCTTCTCCCTGTAACCTATCGGCTGAGATGCCTTTAGAAATCATATAATTAACCGTAGATTGAGCTCTTTTTTGTGATAACCAGAGGTTGTAGGCATCGTTACCGCGGCTATCGGTATGCGAGTTTACCTTGATTTTTAAGCTTGGATATTTTTCCATGGCCACAATCACTTTCTGAATCTCAATCTCCGCATCTGGACGTATGTTGAATTTGTTCAGGTCAAAATAAATTGTGCTCAGCTGCAGTAATTTGGCCAAATCGTCTCCAAAACCACCCGTAACCACATCACGCTCCAAATAAAAGTCCACAATCCTTGGTTTTCCATAGGATTTGTTCAAATACTCCTCGGCAGGTACGTAGCCATCTCTGGATGCCCTAACAAAATTCCCTTTGGCGCAATCTAAATCCAAGACATAGTTTCCTTTGGAATCTGTCAAGGTGGAGGATACTTCGTTGTTCTCTTCATCAATAATTTTAACCGTTGCGCCTACCAAAACCTCATTGGATATTCGATCCCGAACCGTTCCTGTTACATCTTGTATACAATCCAGTACCAGCGGTTCGTTTTCAACAAATTGATAGATATCATCCTCACCCAATCCTCCGGTTCTATTTGATGAAAAATATCCCGTTTTGGCCTCGTTGTCCATGATAAATGCAAAATCATCATAATTGCTATTGATGGGTTTTCCAACATTTACAATAGGTTCATTAAAGTTGCCAAAGGCAATTTTTGTTGCAAACACATCCAATCCTCCTAATCCTTGATGGCCGTCAGAAGAAAAATAAAGAACTCCTTCATCAGTGATATACGGGAAAGTTTCCCTTGCTCTTGTGTTGATGTTTTTCCCCAAATTGACAATGGGACCATAAGTGCCATCTCCTATGATTTCTGTCATAAAGATGTCAGATTCCCCATGTGAACCAGGCATATCGGAAACAAAGTAGAGTTTTTTGCCATCTGGACTTAAAACTGGATGCGCCACGGAATACGAATCGTTGTTGAATGGTAGTTCAATCACGTTGGTCCATTCATCATCCACCAATTCTGCGCTATAAATCTTTAGTCGTATTACTCCTTGTTCGTCCTTGTATTTTTTCCCATCCAAGAAGTTATTCCTAGTGAAATACATGGTTGTCCCATCCTTGGTAACCACAGAAGTGGATTCATGAAGCCTTGTGTTTATGTCACCTTCCAATTTTACCACGTTGTCATCGGAAATACTATCCGCATTTACCTTATACAAATCCAAAAAATCCTTCGAATTCCATGTATGTCTATAGCGCGCCAAATTTCCGGTATCCCTATCCGAAGAAAATATTAACCCCTTTTCATAGTAAGATGCTGCAAAATCCGAATATTTCGTATTGTAAGGGAAAGGCTCAACATTATATCTTCCGGAGTTCTGCTCTATTTTATCCAGATAATCCTCATCATAAGCATCATCGGATGATGTAGCAGTAATTTCTTTGAATTTTGCCATTATTTTGGCTGATTCGTCATACTTTCCCAATGTTTTCAAACTTTGGGCATAGCGGAAATAATAGTCAGGCTCGATTTCCTCTGGAAAGGCTTCCGCCAATCTTTGATAAACTTTCGCAGCTTCTTCATACTTGGCATTGAAATAGTAGGAGTTAGCAAGTCTTTTTAGCAGATCTGATGAAACATAGCCCTTGTCGAGTACTCTTTTATAAATGTCTATGGCAGGGCTAAAAGAATATTCATTGTACTGCTCATCGGCCTTTGCCTTGACCTTGGCCTGTTGCTTCTCATTGACCTTATCTTTTTCTTGGGCCACCCCATGGTATGCAAATCCTAAGAAAACAAGAAGTATAAGTATTCTTTTTAGCATAACCATAAATTAAAAGAATCTAGGTGATACAGTTCTTTGGAAAGCCCTTAAAAGCTCCCATCTTAAAAATATCTCGAACGAACCATCATTGAATTGGGTTCCTCCAAGCTCTGTTGTCTCACGATCGTAAGCTAGGCCCAACATTACTTGATCTGTAATCTGGAATCCTGCCAAAGCGCTGACCGCTGCATCCAATCTGTACGCTGCGCCAAAACTGAATTTTTCAGCATAAAGAAAGGTTGCTGAAAGATCTACTTGTAACGGTGCTCCTCCAACGGCTTTGGTCAAAAGCGCTGGTTTGAATTTCAAATCGGGGTTTACATCAAAAACATAACCTGTTATAAAATAGAAATTGATTCGTTCAGCGGACAAAAAATTAACCGAATCAGAATTACCATTGTCAAAGTATTCCGTTTCCAAAATATTCGGAGCGGAAAAGCCTGCATAGAACCTGTCATTATGATAGTAAAGTCCCAATCCGAAATTTGGATTGAACTGGTTGTCGATATTGTCTTGCTGGACTACCTCCTGGTCAAAATTTCTAAGACCATTGAAATCCAGGTTCAGCATATTTCCACCCGCTTTTAATCCAAATGACAGTTTATTTTCACGAGCGAATTCGATGGTATACGAGAGAACCATATCGAGATATGTTTCTTGCACAACCCCGTCACCAATATTGTCATTTACTATGGAAATACCATATCCCAATCTGCTGTTTCTGATTGGGGAATGAAGATTTATCGTAAAGGTTTCCGGGGCTCCATCAAGACCTATCCATTGTGAACGGTATAGACCTGCAAATGTCAACTGACCCCTAGACCCGGCATAAGCAGGGTTTACACTAAGGGTGTTGTACATGTATTGGGTATATTGTGCGTCTTGCTGTGCTACAAGGCTTTGAAACGTTACAACAACGAACAAAAACGGAATTAAAAAGTGTTTTTTAATCATTCTGATTCAATATGTTACCTACTAATGTATATGTATTCGGAGTCGGTAAAACTTCCTTCATCCGTTTCGTAGTCAAATATATAAAAATATACTCCCGCCGGAAGATAATCGTTGACACTCAAGGTCGACCTTCCACGTGAACGCCCGTCAAAAACATTGTTCACATTGTCGTAGTTTTTCCCTTCGTATACAGCTACTCCCCAGCGGTTGAAAATTCTAAGCGTACTGGCCCTAATGTTTTTTACACCTCTTATGAAAAGGAAGTCATTTTTCAAATCGCCATTCGGCGTCAACATCTGATTCACGGAAATAGCTTCAATAGCGACCGTAACGGTAACAGTTGCGGTATCGCAGTTGTCGGTATTTCCAGCTTCACAGATTGTATATTCGATGGTGTATGTACCTTCCTGGGTTCCTGAAGCTACGCTAACCGTTCCATTCTCATTGATAGTGAGTTCATTTGTGGAGGTCGAAGTAAGTATTACATCCAATAGCTCAATTGACTCTCCATTCAAAGTATCGTTGGAAAGTACGTTGCTATCAGCAATTACCCCACTTCCATCAGCAGTGTACGAATCATCCACGGCATCAATAATGTTGTTCATTCCCGGACCTACTTCCACGGTAACTGTACCTGTGTCGCAGTTGTCCTCATCGGCAATCTCACAGATCGTGTAGTCAATGGTATAGGTGCCTTCCGGTGTTCCCTCGGTTACGGTAACGCTTCCATCCTCATTAATGGTGAGTTCATCGGTAGCCGTGGAGGTCAAGATCACATCTGACAATGTCACGGGTTCTCCATCAAGAGTATCATTGGAGAGCACATTGCTATCAGGGATTTCTCCACTTCCATCGGCAGTAAAAGAATCATCCACGGCATCGATGATATTGCCCATTCCCGGACCTACTTCCACGGTAACCGTACCTGTATCGCAGTTATCCACATCTGTAATATCACAGATTGTATATTCAATGGTATAGGTGCCTTCCGGTGTTCCCTCGGCTACGGTAACGCTACCATCCTCATTGATGGTGAGTTCCTCCGTAGCTGTTGAGGTCAAAATTACATCCGATAATGTTACAGGCTCTCCATTGAGGGTATCGTTGGAAAGTACATTGCTATCAGCGATTTCTCCACTTCCATCGGCGGTGTAGGAATCATCAACGGCATCGATGATGTTGCCCATTCCCGGACCTACTTCCACGGTAACCGTTGCTGAATCGCAGTTGTCCTCATCGTTAATCTCGCAAATTGTATAATCTATGGTATAGGTACCTTCCGGGGTTCCCTCGGCTACGGTAATGCTTCCATCCTCATTGATGGTGAGTTCATCTGTAACTGTGGAGGTCAAAATCACCTCTGATAATGTTGCAGGTTCTCCATCAAGGGTATCATTGGAAAGCACATTGCTACCCGCGATTACTCCATTACCATCAGCCGTATAAGAATCATCAACAGCGTCGATGACATTATTCATATCAGGATCCAGGTAGTCGGGGGTGCCGTCATCATCGGTGTCGTCGTTTGTGGGGTCGCCGTCATCGTCCGCATCCTCGTCAGGGGTGTCTATACCGTCGCCGTCGTCATCGAAGTCACGGTAGTTCACGTCCTCCGTCCCATCGGTGTCCGGC
>NZ_JBSIOV010000004.1:0-108338 GCF_053642935.1 Flagellimonas sp. 2504JD4-2 | reverse complement strand
CAATGGGTCCGTCAAGGGGTCGTTGTCCCCGTCGGCATTGTGGTCCTCCACGGTGTCCAGGATACCGTCGTTGTCGTCATCAAGGTCGACACTGTCCGGTACGCCGTCATCGTCGGTGTCGTCACCGGGACCGTCAGGGTCCAGATAGTCCGGGGTGCCGTCGTCATCGGTGTCGTCGTTTGTGGGGTCGCCGTCATCGTCCGCATCCTCGTCCGGGGTGTCTATACCGTCGCCGTCGTCATCGAAGTCACGGTAGTTAACATCCTCCGTCCCATCGGTGTCCGGCAGGTCGTTGGCCGGGTCGTCGATCTCGTCGTTCACATCATAGCCATCGTTGACATCACTGCCCTCGTAGCCGTCGTCCAGCCCGTCGTTGTCAGTGTCCGTGCCCGTGAAGGCCTGGTCCGGTACGCCATCGAAGTTGAAGTCGTTCCCCTCGTTGTTGTCGGCCACCAGATCGTTGTCACTGTCATCGTCCAAATAATCTGGCAAATCGGTTCCATCTGTGTTTTCTGGTGTTATTCCTTCATCTCCACTTCCTTCGTATGCATTGTCCAAACCATCATTATCATCATCCAAACCAGATGGAGGTACATATCCTGCAGTAGTCTGACCCTCCACATTGTCTGGAATTCCGTCGTTGTCGGAATCTATGTCTCTAAAATCCTTGATACCATCATCATCCGAATCTGTCGGGTCCAGACCGCCAGTGAAACCACAACTTTCTTCACAAGGTCCTAGGGTATCTCCATGATCCAAATGGGCTTGGACCGCGGCAGGAGCTACACTTATTGTATGATATCCTTTTTTAGGATTTTTGTAGCTTTTATCTTCTTTATGGCATAATACAACCTTGTCGCCTCCTTTGTAGTGACTTTCTTTTCCATTATAGTTGCATTTGTCATCACCAAGTTCCTCATAGGCATCATCCAATCCATTTTCATTCACATCTTTGCCAGAGCGCGCAATAAACTCATCAAAGAATTGAGCTTCTACATTATCCAAAATCCCATCATTGTCAGAGTCAATGTCCTTATAATCTTGCTGGGTATCTCCATCCGTATCTATCGGTAGCAGTCCGTTGCAACTCCCGGGAGTTTCTTCATAAGCATCATCCAGTCCATTCTTATCTTTGTCCTCACATGAGGGTGGAATATATCCATGGGAAGTTTGAGCTTCAATGTTATCAATTATTCCATCATCATCAGAATCAATATCCAAGTAGTTAGGAATTCCATCTCCATCGGTATCCGTAGGATTTGTCCAATAGCAATCATCGCCGTCAAGATTTTCATCCTCCTCGGTATCGATAATCCCATCATTGTCGGAATCTACATCTTTTTTATCAGGAATGCCATCACCATCAGTATCGGTGTAGGAAGGTCGTATTTCTTCCAAAACGGATGCATGTAAGGTGGTATTAAAACATAGACAAAATGCAAGGAATAGTAGTGAAAAAAGACTATATGAAACCTTTTCCTTAAGATATAAGAAAGTAATTTTTTCCATAATGACAGTTTTGGTCAACTAATCACCATGGCATGAGTGTTCTCGAACGTGTAAGAAAATGGGGCTTTTCTTAATTTTTAGTGGTTTTCTCTTGTTACATCCCGACCACCATTTGCGCACATAGTTAGTGCATTTAGGATGCACTACCTATTTTAATCGACAAAAAGCGTTTTCCTCGTCATTACCTACCATTATTATTTATACGAACCATGTTGTAAAATGGATTATCGTCGCATAAAAAACAAGAAAATTCACTGTGCGAAAATTACTCTACTTTTTTGTTTTTACGGCAATTAATTTCCTTTTTTTTGCACCAATACCATCAACATTTACATAGCGTTTTCAATATGCATTCAAAAAGAGATAATTACGTTATTTTTGCCGAAATTTTGTAGATGGATTTTGATAAGGAAATAGCAAGACGAAGGACTTTTGGGATTATTTCACACCCTGATGCAGGGAAGACTACGTTAACTGAAAAACTACTATTATTCGGAGGTGCTATCCAAGAAGCTGGTGCAGTAAAAAACAACAAAATCAAGAAATCCGCCACTAGTGACTTTATGGAAATTGAACGTCAACGTGGAATTTCCGTAGCCACTTCTGTTCTTGCCTTTATATATAATGATAAAAAAATCAACATTCTAGATACTCCTGGTCACAAGGACTTTGCCGAGGACACTTTTAGAACGCTGACTGCCGTAGATAGTGTGATCGTTGTTATAGATGTGGCGAAAGGTGTTGAGGAGCAAACTGAAAAATTAGTGGAGGTTTGCCGTATGCGAAATATTCCCATGATCGTATTCATCAACAAATTGGACCGGGAAGGTAAAGATGCCTTTGATTTATTGGATGAGGTAGAACAAAAACTTGGGCTTTCGGTAACTCCTTTAAGCTTTCCGATCGGAATGGGCTACGATTTTAAGGGGATTTACAATATTTACGAGAAAAACATCAATCTGTTCAGTGGGAACAGCAAGCAAAATATCGAAGATACCATTGCTTTTGATAATATCGAAAATCCTGAACTTGAAAACATCATTGGTGAGGGCTCTGCCGCGGAGCTTCGCGATAATTTGGAGTTGGTTACAGGAGTCTATCCTGAATTTGACAAAACATCCTATCTCAATGGGACACAACAACCCGTTTTTTTCGGTTCAGCGCTCAATAATTTTGGTGTAAGGGAATTGTTGGATTGTTTTGTGGATATTGCCCCTTCCCCTAGGGCAAAAATGGCCGAGGAGCGCGTTGTAGCAGCTGACGAAAAAGATTTTTCGGGATTTGTTTTTAAAATCCATGCAAACATGGATCCAAAGCATCGGGACCGCTTGGCTTTTATTAAAATTGTGTCTGGAACTTTTGAACGAAACAAGCCCTATTTGCATGTAAGGCATGACAAAAAGCTTAAGTTCTCCAGTCCCAATGCCTTTTTCGCCGAGAAAAAGGAAATTGTAGACATTTCCTATCCTGGTGATATCGTGGGACTCCATGACACGGGAAATTTTAAAATCGGGGATACTTTGACCAGCGGTGAAAAATTGAATTATAGAGGTATTCCGAGTTTTTCTCCAGAGCACTTCAGGTATATTAACAATGCCGACCCGATGAAAGCCAAGCAACTTTATAAGGGCATCGACCAACTTATGGATGAAGGTGTTGCCCAGTTGTTTACATTGGAAATGAATGGACGAAAAGTAATCGGAACTGTTGGCGCATTGCAATACGAAGTGATTCAATATCGGTTGGAACATGAATACGGTGCTAAATGCACGTATGAAAACTTCCCTGTACATAAAGCGTGCTGGGTAGAGGCAGAGGAACCCAACGGTGAAGAATTCAAGGAATTTAAGCGGGTAAAGCAAAAATTCTTGGCTACCGATAAACGCGGGCAAATGGTATTTTTAGCCGATTCTGCATTTTCACTTCAAATGACACAACAGAAATATCCTTCGGTAAAACTACGCTTTACCTCAGAGATCACGGAATAGGTTTCTAATGGCTAACCGATTGAAAACAAGGTAGATTTCCACTTTTTTTGTACTTTATACCTTGTAATCACTAAATAACCATTATTATGACTGATTCAAACAAACCACCAGTTTGGTTCTGGGTGGTAAGCGTTCTTGCACTATTATGGAATATTATGGGAGTGTTATCCTATTTATCCCAAGCTTACATGAGTATCGAAGAACTAGAGCAAATGACCCAAGCCCAACGGGAGCTTTTTGAAGGTCAACCTGCTTGGGTGACCGCAGCATTTGCCATCGCTGTTTTTGGAGGAACCTTGGGTTGTATAGCCCTGTTGTTAAGGAAAAAATGGGCCAAACCGGTATTTGTAGTTTCCTTGCTGGGCATTCTTGCCCAATTTACTTATGGACTGTTTTTAAGCAACACCATTGAAGTATATGGAAACCAAGCCATTATTATGCCCATCATAATTATTGTGGTAGGAGTATTGTTGATTCTATTTGCAAAAAAAGGCATCCAAAAAGGATGGCTGAGCTGATAATTGGCAAAACATGAAATAACAAAAAACCTGACAATGAATTGTCAGGTTTTGTTTTTTATGCCTCCCCGGTAGGTCCAAAATTCATGGGTATGGGGGGTTGTTCATAGTCCTTGATGGTGCCATGTGCCTTTTCAAATCTTGCAACGTTGTCGTTCAAAGCCTTTAAGAATTTCTTAGCGTGTTGTGGCGTCAAAACAATCCTACTTTTTACTTTAGCCTTTGGCGCTCCGGGCATCATGCTAATAAAATCAACCACAAATTCTGACACGGAGTGGTTTATGATCGCCAAATTGGAATAAATTCCTTCTGCTGTTTTTTCGTCCAGCTCTATATTGATTTGCTTTTGATTTTTATCGTTTTCAGCCATTATATGTTTCTATTTAAATAAAAAAGAAAACCCTGACGATTGCCAGGGTTTAATTATTAGAATTTGAATTCCTCTTTTCGGGCCATGATTTCATCGTATTCTTCTTTTGATCCTACGATGATGCTATCATAATCCCTCATACCGGTACCGGCAGGAATCTTGTGTCCAACAATAACGTTTTCCTTCAATCCTTCCAAGGTATCAACTTTACCACTCACCGCGGCCTCATTCAATACTTTAGTAGTTTCCTGGAACGACGCTGCCGAGATGAACGATTTTGTCTGAAGCGAAGCTCTAGTAATACCTTGCAAAATTGGAGTTGCTGTTGCAGCAACGGCATCCCTAGCGGTTACCAAAGTTTTGTCTTCCCTACGCAAAATCGAATTCTCATCCCTTAATGCTCTTGCAGAAATAATCTGTCCGGGCTTAAGGTTTTCGGAATCACCTGCATCTTCAACAACTTTCTGTCCGAAAATCTCATCGTTCTCGCGGATGAAATCATCTTTATGTACCAACTGGTTCTCCAAGAATGTGGTGTCACCAGAATCCTCAATACGTACTTTACGCATCATTTGACGTACAACAACCTCAAAGTGCTTATCATTGATTTTCACACCTTGCAAGCGGTATACTTCTTGAACTTCGTTCACCAAATATTGCTGAACAGCTGATGGTCCCTTAATGGCCAAGATATCTTCTGGAGTAATAGATCCATCAGATAACGGCATACCAGCACGTACATAATCGTTCTCCTGTACCAAAATCTGGTTGGACAGTTTCACCAAGTATTTCTTGATTTCACCTATTTTGGATTCGATGATAATCTCACGGTTACCACGCTTGATTTTTCCGAACGAAACCACACCGTCTATTTCAGATACAACAGCTGGGTTGGAAGGGTTACGTGCTTCGAAAAGCTCGGTTACCCTTGGAAGACCACCTGTAATATCCCCTGCTTTAGCAGACTTACGTGGAATCTTAACCAAGATCTTACCTTCTTTGATCTTCTCGCCGTCGTCCACCATAATATGGGAACCAACAGGTAAGTTGTATGAACGCAAAGTTTCTCCTTTACCATCTTTGATCAACAAAGTTGGAATCAACTTCTTGTTTCTAGATTCAGAAATTACCTTTTCTTGGAAACCTGTCTGTTCGTCAATTTCCACTTGGTATGTAACTCCTTGCTCAATATTCTCGTAAGCGATTTGTCCAGTGAATTCGGAAACTATAACTCCGTTATATGGATCCCACTGGCAAATAACAGTTCCTGGTTTGATTTTGGCCCCATTCTTTACAAATAATTGGGAACCATAAGGAATGTTATTCGTACTTAAGGTAATACCTGTATTGGCATCCACTACCTTAATCTCGGAAGTTCTAGAGATTACAATGTTAGCCTTTTCGCCTTCACTGTTTTCTCCAACAACGGTTCTAAGATCTTCTATTTCAGCTACACCTTCGAATTTTGCTTCAAGCTTGTTATCCTCAGAAATGTTACCTGCAATACCACCCACGTGGAACGTACGCAAGGTCAACTGGGTTCCAGGCTCACCAATGGACTGTGCTGCAACAACACCAACAGCTTCACCTCGCTGAACCATTTTATTGGTCGCCAAGTTTCTACCGTAACATTTTGCACAAATTCCTTTTGGAGCCTCACAAGTCAATGCAGAACGTACTTCAATCTTCTCGATTGGCGCAGCTTCAACCTTTTTGACATCGGCTTCGGAAATTTCCTGACCTGCAGCCAATATCAATTCTTCATTCAATGGATTGTATACATCGTGAAGCGAAACCCTACCTAGGATTCTTTCTCCAAGAGTTTCAACTATTTCTTCGTTTTTCTTCAACGCTGATACTTCAATACCTCTTAACGTACCACAATCATCAATGTTGATAATCACATCTTGAGAAACATCCACCAAACGTCTTGTCAAGTAACCAGCATCCGCAGTTTTCAATGCGGTATCCGCTAGACCCTTACGAGCACCGTGAGTGGAAATAAAGTATTCCAAAATCGATAGTCCTTCCTTAAAGTTGGAAAGAATCGGGTTTTCAATAATCTCACCACCTCCGGCAGTCGACTTTTTCGGCTTAGCCATCAGACCCCGCATACCGGTCAACTGACGAATCTGTTCTTTAGATCCCCTTGCACCGGAATCCAACATCATATATACCGAGTTGAATCCTTGCTTGTCTTCACGAATTCGCTTCATGGCCAATTCGGTCAACATGGCGTTGGTAGAAGTCCAAACATCAATAACCTGATTGTATCTTTCGTTATTGGTGATAAGTCCCATGTTATAGTTCATCATAATGCCATCAACCTGCTCATTGGCATCGTTGATCATATCATGCTTCTCAGGTGGAATAATAATATCACCTAAACTGAAGGACAAACCTCCTTTAAAGGCAAAATCGTATCCCATGGATTTTATCTTATCCAAGAATTCCGCTGTTGTGGGCACATCGGTAACAGCTAGAATATCCCCGATAATATTCCTTAGGGACTTCTTGTTCAAAACTGTATTGATGTATCCAGCTTGTTCCGGTACAACGCTGTTGAACAAAACACGTCCAGTGGTAGTCTCAATAATTTGGTTTACCAGCTCACCTTCTTCATTAAAATCCTTCGCTCTAACCTTTATACCAGCATTAAGCTCTACTTTTCCTTCGTTGAAAGCAATCTCTACTTCTTCCGCAGAATAGAAAGTCAATCCTTCACCCAATACAGGTTCTTCTTTGGTAGATTTCTTCTCTTTGGTCATGTAGTATAGTCCCAGAACCATATCCTGTGATGGAACGGTAATAGGAGAACCGTTGGCAGGGTTCAGGATATTCTGAGAAGCCAACATCAATAATTGAGCTTCCAAAATCGCTTCTGGTCCCAATGGCAAGTGAACTGCCATCTGGTCACCATCGAAGTCAGCGTTAAATGCCGTACACGCCAATGGGTGCAAACGGATTGCCTTACCTTCAATCAATTTTGGCTGGAATGCCTGAATACCTAACCTGTGCAGTGTGGGGGCCCGGTTCAATAATACTGGATGTCCTTTAAGAACATTCTCCAGGATATCCCAAACTACTGGTTCTTTTTTATCAATGATTTTCTTAGCCGATTTCACCGTCTTTACAATACCTCTTTCAATCAATTTTCTGATTACAAAAGGTTTGTATAGCTCAGCGGCCATATCTTTTGGCAGACCACATTCATACAATTTCATTTCAGGTCCAACCACAATTACGGAACGAGCAGAATAATCCACACGTTTACCTAATAGGTTCTGACGGAAACGACCTTGCTTACCTTTCAAGGAATCAGAAAGGGATTTTAATGGTCTGTTCGATTCTGTTTTTACAGCAGAAGCCTTTCTCGTGTTATCGAAAAGTGAATCCACTGCTTCTTGAAGCATACGTTTTTCGTTTCTCAAGATTACCTCAGGGGCTTTGATTTCCATCAAACGCTTCAAACGGTTGTTTCGGATGATAACCCTACGGTACAGGTCATTCAAATCTGAAGTTGCGAAACGACCTCCATCCAATGGAACCAACGGACGCAATTCTGGTGGAATTACAGGAACCACCTTCATAATCATCCATTCTGGTCTGTTTTCCCTATTGTCTTGAGACTCACGAAGTGCTTCAACAACCTGAAGTCTTTTTAATGCTTCTGTCTTACGTTGTTTGGAAGTCTCAGTATTTGCCTTGTGTCTAAGACTATATGAAAGTTCTTCCAAATCAATTCGAGCCAATAGATCGATCAAACACTCAGCCCCCATCTTGGCGATGAACTTGTTTGGATCAGTATCTTCCAAATATTGGTTCTCACTTGGAAGTGTCTCCAAGATGTTCAAGTATTCCTCTTCGGTCAAGAAATCCATTTTGTTGATTTCCTCACCTTCAGGACCTTTGGCTTCACCTGGTTGAATGACCACATATCTTTCATAATAAATGATCATATCCAATTTCTTGGAAGGTAATCCCAATAGGTATCCTATTTTATTTGGAAGTGAACGGAAGTACCAGATGTGCGCAACAGGAACCACAAGGTTAATGTGCCCCACACGATCTCTACGTACTTTTTTCTCCGTTACCTCAACACCACAACGGTCACAAACGATACCGCGATAACGGATACGCTTGTATTTTCCACAGGCACATTCGTAATCCTTTACAGGGCCGAATATACGCTCACAGAACAATCCATCGCGCTCAGGCTTGTGGGTTCTGTAGTTAATGGTCTCAGGTTTTAAAACCTCCCCTCTTGACTCTGCCAATATAGACTCTGGAGAAGCCAATCCGATGGAAATTTTATCAAACCTTTTTGGTGCGTTATTATCTTTTATTCTAGCCATAATACTATGGAGATGATATGATTAAAAATGCTTATACTTTATACTATTCTTCCAATCTGATATCCAAGCCCAATCCCTTAAGCTCGTGCATCAATACGTTGAAAGATTCTGGTAATCCAGGTTCTGGCATGGTCTCACCTTTTACAATGGACTCATAAGTTTTAGCCCTACCGATTACATCATCGGACTTTACTGTCAAAATCTCACGTAAAGTAGATGAAGCTCCGTAGGCCTCCAATGCCCAAACCTCCATCTCACCAAAACGCTGACCACCGAACTGGGCCTTACCACCCAATGGTTGCTGTGTGATCAGTGAGTATGGTCCAATGGATCTGGCGTGCATCTTATCGTCTACCATGTGACCTAGTTTCAACATGTAAATAACACCTACTGTTGCAGCTTGGTCGAATCGTTGTCCTGTACCTCCGTCATACAAATGGGTGTGTCCGAATCTTGGTACACCAGCTTCATCGGTAAATCCGTTGATTTGCTCCAATGTAGCCCCATCAAAAATTGGAGTTCCGTATTTTTTGCCCAATTTCAAACCTGCCCAACCAAGCACAGTTTCGTAAATCTGACCAATGTTCATACGGGAAGGTACCCCAAGTGGGTTCAACACGATGTCCACAGGAGTTCCATCTTCCAAGAAAGGCATATCTTCTTGACGAACGATTCGTGCAACGATACCTTTGTTACCGTGACGACCAGCCATTTTATCACCAACCTTTAGCTTACGCTTTTTGGCAATATATACCTTGGCCAATTTCATGATACCTGCAGGAAGCTCATCTCCAACAGAGATGGTGAACTTGTCCCTTCTTAGGTTTCCTTGAATGTCGTTCAACTTGATTTTGTAGTTGTGCAACAAATCGGCAACCAAAGCATTGGTCTTGTCATCGGTAGTCCAGCTTCCGCCAACCAAGTGGGCAAAATCATCAACGGCATTCAACATTTTGATGGTGTATTTCTTTCCTTTTGGAAGTACTTCTTCACCCAAATCATTGATTACACCTTGTGATGTCTTACCATTGATCAATCCAAAGAGTTTCTCAATAAGAACATCTTTCAATTGCTGGAATTTCACCTCATAATCCATCTCCAATCTGGTGATGGCTTCTTTGTCCTCAGAGCGCTTGCGCTTATCCTTTATGGAACGAGAGAACAATTTTTTATCAATCACAACACCTCTTAATGAAGGTGAAGCTTTCAATGATGCATCTTTTACATCACCTGCTTTATCACCAAAGATGGCTCGAAGTAATTTTTCTTCTGGTGTAGGGTCAGATTCACCCTTAGGTGTAATCTTACCGATCAAAATATCGCCAGGTTTAACTTCTGCACCGATACGGATCATACCGTATTCATCCAAATCCTTGGTAGCCTCTTCGGAAACGTTTGGAATATCGTTGGTCAACTCCTCAGCACCCAATTTTGTATCCCTTACTTCCAAGGCATACTCATCAATATGGATGGATGTGAAAATATCTTCGCGAACCACTTTTTCAGAAATCACGATAGCATCCTCGAAGTTGTATCCTTTCCATGGCATAAATGCCACTTTCATGTTTCTACCCAATGCCAACTCTCCTTTTTGAGTTGCATATCCTTCACAAAGTACTTGACCTTTTTTGACCTTATCGCCTTTTTGAACAATAGGTTTAAGGTTGATACTGGTACCTTGGTTGGTCTTTCTAAACTTTACCAATTCGTACGTCTTGGAATCTTCCTCGAAGCTTACCAAACGCTCCTCTTCAGATCTTGTGTACTTGATCGTGATTTTTTGGGCATCAACATATTCAACTACACCATCACCTTCCGCGTTGATCAATACCCTAGAATCGGTTGCAACCTGTCTTTCCAAGCCAGTACCCACGATTGGCGATTCTGGTCGAAGCAATGGAACGGCCTGACGCATCATGTTCGATCCCATCAATGCACGGTTCGCATCATCATGCTCCAAGAATGGAATCAAGGAAGCGGAAATAGAAGCAATCTGGTTAGGGGCAACGTCGGTATAGTTTACCTCCGATGGGTCAACAACCGGGAAATCGCCTTCTTCACGTGCAATTACCTTATCCTCTTCAATTTTCCCTTTGTCATCCATTGGAATGTTTGCCTGGGAAATCTTCATTCCTTCCTCTTCCTCAGCACTCAAATAGATAGACTCCTTAGTATTTACAACACCATTTTCTACCTTGCGGTAAGGTGTTTCCAAGAAGCCCATTGGGTTGACCTTGGCAAATACTGATAGTGAAGAAATCAAACCAATGTTTGGTCCTTCAGGAGTTTCAATCGGACAAAGTCTTCCGTAGTGCGTATAGTGAACGTCACGAACCTCGAAACCTGCTCTTTCACGGGAAAGACCACCTGGTCCGAGTGCGGACAACCTTCTTTTGTGTGTAATCTCTGCCAATGGATTGGTTTGATCCATAAACTGAGAAAGCTGGTTTGTACCGAAGAAAGAGTTGATCACGGAAGACAATGTCTTTGCGTTGATCAAATCAATCGGGGTAAATACCTCGTTGTCACGAACGTTCATACGTTCGCGGATGGTACGGGCCATACGGGCCAAACCAACACCAAACTGTTGTGACAACTGCTCACCTACGGTTCTAACACGTCGGTTTGACAAGTGATCGATATCATCAATCTCCGCTTTGGAGTTGATCAACTCGATCAAGTATTTGATTATGGTGATGATATCTTCCTTGGTCAAAACCTGTTTGTCCATTCCGATATCAAGACCCAATTTCTTGTTCATTCTGTAACGACCAACTTCACCTAGGTTGTAACGTTGATCTGAGAAGAACAATTTGTCAATAATACCACGAGCTGTCTCTTCATCTGGCGGCTCAGCATTACGCAACTGTCTGTAGATATGCTCTACCGCTTCTTTTTCGGAGTTGGTAGGATCCTTTTGCAATGTATTGTGAATAATTGCATAATCAGACTGCGCATTGTTTTCTTTATGAAGCAAAATAGTCTTCACATCGGCATCGATGATCTCATCCACGTGCTCTTTTTCAAGAACGGTATCACGATCCAGGATGATCTCATTACGCTCGATGGAAACCACCTCACCAGTATCTTCATCAACAAAATCCTCGTGCCAAGTGTTCAATACCCTTGCTGCAAGTTTTCGTCCCAATACTTTTTTCAAACCGGCTTTAGAAACCTTTACTTCTTCAGAAAGGTCAAAGATTTCCAAAATATCCTTATCCCTTTCAAATCCGATGGCACGGAAAAGCGTGGTTACCGGTAATTTTTTCTTTCTATCAATGTAAGCGTACATCACCCCATTGATATCTGTAGCGAATTCTATCCAAGATCCCTTAAATGGAATTACCCTGGCAGAATACAATTTTGTACCGTTTGCGTGGAAAGATTGTCCAAAGAAAACCCCTGGAGATCTGTGCAACTGGGAAACAACAACCCTCTCGGCTCCATTTATTACGAAAGTCCCACTTGGGGTCATGTAAGGAATGGTACCTAGGTAAACATCCTGTACGATGGTCTCAAAGTCTTCGTGTTCTGGATCGGTACAGTATAATTTTAATCGCGCCTTTAACGGAACGCTGTACGTAAGTCCACGCTCAATACATTCTTGGATGGAATATCTTGGTGGATCTATAAAATAGTCTAGAAATTCGAGTACAAACTGGTTTCTAGTATCTGTAATGGGAAAATTTTCCATGAAGGTATTGTAGAGACCTTCATTTCCTCTTTCGTCAGATTTTGTTTCAAGTTGAAAAAAGTCTTGAAAAGATTTAATCTGAATGTCCAAGAAATCCGGGTATTCCGGTATGTTCTTAGCGGATGCGAAATTTACTCTTTCAGTAGTGTTTGTGAACATCAATGGACAAATTTTGATCGTGAAATATTACTGTGGGTGGTGTATGACTTTATACACTCCTATTAAATAGGCTAAGGCCTAACCATTATAATGGAAAGACCTTAACCAAATTTGTATGGTAAAAGCTATTATTTAAGCTCAACTTCTGCTCCAGCTTCTTCCAATGATTTTTTGATACCTTCTGCCTCATCTTTGGCAACACCTTCCTTAACAGCTTTAGGAGCGCTGTCAACGATGTCTTTAGCATCTTTCAATCCAAGACCGGTCAACTCTTTTACAAGTTTAACAACAGCCAACTTGGAACCACCTGCAGCTTTAAGGATTACATCAAATTCTGATTTTTCCTCAGCAGCTTCACCTTCACCACCACCAGCAGCAGCGCCACCAGCAACAGCTACTGCAGCAGCAGCAGGCTCAATACCGTATTCTTCTTTTAATATGTCGGCCAACTCGTTTACCTCTTTTACTGTTAGGTTAACCAACTGTTCTGCAAAATCTTTTAAATCTGCCATTTTTCTATCGTTTAAATAAAATTTTTAAAATATACTTAGTTTATTGTGCGCGAATTATTCTTTCTCAGATAATGTTTTAAGGATACCGGCCAGTTTGCCACCACCAGACTTAAGTCCAGAAATAACATTCTTGGCTGGAGATTGCAACAATCCGATGATATCCCCAATAACTTCCTCTTTGGACTTGATATTAACAAGTGCCTCAAGGTTTTCATCCCCTACAAAGATTGCCTCTTCGATAAAGGCTCCTTTTAGTAAAGGTCTATCTGATTTTTTTCTGAAATTCTTGATAAGTTTCGCTGGTGCGTTCCCGGTTTCGGACAACATCAAAGATGTATTTCCTTTTAGCACATCGGGAAGTTCACCGAATTCCTTATCAGAAGCTTCCATTGCTTTTGCAAGCAAGGTATTCTTAACGACCGCTAGTTTAATGTTTGCCTTAAAACAAGCTCTTCTTAAATTAGAAGTGGTTGTAGCATCCAATCCTGATATATCCGCCAAATAAATATTGGTGTTATCAGCTAACTGTGCAGTCAAATCTTCTATTACGGTTGCTTTTTCTTCTCTAGTCATAATTAAAATATTGAGCTACCAGTTACGAAACTGCTTTTGGATCTAATTGAACACTAGGACTCATAGTACTTGACATGTAGATGCTTTTCATATAAACACCTTTTGCGGCCGCAGGTTTCATTTTCACCAAAGTCTCTATCAATTCCTTGGCGTTGCCTGCGATCTTATCTGCAGAAAAGGAAGCTTTTCCTATTGCAGCATGTACAATTCCTGTTTTGTCTACTTTAAAGTCGATCTTACCAGCTTTCACATCGGATACTGCTTTAGCAACATCCATGGTTACTGTACCGGTTTTTGGATTGGGCATTAAACCTCTTGGTCCCAAAACTCTACCTAAAGGACCTAGTTTACCCATTACGCTTGGCATAGTGATGATTACATCAACATCTGTCCAACCGCCTTTGATTTTATCCAAATATTCGTCCAACCCAACAAAGTCAGCCCCTGCTTCTTTTGCTTCTGCTTCTTTGTCTGGAGTCACCAATGCCAAAACTTTCACGTCCTTACCTGTTCCATGAGGAAGGGTAACAACACCACGCACCATTTGGTTTGCTTTTCGCGGATCTACACCCAAACGAACTGCAAGGTCAATGGAAGCGTCAAACTTTACATTGGTTATTTCTTTTACCAAAGCTGATGCTTCATCCAAAGAGTACAATTTGTTCTTGTCAATTTTGGAATTAGCGTCTTTTTGCTTTTTAGTCAATCTTGCCATTATTAAATTGCTTTAAGATTTTAAAAAGGTCTTTTACCGGCCACTTTAAGTCCCATGGAACGAGCAGTACCCGCAACCATACTCATTGCAGATTCTACGGTGAAAGCATTCAAATCGACCATTTTGTCTTCAGCGATTGCTTTTACCTGATCCCATGATACTGAACCAGATTTAACCCTGTTAGGTTCGCCAGATCCTTTTTTAATCTTAGCTGCTTCCATCAATTGAACTGCCGCGGGTGGTGTTTTTACAACAAACTCGAAAGATTTGTCTTTGTAAACGGTGATAACAACAGGTAAAACTTTACCTGGTTTGTCCTGTGTACGCGCGTTAAACTGCTTACAGAACTCCATGATGTTAACACCAGCAGCACCTAAGGCGGGTCCAACCGGTGGCGATGGGTTCGCAGCACCTCCCCTAACTTGTAATTTAACTACCTTATCTACTTCTTTTGCCATTGTTTTTAATTAAAATGAAAGTGTGTCAATTGGAAGCAACACAACTTTTATATATGTAACAGCTCTATTATTCTTCAGTTTTTCAGAAATCAGACCTCTAACATCAGACTTCTGATTATACTTTTTCAACTTGCATATAGCTTAGTTCCAATGGTGTTTTTCTACCGAAAATTTTCACCATTACTTCTAGCTTACGCTTTTCTTCATTGATTTTCTCAACAGTTCCATTGAATCCGTTGAAAGGACCATCAATAACCTTTACGGTTTCGCCCAACACAAATGGAATGGCCACATTGTCTGTATTTACAGCCAGCTCATCCACTTTTCCAAGCATACGGTTCACCTCTGATTTCCTTAAAGGAACAGGATCACCTCCTTTGGTTTCACCCAAGAAGCCAATCACGTTGGTAATGGAGCGAATAATATGCACCATTTCTCCACCCAAATTGGCCTTTATCATAATATATCCTGGAAAGTAAACCCTTTCTTTATTGATTTTCTTTCCATTACGGATCTGTACAACTTTCTCTGTAGGGACAAGGACTTCCTCGAGGTAATCACCAAAACCGTTGCGCTCCACCTCACTTTCAATGTAGCCCTTGATTTTGTTCTCTTGACCACTAACAGCCCTTACTACATACCATTTTTTCTCCAGAACCTCAGACATATCCTTCTACCCTATTACGTTATCAAAGTACAATCGAATCAGTCTGCTGAAAAGGGAATCAACCCCCCAAGTAGCCAAGGCGAAAAGAATAGAAAAAACGGCTACAACAACCATAAGGTTGGAGGCGTTTTCCCTGTTCAACCAGGTAACGTTGTTCTTTAATTCTTCAAATGATTCCTTTATGTACGTGAACATAGTATTATTGTATTTCTCTGCACGGGAGGAGAGACTCGAACTCCCGACACCTGGTTTTGGAGACCAGTGCTCTACCAACTGAGCTACACCCGTTTATATTTACACTGAAAGGTATTCCGCATAAAACGGAACACCCTTTAGTGCAATACTTTATTGTAAAATGATTAATCTAAAATCTCGGTAACCTGACCAGCACCTACTGTTCTACCACCTTCACGGATAGCGAAACGCAGACCTACGCTCAATGCGATTGGCTGAATCAAATCAACGTTGATAGTCAAGTTATCACCAGGCATTACCATTTCAACTCCATCAGGAAGACCAATGTTTCCAGTCACGTCAGTTGTACGTACGTAGAACTGTGGACGGTAGTTGTTGTGGAATGGCGTGTGACGACCACCTTCTTCTTTTTTAAGGATATACACCTCAGCTTTGAATTTAGCGTGCGGCTTAACGGAACCTGGCTTACAGATTACCATACCTCTTTTGATATCGGATTTTTCAATACCTCTCAAAAGGATACCTACGTTGTCACCAGCTTCACCTCTATCCAAAATCTTACGGAACATCTCAACACCAGTAATTGTGGAAGTCAATTTCTCAGCACCCATACCGATGATATCAACAGCATCACCTGTGTTGGCAACACCAGTTTCGATACGACCTGTAGCAACAGTACCACGACCAGTAATGGTGAATACATCTTCAACGGGCATCAAGAAATCCTTATCAACATCTCTTTTTGGAAGCTCGATCCACTCATCAACAGCAGCCATCAACTCCATTACAGTATCTACCCATTTTTGCTCACCGTTAAGTGCGCCAAGAGCAGAACCAGAGATAACAGGTCCATTGTCACCATCGTACTCGTAAAAAGAAAGCAATTCTCTTACTTCCATTTCAACAAGCTCCAAAAGTTCTTCATCATCGACCATGTCAACTTTGTTCAAGAAAACAACGATTCTTGGAATACCAACCTGACGTCCAAGAAGGATGTGCTCACGAGTTTGTGGCATAGGTCCATCAGTTGCCGCAACAACCAAGATAGCGCCGTCCATCTGAGCAGCACCTGTAACCATGTTCTTTACGTAATCCGCGTGACCTGGACAGTCAACGTGAGCGTAGTGACGGTTTTCAGTTTGATACTCTACGTGAGACGTATTAATTGTAATACCTCTTTCTTTTTCTTCAGGAGCATTATCAATAGAATCAAAGCTTCTTAGCTCTGACAAACCTGCATTAGCCAATACAGTAGTAATAGCAGCAGTCAATGTGGTTTTACCATGATCTACGTGTCCAATAGTACCAATATTTAAGTGCGGTTTGGAACGATCAAAAGTTTCCTTTGCCATTTTAAATAATTTTAATCTTAGTTTATATTAGTGTACAAATCGTTTTGAGCCAATGACGGGATTTGAACCCGTGACCTCTTCCTTACCAAGGAAACGCTCTACCCCTGAGCTACACCGGCGTAAAGTGTTGAATCAACTCCTCTAAAATTCCTTTAAAGGAAGAGATTCCTGCCTTCGCAGGAATGACAATCTTGTCGTTTAGAGCGGGAGACCGGGTTCGAACCGGCGACATTCAGCTTGGAAGGCTGACGCTCTACCAACTGAGCTACTCCCGCATTTTTTATTGGGCAATGCCCATAATGATTTCAATATTTCAAAAAAACCTTTCCACATTGGTCGTTTCGCTAACAACCGTTTGTGGGGAGAGCAGGATTCGAACCTGCGAAGGTAAAAACCAACAGATTTACAGTCTGTCCTCGTTGGCCGCTTGAGTATCTCCCCGCCTTATTTTCAATATGTTACGAGCCGATGGAGGGACTCGAACCCACGACCTGCTGATTACAAATCAGCTGCTCTAGCCAGCTGAGCTACATCGGCAATTTATGGCCTTTTTTCCATAAAAAAAGCCCGCTATTTCTAACGGACTGCAAATGTATATATTTATTTTTTTAATCAAAACAAATTTTCAAAAATTTTAATCAGGCTTTTGCCCTCAGTTTTTCTTTCTTTTTTACCAACTGTCTTTCCAGTGAACTACAGGCCGAATCGATAGCTTCTTCAAAAGTTTTACATTGCTTTTTTACTATGAACTTATCTCGTGGGACAAGTACCTTTATTTCAACTATCTTATTTTCTTTTGCACTTGTATTATCGACCTTTAAATATACATCCGAACCAATGACCTGGTCATAGAACACCTCCAATTTATCCATTCGCTTCTGGATAAAATCCATAAGCTTACCATCAGCTACAAAATTTACCGATTGTGCATTTACCTTCATAAGATTTTAGTTTTTAGGACTACCTTCTGGCAGACCAGTTATACAATTAAAGGAATTTGGTTATTCCTTACTTCTTGGATGGGCCTTTGAGTGAACCTTTTTTAGTTCGGCTATACTATTGTGTGTGTACACTTGGGTGGATGCCAAACTGGAATGACCCAACAGCTCTTTCACAGCGTTCAAATCAGCTCCCCTATTAAGCAGATGCGTCGCAAAGGTATGCCTTAGTATATGAGGACTCTTTTTTACCTTAGGGGATACCAAACTAAAATACTTATTTATAGTACGATAAACAAGTGTTTCATAAATTTTAAGTCCTCCTTTTGTTAAAAATAGATAAGAAGAATCCACCGTTTTTTCCACCTCCTTTCTAAGGTTCAAATAGGTACCAAGCACTTCGGTTGTGGAAGGAAGAAGCGGAAGTATACGCTCCTTATTTCTTTTTCCCAATACTTTTAGGGTTTTATTGGTACTGTTGTAATCAGTTAACTTAAGGTTTACCAATTCCGTTCTGCGCATTCCGGTCGCATACAACAACTCAATAATAAGCTTGTCCCTCACACCCTCAAAATCTTCCTGAAACGGGATTTCCGAAAGTATGGTTTCCATTTCTTGTTCTGAAAATGGCACTTCTACCTTTTGTTCCGTTTTTAGTGCTTTATGCTTTGCCAAAGGTGAAATGGTTATCTGCTGAATCTTTTGCAAAAATCGATAATAGGCTCGGAGCGAAGAGATTTTTCTATTGACCGTTCTGTTGGACACACCACCCTCTACCAATGAAACAATCCAACTTCGTATTATGGTGTATTCCACATTATCTATAGATCGAAGCTCAAAAACTTGCAGCACATACTCCGAAAATGCGCGCAGATCCTTTTCATAGGCCATTATGGTATGCTGGGAGTAATTCTTTTCAAATTTTAAATATGATATGAAAGCATCCAAGGACATGTATTCAAAGTTACCCAAATAAGCCAAAGAAATGCAACAAAAAAATCCCACTCCTAAGGGAACGGGATTCTTATTTTGTTTGTGGCAAAGACCTAAATTTCTTCTTGATCTCTAAGTCCTTGTATATATTGAGCTTTCTGAATCTCAGCTCTACGTTTTACAGAAGGTTTTGTAAACTGCTGCCTTTTTCTCAACTGGCGCATTGTACCTGTCTTATCAAACTTTCGCTTGAAACGCTTTAAAGCTCTATCGATGTTTTCTCCTTCTTTTACTGGTATTATTAACATGGGCTACAACCTCCTCTCTTTTAGATTTTGGAGTGCAAATATACAAGTATTAATTAGTAATGGACAAATTACTTTAAGATATTTCTTGAAATAACCACTTTTTGAATTTCTGTGGTTCCTTCTCCTATGGTACAAAGCTTGGCATCCCTATAGAATTTTTCCACGGGGAAATCTTTTGTGTATCCATATCCACCATGAATCTGCACGGCCTCATTGGCAACTTTTACACAGACCTCGGAGGCATACATCTTACTCATCGCTCCCAATTTGGTCACGGGACGACCCTCATTTTTCAGGAAAGCAGCTTTATGCAACAATAATTCTGCAGCTTCAATTTCTGTAGCCATGTCGGCCAACTTAAAGGAAATGCCTTGAAACTGACTTATGGGCTTTCCGAATTGGACACGTTCTTTGGAATATTTAAGCGCAGCTTCATAAGCGCCCTTAGCAACCCCCAAAGACAATGCACCTATAGATATGCGACCACCATCCAAAACTTTCATGGATTGAATAAATCCTTCGCCTATTTCCCCTAAACGATTTTCATCAGGGATTCTACAATCTGAAAAAATAAGCTCAGCCGTTTCACTGGCCCTCATTCCCAATTTATCTTCCTTTTTACCACTTGAAAATCCAGGGGTTCCTTTTTCAACTGCAAAAGCGGTCATGCCCCGACTATCTCCTTTTTCTCCTGTCCGCGCAATCACTACTGCAATATCACCACTCTTTCCATGGGTTATAAAGTTTTTGGCACCGTTCAAAATCCAGTCGTCACCATCTTTCACGGCCGTAGTATTCATACCGCCGGCATCTGATCCCGTATTGTGCTCCGTTAAACCCCAGGCACCCAACCATTCAGCTGTGGCCAATTTTGGTATCCAACGTTGTTTCTGCTCCTCATTCCCAAAGGACAGGATGTGGTTAGTACATAAAGAATTGTGCGCAGCCACCGAAAGGCCAATGGCCGGGTCCACTTTTGAAATTTCTTCCAATATGGCAACGTACTCATGATACCCAAGTCCGGAACCTCCCAATTCTTCAGGAACCAAAACTCCCATAAATCCCATTTCACCAGCTTTCTTAAAAACTTCGATAGGAAATGTCTGCGATTCATCCCATTCCATTACGTGTGGGAAAATATATTGCTGCGCAAACTCTTTTGCCGATTCAGCTACCATTTTTTGGGTCTCTGAATAATCGAAGTTCATCGTGGACAAAGTATCCGTAATCATTTAGTCTAGTTTTATAAGGTCAAATATAACTTAATTCTATCTATTTTGTTTATCGGAAAGCCATTTAGGTTAAACAATTCTTCAAATGACTCAATATTACCCTTTTCATTTCTCAAAGTCACAATTTTATCTGCAACCTTTCTATTTATATAGATTAAACGGGAAATTTCCTCAGCTGTTGCGGTATTTATGTTGATTTTCTCCACCTTAGGTGGATTTAGCACTTTGAACCTCTTCAATGTGCGATTTACCACCTCTTGTTCCAATCCATACACGTCATACAATTGTTCATCGACCAGGAATCCGCCTAACCTATCCCTAAACTTAACAATGCGGACAGAAAGCTTTTCCCCTATCCCATAAATCATTCGCAGCTCTTCTGCCGTTGCCAAATTCAAGTCCTTAAGACTCCCAATATCTTCTGAGCCTTTCCGAGGGTGCAAACCTAAGTCATCTTTTCCATCTTTTTTGGTCCATTTTGGAAAAGTAAAGAGCGGAGAGATTTTTGAGAGCAGAGCATCTGATATTTTGGTAACTTTTTGAAACTCTTTAGCAGAGTTTACGAATCTTCCATTTTTCCTGTAAGCAAACAATCTGTCCAATTCTTCTGGGGACATTCCCAAAGTATAACCTTTATAGTCCGTGATATAATTTGGATTGAAAGGAAACAACTTGGCGTGCTCTTGTTCAAGTGCCAAAAGTCGAAGACTATCCAGTTCGGATTGCATTACGGTATCGACAACGACTTTGGTCTCGCCCTTAAATGGTTTTGCCTTGATATAAAAATACACTCCTTGAAGTATGACAATAAGAAGGAGCAAAAAGAAAATCCCACTCCGTTCTTGCTTAGTGAACCTAAAGTGGGATTTGAACTTATTCAATATTTGAATTATTTGCTCTTAACAAACTTCTTGATATCGGTAAGGTACTTGTCCATCTCCTCTCTTACTCTAGGGAACAAGAACAACAATCCAATCATATTTGGGAATACCAAGGCCAAAATCATGGCATCTGAGAACTTAATTACAGCATCCAATGTAGCACCAGCTCCAATTATCACAAACAATAGGAACATTACTTTATAAACAATATCAGCTGTCCTTCCTCTTCCAAAAAGATATTTCCAAGATTGCAATCCGTAATAAGACCATGAAATCATGGTAGAAAAGGCAAAGAGAATAATTGCAATGGTCAACACATATCTAAATCCAGGAATTACCGAGTCGTACGCCATTGAGGTCAAATCAACCCCTCCAACATAAGCTCCAGATTCGTTAAGCAATACGGTGCTGCCAACAGCATTTCCATAGTCAAAAGCACCAACATCCATATTGAAGAAAATAATTACCAATGCGGTCATCGTACATATCACCACGGTATCAATGAACGGCTCCAACAGGGCAACTACACCCTCACTTGCCGGATATTTTGTTTTTACCGCGGAGTGGGCAATTGCCGCAGAACCCGCACCAGCTTCATTTGAGAAGGCTGCTCTTTGAAAACCAACGATGATCACCCCAACGATACCTCCAAGTCCGGCTGCAGGTGTAAAAGCTCCACCAATGATCATTCCGAAGGCATCTCCAATATATTCGATATTCGCAAAAATGATGACCAAGGAAGCCAAAACATACACTCCGGCCATAAAAGGAACTATTTTCTCCGTTACACTGGCGATCTTCTTGATACCTCCAATAATCACGATTCCCACCAAAATAGCCAAAACAACTCCAATGATGACCCCAGTGGCGCCACCTTCAAGACTCAACATAGTTGAAAGCTGAACAGCAGCTTGGTTGGATTGAAATGCATTACCACCTCCAAAAGAGGCCCCAACACATAAAATAGCAAAAATCACCGCCAAGACTTTTCCAAGCCCTTTGAATCCTCTTTCCTTTAATCCTTTTGAGAGGTAGTACATAGGTCCTCCGTAAACAGTTCCATCCGGCCCTACGTCTCTATATTTTACACCCAAGGTGCATTCTACAAATTTGGTCGACATACCTATCAATCCACAAACTATCATCCAAAACGTTGCTCCTGGTCCCCCTAAGGCAATAGCGACGGCGACACCAGCAATGTTTCCAAGACCCACAGTTCCAGAAACTGCAGTTGCAAGAGCCTGAAAATGGCTCACTTCTCCTTCTTTGCTTTCATCTTTTATCGTTCCAGGAACATCCCCATCAACAATATTCAGTTCTGTTTTCTCAGCGCTATGGTGATCTAGCTCATCATATTTACCTCTGACCGTATTGATGGCCAAACCAAATTTCGTGATGTTGGGAAATTTGAATCTTATTGTAAAAAATGTTGCTCCAATTATTAAAAGAATTAAAACTACCGGTAGGTTATATCCACCAACTGAAATTGGAGTCAAGACAAAACCTTCCCACCATGTAGCAAATGGCATAAAGGCATCATTCACTCTTTCGTCCAAGCCTTTTTCTTGGGCACTTGATATGATAGGAAACAATAGTGTAATTAACGCAAGAAGTCTATACTTCATAATGTTTTATTTGGTTATGTTAATTTGATGTATGGCGGGCAATATCCTAAAAAAATTCAACGGAATCAAATTTAAAAGTTATAAAACTATCCTATTTGAAACATTTGGTTGAGTTTTTTTATCTGTTCAGGTCTTCCTAAAACGATGACTTTTCCTTTGGGTTCCAGTACCAAATCCGCCTCTGGGTTTATGATATAATTTCCATCAGGTTCTATATAACCGATAATGGTACAGCCCGTTCTTTTTCGCAAATCCAAATCGCGAAGTGAATTGCAATCTATTTGATCTGTAAAATCCTCAATCTCGACTTCTTCGAGGTTAGTGGTATTTTCCCCTTCGACGGACAATTTGTTTATAAATGTCACCAAGTCGGGCATTACAACCAGCGAAGCCATGTAGTCCCCTCCTATTTTGTCGGGCATGATCACTTTATCGGCGCCTGCAAGTTGAAGTTTGGACTGTGAAGTAACTTGCGACGCTCTGGTAATTATAAAGAGTTTTTTGTTCAGCTGACGCGCCGAAAGCACAATGAAAAGATTGGCAGCATCATCCGGCACCGCAGTAATCAGATATTGGGCGCGCTCAATTCCCGCGGACAGTAAGGTTTCATCCTCATTGGCATCTCCTTCTACAAACAAGACCTCATTTTCGTAACGCTCTATGATTTCTCTGTCCTTTTCAACTACCACGAAGGGTCTTTTGTAGGCCTTCAATTTTTCGGCTGCCTGCATTCCATTTCTTCCATATCCACACACAACGACATGGTTGGACAAACTGTCAATTTTTTTCTTCACTTTCTTCTTTTTTAAAATCTGGAGTGAATTGCGCCCCAATAAATATTCCGTAATGACCGAAATGGCAAAACCGAAAATAAAAACACTGGTAACAATTAAAAATACGGTAAAAATCTTTGCATTGGCATCAAGCGGTTTTACTTCAGAAAAACCAACCGTAGTCACGGTAATAATGGTCATGTAAATGGCCTCGATCCACGAGAAATCGGAAAGCAGCTTGTAACCAACCACACCAATCGTTAAAACGAGAAGCATTAAACTTAGGGCCCATACTATTTTTGAACGCAATAGTCTAATCATAATCAAAGGTCAAAAACTGAGGTTCTTTTGGTGTAGACCAAATCTTTGATCTTAAGCCAAAATGCAATAAAAAGATAAAGGGCAAAGCCAAAACCAAGTGTGGCGAAGGTTAAATAAATAAAGGTGGTTCTAACCACCCTTGCCCTTATACCGAGTCGTTCAGCAATGCGTCGGCAGACCTCAAAGCCTCTTTTTTGAAAATAGTAGAGGGTATTGTAAAACAAACTCATAATTTAAAATTATGTATTTCTGTTTAATAAATGGGTTCCCAAGGTACAATGAAGACATTTATTTTTTGAACAATGATGGTCGTACAATTGTATTTTGGCCTGACTCTCCAATGCGTTCACCGTATTTGAACCTAAATTCTTAAAGCCATCGATTATGGAATTTTTTTCAGGATTTAGTTCAGACACCAAAGACAAAAGGTCATCGGTCCAGTCCGTACCAACTTGTTTGGAATAGCAAAATCGAAGCGGAATTATAGTGTTTATAACCAACAGGTCAATAAAACTTTTTGAAAGTTTCTTTTTTACGGGTTTTGAAATCTTACCAAAGGTAAAATGGTTTTCCCAATAGGAACTGGTCTCAACTTTGAAGATCGAATACATATCATCCAATCGATTTACCTCGAGCAATTTGGCTAACAGATTCTGATGACAATGATACAAATGGGCCAGTTGTGAAATCCGGATTGTCGGAAAATTCGATGGCCGTAATCCAAAGAAGCCAGGTTTTCCTATAAACGAATCAAGCTCAAATTTATTGGACAGATAGTCATATTCATTCTGAAGGTCTTTATAATAGGTGTCGTTACAATCTTCAATATTGAGCAATCCCATATAACCAAAAAGAAGGCTTTCAATTTGGTGCAGATCAGTGCTCGTTTTTCGAAGCTTGGAAAAATCCAACTGCATAGCCCTTTGCATAAAAAGATCCCCATTGATTTTTGAACCAAAGTTTTTCATCAACATCACAAATAGTGTTCTTTCCCAATCATTGCCTGATTTTTGAAGGAGATTGGAAATAAGCATGGCCTTCTGCTCCAAACGTTCAATGTAGAGTCTTTGGAGGTAGTTCGAGACCAGAAAGGAATCCATTTGGGCAAAGTCTTTTTCGCAATTGATGAAGTTTGGATTGAAATGCTGAAATAATTCTTGGCATTTGGTCAAAAGCGCTGGTGAAATGTGATTTTTCAGTTCCAAAGTCGGGACCTGGGTGCCGTCTTTTCTAAAAACTGAAATATCATCCTCCCAAACCACATGAAGAATCACATTGTCGTAATTGGAGTCCACCTCATGATGGTGTGCATACCAGTCCGAAGATTTGAGGTGCATTTCTACGTTGCCAGCCCATAGCTGACCACCAACCTCGATTTGCGCATTAAAGAAATCAGGCCCTGCATAACGATTTAGGGTTCCCGTTTTTTTAATGACTATACTTTCGGAGGTTGATGTGGTAAGTGGTCGTCCTTGAAGCTTGTCGCACCTCCATATATAATGGAGTAGGTCTTCCTTCATTGGACTAAAATAAGAAAATGGTCACCATTTCCCAGCATAGGTCAACGGATCTCCCGAATTTTCTTTGTGGTAGCAATATCTTAGGTTGTTTATCTGGCGTATGTGGAGGTAGTCATGTGCCAGCCAATTGTTTAAAAATGAGCCCGCTGTTATTTTGCCCAAATCGGGATGGTCCACTGCATTTTCCCATTTTGGGTTGGACAAGTTTTTTAACCATTCAATGGATTTTCCTCGCTCCTGGTACCATTCGTTGACCGATGTTTCAAAATGCTGTTTCATATACTTTCTGGAGATGGCCCATCCAGGAGGATCAATGGGAACCAAAGGCGCAATAGGATTTTCCAGGGCATGTTTTACGCGGGTTCTAAAATCTTCAATTTCTTCATCGATCAAATGACGAACAATCTCCAATATGCACCAATGCTTCGGGTCGCGTTTCCATGTAACGAAATCGGAGGGTAGCTCATGAAGTATTTCATAAAAAACCTTCCGATTTCGTTCAAGTTCATTTATGACGCGGTGAGCATCCATATACTTTATTCGACCACTTCGCCTTCCCAATTCATAAAACCTCCCTCGAGGTTATAAGCATTTTCAATGCCCACACTGTTCATAATGGCACAGGCCTGAGCACTTCTGTTGCCAGATCTACAGTAGACATAATAGTTTTTGGATTTGTCCAACTTTTCAAGCTCATCCAAAAATTCTTGTCCCAAATAAATATCTATGTTGGTTGCTCCGGGAATGTAACCTTCCTCCACTTCTTCCGGTGTACGTACATCCAGTATGAAGGCATTGGTATCATTTTCCAGCTGTTCTTCCCATTCTTCTTGTGATAAATCTGACATCTTTAACAATTTAAGTTTAGCAAAAATAAAAATCCGGAGCATTACCCCGGATCTAAACATGCTTAATTTTCTTCTTAGACTTTTATAGTGCATCCAATGGCCCTTGTTGTGGTAACTTCAATTTCCGAACCAGTCAACATGGCATCGACCGCATTTTCCACATATTTTTCCTCGACCTGTGCAGCACTTTGGTAATTATCGTCTATTGCCCCAATATATTTTACCACATTGCCTCCTGCTGTTTTTTCCAACAAGAATACTTGTGGTGTTCTTTTTGCGCCATACTGTGGAAAAATGTGTTGTCCCTCATCCAATAAATAGGGAAAGGTGAAGCCCTTTTGCTCGGCACGGACCTTCATTTTAGCAAAGCTATCCCCAGGTTTCTTGGAAGGATTGTTAGGGTTAATGGCAATAACCGGTACTCCTTGGGACTTGTATTTTGCATCAAGCGCATTGATCCTGTCCTCATATGCCACGGAATACGGGCACGTATTACATGTAAAAATCACTAAAAATCCTTTGGCCTCATCATAATCTGAAAGTGAGACCATGGAACCATCAACATTTTTTAAAGAGAAATCTGTTGCGATATCCCCAATACCATAACCCTCAACTTCTGAGGCAAATTTTCCAGAGAAAGCTCCCAATGAAACCACTAGAGCCAGCAGACCTAAGGTTTTAAGTATTTTCATACCATTAGTTAATAAATTTGTTCAACTCTTCGTTCAATTCCTCATAGGTAAAACCGCGTTCGTAAAAACTGCGTTTATCCTTGTTATAGATCAAGGTAGCGGGTATACCCCCGCCCCAATTTGTGTCAATTTTTGGAATCCAATCGTTTTGTTTTGGGTCATCCAGAATAACTACTGTGGACTGCAGGTCCTTTTTTTCAACAAAGGGTTCCAATCTGGATTTCCACATGGAGGGCATATCCAAACTCACCAAAACCACTTCAACATTATTATCCTTCTGTTCGGCATTGACCTTTTCAAAATATGGCAGTTCCTCAATACAGGGTTTGCACCAGGTGGCCCAAAAATTTATGATGTAGGTTTTTCCGTCATCCTTATTTAATAATGGTTTAAGTCCTTCATAATCATAAATTGGAAACTTCACCTGGGTATCCGCCTCTTTTTCAACTTTTACATAGGCCTGTTCAGAAGTACCTTCCTCTCCTTTCTCTTTAGGCTTTTCACCACAACCAACCATCAGTCCGGCAATAAAAACCAAAGAAAACAACAAGTGTTTCATTATCTGCATTTTAGAATATTAAAAGTAAATAAAGCGATTTCCTTAGATTTCTTTTTAACAAAATTTTATCTGTTAAAAGTAATGGTAAAATAAATTATCCATATACATTTGTATATACAATTGTTGTATTGACATGAATGTAGAAGAAATCATAAAAACCGATAGAAAGCTTCCTCTTAATATGAGGACCATGATTCATTTTGCATTGGTCAGCAACAAAATTACCGAAGAATTTACGGCCGCCCTTAAACCTTATGGGGTTTCGAAGCAACAATTCAATGTATTGAGGATTTTACGCGGGCAAAAAGGGAAGCCGGCCAATCTATCGACCATCAATGAACGCATGGTCACAAAAATGAGCAATACTACCCGATTGGTGGACAAGCTTATTTCCAAAGGCTATGTGGAACGATGGGTTTGCGAAGCCAACCGTCGTAAAGTTGAAATCCTGATCACAGAAAAAGGCAATGAGATCCTTGAAAAGGTTGATATCGTAATTGAGGAGACGGAGGCCAGGCTCCTTAAAAACTTCTCACAGAAAGAACTTGAAGAATTAAACACACTATTAGATAAATTTTAAAATGAGTAATATCCTAGAAAATAGAACGTGGCGTTATGCCACCAAAAAATTTGACAACGCCAAAAAAGTATCCGATGCGGATTTAGATCTTTTGTTGGAGGCTACGCGCTTGAGTGCATCTTCGTATGGACTCCAACCCTATCATGTTTTTGTAATTACCGACCCCGCTATCAAAGAAAAACTTAAGCCGGTTTCTTGGGGACAATCGCAAATTACCGATGCATCCCATATCATTGTTTTTGCAAATGTGACTGATTTTGGTGAAGAGTTGATGGACAGCTATCTACAAAATGTAAGTGCCACAAGAAATATTCCTTCGGAAGGATTGAAAGGGTACGGAGATTTTATGAAATCCAAACTGCTTAACCTTTCTTCGGAAACCAAAAGCATTTGGACCTCGAGACAAGTTTACATAGCGTTTAGTAATATGATGCAGGCCGCTGCTGAGCTAAAAATAGATACCTGTCCTATGGAAGGTTTTCAATCTGAAGCGTACAATGAAATTCTTGGATTGGAGGAGAAAAACCTCAACGCGTCCGTGGTACTCGCCATAGGATACCGCTCTGATGAGGATGAGACGCAACACTACGCCAAGGTGCGTAAAACAAAGGAAGAATTATTCACATATATATAAACCCTAAATACTCTTTAAAACAAAAAAAGCACACAAATCATGAAAAAAACAATTTTAAGTCTAGTACTGACCATCGTATTCGGATTCACTGCAATTGCAAATCCTATCGATGGGGAAAAGAAAGCTGTGAAAACCGATGAAAGTACCGTTACATGGAAAGCTTATAAAGTTGCCGGATCACATACCGGAACCATAAGTCTTAAATCGGGTGCTCTAGAATTCGATGGTGAAAAATTGGTAGGCGGAGAGTTTGTGGTAGATATGACCACGATCAACACAACCGATCTACAGGGAGATTATAAAAACAAATTGGATGGACACCTAAGCTCAGATGATTTCTTCTCTACAACTTCCAATCCAACAGCTTCTTTGGTATTCACAAAAGTAAAGGCCAGTGGAAAGAACTCTTACGAAGTAACCGGTGACCTCACCATAAAAGGAATTACTGAGCCTGTTACCTTCGATGTTTCCATTTATGGCAGTAAAGCGACAGCTACTTTGAAAGTTGACCGCACAAAATACGATGTAAAATATGGTTCTGGTATTATCGGAACCGCCAAGGACAAGTTGATCTATGATGAATTTGACCTTGTAGTTGATTTGCAGATGTAATCAGCTTTAGTTTAGTGTTTGGAAATCCCGCTTAGACTTTTTTAGGCGGGATTTTTAATTTCACAAAACAATATTTGGAAGTTAAAATTTCCTTTCTATCTTTGGTGCAATGAATACGAGAATAGCAAATACTTGGTGGTGGATCAACTTACGTCGAATGTCGTGAGCTAGTCCCCATTATAATCATATAGAGGCTTGTCATCACGACAGGCCTTTTTTAATTTATCACTATTTGATATGGTTTATGAACTAAAAACACATTATAAACAGATACTCGCCGATACCATTACCCCGGTCAGCGTTTATCTTAAAATCAGGGACAGGTTTCCCAACAGCATTCTTTTGGAGAGTAGCGACTATCATGCGAATGACAATAGCTTTTCATATATCTGCTGTAACCCTATTGCCTCGATTAAGGTTGAGAACGAGATAATCACGCAAAGATTCCCTGATGGTTCCAAAGATGAATTTCCCATCACTCCAGACACTGATGTGACCGAGGTAATCCATCAATTCGGACAAAAATTCTCCGTCCCGACCAACGGTTTTAAGTTCATCAACAATGGGCTTTTCGGATATATGGCTTACGATGCCGTTCGCTATTTTGAGGATGTTGAAGTGTCCAAAAAGGAAGATTCTGTTCAAATTCCGGATATCTATTATGCGGTATACCAAAACATCATTGCCATAAACCATTTTAAAAACGAGGCTTATTTATTTGCGCATTGTTATGAAAATGAAAGCAACGTGGATGAAATCGCCCAGTTGTTCAACGTACGCAACTTTGCTTCCTATAACTTTTCGAAGGATGGAAAACCTACTTCCAACCTAAAAGATGAAGAGTACAAGGAGCACGTGGCCTTGGCCAAAAAACATTGCCAACGGGGTGATGTTTTCCAATTGGTATTGTCCCGCAGGTTTTCCCAAGGATTTAAGGGAGATGAGTTCAATGTGTACCGAGCGCTTCGCTCCATAAATCCTTCGCCATACCTTTTCTATTTTGATTATGGGGATTTCAAAATCTTTGGAAGTTCTCCAGAAGCACAATTGATCGTGAAGGACGGCAAAGCGGAAATACATCCTATCGCTGGCACCTATAAAAGAACCGGCAATGATGAGCAAGATGCCGAGTTGGCCAAAAAACTGGCGCAAGATGACAAGGAAAATGCCGAACATGTTATGCTTGTCGATTTGGCGCGAAACGATTTAAGCAGAAATGGCAATACCGTAAATGTTGAAACCTATCGTGAAGTTCAATATTTCTCTCATGTGATTCACCTCGTATCCAAAGTGACCGGACTAAAGAAAAAAGACAGTCCTACCATGAAAGTGGTCGCTGACACCTTCCCGGCCGGAACGCTTAGCGGAGCTCCGAAACATATGGCCATGCAGTTGATTGAAAAATATGAAAAAACCGGTCGAGCATATTATGGCGGGGCTATTGGGTTTATGGATTTCAAAGGCAATTTTAACCATGCCATAATGATTCGGACTTTTTTGAGCAAAAACCATCAATTGCATTACCAAGCTGGGGCAGGTTTGGTTGCCGCCTCCGACCCAGAAACTGAATTACAAGAAACCTATAACAAATTGGGCGCATTGAACAAAGCGCTGGAAATTGCTGAAACCATCTAAAATGGGAAGAAAGATTTTAATGATAGACAACTACGATAGCTTCACCTATAATTTGGTGCACTATTTAGAGGATTTAGATTGTGACGTTACCGTAAAACGAAACGACCAACTGACTTTGGAAGATGTTGAAGCTTTTGAAGAAATCGTGTTATCGCCCGGACCTGGTATCCCGGATGAAGCAGGTTTGCTCAAGGAAATTATCGAAACCTATGCCCCTACCAAACGAATATTGGGCGTCTGTTTGGGACAGCAGGCCATCGGTGAAGTTTTCGGAGGAACCTTGGTGAACTTGGACCAGGTGTACCATGGGGTGGCTACCACAATCTCCGTGACAAAAGAGGATATCATTTTTGAAGGTTTACCTGAACAGATTCAGGTAGGACGATACCACTCATGGGTGGTTCATCCCGATTTGCCAGAAAGCTTGGAGGCTACCTCTGTGGATGACAACGGACAAATTATGTCCCTAAAACATAAAACATACGACGTAACTGCAGTACAGTTTCACCCTGAATCGGTGCTCACACCGGAAGGAAAACAAATGCTGAAAAATTGGTTGGAGAAATAAATTAATGTTATTCCCACCTGGTCGCTGAGCGAAGTCGAAGTGAAAGTGGGAATCCAAATAATCGATTAAAGATTCCTGCCTTCGCAGGAATGACAAAGAAGAATCATGAAAGAGACACTTAATAGGCTTATAAACCACGAAATCTTGTCCAAAGGTGATGCCAAGCAAATCTTGGTAAACATTGCCAAAGGAGATTATAATACATCACAAATCGCCGCTTTTTTGACGGTATATATGATGCGGAGCATCACTATTGAGGAGCTGGAAGGCTTCCGCGATGCCCTTTTGGAGCTCTGCTTGGCTGTGGACCTAACGGATTTCAATCCTATTGATCTCTGTGGGACAGGAGGTGATGGCAAGGATACTTTCAACATTTCTACTCTGGCATCTTTTGTAACTGCTGGTGCAGGAGTTAAAGTAACCAAGCATGGAAATTATGGGGTATCCTCAAAATGTGGGAGCAGTAATGTAATGGAGTTTTTGGGCATTAAATTCAGTAATGAAGCGGATTTTTTGAAGAAATCCATTGATAAAGCGGGTATCTGTGTGCTCCACGCTCCCCTATTCCATCCGGCCATGAAGAATGTGGCACCTATTCGAAGGGAATTGGCCGTAAAGACCTTCTTTAATATGTTGGGACCTATGGTGAATCCAGCATTCCCCAGAAATCAGATGGTTGGGGTGTTTAATTTGGAATTGGCCCGAATGTACGGGTACCTCTATCAGAATACGGATAAAAACTTTACGGTACTACATGCTTTGGATGGTTACGATGAGATTTCCTTGACCGGAGATACAAAGACCATTTCCAATAATTCTGAAGGTATTTTGTCGCCTGTCGATTTTGGAGTGAAGCGCATTACCCAAGCGGAGATTACAGGAGGGGATGATATTGCCCAATCTGCCCAAATATTCATGGACATTTTGCAGGGAAAAGGTAGCGAGGCCCAAAACAATGTGGTTTGTGCAAACGCGGGTGTGGCCATAGCAACCGTAAACAACATCAGTCCAAAAGAAGGATTTGAAAAGGCAAAAGAATCGCTAATGGGCGGCAAAGGACTCGAGGCATTAAAGAAACTACAAGAAATAAGTAAAAACTAATGATGATAAGTTCCTTTTTTCAAAAGCAGATGTTTTGGTTGACACTTGTTATTTCAATAATAGGAATATTCATTGGCGGAAATGAACTATTTGGTATAAACAGGACAGTAAATTGGCAATATGACATAAGCAATACCATAATTATCCATCTTATTTTTATGAGCTTTTACTCATGGATATTTTTTGTTGCAGGATATGGTGTTGTCAAACTTTTAAAACTAAAAACCGATTTAATTCTTTCTGTTATTCATTTAGTTCTAATGATTTTATTTTCATTGTTAGCGGCTAAGTTCAGAATGGGATTAAATAGCATTTTGTTTTTGGGAAGTACTTCGTTTCTTGTTTTTTGGACAAACATATACTTCTCCCTAAAACCGTTAACTAGCAACCAATAACGATTAACTATTTTAAATTTGAACATACTAGACAAAATAGTAGCCGATAAACGTAAAGAGGTCGATTTGAGAAAATCACTGATTCCCGTTTCCCAATTGGAGCAATCCGTGCTTTTTGAAAGAAAAAGTCCCTCTTTGGCCACTGAATTACGGCAAAGTGCTTCAGGAATCATTGCCGAACATAAGCGACGTTCGCCATCCAAATCGGTTATCAACCAAAGTTTGAATGTTCAAGATGTTGCCAAAGGCTATGAAAATGCAGGTGTCTGTGGAATGTCCGTTTTAACCGATGGCAAATACTTTGGAGGTTCGTTGGATGATTTATTGCTTGCTAGGTCAGTAACTAATATTCCACTGTTACGAAAGGAATTCATCATAGATGCTTATCAAATTTTGGAGGCAAAGGCTTATGGAGCGGATGTGATTTTGCTTATTGCTGCAATCTTGACTCGGGATGAAATCAAAGCACTTTCAGAAACAGCAAAAAGTTTTGGATTGGATGTGCTTCTTGAAGTTCATAATGAGAAAGAACTGCATAAATCCATCATGCCGAGTTTGGACATGTTAGGGGTGAACAATCGAAATTTGAAAACCTTCGAGGTGAGCCTGGAAACCAGCAAATCGCTTTCGACCCAAATTCCTGATGACTTTGTAAAAGTTTCAGAAAGCGGAATCAGTTCCATAGAAGCCATAAAGGATTTGAAACAATACGGATATCAAGGCTTTTTAATTGGCGAAAATTTCATGAAAACGGATAATCCCGGAGAACATGCAGCGGTATTCATAAAAAACTTGGAATCATGAAGTTGAAAGTCTGCGGCATGAACCATAATCCCAAGGAGGTAGCACAACTGCAACCCGACTACATGGGTTTTATCTTCTGGGAACCTTCTACACGATATTTTGAAGGGGAAATGCCCACACTACCGGCTTCAATACAAAGAGTAGGTGTTTTTGTGGATGCTTCCCTTGAAGAAGTCCTATCAACAGTGGAAAAGTATGGATTGACTGCGGTTCAACTCCATGGTACTGAAAGTCCTCAGTTTTGTATGAGTTTAAAAGAAAGCACCCTGTCTTTCGACATTATTAAGGTCTTCTCCATCAAGGACAACTTCGATTTTTCCATTTTAAAGGATTATGAAGAGGTGTGTGATTATTATTTGTTCGATACCAAAGGAAGGTTACCAGGTGGAAACGGTTACACGTTCGATTGGTCCGTTTTGAACAATTATCCATCCACAAAACCATATTTCCTAAGTGGAGGAATCGGATTGGACTCAGCATCCAAACTTCAAGCATTTTTGGATAGTCCAGCTTCAAAATATTGCGAAGTCATCGATGTCAATAGTAGATTTGAAATAAAGCCAGGTCTAAAAGACATTGACCAACTAAAAGAATTTAAAGAGTTATTGTCATTCCGCACTTGATGCGGAATCCATTATAAACTGAAGTCAAACCTAAAAAGATTCCTGCCTACGCAGGAATGACAAAAAAATATGAGCTATCACGCTAATGAAAAAGGGTATTACGGAGAGTTTGGAGGGGCGTTTATCCCCGAAATGCTCTATCCGAATTGCGAGGAATTGCGGCAGAAATATATCCAAATTATGGAGGAACCTTCTTTTAAGGAAGAATTCCAACAATTGTTAAAAGACTACGTAGGGCGTCCCTCCCCACTCTATTTTGCAGAAAGATTATCCAAAAAATACAACACCAAAATCTACCTTAAACGTGAGGATCTAAACCATACGGGCGCACACAAGGTGAATAATACCATCGGACAGATTCTGATGGCCAAGCGATTGGGTAAAAACAGAATCATCGCCGAGACAGGTGCGGGTCAGCATGGAGTCGCTACCGCTACAGTTTGTGCCCTTATGGGAATTGAGTGTGTCGTGTACATGGGTGAGATTGATATCGCCCGTCAGGCTCCAAATGTTGCCCGGATGAAAATGTTGGGTGCCGAAGTTCGTCCAGCACTTTCCGGCAGTAAAACCTTAAAGGATGCAACCAACGAAGCCATTCGTGATTGGATCAATAATCCCGTGGATACGCACTATATCATCGGTTCAGTGGTTGGACCACATCCTTATCCGGATATGGTGGCACGTTTTCAATCTGTGATTTCGGAGGAAATCAAAGCGCAATTGCTCGAAAAGGAAGGTCGCGAAAATCCTGATTATGTGGTGGCATGTGTTGGAGGAGGAAGTAATGCCGCTGGGGCTTACTACCATTTTTTGGATACCCCAGAAGTTGGAATCATTGCGGTGGAGGCAGCAGGAAAGGGCATCCATTCAGGAGAAAGTGCTGCCACCTCAGCTTTGGGAAAGGTTGGGATTATTCACGGCAGCAAAACCCTATTGATGCAAACTGACGACGGTCAAATTACAGAGCCCTACTCCATTTCGGCAGGTCTGGATTATCCCGGTGTAGGTCCTTTACATGCCCATTTGTTTACATCTGGACGAGGTGAGTTTATCTCCATTACCGATGATGATGCCATGAAAGCAGGTATGGAGTTATCAAAACTGGAAGGTATCATTCCCGCGATAGAGTCATCCCACGCCTTTGCAATTTTGGACCAAAGGAAATTTGACCCTTCCGATATTGTTGTCATCAATCTTTCGGGAAGAGGTGATAAAGATTTACAGAATTACATTGACTATTTTGAATTGTGATAAGTTGTCATTCCTGCGAAAGCAGGAATCCATAATAAAATGATAAAGAACGTTCATCAATATTATGTGTACATCCTTACCAATAAAAGATATGGTACCCTTTATATCGGAATGACCAATGACTTGGAAAGAAGAGTTTTTGAGCACAAAAGGAAACTAATAGATGGATTTACCAAAAAATACGGATTGGATACTTTGGTCTATTTTGAAATCTTTTCACAAGTAAATGATGCTATTTTGAGAGAAAAGAGGTTAAAAAAATGGAAAAGACAATGGAAAATCGATTTGATAGAGAAAGAAAATAAAAATTGGAACGATTTAGCATTTGATTGGTTTGATTAATGGATTCCGCATCGTGCTTCGACTTCGCTCAGCATCCGTGCGGAATGACAAAATCGATTCCCTTCAAAACAAAAAATAGAATATGACAATAGAAAATAGAATTCAAAAAAAATTACAAGAGGATAAAAAACTGCTTTCCATATACTTCACGGCAGGATATCCTAAATTAAACGATACGGTCAATATCATCCAGGACTTGGAAAGTAGTGGTGTGGACTTGATTGAAATCGGTCTTCCATTTAGCGACCCTTTAGCCGATGGTCCTACTATACAAGATAGCTCTACCACCGCCTTGAACAACGGAATGCATACAGAACTGCTCTTTGAGCAGCTCAAAGACATTCGAAATACAGTTTCCATTCCTTTGATCATCATGGGCTACTTCAATCCTGTGTTGCAATACGGTGTGGAAGCTTTTTGCCAAAAATGTCAAGAAATTGGAATTGATGGTATTATTCTGCCCGATTTACCCTTGGATGTGTATCAAGAGGAATACGAATCCATTTTCAAAAAATACGGGTTGATCAATGTGTTTTTGATTACCCCTCAAACTAGCAACGCGCGGATTGAGGCCATAGATAAAGCATCTGACGGATTTATCTATATGGTCAGTTCTGCAAGTACTACAGGGGCTAAAGAGGGATTTGGTGATGTTCAAAAGGCCTATTTTGACCGAATTGCCGGAATGCAGCTAAAAAATCCACAGATTGTTGGGTTCGGAATCAGCAATTCCCAAACCTTTGACCAGGCCACCAAGAAGGCAAAGGGAGCCATTATTGGTTCAGCCTTTATAAAACACCTTAGCACACATGGTGCTGATAAAATTGCTGATTTTGTAATGGGAATTCGCTAAATTCGACTTCGGAACTAACTCAATCCACAATGAAAAAATTCACCAACTTTTTGCTGTTGGTTACCTCATTCGTAACCTTCGGTCAGGACTCCATCGCAGTTAAATCCCAAGTAGCCAAGGCGATTGAGGAGCTACGGGATTTTATAGCCATACCCAACGATGCACTGAACGCAGATGATATAGATGACAATATTCTTTGGTTGAAAAACAAGTTTAGCGAACGTGGGTTTAATACTGCTGTGCTCGAGACAGAAAATCTACCCCTGTTTTTTGCGGCTTTGCCCATGGAGGATACGAAACCCACGCTGCTGATTTATATGCATTTTGATGGTCAGTCCGTGGATCCTGCTAAATGGAATCAACCCAATCCCTATCAAACTGTGTTAAAAGCGCCTGAAGGTGATGCCTACAAAACCATTTCTTTCGACGAATTGGATGATGACATTAATTACGACTGGCGATTGTTTGGCCGTTCCACATCCGATGACAAGGGCCCAATTGTAATGTTCCTGAACGCCATTGACCTTTTGAAAAAGGAGGGTAAGGAAATCCCGTTCAACATTAAGGTGATACTGGATGGTGAAGAAGAGAAAAGTAGCAAACCACTTCCGAAAGCCGTAAAACAATATCGGGAATTGCTACAAGCTGATTTTTTGGTGATCGCCGACGGACCTGTGCATCCTTCGGAAAGCCCAACCGTGGTCTATGGGTGCAGGGGAATCACAACTATGACATTGACCACCTATGGTCCAATAAAACCTCAACACAGCGGCCATTACGGTAATTACGCCCCAAATCCCGGCTTTCAGTTGGCCCAACTATTGGCTACGATGAAAGATGCGGATGGAAGGGTCATTATTCCCGGATATTATGATGGTATCTCATTTGATGAAACCACAACTGAGGTTCTTAAAAGCGTACCCGATAGTGATCAAGCCATTGCTGAAAAATTACAGTTCAAATCTGCGGAAAAAGTAGGTGGCTTTTATCAGGAAGCCCTACAATTTCCATCTTTGAACATTCGCGGATTGGGTTCTGGTTGGATTGGACCGAAAAGGAGAACCATTGTTCCTGAAAGCGCTACGGCCGAGTTGGATTTACGCTTGGTTCCCGAGAGTGATGGCCATCGTCTAAAACAGTTGGTCAAAAATCATATTACCAAACAGGGATACCATGTATTGGATCATGTTCCCTCAAAAGAGGAACGTATGTCCTTTGATAAAATAGTAACCGTGGAAGAAGGGAGTGTGACGGATGCGTTTCGAACCGATTTGAGCAATCCATACGGTAAGTTCTTGGTAGAAACTTTGCAATCATCTTTTGAAAAAGATGTTGTTCAGATTAGGATCATGGGAGGTACTGTTCCCATCTCGCCTTTTGTCAACGAGCTACAAGTTCCAGCATTTGTTGTTCCGATGGTGAATCCTGATAATAATCAGCATAGCCCCAATGAGAACATCAAAATTGGGATGTTAGCTTATGGAATCAAAGCCCTATATGCTATTCTATCTGCAAAAATAGAGTAGGAATCGTCTTTTCATCCATAAAAGATTCCGATAATCGGACATCCAAGAGGCTGATTGTCAGATAAATCATTTAAAATGTGATTTCATCCCAGTGAAACTGCAATACAACCTTAGTTTTATTGATAGAAGCATTGTGAGGTTAACTTTAGAGTACCCAAACCTTTTACAATGAAGTATTCTGCACTAGTTATTGACGATTCTTCCATACAGCGATTAGCTACATCCATTCTGATCAAAAACCACCCAGATTTGGAATTGGTGGGCTCCTTTGGCAATCCGTACAATGGAATCAAGGCCATTTACGACAACAAGGTGGATGTTGTTTTCCTAGATGTTTTAATGGACAATGTAAACGCTTTTGAGTTGTTGGACAGTATCGAAATCAACACCGCAATCATAATGAACTCTACCTGGGCAAATTTTGCCAAGAAAGCGTTCGATTATGGCATCAACGATTTTATAATGAAGCCCATACGTAAAACGAGATTCGAGCGAGCGGTTTCCAAAATCATTCAAGAAATCGAATTGAAGCGAATAAAACCTATCAAGACCTATACTGTTTTGAAACGGTTTTCAAGTATCCAAAGCTAGCTATTCGAAAAACGCTCTGTACTGTATCACCCTAAAGTCGAAAGTATTGAATTCAGGATTTGCGGTTTTTAGATCCTTATAAGTCTGAAGACTCCCTACCGCGCGGTTGGCAGCACCTGATGGCGCAATCAAAGAAACGGTCCTTACCTGTCTAAATTTCTCTCCCCCTTCAGTTATTGGAAGTTTTAATCCATGGATCCGCGGTACATCATCCTTTATTACCTCCAATTTTAAGCCATATGTTTTTAACTGTCTTCGGAAGAAATATTCCGGGCCATTTTTGCTGTTGCCACCCATAAAAAGAACAGTCTCAATATTTGGGTATTTTTTGAGATACCCTACCAAGTCGCGAAGCTTTACATTTTGCATTCCAAGATCGGATGCATCTATTTTCTGTCGTTCCGCACTGGCTACAATATCGCAAACCCCAATTTTGTTTTCCAAAAGAAAACACTTCCGTTGTTCAGTCGCTTCCTCGGTGGTCTCATATTTTAGTTGTAGCCCAAAAATCTCGTTCAAAATGGGCCATAACATTCCGTTGCGACTCCCATAACAGAAATCAACATCATCATCCTTTAGTTCCCTCGTGGTAAATCGAGGTGGCGGTAAGGTGCCAACGATCAACCGCGTTGCCTCAGGAAAAAGAAAAGGTTCATAAGGATGGGTATGTAAAAAGGGCTTCGAACTCAAAACTTCAAATTTGATTTGAATCCAAAAATAAATAAAACCTTAGGCCGAATTCCTACTGGCGTTAATATTGCCATATAAAGAACGGGTCACAATCTTTTCATAGACATCCTTGTACTCGGAATTCTTTGTAATATGGTACAGCGCATTCTGCTGAATCACGAGCAGGGGAAGTACTATTTTCTCTCTAATCTTTACCGATTCGCGAGAAACCGCTTCATCTTCCATCAAAATTTTGAGTCCAGATATTTGAAGCAACATTTTCTTGGACAACTGGTACTCATCGTGAAGTACATTCCAGAATTCGCCGAACTCCTCATCCTCCTTCATATAACTGGTCAAGTCAAAATTGGTCTTGGCCAACGACATCATACTGTTGTGCATCAAAGCCCTAAAGAATGGCACCTCTTTGTAGAGTTTCTTTACTTGGGTAAGCTTGCCTTCATCCTTTAATTTTTGAATGGCGGTACCTATTCCAAAATACCCAGGTACATTTTGTTTTAACTGACTCCAGGAACCAACGAAAGAGATGGCCCTCAAATCCGAAAGTTCCAACTGTTTTTTGTTGCCACGCTTGCCAGGTCGACTTCCAATATTGGCCTTGGTATAGTATTTTAAGGTACTTCTATGTTCCAAGTAAGGAATAAACTTGTCATGCTGTTTTAATGCATCGTATTTGGCAAAGCTCAGCTCAGAAAGTTCTTCGATCAATTTACGTTGTGTGGCTGAAATCACATGTTCCTTTCCATAGAGGTTATTGCTCAACCCAGCTGTTAACAACTGTTCCGAATTGTGCATAAACTGCTCCTTGGTACCATAGGTACTGGTTATCGTTTGCCCTTGGATGGTCAACTGTATTTCGTGATTTGCCACATCTTTGGTCTGAGCGGCATAAAAACGGTGCGTTTTACCTCCACCACGAGCTGGCGGTCCTCCCCTACCATCAAAGAAAATAGCTTTTATCTCATTTTTATTGCACACCTTGCTCAAGGTCTCTTTGGTCTTTAAGATGGACCAGTTTGCCTTGAGATATCCTCCATCCTTGGTACCATCAGAAAAGCCCAACATAATGGTGTGGGTGTTTTTCCTGCGCTCAAGATGTTGACGGTATTGAGGTGTATTGAACAAGGTCTGCATCACTTCTTCTGCATTCTCCATTCCCCTCATGGTCTCAAACAACGGAATAATATCAAAAGTGATATCCTCTTCTTTCCATCCGCACCATCTAAACAAACCAAATACGAAAAGAACAGCGTAAATGTCTTCCGAATTACTGATGATATACCTATTGCAACCATCTTCACCGTTGTTCTTTTGAATTTGCTTCAATTGCCCAATATTGGTCAAAGTATCTTTTACAATGTCGTCATCGAAATCGTTGGGATCCAACTTCAGGTCTTTTTTCAACAACCATTGTTGCAACTCCTTATCGGAAAGCTCACTTAAATCTTCCTTTATGGCCCCTTGTTGTTTCAGAATCGTCTCAACCACCAATTTGTGCTTGCTGTGATCTTGTCGAATATCCAAAGTGGCAAAATGGGTTTTAAAAATATGGATCTTATTAATGAACTGATCAAGTCGCTTCAAGTACAGGCCATGGTATTTGTCGTCCAATTTTTCCCGTATTTGGGTCAAACTTTCAATGATTTCCTGATAAGAGATAACCGCCTTTGCATCGAACATAGCTTTGTAGAGCTTATTGCTAAGTTCATTAAGATTATCTTGCATATCCTTAAACGTCAACTTCTTGCGAAGTGATTTAAGCTCGTTGTAATAGCACTTCATTAAGGTAAGTCGAAGTTCATCTGCCACCTGTTGGGTAATCTTGGCTGTTACGAACGGATTTCCATCCCTATCTCCCCCAGGCCAAAACCCAAGTTTAATGATGTTATAATTGTCGAACTCCTCATCCTGAATTTTGCTCTTTATATATTGGAATACCTCGCCAACAGCATCGTAATAGGTATTTCTAAGGATGTAGATAATATTTTTTGCCTCATCCAAAGGCGTGGGTTTTTTGGCATTCACTAAGGAAGTAAGTCCCAACTGCTGTAATGTCAGGTCAATGTCATCCACCCTATTTTCATCAATGAGTGCTCTGAGTTCGGCAATAATATCCAATACTGCAGGAGTATAAAATTGGGTTGGATGCGCCGTTAAAACAATCCTTGCACTGAATGTGGAAAGTGAGTTTGAGATGTTGTCCCAATTTTTGGAACGATTCACCAACTCAAAATAATCCTTTATGGAAAGGGAATTGGTATATTCCTGCAATTTTGGAAAAGCGGAATCTTCAACACTGTCATACAAGACCACTTGGCGTTCCACATACTGGATAACACGGAACATAAAATCCAAACGCTCACGCTCATCCTTGATATCCACAAAATTGGTAAAGAAAGTCTCTAGTATTTCCTGTGGCTTTTTGCCAGCCTTAAGTCCTTTTTCACATTGCTCGAACAATAATGGAATAAGCACACCCACATTTTCAATGTTTTGATAGGGCAAGCTTAAGAAAAGGCTATTATATATATTGAATTTATTGGTAACCGATCTTTTAAATTCTTCTAAACGTCTCGACTGCTGCATGGTTTTTTCGGAATGGTTAGTTCTACATAGTTTACGAAAGGCCAAAGATCGTGATAAATGCCGAACATCCCGTGCATATTTAGGCACATCACAATTTAGGATTTGGAATCCACAAACCTAACATCAAAAGTTCAAAGTGGAAATATTATCTAACAAAAACGGGTTCGTTCTCCTTTAAGGTGTGTTCTGCGCTGAAAAGATATCCATCGTAATCAAATCCTTTGATATCTTCCAAGGTTTGTGCATCCTTGTCCAAAATATAACGAACCATGGAACCCCGAGCCTTTTTGGCAAAGAAACTAATGACTTTTAGCTTATCGTTCTTCCAATCCTTAAAAATAGGAGTAATCACAGGGACCTTCAAGTTTTTTGGATCAATGGCTCCGAAGTATTCGTTGCTGGCCAAATTCAGGAACAGCTCCCCATCCTCCAGTTCTTCATTCAAATGCGCTGTCAGCTGTTTTTGCCAAAATTCATAAAGGTTCTTTTTTCGGGCCACTTTTAATTGCGTTCCCATTTCCAAGCGATAAGGCTGAATCAAATCCAAAGGTTTAAGAATTCCATATAGCCCAGAAAGGATTCGTAACGTATCCTGCAATTTCTCCAATTTGTTCTCCGGGATGGTGTATGCATCCAAACCTTGGTATACATCACCATTAAAGGAATATACCGCAGGCCTTGCGTTCTCCGTGGTGAATGGGGTAGAAAATTGTTGGTTGCGCTGCCAGTTGAGTTCTGCCAAATTATCGGATATGGACATCAGTTTTGACAAGGCTTTTGGCTTCTTTTTTACCAAAACGGCATTCAATTTCTTTGATTCTTCCAAAAATTGGGGTTGACTATATTGCGATGTCGGCAATTCCGATTCAAAATTGAGTGACTTAGCAGGCGAGATAACAATTTTCATGTAATTAATTTTTAGTAAAAATAACGATGATATTGGATTTATCGCAATTAAGACAACAGGTGTTTTCAATCTTAAGATTGAGGAAATCTATTGATCGTGGTGTTTGGCATAGGATCGCCATTTTTCAATACAACTGACCATATCTTCAGGAAGGTCGGAATCAAAACTCATGAATTCTCCGGTTACCGGATGCTCAAAACCCAAAGTCTTGGCATGTAATGCCTGTCTCGGTAATATTTTAAAGGCATTTTCAACAAACTGCTTGTACTTGGTAAAAGTTGTTCCCTTTAGAATCTTTTCCCCGCCATAGCGTTGATCATTAAAAAGCGTGTGTCCAATGTACCTCATGTGCACCCTAATCTGATGGGTTCTGCCAGTTTCCAATTTGCAGGATACCAAGGTCACATAACCCAAACGCTCCACTACTTTGTAGTGGGTAACAGCTTCTTTTCCTTGGTCACCTTCAGGAAAAACCATCATTTGCAAACGGTTCTTTGGATTGCGTCCAATATGACCTTCGACAGTTCCTTCATCTTCGGTAACGTTGCCCCATACCAATGCCAAATATTCCCTTTCACTACTTTTTTCAAAAAACTGTTTGGCCAAATGTGTCATGGCCGCTTCCGTTTTTGCAATCACCAATAGTCCAGAAGTGTCCTTATCTATCCGATGCACCAAACCGGGCCTTTCGGAGCTATTGGTCGGTAAATTATCAAAATGATATACGAGCGCATTGATCAATGTTCCGGAATAATTGCCATGTCCGGGGTGTACCACCATTCCAGCAGGCTTGTTTACTACCAATAAGGTATCATCCTCATAAACAATATCAAGGGGAATGTTCTCTGGAGTGAGCAAAAACTCATAGGGAGGATGTTCAAACATCACTTTGACCTCGTCACCAGCCTTTACCTTATAATTTTGTTTTACAATGGTATCGTTTACCCAAATATGGCCTTGTTTGGCCGCCTGCTGGATCTTATTTCGAGTGGCATTCTCAATAAAATTCATCAGGAACTTATCTACCCTTAAGGGTTCTTGTCCTTTGGAAGCCACAAATTTATGGTGCTCAAAAAGTTCTTCTTGCGAAAGTTCAGGGTTTTCAGCTGGACCCATGGCTATTGAGAATCTGCTTGCACGCGGGCACTTCCAGGAATAGTCCCATTACCACAGATCAATTCGATCTTGGAGGTTTTTTGAAGCTTATCCCCAGGCTTGATGTATTTTCCTTTGTGCTTCATACGATAGACCATGTCCCTACCCAGTTCATCGATATAGGTAACCCGTTGAACTTCCAATCCTACGGCCCTAAGCATGGAAGTAGCATTCCTTTGGGTAACTTGAATAATATCAGGAACTGTAACTTTTTTATACCCCGAAGGATTCACGGTAAAGTATATTTTCCTGTTGGATTTAACCTTGTTTCCCGCTGGTGGGTCTTGCTCAAGAATTGAAAATCGTGGGTAATCGGGATTATAATTGGATGAATCCAAAACTTGGTATCTCAACCCCGCATCTTCAACCGCTTCGCGCATTTCCATAACCGACATTTTGGAAAAATCAGGTACTTCAACAAATTCGCCATGGTTCGTGGTGCTTTTCAACCACTTCAGAATCAAAAAAACAATAAGAATGGAAGCCAGTAAGGCCAGACCTAGTTGAATCAGGAAAACCCTACTTCTTATGAAATTAATAAAATGTTTCATGTGCAATACCTTATCTGGGCAAATATAGGAAAGCCAGTCCTTTTTTCTTTACTTTGACAAAGTGATTCGATAAGCTGATGAAAAAAAACATTGCCATCATCATGGGTGGTTATTCCAGTGAGTATGACATTTCCATAAAAAGCGGGAACGTAGTCAATAAGTATCTGGATAGGGAAAAATACAATCCCTACCGCATAGTCATCACCAAGGAAAAATGGTTTTATCTTGATGACAATGATGCTGAATTCCTCGTGGACAAATCAGATTTCAGCATCGATATAAATGAAAGAAAGATTCATTTCGACTGTGTTTTTAATGCCGTGCACGGCACTCCTGGAGAGGATGGTCTGCTCCAAGCTTATTTTGAACTCCTGAATATCCCACAAACATCCTGCAACCAGTATCAAGCGGCACTGACATTCAATAAAAGAGATTTATTGAGCGTGCTGAAACCTTACGGCGTGCAGTGTGCCACTTCCTATTATTTAAACCAAGGGGCTGCAATCGATGAAGAGGCCATTGTGGAAAAAGTAGGACTTCCATGTTTTGTGAAGGCAAATAGGGCTGGCAGCAGCTATGGCATCAGCAAGGTGTATAAAAAAGAAGATTTAAAAGCGGCCATTGACAATGCATTTTCTGAGGACAGTGAGATTATTATTGAAACTTTTTTGGATGGAACCGAAGTTTCAGTGGGCGTTATAACATACAAGAATGAAGTTACCGTATTACCCATAACCGAGATTGTTTCAGAAAACGATTTTTTTGATTTTGAAGCAAAATACCTTGGGAAATCGCAAGAGATAACACCAGCAAGAATTTCAACAGAACAGCAAGAACGCGTATCCAAATGGGCCAAACAAATCTATGAGGTTTTGGGATTGAGCGGATATAGCCGAAGTGAGTTTATCTTTATCGGTGACGATCCGTATTTGTTGGAAGTGAATACAACCCCTGGTCTAACGGAAGAAAGTATTTTGCCCCAACAGGCCAATGCAGCGGGTATTTCACTTGAAGACTTGTTTGGTAGCGCCATTGAAGAGGCAATGCCATAGAAAATCAGTATTTTTAAAAAAACATGCCAACGATGAGACGTGCTATTTTTCCAGGTTCATTTGACCCTCTTACTTTAGGCCATTATGACATTATTAAAAGAGGGATTACTTTGTTTGATGAGCTCCTGATTGCCATCGGGATCAATGCGGATAAAAAGTACATGTTCACCCTGGATGAGCGCTCCCAATTTATAGCAGAAGCCTTTAAAGACGAACCTAAAATAAAGGTAGTGACTTATGAAGGGCTTACCGTTGACTTTTGCAAAAAAGTAAATGCCGACTTCATCTTAAGAGGATTGAGGAATCCTGCAGATTTTGAGTTTGAAAAGGCCATTGCACATACCAACAGAAAACTTTCGGAGATAGAGACCGTGTTTCTTTTGACCTCCTCCGGAAAATCGTATATAAGTTCCTCCATAGTAAGGGATGTAATCAGAAATGGTGGGGATTATACCGGCCTCGTACCTGATACCGTAGTGGTAAAGCCATAGTTTTTGGGCTAAAACCTTACTTCCTTATTGTCTTTATTTTTTGGAAAACGAGCTTGCAAAAGCTGCCATTCGTCGACAAAACAACATATTTTCATCTATTCACAACAATAAATCACATTACTACGTTAATACTTATATTTTAGTAAGAAAATTCTGTAATCCCAATCTAACATAAATTACCTGCGTTTTGAAAGCTATTGAGATTTCCCCCCACTCTTATCTTATAAAACAATTACCAAAACCTACAGCATTCGTAGATAAAAATCATACCATAAATTCAGCTTCGGATTCATGGTTTTCCATTTTTGATGTAAGCTCGGAAAACAGTATCGGATGCAATATCACCGAACTTTTTGCCACCCATACAGGTTTTCGTACCAGTGCATTGAAAAAGTGTTTGCAAGGAGATAAAGTTCATAAACTGCGCCATACGAATCCAAGTGGTTTTCTTGAATATTGGTTTGAAAGCACCTTTACCCCCTGGTTTGATGAAAACGAAAATCTATTGGGTACCATCGTGCAAATCGATGACATCACTAATGAAATAGCAACCAAAGCAGAACTTAAAAGAATCAATACCCTGTTAAACGCTAAATCAGAAGTGGCGAAGGTTGGGAGTTGGGAATATGATATCGCCCAGGACAAAATTGCATGGTGCGATATGACCAAAAAAATACATGAGGTTCCACCATCGTATGAGCCAAACGTTACTGAAGGTATCTCTTTTTATAAACAAGGCTATAGCAGAAACAGAATTTCCATGCTCTTTCACAAGCTTTTGGAAAAAGGGGTTCCCTTTAGCGAACGGCTGCTCATTATAACCCATAAGGGCGAGGAACGTTGGGTCGCAGCTGGTGGTAAAGCCATCCGAAAAGATGGGAAAGTGGTAAAACTATTTGGCACTTTTCAAGATGTACATGAGCAGGTCTTAACTGAAAACAAAACCAAGGAGAGTGAACAACTGCTGACCACCCTTATTGATAACCTTCCTTTGAATGTTTTCATCAAGGATAAAGACTCAAGGAAAATATTGGTGAATAAATCGGAATGCGAATATTTGGGTGCCAAACCTGAAGACTTGATCGGAAAAACTGATTTTGATCTTTATGACAAGAATGTTGCCCAAATTTCAAGGGATGAGGATGTCGAAGTTATCCGCACACAAAAACCCATGCTGGGCAGGGAAACCATCAGTGTTAGAAAAGACGGTAGTATCACAAACTTTTTGACTTCCAAAATTCCTATTCTGGACTTAAACGGTAAGGCATATGGGTTGATAGGTATGAGTATGGACATTACCCACATGAAACAAAAAGAGGATCAGCTGCGAAACTTGATCAATGTAACGGCCATTCAAAACAAAAAGTTGATCAACTTCGCCCACATTGTATCACATAATCTTAGATCGCATACGGCCAACTTCTCCATGCTTCTCGACTTCCTCATCAAGGAAAAAAACGAATCCGAAAAAAAGCGTATCATGGGGATGCTGTCACATGCTTCGGACAATCTTTTGGACACCTTGGAAAATTTGAATGAGGTGGTCGATATCAGCACCAATGTCAACATGGATAAGAAATCCATGAACCTCAATGAAAACATCATCAAGGTGCAGCAAAATCTTTCCGCTTTCCTTGAAAGAAACAAAGTGGAGTTCATTAACTCAGTTCCTGACGGGCTTACTGTTATGAGCGTTCCTGCTTATTTGGAAAGTATCATCCTGAATTTGGTGACCAATGCGGTTAAGTATCGTAAACCCAAAATAAACCCGGTGATTTCGCTTAATGCCAAAAAACAAGAGGACAACGTAATCTTTAGTATTTCAGACAACGGCCTTGGTATTGACCTCAAGCGTTATGGGAACAAGATTTTTGGCATGTACAAAACCTTTCATAACAACAAAGATGCAAGAGGTCTTGGATTGTATATCATCAAGAATCAAATTGAGGCTATGGGCGGTAGTATTACCGTAAATAGTGAGGTTGGTAAGGGGTCAACCTTCAATGTATATTTTAACGAAGAGGAGCAATAAACTTATATTCGATTAATGAAGGAAATCAATAGCATTTATATTATTGATGATGATCATATTACGGTTTTTGGCATTAAAAAAATGCTCAAGACCATTGTAAAATGCCATAACATCGAGACGTTTGAAAATGGAAGATTGGCCCTTGACGGTCTAAGGGAAAGAATAAAAACAGGTAATCCTGCACCAGAGGTAATTTTTCTGGACATTAATATGCCCATTATGGACGGATGGGAGTTTTTGGAGGAATTTGTGACTTTGGATTTGAAAGAAAAGGTAATCATCAACGTAATCACTTCTTCAATCGATCAATCCGATTATCAAAAATGGAACGACTTTAGACTCAAATGTTGGCACTATCTGAATTTCAGGAACAAACCCATTTATCGCATTGAGGTTACCGATCTTAACAGAATGAATATCACTTCGTTCACATAATATTCCCTATTTTTATCTATTGGAAACCTGGTTTCCATTTTTTTAACAAGTTGCGCCAACTATTGAAGAACATTATTATCCCCACTGTGCTGTTGCTGTTGTTGTCATGCGAGACGAAAACGCAAGATGAAGTTGTTTCTTATCCAACCTCTTTTGAAACTTCTAACGGCACAGAAACGGCCACCTACCAAGAAACCATAGATTTTTACATTAAACTGGCCAAGGATTTTCCTGAGATCAATATCCAGACCATAGGTGAAACCGATAGTGGATATCCATTGCATATGGTGACCTTCAACCCCGATGGTGATTTCAACTTTGAACACGTTAGGCAAGAAAAGGCCATCATTTTGATAAATAATGGTATTCATCCGGGCGAAAGTGATGGTATTGATGCCACAATGTTACTTTATCGCGATTTGGCCACCCAAAAATTGTCCCATCCCAAAAACTCCGTATTGGTTACCATTCCAATATATAATATTGGTGGGTCGCTGTATCGAAATTCCAGCACCAGAGCCAACCAAAATGGCCCGAAGGAATATGGTTTTAGGGGAAATGCTTTGAATTACGACCTTAATCGTGATTTCGTAAAAATGGACACCAAAAACGCCAAAACGTTTTCTCAAATTTTCCATTTGGTAAAGCCCGATGTTTTTATCGATAACCATGTTAGCAATGGTGCCGATTATCAGTATACGCTGACACATTTGTTTACCCAGCACAACAAATTGGGCGGGGAACTTGGTGAATATCTGGAAAAAGAATTTAGACCCCAGATAGAAAAATCACTAGTAGAAAAAGATTGGGATATCACCCCTTATGTCAACGTATTTAATAGACCACCTGAATTAGGTTTTAGTCAATTTATGGACTATCCCCGATATTCCACAGGGTATACCACGCTTTGGAATACTTTGGGAATGATGGTGGAAACCCACATGCTAAAACCGTACAAACAAAGGGTTGAAGGCACGTATGAACTTATGGAAAGTGTGGTTGGTGTGGTTGAAAAGGAATACGACGCCATTCGAGTCATTAGAAAGCAAAGTCAAGAAGAAAGTTTAGGGCAATCCCAATATTATTTCAACTGGAGGTTGGATACCACTAGACATTCGACCCTTAATTTCAAAGGTTTTGAAGCGGAGCAGGTCACTAGCGAAGTAACCGGTTTTCCTCGTATAAAATATGACCGAAGCAAACCATTCACTCGAGAAACAACATACTACAATTACTATGTGCCAACTGACACCATTTCCGTACCGGCCGCATATGTGATCAAACAAAGTTGGCAAAAAATAGTGGATAGACTGGATGCGAATGCCATTGAATATTTTAATCTGGAAAAAGATACCTCGCTCATCGTGGAGTCTTACCATATCTTGGATTACGATACGAGGGAAAATCCATATGAAGGGCACTATCTGCATTCAAATACCCAAATAAAAAAGAATGTTTCAAAAGTCAAATTCCAAGCGGGTGACTTTGTCGTTCCAACTAATCAAACCGGGATTAGATACTTATTGGAAACCTTGGAACCACAAGCGGCTGACTCGTTTTTCAACTGGAATTTCTTCGATATGATACTCCAGCAAAAAGAAGGCTTCTCTCCCTACGTTTTTGAGGATGTCGCCTTAGACCTATTAAAAAAAGATTCAACCCTAAGAGGTAATTTTTTGCTCAAAAAGGAATTGGATGAAACTTTTGCAGAGGATTGGTACGCCCAATTGGATTGGATCTACCAAAGGTCAAAATATCGTGAAGCTCCTTATTTGAGATATCCTGTTTATCGCATCGCAAAAGGTAGTAGTGCGGCCGCTATTCTTCCGGAATAAGCCAACCTTCAAAAAGGACCCTAATGTTATGGTAAGAGTTTTTTAGGGCCTTCTTTATTTTTTTGCGGCCTTTCCACTTCACCTTTTCTATACCTTCGTCCTGCTGCCCAACCAGTTTACCCGAATACGTGGTATACATGGAAAACCAATGCACCAATTTTAGTCGATACTCTCCGTTGCGCTTGAAGACATGATAGGTGGTGCGGAGAAATTTGTCGATAACAAGATCTTTTACGCCGGTTTCCTCCTCGACCTCCCGAATAGCAGCTTTTTCAATAGATTCACCTTTATCAACCTTTCCTTTTGGAAGGTCCCATTTATCATTTCTATAAATGAACAATACCTTGCCTTTAGGATTGGTGACAAATCCACCTCCCGCAACCACAACCGGAATTTTGTGCATAAAAACGTCTAGGATTTTTTCCTCGTCTGGGTGGTAGATATAGGCCTCTTTCAACCTTCCCTTTGCCAGCGAATCTATAGCCATCAAGATAGAATCCCCATCTAAAGAGAAGAGGTTTCCATTTGAGTTATCTTGGCGCTCATTTGTTAAAATGAGTGGAGACTCATTAACAAAAACTTTATACATTTGCGCAATGGTTTTAAACAAAGATACCGCACGAAAAACTGCCGAACTTCTGCTGCAAATTAATGCAATTAAGTTGGAACCAGAAAATCCATTTACGTGGGCCTCTGGTTGGAAATCCCCAATCTATTGCGATAACAGAATAATGCTTTCCTATCCCGAAATACGAAATTTTGTCCGGGAAGAAATGGCCAAACAAGTCGAAACACTCTATGGCAAACCGGATGTTATTGCCGGAGTGGCCACAGGAGCCATAGGGATTGGAATATTGGTGGCCGAGGCGTTGGGTCTTCCTTTTATTTATGTTCGACCTGAACCAAAATCACATGGAAGACAAAACCAAATTGAAGGTAAGCTGGAATCAGGTCAGAACGTTGTGGTTATCGAAGACCTTATCAGTACCGGGAAAAGTAGTTTAAATGCGATCAGGGCACTACGGGAGCAAGGCGCAAACGTAAAAGGGATGGTCGCGATCTTCACCTACGGATTTTCAGTGGCCACTTCCAATTTTGAATCGGAAAATGTAGTCCTGAATACCCTATCCGACTATGACCATTTAATTGAACAGGCCTCAGACACCAGTTATATAAAAGAATCGCATCAACAAACCCTATTGGAGTGGAAAACAAATCCGCAACAATGGAAACAATAGAACAACATGCACATTGAAACTCCCAAAAAGATAGTAGCCAAAAGTAACAAGGAGGTTTTTGATTTCTTGACCGATGTTAAAAACTTCGAGACCCTTATGCCTGACAATATTGACAAATTTGAGGTTTTGGACGATACCACCTTTCGATTTGCACTAAAAGGCATGCCGGAAATCGTATTGCGTTTAAAAGAGCAAACGCCCAATAGTAAAGTGGTACTTGGGGCTGCCAGTGACAAATTGCCATTTACATTGACAGGGGATATTACTCCTTTTGGGGAAAATCAAAGTCAGGTAGCACTAAGTTTCGAAGGGGAATTTAATGCCATGATGGCCATGATGATCAAATCCCCGATCACCAACTTTATGGAGACCCTTTCCTCCAATATGGATAGGATTCCCTAGTACAAGAGTGAGACTTCCTTTAGATCAAACTCCTTGAGGATTTTATCTTCCAGCTCAACAACAAGTTTGCCTGTTGGTGAGATTCTTCGAATAAATCCCATGAACCTTTCGTTTTGATCATCTGTAAACGTTGAGGGCCTATCTTTTCTGAATAACAGTTTTTCATATGCAGGCAATAGCTGAGGTACTGTTTTGGTTTCCAGATCATCCAGATAAAACTTAAGTCGTTCCAGTAACTTTGACAGCAGTTCATCCAAATCAAAAAACTTTCCTGTCAAGGATTTTAACGAAGCTACGTTAGCCAAATTTTCGAAGGAAGTTTGGTTCACATTCAGTCCAATTCCAATAATGGAACTTTGAATTTGTTTTCCCTTCAGTATATTTTCTATCAAAATGCCACAAATTTTGAAAGAACCTGACATAATGTCGTTGGGCCATTTCACCTTCAAATTGGGTATCTCCAACGCTCTCAACATATCATATACTGCTAAAGAAACACCTATATTCAGGTTAAACTGCTGTACCGTTTGCAAAGCATCAAACTTTTTTAACATACTAAAGGTCAGGTTTTTACCAGGTTCCGATTGCCAACCGGCCCCCATTTGTCCTCGTCCCTTGGTTTGGAATTCCGCCACCACAGCCGTGTAATCACCCACCTCATTGGACTGTAACAAATCCTTTAAATAAAGGTTGGTAGAGTCCGTGGCATTAAGTTTGATTATTTGTGATAGTTCTCCCAAAGTGGTGCGTCCAATGATATGTTAAAATCTAGGGCTAAGAAAACAAAAAAAATATAACTTTGTAGAAACTAAAATTTTTGAATGCAGAAAACGAAAGCTAGTGCAGATGAACTGATTGCCTTAATTTTACACGGAATAGAAGAAGTTAAAGGAGTAGATATAAATCTACTGGATCTAAGGGAAATAGAAAATACAGTTTGTGACTACTTTATTATCTGCAACGGTACTTCCAACACGCATGTAAACGCAATTGTCTCGTCCATTCAAAAAACTGTCAGCAAAGCCATCCAAGATAAACCATGGCATGTTGAGGGTTCAGAAAACGCAGAGTGGGTTTTAATGGATTATGTTAATGTTGTTGTGCATGTATTTCAAAAACACATTAGGGAATTCTACGACATAGAAGGACTTTGGGGAGATGCCAAAGTAACCATGGTGGAGAGCAGCTACAATTCTTAAAAAATGGCAAAAGAGAACAATACAAATACCCCTAAAAAACCACGTTTTAGTTCCTGGTGGATCTACGGCGTAGTACTGGCCTTGATCATAGGATTTCAATTCTTTGGAGGCAGTAGTCTGGCGAGTACCGAAAAAACTACAACCTCCGAACTACAGGAGTTCTTGAGAAATGGGGATATCAAGGAAATTTTGATAATTACCAATGCTCGGCAGGCAAAGGTATTCTTGACGGAAGAAGCACTCCAAAAAGATGTGCATAGAAATGTTGCCGACAAACCATTCAATTTTTCGACAGGAAAAATTCCACAGTACATTTTGGATTATGGTGATCTTCAAAATTTTGAGGACGAGATAAAAAGTATCAAAAAGGAGAACAATCTTGATACGGTTGTAGATTTTGATACCGAATCCAATGTATTGGGCGAACTGTTGCTTTCACTATTGCCATTTGCGCTTATCATCGGAATCTGGATTTATTTGATGCGCAGGATGTCTGGTGGTGCCGGAGGTGGTGCAGGTGGCCAGATTTTCAATATTGGAAAATCCAAAGCGAAGCTTTTTGATGAGAAAACAGATACGCGTACTTCATTTAAAGATGTAGCTGGACTTGAAGGTGCCAAAGAAGAGGTCCAAGAAATTGTAGAATTTCTTAAAAATCCGGACAAGTATACTTCTTTGGGAGGAAAAATACCCAAAGGTGCCTTATTGGTAGGCCCTCCCGGAACCGGTAAGACCCTTTTGGCCAAAGCTGTCGCGGGTGAGGCAAAGGTTCCATTCTTCTCTTTATCAGGTTCAGATTTCGTTGAGATGTTCGTCGGAGTTGGTGCCTCAAGGGTAAGAGACCTATTCAAACAAGCCAAGGATAAAGCTCCTGCCATCATCTTTATTGATGAAATCGATGCCATCGGTCGTGCAAGGGGTAAAAACAATTTCACAGGTTCAAATGACGAACGTGAGAATACATTAAATCAACTCTTGACCGAAATGGACGGTTTTGGAACCAATACCAACGTAATTGTATTGGCAGCAACCAACCGTGCCGATGTATTGGACAAAGCCCTGATGCGTGCCGGTCGTTTTGATCGTCAGATTTATGTGGACCTTCCGGATTTGAGGGAGCGAAAAGAGATTTTTGAGGTACACCTTCGCCCAATTAAAACGGCTGAAACGTTGGATCTCGATTTCTTGGCTAAACAAACACCAGGATTTTCTGGTGCCGATATCGCCAACGTATGCAACGAAGCTGCCCTAATCGCTGCCCGTAAAGAGAAAAAAGCTGTAAACAAACAGGATTTCTTGGATGCGGTGGATAGAATTGTAGGAGGCCTTGAAAAGAAAAACAAGATTATTACTCCTGAGGAGAAAAAGACCATTGCCTTTCACGAAGCTGGTCATGCTACCGTAAGTTGGATGCTGGAGCATGCCGCTCCATTGGTTAAGGTTACCATTGTTCCTAGGGGACAATCTCTGGGAGCTGCTTGGTATTTGCCAGAGGAGCGCTTGATTGTGCGTCCGGAACAAATGTTGGATGAAATGTGTGCCACCATGGGAGGTCGCGCAGCGGAAAAGGTAATTTTTAATAAGATATCGACCGGAGCCCTGAGCGATTTGGAAAAAGTGACCAAGCAAGCACGGGCCATGGTCACCATTTACGGTTTGAACGACCAATTGGGGAATATCACATATTACGATTCTTCGGGGCAGAGTGAATATGGCTTCACCAAACCCTACAGTGAGGAAACTGCCCAGAAAATCGATGAGGAAATTTCCAAAATTATAGAAGAGCAATATCGCCGTGCCATTAAACTTTTAGACGACCATAAGGATAAATTGACTGAACTGGCAGATCGTTTGTTGGAAAAAGAAGTTATCTTTAAGGATGATTTGGAGAAGATTTTCGGAAAAAGACCTTTCGAAAAAGAGGAATTGGAGGAAGAAAAGGAAACTGCAGAATAGCATATTTCCATATCGAAGGATTTCAATGGACAAAATGTTCATGATACCATAAATGGGAATTTTTGATAAACTTTTTGGTGGCGGCAAAAAGGTTTCCAAGGAAACACTGGAAACTCGTGGCGAACATATGCCGGACCTAAAAATTCCTGTTGACGAGAAATTTACCATCTACTTTAAGAAAAACGGTGGAAAATTCATCTACTGCGAGGATGACGCCGAGGTCTCAGAAGCTTTAAAGAACATAATTTCAGAAAACGATTGGCAAAACCATCTTTTTTATGTGATGGATCCACGATTAAAAAGTCGTTTTTCTTCTGAAAAAATTGATTTCACGGAAAAGCGGAAGGAAAGCAATATTTTCTTTACCACCTGTGAACACCTTATCGCCCATAATGGGTCGATACTCGTCTGTTCCAACCAAATCAAGGAAAAGAAGTTGGATGAACTCCCTTCCAACCTTATTGTTTTTGCGACCACAAGCCAATTGGTCGATTCCATTAGCGAAGGACTCAAGGTCATCAAGGAAAAATATAAAAAGAACATCCCCAACAATATCACCACGCTAAAACATTTTCAACCAACCCCAGAAAACAAAAATGACTTTCTTTCGTACGGTAGTGCCTCAAAAAATGTATATCTTTTACTGCTAGAAGACTACTAACTACATGAAAGAAATCCTAAGGCGCTCTATTACAGGGGTAATCTACGCAGTACTCCTATTGGGCACTGTTTTTTTAAGTTCCGACGCCTTTGATTTTCTCTTTATGGTGTTTGGATTGGCCTGCTTGTATGAATTCAAAAAATTGGTCCGGTTAAAGCACTATTACATCTTTGTCGCCTATTTGGCCTTATGGTGGATCTTTATTTACCTGATTAAAGACAGTGTCCTTATTACCATCTTAATGCTTTTGACCATCACTGTGGATTTAGCGCTATTGGTGTTTTTATTTTCTAAAAAAGATAAGCACTTCACTGGTCTTCAAAAGTTTATCATCGCTGTTTTTTACATAGGAGGAGGGTGTATTTTCTTGACGATGATACCCTACAAACAAAATGCTTTTGCCCAATTTTTGATCATGGGCATTTTTATTTTGATATGGGTCAATGATACTTTTGCCTATTTGGTAGGTCGAACATTGGGCCGAACAAAATTATTTCCTTCAGTTTCTCCAAAAAAAACTGTGGAAGGTTCTCTAGGAGGTCTTATTTTTGCACTTGTTGCGGCTTATGTTTTAGCCAAGTATGAGACCAGCCTAACCCTATTCCAATGGATGATATTGGCCACAACAATTGTGGTTGCCGGAAGTTTGGGTGACTTGTTGGAATCAAAATTTAAACGAGTTGCCGGAGTCAAGGACAGCGGAGCTATTTTACCGGGGCACGGTGGAATGTGGGATCGTCTGGACAGTCTCGTATTTGCAGCTCCATTTGCATATTTAGTACTTAATATATTTTCATATGTTTCATAGAGAAGGCCAAAAAATAATCATTATCACATTTTTTTCTGTGGTAGCCATTGTCCTTTCTGCACAATTTTATATCGATATTGAATGGATACGGATAGCTGTTCAGATTGCAGCACTGATTCTTTTGATTTTGATATTGCAATTTTTTAGAAACCCAAGACGGTTGGTCACCCCGAACTTTGATGAAATCTTAGCACCGGTCGATGGTAAGGTGGTTGTTATTGAAGAGGTGGAGGAAACCGAATACTTCAAGGATAGACGCAAGCAGGTCTCTATTTTCATGTCACCATTAAACGTGCATGTCACGCGATATGCCGCAAGTGGAACCGTAACATATTCAAAATATCATCCAGGTAAATATTTGGTGGCTTGGCACCCTAAATCAAGTACTGAAAATGAACGTACCACGGTAGTATTGCATACCCCAAAATTTGGAGAAATAGGGTATCGACAAATTGCAGGAGCTTTGGCTCGTCGTATCGTAAACTACGCTGAAGAGGGTGAACAAGTTACCCAGGGACAGGATGCTGGATTCATAAAATTTGGTTCAAGAGTAGATCTACTCTTACCTTTGGATTGTGACATTGCGGTAAAATTGGGCCAAAAGGTGATTGGCGCCAAGACCTGCATTGCTTCATTTCGGGAAAAAGATGACTGATGAGGATTTAAATACCCAGTTTCGAGAAGCTGTTGCTTTTGTAAATAGCTATACAGAACCTTTGCCTGCCGATTTATTGCTCAAACTCTACGCCTACTTCAAAATTGCCAGTAAGAATTTCGACAATCCCGGCAGTAAAACCCCTTTGATCAATGCCTTTAAGGCGAACGCCCTTATCCAAGCAAAGAACATTAGCGTTGAAGAGGCCATGCGCAGCTACATCCAACTTGTCGATTCTGAAATCAGAAAATAATCCTTTCAAATAAGAAAAGCCGGAAAATAAATTTTCCGGCCTTCCACAATTTAAAAAAACAAAAACGGTCCTGATCTATTGTGGTTGAATATCAATTCTAACCAAATTGTATCCTCCTCGGGGGTCTTGGAGATACACAACACCAGGGCCATTATTATAAACACCTTTACCAAACTGAACATCTTCCAGCTCACTCACTCTTCGTATTATGGTGTTTGCATCTACCGGACCTTCATTTGGTCCTGACTGTCTTGGCGCTTGGTAGATTCCAAAACCAACCGGCTCATCTACTTCGGTACCTGCATCAAACAAATAAGATTCATCACTTTCCGAAGTACCGGAGAATGGAGTTCCACTTTCGTCAAACAAGGCTACACCATTGTTGTTATAGCTAATAAACCAATCGTTGGTTTGAACCAACATAGTGCTTATTCCCAATTTATAGTTTTGCCCTTGTGGCACATCAATACTAAATGACAAGTATTCACCAGGCCCAATAGGCGCAGTCTCGTTACTTGCGGCTACAGGTAATCCCAAATCATTAAAATAGGATACTGCAACTGCATTATTGCCATCTTCCGACAACTCTTCCAATCCACTTCCGGTGATGACTTCTTCACCTTGGGTAAAGAATGGGTCGCTAGCTGTATTAAAGGCATACACAATTCCAGGAGAGAACACACTAAGGGATGAAGCCAATCGCAAGGGTGAACCATTGCTTCCGGTCTCTGTAAACCATCCGTAGAGTTCTCCAGGCATTCCATCTTCAGCAATTCTTTCCAAACCTACTCCCCTATCTTCTTCTCCCAAGGTGAACAAAGGCTCTGGAAGTGCATGAAGTACAGCGATACCGGGTGTAACTACAAATCCATTGGTAGAACTGGCTGGCTGTCCAGGGTCAGGTGCATTGATTGCAGTAATGGTGAATGTAAAAGTTCCCGCTGAGTTTCCATCGCCATTGGCATAATCCAAAACAGCTGTTACGTAAATATCACCTGTATCGCGTCCATCAACCAATCTAACCAAGGTGTTGGCATCTGCTGGTCCCACATCGGTTCCTGCAGGTGGAAAACTGGCTGGATCATTGTCCGCTTCAGTACCAAGATCATACAAGGAAAGTTGATCTGCAATATCCACGCCGTTCAAAGCTTGTCCATTAGGAAACAAATCAATTCCATTTAAATCCGTAGGGGCCAAAAACCAGTCGTTACTGTTCCCCATCATGGTCACAGGGGTAAACTTAGTGCCAGGAACCGCTTTAAATGATATTTGATATTGGGCACCATTGGTTGTCAATGGGCCTGGGTCAGAAGCTCCAACTGGAGTTGTGAACGTATGAACATTCAAATAATTGATTACATTGCTGATGGTTACGTTGAAGGTAGTTTTAGCTACTTCGGTATCATTGGCCAAGCCCAAAGATGGGTTTACTTCTTCTGTCCAATCTGAAGCAGCATCACCTTCTCCATCATATTCAATACTATAACTGTCCAATCTTACTGTAGGCACAAAATCGCCTGCTGTCCATATTCCAGCTTCATCCGCTACATTCTCACGAGGACTTCCTGCAGCACCCCACTGTACAAAATCTACGATGGCCTCTGCACTTGTAAAGGAGTTATTGGAATAAAGACCCAATCCTTCGCTATTGCCCATGGTAAATGGCAATACTAAAAATGCCCCTGGCTCCAACATGAATTCACCACTTTCTGGTGTAATTTCGTTTAGTTGGCTATATCTTCCCGGTCCCAAGCACAACCAGTATTGGCTCAAATCAACAGTAACATTTCCGTTGTTGTAAAGTTCGACCAAATCTTTGCTCCCATATTGAATTTCATTGAACACAATGGATCTAATTTCTTCGGGAACGGTCAATACATTAGCCTCTCCGATGGTCGCGGTGGTAGTTTCTGCCCAATTTGCAGCTCCAGTCCCCTCTCCATCATAGATTATGGTGTTTTCCGCATTGCCCATAACCGGCACAAAGTCACCGGCCGTCCAAACTCCAGCTTCAACAGCCACATTCTCCCTGGCGGAAGACCCAGCACCCCATTGCACGAAGTCAGTAAGTGTTGATGCGTCGGTAAAATCAGAATTGTTACTATATAGACCTAGTCCACCATCAGCATTAGGCATTTCATAAGAAACGGATAAGAAACTGCCTGCGGCCAATTCTAAATTACCGTTTACATTTAGATCACCAATTCTTCTATAGGTTCCTGGGCCTAGACATAGAAAATAATCGCTCAAATCAACGGTAGCCTGACCGTTATTCACAATTTCAACCCAGTTACCAAGGTATTGGACCTCGTTCAGTCTCACATTTACCTCAGCAGTAGGTTCCGGTTCAGTTGGCACTTCGCCAACGATGTCATTGTCATCATCACTACATGATGCTAAAACAACTGCAAAAAGCAGTACTTTGAATAGATTTCTTCTCATAATTATTTTTTTTAGATTAATTATGGTCCAAAACTACTTTCGAGCACAACTGAAAAACGGTGATCAAAATCACCGTTTTCTGTTAAATCTGTATTAAAAGCCGTTACACTTTTGTGATATTCTGGCAGTCTATCAACTCAATATATCTCTTGTGTTGCATCAAAACACCAGTCTTTTCAAGCTTTTTGGTGATTCTTGAGATGACTTCTCTGGAAGTTCCCAAATCCAGCGCTATTTGTTTGTGTGAAAGATGAACTTGGTTACTCTTATCCCTTTTTGTTTTGTTTTCCAAGTATTTTACCAAGCGATCTTCTATCCCAAAACAAACTATCTCTTTGGTCGTACGCAGCAAGTCTTCAAAGTTTCGTTGAAAATCATTGATAAGAATTCTGGCAAAGGTTGGATATTTTATAAACCACTCTTTCACTTTGCTAACAGGAAGGGTCATAACCACGGTATCTTCTTCGGTTATGGCCGAAAATTGAACAGGTTTGGGGTCAAACAAATGATTGAAGCTCAGGATACAGGATTCACCAGAATTTATATAGTACAATAAGAACTGTACCTCTTCTTCTTCTGCGTACATCTTAATCTGCCCCTTTAAAACAACGGGTAAAAAGTTTAGGTATGCACCCTGCTTTACCACATAAGTGCTACTAGGAAACTCGTGGTAACTGCACGATTCTACAATTTCTTGATATAGTCTTTCCTCAAGTACGGGAAAGCACTGTTTGATGTATGATTGGTTAGCGTCGACCACAGTGTTGTTTTTTCTTGGTGTTAAGGATTTCGATGTAATCCTTAAGTCTCAAAAAGCGGCCGAACCTTTCGGCTTCCTTTCAAAAAAACTGAAATAATTCCCGGCAATTATAGAAATCAAAAAATAGAGAGCGACAATGTAACTACCAAAGGGCAGATAAGCATTTAGTCCAAACCAGTCCCCAGTCAAAAGAATCAGGACCAGACCTGCGGTGCTTCTAATCGTTTCAATCCAAGCAGCATAAGGTTTTTTGTCCATCAAGCTGGTATACCCATAGATTCCCAAAAAAACAAAACCACTAAAAAGCAACAGATTGTTGAACCCGATCTCGGAATAGTTATAGAACATAAACAATAGGAGTGCCGTGTTGAACAGTAATTGAAAAATTGCATATCCTTTCAGTTGTATCGAAGTTTCCGGTTTGTACTTGGAAAAATTATAGACGTCTTCAATCTTGGATATTGGGTACTTTTCCGCAACATCGACAGGTCGCCAACCCGTAGGCATAAACCAAATACGGAATTTATCTCCTATGCTTTTTGTTCGCCATGCATCTACACACAACCTCCAAAAGTGTTGAAAATTAATCAGGATTGGGTTCCATGTAGCTGCCGGTTTTAACACACCATATTGGGGCGGGACCTCGTCCATTTCTTCTTGGAAGGTTCCAAACCAACGATCCCAAATACACAGTATTTGGCCCAAGTTCTTATCTATGTACTCCGGATTTATGGCGTGGTGCACACGATGTTGGGAGGGCGTCACTATGATATACTCCAACCATCCCATTTTTCCAATGTGTTGGGTATGATACCAGAATTGTGCAAACAAATGTGCCGGGGCCAAAATAGCGATTACCTCTCCTGGAACTCCCAAAAATGCCGCTGGAAGCAATAAGAGTGGAAAATAACCAACCACATTTGAGATAGACTGCCGCAGAGCGCAAGCTAAATTGAACTCCTCGCTGCTATGGTGAATCACATGCTGGTTCCAGAAAATATTGATATGATGGCTTAGTCTATGGTTCCAGTAGCCCGCAAAATCAATTGCTATGAAAGCGATCAACCATACGGCCCAAGTCGCTTCAATTTGAATCAATGCCAAATGCTCCACTAAATAAGGATAGGTAACTAGAACAACGGCCAATCCCAATGAGTCCTTAATAATATTGGTGAGTCCGGAGCTAAGACTGCTCACGGTATCCATTACATTGTGCTTTTGGTTTTTGACAAAATGCCCATAAAGCACTTCAACAAGTACCAAAACTATAAAGAATGGTATGGCATATAATAAAGCTGTAGCGTAGGTTTCCATATCTCACATATTTTAATTTCACAGCGCGAGATCAGATGTTAATTTAGTTTAATTTTCCAAACTATGCTACTTTTTATTCCACTATGGCCAATGGCGCTGTATCCTTCCAGTTACCACGGGTAAAGTCTGGGAAAGGTTGTGGTGCGCCTCCACTTGCCACGGAACGTTCGCTTAAAGGTGCCACAGCACTCCAGAAACAGCCTTCATATATGTTTTGGTCGAGTGGCAATCCTTTTTGAAGACATTCTACCACTCTGTACATCATGATTCCATCCATACCCCCATGTCCACTTCCTTTGGCAGCCTGGTTCAATCTTTTGTACAATGGATGGTCATATTTTTCATAAAGTGCCTCTAATTGTTCACCCTGAACCCAAGAATGATGGTCTTTGGTCAATCCATCAACTCCGCCTTCCAACGCAACCCTAGTTGGGAATCCGGCCAGTGTACCTTTGGTACCTTGAATCAGGTTTAACCTGGAATACGGTCTAGGGCTTGTCTCATCCCACTGTACCATAACGGTACGTCCTAACGTGGTTTTAATGATGCTGGTGTTTAAGTCACCACCTTTATAATCCAATTGATTCCATTTATGGTCCGCAGGATAGTTCTTTTTGGCATAATCCGCTCGTCCTCTTGCTGGCGTTGAAAAGGACACTATGCTTCCAAAATTATCTTCACCCCTACCCAAATTCATGTATTGAGCTACTGGTCCCAAACCATGGGTTGGGTATAAATTTCCATTGCGGTGGGCATAGTGATAGGTTCGCCAGGATCCTGTACCTCTTTTTTGTTCGTTCATTTGTCCTCGTAACTCATGGATATAGGCAGCTTCACCATGTAAAACTTCACCAATAGCCCCTTGTCTGCACATGTTCAGGAACATCAACTCATCACGATTGTAATTTACATTTTCAAGCATCATGCAGTGCTTTTGGGTACGCTCACTGGCGTCCACAATATCCCACATTTCTTGAACGGTAACTGCAATAGGGACCTCAACAAAGGCATGAGCCCCTTTATTCATGGATTCGATGGCCATGGGAGCATGATTTACCCAATTTGTGGCAATGAACACCACATCAGGTTTTACCTCCTCAAGCATCACCTTCCATTTGTCCTCATCACCCCAGTATTCCTTGATATTCTTATGTCTGTTGGGTTTTGAAACTTCTTTTACCCATCCGACCTTCTGTTTTACCAAATCTTCATACAAATCACAAATCGCAACCACTTCTGTATTGGGAAGTGAAGCAAAGAATCTTACATGTCCCCCACCCCGGGCTCCAACACCAATGAAGGCGGCTCTAACATTTTTCAGTTTTGGGGCAGCAAAATCCCCCATATATCTTGATTGCGAAGGTCTTTCCACTTTAGCTTGAAGGTAGCTGGGCATTACTGATATCGCTGTTGCAGTCAGCGAAGTCTTTTTCAGAAAATTACGTCGATTGATGTCTTTCATGTTGATTATTTTGTTTGATGTTAACGTTAACACTTTCTATCTCCGAAAGTATGAAAAAAAATGATACGGCACCACCACGTACGAGTTAAGTATTTGATTCTACAAAAAATTCGCGCTGTTTTTACTTTATTTCAATTTTGACAATCACGGATTTACTTGCCGGGGTGTTGCTTTTATCAGCATATAAATCTATGGGCACAAGGATATTGGTTTCCGGGAAGTAAGCGCAGAGGTTTTTTGACGGAATATCGTAAGGAATTATCTTAAAATTCTCAGCCCTTCGCTGCTTTCCTGAATAGTTACTCGTCAGATCAACCACTTGCAAGGGCTGCAGTCCCTTTTCCTCCATATCCTCAGGATTCATAAAAATTACCCTTCGCTCACCATAAATACCGCGATACCTATCGTTCAGACCATATATCGTGGTGTTAAACTGATCATGGCTACGAACCGTCATCAACACAAATTCGTCATCCTTTAGATGATGTTCCGGAAGCTTGCAAATGGAAAATTGAGCTTTTCCTCCCGGCAATTTTGAAAAATCCGCTTCTCGGGCATTGTTGGGAAGGTAAAACCCCGAACCCCTAGAACGGCCTGAATAATCTTCATAGCCCTTCAAAACCTCCGAAATTTTCTTTCTAACCAAGTCATAGTCGGTTCCCAGTGTTTTCCAATCTATTTTCGAATCCTTCCCAAAATAGGCATCGGCTATTTCAGCAACAATCTCTGGCTCGCTTTTTAAATGTTTGCTGACGGGTTTCAATCTTCCTTTGCTCTGATGCACCTTACCCATGCTATTTTCCACCGTCACAAAACGCTCTTTGTCCTGCTCCGTTCTTCCCAAAGTGGGTAATATCAAAGCTGTTTTGCCCACAGTGAGATGGGTTCGATTCAATTTGGTACTCACGGAAACGGTGAGATCACATTGCTGCAATGCTTCCGCTGTATAGGCTGTATCCGAAGCCGCGGAAACAAAGTTTCCACCAAGGGCAATGAATACCTTCGCCTTCCCTTGATGCATAGCCTGAATGGCGTTTACGGTATCCAATCCTTCCTCACTTGGAGGCTCGATATCAAATGCCTCCCTTAAGGCCTTATTCAAAGGTTCCGAAACATGGTGCATGATTCCCACACTCCTATCTCCTTGCACATTGGAATGACCTCGAACCGGACATGTACCTGCACCCTTTTTTCCAATACTTCCCTTGACAAGTAACAGATTCACACATTCCTTGATGTTCTCCACTCCATTTTTGTGTTGGGTAAGCCCCATTGCCCAGCAAATAATAATTTTTGATTTTTTGGCCAGCAAATCAACGGCCATATCAACTTGGACTGAATCCACACCACATAATTCCAACAATTGTTCTTCGGAGTATTGGTTTAAATCCTCCAAAAATTCTTGGAAACCATTGGTTTTGTCTTTGATAAAATCATGATCAAAAACCGATTCCCCATGAGCTTCCCGTTTTGCCAGTCGCTTCATGATGAGTTTGAGCAGCGAAACATCCTGGTTGATTTTTACCTGAAGAAAAATATCTGTCAGTTGGGTACCCTTCCCTAGAATTCCACCAAGTTGTTGCGGATTCTTGAATCGATTGAGCCCGCTTTCAGAGAGCGGATTAACGGTTATGATATTTCCTCCATTCTCCTTGCATTTTTGCAAGGCAGATAACATACGAGGATGGTTGGTACCAGGGTTTTGGCCAATCACCATGATTACGTCCGCTTCGTACAAATCTTCCAATACCACAGAGCCTTTTCCAATGCCCAAAGTCTCTGAAAGGGCCACACCACTGGATTCATGACACATATTGGAACAATCTGGCATGTTGTTCGTGCCAAAGGCACGCACAAATAATCCATATAAAAAGGCCGCTTCATTGCTAGAGCGCCCAGAAGTGTAAAATATGGCTTCATCAGGAGCGTCCAGCGCATGCAATTGCTCCGCAATAATTTTGAAAGCATCCGGCCATGAGATGGGTTTATAATGGACAGCATCCGGTCTAAGTATAAAAGGTTCTGTAATTCTGCCACTTTTTCCGATTTCATAATCGGTCCAGGTAGAGATTTCTTCCACAGAATATTTTTCAAAAAAAGCCCTGTCGACACGCTCAAAAGTGGATTCTTCAGCGATGGCCTTTGCTCCATTTTCACAGTATTCGCCCAACTTGGAAGGTGTATCCGGATCAGGCCATGCACAACCGGGGCAATCAAAACCCTCTTTTTGGTTCATTCGCGAAAGGGTCTTCAAGGAACGAAACAGGCCTGATTCCTTGCTTACATGTTCCAATGCTGCCTTTACCCCTGGAATACCTGCGGCATAATCTGAAGGTTTGGTAACCTTTATTTCTGAAAATTCAATATTCCCAGTAATCGAAATATTGCGTTTTGTGGAATTCGACATATCACTAAAATACGATTGTCTTTACTCCCGTACAGGTTTATTTAAGGATTTCTTTTAAAAAAGCTTCTTTATAAGCCCTTCCAATTGGGATTTTTCCACCACCCGCAAGGTACACCTGATTTCCCATCAATTTTTCAATCTTATCCACATTGATGATATGTGATTTGTGTACCCGTTTAAATTGATGGTCAGGTAAAGATTCTAACCAATATCGAAGCGGTTCATGGGATAGGTATTTTTTTTGAGGTGTCACAACTTCGGTATAATCCGAATCTGAATCAATATGTTCTATCGCATTTAGGTCAACCTTAATGTGCTCATGACCCGATTTTATATAGATGTATCTTCTTTGCTCCTCTTGCGACATTTCAGCTTGTTGGGATACGTCCTGTTTTTGGTTCGAAGGAACTTTGGCTATTGCTTTTAAAAATCTTTGGAACGAAAAGGGCTTCAATAAATAGTCAACGACATTCAACTCATAGCTTTCCAAGGCATACTCGGAAAAAGCGGTTGTCAAAATAACATGGGGAGGGTTTGGTAAGGTCTTTAAAAAATCAAGTCCTGAAATTTTAGGCAAATTGATGTCCAAAAACAATAGGTCAACCTTTTCTGATTTAAGAAACTCCATGGCGAGCAAGGCATCGGAAAATATTCCCTTGAGCTCCAAAGTGTTCACATCTTCAATGAATTTTTTCAAGATGCGCTGGGCAGGTGGTTGATCTTCAATGATGATACATCTCATAGGATTAAGATTTTTCCAGTTCCATGGTCAAGGATACTGAAAATTGATTATTATCCTCCTCTACCCGAAATTGATGTTTATTGGGATACAACAATTGTAGCCGTTTTTTAACATTCTCCAATCCAATTCCTTTGGCAACGGAGCCCATACCATCTACAAGTTCAAAGTTATTCGTACACCTAAACTGCAATTGATCGCCCTTTTGGGTAACTTCAATATCAATTTCGATATCAGAAGACTGCCCAGATTGACTGTGCTTGAAGGCATTTTCAATGAATACAATCAAAATAAGTGGTGCAATCTTATAACCCGATTGAATATGGTTCGCTCCAAATTGCACATTTCCCCTTTCCTCTATCTGCAATTTGTACAACTTTATAAAGTTACCCAGCTGTTCTATTTCCTTTTTTAAGGGAACCAATTTTTCCTTGCATTCATAGAGCATATATCGCAGTACTCCGCTCATTTCCAAAATAATTTCTGGAGTCTTTGGAGAGTTTTCCAAAGCATAGGAATATAAGTTGTTCAAATTATTGAACAGAAAGTGTGGATTGATCTGTGATCTTAAAAATTGAAGTTCGCTTTCTTGTACCGCACTTTTTAGTTCATCTATCTGTTTTTGCTTTTGTAAAGCATCCCATCCAAATTTAAATCCAGATAGAATTGCAATTACCGGAACAATGTCAAAAAAGGCGTAGTAAATTCCTGGAAATACCCTGGCCCGCCTAGTGCCAGCATAAAAAATCTGTTCTAAAACAAGTTCTTCCAGTAGAATGACCCCAATGATCACCAACAGCACGCTGCCGAAAAACTTCCATTGCTTCTTTTTGTATAAAAAATTGGGCATCAAATAATACGCAATAATAGCAGCCGCCAAGGCGTAGCTTAAAAAGAACAGTACTTCGGGTAAATCAATATGGGGGTGATCCCGGTCAAAAGAATAGAACAAAAAGACCAGAAGGTGCAGTATAATCTGAAAGACAAGTTCCTTTCGGGTAATCAAATTTTCAATTTTATGCGATCGCAAAGCTATTCGACATAAGGTAACAAAAGAAATGCAATACTGTAAACAACATTTTTACTGCCTTGAACAACAATGGAAATGTTAAATTTTCTTAATCCTTGTCGATTGGGGCAATAGGGATGTTGTTCACAGAATTTACCCCACATTTTTTCCAGTTCCATGCCATCTTTGAAGAAGAAACCAAATTACGCATGACAATTTTTAAAGTCCCACAACATAGTTTGTTACTAAGTTTAGCGCTCTTACTTTCATTTTGGACCATGGAAGCGCAGGTAAAAACCGTTGAATTTACCGGGAAGGTAGTAGACACATCAACTGGGCAGGCGGTCGCTTATGCCACGGTAATGGTAGCCGATAACAGTACGAAGAAAGCTATTGTTGGTACCACCACCCTTGAAGATGGTTCTTTTGCGTTGAAAACGGATGCGACAAACTATTATATTGAAATCAGTTTTATTGGGTTTGAAAAGAAAATAATCCAACCTCCATCTTCCAATGTTTCCAGTGTAGATTTAGGGACTATTGAAATTGCGGAAGATGCCCAAAAATTGGAAGAAGTAGTGGTTGAAGGCGAAGTTTCCAAAACAGTTTTCAAGCTGGACAAACGGGTATTCAATGTTGGAAAGGACTTGAGCAGTACAGGGGCAAGTGCCCTGGAAGTATTGAACAATGTGCCGTCGGTAAATGTGAACATTGAAGGACAAATTAGTTTAAGGGGAAGTCAAGGGGTTCAGGTGCTCATCAATGGAAAACCATCCATCATCGCCAGTGATGAGAGTAATGCACTAGGAACCATTACGGCCGACATGATCGATCGCGTGGAAGTTATCACCAATCCATCTGCAAAATATGATGCGGAGGGTACTTCAGGTATCATCAATATTGTGATCAAAAAAGAGGAAAGAAGAGGATTAAATGGTTCCGTCTCTGTCAACACCGGTGCTCCGGACAGCCATAGCGTAGGCATCAGCTTAAATCGTAGAACGGAAAAATTCAATCTTTTCACCCAGTTGGGTGCAGGTTATCGCGAATTGCCCAATGATCGGGAAAGTAGAAATACCGATTTGATCAACAACACAACCATTTTGTCCATTGGAGAAGAATTTAGAAATGAGGCCTATTACAATTTTGTGTTGGGAACGGACTATTACTTCAGTCCCACAAGTGTTTTGACGCTTTCAGGAAATTTCGCACTGGAAATTGAAGACCAACCTTCCACGACCAACTTCACTTCTATTTCCGATGGTGATATTGTTACGTCGCAATGGGAACGAACTGAGGTTACCGAGGCTACAAACCCTAAATTTCAATACGAACTGCAATACAAAAAAGATTTTGAAGGAGATGAAGACCATACACTTTTGTTCAGCGCTTTAGGGAACTTTTTTGGTAAAGATCAATCTTCAGAGTTTACAGACGCGACCATTTCAGGGGCAGACAACGATGATTCACAGCTGACCAGAACAGATTTCAAGGAAGCGGTTTTCACTTTTAAATTGGACTATACCAAACCCTTTACCAAGGAATTGACTTTGGAAACTGGTGCACAATATGTGCTGAATGACGTCAGCAACGATTATGAAGTTCAAAATCTGATTAACGGAGCATTTGAAATCGATCCAGGCCTAACCAACATTTTTGAATATGACCAAAAAGTATTGGGTCTATATACCACAGGTGCCTACGAGGGAAAAAAGTGGGGAATAAAAGGAGGGGTACGTATGGAGCAGACCAACTTAAATACCTTTTTGACAAACACCGGTGAAGATAATTCCCAAGATTATTCCAATCTGTTCCCGAGTCTTCATACTTCCTATAAATTTTCCGAGAAAGTTTCATTGCAAGCGGGGTACTCCAAGCGAATTTACCGACCAAGATTATGGGACTTGAATCCCTTTTTCAATATTCGAAACAACTTTAGCATTCGCCAGGGAAATCCAGACCTGCTTCCAGAATTCACGGATTCTTATGAGGTTACCACTATTTTCTTCATTGGAAAAACTGCACTGAACCTTGGGATATATCACCGGTATACCACAGATGTCATTGAACGTATCTCCACTTTTGAAAACAACGTGAACACGACAAGACCTGAAAATATTGGCACCAATAAAACCAATGGAATAGAGTTCAACACAAAATACAGCCCTGCAAGGTGGTTGACTTTTAATGCTGATTTCAATTACAACCAGTTTAGCCGAGAGGGAATTTTTGAGGAAGTTGTATTCGATTTTAATGCGGATAATTGGTCTTCAAAACTTATGACCAAACTAAAATTACCTGCTGATATTGACCTAGAAACTACCGGAAACTACAGATCTAGATATCAAACTGTGCAAGGTGAGGTCAATGACTACCTTTTTATGGATCTAGGTGTCCGTAAGAAGTTAATGAAAGGAAAAGCCATTTTGAACCTGAGTGTTAGGGACGTTTTCGCCTCCAGAATCAGCGAAAGTCAAATTGCGCAAGCTGATTTTGAGGTGTACAATCGTCGCCTAAGAGGTCGGTTTGTTGCCTTTGGTTTCAGCTATGGTTTTGGAAAAGGTGAAGCCATGCAGTATTCGGGTGGGCGTAGGAGGTAAAAGATTTCGGTGGGCAGTAGTCAGTACTCTGAAATCTGACTTCTGACTTCTGACTTCTGACTTCTGACTTCTGACTTCTGACTTCTGACTTCTGATATATTAACCTAAACTCGCCAAACTCTTTTCCAAAGTCTCTATTTTGGCCTCGGCATCGGCAGCCTTCTTTTTTTCAATAGCCACTACTTTTTCAGGCGCGTTGTTCACAAAACGTTCGTTGCTCAATTTCTTTTGAACGGATTGTAAAAAGCCTTTGGTATAGTTTAATTCTTCCGTGATTTTTTTGATTTCTGCCTCAATATCAATGGCACCGCTTATCGGAATAAAATATTCGTTGCTCTTCACCCTAAAACTTAATGCACCATCCAAAGTAGCATCAACCGTTTCTATTTTTGACAAATTGGTCAATTTGGTGATGATCACATCCATTTGACCACTTCCATTTTCGCTATTTAAAACGGATAGTTCTAAAGCTTCTTTCTGAGGAATGTTTTTCTCTTTTCGAATCGTTCTAATCCCAGAAATCACCTCAGTGGCAAAGTCAAAATCCGCTATAATGGAAGCATCTATTTCTCCCTGTTGTGGCCATTGCGATACAATCAAAGCCTGTTCCGGGGTACGCTCTGCGATATGCTGCCAAACTTCCTCGGATAAAAAAGGCATAAACGGGTGCAAAATCTTAAGATTTTGCTCGAACAGATGGATTACAGCCTCATAAGTAGCCTTATCAATGGGTTTTTGATAGGCAGGTTTTACAATTTCCAACAACCAGGAACAGAAATCATCCCAAACCAGCTTGTAAATAGCCATTAGGGCATCAGAAATTCGATATTTGGAGAAATGGTCCTCTATTTCCAACAAGACTTGGTTAAATCTATTTGTATACCAATCGATACCAATTTTAGCGGCTTCAGGTTGTGTTAAATCAGCTACTTCCCAACCTTTTACCAATCTGAACGCATTCCAGATCTTATTGGCAAAGTTTTTCCCTTGTTGACAAAGGGCCTCATCGAACATCAGATCGTTCCCGGCGGCAGAACTCAATAGCAATCCTACCCGAACACCATCGGCACCAAAATCCTCAATCAACTTTAGGGCATCAGGGGAATTCCCCAATTGTTTCGACATCTTTCTACGCTGTTTATCACGAACCAATCCGGTCAGATACACATTTTCAAAAGGTCGTTTTCCTTTGTATTCATATCCCGAAATAATCATTCGGGCCACCCAGAAAAACAAAATGTCGGGTCCTGTTACCAAATCACTGGTTGGATAATAATAGTTTACCTCATCATTTTCAGGCTCCAATATCCCCCCAAAAACACTTATCGGCCACAACCACGAAGAAAACCAAGTATCCAGAACATCAGGATCTTGTCGTAAATCGGATTCCTGGATCGCTGGATTTTTAGTTTGCGCTTTTTTAAGTGCTTCTTCGCGTGTTTCCGCAACTACAAAATCATTCTTTCCATCCCCATAATAATAAGCAGGAATCTGCTGTCCCCACCATAATTGACGGGAAATATTCCAATCCCGGATATTTTCCATCCAATGGCGATAGGTGTTTTCAAACTTCTTAGGATAAAGCTTGATATCATTTGTCTTCAACACCCCTTCAAGGGCTGGTTTGGCCAAATTCTCCATTTTCAAGAACCACTGATCGGATAATCTAGGCTCTATAACAGCTTTGGTGCGTTCCGAAGTACCAACTTTGTTGGTATGTTGCTCGGTTTTAACCAAAAAGCCCTTTTCCTCCAACTCTTTGGAGATTTCTTTACGTACAACAAACCTATCCTTGCCCTGGTAATGCAGTCCATAGGAATTTAGGGAAGCATCTTCATTGAATATGTCGATAACCTCTAAGTTGTGCTTATCCCCAAGGTTTTTATCGTTTTCATCATGTGCAGGCGTCACTTTTAAGCATCCCGTACCGAACTCGATATCCACATAATCATCTTCAACGATAGGAATAACACGGTTGCAAATGGGAACGATTACCTTTTTTCCCCTTAAATGATGGTATCTCTCGTCATTTGGATTGATACAGACCGCGGTATCTCCCAAAATGGTCTCTGGACGTGTAGTAGCAATGGTAACCTTCTCGTCTGCACCTTCAATTTGGTACGCCAGATAGTATAAAGTCCCTTGTTTCTCCTCATAAATCACTTCTTCATCAGAAAGCGTGGTTTTTGCCTCTGGATCCCAATTTACCATTCGATATCCGCGATAAATGAGTCCTTTTTCATATAAATCCACAAAAACCTTGATCACTGAGGCTGACATATCGTCATCCATAGTGAATTTTGTACGGTCCCAATCACACGAACAGCCCAGTTTTTTAAGCTGTTGCAGAATTACTCCGCCATACTCATTGGTCCAGTCCCAAGCATGTTTTAGGAACTCTTCACGTGACAAATCGGCCTTCGCTATACCTTCATCCTTCAATTTGGCAACAACCTTGGCCTCTGTGGCAATCGAAGCATGGTCCATTCCTGGTACCCAACATGCATTTTTCCCTAGAAGTCTGGCCCTACGAATCAGAACATCCTGCAGGGTATTATTAAGCATATGGCCCATATGTAGCACTCCCGTGACGTTGGGAGGGGGAATGACTATGGTATAGGGCTCCCTTTCATCTGGTTTTGAACTAAAAAAATCGTGTTTTGTCCAGTAATCGTACCAGTGCTCTTCTACCCTATTGGGCTCATATTTTGATGGAATTTCCATTTTTCGGTATAGTTTTTGTCTTTTTTGACCCGGATTGGTGTCTGGATGTGGTTTTGCAATATTAATTTATTGTAATTCCTCGGCTAAAGGCCAATCCTGAAATACGAAACAAAAATAAGTAACGTTATTACATAACAAAAGAATTTTGGATGCAGGTGTGAAAACATTTACATTTGAAGTTCACCCAAAACTAGAAATGATGAAAAAATCTGTACTCATGTTATTTGTTGGGCTTCTTTCTCTAGGGATTTATGCCCAGGAAGCAACGGCAAAAATTGAATTCAAAAACGAGACCATTGATTATGGGGAAATTGCCAAAGGAAGCGATGGTGTCCGTATTTTCGAATTTACCAACACAGGTACTGCACCATTGGTGATCAGCAATGTAAAATCTAGCTGCGGATGTACCATTCCGAAGAAACCTGAAGATCCTATTTTACCAGGTAAAACAGGTTCTATTCAGGTAAAGTATGATACCAATAGGGTCGGGCCCATCAGAAAGGCCATTACAGTGACCTCAAACGCAGATACTCCTACAAAGGTTCTCAAAATCAAAGGAACCGTAAAAGCTGAAGGAGCTAAATAAAGAAACGTAAATATTTATAGTGAAGAAAGCCTTTTCGAAGATTCGGGAAGGCTTTTTTATTCGAATACATTTTTCAAAACAAAGGAGAACAACAAATCACGGTTATACCGTTCGATAAGCACGCGAACACGTTTTCCCTCCCTTTCGTTCAACATCTTTAGAACTTCTTGAAGTTTATAATTGTGGATTTTCTTTCCGTTCACTGCTAAAATCACATCGCCCTCCTGCAGTCCTGCTTCTGCTGCCGGACTTCCTGCGCGTATACCCGAGACCACAATTTCAGGAACCAGACTTAGTCTCGTTTTGTTTTCGAACAAAATCTGGACATTTCCAAAGGTATCCTCATCATCTTGAATGATACCCCTAAAATCGGCAAGACTCTCCGCGATATACCTAAGCCCATTATGTTGCAAGGCAATACCTGCTAAATTGTATTGAAATGGAGCCCTATAATTGCCATTCTTTTTGAGGGTTACCTCGCCATTGGCATAGTCAAAAATCAAGTTGAATCGTTTAAGAATCTCACCCCCTACACTTCCATTTCGGTCTCCTAAGTTCTTGAGGTAACTATAGGATTCGCGATATGGGAAGGCCGCCTTTGCATCTTTTAATTCAAAATTCCCTATCCTGATTCCGCTCACTTTGGTGCGCTTTCCGAAAATATCCCCACTGAGTCCGCGTCCTAAGTAATCTTCATAGTTTTTTTCCGGAATCTCCAATCCTTGTTCAGGTTGATGAAAGAGCCATAAAGCATCGCTACTTCCCGTATCCACCAACAGTTTGACCGGAACGTCTTCCTCGTCCTTCATTAACACCGTGCCTTCAACATAGGCTTTTCTGCGTTCAATATGTAATGGCAGCGTCTGGGACCTGCTATGTTTATCACGTTTATATAAATTGGGATTATGAAGCTTTATATGTCGAGAGCTATAATTGATTTCCACAACAAAATCCCTAAACAGATCATATCCGAGGATTCCATGTACAGGAATTCCCAGGGATGTAGAGAAGTTGATGTTCTTGTCCAAAACCACATACAAGTCTTGATTGTAGTTCCTAACCTTACCGAGCCTGAATTTATTCCGCAAGGAACTAAGCGCCTTCATGGGTTCTCCCTCTCCCAAACCCCTAATGGTTACTTCGGAAACATTGTTGATTTGAATGGAATCTTGATCTGAAAGGTTAAATAATATAGGTTTGCTCACCCCTGAATCCAGGACAAAGGTCAAATCCGCCCCATTGATTTCCACAGGAATGATAATGAGATTGTTGATCAGTTCAAATCGAATTTTCTGATACTTCTCGTTCTTTGGTAATTTGAATCCCTGTGCAGAAACCAAAAAGGGAAGCATGACAAAAAGAATCACAAAAAAATGTAGGTTTTTTTTCAATTTGCTTACTTCTAAACGGTTATCTCTATTAAAGATACAAAATATTGCAAAAAATTCCTTCTATTTAACATTCCGTTGCAATTCAAATAATAGCATAATGAGTTGTTTTCGTGTATTGGTTTTCTCATTTTTGCTAAAATTTAATGCATGCCTGGTATATCCAAAAAAGGGAGGCAGATGCCAGCTTCTCCAATCCGAAAGTTGGTGCCTTTTGCCGAAGCGGCCAAGAAAAGAGGCACCCACGTAATCCATTTAAATATTGGACAGCCCGATATAAAGACACCTAAGGTTGCGCTGGATGCCGTTAGAAATCACAATATTGACGTACTTGCGTACAGTATGACCGAGGGTTCCGAAGCGTACAGAACCAAAATAGCGGCCTATTATGCCAAAAACGATATTCATGTAGCTTCTGAAGACATCATTGTTACCACAGGTGGTTCTGAGGCCTTATCTTTTGTGATGGGTACAATTATGGATGCTGAGGATGAAATCATCATCCCGGAGCCTTTTTACGCCAATTATAACGGTTTTGCGACCGCTTTAGGGGTTAAAGTAGTGCCCATTGTATCACGCATTGAGGATAATTTTGCATTGCCACCTATTTCGGATTTTGAAAAGTTGATTGGCCCTAGAACCAAAGCCATTCTGATATGCAATCCGGGAAACCCCACAGGATACTTGTACAGTGAGGCTGAGATTCAGCAGTTGGCAACTTTGGTCAAAAAACACAATCTGTTTTTAATTGCCGACGAGGTTTACAGGGAGTTTACCTATGAAGGCAGGGTGCATTATTCCATTTTGCAGGAAGAGGGACTTGAAGAACATGCAGTTATTGTGGATTCAGTATCAAAACGATACAGTATGTGCGGAGCCCGTATTGGATGTCTTGTTTCCAAAAATAAAAATGTAATTCAAACAGCCTTAAAGTTTGCCCAAGCCCGGCTTTCCCCTCCTACTTTTGCCCAAATTGCAAGTGAGGCGGCCTTGGATACGCCTCAATCCTATTTTGATGACGTAATAGAGGAATATGCGGAGCGAAGAAATATTCTTATTTCAGAGCTTCAAAAATTGGATGGAGTTCGCGTTGCCGTTCCCCAAGGAGCATTTTATTGTGTTGTGGAGCTTCCTATTGAAAATTCCGACGATTTTGCCCAATGGCTTTTGGAAGAATTTGAGATTGATGGATATACGGTGATGGTTGCTCCCGCTGCTGGGTTTTACGCCACAAAAGGATTGGGAACCAATCAGATACGTATTGCCTATGTACTTGAAAAAGAACTACTTATAAAAGCGGTACAAATTTTGGGCGAAGCTTTGAAAACGTATAACCCTTAGTGAATATTCAAGAAAACATATCACTTAAGAATTACAATACCTTCGGTATAGATGTCGAGGCCAAGGCTTTTGTTGAAATAAAGGGATTGGCTCAACTCCAAAAAGTATTGGAATTAAAGGCGTTCCCGGAAAAGTTCATTATTAGCGGGGGTAGCAATATGTTGCTAACCCGAGATATTGACGCACTTGTAATGTATATCAATCTTAAAGGCATTTCGGTTGTTGAGGAAAATGATGAAGAGGTTGTTTTAAAGATTATGGCCGGTGAAAATTGGCATGATCTGGTACTTTGGACCTTGGAAAAAGGATATGGAGGCCTGGAAAACCTGTCATTGATTCCAGGCAATGTGGGAACAGCTCCGATTCAGAATATCGGAGCCTATGGTGTGGAGCTTAAAGATGTTTTTGAAAGTTGTGCTGCCATGGAAATTGCTACCGGTGAGCTCATTGCCTTTGACACAGCAGCTTGTAAATTTGGGTATAGGGATTCCATTTTTAAAAATGAAGCAAAAGGGAAATACATTATTACCTCTGTGACCCTAAAACTCACGAAGAAAAATCACGTTTTGAACACAGGTTATGGAGCTATAGAGGGTGAGCTTAAGGAAAATGGGATTGTTTATCCTACCATACGCGATGTTTCAAACGCCGTTATAAAGATTCGTCAAAGCAAATTGCCCGACCCGAAAGAGATTGGAAATAGTGGCAGTTTTTTTAAAAACCCGGTAGTTTCCAAAAAAACATATCAAAAACTAAAAAAGCATAATCCGGAGATGCCCTCCTATGAAGTGGACGGAGATCAGTTTAAAATTCCAGCAGGTTGGCTAATAGAACAGTGCGGTTTTAAGGGCAAGCGCTATGGAGATGCCGGAATTCATGAAAAACAAGCTCTTGTGTTGGTAAACCATGGAAATGCAAGTGGAGAAGAGCTGCTAAAATTGGCTGAACTTGTTCAAAAGACGGTCAACGAACAATTCAATATTCGAATCACCCCAGAGGTGAACATCATAAAATAACCCCCGCATCGCAACGATAACAGGGGTTATACCAAACCAAACTAACCAAAATTGTATATACTTTATGTATAATTGCTGGCTTTATATAAGTTTACAAATCCAACAAATAATCGTTTTTCTAACTTAACGTTGTAGTATATACGAGATAAACATTATTTTAGATTTTAGCCCCCTAAAATTTTACCTTAACCACCCTTTGATGAGTACACTGATTGAAAGACATATTGTTTCACTTCTTGCCGAAAAGGACGACAAGGCCATATCGTTGTTATATGACAACTATGGAGATACCTTGTTTGGTGTAGCTTATAAAGTTGTAAAAGACGAAGATTTGGCACAGGATATTCTGCAGGAAAGCTTTGTCAAAATCTGGAAAAAAGCGGATACTTATGATCCATCCAAGGCAAAACTCTTTACCTGGCTCTTTCGAATTACAAGAAATACGGCCATAGATAAACTGCGAAGTATAAACAATAAATCGGATAAAGAAGTCCAAATAGACGTTTCAGACGTATATAACCTAGGAGTCAGTGACATTCGTCCTGAATTTATGGACGTCCAGGAAAATCTTGACAAGATAGAGCCCAAATACAAAATCGTGTTGGAGGCCCTGTTTTTCGAGGGAATGACGCAGCAAGAAGCAAGTGAGGAACTGGATATTCCGTTAGGAACGGTCAAGTCGAGACTTAAAATTGGCCTAAGGGAATTAGGCAAGATTTATGGTACGGGTATCGCACAACTCCTATTGATAATTTTATTGTCATGAAAGAAAAAGTACAACATTTTTTAGATTCCGACATACTGGAAAAATACCTTTTGGGGGATACTACAAAGGAGGAAACCCTTAAGGCGGAACGTTATATTGCCATGTATCCTGAGGTAAGGGAAACTTATGACCAATTACAGGACAACCTGGAGGCTTTCGCCAAAATGTACGCCAGAAAGACCCCCGAAGGGCTAAAAGAAATCATTCTTCACAGTGCCAAAAAGGAAAAGGCAGTAAAAATGAAATTCTACCGCTACGCGGTTGCTGCAAGTGTGGCCATTTTGCTGTTTGCTGGATTCTCGTATTTCCAATGGGAACAGAACAAGAGTTTGCAGGAAGAAAACACCTTGGTCACTACCCAGATGAACAATCTGCAGCAAAACATGCAAAATCAGCTGGAGGACATTAGAAACCAATTTATCGTGCTGAACAACCCAGCTACCAGAAAGTATGCTGTTAACGGCAAAAGAGAAGGTAAGGAACTAAAGGCCATCGCTTATATCAATCCTGTAAAGAAGTTGTCTTACATCAACGTCAGCAATGTACCGAACCTACCGGAAAACAAGTGTTTCCAAATGTGGGCAGAGGTCAACGGCGAGCTTGTAAACCTAGGTGTTATCAAGCAATTTGATGATAAGGATAAGCTTTTGGCGCTACCCTATGCCGAAAATGCCGTGGGTTACATTACTATTGAACCAGAAGGTGGAAACACTTCCCCTACGGTCAAGAATATTGTAGCCAACATTTCCTATTAATTTATATAGTCAAAGTATTGCCAAACTTCGGCAGCTTTAGGTAGGTATTTTGTACCTTTGCCTAAAATTTGGGATATGAAGTTAGCATTGTTGACCATTGGTCTTTTGGGACTTGCTTTTGCTGGAATTGCAATAAAGATATGGTCCAAAAAAGACGGGAAATTCGCAGGAACTTGCGCCAGTCAAAATCCGTATCTGAACAAAGAAGGTGAAGCCTGCGGTTTTTGTGGAAAACTTCCCAGTGAGCAAGAATGCAAAAAAGATTCTGTCCCGGAGCTTCATTAACCCTTGTTTGAACGTCCCACAAAACTAGTTTTTTGTTAAAAGCCGAAAATTCCATTCAAGAAAACATCAAAAAGGCCAAAGATGGAAATCAAATAGCCTTTAGCATACTCTTGGATACCTTTTGGAATGATGTTTATGCATTTCAAATGGCCCGTACCAAAAATGAAAATGATGCGGAGGACATTACCATACGGACATTTTCCAAGGCATTTGACAAAATAAATTCCTACGACGAGACCTACGAATTCAAGACCTGGCTAATCACCATATCCAAAAACCTGCATGTGGATCTTATCCGTAAGCGAAAAAGGAGTCTTTTGGATGAAATGGATACGGATGGAGATGAGGTAAAAAAAGTATTGGACGAATCCCCTTCTGTCGAAGATCAATTAATTACGGAACAAAATCTGGCCAATCTGCTTCAGGATATCAAAAAATTGAAGCCCCACTACCAAAAGGTCATTAACCTGCGCTATTTCAACGAGTTAAGTTACGCCGAAATTGCCAAGGAACTTAACGAACCTATCAATAATATCAAGGTAAAATTGCTTCGGGCCAAAAAACTTTTGGCAGAAATAATCACCAAAAAGTGACCTGGGACAATCCCTATGGTTTCCTTCCCAGTTTCGTATCTTTGTACTTCAATTTTTTACTATGGGCACAGCCACTGTTGATAATGTTCTACCACCAAAAGGAAAGCCGAAATGGCTTAGGGTAAAACTTCCTACAGGAAAAAAATACACCCAACTAAGGGGATTGGTCGACAAGTACGACCTTCACACCATTTGTACCTCAGGTAGCTGTCCGAATATGGGCGAATGCTGGGGTGAAGGAACGGCTACCTTCATGATATTGGGGAATATCTGTACACGTTCCTGTGGTTTTTGCGGTGTTAAAACCGGGAGACCGGAAAGTGTGGATTGGGCCGAACCCGAAAAAGTGGCCAGATCCATCAAAATTATGAGCATAAAACATGCTGTGGTCACTTCTGTGGACAGGGATGACCTTAAAGACATGGGGTCCATAATTTGGGCCGAAACCATAAAGGCCATACGACGGATGAACCCCGAAACCACATTGGAAACATTAATTCCGGATTTTCAAGGGATTGAAACCCATTTGGATAGAATTCTTGAAGTGGCACCGGAGGTTATCTCCCACAATATGGAAACCGTGAAGCGTCTTACCCGAGAAGTGCGAATTCAGGCCAAATATGAAAGAAGTTTGGGCGTATTGGACTATTTAAAGAAAAATGGGGCCAATAGGACCAAATCCGGAATCATGCTCGGATTGGGTGAAATGGAAGAGGAAGTAATCCAAACCATGGAAGACCTTAGAAAAGTGGATGTTGATGTGGTCACTATTGGGCAGTACCTGCAGCCTTCCAAAAAGCATCTACCTGTAAAAGAGTTCATTTTACCTGAGCAGTTTAAGAAATACGAAGAAATTGGCTTGGAAATGGGCTTTAGGCACGTAGAAAGTGGAGCATTGGTACGTTCTTCGTACAAGGCCCACAAGCATATCGATTAATTCTCTCTCTACATTTTTTTCATGAAACAGCTCAACATTGGTATAAATGGCTTTGGACGTATTGGAAGAACACTGTTCAGGTTGCTGCAGAATCACCCGAACATAAAGGTTGCTGCCATAAATGATTTAACGGATGCCAAAACCCTTGCCCACCTGCTAAAATATGATAGCATACATGGAACATTTGACTGTCAAGTGGATTCCGATGACAATGGCATTGTAGTTAATGGTGAAAAAGCAGCCGTGCTCAACCACGAGCATCCAAAGGATATTGATTGGGCCAAACATGGTGTTGACCTAGTTATTGAAGCTTCTGGTAAGTTCAAAAACAGGGAGGGCTTAACACATCATCTTAATAATGGAGCCAAAAAGGTCATTCTTTCGGTTCCACCTGAGGTCGATGACATTAAAATGGTGGTCATGGGAGTGAATGAGACCTCTATCGGGCTAGATGACCACATCGTCTCCAATGCCTCCTGCACAACAAACAACGCCGCTCCCATGATTAAGGTTGTCAACGAATTATGCGGAATAGAACAGGCCTATATCACAACGGTGCATTCATACACCTCTGACCAAAGTCTGCACGACCGTCCTCATAAGGATTTGAGAAGGTCCAGGGCGGCAAGTCAATCGATTATTCCGACCACAACAGGCGCGGCTAAGGCCTTGACCAAAATCTTTCCAGAATTGTCCGATGTTATTGGAGGTTGTGGCATCAGGGTGCCCGTTCCAAACGGGTCATTGACGGATATTACCTTCAACGTAAAAAAAGAAACTTCGATTGCCGAAATAAATCATACTTTTGAACATTACGCCAACAACCAATTAAAAAACGTACTTTTTTATACGGAAGACCCTATAGTTTCTATTGATATAAACAATAGTTGCTATTCTTGTACGTTTGATTCTTTGATGACCTCCGTTATTGGAAGAATGGTGAAAATAATAGGATGGTACGACAATGAAACTGGGTATTGCTCCAGAATTATTGATTTAATAGCTTTGTTTATAAAGAAAAACTACGTTTGACGCCTAGCTCGATATATAACCATATTTGCAGCGCAAAATGGGTTGTACTGTGCATTTTCCTATGTGCCCAGCTTTCTTTTGGTCAAAACGACGTTAATTCCACCACAGAAGTACAGTCCATTTTCGACAGTTTTAGGGTGTACCGCCATCAAAATAAGATGGACAAAGCATTGGAAACCTTGGACAAGGCCGCCAAAATTGCAGAAAACAATGAAGATGCCAAACTCCTCTTGGATACCTATCACCAATATGCACGCATATTTTTGGAGGAAGGAGATCAGGAGACCACCATTTTTTATCTGGACCGGGCCAGTATTCTTTTAAAGGACCTCTCCTATTCGTACGGGCAGGCTTCCCACAATTACCTTGAGGCCGCACTTCGTTTTGATGAAGGCAACAATTTTCAATCGCTAAAACTTCTAGAGGAGTCTAGAAAACTAAGTAACAATAGAAATCTAGGTAACAACATTCTATTGCTCGAAGCATACATCTTCACCAATATTGAGCGATATGATGATGCCATTAAAAATTTACACGCCCTTATTGTCAATTCCGACGATAAGGAAAGGGCATATCTTGCTACCAAGGCCAACCTTCAATTAGCAAGTATAAGTCTTGAACTCAACGACCTTGAGGAAGGAATAATCCACTCCAAGGCAGCGTTGGAACTGGCACAAAAACATGGCTATTTCAAGGACATTAAAACTGCCAATGAAAGTCTTTCGGCCATCTATGAGAAAAATGGGGATTTTGGAGAGTCGCTGAAATATAAGAAGGCATTGATCCAGATCAAGGATTCCATTTTCAACATTGAAAAGACCAAACTCGAAACAAAGACTGCGGACAAAATACGTTTTGAGCATCAAATGAACGAAATCAACAAGCTCACCGCAAAAAATGAAGAGCTAAGCGAATCTAAAAGTCGTTCGGAAATTACATTGATATTGACCTCTGCGTTTTTGACCATAATATCGTTATTGGCTGTTTCATTGTTCAGAAATAACCAGATCAAGCTGAAGACCAATGATCTTTTATACACCAAGAACAAAGAACTTGAGCTAGCTAGGGATTCCGCGGTTTCCGCCATGGAGGCAAAAACCAACTTCTTGTCAACCGTGACGCACGAACTCCGTACCCCACTGTATGCCGTTACGGGGCTCACGCATTTATTATTGGAAGAAAATCCGGCAGACCATCAAAAAGAACATTTAAAATCCTTGAAGTTTTCGGGTGATTACCTATTGAACTTTATCAACGATATCCTTCAAATCAACAAAATTGATGCGGATAAATTGGAACCTTTGAATATCGAGTTCAAATTGCATAAAGTCCTGAAGGATGTTGTCGATTCATTGCAACAAAATGCCAATGAAAATAATACCAATCTGATCCTTGACTATGACCCCAATATTCCGCTACAGCTGTTGGGTGACCCCATAAAACTGTCACAAATATTCATGAATTTGGTGGGCAACGCCCTGAAATTCACCAAAGAGGGCAAAGTGGAGGTTATTGCCAAGCTCCTCAAAAAAGAAGAGGACAAAGTGAAGCTCTACTTTGAGGTAAAAGATAACGGCATAGGAATATCCGAAGATCAGCAGAAGAACATATTTGACAGTTTCGAGCAAGGTTCGATCCAAATAAACCGTGAGTATGGTGGCACAGGACTTGGACTTACCATTGTGAAGAGTTTGTTAGGCCTATTTGATAGTAAAATCCATTTGGAAAGTGAACTCGGCGAGGGAAGTTCTTTCTTCTTTGAGATGGACCTGAATTGCGATACGAAAGCACTTGAAGAGGTTTCATTCGAATTGTCTGCGGAAGAGTTCGATTTTAAAGGATTGCATTTATTGGTGGTCGAGGACAACAAGATCAATCAGGTCATCACCAAAAAAATGCTCACCAAAAAAGAAATTACCTGCGATATTGCCAACAATGGAAATGAAGCAATCGACTTGGCGAAGACAAATACCTATAATGCCATTTTGATGGACATCCATATGCCTGGTATAAGCGGTGAAGAAGCTACACGACAAATACGAAAGTTCGATCAAGAAATTCCAATTATTGCCCTTACAGCTATTTCCTTGGACGACAGTTTGGACAGCTTCTACGAAGCAGGTTGCAACGACGTAGTGACCAAACCTTTCAAACCTGAAGTTTTCTACCAAAAAATTGGCGAAAACATCTTTCAGAAAAAAGAAGAAGGACTGGTCTAAATTTGAGTCAAAATAACCTCTTTTAGTGTGGCTTGGTCCTTAATCTCAAAACTGTGGGCGACCTCCAAATAGTATAGATTTTCGACTTTCCCATCCAACCGTACAAAATCTTTTTCAGTAGTCAATATCAACTCAAAGTTGGCAAACCCATCAATCTCATTGGCCGTAAAATAGTGATGGTCACCATACTCTAAATGTTCAAATACCAATCCCAAGTTTTTCAAATGGGCCACCAATGGTTCGGGTGAAGCTATTCCCGTTACCAAAGCAAAGTTTTTTCCTTTTAGCGCATCCAATTCGATTACTTCTGAAGCATTTCTTACATTTTCTTGATATATCAAAGTGGAAAAAAGAACTTTTTGATGAGATTGTGGATTTATCCTCTTGGATATCTTTTCTTTCTCTTCCCGAGATATATGAGCTGGGCATTTGGTAACAATGATTACATCCGCGCGCTTCGCTTCACCCTTGCTATCCCTCAAATTACCCGTGGGCAAATACCAATCATCCATAAATAAATTACCATAGGCCGTCAATAAAATGGAAAACTTCGGTTTAACCTTTCTATGCTGAAACGCATCGTCCAAAAGAATCACTTCGGGTTTAACAGAAGCTTCAAGTTGTTCAATTCCATTGCGTCTATCCCTATCAACAGCGACAGTACTATTGGAAAACTTGGTATGCAGTTGAAATGGTTCATCACCGAGATCCTCAACAGTGTTATTAGGTCCAGCCAACAAAAAACCTTTGGATTTTCTTTTATATCCCCGACTCAACACTGCAATTCGGTGCCCATCCAAAAGACGGATCAAAAATTCAATCATAGGTGTCTTTCCAGTCCCACCCACACTAAGGTTACCTATGCAGATTGTAGGTGTATTGTACGATTTGGACTTGAATACACCAATATCGAACAGACGGTTTCTAATAAAAACCACCAAGGCATAGATCAACGAAAATGGAAATGCGATTTTGCGTAGCAATTGCAGCATAAAGCGAAAATATAATATTTTATCTTTAGCCAACTTAAGAAACAGCAAATGAAGGTAAAGGAAATCACTAAAATACTGGAAGAGCTTGCACCGCTGCAGCATGCCGAGGATTTTGACAATGTGGGCCTATTGGTAGGAGATCCCGATATGGTGGTCAAGGGAATTTTAGTAACCCTGGATACCTTGGAAGAGGTTGTAGATGAGGCCATAGCCAAAGGGCACAATCTCATTGTCAGCTTCCATCCTATAATATTTAAGGGATTGAAAAAGCTGACCGGGGTCAATTATGTTGAACGTGTGGTAATCAAGGCCATAACCAACAACATTGCCATTTACAGCATGCATACTGCCTTGGATAACAGCAATGTTGGCGTGAATGCCAAAATCTGTAAGGTTTTAGGTATTCAAAATCCAAAGATTCTTATTCCAAAATCCAATACCATCAAAAAACTGGTTACATACGCACCCGTTGAAGCGGGAGAGCAAGTGAGGTCAGCGTTGTTCCAAGCTGGAGCTGGAGAAGTGGGCCATTATAGCAATTGTAGTTTTAGCACAGAAGGCGTTGGCAGCTTTAAACCTGGTGATGGGGCCAATCCAACCTTGGGAGAAGTTGGACAAGTACATCTGGAAAAAGAAGTACAGATCCATATGATTTTTTCTTTTGAAAAAACATCAAGTGTTCTGAAGGCACTTTTTGAAAGTCACCCCTACGAGGAAGTTGCCTATGAAATTTTGACCCTTGACAATACCAATATGGATATTGGGATGGGAATGGTCGGGGACCTTGAAACCGAAATGCCAGAAGTGGACTTTCTTAAAATGGTAAAGCAGCGCATGAACGCTTCCGTTGTGAGGCATTCCAAATTACTCGGAAAAAAAGTAAAAAAGGTTGCTGTTTTGGGGGGAAGTGGTGCCTTTGCCATCGACGCAGCCAAGAAAGTAAAAGCCGATGTTTTTGTCTCTTCGGACATAAAATATCATGAGTTTTACCAAGCAGAGGGCCAATTGGTCATTGCAGATATCGGGCACTTTGAAACAGAGCAGTTTACAAAAGAGTTATTGGTTGATTATCTTATCAAAAAAATTCCTAATTTTGCAGTCGCGTTATCGGAAAGTATAACAAATCCCATCAAGTATTTATAAAAATTTATGGCGAACAAGAACGAAAACACCGTGGAAGAAAAACTAAGAGCACTGTACGACCTTCAGTTAATTGATTCCAGGGTTGATGAAATACGCAATGTTAGAGGTGAATTACCATTGGAGGTACAAGATTTGGAAGATGAGGTACTTGGTCTTAAAACCCGTATGGACAAATTAAAGACTGACGTTGAAACGGTAAATTTTGAAATTGCTGCCAAAAAGAACCTCATCGAAGAGTCCAAGGCATTGATGAAAAAATATGCGGAACAGCAAAAAAATGTAAGAAACAGCCGTGAATTTAATTCCTTGAGCAAGGAAATCGAGTTTCAAGAACTTGAAATTCAATTGGCTGAAAAGAATATCAAGGAGTTCAAGGCGCAAATAGAGCAGAAAAAAGAGGTGATTTCCGAAACCAAGGAGAAATTATCTGAGCGCGAAGGGCACTTGAAGCACAAAAAAGGTGAATTGGATGCCATTCTTGCGGAGACCGAAAAAGAAGAAAAAGCCCTTTTGAAGAAATCCGAAGAGTTCGAGGAGAAAATCGAAGATCGTTTAATCCAAGCTTATAAGCGAATCAGACATAACGTTAAAAACGGTTTGGCTGTTGTTCCTGTTGAGCGTGGTGCCTCCGGAGGTTCTTTCTTCACCATTCCACCGCAGGTTCAAGTTGAGATAGCTTCCCGCAAAAAAATCATTACTGATGAGCACAGTGGAAGAATCTTGGTAGATCCCCTTCTTGCAGAAGAGGAGCAGGACAAAATGCAAAAATTATTTTCCAAGATTTAAAGAATTGCTTACAAAAAATACAAGCCACCTTAAAGGTGGCTTTTTTGTTTTAAGGGATTAAATTATCCTCGAAACCCAATGCCAAGGGTAAGATTTCAGCTCGTCCGCATTACTTACCCATTTGCCTACAGATTCTTTTCACCCATCTTCAGATGCAGCATTAATCCTTGTTATTATGCTAGCTTGAAGTACGCAAATCTTAAATAATAATGCCATGAAAAGACAGTACACTACTTATTACATTTTTTTGGGGTTATTTTCATTGATGATCTTAGCCTCGCTTTACAAGCATTTGTTTTACTATGAAGTTATGGTACAGGAATATGCCAAACTTGGTTACCCTGAACATTTGGTCAAACCGTTGGCCATTGCCCAATTTTTGGGACTATCCATAATCATTTACAACAAAAGTAAAAGGCTTTTGGAATGGGCTTACGGAGGATTTATCCTAAACTTGGTATTCGCGATTATTGCCCATTATGTTTCCAAATATGGTAATGGTGCCCCCGCAGTGGTTTGTTTGGCCATTTTGTTTACAACCTATTTTTTGAGTAACAAACGAAGTACCGTCCAACAATCAGATAATTTAGCCTTATCTGCATAGTGTTTGTTGCTCACAGCGTTAGAAGCGGTCCCCCGACCGCTTTTAATGCTTATAGCAAGGACAATATTTTAGCTTCCACTTCTTCCGAATCCCATTTCTTCTCAATGTCGGGCAGTTGCATTACTTCCCGCATAATCTTTTCCTGCATATCCCCTATCGCCAAAGCTTCAGCATATGGCCTGTCAGAAAACGTGACCCTACTGTAGACCGGAATCCATTTGTCCGGATGTTTTGCGGAGAATCTCTTTTCTATTTTTTTCTGAAGCAAAAACTGCTGGTCCGCAGTTTTACTGCTCATCTCCATAAAATTTCGATAGCTCAGTTCCGCAATGGCATCTGCATTGGGTTTGCGTTGTTTTTGATATTCAGAGAAGATAGTATCCCAATCATCCCCATAGGTCTCCATTAAGCCGTTCAACACAAAAATATCCTCAAAACCAGCATTCATTCCCTGTCCGTAAAAAGGAACTATCGCGTGGGCCGAATCACCTACCAAAGCTACTTTATTCCAATAAGTCCATGGGTAGCACTTCATGGTTACCATGGCACTTGTTGGATTTTTGAAAAAGTCCTTGGTAAGATTTTCTATTTCCTTCCTTACATTTGGGAAATAGGTCTTAAAAAAGGTTTCTGCCTCTTTTTTAGTGGTTATGCTTTGAAATGAAACTGGACCTTCAAAGGGCAAAAACAGCGTACAGGTGAAACTTCCATCTATATTGGGCATGGCAATGAGCATAAACTTGCCCCTGGGCCAAATGTGAAATGAATTTTTCTCCAGCTTGTGGGAACCATCCTCATTTGGTGGGATAGTAAGCTCTTTGTAGCCGACATCAATAAAACTTTGGGAATAATCGAATCTACTACGTCGCTGCATTTTATGTCGAACTCGTGAAAAAGCACCGTCACAACCAAAAATTAGATCATATTGATATGCTTTCCACTCCCCCTTTTCGGAATCTCCAGTATATAGTCTGCCTTCGGGCAAATCAATATCCCAAACCTTCTCGTTGAATCGGAAATCGGCTCCGGCCTTTTCTGCCAAATAAATCATCCGACGATTTAAAACACCTCGGGAAATGGACCAAATCGCCTCCCCATCCTTACCATATTTTTGAAAGTAAACAGGCTTTTCATTGACATGCATTGCCCTTTTTTCCAAAGGAATGGCTATTTCCTTAATATTATCTTCCAAACCGACCTCACGAAGTGCCCTCCAACCTCTATTGCTCATGGCCAAATTGATGGAACGTCCCGAGAATTCAACAGTTCTGATATCTGGTCTACGGTCAAATACCGTGACGGCATGTCCTTGCTTTCTTAAATAAACTGCTAGAAGTGAACCCACCAACCCGGAACCGATGATGGCAATATTTTTGGAAGTCTGTTTCATAGGTGCCCGCGGGCCAATTGGTGTTAAACAATAAAAGTAAGCAATAAAGTCCTATTCACTTCTTCAAGTCCACAGCAAATACCTACTGAAACAATTGCTTTTTTGTATGGAATCTAACAAAATTGGACTCCTTCAACACGTTTTCACATTTTTTAACATATTGTCCCGGACTTTTGGCATCATGATTGCCATATATATAGAAAATATTCCGCTTCGGCGTCCATATATATGCAAAAAGTCCTTCATAAAATTATGAAGGACTTTTTCCCTTTTTAGCCTATACCTAAATGCTTATTCTAGAATTCCGTCCACGATACCGTACTCGATGGATTCTTCAGCTCCCATCCAGTAATCACGATCAAAATCTTTCATGATCTTGTCGTAATCCTGTCCGCAATTTTCGGCTAAAATCTTAGCTCCCAACTCTTTGGTCTTAATGATTTCCTTGGCTTGAATCTCAATATTGGAAGCCTGTCCCTGTGCACCACCACTCGGTTGGTGAATCATTACACGGGCGTGTGGCTGTATAAAGCGTCTGCCTTTTTCTCCTACCGACAATAAAATTGAACCCATAGAAGCTGCCAAACCTGAACAAACCGTGGAAACAGGGCTTTTAATCTGTTTTATGGTATCGTAGATTGCAAAACCTGAAGTCACATATCCTCCTGGACTGTTGATTATCAATTGAATTTCCTCGTTGTTTTGCAGATCCAAATAGAGCAAGCGGTCTATAACGTGCTTTGCTGAATCATCATCAACCATTCCCCATAAAAACACCTTGCGCTCTTCCAGTAATTTCTCTTGGACCAACTCTTGTACCTTTCCTTTTTTTGAACTCATTCTTTAGCTTTTGAAAGTTTCAAAATTAATCAAATTCCAAAGAAGTTCTGAGCACAGCCCGTTCTCTTCATCAAAATAAAGTTATCAGGACTTTATCTCTACCTTTTCAGACACCACATCTTTAATGGGTATTACATACTTTCCATCTTTGGTCACCAAGGTCAATGAATTGTTTTCGATGGCCTCAATGGTCCCTGTATGCCCAGAGATAACAACCTTATCCCCAACAGCATAGGTTCTGCGGGTATAAAAAGATCTTAAAAGATCTGTAATTACGTCCCTAGAACCCAAACCAAGCCCAAGGGCAAAGGCCAGTAAGAACGCACCTAAAATCATGGTGATATTATTGGTAATAATGGAAGTATCTATTCCCGCCTGATTCAATGCTGTAATCGAAATGAAGATCACAATAATGTAGAACAGCATATTGCTCACCAAATTGGATCCACCAAATTCAAGGGAGTCGAACAGTTTTTTGACCGTTTTCTTCACAAAGTTGCCAATATAAAGTCCGATCATCATCAAGGCCAATGCGCTGAACAATCTTGGTAAATAGCGCAGCAGATTTCCTATTTCGGTGGAAATGATCTCCCAACTTAAAATATCTGCAGCAACAATCAAGAACACCAGGAGTAAAAACCATTTTACAAATCCTAGAATGACCTTTATGATATCAATTTTAAAATCTCCTTTGCCAAAAAGATCCATGTCGTTGATTTTTTCACTTAGCGCATCCGCTTTGGCCAATTTTAGAATCTTACCAAGGATAAAGAGGATAATCTTGGTCACTAACCATCCGATCAAAAGAACAATAAGGGCTCCGAAGATTTTGGGCAATGCCATGGCTATGTCCCTTCCCATGGTGGTAAGGGAGTCGAAAGTCAAGTCTTTCCATTCAGTTATAGTTTCCATATGTTTAGTTTTTTAAGTGTTCAGATTAATTATTTCCCAAGGTTCTAAAGAGTTTCCGCAGCGCAGAGCCTACATTGAAAGAAAACAATGATGCCAGATCAAGAATCAACTTTGCCGCCGCAATGTCGTTCATTACCTTTTTCTTCATTCCAGGTGGGACCTCCTTCAAGGAGGCTTCCAACTCTCTAAATGGATTTCTTTTCTTCTTTGCCATCTATGGTAAGGTGTTATAGATTTCCAATAGTTTTTCTTTTGCTCTTTTCAATCGCATCTTTACTGCGCTCTCCCCTATTTCCATAAGGGTAACAAGATCTTTTATCGAAGCGCCATCTTGATATTTCAATAACAAAATGGACTTGTCTTCTGGAGAAACCAGTTCCAAAGCCTCCTTTAACTTATTTGTCTTCATTTCAAAAAGACTATCGTCAGGCACTTCGGCGGTCAACTTATACTCAGAATCTTCCACAGGAATTGATTTATCGCTCATTTTCCGCTGCTTGTTCCTATTCACATAGTTTACACAGAAGTTATAGGTAAAGGAGTATAGCCAAGTTGAAAACTTGGATTTTCCCTTGAACATCTTCAACTTTATGAACAACTGCAAGAAAACGTCTTGTGTAAGATCCTCAGCTTCATCCTCTGATCTTGCAAATCCATAGCACTTGTTATACACCATTTTTGCATAACGGTCGTACAGCTTGCCAAACAGTAAAGGATTGTTGTTGGCCACAATCTTTTTCACCAGTTCCTCATCCGATAAATGGGCATAAGGGTCGTCTGTTTCCAATGATTTCTTATCGAGGTTATTTATAAGAATTAGAAACAGCCTTTTGAGAAAAGTCACTCGAAATGGATTGTGGTTACGGAATCGGTTAAAAATGAAACAGAATTATCCCTGAATATAAATTAAAATCAAATTACATTTGAAAAAAAATGTACCATGAAGACAATCTCCCTTTTCATACTATCTTCTTTTTTCGTTTTTATCAGCTGCAAGACAGAACCCAAAAAGGCTGAAAAAGACGAAACACCTAAGCAAACCATAGCGGAAAAAATTGCCCATGCCCACGGCTATGACAATTGGAAATCAGTCAATGAAATTACATTTACCTTCAACGTAGATCGCGACAGTACACATTTTGAACGTACTTGGGTCTGGAAACCTAAAACCAACGAGGTGACCGCGATTACAGCAAATGACACCTTGGTCTATCATAGAAAATCTATGGATAGCGTTGCTACCAAGGCAAATGCAGGATTTATCAACGACCGTTATTGGATCTTGGCACCGTTCAACCTTATATGGGATGCCAACAACTATACTTCAGAGCATTTACAAGAAGAAGAAGCGCCAATCAGCAAAAAACAAATGCAAAAATTGACCATTGTATATGGCAATGAGGGTGGATATACACCTGGTGATGCCTATGATTTTTATTTTGGGGATGATTACATCCTTCGGGAATGGGTTTTCAGAAAGGAAAATCAAGCCGAACCTTCAACGGTAACCACTTGGGAAGACTATGTTGAAATGGGTGGATTGCAACTTGCCCAAGACCATAAAAAGGCGGAAGGTTCCTTTAGTTTGAATTTCACCAATTTAAAAGTTCAGTAGCTGTAGTCATCCATTAGGATTTGCCTCTTTTTAGAAAGAATGTCACCAGCAACACCAAAAGCACGCAACCCAAGAGGGAGTAAAAGCTATGCGTTAAGGTGAATTCCTCGGCAACAAATCCCAATATGACAGGGCCCATTAAAAAGCCCAAATAACCCGTACCAGCAATAAAGGAAACCCCTTTGGCAGAATCAACACCTTGGACATTGCCGCCGATACGAAAAAGCTCGGGGATAATCACAGAGAATCCCAGTCCGCTCAGTGCAAATCCGATTATGGCCAATAGCGTAAATTGGGATAGGACCAGTACATATCCCAAAATTGCAATAATCGACCCCAAAACAACAATGTTGATGGATCCTATTTTTGCACTGATACCGTCGCCCAAAAAACGACCCAAGGTCATGGCCACTGAAAATGCCAAAAATCCAGAACCGATCAGAGCTTCGGGAGCCAATGTTATCTCTTTGAGATAAAGTCCGCTCCAATCCACAATAGCTCCCTCACTTCCCATAGTAACGAAAGCAATAATTCCCAATAAAAACAGGGGTTTCAAAAGTTTTAGACTAAACTCCTCCTGATCAACCGGTGGTGAAGTAATTGTGATGTAATTTTTATGGAAATACAAGTTTATCGCAAAAACCAAGACCACGGTCACGCCCATATGTAAAGCTGGGCTTCCAATAAACGGGATAAGGAAACTACCCAATCCGGCTATGACACCTCCCAAACTGAAAAATCCATGGGCTGCAGACATAAAATTCTCTTTGTCCTCTTTCTCGATTTCGGTCACCAATGTGTTCATTGCGATATCGGTGAGTCCATTTGCCAAACCAAAAACGTATAAGGAAGCCATCAACAGGTAGTAGTTCGGGGCCATCAAAGGAAAAAGAGCCGCGAAGCTGCACAATAAGACACTATACCAAGTGGCTTTTCCTACTCCAAGTTTGTTAATGATCTTTGGAGCAAGTGGGAAAATGGTAAAAACACCTAGGGAAAGACAAAAAATTGCGATTCCAAGATCAGCTTTATCTATCCCAAGTTTTTCCTTTACGGATGGTATATATATTGCCCATGTACCGAACCAAATATTAAGGCTTGTAAAAACAAATGCTGGTGCAAAATACCGTGGGTTGGAAAGAATTAACAGTAACGATTTCATTGACAAGGCATATTATCAGCACAAAATAACTAAGGATCGACCAATTATTCATAAGATAGTTTATTCAAGAAATAAGTCATTTTATTCAATTATGGATCATATTCGGTTAAAACAAGGTAATTTTACTATATGAAACCTATATTGGAAGCGATCAATCTAAAAACCGATAGCTCACTAAAAGTTGAGAGTTACAACAACTCCAGCTATTGCGAATCTGCGGGTTGGCATATCCATCCAGAATACGAATTGGTATTTGTGAAAAACGGAAACGGATGTTTGAACATTGGCCCTAAAAAAATGACCTATACCAATGGTACTTTGGTTTTTTTGGGTGGAAATATTCCACATGCGGATTTTGGCAATAAGGATTTTGAGGACAATCTGGAGGTAGTCATCCAGTTTAGAAAAGAGTTTTTGGCAGATAAATTAAGAGTATTCCCAGAACTCTCCGGTATCAAGCATTTAATTCAAAAGTCCCGGCAAGTTATCGTTTACGATTCGGCCACCAAAGATGAGTTATGGGATAATTTTAAAGAATTTGATGCTTTGGATAATCAGGGCAAACTAATCAACCTGCTTTCGATTTTAGACTATTTAAGTAAGTGTAAATCGTATGTAAGCTTATTTGATACCTATCTCGTGAATAAGTACAAAAAAAATGAAATAGATCGCTTGGAAGAAATTTTTGAATATGTAAACAGTAACTATTCAAAGAACATTTCAGTAACCGATATTTCCGCTCAATTAGGCTACACCGCTAACTCTTTTTGTCGATTCTTTAAAAAAATGACCCATAGACGGTTCATCGACTTTGTAAACGAGTACCGAATAGAAAAAGCTGTTGAGGCATTCAATGAAAACAACACCATGATCACTGGGGTCATGTACAATTCAGGGTTCAATGACGCTTCCTATTTCACCAAACAGTTCAAAAAATACCAAGGTGTGACTCCGAGTTCCTATTTGAAGTCAAAATACGGTCAATCACTTGTTTAGGATACCCTGCTTTAGAATCTGCCCAAAATTATACATGTCGGTAAACGAACAGTAAAAGGGCGCCGGAGCCAATCGGATAACATTGGGTTCCCGCCAATCGGTGATAACACCATTTTTCATTAAGTAATCGAACAAGGCCCTACCCTCTCCATGTAAAAACACCGAGAGTTGACAACCTCTTTCTTCTGGTGTAATAATTTCAAAGGAACTTGCCACCTCCTTATCAATTTCGTGGAGTATGAACTCAAGATAGGCCACAATTTTTTGTTGTTTTTTGATGAGGGCTTCCATTCCCACTTCATCAAACAGTTCCAATGAAGCTAAATAAGGCGCAATTGAAAGTATTGGCGGATTGCTCAATTGCCACGCATCTGCCGTCCCAATGGGGTCGAATTCTGGTTTCATCAAAAACCGGGTTTCTTTTTTCGTCCCCCACCAGCCCTCAAATCGGGGAAGGTCTTTTTTGCCAAGATGTCTTTCATGTACAAAAACACCGGATGCGTTACCCGGGCCACTGTTCATGTATTTATAACTACACCAAGCGGCAAAGTCTACATTCCATTTGTGGAGGTCCAAAGCTACATTTCCAGCTGCATGGGCCAAATCCCAGCCCACAAATGCACCAACCGATCTTCCAGCTTGGGTTATGGACTGCATATCGAATACCTGACCGTTGTAGTAGTTTACTCCTCCGATGAGCACCAAGGCAAGTTCATCCCCTAGTTCTTCAATTTTTTGAAGGATATCTTCCTTTCTCCAAAAGTGCTCACCCGCTCTCTTTTTAACCTCAACAATGGCATCTTCGGGATCATATCTATGAAACCTAACCTGGCTTTGTAACATATACTGATCTGAAGGAAAAGCTTTCTCTTCACAAAGAATCTTATACCTTTTTTTTGAAGGTCGGTAAAAAGACACCATCAATAAATGAAGGTTTACGGTAAGCGTATTCATTACCGAGATCTCCTCTGGTTTTGCACCAACAACTTTGGCCAATCCTTTAGAAAGACGCTCGTGATAGTCCCACCATGGTTTTTCGGCATAGAAGTGCCCCTCCACGGCAAGTTCCTTCCAATCCTGCATAACATCACTGACAAATTTTTGGGTTCTTTTTGGTTGTAAACCCAAAGAATTTCCGGTGAAATAAATAACCTCCTTTCCGTTTACTTTGGGATAGTGAAATTCATCCCGGTATGTGGACAAGGCATCTTGGTTATCTAACTGTTGTGCAAATTCCAAGGAATTCTGAAATGTCATATGTAGAATGGTTTCAAATGAATGTTGGTAAAGCTACTCCTTCTGGCCAAATTATTCCAACCGCATTTCGATAATATGCTTTTTAAAGCCCACTTTTTCATAGGCCTTTATGGCTGGATCATTTTCATCATAGACGGTGAGGCGCATTTCCTGAAGTCCTTTTTTGGTGGACCAATCCCTAAGCGAATTAATAATTTTGGAATTTAATCCCCTGCCCCGATATTCCGGGAGGGTGAACATAAACCCCAAATAGGAGTAGTATTCATGATCTAAATAATGTCGGGCACGTCGTGTTTGCGCGTAACCCGATGCCACGATTTTTCCATCGCATTCCACAACCACCACGCACGAATCATCATCTGGAATCATTGCCCCAATATCGTAGTAGCTCACAGGGTCTTCCCGGATGGTTACATCGAAGGGTCTTTCAGCCTTTATCAGTTCTTGTTCAAAATGAAGGAGAACAGGCAAATCCTCGGGAATCGCTTCTCTTAAGATAAAATCTGCATGTGCCATATCAAACCATTGAATAAATCAGAATCCAATGTAGTTCTTTTCTATATTTTTACGAAAATTTACGCATGCATTTCCTTTCCCCTTTATTGGAAAATTACATTGTTGAAAATTCGGAGACGGAACCACCTTTGTTGACTGAGTTAACCCGGGAAACTCATTTAAAAGTAATTCAACCCAGAATGATTACCGGTCATTTTCAGGGACGGGTGCTAAGTCTGCTCTCTAAATTGATAAATCCTAAAAACGTCCTTGAAATAGGCACATATACTGGCTATTCAGCCATTTGTTTGGCCGAAGGGCTGCAAAAGGATGGAGAACTTCATACTATAGAGATTAATGAGGAGCTTCATCAGATGCAACGAACTTATTTTGACAGAAGTGGTTTTGGGGACCAAATTATCCAGCATACCGGTGATGCGGTGGATATTATTCCCTCATTGGATATTTGTTTTGATTTGGTCTTTATTGATGCGCAAAAGGTAAACTATGACGCCTATTTTGAAGCTGCAATCCAAAAGACAGCATCTGGAAGCATTATTCTTTCAGATAATGTACTCTGGTCCGGAAAGGTCGTAGAACCGATTGCCAAATCGGACAAAGCTACGGCAGCTCTTTTGGACTATAATCAAAAACTCAAAAATGACTCTCGCGTAGAAACAGTGATTCTACCTATTAGAGATGGCCTAACTCTATGTCGCGTGCTGTAATTCTTTGATGTATTCTATAGAACAGCAATGCGATAAGCGTACCCACAAGAGCACCTACAATAATATCCAAAGGATAGTGGACTCCAACATATATTCTACTGTACGAAAACAGTAAGGGCCATAGGAAGAAGACCCATGTCCATCTTGCCTTTTCCCTTAGCAACAAATAGACCAAGAGGGCAATTGCAAAAGAACTTGACGCATGGCCTGAAAAAAAACTGTAATCCGTTGGGGTCTTTAATATTCGAATAAAGGAGTTTATGCTTTCATCATTACAGGGCCTGGGCCTTTCCACCCAATTTTTGATGATTTGCGTCAAAAAGGTGATAAATAAGGCCAATAAGGAAACAAAGCTTACTCGAATAAGGGTTTTTTTCCGAGGAAATTTGATCACAAACAGTAGAAAAAACAAAAGAAAAAGTGGAATCCAGCTTTTAATTTCGGTAACCGTTACCCAAAAGGCGTCAAACTTTGCCGTACCTAGGGCATTGAGATAAATAAACGTATCCTGGTCCCATTGAAGTAATTTTTCGAACATGGTTACTTGGTACTCCTTTTAACGGCACCAGTAACTTCATCTACGTTCTTCTTTACTTCGTTCAGTTCATTACGGATATCTTTTGTGAAGTCGGTATCGATACCCTGTTTTTCAGCACTTTTCTGGATTTCACGCTTTATATCGTCCGTAGCATCGCGTAGCTGGCGCATACCCTTGCCCAGACCTTTCGCGATTCCCGGAATTTTATCTGCGCCGAATACCATAACCACTATAAAGAGGATAAAAAAGATTTCGGCTCCGCTTATGAATAGAAAATGCATGGAACAAATATAATGAGAAGTGATTGGTAAATAAAAAAAGCCCTGTGAAATCACAGGGCTTTTTTTTGCTTTTATCTTAATTATTTTCCTTTGATATTTTCCTTGAACTTATCAAAGTCAGATTTCTCGTCCTTCATTGGCCAAGAATTGTTGGCCGTATCGATATCCGCAGTCTCCAATTTTGGATCTACCACAATACCTACAAGTTCCTTTTGTGAAGAAAGTACTCGTTTTACCTCAGCATCGTTCTTTCTCCAGATCTCGGCAGGATAAGTAATGTTTTCCTTGCTTCCGTCTGCATAAGTGTATTCAACAATCAAAGGCATTGGAATACCACCTGGTTTGTCAAAAGTGATCTCGTAGAAATACTTGGGCTCTTTGACTTGGGCTCTTTCTGCTTCGGTCATGTTGTCCATCATAAACTCCTTTAAGTTCTGGGAAGACTCTGTTGGAGACTTTCCTTTTAGTTCGGCATCATAGTCCTCACTATCTTCCTCAGCCAAATATACCAATGGAGGCAAATCAGCTTCCGTTAGGTTTCTACTGGCCATATATTCTTCCATTTGCTTCGTAGGCTTGTTGGAAACATAATATTTCTTGACACCTTTTACGCCTATATCGACATAGTCAGTGGTATAGAACCAACCTCTCCAGTACCAATCAAGGTCAACAGCAGAAGCATCTTCCATCGTTCTAAAGAAATCTTCAGGAGTAGGGTGCTTAAACTTCCAACGCTGCGCATAGGTTTTAAATGCATGGTCGAACAACTCCTCTCCCATCACAGTTTCCCTTAGGATGTTCAGAGCAGTAGCCGGTTTACCATACGCATTTGGTCCCAGTTGATAGACATTTTCAGGATTGGACATGATTGGAGCAATATAGCTTTGGTCTCCGGCCATGTAAGGAACTATTTTAGCAGCTTCACCTCTTCGAGATGGGTATTTATCATTTGGTGCGATGACCTCTGGGTAGTTCTTACCAAATTCTTGCTCGGTCAAATATTGCATAAAAGTGTCCAAGCCTTCGTCCATCCATCCCCACTGACGCTCATCGGAATTAACGATCATTGGAAAGTAGTTATGGCCTACTTCATGGATAATAACACTGATCATACCATATTTGGTTCTATCGGAATACGTACCATCCTCATTTGGACGACCGTAGTTCCAGCAAATCATTGGATACTCCATACCTTGTTGTTTGGCATGAACTGAAATTGCCTTGTGATATGGGTAGTCAAAAGTGTGCTTTGAATAGGTCTTCAAGGTCTGAACAACCGCTTTTGTAGACTGTTCTTCCCATAGTGGATTTCCTTCCTTGGGATACATAGAAACGGCCATTACATCTTTCCCGCCAATTTTGACGGCCTGCATGTCCCAAATAAACTTTCTGGAAGTGGCAAAACCATAGTCACGGACATTGGTTGCCTTAAATCTCCATGTTTTTTTCTTTTCTGAGAAGCCTTTTTCGGCAGCTTCAGCCTCTTCTTGAGTTACGATCAACACAGGTTTGTCATACGCCTTTTTAGCCTGCTTGTAACGCTTCATCATCTCTTTGGAGAAAACATCATCCCTGTTCTGAAGTTCTCCAGTAGCATCCAAAATATGATCCGCAGGAACGGTGATGTTTACATCATAATTACCAAACGGAAGGGCAAACTCACCACTTCCCCAGAATTGATGGTTTTGCCATCCCTCTACATCACTATATACTGCCATTCTTGGGAAGAATTGCGCAATCACATACGCCCTGTTCCCATCTTTGGCAAAATATTCATAACCTGAACGAGCTCTATTTACCGTGTGGTCTGGAACGTTGTACCACCATTTGATGGAAAACGAAATTTGCTCACCGCTTTTAAGTGGCTTTGGGATGTTTATACGCATCATGGTTTGGTTGATGGTATAGGATAAAGGTCGACCGTTGGCATCCTTTACAAAGTCAATATTGAAACCACCATCGAACGGTTCTTGAATGTAAGTGCTGGCAAAATTACTGGCCGTGTATGCAAAGTTTACACCGTTACCATTCCTTAAAGGTGATTTTGAGTCCTTAGCACGTACGTTTTGATCCAATTGCACCCACAAAAATTCGAGATTGTCAGGTGAATTGTTATAATAAGTGATAGTCTCCTCGCCATAGATTTTGGCGTTCTTATCATCAAGTTCAATATTCATGACATAGTCTGCCCGCTGCTGATAGTAGTCTGGACCTGGCGCTCCAGATGCAGAACGATAGGTATTGGGGGTAGCGAACTCCTCGTATAATTGTTTGAACTTACTCTGATTATAGTGGCCAGGCTCGCGTTCTTCCTTACCTTCTTCTTGGGCTATGGCCAGAGCACCAAAAAGGAACAGCATGGAAGCAAAATAATACTTGATTTTGAACATTTTATTTTTGATTTTAAACAGTGAAAAATAGGTTTTTTCAACCAATTGTTAAGGATAAGTTATAAGTTTAACATTCCTTTATTATTCTCTCGGATTAGGACAAAACTCTTCTTATGTCCTTCCCATTTGATATGCACAATATTTTGTTGCTCTTCAAACAAATCGGTCAGTATTTCATTTTGAACGGTTATGGTTTTTAAATCGGCAAGATTCACATTCGTAAGCTCCAAATAGCAGATTACCACATCGTTGTCGTAGCGCTTACCTAAAAAGGAATATGCAACGTTTTTGTTGTTGAACTCGATGGCGAATTTTGTCTTGAAATATTTTTCGATATACTCATCCGCTATTTTGGATTCTTGGTCCGTAGCAAGTTTTGCCTTTATACCATAGCGCTCCTCGAGTACCTGCTCCAGGTCATCAATAAAAATGCGACTTGTAATTTGAAAAGCCGCATCCTTTTCAGAATAAACCATATTGGTAACGCTCACATAGAATTTATGCGAGGTAGTGAAGGAAAGTGAAAGTAAAGCTAAAAGCACAAAAGCAACTTTCTTGCCCATTTTCAAGTTTGTTATATGGTAATAGACCTTGTTATTCAATTTATGTTACGTTTTAAATGTTAAAAAAAGTAACCGAAGCCAAGTGATATTTTCAATATCTTATATAGATAAAACAAACTATATGCCAAATACCATCAATCGATATTGTTATTTTCTCTATATATCCTGCTCTTTACCACCATAAAATCCCATATTTTCAGTTTGTCCTTGGAGTTGACCACGGTCTGAAAATCTTCATCCACCTCACAGAAATACATAAAATCATCTATTTTTTCGAAAGGAATCTTCAAGGTTGTCACAAACAGTGAATCCACATAAAAACCTTGAACACGTTGGGTTCGGGCATAAGTTCCATCAACTTTCACCCTATTCTTGAGCATTTTGGTTCGACCGGTAATCGCATTTATAATGGGATCCAGTGGAGGAGTGAGAATCATTCCAACATTAAACTTTCCAAATGAAGCTTGTTGTAATTTACGTTCACTTTGAGTTGGGATTTTTGCATGCGCATTCGGCAGTCCAAGCGCTTCGGCGCTGACATCTTTTTCAAGCTGTAAGCCATCCAAATCTTGGTTCAAGTCCCCCGATAAATTATAGGGTCTGACCACAACTTCCTCCAATTCGTTCACAAACTCTTCCAAAGGAACGGATATGAAGCTGGTATTGAAAAGCACTTCATTTATTATCACTATTTTTCTTTTGAATTGAACTGCGGAAAAAACAAGTGTGTCGCTGCGCTTTACAGGAATGGAAAAGTTACCATTTACATCGGTAATCACGGCTCGGGTTGAACTAATGTTCTGCACCACTACTCCAACAACATCCTTATCCGAACTATAAACTCTACCCTGCAGCATTTTTGTGGTTGTTTGCTGCGCAAACCCAGTAAAGACCAATAAACTAAATAGTGGAAAAAGTAATTTATTCCTCATTCAACTCCGTCAAATACGTTTTGCTGTGGGTAACCAAAAAATCAATCAACTGAAATTCATTCTCTTTTCGCAATAAGGTTTTTGAAGGAACCTTGTCATCACAATACAAGAGAAAAGCATCGATTTGATCTTGGGGAAGTTTAAGGTCAACAACAAAAAACTCATCATCATAGACATGTCTTAGTACTTCACTTACCTTCAAGGTGTTGTTTGCCCCCTCGTCGTCCTTCTTCTTCGCTAGCGATTTGTAAAGAAGCTTGAAAACGTTTGCAATATTTAACCCATCGCGCATACCTCGCTCTGCTCTCGACATCGCAATGTTTTCAACCTCCGTGCCTCGGTCTATTTCATATTCAAACCCTTTGAAATCCTCATTTTGCATTTCCAAAAACTTCTCTTGGTTCTCGGGACTTACAACTACTTCATCAAGTTCTGTAACCTTCTCCGTCACTTCAACGACAAGTCTATTGTTTCGTAGAATTTCAGGAGTAATTTTAACTACCTCAAGCTGATAATTCACAGCTGTAAAAACCAATTGATCATCTTCTTTGACCATTATCAAAAACTCCCCATTCTCATTGGTAATCGTAGCCGTTTCCGCAGTCGCATTGATCACGTTCTCATTCGGCACATTAGTTCCCCTGTAAAGAACCTTGCCACGAAGAGCCTGTCTGGTTTCCTGGGCAATGGTAACCGTTGCGAACAGCGCAAAAAACAATATCAATGTGAGGTTTTTCATATACGAAAAGGTTTAGTTGAAGTTAAAGAAAACTCTTGAAGCCCACATAAAAAAATAATGAGGTTCTAAACTTTTGTTAATTCTATCCGCTCATCCCTGCCAAGGTCCTTTCCATTCACCTTTGAACTAGGGTATTTTGACGGTAATTATTAGAATAATCCAAACATTAAGGTAGTTTTGCTGTTTACGTTTGGAAATCCTCAAATAACAAACACTGTGAAAAAGCAAATTGTACATTTGATCATTGGCCTACTCATGATCACCTCCTTAAAAGGACAGATAAAAATTGGTGATAATCCACAAACTTTAGACCCGTCTTCGGTACTTGAGTTGGAAAGTACTTCCAGGGTTCTCGTAATCACCAGAGTCACCGATGCTCAAATGAATACCATAACTCCACTTCGTGGGGCCCTTGTGTATAACATTGACCAACAATGTGTTCATTATTACAATGGGACGGATTGGATAAACATTTGTGAGGCATTCGACAATTCATTCACAGTAAGCACTGAGGCCGTTTTCAATCAATTCTCAAGGGATAGTACTGTTGTGGTGACCCAAACTGATGAGAACTATAATTTTGAGGTAAATCTTATCACGGGTGACAACATCGTTCCGACTTCCATAAATGGTGATGTACATATTCAGCCCAGCTCCATAACAGGTGGATTATTGCAAGATGCGACGGTCACATTGGACAAACTTGCCGATGGAGAAAATACCGGCGAGGTTTTGCAGTGGAACGGTAATGAATGGATATTGGTGGACGAAACGGGCCTTGTGGTAACAGAAGTGGACGGCGAAATCGGTAACGAAGTTTTGGACGCGACCGTCGGAGGTTCATTGGTACGAAACGGTATAGGCACAGAAGTGGACCCTTACACCCTTGATGTAAGTGATGGAGGTATAGACAATGCTGAATTGGCTACCGATGCAGTTACTACGGATAAAATCCAAGACGGAGCTGTCGGTACGGATGACATTGCAAATTTGGCCGTGACCAATATCAAATTAGCTGCCGATGCTATAACCAGTGACAAAGTTCAAGATGGTCAAATTACAAGACCTGATATCGCAGACGATGCCGTAGACACAAATAAAATTGGGACAGCTGGACTGGCCGAAGCGAATAGGATTTTGGGAACAGACGCTGCGGGAGACCCTGAATGGCAAGATGCAGCAAGTCTTGCAGCAAATTTGGGAGAAGATGTAACATCGAGCAACGGATCCATTACTGGGGTTCAAAACGATGCCGCCCTTGTGGCCATGGACCTTGAAGTCAATGTTGATGGTGCAACAATAGAAGTAGATGCTGTAAACGGCGTGCAAATTGCTGATAATGGGGTTACCAATGTTAAGCTCGACAAAGCCAATATTCCACTAAGTGGGTTTGGTGCTGCGACAGCAGACGTTAACCTTGGAACAAATAAATTAATCAATGTTGTGGACCCAACCGACCCTCAGGATGCTGCTACGATGGCATATGTGGATTCAGAAATCCTAGCTTCAACACAGACAATTGTTAGTGGCGATACCGGAAATCTAATTGTGGCAAGCGGGACAGATGGAGGGGCTTTTTACGATGGAGACTTTACAACTTTAATCAACGTACCTCTTGGATTGGCTGACGGCGACGATGATACCACCTATGCCGCCGGAACGGGGCTAAGCCTCACCGGGACCACATTCTCGGTTGACAACGCCAATATTGCGCCCGACTGGGCCAACATCACCAACATACCCGCAGATATCGATGACGGCGACGATGATACCACCTATGCCGCCGGAACGGGGCTAAGCCTCACCGGGACCACATTCTCGGTTGACAACGCCAACATTGCGCCCGACTGGGCCAACATCACCAACATACCCGCAGATATCGATGACGGCGACGATGATACCACCTATGCCGCCGGAACGGGGCTAAGCCTCACCGGGACCACATTCTCGGTTGACAACGCCAACATTGCGCCCGACTGGGCCAACATCACCAACATACCCGCAGATATCGATGACGGCGACGATGATACCACCTATGCCGCCGGAACGGGGCTAAGCCTCACCGGGACCACATTCTCGGTTGACAACCTTGCCGGAGATGTAACTGGACCAACCAGTGCTACCGTTATTGCAAACAACGCTGTTACCACAGTCAAGATATTGGATGCTAACGTGACACCTGCCAAAATTCAACAGGGAACATCCAATCAGATTTTAAGAACAAATAATACTGGCACAACTGTAGAATGGGCTAACCCCATTACTCTATATCATGCCATTGGAAAGGCGAATAGCTCTACCCTTACAAATTCAAATGGAATAACCTCCATAACACCATTAGGAACAGGTAATTATCAAGTAAATTTTTCTTCAAATGCATCTTCAGCAGATTATGTAATTCAACTTACATTACTGAATGCAGGAGCAAATGCAACCATTGAAGTTGTTACTCAAGCAAATAACAATTTTACCGTTCAGATAACTAATTCTTTAGGAACAGCAATCGATTCAGAATGGTATTTCACGGTTACAGATTTTTAGCTTTGAAAAAACTTCTATACATATCATTTTTCCTTGTCATGGGCATACTCCAAGCCCAACCCGCCCTATATAATAGCGGTAATATCCGTATCCACGATAACGGCAATATTGGTTTCCATACGAATTTAATCAATGATTCCGCTTTTGACCAAAATCAGGGTTTGGTCGGGTTTTATGGGAACACGGTCATTCAAGTTTCAGGTAACATTGCTCCAACATTCAACGATGCCGAGATTATGGTACCAAGCAATGTTTTTCTGCGGACATCGATCAATGTGCTTAACAATACCAACTTTATCGATGGTAACGTACTTACACCCCAGAATAACCAAACCATCAATCTTAATTTTGTGGATACCGGTTTTTTTGTCGGGGAAAGCGATGCTTCCAAAGTTTCTGGTTTTGCGGCAACGACCAATAGGGATTTTTTCTCCTTTCCGGTTGGTGACCGTGATCAATTACGTCCTTTGATTTTGGATTCTGATGCAATAACTCCTTTAGCGGTTTGTGCATATTTTTTTGAAAACCCCTCCGACCCATTTTCAATTACGCAAAATTTCAATACTGGTCAAAAGGTCAGGGATATTGGTACTGTTACGGATAAGGAATTTTGGATTGTTCAAAGTGATATCCCGTCAAGAGTAACCATCAGTTGGAATGAGCGAAGTGATCTAGCTGCTATTCCAAATGCTACTGTTGCTGCTATCATTGTTGTTGGATGGAGTAAATCAGCTAACCAATGGGTTATAATCGGAAACAGCGCTCTTAGCGGTGATCTATCCCAAGGCTTTGTTACCTCTGATACCTTTGTTCCAAGTGAATTTGCGGCGATTACATTTGGAACCATTCCCCTGCCCACGGATACCTTCTCAGTCAACAATCCTACTCTAGGCAACTATTTTTTGAGTCCAAATGGAGACGGTGTAAATGACGTTCTAATCATTGATGGTATGTCGGAATCACCCAATAACAGTTTAAGACTATTTAATCGTTTTGGTCAAAAGGTATTTGAGCAAATCAACTATGTTGATGAATTCAGGGGCGAATCCAATACGGGCAACTTTATTTTGAGCCAAGACATTGGCCTTCCAGAAGGTGTGTATTATTATTTGGTTATCCTAGATGATTTAGAACTTGAATATCAAGGTTTTTTGTTTCTAGATAGATAACTTTGTAGGAATTTACTTCTTTTTTATTTCGCGTAATTAACTTAAATATAATGTCTTAGCGGACCATTTACCGTTGTTTGCAACATTAAAAAGCAACTACACAACATAAACTGGCACTTCATCGACCTCACTGGTATTTTTAACAAGTTATCAAATCTAGGTCGTAATGAAATTGAAGTCTCTTTTTTACCTCATTGTACTTCTTTGCCCCATTTTCATCTTCTCACAGGTCAAAGTTGGATCCAATCCAAATACAATTGATCCAGCCTCTATTATTGAACTCGAAAGTTCAGATAAAGCATTAGTTTTAACTCGCCTGACATCGGCACAAATGCAAAGTATTGATCCATTGCATGGTGCTTTGATATATAATATCGAAACATCTTGTGTGCATTACTACAATGGAGCACAATGGATAAACCTTTGCACTTCTTCCAATCTGGTGGGCTTCACTTTTGTGGACAACGGAGATGGTACATTTTCCATCAATTACGATAATGGAACAGTTTACACTTCACCAGATTTAACAGGACTTCAAGGACCCCAAGGACCGGATGGAAACCAGGGACCACAGGGGCCTGACGGAAACCAAGGACCCGATGGGAACCAAGGGCCGGACGGGAACCAAGGACCTGATGGGAACCAGGGACCTGATGGAAACCAGGGACCTGACGGGAACCAAGGGCCTGATGGGAACCAGGGACCCGATGGGAACCAAGGGCCGGACGGGAACCAAGGACCTGATGGGAACCAGGGACCGCAAGGGCCAATAGGAAATCAAGGACCGGATGGAAACCAGGGACCGGATGGGAACCAAGGACCGCAAGGACCAATAGGAAACCAGGGGCCGGACGGAAACCAAGGACCCGATGGGAACCAGGGACCGGATGGAAACCAGGGACCCGATGGGAACCAGGGGCCGGACGGAAACCAGGGACCCGATGGGAACCAGGGACCCGATGGAAACCAAGGACCCGATGGGAACCAGGGACCGGATGGAAACCAGGGACCCGATGGGAACCAGGGACCACAAGGACCAATAGGAAATCAAGGACCCGATGGGAACCAGGGACCACAAGGGCCAATAGGAAATCAAGGACCTGACGGAAACCAGGGACCCGACGGTAACCAGGGGCCTGACGGGAACCAAGGACCCGATGGGAACCAGGGACCCGATGGGAACCAGGGACCCGATGGGAACCAGGGACCCGACGGGAACCAGGGACTCGATGGGAACCAGGGACCACAAGGACCAATAGGAAATCAAGGACCGGACGGGAACCAAGGACCCGACGGTAATCAAGGACCTGATGGAAACCAGGGGCCACAAGGACCAATAGGAAACCAAGGACCTGACGGAAACCAGGGACCCGACGGGAACCAAGGACCTGACGGAAACCAAGGACCCGATGGGAACCAAGGACCTGATGGGAACCAGGGACCGCAAGGACCAATAGGAAATCAAGGACCCGATGGGAACCAGGGGCCGCAAGGGCCAATAGGAAACCAGGGGCCACAAGGACCTGACGGGAACCAGGGACCCGACGGGAACCAGGGACCCGATGGGAACCAGGGGCCGCAAGGGCCAATAGGAAACCAGGGGCCACAAGGACCTGACGGGAACCAGGGACCGGATGGGAACCAAGGACCACAAGGACCTGATGGAAACCAAGGACCTGACGGAAACCAGGGACCACAAGGACCGGTAGGGTTACAAGGACCCGACGGAAACCAGGGACCGGATGGGAACCAGGGACCACAGGGACCAATAGGA
>NZ_JBSIOV010000003.1:0-907117 GCF_053642935.1 Flagellimonas sp. 2504JD4-2 | reverse complement strand
ATAAAATCTAGGTGGCCATGGCGACGGGGCCCACCCCTTTCCATTCCGAACAGGGAAGTTAAGCCCGTTTGCGCCGATGGTACTGCCACACCAGGTGGGAGAGTAGGTCGCCGCCTTCCTTGAACCCCGATTCATCATTGAGTCGGGGTTTTTTTATGGCATACGGACACGGTGGGAGAGCCCGCCCGAACGTACCCCGCCAGAACCGCCTGTCGGGCTGGCGTCCGGTACGGGCGGGTAGGTCGCCGCCTTCCTTGACCCTCCTTAGTCTTACGACTTTGGAGGGTTTTTTTATGCGCTTTGTTTTCTTTATGATTTGTTTTCGTAATTGGATATATTTAAAGAATAAACCAATCACACTACATGAGTAACGATCCCAACAACAAAAAGTTCAAGCAGTGGCTTGATATTCTTCAACAAGAAAGTTGGCAGTTAGAACTAATTATTTCCGGTTTTGCCATTTATGGGTTGTTCATGGTTATTGAGCCCATTGAAATTGCAAATATCGAAGCGCAGAACAACGATAATATGTATCGAACATTTATGATGCAAGGATTGTTGGTCTCCTGGTACATTCTTACCATAAATCTGCTGATTCATGTGGTATTAAGAGGCCTGTGGATTGGTGCAATTGGATTGCGTTATGTCTCAGGAGATATAGATTATGATGAATTGAATTATAGTCCAAAATTTAAAAACCATTTGCTTAAGCGAGTTGGCTCTTTCGATAACTATGTTGCCAAGCTCGAAAAATATTGTAGTATAATCTTTGCCGTAACTTTTCTACTGCTTTTTTATTTACTTGGACTATTGGCGTTGTCATTTGTATTTACCCTTTTGGGGTTGTGGATTGATAGTGAAAACACCTCTTATATTGTACGTTACTGGATAGCTATTCCTTTAATAGTCGCTTTGGGCATTGGGACCATTTTGACATTTATAGATTTTGCGACCCAAGGATGGTTGAAACGTAAGAAATGGACAAGTTGGTTTTATTATCCGATATATTGGCTTTTTAAATACTTGACGCTTTCTTTTTTATATCGTCCAATTGTCTACAACTTCTTGGACACTAAATTCGGTCGTCGATTAAGCTTGATTTTGGTACCTCTCTATCTGGGATTGACCATATTGGCAGGAACAGGCTTCAGCACTTCAAATTATTGGCATAAAGATTTGAATTCCAATTCGTTTATAGCCAATATGGAAAACTATGATGACGCGGTGGAAAGAAATACCACTTACGTCAACTTGGCATCTATACCTTCCAAGGTAATTACTGACAACTTCTTGAATGTTTTCATTGTTTATGGGCGTACTATTGAAGATGACGTTTTTTATTTCAATGAGGAATTGAAACCAGAAGAAGATAATCGCGGATTGCATTCTACTTTTCAAACGGGTAAAATAAGATGGCAAAATCGACGTAAGCTTCTAACGGAGTATATGACTACACTCAAAGAAATGTACCGATTCAAAATAGATAGTACTTCGTACGATTTTGATTTAGTTTATACCCAAAATCAAAGAGAACAAGAAGGTTTTGAAACTTTCTTGGATATTGGCGATTTGGTCAACGGAAAACATGTGCTGGAAGTGGCCCGGAAGGACCACCAAGAAGACAGTGTGTATTATCGTAGGATTGTTAGAATACCATTTTGGTATTACCCAGAATGAACCTGATATAAATTTTTTAGTAAAGGTTGAGCGTAATACCTATAAGTTTAATTAAGAAAAGTAAGACCCATGAGAACATTTTTAATCTTAATTTTTGTTTGTTTTTGCTTTACAATCAGTGCACAACAGGGCAACTTAAAAGCTTTGGTTGGTGGAACCTTAATAGATGGGTTTGGTTCAGACCCTATCAAGAATAGTGTAATATTGATTGAAGGGGAACGCATAAAGGCCGTCGGAACGGTAGAAACACTTCCTATCCCAAAAAATGCAGAAGTCATTTCAACAGAAGGAATGAGTGTTCTTCCAGGTCTGTGGGATATGCATGTACACACCATGATCAATGGTCATGCCGATTACGCGTATTGGGACAAAACCTATCCACCTTTGTTTGAGGATGTTATCATGCCTTCTTCAGCGCACCAATTGTTAATGGCCGGAGTAACCAGCGCTAGGGATTTAGGAGCGCCATTAAAAGAAAGTATTTCTGTGCGGGATAGAATAAACAATGGGGAAATACCCGGAGCTACCCTCTATGTTTCAGGACCTTTCATACAACATAAACCATATCTCGGAACCGAAGCGTTTCGATGGGGAGTCAATGGCCCAGAGGATGGAAAACGAAAAATCAAAAAGCTTGCAGATGCAGGGGTCGATGTGATAAAACTGATAGACCAAGACCAAATGACCATGACAGAGCTCAAAGCCATTGTGGATGAAGCCCATAAATACAATCTAAAGGTGGTAGCACATGGACATCGGCCTGAAGAAATTAGAAGAGGATTGAAGGTGGGGGTCGACTGTTTTGAGCATACAGGATTGTCTTCCGCACCTCAATATCCGGATGATGTCATCGAAATGATAAAGGAGCGCACCGCACAGATGAACAAAGGCCCCTTGTTTTGGTGCCCTACGGTTGAAGGGCTGTACAACTATGAATATGTAAGGGATAATCGTGAGAAATTGGATAACGATTCATGGCATTTGGGTTTACCGGATAGTATTATTGCCGATATTAAAAGGAGTATCAAACATCCTGATAGATTACCTTATTTTCAGTTGACACCTTCAAGAAAACCCACTCTAAAAACCAAGATCCATCAACTTTTGGATGCCGGGGTTGTTCTGATGATAGGCACTGATAGTGGTATTCCAATGAAATTTCATAGTCAGTCCACTTGGAATGAACTGGATGTGTGGGTAAATGAGTTTGGTATTGATCCTATGTATGCCATACGTTCCGCAACCTATTGGCCGGCGTTATGGATGGGCGTTGCCAATGATGTGGGAACCATTACTCCTGGAAAATACGCTGACATTATTGCTGTAGATGGAGATGTGCTACGTTACATAAGCTTGTTGCAAGATGTAGACATGGTCATCAAACACGGTAAACGCTATAAATAGGGCTATTTGACTTCCAACCCCAAATCTGTTTTAATCGAGGAAAAATGGAATGCCTATTCCCATGGTTTGGGATTGGTACTATCTATAGTTGGTTTTGTTTTATTCCTTCAGAAAGATTTAAAAGGAACTCCCTTTCTCTTAGGGAGTATCATAGCGTATAGTATTTCCCTTATTATCTTGTTTAGTGCTTCAACCGTTTATCACGCAGTAAACAGTCCTATACTCAAACGAAAACTACGGATTTTAGATCACATCAGTATTTATTACCTGATAGCCGGCACCTATACCCCGGTTTGTTTGACCATTTTGATAAATTCCAAGGGATGGTTGTTATTTTATGCCGTTTGGGGAATTGCCCTTTTTGGAACACTGCTCAAACTATTTTTTACAGGAAAGTTTGAAGTTTTTTCATTGGTACTTTATGGGGTAATGGGATGGTTGGTGGTAATTGATTATCCTTTTCTTTCAGAAACTATATCGTCTAAAGGTTTATTCTATTTAGCTCTCGGCGGAGCATTCTATACAATTGGCATCTTGTTCTATGCCATAAAGAAAATATCATACAACCATTTAATATGGCACATTTTTGTGCTTGGCGGCGCTATTAGTCATTGGTTGATGATTTTAACAGAAATCCTTGATTAACTTCGATACAGCTATATAAAGTAGGCAATCCCGACCCCTAAAATAATCACTATCAATTTTTGAAGGTTGAATGAATGGCCTTGGGAACTCTCAAAAAGAATTATGGTTGAGATGTGTAAAAATACACCAATAGCCAGGGCTGTAAATACTCCCGAGTAGGCATCCATCCAAGGGGATTGTGCCAAATAGCTGCCTATAGGGGTCATTAATGAAAAGGCAAGAATGAACAGAATAACCGCATTTGTCTTCAATTTTGAGTTAATCAAAAAAATACTGAGTATTACAGCAACTGGTATTTTATGAATCAAAATTCCGTATAAAATGGAATTATTGCCATGAATAGGTACCCCTTCAATAAGAGCATGCAATGACAAGCTCAGAAATAGCATAATGGGAAACGTAGTCTTTTCCAAATCCAAATGCACATGACCGTGCTCCGCACCTTTTGAAAAGAACTCCAAAAATATCTGAAGTAAAATCCCGGTCAGAATAAAAATGGCAATCGTTTTAGGCTTATTGTTCTCATATACTTCAGGAAGCAACTCAAAAAAGGTAAGTGCCAACAAAAATGCTCCACTGAAAGCCAATAATAACTTAATGTTCTTCTTATCCTTAGGTTTTATTACCCAAACAAAAGTAAAACTACCCCAAACGGCTAAAATAGGTAATGTAAAAACCATCCAAAATGGAAAATCCATAAGCTGCGTTGAAGGGCCAAAAATAGCCTATTTTTACGGAAAGATTTTGAAAAGTATGGCAGGGAATTTTAAAATGTTGGCTAAAACGTTGTATGGCTTCGAACCCCTTTTGGCAAAGGAGCTCCGCAATTTGGGAGCAGGGCACGTAAAGGAAGGGGTTAGAAATGTTGCTTTCGAAGGAGATACTGGTTTTATGTACAAGGCGAATCTTTGTCTTCGAACTGCATTAAAAATCTTTAAACCGATAGCTAACTTTAAGGTATTTAATGAGAAACAACTTTATCAAAATGTATATCGCATAAATTGGCCAGAATATTTTGACCACGAAAAAACCTTTGCGATTGATACCACGATGCATTCGGATGTGTTCAACAACTCTATGTTCGTTTCGCAAAAAGTAAAGGATGCATTAGTGGATAAATTCAGGGCGGTTGACCGTAAGCGCCCAAGTGTGAATACCCAAGATCCGGATGTGCGAATCAATGTGCATTTGTATAAGAACTTTTGCACGGTGTCTTTGGACAGTTCGGGAAGTTCTTTGCATCAACGTGGCTATCGTATTGCGACCAATATAGCGCCGATTAATGAAGTGCTGGCAGCAGGATTACTGTTGACAAGTGGTTGGGATGGACTTACGGACTTTCTGGATCCAATGTGTGGAAGCGGTACATTTTTAATTGAAGCTGGAATGATTGCCTGCAACATTCCGGCAAATATCAACAGAGAAAACTACGCTTTCATGAATTGGAAGGATTACAATGCTGAATTACACCAAAAAATTGTTGATACCAGTTTAAATAAAACGCGAGAATTCCACCATAAGATTATTGGGTATGACAAGGCTCCTTCAGCGGTGCGCAAAGCCCAAGAAAATGTATACAATGCTAATCTTTCCGAATACATAACCATTGAACGGAAAGATTTTTTCAGGACCGAAAAACCCGTGGATTCAAAATTGCATATGGTTTTCAATCCCCCTTATGGCGAACGTCTTCAAATTGATGTAGAAGATTTTTATGCAAAAATAGGAGATACGCTAAAACAGCACTACCCAGCAACAGATGCTTGGTTGATTACCTCCAATCTTGATGCATTGAAGCATGTGGGATTAAGACCTTCAAGAAAAGTAAAGACCTTCAACGGAAAATTGGAATCCAGATTGGTCAAGTATGAAATGTATGCAGGAAGTAAAAAGGGAAAATACCAAACCGACGATGCAGATACTATGGATTAGCCTCCTAGGTTAATGAGCTATTTTCTAAATAGAAATATTGAAAAAATGCTCAACGGAACACGAATCAATATATTTTTCCATGCCCGAAGGAATATGGGCTTCGTTCCACTTTGCTCCTGCAAATTGTATTAAATCGTCCTCAGATGCCCATTTGGAAATCATAACAAATGTATTTGGATTCCATTGGGTGGGCCTCGCAATATCAATGCCCAAAAGACCCTTTTGACCTTTTACCAAGGGCACGGAAATCTCTTTGAATTTAGACTCAAACTCCGAATGTTTTGTTTGGGGAACTATTGCGGTGAAAATCCTTATGATCATTTAATACTTGTTATTTATCTGACCAAACCGCCAATTCATTGCCAGCTGGATCGGCAAAATGAAATCTACGTCCGCCAGGAAACGAAAAAATTTCCTTTACTACTTTTCCACCAGCATTTACAATCGCTTTTTGAATATGCAAAAGATCTTCATGGTACAGGACAATCAAAGCTCCATTGATAACATCCTCATCGCTTTTTTCAAAACCACCTTCGAGTCCGCTCTCTGCAAATGAAGTATACGTTGGTCCATAATCAGTGAATGTCCAACCAAAACATTTCGAATAAAACTCCTTTATCTCTTCAAGATTTGAAGCTTTGAATTCAACATAGTTGATTTGGGTATTCTTGTTTTTCATGCTTGTGAGACGTATTAATTCTCCTCTTGAACCGGAGGTGTTTCCTTTTGCTTTTTCTTTTTGGATTTTTTGTAGAACGGAATCAAATAGGAGATGGAATAATTATAGCTCACCCCAAAATTACTTCCATCGGTAACTTTATTGAACCCTGGAATCCATAGATTGGGAAAGCGATCCTCTTCCTTATTGGTGACCAAAAATCCGAGACGCGCACTCATGCCAATATAAATATTGGCAAAAAGCTCAGCCTTGATACCAGCTACAAATTCGAGCCATGAAGCAGTGCGACCACTGAATTCCTCCCCTGGTTGCGCACCGACCAATAAATTGTCAGGATTGAAAAACCGATTGCCCTCGAAAATGTTGTATTCATTTAGGGTCTGACTAAAACTGGCAACGGCATAGCGTCCTCCAATGATGATGGAGTTGCTCATACCAAACCAATTTTCATAAGTGTTTATCTCAACACCCAATTTTAGATAGCTCCCCGAAGTAGTATAATTGTACAAAAGAGTGTTTCCCAACCCCTCTGATTGAGTCCTTTCCTCGTTCCCTATTTCTCCTGCCAAATATAGTTTTTCTGTCAACCTATAGTCACCAACCAATTCCAGACCTGTATAATCTTCATCCGCAAATGACAAAACCAACCGACTTATATCGGCACCAACCCGCAAACCATATTCTTGTTTGTGTTCCACAGTATCCTTGGGTTGCAAATCAATGGGCTCGTCTTGACTGATTCCATAAAAGGAACTTGCTAAGCAAAAAAGGCTAATGAAATATCTTGACATGGATATTATTAGAGTTTTCTATGGTTTGTTGAACAATGGTTATATCCTGGATCCAATTGGAAGTGTCAGAAGTCAGGGATACATCCAAATCATCATAATTTATCACAAAACCGCATGCCCTTGAAACAAATGCTTCCCTTGTACTGTAGTTAATTGTGAGGGTGTCAATGTTACCTGTTTCCTCTGAAGTATCGGCATCGTCCGCAGAATTGGTAATAAACTGAAATTGGGTGCTGTTTGAGGCAATTTGTAAAGGGACCAATAATGAATCGGGCGAATTGGAACGATCCGTAAAGTTGAATGCCTCGGAATCTGATAGAATTTGATCGTTATCGATAGCTTTTATGCGGATGGAGGTTACACGACTGTGTTCATCTGGATTGTCTATATCAAAAAAACCAATGTACAATAAAGGGGTATCGCCATCAACACAAATGTCATCTTTTTCGCAGGAAGCCATGTAAATGAACAGGAAGGCTATCAGTAAGATGGGAAGTATTTTCTTCATTCTAAAACTAAAAACAGATTTTATCAAAAATTATACCCGTTTCTCCAAAAGTACGACATTTTCAACGTGGTGGGTCTGCGGAAACATATCAACCGGCTGCACCTTTATCACTTTATATTTTTCATCCAATAGAGCCAGATCCCTGGCTTGGGTTGCGCTATTGCAGCTTACGTAGACAATTTTCTTTGGAGCGGCCAACAAAAGTTGTTCCACCACCAATTTGTGCATGCCGTCACGCGGTGGGTCGGTAATAACAACATCGGGCAATCCGTGTTTGTCTATGAAGGCTTCGTTGAATACATTTTTCATATCACCTACGTAAAAATCCACATTGGTGATATTATTAGTTTGGGCATTTACTTTTGCATCTTCAATAGCCTCGGGTACCGACTCCACACCAATTACTTTTTTGGCATTTTTCGATACAAATTGGGCAATGGTGCCAGTTCCTGTATATAAATCATAAACTAATTCGTTTCCTGTTAACCCTGCAAAGTCACGGGTGATTTTGTAAAGTTCGTAGGCCTGTTCGGAATTGGTCTGATAAAATGATTTGGCATTTATCTTAAATCGAAGCCCTTCCATTTCCTCAAAAATATGGTCATTCCCGGCAAAACAGATGACCTCTTGGTCGTAAATGGTATCGTTTTGTTTTTGATTGATAACATAAAGCAAAGATGTTATATCTGGGAACTTTTGAGCTAAGTGATTCAATAGCAGTTCCCTTTTTTCTTTGTTGTCATCACAAAATTGAATCAGTAGCATGATATCCCCAGTTGAAGCAGTTCGTAACATCATGGTTCGAAGTTGGCCTGTCTGCGTTCTTGGGTTGAAAAATGAAAGCCCATTCTTAAGGGCAAAATCCCGTATTTCCAAGCGGATTGCATTTGAAGGATCTTCTTGGAGATGACATTTTTTAACGTCCAAAATTTTATCCCACATCCCCGGAATATGAAACCCCAAAGCGTTTTTATCATCGATAGGAATTTCGGAATCAATTTCTTCTTGGGTGAGCCATCTGCTATCGGAAAATGAGAATTCCATCTTGTTGCGATAGAAATATTGCTTCCTTGAACCCAATATTGGGGTTGTTTCAGGCAATTCGATATTTCCAATGCGCTTTAAATTGTTCTCAACTTCTCTTTGTTTGAATGACAGTTGGTGTTCATAGGCCATATGTTGCCATTTACATCCGCCACAAACCCCAAAATGCTCGCATTCTGGAGTAGTCCTTTTATCGGAAAGTGTATGAAAATGGGTGGCAATGCCTTCAAAATAGGCCTTTCTCTTTTTTGTGGTCAACACATCTACGACATCCCCTGGAACGGCATTGGATAAAAATATCACTCGTCCATCAGGAGCTTTGCCTACCGACTTTCCTTTGGCTCCTGCATCGATTACCTCAACATGTTCAAACGTTCTTCGCTTGTTTTTTCTGCGCATGCCGCAAAAGTAAGCATAGGTTTTCATAAAGAACAATTAACTTGAAGGTTGAACCAGTTAAAATCTTCTTTTTTTTGAACCTTTTTGATTGGTTACCGTCTTTAAGGTATAAGCAGACTTGTTAAATGAATAAAAAGAAACGTCAAGTCGATGGTCAGTTGATCCAGGATTTTCAATCTGGAGATAAAAAAGCCCTGGTGGTTTTGGTGAAGCGATGGCACAAAACCTTTTGCGATAGGGCCTATTGGATTGTCAAAGATGCAGATATGGCAAAGGACATTGCCCAAGACTGCTGGCAGGTAATCATTGATAAACTTGATCACCTGAAAGAGCCTGAAAACTTTGGTGCTTGGGCCATGCGGATTGTTTATACAAAATCCATCGATGCGATTAAGGCGAACAATAGGATGAACAAGGTTTGTGACCACCTGAAGCATGAGCAAATTGATACTGACACAACGGAGCCATCGAATATTGATAGGGTAAAGCAAAATCTGTTAAAGACGGTAAATACCTTGCCCGAACAGCAACAAATGGTTGTCCGTTTATTTTATGTACAGGACTATTCGCTAAAGGATATCAGTGGAATGTTGGGCATATCGGTAGGTACGGCAAAATCCAGACTATATCATGCGCGGGAAAAATTAAAAACAATATTAAAAAACAGAATTTATGAAAACTAATATGGAAGATATTGACAAATTAATCAAAGAGACGCTGACCCAAGAAGAAGCGAAGTTTTATGATCAATTGGACGAACAAAACCTATTTCAAATGTTGGGAGGGCTGTTCAAAGGGAAAAACTCCTGGCTTGCATTTATTATGAACATTTTGATAGCTGTGGTCTTTGGATTGCTCATTTATTGTCTAATACAAACATTTGATGTTGAAAATACGAACGATTTGATTCTCTGGGTAGGTGCTGTTGTGCTCTGCTTTTTGACCATAAGTATGCTAAAGATCTATATGTGGATGCAAATACATAGAAACGCTTTAATACGAGAAATGAAAAGGTTGGAATTGCAGATTTCATCGTTATCAAACAAGTTGCCTGAGTAAGTTTTTTATAAAAACAGCCCAATATTTATTACCTTGCAGACCTCTTCAGGGATGATTTCTCTCCCACGCTGCTTTTTCGAACTTTCGAAAGAATAAAGGTGATGTAGGAATAGTTGTTTGATTAATTTAAACCTAATTAAAATGGCTGTTTTAGAGCATTTAACATCGCAGCACGCGATAGATTTAGAAAACAAGTACGGAGCCCACAATTACCATCCACTTCCTGTTGTATTGAGCAAGGGTGAGGGAGTTTTTGTTTGGGATGTTGAAGGAAAAAAGTATTATGACTTTCTTTCAGCGTATTCCGCGATGAACCAAGGGCATTGCCACCCTAAAATTGTTGGGGCGATGACCGAACAGGCCAAAACCTTGACCTTAACGTCCAGGGCATTTTACAATGATATGCTGGGCCAGTTTGAGGAGTATGTGACCTCCACTTTTCAGTTTGATAAACTTTTGCCCATGAACACTGGAGCAGAAGCCGTTGAAACTGCATTGAAAATATGCCGAAGATGGGCTTATCAGAAGAAAGGAGTACCGGAAAATCAAGCTAAGATTGTGGTATGCGAAAACAATTTCCATGGACGTACTACAACCATTGTTTCATTTTCCAATGATTCGGTGGCCAGAAAAAACTATGGTCCTTATACAGCAGGCTTTATCCAGATTGAATATGACAACCTAGCAGCATTGGAGGCAACTTTGGAAAGTGATTCCAGCATCGCAGGGTTTTTGGTCGAACCGATTCAAGGTGAAGCTGGTGTCTATGTCCCTTCTGAGGGGTATTTGAAAGCAGCCAAGGCGCTTTGCGAAAAACACAATGTACTTTTTATTGCAGATGAGGTTCAAACCGGAATTGCGAGAACAGGTAAAATGTTGGCAGTGGACCACGAAGAGGTAAAACCCGATATATTGATTTTGGGCAAGGCCCTTTCCGGAGGAGCTTATCCAGTATCCGCCGTTTTGGCCAATGACGAAATCATGGAAGTTATTACTCCGGGTAGTCATGGAAGTACCTTTGGTGGAAATCCGGTGGCGGCAGCTGTAGGAATGGCGGCGTTAGAGGTGGTAAAAGAAGAAAACCTCGCTGAAAACGCAATGGAACTTGGGAAATTGTTCAGAGAAGAATTGAACAAGTTTATTCCTTCGTGTGATCTCGTGGTTAAAGTGCGTGGAAAAGGACTGCTCAATGCAATTCTTATCAATGATGTGGAAGAAAGTTCCACAGCATGGGACATCTGTATGGCATTGAAGGAAAATGGACTTTTGGCAAAACCCACCCATGGTAACATTATCCGATTTGCACCTCCATTGGTCATGGATAGAGAGCAGCTCATGGATTGTGTTTCCATTATCATAAAAACACTGCAAGAGTTTAAGAAATAAAAAAAGCCCCTTTTTAGGGGCTTCTTTGTTAAAAGATTTTTGTACTAAGGAGCAGAGTTACCTTCTTTGGATTTAGCTCTGCGCAACTGACGCTGGATTTTTCGTATTGCGGATTCAATGGATTTTTCTGGTTCGATGATATTGTATTCGCCCCAAAAATCTGGATCAGAAAAACCAATGGCTTCATCACTTAGTATTATTGACTTTTTGACACGGTCCCTGTTTTTGGGTAGTTCTCCTGTAACATTTTTTTCCCAATCGGTTATTGCCATCTCAGCTGTCATGCTGTATACTGAATTAAATAATTTATCTTCCCAGTCCACCTTGAATTCCAGCAGGACATTACTGTATCCATAATACCATTTTCCACCTTTTTCCCGGTAATCTACTCTATAAGCAACTTCTGTGGGCCACACATCGACTTTTGCAGGTTTCCTTCTAACAAAAAGCTTTGCAGCCTTGACCTTATCTGTAATATTCAAAGTGTAGATTGCACTGGTCAATGTCTTTTGTTCCACATCAATAAAGAGTTCACCTTTATAAAGAGGTTCGGTAATGGTCTCAAATTGATCAAACTTAATAACGTAGATAAGTTTATCATTGATCCTTGTGGAACGGCTGAAAGTAAACTTGTAATTATCAAAGGCCCCATTAGAAAAGATATACTCTGGGTATTTCATAATATCGACATACAAGGTGTTGAAAGGACCTCCTTGTAGCTTCAAAGCCACTGTATCCAATTTACTATAGTCGGTACTTTTTCTGGCTTTGTATAGTTCCACGGCATCCCTTCTGAGCGAATTATATGGGGATTTATAAATATTGACCACTGCTTCAGAAAGCGATACGTTTCTTTTTCTCTTTTTTATGGTCTCGCGGTAAAAGGCTGTCATTAAGGTAGGATCATCAAAATAATTGTCTCCCTTCCTTGCCAGAGTTTCCCTAACCAGGGCAGCGGCATCCTTTGGAGCATTGATATTCACCTCGGTCAACTCTGTAACTGAAACAACCAAGGAAATTTTGTTTTTTTTCGGTTTGAGTTCCGAAATAGAGATGGTTTTGCTTTTATACCCTAAAAAAGAAACCACCAAGGTACCATCGGTAATGGTATTTGGAATTTTTAATAAAAAAGCACCTTCGGTGTTGGTGATGGTACTAATGTTGGTGCCTTCAACAGAAAGTGTCGCAAACACAAGGGGGTTGTTGGACGAAGCATCTGTTACCTCACCTTTGTACTGTGAGAAACTCTCTTGTTCTTGAAATCCAAGTGCTCTGGAAGTACCCGCTATCAGCATCAGACATAGGGAAAATGTCAACACAAGGGGCTTATACTGAAGATTTAGCCATTGTTCATTCATAACGACTTCATTTTTTGATTATAACTATTACCCTAAATTAATGATTTTTAATGATATATAGAATCCGTTAACTCGTGTGACGGAGTATTCAAAACCGATGCACACAGCCTAAATTTAGCTTAACGGGTTTTAGGATTCTGTTATCTGGAGGATAAAGTCGCTAAAGGCAATAAAACCTTAATCTACCATGAAAAGTGCATTGGCAAAAAACAGTTTTCCATTTTCCCAGAAGCCTCTGAACAACGGATTATCTACCATATAGACTACCCGGCCTTTTCCAGAAGACTCAACACCAAACACCAGTGAATTGGCAACCTTTTTCTGTGCATCGCTTCCGGCAAACCCGGAAACTGGTTTGGCGCTTCCCTCAAGGTATACTGCATTTCCTGTTTTTAGATAATCATAGCCGGAATTCCCCAATTTCAGCGTAAAGTAATTGGTACCATAACCGAAGGCCAAGGGGTGTGTGTTATCAACTTTAGTTTTGAAAATTGCGCCGGTGATTGCATTTTTAATTCGCTCTCTTTGGGTGTTTTTGTGTGGTTTTGGTTTGCTTTTAGCAGAATCTTTGGCTACTTCTTTCTTTTTGATGCCAAAACCTTTTTCACCATCTACACCCTGTATTGCACCACCCATGGCCACCAATTTTCCTCCCCTTTGCACCCAATCTTTAATTTTTTTCAATTGACCATCGGCAATGGAACTTCCGTAATTTCCTCCAGGGAGCACCAGGATTTGATAGTTGTTCAAGTCCACTTTTTCCCAGTAATCGCTATCGATAACGGTAACAGGATAATGTAGTTGTTGTTCAAAAAAGTGCCATATTTCCCCAAAACGAAGGGTTGAGGTCGGTTTTCCTGACAGAACAGCAATTTTTGGTTTCTTGATCATTTTAACGTGTCTAGAACCAAAATCCTTCCCTGAATCTACAAAACCTGTAGATGTGGATTCCAATTTAACCTTATGCTTGTTGGCCAACTGTTGCAGTGTTTCAATAAAGTCCTTTTTGTGCTTGTTATCGGCTTTAGAGATAATCAAACTTCCTCTTTTATAGGAGTTACCATCCAAAATAAAAGGCTCGTTGGTTTTACGGACCTTTATGCCTTTGGACAAGGCTTCGGCCAAAAACCTGGCATCTCTCATACTGCTCCATTTGGATATATAGGCATAGGCATCTTTTTTGATATTGGTTTGCTCCGCATCATTCGTACTCCCGGCTGATGCATTTATGGTGCTCGATGATGCTATTGCATTCAACCCATAGGCATAGGGCAGGGACCAAGCTGTAATGTCATAGGTAAGCGAGTCACTTAATTTGGCACTTGGTTCGAACAATACTTTTACCAGTGTTCCTTTGGTTTGGTTTGTGGACACCACAAGACTATTGTTGGATATGCCCATGTTACCGTTGGTTCCGGAGTTATAATTGAATCCCTTGGCAGTACCATTGGCAGGCGTGCCATATTCAATCTCATGTTTGTCGAGCAACGCTTTTAGGGCATCTATTTTGTCCGTGTCCCCGTTAAGCGCATAGCTTTTGTACTTAAAACTTCGATTTTTATAAAACTTCCGAAACTCGGAGTTCAATTTATCGGCATTTTTTGAGGATACCTCTACAGTGGATAGACCAGTGGTATGATGATGGTCCAATCTGTCTTTTAAGGTCAAGGTGTCTCCAATTTTTGTGATTACACCAAGGCCACCTCGTCCACTCCCACCTTGCTCATAGGTCATACCAATAGCGCCATTATATGTGGGATACGTATCTCCATAACTGGGATAGAACAAATCAAAGATTTCTTTGGTAAAATAGAACCAACCATTGGCATCAAAATACTTAGCATGGTTTTTTCCTATCGTAACTTGAAAATCACGCTGAAAGTCAGTAATCACTTCGTGATAAGGTTCAGCGGCAGGCGCAAAATAATATGGGTTATCAACTCCTTGCTCATGAAAGTCCACATGTACGTGGGGCAGCCATTCATTATATACTTTTATGCGTTGCTGACTTTCAACCTGCGTCAACCAGGCCCAATCCCGATTTAAATCGAACATATAGTGGTTGCTCCTCCCATTCCACCAACCTTCATTGTGTTCCTTACTATAGGGGTCAACCTGATGTGGTGCATTTTTATATTGATTGTACCAATTGCTATAACGATCACGGCCGTCAGGATTGATGCATGGATCGATAATAACCACTGTATTTTCCAAATACGAACTTTTGGTAGTCAACAATTCATATATGGTCTGCATGGAAGCTTCCGTACTTACACTTTCATTACCATGCACATTATAACTTAACCATACAATGGCCTTCGAGGAATTTCCAGTGCCCTTGGTATCATTCAAATGCTCTTGTCTAATGTTCTCTAAGTTGGACATGTTTTCTGAAGATGAAACATAAACCAACAAAAGCGGTCTGCGCTCGTTGGTTTGTCCATATACGGTAAGCTTAACCCTGTCTGCAGCTTCTTTGGCCAGATATTCATAATAATCCACTACCTCGTAGTGCCTTGAAAATTCTGAGCCCAACTCATACCCTAAAAATTCAGAAGGGGATTTAAGTTGTGCCGTGGATATAAAAGAAAATAGGAAGGACGATAAAAGTAGAATTCTTGTCATTTACAGTGAATTAGTCCACCCAAATCTAACAATAAATTAAAGAACAATCACCCTCTGGTTTTATGCTTCGTTAATGGTCTTCGAGCAATTAACGTATTTTTAGGAATAGAAAAAAACAAGAGGATTATCTTTAGCACGATATTTCAACTTAATGGAAGTAGATTGCATACCCTTCAAGGAAACAGGTTATTTTTCGAAACTTATTTGTGACTATCTTGACCAAGAAAAAGGTCTGTCTCCCTTTTTCAAGAGATTTCCTGATATACAGAGTTTTGAAGACCAGATAAAGGAAAAGGAATCCAGTTTTTCTGCTAAGTTCAGGCCAATTTTGGTAAATGCGCTTAGAGATCAATATCAAGATTTTACAGTTTCTGAAGCAACAGCCAACAATATTAGCTCTTTGGGGGATAAAAAGACGTTTACTGTGGTAACCGGCCATCAGTTGAACCTTTTTACCGGTCCGCTGTATTTCTTGTATAAAATAATATCTACCATAAACCTTACCCATCAATTAAAGGAAGCTTATCCCAAGTATGATTTTGTGCCGGTTTATTGGATGGCAACGGAGGACCATGATTTTGATGAGATCAACTATTTCAACTTTAAGGGACAGAAGGTACAATGGAACCGAGAGGCATCTGGAGCGGTTGGAAAGTTGAAAACTGATGGTTTGGATGCAGTCTTTGCTATTTTCTCATCGGAGCTGGGCAATTCAGCGCAGGCCAAAAATTTAAAGGACCTCTTCCAAAAGGCCTATATAAATAATTCTAATCTTGCTGATGCCACACGGTTTTTAGCCAATGAACTTTTTGGAGAACACGGTCTGGTCATCGTTGACGGTGATAATGCCCAATTGAAAAAACAATTGATTCCCTTTGCCAAGAAAGATATCTTTCAGCACATTCCTTATCAGAAGGTTACAGCATCCATTGAGCAGCTAAAGCAAGTTTCTTCTGATTATACGATCCAAGTCAATCCTAGGGAAATAAATTATTTCTATTTAAGGGATGGAATCCGTGAACGAATAGTCAAGGAAAATGGAAGTTATCAGGTAAATAATACTGAAATCCAATTTTCAGGGAAAGAGCTGGAAGAAGAGCTTCAAAATCATCCGGAACGGTTTTCCCCCAATGTGATTGCAAGACCTTTGTTCCAGGAAGTAGTTTTACCCAATCTTTGCTATATTGGCGGGGGAGGGGAATTGGCCTACTGGTTGGAGCTAAAGGCTTATTTTGAAGCAATGGAGGTTACCTTCCCGATATTACTGCTTCGAAACTCGGCACTCGTCCTGACTGAAAAACAAGCCAAAAAAGTTGAAAAACTTGATTTGAAAATTTCGGATTTGTTTTTAAAGCAAAACAGTTTTATCAACAAGAAAATAAGGGAGATTTCCAATATTGATATCGATTTTTCAAGTCAAAAAGAGCACTTGGAAGAACAATTCAAATCCATGTACCAACTCGCCGAAGCTACGGACAAAACTTTTGTCGGTGCCGTAAAGGCCCAAGAAGTGAAGCAAAAAAAGGGCTTGGACGCTTTGGAAAAACGATTGTTGAAAGCACAGAAAAGAAAACTAAGAGACCATGTCGTTCGGATGACCGATATTCAAAACGAACTGTTTCCCAATCAATCCTTGCAAGAACGGCAACTGAACTTTTCGGAATTGTATTTGGAAATGGGCGAAACGCTCATTCCAACCCTAATGGATCGCCTAAATCCACTTGTGGACAAACTTATTGTCGTAAAATACTAGATTTATTATTGATTTAAAGTATTGACTATCAATCAATTGATTAAAAAATTAATCAAAAAAGGTATTTTTTTTATAAAAAAACGGAAAATAAGGTAGGGTATCCCTGTACCTAGTTGTTTTATATATGAAAATTGCTATGAAATTTTCGACAAACTTGAGTGGTAAACTCATATGTTTAGGTTGGTTTTGATTTTATTAAAAAGCCCCGGAGTGGTTCCCGGGGCTTTTGTTTTTTACACTATTTTAATATTTGACCACTACCTTTTTTTGGCTTCATCCTGAAGCGCCTTAAGGGCTTGGTCGGGATTACAGCTATCTGACTCAATACGGGCTTCTGCAATTATTGCGTCCGAACTGAAGATATCAAAATCGCCTACTTCTTTTTCTTCGCCATTGACAACAATGAATGGTATGAACTCCTTGGTGTCGTGAATATAGGTGAACCCGGATTTTTCAAGCCCTTCGGCAAGTTCGGCAACACAGGCTTCCACACCATCCCTTAATTTCTCCAATTCCTCGATTGTGGGAAGTTGATCAACAATAACCTGGGCGTCGAACTTTATACCTTCTGCCTCCGCAATGAATTTTACGTTATCGGCAGCTTCCAATAACTGTGCTTTTTGGGTGGATGTTAAAACGGGCTCATTTATTGTTACCGTTCTGGTCGCTGTTAGCCTCCATAGGGCGCCACAACCGAAGGTACTATGTCCATGAACTATTGTCACAGTTGCACTTGTGTTGATTCTGTCCAAGCTTGCAAGTTGCCGTAGGGCAGCTTCCAATTCGTTTCTGGTCTGGGTATTATCGTTGGATTCATCAACAGCGTTTCTAAGTCTATTTAATGCATTCCTGTAGGGATTTACCATAGAATTTACAACAGACGAAATATTGTCACTACAAAGAATCCTGCCGTTATCACTTAGTATTTTATTGGCTTGGCTTCTACCACTTGCTATTCCAGCTGTAACGGCATCATTGATTTCAGCATTGGCTCGATCAATAATTCCGGGTAATGCAGCTCTCAACCCTCTTAGACTCAATTCCAACTCGTATTGCTCGTTAGCAGCTTCAAGGTCAGCTATGGCTTGTTCGGTTGTTTCGATGGCTTCATCAATTTGTGCTGTCACGGTTTCTGATATACCCTCAGTAAAATTGGATGGCGGAGTTGCAATAACCTTTGTTTGCTCTTGGGTCATGGTAATATTGGCTTCCCATATTTCGTCATCAATGGTAACTTTTCCATCCATGGTGAAGGCATCCTGAGTTAACCTTAAGGCTCCATCCACACTTTTTAAACCTGTTGGGGTTTCCAAACCGAGATTTCCGGAGAGGCCCATATCAAATGCGCCAGTTTGTTCCACGTAGCCATAAACATTCAATTGTCCATCCGGACTGATAGGAATAAACTCTGGCCACCAGGAAAGGTCTGGATCTACAAGTCCGTTTACAAAAGCTCTGGCGTTGATACCATTATTTGTACTGGCTTCGGCCACGATTGCTGCGCTACCTTGCCCAATAGGGAAACCGAAGGAGACAATATTCTTGATATCGGCTGAGAATGACATACTTCCATTGATACCTGCCCGATATCCCACCCCAAAGTTGGAGTTCATGGGTTCTTTTAGGTTAAAATCAACATCAAAACCGCTATTCTTGTAGTACATGCCACTGGCCTCCAGAACTTTCCAAAATGAAAAGGTACCTCCAGTGACGGTCTTGGCATCAAAAGCGACCACATTTTCGACAGGCAAGGTAGGTTCAAACCGCAGATAAGCATTAAGGGAACTTCCGAAGCTAACTCCAGACACTTCCCCATCATCGTCATCATTGTTATTGTTGTTTCCATCTCCATTGCCATCGTTGCCTCCCAGACCTCCATTAATTCCCACAGAATAGAAGAACATAGGGTCATCATAATCGGCAATTAAAGTAATGTGCCCGCCGCTCAACGGTGGGGAAATGGAAATAGGTTTTGTGGCATCGGGATCATCATTGGCGCCAACCGTCATTTCAATGGCTACAGAGATGGCAAAAACAAAATATTTTCTTTCATCCTTCAGTCTTATTTCATAAGCGCGGTTATCATTCAGGAATTTCCCGGTAAAAAAGCCTACATCGGCCTGAATTGGGTCTTCAAACTCGAAATAATTTGATGGCGTTGGTATTTCAACTGTCCCGCTAAAATTCTTTAAAGAGCCATCTTCATTAAATTCAACATCCAAATCAGCCTCTTCAAATACAACGGAATCCCCGGACTCTGTTTCCATGGTTACTTTACCTTCAACCATATATCCATCCTCTGTTTCCACTACATTACCCTCAGGAGTCATATCATCCCTGGTTATTCCCTGAATAGGTTCCCCTCCATTATCATCACATTGATCTGGACATTGATTTGGATTGCCACAGGGATTATCGACACATGGGTCAACCGCCACGGGTTCTATGCCACCTTCTTTGCTACATGAAATGATTAATACAATCAGGACTATAACTATAGCTAAACCTGATAATTTGGCCTTCGTTTTCATAATGCTTTTGTTTTGTGGTTAAACTTTTTTGACTGTTTTGTGTGACTCGCCCGGGAAATGGTCTGCAGCCCTTAGCCGAGCAAGACCACAAAACTGGTTATGTGCTAATGCATAACACCACAAACCTAAAGCGCTGATTTAGAGCAATGAAAAAATGAGGGTGGACAACCGGTGGACACCTTGAAAATAAATATGGGACAATTAGTGGACAGCTTTGAAAAAGCCTGTGCCTAAAGGCTAAGCACCAAATCTTGAAGAGAGTCTTCTGTGGTGATTTCCAATTTTTTACGAAGACGATATCGGGCTTTTTTAATGCCTTCTGGTGAAATATTCAGGATATTGGCAATCTCTTTTGAGGATAAATTCATTTTTAATAGGGCCAATAAACGTAGCTCATTTGAAGTGACTTGAGGATATTTTGATTTTACGCTGCTATTGAAATCTTTATGGACTTCTTCAAAATAGCGTGAAAAGTTTTGCCAGTTGTTATCATCTTGTAAATCAAAATTGATTGTCCGGATGAGTTGTTGATACCCTTTTTTGGATTCCTCGTTCTCTTTGAGTTCTTGGGCCTTTTGCTTTAAACTTTCCAAAACCTCGTTCTTTTTGGCTAAATGCAGTGCGTGGGTAGTGAGTTCCTTCCTTTTAAAGGCCAGTTCGGCGTCGACTTTCTCTTTTTCGAGTTTGTTGCGCTTTAATTTTTGACGTATACCATAAAATCCAATCAGCGAAAGTACAAGCAAGCCTCCTAAAAGTAATTTTTGTAACGTGCTTATTTCCGCTTTTTGTTCCAAAACAGTAATCTCCTTTTCTTGAAGAGCAATCTGTTGTTCTTTTTTTTCGGTATCATAAATCGTGCGTAATTCTTCAATTTGTTGCGATTTTTTGACATTGAAAATACTATCACTGATGAATTGATGTTTCTTTTGATCCAGGTATGCATTCTGATATTGACCTAGCTCGACATAAGCTTCGGCCCTGTTCAAAGAGGCTTCAGATAAAATTTCTGCGGCATTGATTGAATCAGCTAAAGCGATAGACTTGTTAAAAAATAATAGGGCTTGATCCAAGTCACCTTTTTTCATATAAGTATGCCCCAATTGTTTCAAATTAAGGGCAAGATCATCCTTTGTCCCAAACTGTTTATTAATAGGCAACCCTTCTTTAAGAATGGATAGGGCTTTCCCATAATCCCCTTTTTTTCTATAGGCCTTGCCTAGGTTAACCAAAACATAACCGTTCATTATTGGAACTGCTTTTTCTTTTGCTATATCAAGGGTTTTTAGATAATTTTCGATAGCGGTATCATATTCTCCAAGTTCTAAATGCACATTGCCAATATCAGAATAGGTGTGTCCCATATGGATCACATCGTCTATTCCAACATAAATATCCAAAGCACGATTAAAGTATTCTAGGGCTTTTTTATAATTTTCCAGTCCCATTTCAGCGTATCCAACTCGAACAGCGGCAGTAGCAGTATGGATTTTAAGTTGCAGGGTATTGGACTGTGAACTTAAACTATCAAACAATTTTAGCGATTCGATGGAGTATTTGACCCCAAGGTTATAATCTCCTTTATTAATATAAGCCAAGGATTTGTTGCCAAGCCTATTGGCTAAATTGTCCCAATGTTTGTACTTTCTGGAGTAATCAATGCCTACATTATAATATTCTATTGCTTTTTGGTAATTTCCGGAGGTGTACTCGACAACACCCAAAGCATTTGTCATCTTAACGATATATTCTTCGTGATTTATACGTTTGAATATTGAAAGCGCTTCATTAATATAATAGCTAGCAGAATCATTTTTACCAATAGTTTGATAATAACCAGCGCCCAGATAGTAATTGGCAAATCCTTCTCCATCTGCAAAACCCAGTTTTTTAGAAAGAACAAGACTTTGGTCAATATATTTTTTAGCTTTTGCTGGATCCGTATAAAACTCCTCCAAGAACAGTTCTTCTAGGGTACCAACTTTTAAGGTATCCTCTTCTTGTGTTTTAAGAACGTTCAATAAGCTGTCCAATCTTTTATTTTCTTGAGCAACAACACACAAACAGAATTGGAAAAAAAGAAGGAAGAGTGGTTTTGAGAGTTTCATAGGGATTGATTACCTACTAAAAATAGGTAATAACTTCCAACTTTCTGAAAAAGAAAAGATTACATAAGGTGTCTATGTGTTAAAGTGATAGTACCAAATCCTGTAAAGAGTCCTCTGTGGTGATGTCCAGTTTTTTACGAAGACGGTAACGTGCTTTTTTGATGCCCTCTGGAGAAATATTAAGGATATTGGCTATCTCTTTGGAGGACAGATTCATCTTTAAGAGAGCCAAAAGGCGAAGTTCGTTTGAAGTGATCTGGGGGTATTTTAATTTTACATTGCTGTTAAAGTCCTTATGGACCTCTTCGAAGTAACGAGAAAAGTTTTCCCAGTTATTGTCGTCCTGCAAATCAAAGTTGATGGTTCGTATGAGTTGTTGGTAGCCTTTTTTGGATTCTTCACTGGCTTTTAGCTCTTCGGCTTTTTGTTTAAGCCCTTCCAATACCTCATTTTTTTTGGCCAGATGTAGGGCATGGGTGGTGAGTTCTTTCTTTTTAAAGGCGAGTTCTGCATCCACTTTCTCTTTTTCGAGCTTGTTACGTTTTAATTTTTGACGGATACCATAAAAACCAATAAGTGAAAGAACTAGCAAGCCCCCCAACAGTATTTTTTGTAGTGTACTGATCTCTGCCTTTTGTTCCAAAACGGTAATCTCTTTCTCTTGAAGAGCAATTTGTTGTTCTTTTTTTTCTGTTTCGTAGATGGTTTTTAACTCTTGGGTAGCGGTGGCCTGCTCCACTGTAAAAATAGAATCACTAAGGATTTTGTTTTGTTTGAAACTCGCCAGCGCTTCTTTATAATTACCTAGGAATTCTTCTGATTTTGCCTTTTCCAAAAGCACAGTATTTAGTATATCAGGATAGTTTACATCTTTTAGAATGTTCAGGCTTTGATTGAAGTACTGAAGGGCCCGGGGATGATTGTTTTTGGCAGCGTATGATTTTCCTAAAAAACAAAAAAGATTGGCTTGGTTATTTTGTGAACCTATTGATTTCCAGGTGTTAAAACTGTTTTGATAGTATTCAATGGATGCATCGTAATCACCTTGTTTAAATTTTAAAGTACCCCAATTCTCGTACGCCCTTGCTATGTTGGCATTGTATTTTAGCTTTTTGGATAACTCCAATGATTTTTTTACAAGTTCTTCGGCATCTTGATAATTTTTCAGAATCGTGTGGGAGTCCGCCAAATAATTTAATACCTGGGCCTTGCTTTGTTCATTTTGGACCTTGTCATAAAAAACAATGCTTTCCTCGAAAATAGCAATGGCACTTTTATGTTCGTTCATTGATTGGTAAATGAGACCAATCTGGAACATATCCTCGGCAATCCTAAAATCATCACCTAAATTCTCATGTATTTTGAGCGCTTTGTAAGTCTCTTTCAATCCAATATTGTAATATCCTTTGTACTGGGCTATTTTACCTTCAAAAAGGTGGGCATTGGCCAAGTGTAGACTATCCTTATATCTCGCAAATACGGGAATATTGATTTTCATGATTTCCGTTGCACTAGTGCTGTTTCCCTGGTAATGGTCTAAAATTGCAATATTGTGGCGTATTACCGCGGCTCTCAATGTATCACCGATTTTTAGGGAAGTATTTACGGAATTTAGAAGGTTGGTTCGGGCGGAATCAATTTGTCCAAGCCTATAATAATAGTTTGCTTTTTGGGCATAGAGTTTGGCAATCCCCTTTAAATCAGTCGATTTTTTATAAAGGAACCTTGCTTTTTCTATATACTCAAGAGTCTTATGCTGATCGTTGTACATGGTCAGATCAGACAGCTCTAAATAATTTCTTGCCTTGACTGAGTCTATCGAGGTTTCATCAATAATCCTTAATATGCTATCAATCTTTGGATTGTTCTGTTGTGACCTAGCGGGAGCGACAATTAAAAAGGTCACCAAGAAAAATGGCAGAAAATGTTTCATTGAGGCTGGCTTTCCTTAAAAGTAAGGATTTACGCCAACTATATGAAAAAGAATAGATTAACGGAATAATTCCTTAAAGTGCGCCTTCACCTCAAAAAGGGTGGCTTCCGCCATAGTTTCAAAGCGTAAATCGGCGTGACCGACCCTATCTTTTGGACCAATGCCCACACTATAAAATCCACCAATTTTGGCAGCATCGACCCCTCTTTCGGCGTCTTCAAATACGATGCAGTCTTCGGGTTGCAGATTCAATTTTTCAGCTGCGTAGAGAAAAATATCTGGCGCAGGTTTACTTTTCGTAACACTGTGGCCATCGCCGATAATATCGAAATAAGCCGATGCGTTCAATTGTTCGAGCACTTTTTCGGCATTTTTACTTGAGCTTCCCAAAGCGACAGCAAACCCTTCCGTTCTTAGATGCGTCAATAGTTCCTTAGCTCCCGGTAGATAATCCTCCGGAGTCATGGCATCAAGGCTCTTTACATAAATATCATTTTTCTTGGTAGCTAAATCCATCTTGGTGGTATCGTCCAAGGTAATTCCATTGTGGTCCAATATCACCTGGATTGAGTCCAATCGGGAAATTCCCCTGAGCTGGTCATTGATTTCCCGGTCGAAATCCCAACCCTTTTCATCGGCTAGCGTTTTCCAGGCTTCAAAGTGTAATTCGGCAGTATCGGTGATTACGCCGTCCAAATCGAAAATAAAACCTTTGATCATTTTGGTGTGTTTAGTAGCGCAAAGAAATAATGAAAATTGTTAAGAAAAAAACTACATTACCTCTTATTGTAAAAGTATCACTTTTGATAAGCTCATTTTTTTATTTAGTTAACATTAGGGTGATGATATGAAAAATTCACTTAAAAAGAGGTCGTTATCTACCTAAAATCGGCATGCTGTAATGGGTAAAAATGTTGTTTAAAAAGCTTGTGATAAATATCCTTTAAAAGATAGTTTTTCAACTGCTGCAAATTGCTATTTTTGCCCATGCAAAACAACGTACTTATCCTAGATTTTGGCTCCCAGTACACCCAGTTGATTGCACGAAGGGTCCGCGAGCTAAATATTTACTCAGAAATCAAACCATATAACAATCCTCCCAAAGATTTATCGGACTTCCAGGCCGTTATTCTTTCAGGGTCGCCGTTTTCAGTAAGGAGCGAAGATGCCCCTCATCCTGATTTATCGGAGATTAAAGGAAAAAAGCCCTTATTGGGCATTTGTTATGGAGCCCAATATCTTTCGCATTTCAATGGTGGTAACGTAGCACCATCTGCAACCCGTGAATATGGACGTGCAAATCTTTCCATGGTTAAGGGAGAGGAAACCTTTTTGGAAGGTCTGGATGTAGGTAGCCAAGTTTGGATGAGCCATAGTGATACGATTAAGGAACTTCCAGAGGGAGCTGTTCGTTTGGCCAGTACCCATGATGTGGAAAATGCCGCATTTAGAATTGAAGGTGAACAGACATTCGGCATTCAATTTCACCCAGAGGTTTATCACACCAAAGATGGAAAGCAGTTATTGGAAAACTTTCTGGTCAAAATCGCAGGTTTAAAACAAGATTGGACACCAGATGCCTTTATAGAGACCACGGTTGCTGAACTTAAAGCGCAAATTGGCGATGAAAAAGTCATTTTGGGACTTTCCGGAGGTGTAGATTCCAGTGTGGCTGCAATGTTGCTGCACAAAGCGATTGGCCCACACCTGCACTGTATTTTTGTGAACAATGGATTGCTTCGAAAAAATGAATTCGAAAGCGTTCTTGATCAGTACAAACATATGGGGTTGAATGTGAAGGGGGTAGATGCTTCGGCACGCTTTTTGGAAGCCCTGAAGGGAGAATCCGAACCGGAAGCGAAAAGAAAAATTATCGGAAGGGTCTTTATCGAGGTTTTTGATGATGAGTCGCATAAGGTTGAAAATGCAAAATGGTTGGCCCAAGGAACTATTTATCCTGATAGAATAGAATCGGTTTCGGCCAGTGGTGGCCCATCAGCAGTGATTAAGAGTCACCATAATGTTGGAGGATTACCGGACTATATGAAGCTCAAGATTGTAGAACCTTTGCAGTTGTTGTTCAAGGATGAGGTAAGACGAGTAGGCAAAAATTTGGGTATGGATGAAAATATTCTTGGCCGCCACCCATTTCCAGGTCCAGGTCTGGGCATACGTATTTTGGGTGACATTACGGCTGAAAAGGTGTCTATATTACAAGAAGTTGATGCCATTTTTATTGATGGATTGAAAAAATGGGGGCTTTATGATAAGGTCTGGCAGGCCGGAGCCATGCTTTTGCCCGTAAATAGTGTAGGGGTTATGGGTGATGAACGTACATATGAAAAATGTGTGGCGCTGAGAGCGGTAGAAAGTACTGATGGAATGACGGCAGATTGGGTGAATTTACCCTATGAATTTTTACAAAAAACCTCCAATGATATAATAAATAAGGTCAAAGGCGTTAATAGAGTAGTGTATGACATTAGTTCTAAGCCACCTGCAACTATAGAATGGGAATGAAAAAAAGTGTTTTAGTACTCGGTTTAATTGTTTTTTTGCTGGCAACAGTCCAGGTTTTGGCCCAAGATCGGACCACCCATGTGGTTAAGGAGGGCGAAACATTACAAAGTATTTCTCGACAATATCGAGTCACTCCATACACCATTTTACAGTCCAACAAAGAAATCAAGACAGCAGCCGACATCAAAGTGAATACGATTCTCATAATTCCTTTGGATGGCAATGTGATCAAGGAAGAAGAAAAACCTAAGCAGGAGGAAGTACAGGAAGAAGACAAACCCATTGGTTTCAGACGGCATCGCGTACGGAAAAGAGAGACGCTGTTCGGGCTCACGCAGAAATATGAAATAACAGAGGAGCAATTAAAGCGCTATAACAGGCAGTTATATGCAGAACCTCTTAAAAAAGGCATGGTACTGCAGATTCCGGAATACCCGGAGCGCACCGAAGAGGATGAAAGGGAGTTGGATTTTGAGACTTACACCGTACTTCCTAAGGAAACCCGTTGGAGCATCGCCCATAAATATGGAATTACCATCGATAGTATGGTGGCCTTGAATCCTGATTTGGATAAGAACTCAAGTTATCTGGCGGTTGGACAGGAATTAAAATTACCTAGACCCAAAGGGGACAGTCTGGAGGACCAACAAGTGGACCTTTTTACTTCGTTTACCGTGCCACCTAAAAAGACGCTGTATAGCTTGTGGAAGGAATACGGTATTACACAGGATTCCATCATAAAATTGAATCCTGAGATTTTGGAACGGGGTGGACTAAAAGAAGGGATGGTCATCAGATTGCCCAAGAAAAAGGATGTCTCAGGAGAAGTCAATACCGAAAATTTCATCTTTTATGAGGTGAAGCCGAAACAAAATATTTTCAGATTGACGCAAAACCTGAAAATTACCAGAGACAGTTTGTATCAGTTAAATCCAGATTTGGAAAATGGTCTAAAAGCTGGAATGGTGTTGAAACTTCCCAGAGCAAACGCCGAAGGTTTGGAAGTAAAGAACGCTTTGATTCTGGATAAAATCAATCTTATTGATAGTGTCAACGTTCAAAATAGACCAAGTTTGGTGTTTATGCTTCCTTTTAGATTGGATAGGATAAATATCAACGACTCGAAAAAGACTACCAATCAGATAAAGACAAGACGGGATCTCAGTATAAGCCTTGGATTCTATTCTGGAGCCATGGTAGCCTTGGATTCCATTAAAAAAATGGGAATTTCCGTTGATGTCAAAACTTTCGATACAGAACTGAATCAAGCTAAGGTAAAAGAGATATTGTTCAGGGAAAACCTTAATGGGGTAAATGCGATTATAGGACCTATTTCTGGAAACTCTTTGGATGAGGTAGCGGTTCAGGCGGCAGCAAACAACATCCCTGTAATAGCTCCGGTAGCCTCACAACGACCATTAAGTCATACCAACGTTTTTTATACCGTGCCCACGGAGGCGGTACTTCGTGACAAGATGCTGTCGTACATGCAAAAGATACACACGGACCAAAATGTGGTGATTATTGCGGACTCCACGCATCAGGTGGCCCATGACTCCATTTTATCAAAGTTTCCGGCGGCGCAGATCGCAAAAATCATTGATAACAAATCGTTGCACTTGGATGAATTCCTGATTCAATTGTCCGAAGAGAAGGAAAATTGGGTATTTGTGGAAACCGACCAGGCCAATATGGTATCAAGTGTCAGTTCTATTTTGAATTCTGCCATCACGGAGGAAATCTCCGTACGAATGTTCACTACCAACTATAGCAGCGCATTTGAAGATGATGCGGTCCAGGTAACGCATTTGTCCAATCTTAAGTTCGCATTCCCATCATTCTATAGGGAATCGGGTAATGATGCATTTACACGTGCCTATAGAAAAAAGTATAGGGGATTGAGACCTGATCGCTATGCGGTACGAGGTTTTGATGTGACCTTTGATATTTTACTCAAGTTGGCACACAAGAACAATCTTTTTGAAACTTCCAAAATCATAGGACTTACCGAATATACGGGGAATAGTTTTGATTATATCAACAACTGGTCTTCCGGTTATTTTAACCGAGCTTCCTATTTAATGGAATACGATAATCTACGAATCAAGGAAATACAATTGAATGACCTCTAAAGTTACCTATACCGGCGAATTGCGCACCACATGTTTGCATCTTAGATCAGGCAATGAATTTATTACAGATGCTCCTGTGGACAACAACGGTTTAGGGCAAGCATTTTCCCCAACGGATACGGTTGCTACAGGTTTGGCAAGTTGTATGATGACGATGATGGGAATCAAAGCGAGGGATTTGGAGGTTGATCTTGCTGGATCTACTGCTGAAGTTACCAAGCATATGGCTGCCAATCCACGTCGGATTGCCAAAATTGAGGTAAAAATTGAACTTCCATCCAATGTTTCTGAAAAGCATCAGAAGATTTTGGAAAACACTGCAAACACATGCCCGGTGCACTACAGTTTGCACCCTGATATTGAAAAAGTCATTGAATTCCATTGGATAAAATAGTTTGCATAGGATGTCTTCTTTTATTTAGTTTCTCTGGTCTTGCCCAAGAAATTGAAGAAGGTGTTTTATGGAATCCGGAGCTAGAGCTTAATTGGTCTGATTTTAAAGGAAAAGTTCCCCCAGCTGCTGTACCTGCAGCAACAACGGCCAGTGGTATCAGTTATAAATATTCGGCCAATTTGATTCATCATGAAGTGGAACTGGATTACGAGGTCAACGCCTATTTCTATCCAAATGAGTCATGGTACAAACCATTGATATGTGATGATTTGATCCTAAGCCATGAACGCCTGCATTTTGATATTACCGAACTCTTTGCGCGCAAAATGCGCAACAAGCTAAAGCGAACTTCCTTTTCAGATAATGTAAAGGCCGAAATTCGAAAAATTTATAAGGAAACCTTGAATGAGCTCAAGGAATTTCAGAGCCAATACGATTGGGAAACCAACTTTTCCAGAAATGCTGATAAACAGCGGGAATGGAACAAGAAAATTGCGAAGGCACTAGCCGAGAATCAAGAATGACCGCTATCCGATTATGGTCATTTCATTCAAAGTAAAATCTGCTACAGCACCTTCAGTTGCCTTCATATAGTCAGCCAAGTGGGTATTTTTCATATGTTTTTGCCATAGGTCGTAGCTTTCCCAATTCTCATAAAAAAGAAAGAGATTTGGGTTCTCGTTATCTTGATGCAGGTCATAGTTGATACATCCCTCTTCTGCTCTGGTTGTATCAATAAGTTTTAGTAGTTCACTTTTGACCAGCTCTCTTTTTTCTTCTTTTGCCCAGATTTGGGCGACAATTGTTAATTTTTGTTTTGCCATTTTATAAAAGATTGTTGTTGGGTTTTTCGAATCTGCAATATTATTGTTGGGATGAATCGTTAAACTGCCAGAGGACATTTATAATCTGCCATTTACCGTTGAGTTTAATGATGTGCATATAGTCAATCCAGTCGTCTGCAATCAACTTTACGGAAGCTGTTTTATCATAGATGTCCAGAATGATGACCTCTTTTTTGGGTTGTATAGGGAATTTATCGCCATTTTTATTGTAGGTCTCCGCAAGCAAAACCATGGCATCGGTAAAGGTTTCCCTTAAGTATTCCTTCTGAGTTTGTTTATCTGTCCAAAAGGTTCGCTTGACCATCCTTGGGTGGGCTGCACGTTCAAACTGCTCGGGTTTTACATTATGCTGCGATTCAATGTAATCCAAGGCAACTTGTTTTATATCCAAGGAATCTTGCTTGGTCTGGGCGATGGAGTAGGTGGTCATTAAACAAAAATTGACTAAGAAAAGGAATTGCTTCATGTATGAGTATTTACTTGGATTAGATTTAATAAAACAAAGATGTGAAATATGAATTCTTAAGACTATTTATGGGAAGCAGGAATTATGCGAGCAGTCAGGTCTGGATCTTCCATATCCTTATCGAGAGGAAACATGGGCCTTTGGATTCTTTTATAATCCAATCGTTCCAAATCTTGATCCACACCTCCTGGGGTCAGCGCCATGATCCAACCTCCTCGCATATCATATAATTCGGGTACCAGATAGCCAATTTTAACAACCACGATATCCGCCGTTCTGGGATTTAAATCCAGTCTGGTAAAATCTACTTCTTTATGATAGGGCTTTCTTTTCTTGGTAACAATAACGTTTACACTACCAACCTGGACTACTACTTCCGTCTCGGCATGTTTGTCTCCATGAACGATGGCGGTAATTGTTCCAGAAAGTTCGATAGGTGGAGCATATCTGTTATCGACCTTTGCACCTGCAGTGGCCTTTATTTTTCCGCCCACTCCAATCTCGACTGCTTTTTCAACAAAATCTGGACCGGGAATCGATGCATAAATAAGAGAGGGACCATCTTCTGTCTTGAACTCTGGTCGTTCCAAAATCTTTTGCAAGGTCCAGGTTACATCACCTGCACCTCCAGCGGTTGGATTGTCACCCATATCGCTTATGATAAAAGGAGTCTCATCACTGGAAACCGCCATGTCCAAACTCTCTTTTAAAGTTGCCGTTGGAGCCACAAATACAAATTCGTTTCGAAAGTTCCAGAAATTGTTAGCCAGCTTTTCAGCCGCTTCACTTACCTTTTCCTTGTCATCTCCCGTAACCATGACCACGCCGTGATTTCTAGGTTCATCGGCCCAGGGGTACCCCATCCAAATGGCTGCATCCAATATACCGTCCTGTTCAGTGGTTGGAGCAACTTCAGCATATAAACTTTTTCCGGGTTCTATTCGGGTACTTGTTTTTTCCCCTGGCAATAAAATAGGTACAGGAATCCACGCTTTGTAAGTTGGTTTCCCATTACCACTTTCAATTCTGTCCAACAGATTGGTGACCGCCCTTTTTTTGGATTCCAATGCGTCCTCATGTGGAGCCATGCGATAGCAGGTAATCAAATCAGTATGTTTTGCCAAGCGTTTGGATACGTTCCCATGAAGGTCCATGGAAGTGGAAATCACGGTTTCCGTGCCAATCATTTCCCTTATTCTTTGGATAAAATCACCTTCGGGGTCATCCAATCCCTCAACACTCATGGCACCATGGATATCAAAAAATAAACCATCATAGGGCATGTACATTTTGAGGGTATCCAAGGTTTTTGTTACCATGGATTCGTAGGCTTCCCGGGTTACGATACCTCCGGGGAGGGACCTCCCCCTTAATGTAGGTACCCACTCAGCTCGATTCCGATGCAAAGAATCCAGATGAAAAAATGGATAGGCATCAAAGATTTTATCTCCGGTAACCGGATGAAATGCTTCTTCGTGCGTTTTGGCGGGAGAAAAAGTGCTGGACTCTATAGCAATACCAGCAATTGCAATTTTAGGTAATCTATCTTTCCTATCATTGGAATTGCACGAAACCGCAAGTGACACCGTCACGGTAAGAAGCAATACCTTTTTTATGATCCTAAACATCGCAGCGGGTAAATCCATCTTTAAGTGCTTCTATTTTGTCATCCCAGGTGGTTAAGAACTCTTGGGCAACATAACCTGTGTAGCCTGTGTCCAAAATGGCTTTCATAATTGCCGGATAATACAATTCTTGGGTTTCATCAATTTCATTTCTACCTGGAACCCCAGCGGTATGGTAGTGCCCAAAATAGGGATGATAATTCTGAATACTTCGGATAATATCGCCCTCTTGAATCTGCATGTGGTAGATATCAAAAAGTAGCTTGAAATTGTCACTGCCCAAGTGCTTGCAAAGTTCAACTCCCCAAATTGAACTATCACACATATAGTCGGGGTGGTTGACCTGATTAAACAATTCCATTTGGATCACAACCCCATGTTTTTCCGCCAAAGGCATTATTTGGGATAATCCATCCACGCAATTTTGGAGGCCTACATAATCGTTCATACCCCTTCGATTTCCACTAAAGCAGATAAGATTGGTATAGCCGGCTTCAGCAACTTTTGGAATTATCTCTGTATAGTTTTTGATTAAGGTTTCATGATTTTTGGGATCATTCCAACCTTCTGTCAAACTTATTTCAGCTCCATTGCACATGGAACAATGGATATCATATTTTTTAAGGAGCGGCCAATCTTTGGGACCTATCAGATCAATCGCCTTTATGCCCAACCCATTCAATATTTTTAGAAACTCTTCGAGTGGATAATCAGCAAAACACCATTGGCATACGCTGTGATTGATGTTGTTCTTTAACGTAAAATCTTTGTCCATATGTTTAGATTGAGCAATTGAATTTGTGGTCATCATAGCGGCTGCGCCCACAGCGGAGGTGGAAATAAAGTTTCGTCTTTTCATGGTTGGAATTAATGTTGTGGAAAGATAGTACTTTAGACACTCAAATGAAAGTAAAGCCCGACCATCAGAAACTGCTTGAGCTAGCACATTATAAAATGCCTTTCGGTAAATACAAGGATAGGTATTTGGTCGATTTGCCCTTGGCTTATCTGGTATGGTTCAGACAGCAAGGATTTCCGAAGGGAAAACTTGGAGAGCACCTCACCACTATGCTCGATATAAAGGAGAATGGCCTGGAACCCATGATCAAAAAAATCCAGAAAGAATTTCCGAAGGAATAATCTGGTATTCCGTTGGCAATTTGTACCTTTACACCCCGTAATAGAAATCCCAAATATGTCACAGACCAAGTACATCTTTGTTACGGGGGGCGTTACTTCTTCTTTAGGAAAAGGAATTATCGCCGCATCCTTGGCCAAACTACTCCAGGCACGAGGATACCGAACCACAATACAGAAGTTAGACCCCTATATTAATGTGGATCCGGGCACTTTGAATCCGTATGAGCATGGCGAGTGTTATGTGACCCATGATGGAGCGGAGACCGATTTGGATTTGGGTCATTACGAGAGATTCTTGAACGTTAAGACCTCTCAGGCCAACAACGTGACCACTGGTAGAATCTACCAAAGTGTCATCGAAAAAGAGCGCAAAGGAGAATTTCTTGGAAAGACTGTACAGGTAGTCCCTCATATTACCAATGAAATCAAAGAGCGTATCCAAATCTTGGGTAAAAGTGGGGATTATGATATTGTAATCACTGAAATTGGAGGTACTGTCGGTGATATTGAATCATTACCTTATATAGAAGCCGTTAGGCAATTGCTTTGGGAATTGGGAGATAATAATGGCATAGTGGTACATTTGACCTTGGTTCCTTTCCTTTCCGCAGCTGGTGAATTAAAGACCAAACCAACACAGCACTCGGTCAAAACCTTGATGGAAAGTGGAATAAAGGCTGATATTCTTGTGTGTCGAACAGAGCATGAAATTTCAGATGACATCAAGAAAAAATTGGCGCTTTTCTGCAACGTGAGGCAGGAAGCGGTGATTCAATCCATTGATGCATCCACTATTTATGATGTGCCGATTTTGATGCAGGAAGAAGGACTTGACAAAGTGGCTTTGGAGAAATTGGCACTTTCCAACGAAACTGAGCCAAACCTTGAAATGTGGAAACAATTCCTAGCAAAGCATAAGAATCCGAAGCATAAGGTAACGATCGGACTTATCGGAAAATATGTAGAACTTCAGGATTCCTATAAATCCATATTGGAGTCTTTTATCCATGCGGGAGCAGCAAACGAGGTAAAGGTTGAGGTGCGTTCCATTCACTCAGAACATTTGTCAGCCAATAACATTGATAAAAAATTGATGGGATTGGATGGGATTTTGGTGGCACCCGGCTTTGGAGAACGCGGTATCGAAGGGAAGATTATGGCCGTTCGCTATGCCCGTGAGAATGATGTTCCATTTTTAGGAATCTGTTTGGGAATGCAAATGGCGGTCATAGAATTTGCCAGAACCGTATTGGGCTTGGAAGGGGCCAACAGTACAGAAATGGATGAAAATACGGCGCACCCTGTCATTTCCCTAATGGAGGAGCAGAAATTGGTGACCGATATGGGAGGTACCATGCGTTTGGGCGCTTGGGATTGTACACTTAAAGAAAATAGTTTGGTGCATGAGGTATACGGTACTACTGAAATTGCCGAACGCCATCGCCACCGCTTTGAGTTCAATAACGATTACAAAACCCAAATGGAAGAAGCAGGGTTGTTGGCAACTGGTCTCAATCCTAAAACTGGATTGGTAGAGGTTGTGGAAATTCCGTCACATCCATGGTTCGTAGGAGTACAGTACCATCCGGAATATCGAAGTACGGTAGCCAACCCGCATCCATTGTTTGTAGGTTTTGTAAAGGCGGTTTTAGCCCAAAAACAACAACAAACTAATGCCAGTTTGGCATAAACTGCGGTTTTGGACATATATTTGCCACCTGAAAAGGCAGATAAAGATTTTCACTAAATAACTTTCATGGAAGAAAAGAAGCTGGATATCAATTCCATAATTGGATTTGTATTGATTTTTGGAATACTCATTTTTATGTTTTACCAAAATCAACCCACACCAGAAGAATTGGAGGCCCAGAAGGCCGAGCAGGCAAAAATAGAAGCTGAGGCAAATACAAAGGAGGAAGAGGCCGTCAAAGTGGTGGAGGAAGAGACTCCAGCTCCCATCAATTTACAGGATTCTGTGGCTGTGGCCGATTATAAAAGTTCGGTCGGAGCATTTGGTTTTACCACCGCATCTGATGGGACCTCTGTGCTGGAGAACGATGTACTTTATTTAGAGGTTAGCAATAAGGGTGGACAGATTGTTGAGGCCAGAATGAAAAATTTTGTCACGTACGATTCTGTTCCTGTATATTTGGTCAAGGATGCCAATGCTGATTTTGGAATAAACTTCTCCACGTCTGATAATCGAGTGCTGAATACCAGGGATTTATTCTTTGAACCATCCCTTACCAACAGTGGAGATAACCAAGTGCTTTCTATGAAAGCAAAGGTTGATAATAATCGCTTTTTGGAGTACCGTTATGAAATGAAACCAAACGATTATTTGGTGGATTTTACCATTCGCACACAGGGCTTAAATGGGGTTATCAACTCAGGCAGACCTGTCGACTTGGAATGGAACCTTAAAGGGATTCGACATAACAAAAGTGTTCAATACGAAAACAGGTATACCCGTTTGACCTACAACCATGATGGTGGAAAAATCAGCAAACTTTCGGAAAGCAGCGAGTCTGACGAGGAAACGGAAGTAGATGTAAAATGGCTTTCTTATCGTCAACACTTCTTCAGTTCCATCTTAGCTACTGACAAACACTTTAAGAGTGCAGAGCTTGGTTCAAAAAATTTAGTCGAAGAGGAAAGTAAGGAAACGCTTTTCACAAAAGCCTATACTTCCAAAGTGCCATTGGAAGTAAAAGGAGGAGAGCTTTCCGAGGATATGTACTGGTATTATGGCCCTACTGATGTGGCCATATTGGACGACTACAAAGAGTTGGGTCTTGCGGATTCAATTCCCTTTGGGTGGGGAATTTTTGGGTGGATCAACCGCTATATTTTTACGCCCTTCTATGGATTCTTGAGCTCTTTCTTGCCCTTTGGTATTGCAATTATTGTGATGACGATTTTAGTTCGGTTGGCTTTGTCACCAGTAACCTATAAGTCGTACCTGTCGCAGGCAAAGATGAAAGTGTTGAAGCCTGAGATTACAGAAATCAATGAGAAGCATAAGGACAATGCAATGAAAAAGCAGCAAGAAACCATGAAACTGTATAACAAGGCAGGCGTTAGTCCGATGAGCGGATGTATCCCTGCATTGATGCAGTTACCTATTTTCTATGCGCTGTTTATGTTCTTCCCAACTTCGTTTGCGTTAAGGCAGAAATCGTTTTTGTGGGCAGAGGATTTATCATCGTATGATACCATTTTCAATCTTCCATTTGCGATTCCTTTCTATGGAGACCATGTAAGTTTGTTTCCAATTTTGGCGTCGGTTGCCATCTTCTTTTATATGACTTTGACAACCGGGCAGACCATGCAGATGCAACAGCAACCGGGTATGCCTAATATGAAGTTCATCATGTATCTATCTCCATTGATGATGTTGTTCTTCTTCAACAATTACGCGAGTGGTTTGAGTTTGTATTACTTCATCTCCAATTTGATTACCATCTTTATTATGCTGGCGATCAAAAAATATATTTTGGACGAGGATAAGATTCATGCACAGATTCAAGAGAACAAAAAGAAGCCTAAAAAGGAGAACAAGTTCCAAAAGAAAATGCGCGAAATGATGGAGCAAGCAGAAGCGCAAAAGAAGGCAGGTGGTAAAAGATAGGCAAGTCTAAAAGGCTTATCATTTTACGCTTAGAAGAGTATATAATAAAACCTTTGAGGTAGGGGTATTTTAATAAAGGGGCTGTCTAAAAAGTAGAGTTTTCGTCAAACTGAACTTGTTTCAGTTTCTCATAAATACTGATTATCAGCTTGTGGAGATTCTGAAATGAATTCAGAATGACACGCATTTTTGTATTCTTAGACAGCCTTTTATTTTGTATTTGAAGACATTAAATTTTTTCCTCAACCTAAATCAAAATAGAGCATTTTACCACTTCCAAGAAGGATGGAAACTTGGTTGTTTTGAACCCCCATCCAACAAATTTTGAGCAAGTGACCATCATTGATTCTTATGGACAATACGCTAATCTCCATATGGGGAAGTTCAAATGTTTGCTTTACCGAGGGATTTTTTTCGGAAACGTCTACAATACTAAAATAGGTTTTGTAAGTCTCTTCTCCTGAGGACTTGTCCTTACTGAATTTATTGTCCCTATGACATAGAAATAGAAAATCATTTTCTACATCGTACCCCCGCACTATATGTTTGGCCAAAATGTCCCCTAACTTTTTTGGAGCTTTACTTGTTGTTTCAAAAATCCTACAGCCCACTTCATCTGCATTTTGCCCTTCCATTACGGCCATTTTATTTTGCCCCAAAAGGAAAGCCCTTCCATTTCCGCTCTTTAAAGCTTGGTGTCCTATAATTTTTGGGTTCTCAGCATCTGAAATATCCAATGTGGTCAGAACATTTCTAACGATTAGATAAATCTTATCGTCTTTTACAAGTACATCTTCATATTTATCCCACTTCAATTTATCTGCTTCCACCAGATCTAAGGATACTTTCTTTTTTTCTGGATTGGGCTCTTCGATAGTAGGTAATGTACTTACATAAAATACTCCAGGCACCCATTTGTCATAAGAATACAACCTGTTGTGACTGGTCATGTACTGCATATCACATAATCCGGAACGTGGGATTTCTTCATTCACCAAAGTGGATTTTGGGTCTGATGCATTGTTGAAGTTGACAAGTAAATATTTGTTCTTCAGCTTCAATATTAGGTAGTAATCGTAGAAATAAAATTTTGTGGAGCCATATTGACCGTTAATCTTTACTCCAGCATCTATCTCAGCTATTTTTTTGATTTCACTATGCTCGGCAATGTCCCATATGATCAGGTGATTGGGCTTATTTTCCTCAATGGTAAACAAGTAATCCTGGTATCTTTCGGCATAAGCGATATAGTTTATGTCCTCTTGCTTCGTGAGCAGATTTGCAGTTTCCGCTTTCTCCTTTAGGGTTTTGTCAGTAAGCTTTGGCTCTTCTGGGGCTATGTCAATATCCAAAGTTTTTGCGAGTAACAATAGATATTGAGCTCCAACATTGTATGCACTAGCATCTAAGACTTCCCCCCATTCATGATCATACAAATAGAGGGCAGGCTCACCAGTACTATTTTTCTCTTCTGGGTGGAATAGCCAAGGATCGGCATAATCAAAGAGCGGGCTTAAAACATCTTTGGTTGCTGCTTTTCCAAGAAAATCCTCGCCAAGATTTTCGATATCATAATTTTGGTGATTTCCCAAAAGTATACCATAGTTCTCTTCTGGAAAAGAAAGGGATTCATGCTTGGATATACATGAGATAAAGGACTTGGGCCACTTTTTATAATCTGAAGTTTTGCCTGGAGGAGTGGCTATCAATCGTTCATTTTCCGGAAAATGTAAAACCAAATTGTCCGCAGCGACTTCCACCTTTTCTACTTTTTTCATGATTTCTTTTAAGATGGTGGAGAAACCAGGAGAGTCTGTTAAATAGGAAAAATGCCGGCACAAAGCTTCAACTTGTTTTTTGGCATTAATGAGTTGGTCATACCCAGTGTTGGGCGATGCTTGTGACGAGTCTGCATTTGTCGTTTTTACATAACCCTTTTTCTTTTTGGAAGCGATAAGTTTCTCAGCCTCTTTTAGGGCAGCTTCAGCTGATTCAAAGTCTTTGGTTTTGGATTGTCCATTCGTTCCTATTTTTCCATAGGTAACGACGTGACATGCTCCATCTACCTGTATCTCCCAAAATTTGGCAGATTTTTGGTCGTGGTACTCCAGTCGAATGTTCATGGGTAATTGCTATAAGTTAGATTAAGTAATTAAGATTTGAGGCTGCTTCAAATATAGATGAATCTTCATTTGGTCAAAATGGCATTTGATGAAGCGTGGAGAACAGTTGATAAATCATTGATCTAGGTCGCAAAGAAGAGATTCGAGTTCGATCAACGTATTTAAAAAATAAAAACTCCCCCATGAAACTGGGGGAGCTTTCACCATTGATAGGTATAGTTTGGAAAGATTTGGGACTTCAAAGATGTCACATAATACTTCCCCAAAAAATTAATAGTTGTCAAAGGGCCCTTTTTTGTATGGTAAAGAGACCTCTTTTGATGTGTCATCGATAAACGGTAAACCCCTATAGATAAAGGAACTCCCTTAATTTGAATCAAGGGAGTTATTTTGTAATATTTGACTTACAAAAACAAAGACCTATTTCTTTGCGTGCCACTACATCAGAATCGTCATTTCCATCGGCTTTAAGCAATACGACAACCAAAGTGCTCAAAGGTTATAATTAATTGTTGATGTAAAACGGGGGCATGATGAAGCCCCCGCTTAAAAGAGTTTAATTTGTGGTATCAGGAACCAGCACTGCGTCAAGTACATGGATGACACCATTTATGGCTTGAACATCCACTGCATCGATTCCGATTCCCATATTTCCTGCACCGTCGGTAACATCAGCTATGTTTTCATTGGTTCCAGGCAAGGTGATCGTAAACGTGTCCCCTTCCAAAGTTGCCGGGGTTACGGTATCACCATTTGGAGTAAGGTCTCCGGATCTAATGTTTGCACCTGCGATTACGTGGTGCTGTAATATTGGAATAAGATCTGCTTCTGCTGGAATTGAAGCTAGAGCATCAAATGCAGCATTGGTGGGAGCAAATACCGTGAATGGATCAGCTCCGTTTCCGTCTTGAGCGGATAGTACAGATACAAAATCAGTACTAGGAGTAAGTTCCGTAAGTGCTTGAACCAAAGTTGAGAAGTTTGGATCAGCAGTTGCAAACGTAACCACCGTTGGCAAATCGATTACGGCATCTACAGCATGAATTACCCCATTGGTCGCCACAATATCGGCGATGGCAACGTTACTTGAACCATTAAGTTTCACTCCATCGTCAGTGTTAATGTAGAGGCTCAAATTTTCGTTAGTATCAAATTCTGCAACTGTATTTACATAGGAATTGGTCAAACCAGAGGAGAATGCTGCTGCACCCGCGATAACATGATTTGAAAGAATTGCATTCAAATCATTTGAATTTGGATTGGTAAATGCATCGAACGCTGTATTGACCGGTGCGAATACGGTAAAATCTTGTCCTTCATCCGATAAAAGATCCGTGAAAGTAGTGTTGCCACCATCTGTAAGTGCAGCTACCAGAGAAGTAAGATTAGGATTGGCCACAGCATGATCCACAATATTTGGAAGATCAATAACAGCATCCACCACGTGTACAACACCGTTCAATGCTTTAACATCTGGTGTATCCACTGAGGATACTCCATTGAAAGTTACACCATCTGAAGTGTCAAAGAAGATACTCATGTTTTGATCGCCAGCACCGGTAGCCAAGGTGTTGCTATACCCGGAGCCCAAACCATCTAAGTCGGCTTTGAACAATGCACCACTAATTACGTGGTTTAACAAGACATTGGTAAGAACTTCAACCGGAATGTCACCAAGCTCGGCGCCATCAAGAAAAGTTGCGAAGGCTTCATCGGTTGGGGCCAACACCGTAAATGGACCTTCTCCTCGAAGTACAGTGGGCAAATCTCCGTTGGCGGCTGTAAGCGCTGCTACCAAACTTTGAAGATTTTCATTTCCAATTGCCAAATCCGTAATAGGTACCAGAATAATGTCTGCCAGCGCATCAATAATTACCTGAGGCAACAATACCTTATTTATAATGTGTACAACACCATTGGTAGTTTCAACATTGGCAGCTGTCACTTCAGCGTTAACATCGGTGGCGTCTGCTATAAAAACCCCACCATTGAGGGATACACTTACGGTAGTTCCTTCTAGCGTAGTTAGCGTTTGGCCATCTGATAAATCTGTTGAAAGGGCACCAACACCTGGAATGACATGATAGGTTAAAATGGTGGCTAAAAGATTCTGAAGCTCTTGGGTATTAAAGTCATCCAAAGAATCAAATCCATCCAGCTGGGCCAGCAAATCAGCAAAGGCAGCGTTGGTAGGTGCGAAGACCGTGAAAGGCCCCTCTCCGCTTAAAGCACTAATCAAATCGTTATCGGCGCTTTCATCGGCTTTTTGTAAGGCACTTACCAAGCTGCTTAAATCTGCAGTGGCTAGAGCGGTTTCTACAATGTTGTCTCCGGCAGGAGGAGTAACAACCATTCCTTCATCATCATTGGAACATGATGTCAATATCATTAGTAGGCATAAAAAAGAAATCTGGGACAATTTAACTAGTGCTTTCATGAGATTGTTTTTGATAAATAATTTTGTTTAACGTTGAAAAGATATAGATAAACAAAATAAGTTGCTTTTGTTTAAGATATTTTAATAAAACTTTAACAAAAAGATATATAATCAAAACAAATTTGAAAGAAATACCCTATCTAATAACAAGTTATCAGTGATTTTATAAGTAAAATTTAAAATGAAAATTATTTCAGTGGATAAAAGCTAATTTAATCAACTATGTTTAATATTCAGGTGATAGTATGAAACATAATCAGTATTAGGATGTAAAAGGAATAATCGAATTTCATCCTTACGGAAGAAGATGATTTACGTCTTGACAAAGGACTGCTTTGGAAAACCATATTGCTTCCAAAATTGGTTTTCACAAGTCAATACAAAATAGACGAGTATACGCGCTGTTTTGTATTTTTGCAGCATTGAATACAAATGATGAAAAAAGTTGTTATTGGACTTTCTGGAGGTGTTGATTCAAGCGTAGCAGCAAATCTGTTAAAAAAGCAGGGCTATGAGGTCATTGGCCTATTCATGAAGAATTGGCATGATGATTCCGTAATTATTTCCGAAGAATGTCCTTGGGTCGAGGATAGCAATGATGCGCTTATCGTTGCGGAGAAGTTGGGCATTCCGTTTCAAACCGTTGACCTGAGTGCTGAATATAAGGAACGTATCGTTGATTATATGTTCAACGAATATGAGCGTGGCAGAACGCCCAACCCTGATGTGCTTTGCAATCGGGAAATAAAATTTGATGTCTTCCTCAAAATTGCCCTTCAGCTAGGCGCCGATTATGTGGCCACAGGACATTATTGTAGAAAAGGAACACTTGTCAATGAAGATGGTTCTGAAACCTATCAATTGTTAGCAGGAAAGGACCCTAATAAGGACCAATCTTATTTTTTATGTCAACTTTCCCAAGAGCAGTTGTCCAAAACCTTGTTTCCAATTGGGGAACTGCTTAAACCGGAAGTAAGGCAGATTGCCGCTGATAATGATTTGATCACAGCGGATAAAAAAGATTCTCAGGGGCTATGTTTTATCGGTAAAGTTCATTTGCCAGAATTTCTACAACAAAAATTAAAGCCAAAAAAAGGGGTGATTGTTGAAGTACCCAGTGATGCTGATCAGTTTGCTGTTACGGCTCCTGAATTCGAAACCAAAGCTTCCGAGTTGGCATTCCTTGCGGAAAAGCCGGAGTATTCACTAGAAGATGGAAAAGTGGTCGGGGAACACCAAGGAGCCCACTACTTTACCATAGGACAGCGAAAGGGACTGAATGTAGGTGGAACCAAGGAGCCTTTGTTTGTGATAGATACCGATGTTGAAAAGAACATTATCTACACCGGACAAGGGAAATCACACCCGGGTCTCTTGCGACATACTTTGTTTGTAAAGGAAGACGAATTGCATTGGGTTCGGCCCGATTTGTCATTGCGACTGGATGAAACCCTGGAGGTCATGGCCAGGATTCGATATAGACAGCCGCTTCAAACAGCCACATTGTACAAAACTGATTCAGGATTGTATGTTGATTTTAAGGAAATGCAATCCGCCATTACCGAAGGTCAGTTTGTTGCTTGGTACCTAGAGGACGAACTAATTGGCTCAGGAGTAATTTCGTAATATGGGCCAGAACAGGATCACGCAACTTTTTGGTGTAAAATATCCCATTGTTCAGGGAGGAATGATTTGGACCAGTGGATGGCGACTTGCTTCTGCCGTTTCCAATGCTGGTGGACTTGGTTTATTGGGAGCTGGGAGCATGTACCCAGATGTTCTTCAAGAGCATATAACAAAGTGCAAAAAAGCCACAGATAAACCTTTTGGTGTCAACATTCCAATGCTCTATCCGAATATTGAAGAGTTGATGGATATCATCGTTCGCAATAAGGTAAAGATTGTGTTTACCTCTGCTGGAAATCCAAAAACATGGACCAGCTTTTTAAAGGAACACGGAATTACGGTTGTGCATGTCGTGAGCAGTGTCAAGTTTGCCCTTAAAGCTCAGGATGCGGGAGTGGATGCGATAGTTGCAGAAGGTTTTGAGGCAGGTGGGCATAATGGAAGGGATGAGACCACTACCATGGTATTGATTCCTTCGGTAAAGGAAAGGGTTCAAATTCCGTTGATTGCTGCAGGAGGAATCTCTACCGGAAGAGCTATGTTGGCTGCTATGGTATTAGGTGCTGATGGTGTTCAGGTGGGAAGTAGATTCGCAGCAAGTGTTGAAGGTTCGTCACATGATTTATTCAAAGAACAGATTGTTTTGGCGAAAGAAGGGGACACACATTTGACTTTAAAGGAGTTAGCCCCAGTTCGATTGATCAAGAACAGATTTTATCAAGATATACAGCAAGCCTACGCTAATGGTGCATCAGTAGAAGATTTAAAAACGCTTCTAGGAAGAGCCAGAGCAAAGAGAGGAATGTTCGAGGGTGATTTGGAGGAAGGTGAACTGGAAATTGGACAGGTCTCGGGATTAATTCATGATATAAAACCTGCCGCACAAATTATTAATGATATGATGGAAGAATTTGGTCGGATAAAAAGCACAGTTAATCGACTGTGATTCAGCTTGCAACTGAATTTTTCTACATTTAAGCGAGAGCATGAGAACACTACTACCAACCCTCCTTGTATTTATGATTGGGTCGCAGCTATTTGGTCAAATAGAACGCGACAAAGCACTTCATTATTTGGGAGGTAATCTTTTTGGCTTGGCCGGGGCCGGAGTCGCAAAGCAGATTTCAGATGGAAACCGGGCATGGACTTTTGTAGGTGCAGTCGTAGGAAGTGCTTTGATAGGTGTTGGAAAAGAAGCGGTGGATTCTGGTCAGGAAGGAAACCAATGGGATAACGATGATCTAGCTGCTACTATACTTGGAGGTGTTACCGTTGGAGTTACCATAGAAATTTTCTCTAAAAAAAGGAACAAAAAGAAGCCCATGGGGAGTCTTACCACCCAACGTTTAAATTGGAATGACTTTAAAACTACAACCGAGGCAAAAAAGGAACTGGCGCTTAGCACAGAACTGCCTTATCTAATCCCTTCGGGGTTTTCCACAACATTTTAAAGCAGACCTCTGGCTTTGATTTCTAGATATTTATTGATGGTGTTGATGGTCAAACTTTCTGGTTTGGTCAAAATAGTTTGAATGCCATATTTACGAAGTTCGTTGACTATGAGCTTTTTCTCGTAAATAAATTTCTCTGCAATGGTTTGCTCAAAGATTTGATGAACGGTTTCAGCATTTTTGGCCGCAAACTCGTTCAGCTCGGTATTCTCAAAAAATATGACAACCAATAAATGCTGCTTTGCAATAGCTTGTAGGTAGGGAAGTTGACGATGGAGTGCATCCAGAGTTTCAAAGTTGGTATAAAGTAAAAGAAGACTTCTTTGGTTAAGGTTTCTCTTTACATCAATATACAATCTGCTATAGTCACTTTCAATGAAATTGGTTTCAAGATTGTAAAGTGTCTCTAAGATGAGGTTCATTTGAGAACTTCTGCGTTCGGCCACCACGCGGTTTTCAATTTTATCACTGAACGAGAACATTCCGGCCTTGTCGTGCTTTTTTATGGCAATGTTACTGATGACCAAAGTCGCATTAATGGCATAGTCCAAGAGACTTAGCTCATTAAATGGCATTTTCATTACCCTTCCTTTATCAATAACGGAGTAAACAGGTTGGGATTTTTCATCTTGGTATTGATTGACCATCAGTTGGTTTTTCTTGGCAGTAGCTTTCCAATTGATGTTTCGGATGTCGTCCCCTTGAACATATTCTTTGATTTGTTCAAATTCCATCGTATGGCCAATCCTACGGATTTTTTTGAGCCCATATTGATGAAGCCTATTGGTGAAGGCTATCAGATCGTATTTCTGAAGTTGTAGAAAAGAGGGATAGACGGGCACTTCCTGAGCTTGGTCAAAACTGTACTTTCTCGCAAGAAAACCAATGGGCGAAACGGCAAATACATTTAGACTGCCAAAAGAATACACCCCTCGTTCTGTAGGTCTTAGCTGATAATCATATTTTTTTGTGCCTCCACTTGGTATTTTGCTATCGAGACCAAAGTCGCGTTTCTGGAACTGAAAGGGTATTTCATCAATGATTTTGACATTGGTTTGAAACAAATAACTGTTGGTGATTTCCAATTGAATCGGATTCTCGTCCCCATTGGAAAGTTTATCCGGAAGGATCCTATTTCCCATCAAACTCCCTTTGGAAGCAAACAGCAGTAAAAAATCAGCAATAAAAAAGAGCACAAAGACATAAAACACGACCTTAACCGCTCCGTAAAGGTTGCTAAAAACAAACGATAGCAGGAAAGTGGTAATTATTGCAACAAGGGCAATAAAAAATCGCTTTTGAAAATGGGTCTGTCTAAATAATCTCTTCAAGTGCTTATTTTATCTTGGTATTTCTATGCTTTCAACAATCTGTTTTACAACTTGCTCAGCCGTCAACCCTTCCATTTCCCTTTCCGGGGTCAAAATAATTCTGTGACCCAAAATAGGTCCGGCAACCTTTTTAATATCATCAGGCGTGATGAAATCCCGGCCGCTAATAGCCGCCAACGCCTTTGAAGCATCCATGATGGCAATGGAGGCCCGTGGTGAAGCACCCAAATAAAGGTTGGCGTTGGTACGGGTATTGTCCACTATGGCAGCGATATATTTTAGCAGATTTTGCTCAACGATGATCTCCTTGATGGTCTTTTGGTACTCCGCTATTTGTTTGGCAGATAAGATGGCATCGATCAAATCTTCGGCTTCCGTATTTTTTTGCTCATGCTTACTTTCCAAGATCTGGATTTCCTCCTCCAAGCTCGGGTATTGCACATTGATTTTAAAAAGAAAACGGTCAAGCTGCGCTTCTGGCAATCGATACGTACCTTCTTGTTCTACCGGATTTTGTGTGGCAAAAACCAAAAAAGGCGGTTCCATTTCATATTCTGTGCCGTCCATGGTAATCTGGCGTTCGGCCATGGCTTCGAACAACGCGGCTTGTGTTTTTGCAGGCGCCCGATTAATTTCATCAATAAGAATGATATTGGAAAACAAGGGTCCTTTCTTAAATTCAAATTCTGAAGTTTTCACATTGAAGATGGATGTTCCCAAAATATCACTTGGCATAAGGTCTGGGGTAAACTGAATACGGCTAAAATCGACATTCATGGTTTTGGCCAACAGTTTTGCGGTCACTGTTTTGGCAACACCGGGAACTCCTTCAATCAGCGAATGCCCATTGGCCAGAATTGAAATTATCAATAGTTCGACCATATCTTGCTGACCTATGATGACCTTTGCCAATTCGGATTTGATTTGGGAAACGGCGTCCTGCAATTTGGTAAGATCTACCCTTTGGTTAAACTCCATTGCATCTTCTTGTGGTTCTTTTTCTTCCATGTGTTACTGCTTAAATGCTGTTATTTTTTTGTTGAGCTCAATACTTTCATGCTCGGTATGTGAATTCTTGTTTTTTAAATGAATGATATATTCTATCAGTTCCTTGGTTTCTTTTAACCCTTTACCTGCCTTTGTTGCCAAAAGTTGAATGGTCTTTTCATTGAGTTGACTGGTATCGAGATGATATCGATTTCGTACGTACTCCAAGAAATAGTTCAGTTTTTTATGGATTAAATCCGTGAAGTCCTTATTCTGATGGTACAAAGAGCCAACTGCCTGGGCAAATTCGACCGAGGAATTTTTTAGAGGTTCTATGACGGGAATAATCCGCTGCTCACGTTTGGCCTTGAATAGCACAAAAAGCAAAAGTCCCGACATGGTCAAATAATACACCCATTTTAAGGCTTTTTGATTCAAAACAAAGCGCATGGGAGAATCAATGATAATACGCCCAGCTTTTTTGTAATTATCCCAGTAAAGCACATCCCTGTTCTCCAGATAAGAAAAGGTATTCGCTACATAATCCTGGTTTCCCTTGAGCATATAAAAATTTGAATAGGTCACAGGGGTGGTGTTCAGGATAAAATAGCCCTCCCCAAACTTGGTCTTGATAAAATTGGGCTTGGTGACCTTTTGTTCGGGTTGGTCATCCATGAAACTGTCCCTGGTGTACGTAATGCGACCTAAAATTGTGGTGTTGGTGGAATCAACACTTGTAAAATGGGTGTTGAAGTTTCCTCGGGATAACTCAAATTTCTCTTGTCCCATCTTCTTGTGGGTCAAGTTTAGTATGCTGCTTCCTTCTTTGACCCCATAATCCGATGCAACGGCGATGTTCAGGGTGTCCGACAAATGCCAGCCAAAGCTTGTTGCAGCAATAAAAACTGTATTCCCGTCATCCACATAATCCAGAATTTGATTGGTTTCCTGTTCATCCAAATCGATATGGTCATTGATAAAAATGTAGTTTGAGTTCGCTGATTCATCCGTATTCACCAAAGCGTTGTAGACGCTTTCTTCAACCGTTTTTATCTCGCTATTGTTGAACATGCCCGATAATTCGCTGTAAAGCACGTAACAACCAAAGGGGATTTTATCCACCATGGTGTACGAAGGCCTCCAATTGATGGGTTTAGGCCGTATAATCTCGGTAACAATGATTCCAAGGACCACAAGGGAGAAAATCACTATAACTACTTTAGACCGTCTGTCCATGGATTATTGGATTAAACTATTTAAGGTTGCAAAACGAGAACTTGTTTTTGTATACCCTTGCTCATCGATGAATTGTTCACCATACCAAATGTATTCGTAGAGGTATGAGGCTTTCCGGAATTCGGTTTGCAGTTTGGTTTCACGGATTTCCTTTTGATAATCCGAATTGGTTTTCTCAAAATGCCATTCGATAATCTCTTTTTGGGACAAAAGCTTCAGAACTTTTAGAAACTGATATCGCACAGCAAGCCTATAATCCTTGTTTTGGAGCGCCGTATGCATGAGGGCATCCAAATCGACCGCTTCAATATGTTGTTCGGAAAGATCGATGTCTATTAAGGGTTTAGCTTTTTTGGTAAAGATGGCATTGAACTTTTCGTTGACAAATATTCGTATCAAAATAAAAATCACCAGAAGTCCCATCAAACCATAGATGATATACTCCAAAATCAATAGCGTAGCGGGTGAGATATCAATACCAAAAGCGTTGCCCAGTATTTCCATTAACCATCTGAGGAATCGAGCCAATAGATTTTGTGATTCTCCTGTCTTTACATCATAATTGAATTCGTCCCCAGTATATTTTTGGCTTAAATCCTCATCCAAACTGCGTTCATGGAGAATGGATTCGTCGTCAACGGGCACTACTATAGAATCATTTTGACCAAACAGTATGGTCATGCTTAAAAGGAAAAATATAGTAATGCTCTTTTTTACCACTAGTTGGATTGTCCTATTTGATCAATTTTACTTCGTGTGTTGACGTTGTAGGTTTGCTCGTGGAGGGTATAGAAAAGAATTCCATTTACAAACTGTGAAAGACATTGGGCATATACCATTAAAATGAGTAGCAAGCAACCACCCAAAGTATATACAATGGTGGATACCACAGAACCTCCCATTGTAGCTCCATTCTGTACGTCGTGAAAGACATAAAACCCAATGATTACCCCTGGAATGATAAGAATGATACAAAACAGCAATCCATTGAGTAGGCCAAGGATGAAATTTACCCCAACTGATTTCCAAAAGCTTTTGCTGACAAGGTTCCAACCTTCCCCAAAGGCGTCGGTAACCCCTTTGTTCTCGCTCATCATGCTGAAAAAGGAAACCCCAATCCAAGCAGTCATAAAAAATTGGATAATATATTGCGCGAACATGCCCAACAATGGAATAAAGGCACAAATAATTGCCACAATCATAAAGACCAAATAAATAGGAACCAAAAGCAGGATAAAAAGTAAAGTATTCCCAAATTTGCTTTTTGTGAGTTCCCACACCTCCTTCTTATCAAATTCCATCCCCTTGCGTTCATCGTATTTTACCAAGTAAGAAGAACTAAGGCTAAAATTAAGTCCAGCAACCAGAAGAAAGATAATAACAAACAAGATACTTCCTGCAACAATGTAGATCCAATAGGTGTCCTCATTGGAGGATACTGAACTGGGGCCCAAGAAATTGTTTTCCTCAATAATAAGTCCAATAAATCCTGAGACCAATAAATAACTGGTGATGAGCAGCCCCACCAGAAAGACCCCATTATAGCTCAAAAAAACGTTAGTGAACTTCTTTATGTTCTGTTTTAAAAAATCAAAATAGACAGTTAGAATATCGCCAAAATCGCGATTTATCCTAAGCTCGATGTATTTGTCGTTCATATGATTGGTTTACTTTGATTGGGTATATGATGTAGTAAAAAACTATCAATAACAAGGATGCTCCGATGATGGTAAACGCCAACCAGTTGGGCATATTGGAATAGCGGGTGATAAAACCTTCAATGAATCCTGCGACAATAAAGAAAGGAATGGTGCTCACCACTACTTTAAGACCATCTTTGGCACCTTTCATAAATGAGATCCGCCTTGAAAAGGTTTTTGGAAACAAAATACTGTTGCCCATTATAAGCCCGGCACAACCCGCTACAATAATGACCCATATTTCTATGGTACCATGCAACCAAATCTGTTTGTTGGCTTCAAAAAATACACCTTTGGTGTAAAAAAATGTGATGAAAGCTCCCAACATTACCCCATTGCTAAATAAAATATAGGCGGTGCCAATGCTTGTGATAACGCCAAATGCAAAGGCCAAAAACGCTACCCGGATGTTATTGATCGTAATTCCCAAAAAGGTGCCTATTTCACTTCCACTTTTATAAATGGCCGTCGGATCCCCGTTTGCTATGTTGTTCAAGGTTTCATTGACATAGGCATCCCCCAAGATCAATCGTACAAAGGAGGAATCGTTCAGTGCCGAAATACTGCCGATGGCCGAAGCCACCAAAAAAATTAGGAATGCAATTCCCAATGTGCTGTGATATTGTTTAAAGAACAACGGAAATTCATGCACCCAGAAATTAATGATCCGGTTTCCAGATTCTTTTTTGTTCTTATAAATTTTTTGGTGCGCTTGTGAAGCCAAGGAATTTAGATACAATAAAGTCTTACTTTGATCGTAATACGTTTGTGCGTAGGCAAGATCATTGGTAAGTTGAATGTAACCATCTACCAATACATCTGGATCAGTATTGTAACTAAAGGAAAGTGCCTTTTCAAAAGCAATCCATTTTTCCTTATTTTGTTTCACAAAGGCGGCCTCGCGCATAAATAGGAATTCGTTAAGCTAAAATTACGGTTATATGGGTAACCTCCAAATCAATACAACGCAAAATGTTAACCTGGATTATAAAATTGTAAGTATTGGAGAAAGAATTGTGGCATTTTTGATAGATGGTTTTATTCTATGGATGTATGCTTTTTTGGTCAACATAATAGGTGATGCCATTGGATACATTTATGAAGACTCATGGACCCAAAGAGGTTTGGTAGCGCTTATATTTCTGCCCGCCATGTTTTATTCACTGTTAATGCACAGTATTTTCAATGGAAGGACTGTGGGCAAAATGCTATTGAAAATGCGAGTGGTGCGATTGGACGGAACCCCGGTGCATTGGAGCAATTATTTGGTTCGATGGATGTTGCGTTTGGTGGATATCTGGATATTTTTAGGCTCCATTGGAATACTGTCCATACTCTTCTCGGAAAGAAGACAACGGGTAGGGGATGCCGCTGCGGGAACGGTGGTGATAAGCACCAAAAACAAAACCAAGGTTTCCCACACCATTTTGGAAGAAATCAATGAGGAATATACACCTCAATTTACCAATGTGACTTTACTGACCGATAAAGATGTTCGATTGATAAAGGATACTTTTTTGATTGCAAAAAGAAGCAATGATTTCAAAACCCTGACCGCATTGAGAATCAAAGTTGAAAGCATTTTGAATACCAAATCCAACTTGTACGACGTCCAGTTCCTCGATACGGTATTAAAGGATTATAACTACTATACCCAAAAAATGTAAACATGTTTTACCAAACCATTGATATTTTGGGGACCGTAGCCTTTGCACTTTCAGGAGTGTTGGTAGCTATGGAAAAGCGATTGGATTTGTTCGGGGTGTTGATCATTGCGTTTGTAACAGCGATTGGTGGAGGTACCTTACGCGATTTGCTCATCGGTAATACCCCAGTAGTTTGGATGCGGGATCTAACCTATGTCTCCACAATCTTTGTTACCGTTATTTTTGGGATATTGTTTGTCAACCAGCTCAAATATTTGAGAAGATCTTTGTTTTTATTTGATACGATTGGAATTGGATTGTACACCATGGTTGGGATTGAAAAAGGGATACAAGCGGGACTTTCCCCGGTTATGTGTGTTGCTTTGGGGACAATGACCGCAAGCTTTGGTGGAGTGATCAGGGATATTCTATGCAACGAAATTCCAGTGATTTTCAGAAAAGAAATCTATGCGACTGCCTGTATCGCAGGAGGGTTTAGCTATTTTCTTTTTGTAAAACTTCCAATTCCCGAAGGGTATGCCTATGTAGCGGCAATTTTGTTGGTAATCACATTACGTATTTTGGCGGTTAAATTTGATATCCGTCTTCCCAATATCTATAAAAAAGAAGCTTGATCAGAGTACTTCTGCCTTCAAGATATACACATTTTGCCAGGGCCAGTCCCCGTCACCGACAGGCACATTGTTTATGGCGTCGACCACATCCATACCTTCAACAACTCTTCCGAATGGAGTGTAAGAGCCATCTAAGTGATACGAACCAGGTTTGGTCACCACAATAAAAAATTCATAGGGAGAAGCTAGTTTATGTGGATTGTTACGTTCACTGCTGGGCATGGAAATGGTGCCGCGGTGATGTTTATAGCCCTTTTTTGCATCTGGTGGGAGTAGATATCGACCGATCAACCTTCGTTTTTTGGAAGTTTCCTTATCATCTGAATTCCCTCCTTGGATTATGAAGTCCTTGACCACCCTATGGAATTGGGTATTGTCAAAATATCCCTTTCGGGTCAAATAGATAAAATTTGCTTTATGGTACGGTACATTGTCATAGAGTTGAACAGTAAAACTCCCCATACTTGTTGTGAGTCGTACCCTGTTTTCTTTTACTTCCCTGGCATAGTTAAAAAAGAAGTCGATCGCGTTTTCCTCATTGAGCACAAAGGCGTCTTCTTTTTCTTCCTCTTCTTCGGGCACAGCCGCTTTTTTCCGAATTGAATCGGTCTCCGCTATTTGCGCTTCAACTTTGGGATTATTCTTTTTGGGAGATTCTCCGCAGGAGGCAAGAAAAAATAATAGTATACTTGTAACTAAAGCTGCTTGTTTTAAAAACATGGATTTTAAGGAATTTTACCAACAGGTTTTAAAAATAAAAAATCTCCCACTTCCCGGTGAGGATTCCCATCATAAAATGTCTCCGGCCATGCGTGTGCAATGGTTAAAATCCAACGAGATTCAAAAAAGGAACCCGAAAAGGGCAGGAGTGATGGCGCTTTTTTATCCAGACATGGATTTTAGCACCAAGCTGCTTTTGATTCTCCGTAAGACATACAACGGGGTTCATTCCAACCAGATAGGATTTCCAGGAGGAAAAGTAGAGCCAGAAGACAGTGGGCTTCTGGAGACAGCGCTACGCGAAACACACGAAGAGGTAGGCGTGCTTCCTGAAGAAGTTGAGGTTTTGAAGGAGCTAAGTGAGGTGTACATTCCGCCAAGCAATTTTATGGTCCGTCCCTTCATCGGAATTTATCAGAATCCAAAACCCTTCACGATAGAGGAAAATGAGGTGGAGTCCTTGGTAGAGGTATATTTGAAGGATTTTTTGGACAAATCGAATCATATCCAAGAAAACCTCACAACTTCATATGCAAAAAACATTAATGTACCTGCCTATAAATTAAATGGTTATACGGTTTGGGGAGCTACGGCTATGATGATGAGCGAAATCAAGGAACTTTTGGATCAGGTGCTTTAGCTGCTATTTTGTAAATTAGCCCGCAACGTGTGAAGTATGGGGCTGTTCAAGAAAAATCCTTTTGGTCATATTCTGTTTTTAAAGCGATGGTTGATTCGCATAGCGGGTTCGATTACACATCAACGCTACAAGGGGTTTAATAAATTGGAAATTGAGGGCTCCCAGATCATACGGGATTTACCAGATTCCAATGTACTTTTTGTTAGCAATCACCAAACCTATTTTGCCGATGTTGTGGCCATGTTCCATGTGTTCAACGCCAGTTTAAAGGGAAGGGATGATAACATCAAGAATTTAGGATATCTCTGGAATCCCAAGCTCAATATTTATTATGTGGCGGCCAAAGAAACCATGAAACAAAGCGTATTGGCTAAAATATTAGCCTATGCGGGTTCTATAAGTATTGAAAGAACATGGCGGGCCGATGGTCAAGATGTAAACCGACAGGTCAAGTTCAGCGACATAAGTAATATTGCCAAAGCCTTGGATGATGGGTGGGTAATCACTTTTCCCCAAGGAACAACAACACCGTGGAAACCCTTACGGAAGGGTACGGCACATATCATTAAGCGATACAAACCTGTAGTGGTTCCTGTTGTTATTGATGGTTTTAGACGTTCGTTTGATAAAAAAGGATTGCGTGTTAAAAAGAAGGGGATATTGCAGTCCATGCAGATAAAACAGCCTTTGGAAATTGATTACGACAACGAATCGATTGAGTCCATTTTGGAAAAGCTGGAATATGCCATTGAACAGCATCCATCTTTTTTAAAGGTTCTTTCAAAGGAAGAATTGGCCGCCTACGAAGCAGAGCACCAAAAAAGAAGGTACAGTTACAAAGGTGATTAGACCTCCAATTTTTGGAGTTCGTAATAATTTTTTCTCAATTTTCTAGTGAGCAATCCGTATAGCAAAAAGTAAATACCTCCTAGAATAAAGGTGAAAAGTATACCTACGACGGCAAAACTTCCGATAAAAATCCATTTTACTTTTTCTGGGGGAACTTCGGACAATTTTTCTCCCAGCTCAAAGATCTCAGCAATATTATCACTGAAGTAAATTCCAACGATCAACATGGCAAAGGTGAGCAACACCATGGACAAGGAAAAGATTACATAATATTTTACTGTTTTTCTGGCCTTCAGAATGTTTGAAGTTAGCTGCTTGGCATCGTCCAGCACCGAAATTTCGCGGTATCGCTTATAAAAGAGATATATAAAGTAGAAGATAACTACGTACTGCAAAATACTTACGCCCAAAACCACATTGGTCAATCCCAAATCGGAATAGATGCTCAAATTATTCCGCATTGAAGGAATAAGATATAGCAGATGGGGAAGTATAAATTCGATGATACTGATATAAAATATCCATTTGACTATGGATGATGATTTCTTCCAGATCATCTGGTATATTTCATCATACGACAGTTTTGGGAGATGTTCATCCTTTTTCTGCCAGTCCTTTTTCAAGAGTTCCAGTTCATCTACCATGCTCTAAGGATTTAATATGGTTCTTAATTTATTCTTTACTCTATTCATTTTTACTCTCGCGTTTACTTCGGTAATACCCAAAGTTTCTGAGATTTCAGCATAATCCTTGTCTTCCAGATATAAGAACACCAAAGCCTTGTCAATGTCGCCCAACTGCTTTATGGCATTGTACATGAGCTTTAATTGTTTTTCCTCGGTGTCATCATATTCGTCGGTTTTGATTTTAAAAATTACTGAATCGTAATCTTGGGTCTGAACCCTTTTTTTCGATTTTCGATACAAGGTAATCGCCGTATTCAGGGCAACCCGGTACATCCAGGTACTGAATTTGGCATCTCCCCGAAATTTTGGATATGCTTTCCATAATTGTATAGTGATTTCTTGGAACAAATCGTTGTGCGCATCCCTGTTATTGGTGTATAGGCTGCATACTTTGTGAACAATATTCTGATTGTTCTCAAGCTCCGTCACGAAACGATGTTCAAGTTCTTTATTCACTATGGTTGGTAAGTTTGCTGTATATGTGTTTAGAAAATGGGTTTTGTTACAGCGCTTTTAAGAAACTTTTATTTTCGGTAATCCAAAGCGGGAGGTCTATCCCCAAGTAAAGGTATATATTTAAAATCCGCGCCCCTGCGTTTTTGGAACTCTGACTTGGCTTCCTCAACAATTTTAGGATCTTTGAACAGGTCCATTGCCGTTAGTGTAAGGGCTTTGGCAGCTACCATCATCCCTTTGGTTCCTATCGATGTCCCTCCGGCAGCAACGGCTTGCCAGCTATGGGCAGGGGTTCCGGGAACCCAAGTGGCGGCACGTAATCCAACAGTTGGAACCGCAAAACTTACATCGCCCACGTCAGTTGAGCCATACGCCCTTGCCTTTTCTTTAAAGGGTTGGACATCGGTTGCTTTTTCAATCTCTAGTTTTTTATAACCCAAGCTCAATGCAATTTTTTCTGCAAAAGCTTTTTCTTCATCCGAATAGGTAATGCCTCCCACTTCAGATAGATTGTCATGCATCAATTTTTGTAGAACAATATTGGGTAAAAGCTCATGAGTTCCTCCAATCATTTCAAAGTCCATGGTTGTACCGGTACCCAGAGCAGCGCCCTCAGCCGCTTTTATGATACGGTCGAAAATATCAATGACCACATCCCTTCTATTGTGTCGGGCGTAGTAGTATACTTCAGCAAAATTGGGAACTACGTTAGGGGCCTTGCCACCATCGGTAATCACATAATGGATTCTGGCCTCCTGGGGAATATGCTCACGCATCATATTTACCATGGCGTTCATCGCCTCGACACCATCCAAAGCGGAGCGTCCCCGCTCTGGAGCTCCTGCTGCATGTGCAGATATCCCATGAAAACGAAATTTAGCCGATTTATTGGCCAATGCGGCTCCAGCGCTGGCTGAATTCCCATCACCGGGATGCCAATGTAGGGCAACATCAACATCATTAAAAAGCCCATCGCGTACCATATAAACTTTTCCTGAACCACCTTCCTCGGCAGGGCATCCATAAAATCTGATTGTACCTGCAATGTTGTTGGCTTTCATCCAGTCTTTAACTGCAATGGCAGCGGCAGAAGAAGCGGTACCAAAAAGATGGTGTCCGCATGCATGCCCCGCAGCTTTGTTGGCCGATTTCTTTTCAGCAACAGCTTGTTGGGACAAGCCCGGTAGGGCATCGTACTCCCCTAAAAGGCCTATTACAGGACTTCCAGAGCCATATTCCGCAATAAAGGCGGTCGGAATGCCCGCTACTCCTTTTGTAATGGAAAAGCCCTCATCGGCAAGTGTTTTTTGCAATAGGGCCGAACTTTTTTCTTCCAAATACCCCATTTCGGCAAGATTCCAAATTTGATGGGCGATGTCCCCATATTTCTCTGTTTTGGAAGTCAAATTTGCCAGAACAACATTCTTGTCCTCTTGGGAGAAACCTATAAGAGGTGATAGTACAATTATCCAAAGCAAAAGGCGTGTTAATCTCATGTCAGTTAGTTTAATTAGTCAATCTTTAAATATACTAAAAAAGCGGCCTGAAAGTCCATTTCCCAGTTCGGGAATCCGTAAATTTGTTTACATGTCAAGCATGAATATTCCGCAATCAAGTCTTCCTCGAATCATCATAATTGGTGGTGGTTTCGGAGGCATAGCCTTAGCTAAAAAGCTATCCAAAAAAGAAGTTCAGGTTGTCTTATTGGACAAGCACAACTATCATACATTTCAACCTTTGTTATACCAAGTTTCGACTGGTGGATTGGAACCCGATTCCATTGCTTACCCAATCCGCAAAGTGCTACAAGGTTACCCGAATTTTTATTTTCGATTGGCCGAAGTTATGCAGGTTGATACCGAGAACAGAAGACTGGACACCAATATCGGTGATATAGGCTATGATTATTTGGTTGTGGCCACCGGGTCTGAGACAAATTTTTTTGGAAATAAGAATATCGAGGAAAAAGGAATGACCATGAAGACCATTCCGCAGTCATTGAACCTAAGAAGCCTAATTCTCGAGAATTTTGAACAAGCTTTGCTTACGGATGACCTGCACGAGCGCGACGCACTTATGAATTTTGTAATCGTTGGCGGCGGACCGACTGGAGTTGAATTGGCGGGAGCTTTGGCTGAAATCAAAAAAGGGATTTTACCCAAGGATTATCCAGATCTGGACACCCGTCGGGCACAAATCAATCTGGTGCAGGGAAGTGATAGAATACTACCGGCTATGAGCGAAATTGCTTCTAGCAAGGCAGAGCGTTTTTTGGAAAAGCTAGGGGTAAACGTATGGAAGAATGTTAGAGTGACGGATTATGACGGAAAGCTTGTGGCAACCAACGGCAATCTCACTTTTGAAACGGCCACTTTGGTTTGGGCGGCAGGAGTTCAAGCAGTTTGTCTTGATGGTCTAAACGCCAAAGAAATACTTTGCCGAGGTAAGCGATTAAAGGTGAACCGATTTAACCAAGTAGCCGGGTTTGAAGAAATTTTCGCGGTCGGGGATGTGGCCCAAATGGAAACCGAAACCTTCCCGAACGGACACCCTATGATGGCACAGCCAGCAATTCAACAAGGTGAAAATTTAGGAGAGAATCTAATTCGTTTAATAGAGGGAAAACCGCTAAAACCTTTCACTTATAGGGATAAAGGGAGTATGGCGACCGTAGGTAGAAACAAAGCTGTATGTGATCTACCGAGATTTAAATTCCAAGGCATTTTTGCCTGGTATGTGTGGATGTTCGTGCACCTCTACTTCTTGATTGGTTTTCGAAATAGGGTAGTGGTGTTCATCAATTGGGTATATAACTACATCAGATTTGACCGAGAGGCCAGACTTATTATCCGGCCGTACAAAAAACAGCACAAAACTGCGCGGGCAGAAGTTCCAGCGGAATGACCATTTATTCAGGTTAAAGTTTAGCTAAAACTTCACTTACCGAAAGATTGATGTGGTAAATTGACAGAAACAAATAGCCATGTCAAAACGGGTATCAGTATTAATTTTGGTATTTCTGATGGTGCTTTCCTATCGAAGCTATGGACAGATTTCCAACAGTCCTTCCACAACCAAGGAAACTCCAATCTATATTGACGGTTTTCGTTATCCTAGTTTTGATCCGGTTTCCAATTATGCCTGGTTTAAAATTCATTTCCCTTTTGGAGAAACAACAGAGGTGATTCTGGGGGGAGAACATTTTCGAACCTATTTTGCGGATAGGATAACCTTTTCGGCTGAATTGAAGCAGTTTGTTTCGAAAAAGGTTTTTTTGAACACAGGTCATACTTGGGAATTTGATTTATTAAATGAAGGACAAGGATTCCCCAATCCCATTCCAAGAAGGGAAGTGTTTATTGGAGTTGGCCATGAGGTACAACCCAACTGGCTAATGGAAGCTAAATTGATTACCCCGGTGGGTAAACCTAAATTCGATAAAATTGGATTTGAAGGAGCCAAAACCAGATTGGAGGTTGGCACCAAACTAAAATTTTAACCTATCTTATTTTCTGGGATGATATGTCTGCAACGCGTCCGCGAGATGCTTACGGTTCACGTGCATGTAAATTTCAGTAGTGGTAATGCTGGAATGTCCCAACATTTGTTGAATGGCCCTTAAATCAGCCCCATTTTCCAAAAGATGGGTAGCAAAAGAATGCCGAAAGGTGTGGGGACTAATATTTTTATCCATACCAATTTTTTCTGCCAGCCGCTTTATTATGGTGAAGATCATCGCCCTGGTAAGTTGTCTACCTCTCCTATTGAGAAAAACAAAATCCTGATGCTCTTTTTGAATAGGTAAATGGACCCTTATTTCGTTTCTATAAATATTGATATACTTTTTATTCACTGAACTTATTGGGACAAACCGTTGCTTGTTCCCTTTACCGGTCACCTTTATAAAATCCTCATCAAAGAAAAGGTCTGAAAGCCTTAACCCGATTAATTCCGATACTCGAAGCCCACAACCATACAAGGTCTCCAGAATAGCTCTATTTCGCTCTCCTTCGGGTTTCGATAGGTCAATGGCTCCAATTAGGGCGTTAATTTCATCTATGGACAAAGTATCGGGCAACTTGCGACCTATTTTGGGAGTTTCAATCAGGTCCATGGGATTGTCAGGGCGATAATCCTCAAAGACCAAATAATTGAAAAATCCTTTTAGAGCAGAAATAATCCTGGCTTGGGAACGGGGGTTTACGGTCTTTGCCACGGAATACACAAACTCCTGTATCGTTTCCTGCCCAATTTGGATTGGAGAATCTTCAATTTCATGGGAGCTGAGGTGGTCCATAAGCTTTTGAAGATCCAAGGAATAACCCGCAATGGAATTGTCAGAAAGTCCACGTTCTATTTTTAGGTAGTGTTGATAATCCTGCCAAGCCTGCTTCCAATTCATCGTATAAAGATAGTTACAAATAAGTTTTGTACGTCTAATTCCAAATCTATCAATTCATATGTTGCATTGGTCAAATAAGGGAGGATTGATAGGGCCGCAAGGATACTTTTATAAGTAACTTAAATATGTACTTATGAAAAAATTACACTTGACCCTGATGGTCTGTTTTTTAATTGGTCTTGGAATGAAGGCACAAGAAAATGTTGTAAAAATAAACCCGTTATCTCTACTTTTCGGTTCTCTGGAGCTTGGTTATGAGAGAGTGGTTTCTGAAAAGCAGTCGTTCCAAATAGACCTTGGTTACACCTCATTTACTTCCGGTAGTTTACAGTATTCTGGTTTTGGTATTGGTGGTCAATATAGATTTTATGTACAATCGGGAAAAAATGCCCCAGAGGGCTGGTTTTTGGCTCCGGTGGCGAGTTTTTCCTCGTCTAAAGCCGACGATTTTAAGACTACCGTATTCGTAGCTGGTGGGGTTGCAGGTTATCAATGGAATTGGGACCCAATAACCCTTGATTTGTATGGGGGACCTGCTTTTTACAGCGTGGATTCCAATGATACCGGATTTGATTTTGGGTTTGACGGACTTGGATTACGGTTGGGTGCTTCCCTTGGATTAGGTTTTTAGCATTCAGGAACAAAGGACACAATCATGACTATATGGAGGTTTTTCACCTCCTTTTTATTTTACAACACTGATTGCGACTTTCACATCAACTATTGCAGGATTAAGGCCATTTAAAAAGTGTTGCAACACTATTTTGGTGGATTGGACGTTTTAACAATCGAAAAAACCTTATCCAAACATGAAAAAAATCATTACTACAAGTATCTTTTTGCTTTTTGTGGCTTTTAACACCCAGGCCCAAGTTGACAGGAGTAATTTTAAGGCTGGACTGAACGCAGGTGTCCCAGTTGGTGATGCTGCCGATATTTCCAGTTTTAGCATTGGACTTGATGTGAATTACCATTGGGGTATTTCAGAACTTTTAGATGCTGGGCTTGCAACCGGATTTATCAACGCTTTTGGAGATACCCAAGAAGCATCCGGCGGTGGTATTACGATCTCAGCTGAGTTTGAAGATTTTCAATTTTTACCACTAGCCGCTTCAGTTCGAATATATCCGACATACAGTTTCAAGTTTGGAGCTGATGTGGGTTATGCAGTGGGAATAAACGCGGGTAACGAAGGAGGACTATATTACAGACCTGTAATTGGGTATAATATCACTGGAAATACCGAATTGAATGTATCATATATTGCGGTTAGCAATGATGGAACATTTGGGATAGCTGCTGCTGGAATATTGTTTCTATTCTGATAATGCTTCGGTAATTTTTTAAATATAATATTAGTAAAAAGGTAGGTTTTTTTTCCTACCTTTTTCAGTATCCATAGATATCCAACCGGCATTATCTTTGGTACACTTCTAGCACTTTTTGTAATTATAGATTAAAGATGTTTCATCAGTAAATCATAGATTTTTCTGATTTATATAGTAAAAATATTTTTATTTTCCTATCCCTTTAAAAACTATCCCCGTGGTATATTTGCGCCCTCAACTAAAAAAATTATTCATCATGAAAAAACTATTTATTTCCGCATTATTTTTTGCTGGCGCAGTAGTAACCACGTTTGCCCAAGAAGGATTTGCAGTAAAAGCAGGTTTTAATAATGTATCCTTAAGTGTTGATACAGGAGACGCCTTATTTGGAAACGTGAGCGATAGCGAGCTCGGTTTTTATGTAGGTGGAGGCTATAATTTTGAGGCTTCAGAGACCATCGATATTGAGCCGTCGGTACTTTTCAGTTTGGTAGACGATCTAACCTCACTTTACATACCGGTAATGGTAAAATACAATGTGTCGGAGAAGTTTAATATTCAAGCAGGTCCCCAAGTCAATTATTTGCTAGAGGATTTACCTGATGGTGAGTTTGGATTGGATATTGCCTTTGGTGGTGGTTTTCAAATCGATGAAAACTGGTTTGTTGAAGCGCGTTACGGAATTGAAGTATCGAGAGGAGGAACTTTTGGTGATGTTGTTGATATCAATACCTTGACCTTCGGTCTGGGGTATAGATTTAACTAAATTCCCATTATAGATATTGATAGGCGGGGGTAATTTACTTCCGCTTTTTTTATGCCTCAAAATTATTGGTACTTTTAACGCATGAAACTGATGATAATCAACGGTCCCAATCTGAACCTTCTCGGTAAACGTGAGCCAGAAGTCTATGGGAGTACCACTTTCGAAGACTATTTTTCCCAACTACAACAAAAATTTCCACAAATTGAACTGGAATATTTTCAGTCCAACATTGAGGGGGAAATCATAGATAAAATACAAGAAGTAGGTTTTGAATACGACGGCATTGTATTAAATGCAGCATCGTATACGCATACATCTGTGGGTATCGGGGACGCTGTAAAAGCGGTAGACACTCCAGTGGTGGAGGTTCATATATCAAATACCCATAAAAGGGAGGATTTCAGACATGTTTCCTATATCTCCTCGGGAGCCAAGGGTGTGATTTTGGGATTTGGACTCCAAAGCTATGATTTGGCCATTCAAAGCTTTTGATGGCTCGATTTATAGGATTGTTGAAACTAGGAGGCAGCTCCCTTTAAATACTTCTTATCTGCATAAAAGGTTCCGAAAGGCAGCAACGAGGCAGCAAAAAGAACTATAAAACGTTTGATGCTCCATTTGCGCTGCCAGCAGAAAACCACTGCAATCAAAACATAAGCGATAAAAAGTCCACCGTGGACATAGCCAACAAGTTTATTGGGTTCTAAAATGTCGGCCCAATATTTTAGGGGCATGGTAAAGCCAAATAGTAGGAGATAAGATATCCCTTCCAGTATGGCCGTATATCGAAACAGTCTAAGCATTAGGCGAACAGAATTAAGAATAATATTGGAAACAAAACCCCGGCCAAGGCTAATTTCCAGCCTCGTTTTCTAAAACTGTTCTTCCCTTTGGTGATGAACAATCCTGTAAATGCAATCATCAACATGGCCGCTCCAAAAATATCGGAATACCAAATCCAAAAATTGTTGGTGCTCTTGTGTAGAAACATGGTATGTCCCAACACTGGTACTTTTCTTTTATACTCCAAAAAACCTTTTCCGCTGGTGGTGTTGATATCCAAGGTAATGTTCCGCTTAAAACTAACGCGAAGCTCTTCTCCCCGGATGCGGTGACCATCGTATTTATCCTGCAAATCCCATTTTTGGGCAATGGACCTAATGAACTCCTCCGAATCCAGACTTTTTGGATTGTCTGGCAAGGCTATTTGGACTTCTTCGGTATCATAGGCATAATCCATAGGGTACCAATCTTGCCTGTGATTCAAAATAATACCTGAAAACGAGAAAGCGATGATGAGGCCGATATAGAAATAGGCAATATCCCTATGGATATTTCTGTTGTTCCATTTCATGGATAAAATGAACTTACAGGTGGATTACTTCATCATAAGCATCAGCAACCGCTTCCATTACAGCTTCACTCATGGTAGGGTGTGGATGCACTGCCTTAAGTACCTCATGCCCAGTAGTCTCCAATTTTCTGGCCACTACGGCTTCTGCAATCATATCGGTAACGCCGACGCCGATCATATGGCAACCTAGCCATTCGCCGTATTTGGCATCAAAGATTACCTTTACAAAACCATCCGGAGTTCCGGCAGCTTTTGCTTTCCCACTTGCTGAAAACGGAAATTTACCCACTTTGATATCGTAGCCCTGCTCTTTGGCCTGTTTCTCTGTAAGTCCAACAGAGGCTACTTCGGGCACACAATAAGTACATCCTGGAATGTTGCCATAATCCAATGCTTCCACATGCATTCCGGCTATTTTTTCAACACAAAGGATTCCCTCGGCAGATGCTACGTGGGCCAAAGCCTGCCCAGGTGTTACGTCGCCAATGGCATAATATCCGGGAATATTGGTCTGATAGTAATCGTTCACCAATATTTTATCCCTATCCACAGCGATACCGACTTCTTCCAAACCAATGTTTTCGATGTTGGTTTTGATGCCAACTGCTGAAAGCACGATATCAGCTTCCAATACTTCCTCTCCTTTAGATGTCTTTACAGTGGCCTTTACACCATCACCAGAAGTATCTACATGGGTCACTTCAGCGGAAGTCTTGATTTTAACGCCCGCCTTTTTGAAACTTCTTTCCAGTTGTTTGGACACGTCCTCATCTTCAACAGGAACGATATTCGGTAAGTACTCCACCACAGTAACTTCCGTGCCCATGGAGTTGTAGAAATAAGCAAATTCAATCCCGATTGCACCACTTCCAACCACGATCATTTTCTTAGGTTGCTTGTCCAAAGACATGGCCTCACGGTATCCAATTACCTTTTTGCCATCTTGTGGAAGGCTAGGTAACTCCCTACTTCGTGCTCCGGTAGCGATAATGATATGATCAGCAGAATACTCAGCAGGATCACCATGCTCTCCTTTGACCAATATTTTTTTACCGGGTTGTATTTTTCCAAAGCCCTGAAGGACCTCGATTTTGTTTTTCTTCATCAAAAACTGAATACCTTTGCTCATTCCGTCGGCCACCCCACGGCTTCTTTTGATAACAGCATCAAAGTCGTGTTCCACTTTTTTGGCACTCAGACCGTAATCTTCGGCATGTTTTAGATATTCAAAAACCTGAGCGGATTTTAATAGGGCTTTTGTTGGAATACATCCCCAATTAAGACATACACCTCCCAAACTTTCCTTTTCCACAATGGCTGTCTTGAATCCAAGTTGTGCAGCTCTAATCGCTGTTACATATCCACCAGGACCACTACCCAAAACAATTACATCGAAGTTGCTCATTAGCTTTTGATTTTAGATGTTAAAAATGAAGTGCAAAAGTACGCAATTCGATTGCCAATTACCAAGGTTTGGTTACGCAGAATTGGAACTGCCAAACATCTTTTTGTTGAAATCCTTCGAAGCCCCTTTGGGAATGGATAAAGAGACCCAATCATTTCCCTTGATCATTCGGCCAACAAATGCAATTTGTCCCACGTGACTTGCGTAATGGGCCAGTTGCCGATTAACAGCCTCAACAATGGTATGATCTTCCGTTCTTATTTTGACTTTTGCCTCGAAATTGGATGTATCAATGCTGTCCAGAGCATCAAAAAGGCATTTCCAGCCTTTTTCCCATGCTTCGAGCATTGCTGCCTTGGATTGGTATTCTCCCTCAAACTCCATGTCGCGGTTTCGCCATGTTTTTTCACCATCCTCGGTCAAAAAATTGGTCCACCGGCTCAACATATTGCCAACAATATGTTTTACGATTATGGAAATGGAATTATCGGTCTCCTTGAATTTCCATCGGATTTCTTCTTTGGAAAGTTGGGCGAAGGTTTTATCTCCCATCGTTTTATAGCGACGGAATTCATATAAAGCACTGTCGAGGTAGTTTTGTTGGAAGTTCATGAGGTATCAATTCAATAGCCAAAGCTATACGTTTTGATACGAATTTCATGAATTCAATCCAATTACCGACCTGTCCTTTAAGATTAATTTGACTCCCGAGTACTGACCTCTGAGTTCTTACCTCTGAATTCTGACCACTTATTACTGATTATCACCTTTTTCGGGGTCAAATCCAATGCTCACCGAATTGATGCAGTAACGCTGTCCGGTGGTTTCCCTCGGCCCATCGTTGAAGACATGACCTAAATGACTTCCACAATTTGAACAGACCGTTTCTGTTCGGATCATGCCATGTGAGGTGTCCCTTATGTATTCAATGGCCCCCTCTACGGCTTGATCGAACGAAGGCCAACCACAACCACTTTCGAACTTATGTTCACTTTCAAAAAGTTTGGCGTTACATGCCCTGCAATGGTAATCCCCATTCTCAAAATGCAGGTTGTATTCACCAGTAAATGGTCTTTCGGTACCTTTTTGGCGGAGCACATGGTACTCTTCCGGAGAAAGTTTTTCTCTCCACTCAGCCTCGGTTTTTTCGATATCGTACTTTTTATCCATAGGTTTGGTTGAATTATTCAGCATCTGGAATAAAATCCAGGGCGACACCATTGATACAGTGTCTTTTTCCAGTGGTATTTATTGGACCATCATTAAAAACATGACCCAAGTGTCCTCCGCAGGTAGCACAATGCTCTTCGGTTCTCGGATAGCCTATCTTATAATCCACGTCGTAGGCAACATTTCCTTCGATTTCCCGGTCAAAACTGGGCCAACCTGTTCCTGAATCGAACTTGTATTCACTTCGGAACAAAGGAGTGGCGCAAGCGGCACATACATAAGTACCCTTTTCCTTGTTATCTAGCAAATCGCTGGAAAAGGCACTCTCAGTGGCTGCTTTTCGAAGCACATAATATTCCATATCCGTGAGTTCGGCCCTCCATTGCGCATCAGTTTTTGTTACTGCATACGCGATTTCATTCTCCTTTTCCTCTGCGGATGATTTTGTTTCCTCTTGGGAGATACCTTTGCACCCGGAGAGAATTAAAATAGCAACTAAAAGCAAATTTTTTCCCATGACGTTCTTTTATCGAAATAGACGCTTTTTTTGGTGTCACCTTTCAAAAATAGACCAAAAAAAATCCTACCGGAATACGGCAGGATTTTAAGTTAGCATTTTTGAGGGATTTAATCCATTTTTATTTTTTTGACAGCACTTTCCTCGATACCCAAAGCTGCCATCACATTGGCCAAATTGGATTTATCCATCTTTGAACTGGCAAATACACTGGGTACGAAAACAATCCTAAAAGATTGATTATCCGTAAACGCGGTATCTATAGCGGAAAGGTCAAAACTTCCATCAATAAAAAGTTCTAAATCCACAAAAGTATGGGCGAACACATATTGAATAGTACCTTCCGGCAAAAAGAAACTCTGTGGAATCTGACTCCAGGAGTCCGCGGTACTACCGTCATCCAAGTCTATGGTACCATCAAATCGGTATACCAAAACAGCATCTGATTCAAAGACTTCAAAATCTGTGATATCGCTATACGTAATTAGCGAGCTAAAAATATTGCCATTGGCGTCGTAATCGAAGTTGACACCGTCTACTTCCACGACCTGTCCTTGTATTCCATCCTGTCCATCAAGTCCATCCAATCCATCGAGTCCGTCAAAACCGGGAGGGCCTTCTGGGCCTTCGCATGCAGCGGTGAACAATATGAGGAATACACCTATTATAGTACTGAATTTATTCATGATCTTTGATTTTTGATTTGTATTCATTCCGTATGTTTTTCTGGTAAAATCAAAAAGCGTTCCATAAATTTTTTCACTACAACGATTGAGGGAAGAATAATGCCCAAACCACTGTTAAATTGCGGGTTTAATTTCTATATTTATAACAAAGACTAACTAAACTCAACTATGTACAGGCAGCAAAGGGTTGTGATTGACAACATCGCACCACAACTGGAATCCGGTGAATTTTTTATCAAAAGAACCGTTGGGGAAAGCGTTCGGGTAACGGCTGATATCCTTCCTGATGGGCATGATGTGATGCAGGCGGAATTGCTCTTTAAGCATGAAAACCAAAAAAAATATACCGAAATCCGTATGGAGCACTTGGGCAATGATGCCTATGAAGCTTCATTTAATGTTAAAAAACAAGGGTTTTATTCCTATAAAATCAAAGGTTGGGTAGATTATGCACTCAATTGGCAACATGGCGTTGAAGCCAAACTAGCGGATGGACAACACCTTAAAAGTGAACTTTTGGACGGTGTTCAATACCTGAAGTTTTTGGTGAAAAAGGTCGGTGCGAAAGATAAAAAGGGCTTGCAGGAATGGATTTCCAAGTTTGAGGATGAATCCGCATATCAAGAAGCTGTAAATTTTGCGGTGTCCTATGAGTTGAAAGCGTTGTTTTTAAAGTATCCCCAACGCATTTTAGCCAATGAAAGCAAAGAATTAGAGGTCTATGTGGACCGTAAAAAAGCAAATTTTAGTACTTGGTATGAATTTTTCCCTCGTTCTTCCTCCCCAAAAGAGGGCGAACATGGGACTTTCAAGGATTGTGAAAAGTTACTCCCACGTATAGCTAAGATGGGCTTCGATACGCTTTATTTCCCACCAATCCACCCTATAGGTGAGGTAAATCGAAAAGGAAAAAACAATACCGTTGACGCCAAGGAAGGAGATTCAGGTGTGCCCTGGGGAATAGGTTCCAAACACGGTGGGCATAAATCCATACATCCTGAACTAGGGACCGAAAAAGATTTCAAAAAACTGGTAAAAAAGGCCGATGAATTGGGCATTGAGATTGCCATGGATATCGCTTTTCAGGCTGCCCCAGACCATCCCTATGTTACGGAGCACCCTGAGTGGTTCAGAAAGCGCCCGGATGGAACCATTCAATACGCTGAAAATCCGCCGAAAAAGTACCAAGACATTGTAAATTTTTATTACGAAACAACAGAGTACAAAGCACTGTGGAATGAGCTTCTGAGCGTGGTGCTGCATTGGGTAGACTTTGGAATAAAAATTTTCAGGGTGGATAATCCACATACCAAACCCTATTATTTCTGGAATTGGTTGATTTCAGAGGTGAAAAAGGAACATCCAGATGTACTCTTTCTAGCAGAAGCCTTTTCGAGACCAAAAGTGATGCAACAATTGGCCAAACAGGGCTTTTCTCAGTCGTATACGTATTTTACCTGGAGGGTCGGCAAGCACGAACTTATTGAATATGTAACAGAGCTCACACAAACCGACATGCGGGAGTACTATCGACCCAATTTTTGGCCAAATACACCGGATATCAATCCGTATCACCTACAAGGCGCCAATGAATCGATGCATTTGATTCGATATGCCTTGGCAGCCACCTTGAGCGGAAATTTGGGGATTTATGGGCCGGTATTTGAGTATATGGTAACTGACGCCATGCCCAGGAAAGAGGAATACCTGGATTGTGAAAAGTATGAAGTCCGCCATTGGGATTGGACCATTGAAAATGGTTTGACCCACTATATTACAAGAATCAATGAAGCTCGACACAAGCACGAAGCATTGCAACAGACCAATAATATTAGATTTTGTCATGTTGAAAATGACAACCTATTGGCCTTTTACAAGTGGAATGAGGATAAGTCAAATGAAGTATTGATCGTGGTGAGTCTTGATTCCCAATATATGCAGCAGGGAACAGTCCAAGTTCCGTTACATGAACTTGGTGTCCATCAGGGACAGGGGCTTCGTATCAAAGATGAGATTACTCAAAACGAGTATCACTGGTATGAGGAATGGAATTTTGTGGAATTGCACCCTAATGTACCTTTTCATATATTCCATGTGTTAAAAGATTAGCGTAACAAAAATTAGTTTGAAACCACCTTACGAATTCAATATAGCTTGGGAGAAGTTGTTGGAGGACGACAACTTCATCGACGTGTTTTTGTCAACCGTTCTACAGGATTATGTAGTACGACAAAGATGGTATGGTGGAAAGTCGAGTAAACTAAAATATATAGAGCTTCAAGAACACTTTAATATCCAGCAGCATGGAGAAGTGTACTATGGACTCATCCTTGAAATAAATTTTGAAGAAGCCTTTTATCAACATTATTTTTTGCCCATCGCGTTCGTTTCGGACGAAAATTTTGCTAAAAAGGATAGAATTCTTCCTTTAAAGCTCAATGGACAGGAAGGTTTTATTATCGATGCCCTGAATTTGGAGGCCTTCAGAAAATTAGTTTTTGAACGATTGGTGACGGCAGAACCACATGATACTACCCGGGTTCGATACCATAAAAGCACAAATTTCACGGATACTGAATATACTTCCTCCCGTTTCATGGGACTGGAGCAAAGCAACACCTCCATCATCATGAACGACAAATATGTGATCAAGTTCTTTAGGCGTATTTATGCCGATAAGAATCCTGATTACGAAATGAGTCGCTTTCTTTCTGAAAAAAAGGAATACAAGAATACCCCGGCCTATATGGGCAGCTTAAATATTATTGACTCTGACAATGCCAATATTACCATTGCATTGATGCAACAATTGGTTCCTAATGATGGTGATGCCTGGGAATTTATGTTGAAAGAGATAGATGGTATTTTTCAATGTTTGGAACGGAAACGATTGGATGTAAATTCCTTGCCTCAAGTAGAATTGTTCAAAAGGTTACAAATAACAGATGTGCCCCCTCAAATCATCGATTGGGCAGGGTTGAACATATTTTTGAAACTGCAGACCTTGGCCCGCAGAACTGCCGAAATGCATATTGCCCTGGGCTCTGAATTCGAGGATACCGCATTTACACCTGAGCATTTTAATGGCGATTATGAGGTTTGGCTTAAAAATAGGTTGCTCTACCAGTTTCAAAACCGATTGAATACCGTCGAAAATAATATAAGTAGACTCAGTGGAATGTCTGAACAGCTTGCCAGGGAGTTTTTGGAACGAAAAAATGAGATACGGAAACGTTTTGTTAACTTCGACTGGACAAAGCTCAAGGGGGAACGCTTGCGCGTACATGGGGATTACCATTTGGGTCAGGTTTTGGTAAAGGATGATGATTTTTTCTTGCTGGATTTTGAAGGGGAACCAGAAAGCACTATCCGGGATAGAAAGGTAAAACAACCTCCATTAAAAGATGTTGCCGGAATTTTTAGGTCATTTCATTATGCCATTTACGCGACCATTTTCAACAATGAAGGTAAATATCCCTATCCGCAAGCAGAACTCTTCCAGGCAGGGGAAATCTTGTATACTTACTTCATAAATGTATTTTATGGGATTTATGTAGACCTTATTCAAGAAAACAACATTAATATTGGGTATACCCAAGAACGTATTTTCCTTTTGGAGTACTGTATGCTCGAGAAAGCAGTTTACGAACTGGGGTATGAAATGAATTCGAGACCCCTTTGGGCGGTGATACCATTACGTGGTATCATGAGTATAATCAACAAAAAATAATATGGCTGAAGTTATTGCACATAGTCTTTTCACCGATTTCGATATCAATCTTTTTAAATCTGGGAAGCACTTTAGACTTTACGATAAATTGGGTTCACACCTTACAGAGGTTGATGGAAAAAAGGGAACATACTTTGCGGTATGGGCTCCTTCGGCCAAATCCGTTTCGTTGGTCGGCGATTTTAATCATTGGAATTCCGAAGAACACAAACTGATGGTTCGATGGGATGGAAGTGGCATCTGGGAAGGTTTTGTCCCCGGCGTTGATAAGGGCACTAAATATAAATATAAGATTCAATCCCATCACAATGATGTCTGGACCGAAAAGGCTGACCCTTTTGCAAGATATTGCGAGCAACCCCCAAAAACGGCTTCCATGGTTTGGGATGCCCCTTATACATGGAATGACAAAAAGTGGATGGATACCCGAGAGGAAAAGAACGGGTTGGACAAGCCCTATTCCGTTTATGAGGTGCATTTAGGATCTTGGCGAAGAAAAAATAACAACGAATTCCTGTCTTATGTCGATATGGCTGATGAATTGGTCAATTATGTCGCTGATATGGGATTTACTCATGTGGAATTCATGCCGGTGATGGAATATCCTTTTGATCCTTCATGGGGGTATCAGTTAACCGGATATTTTGCGCCAACGTCGCGCTTCGGAAAGCCTGAAGATTTTAAGCTATTGGTGGACAAATTCCATGAAAAGGGAATCGGGGTGATATTGGACTGGGTTCCTTCGCATTTCCCTGAGGATGCGCACGGATTGGGCTTTTTTGACGGCTCACATTTGTATGAACATCCTGATAGAAGAAGAGGTTATCACCCAGATTGGAAAAGCTTGATTTTTAATTACGGCAGAAACGAAGTCCGGGCTTTTTTGATTAGTAATGCTGTTTTTTGGTTGGATCAATTTCATATTGATGGACTTAGGGTCGATGCGGTTGCTTCCATGCTATATTTGGATTATTCCAGGGAAGATGGTGAATGGGAGCCCAATATATATGGAAACAACGAGAACTTGGAAGCCATGTCCTTTCTTAGGGAAATGAACCAGGAAGTTTACGGTAGTTTTAAAGGGATACAGACCATTGCTGAAGAATCTACAGCGTTTTCAGGCGTTTCGAAACCGGTTGACCTAGGTGGACTAGGTTTCGGTATGAAATGGATGATGGGATGGATGCACGATACGCTGGAGTTTTTCAAAAAAGAACCTATCCATAGATCATATGATTTGAATGTAATCACGTTCAGCATGACATATGCTTTTACGGAAAACTTTATGTTGCCCTTTTCCCATGATGAGGTGGTGTACGGAAAACAGTCGTTATTGTATAGAATGCCGGGTGACGAATGGCAACGATTTGCCAATTTAAGATTGTTGTTTGGATATATGTTCACCCATCCCGGAACCAATCTATTGTTTATGGGAGGGGAGTTTGGCCAATCTTCAGAGTGGAACTTTCAAGAAAGTTTGGACTGGCATTTGACCCAATACGATTTTCATTCAGGAATTCAGGAAGTCATCAAGGATTTGAACAAGATGTACAAAACCAATCCTGCGCTTTACGAAAAGCAGTTCAGCCCAGAAGGTTTCCAGTGGATAGAGCATAATGATCAAGAAAATTCGGTGGTAACCTATATCAGAAAAGGCAATGATTCCAAAGATGACATTATTGTGGCCTGTAACTTTACCCCGGTCCCTAGGGAAAATTATAGGGTAGGAATCCCTAAAACCACTCAATTAAAGTTACTTTTCAACAGTGACGACAAAAAATACGCCGGTAGCGGAATAGGTAAAAAAAACATAAAACCCTCCAAGACTAAATGGAACGGTTTCGACCAGTCAGTTTTGATGGCTTTACCGCCTTTGAGTGTGGTTGTTTACAGATAGTCGGTTAATTACAACGTTGTAGTTGAGTTGTTATAAACATCTCTTTAATTATTCATCCTAAAGTCTTTCTTTTGTGAGTCTTAATTAGCCACATATATGATTACCAACACTGAAATTGAGAAAAGAGGCAATCAGCACCCCAACCATATAACAGATTTCAAGCAGGAAAACGATAAACTCTATTTTACAACACAAAATGGAGTTGTCCTTCAGATAAATATCCTTCGAAATAGTACCATTCGTTTTCGGTATGCTACGGAATACGCTTTCGAACCTGATTTTTCCTATGCCATTAGCGAGGATGTAAGTTTGGGCTATAGTGAGCTTTCTGTAGCGGAAGAAGTTTCCGAATATATCGTTACCACCGCCAAGATCAAGATTCATGTGGATAAGTCCAATCTAAAGATCAAAATCCGAAATTTGGAGGATGTGATCTTATTGGAAGACGAACTGGGCTTTCATTGGGAGGAAAATTATGATTATGGGGGTAACATTGTAAAAATGAGCAAAGTTTGCCATACCGGTGAAAGCTATTACGGTATGGGAGATAAGGCTTCACATACTAACCTAAAAGGCAAACGTGTCAACAATTGGGTAACGGATTCCTATGCTTACGGAAAGGATCAAGAACCGCTTTACAAAGCCATACCATTTTACGTGGGACTTAAGGAAAATCTAGCTTACGGGATTTTCTTTGACAATTCGTTCAGCACTTATTTTGATTTTGCCAATGAAAAGCGAAATGTGACCAGTTTTTGGGCCGATGGTGGCGAGATGAACTACTACTTCTTCTATGGGCCAAAAATGAGCAAGGTTGTTGAAGCTTATACCGATTTAACAGGGGTTCCGGAGTTACCACCGTTGTGGGCACTCGGATTCCATCAATCCAAATGGAGTTATTATCCTGAAAAAAAGGTAAAAGACATTGCCTCTGGGTTTAGAAAACGAAAAATCCCTTGTGATGCCATTTATTTGGATATTGATTATATGGACGGCTTTCGATGCTTTACTTGGGACAAACAACACTTCCCAGACCCAAAGAGGATGATTGATGAACTTGAAGAGGATGGTTATAAGACCATTACCATGATTGACCCTGGAATCAAGATAGACAGGGACTATTGGGTGTATCAAGAAGCTATGGAAAATGGCTACTTCTGCCGTCGAGCGGATGGACCACATTTTAAAGGAAAAGTTTGGCCTGGCGAATGTAAATTTCCTGATTTCACGGACCCTAAGGTGCGTGAATGGTGGGGAAATCTTTATAAAGAGATGATTGCAGATTTGGGCGTTCATGGGGTTTGGAACGATATGAACGAACCAGCCGTGATGGAGGTGCCGACAAAAACTGCTAACCTAGATGTTCGCCACGATTATGATGGTCACCCCTGTAGCCATAGAAAAGCGCATAACGTCTATGGAATGCAAATGGTACGTGCTACTTACAACGGGGTAAAGAAATTTATGTTTCCGAAAAGACCTTTTGTACTTACCCGCGCAGCTTATGCGGGGACACAACGCTATTGTGCCACTTGGACGGGTGATAACGTTGCTACCTGGGAGCATTTATGGATTGCCAACGTTCAAATGCAACGTATGTGTATGAGCGGTTATTCCTTTGTTGGTTCCGATATTGGTGGCTTCGCAGAGCAACCCAACGGGGAACTATTCGCGAGATGGATCCAATTGGCCATCTTTCATCCTTTCTGCAGGGTGCACTCCAGTGGAGATCATGGAGATCAAGAACCTTGGTCTTTTGGAGATGAGATTACCGATATTTTCAGAAAATTTGTGGAGCTGAGGTATCAGTTGCTTCCCTATTTATATACCATGTTCCACAAGTACATCAAAGAAGGACTGCCTATGCTTCAATCTTTGGTGTTTTATGACCAAGAAGATACCCAAACCCATTTTAGAACGGATGAGTTCCTATTTGGGGAGCAAATTCTTGTGTGTCCGGTGCAAGAACCTAACGCCCAAGGACGTAGAATGTATTTTCCTAAAGGAAAGTGGTATAACTATTGGACCGAGGAAATAGTTGAGGGAGGTGTTGAAAAATGGGTGTCCGCTGAGATTCACTTGATTCCTATGTTTATAAAGGAAGGGGCTATGATACCTAAATACCCGGTTCAACAATATGTAGGGGAGAAGGAGATTACCGAACTTCAAATCGATGTTTATTACAAGGATGGAATAGAGAATTCCATTGTATACGAGGATCAGCAAGATGGATACGATTACAAGAAGGGCAGGTACAGCTTAAGAAAATTTAGACTTAGGGGAAAGGAAAATGAATTGATAATACAGCAATTTAAAGATGGAAATTTCATCACTTCCTACTCCAAATTTAAACTCACCTTTCACGGATTACCATTCAAAATAGGTACTGTAGAAGTAGACAACGAAAAAGTCAACCTCAAAGACATAAAGTTAAATGGGAACAATAGTATTGAAGTAAGCAAGGATTTTACCGAGCTTCATATTGTTGGAAAATAATTTTTCGTATTTTCCCTATACTAAACACTATTAACAATTATGAAGAAGTTGATTATCACAGTCGTGGTCTTTTTGGCCGTGGCAGCATGTAAGACAAATCCATTCACCGGGAAAAGTACGCTGAACTTTTATCCAAACAGCCAGATTTTTCCAATGGCTTTTGCACAGTACGACCAGTTTTTGACTGAAAACAAGGTTGTTGAAGGTACTGCAGACGCTAAAATGATTACAAGAGTTGGACAACGTATATCCTCTGCCGCCGAAAGATGGTTGGATGCAAATGGCTATCCAGGTTATCTGAAGGATTACAAATGGGAATACAATCTGGTCAACGATGAAACCGTGAACGCCTGGTGTATGCCTGGAGGAAAGATTGTCTTTTACACAGGTATTTTACCAATTACACAGACTGAAACAGGTGTCGCTGTGGTAATGGGTCACGAGGTTGCACATGCCTTGGCCGATCATGGTGCGCAGCGTATGAGTGCAGGAATGTTACAGCAAATAGGAGCTGTGGCTGGAAATGTAGCCATTAAGGATCCCCAAAAGCGAAATACTTTCAATCAAGCGTATGGACTGGGTTCAACCGTAGGTGTAATGCTTCCGTTTAGCAGAAGTCATGAAACAGAGGCGGATAGAATAGGATTGCAAATTATGGCGATTGCTGGTTACAATCCAGATGAAGCAGCAGAATTGTGGAGAAGAATGAAAGCTAAATCAGGAGGACAGGCTCCGCCGGAGTTTATGAGTACGCACCCATCAAATGATACCAGAATAAATAACCTTACTGCATGGGCACCGGCGGCCAAACAAGAAGCAGCTAAGTTTGGAGTAACATCATTTAAGTAACGAATTGACCAAAGTAACCAATTATAACCACTACCATCATGCTCTAAAAAGGGAATGTAGGTAGTGGTTTTTTTATTTGATAGCATATGGCACGAGCATTGGCATTAAAAGGAAGTAAAAAACTGTTGAATGCTTGGGCATTTTATGATTGGGCCAATTCAGTCTATAGTCTGGTCATATCATCCGCTATCTTTCCAATTTTCTATGGCGCATTGTTCCGTGTCGCAGAGATTGAAAAAGTGACCATTTTTGGCGGAGAAATTGCCCGGGCTCCCTTGATCAGTTATGTAACCTCTTTGGCATTCGTTTTTATTGCCATAGTGACGCCTTTGGTTTCCGGTATAGCCGATTATCTGGGCAACAAGAAGATTTTCCTCAAGTTTTTCTGCTATTTGGGTGCTTTTTCTTGTATTGGCCTATACTGGTTTTCCTTGGAAAACATCTATTTCGGATTGATTTGCTATTTCTTTGGTTTGGTGGGGTTTTGGGTAAGCTTCGCAATCAATAACTCCTACCTGCCCGACATTGCCTTTCCAGAACAACAGGACGGTATAAGCGCAAAGGGCTTTTCGTTGGGTTATGTAGGTAGTGTGATTCTCTTGGTATTCAATTTGGCCATGGTTATGCAACCAGAGGTTTTTGGTATTACGGATAACGGGGGAGAAGTTGCCGAGATCAAGGCAATGAAGTATTCTTTTATTTCTGTAGGGGTATGGTGGATGCTGTTCAGTCAATACACCTTTATGCATTTACCCAAAGGATATAAAAGGGAAGGCGTACGTACCAATATTGTACTCAACGGATTTAAGGAGCTTAAAAGCGTTTGGAGACAATTGGGCACTGAAACCAGACTTAAACGTTATTTAGGAGCCTTTTTTGTATACAGTATGGCCGTGCAGACCATTATGCTCATTGCAACTTATTTTGGAGAAGAGGAGATTAGCTGGGGTTCTGACAGCGAAAGAACAACGGGACTTATCATAAGTATTTTGGTGATTCAAATTGTGGCCATTTTGGGAGCTACAGTAACTGCCTATGCTTCCAAAGCATTTGGTAACATCAAAACCTTGGTTGTGATCAATATCTTTTGGATACTCCTATGTGTATATGCCTATTTCTTGCAAACCCCAATGGATTTCTATATTGCTGCTGGATTGGTAGGTGTCGTAATGGGTGGTATCCAAGCTTTATCGCGTTCTACCTATTCAAAATTTTTGCCTGAAACGACAGATACCACATCTTTTTTCAGCTTTTATGATGTTGCAGAAAAAATAGGAATCGTAATAGGTACCTTTTTATATGGAGCGGTGGCCCAATTAACCGGAAGCATGCGGAACAGTACCATATTTTTGGGGTTGTTCTTTTTGATAGGGGCATTACTTCTGTTAAGGGTGAATAAAACCTCCAAGTAAGGAGGTTTTATGACAATGTCTAATGTGGTTTTGACTTATTTTCTCCTTCTTTTAAAGAAAAATAGTATTCCTATCCCTAGCAATAGAATAGGCCAAATATGGATAATTGCGAGAATTGTATTTTCTACAAAACGCCAACCGAATGTAATTCCTTTTTTTCCTTTAGCCCAAAAGCTCTTATTATAACTGCTAGGTTCTTCTTTATAATTGACTGTCTCATATAGATCAATTTGAATAGTGCTAAAGGCAACTTTGTTGGTCCAATAGTTTAGTTTTCCCTCCGCAGCTTCAATTTCTTCCTGAATTACCCGAAGCTTCTCTTCCGTGGCAAGTATATCCTCGACAGTTTTTGCTTTCGACACAAGAATGTTTTCGTACCTAACTTTGACCGCCTGTTTCGTTTTCAAACGGGCTTCAACGTCAACATAATTTTCGGTGATATCTTCTGTGGCAATGGACTCATAATCAATAAACTCAGCTACTTTGGCTATTGAATCCATAAGTAAACCAAAAGATTCCTTGGGTACTTTTACCGTAAATCTATTTTCTAAGCTGTGAAGGTTGTTTTCAAATGTCATATCAGATATATAGGCATTATATCCGTAAGCCATCTGTTTTATTTGGGCGGTGGCCTTTTTGACATTTTTTACCTTGTATCTGACCTTGGCGGATTTAATTATTTTTAAATGGTTGGGAAATGATGTGTTCTGTATTGAAGTCTTATTGTTTGAAACGACTTCAAAATGCTCTGTGACACCTGCAGTTTCTGCCATTAGATTTTCCTTGTATGAGCTATTTTTACAAGAACTGATATATAATAACCCGACAAGGAGCATTAATAATTTAAGAATTCGTTTTGTGACTATTGTCTTCATTGTTTTTATTTTTAGATATTGAAGCATAAATCTATTGTTGGGAATCACTACGAACTTGTATACCCTTTGTAAAACAATTGTATTTTACCTGAAATCAATTCAATAAACTGATAATCAATTAATTATATTTAATTGAGAAAAGACGAAAAGTTTTACTTTGACCTTTTGAAAAAAGAAGTGACAGCTACTTTTTCGAAGAACCATAGAATTTTCATTGATATCAAAGATTGGAAAGGGAGCGAAATAGTGTTGTTCCAAGAAGATTTGTTTGCAATGGCTAAGGCCAGTGTAAGTGAAAAGTGGTTCTATACATACTTTAAAAACAACACAGGGAAACTTCCAAGAATTGACATGCTTAATTTATTAAGCAATTATGTGGGATATAAAAGTTGGAATGCTTTCAAAGGAGAAAATGCCAACCCTAAAAAGTCGAGCTTATCATTGGTAAGTCTAACCTATTTATTGCTTGGGGCATGCCTTGTTTTTGCAGTCATATGGTTAATCTGGAGCAGAAAAAATGAATTTCACTTTTGTTTTGTTGACCAGATTACAGACCAATCAATAGTTGATATTCCTCTAGATATTAAGATTATCAGTGAAAAGGGGTCTCCAATGGTATTTAAAACAGACAGTTTAGGATGCTTTTCCTATAAGACGAAAGAAGAATACATAAAATTTATTGTCAAATCACCTTACCATAAAACAGATACAATAACTAGATTTATTGATTCCAAACCTAACAAGGCGATAAGGGTCTCCAGTGATGACTATGCTTTGATGCTAAGTTATTATACTTCTGGAAATGTTAAAGACTGGAAAATACATCGGAGGAAGTTGAGCAATATAATTTCAGAAGATGCTTTAATTTATCAACTTTATAACACCAATATTGGCGTTGAGATACACACGAAAGACGAATTTATTCGCATGCTTACCATTCCGACAAGTAGTTTAAAAGGAATTAAAATATTGGATAAGCAATTGGAGAATGGCAAAATAGTAACGCTCAAGTTTACCGTCCTATGAAAACAGTGACAATTTTTTGTATAATGCTATTTGTGGCCTCCTGTGCACATAAAAACAAAGAAATGGAAAACGCCATAAGGCACCAGGACTTGTTTGAATTGAGTATTGAACCCACAGAACAAAATGAAATTAGCCTTGAAGAATTTACAACCCAAAAGCTTAGAACTTATATAGAGTTATTAAAATTAAAGAATGAATATCCTGAATTTAAAGATGACATAATTTCCCGGCTTGTTAAATTTTCAAAGACGGATCTTCTGATGGTAGATGAATCCATAGAGGTAGCTGATTTTATAATACAACGCTCAGGAGAGATTGAAAAGATTTCAGATTCGGTAAACAAGATTAAGTTCTATGTAAAAAGAAATACCAACCAAGGCCTTTTTAAGGATTCAATTACGGCCTATATTACCACTTCAACAGTCAACGTAGATGGCATACAAAGGTTTTCAAGGGATGTGGTTTTTGAATAGCTCATCAATTATGGTGTTTCCAAAACGCAAAAAAGCCCCGACCCTAAGGTCAGAGCTTTTAAGTTTTTGATTGGTGATAAACTCTAGCTAGTTCAAATAAAATTTTATCCTTTCGAAATATCTCCAGAACCGGAAGCTTTACTCCTGATTTTATCCGGATTTCCTCGATAATGAATGTCCCCTGAACCAGAAACTTGGGCATTTATGGATTGATTTGCAGTTACTCTTACATCAGCGGATCCTGACACTTGAGCGGTCACATTTTCAGCCTCCAAGTCGTAGGCACTAACATCTCCAGACCCGGAAACCTGAACCGAGAAATCGCCGGCCGTTCCATTTAATCTGATATCTCCAGAACCGGATAAAGCAGCCGATACACTTTGGGCTTGTACGGATAATGTGATATCTCCAGAGCCCGACATTTTCGCACTAAATTCATCTGCTTTTAAGGTTGTTTTACCAACAATATCCCCAGACCCCGATAAGGCAACAGCATTGATACTTTCCACAGGAACGGTAATATGAATACCACCCTTCCAATTGGAAGGCCTTAAATTGACACCCTTTTCAACTTTGATGACCAATTTTCCGTTTTTAACCTCCGTTTTGATATACTCCAATAGGTTGGATTCTCCTTTAAGGGAAAGCTCACCTTCCTGCCCATCGACCAGTTCAACATCGAACCAACCGGCCAAGGTCACTGCATCATAGTCACCGACGGAACGTTCTATGGTAACAACATCTCCGTTGCCTTTGACTCTTTTACCCCATTGGGCGCTGGTAATTGCCACCATACTTAGCGCCAATCCAAATGTGATTAATTTTTTCATGATTTGTGTTTCTTGATTTGTTTTTAGTTTTGATTAAAAGTTATCCCTCCGTAATCACTGGTAATCTGGATAACGTTACCCGAATTATCACTGCCATAATAGCCGTTATAATATTTTTCACTGGATTTTTCCTTGCTTACCTGAATTTCGAAGTTGCCCATGCCGCTTACGCCTGCATATTCCGTAGAGATGTCAAAATCGAAGTGATATTCAGAATTGTATCCTATTTTAATGCCGGTATAATCAGTTCTAATGTTTACATCTCCAGCATCGGCAGCCAACTCCGTGATTTTTATTGATCCATAGTCCGAGTTAATATTGACATCACCATGAACAGTCCCAAGTTTGACGCCAATGTAGTCACCATTTCCGTTTACACTGTTCACTTCTTTTGCTTCAATGGATCCGTAATCGCTGGAATATTCCAAGTTGCCCATCTCATTGATCACTGCATTGGTATAATCAGCTTTTATAACTAAATCCCCCGCTTTTTCAATGGTGAATCCGGAATAATCCGCTTTAATCTCAGCGCTGTTGATATAATCAAAACTTGAACGGGAGGTGTAATCGAAATTCAACTCATTATTCCTGCCTCGAAGCTCACCTATGTCGATTTTCCCGTAATCACAATTGATTTTTGCATGTCCGTCAATACGATCCAAATAAATATTACCGTAATCATTGCTCAGGTGTATGCTGTTTTTGACAGGAAGCTTTATCGTATAATTTACCTGGACATTCACATTGTTTCGTTTTCCCCAGTTCCAGCCCCAGCTATTGCCTTTGTCACCGAATCGGGTTCTAGCGGAAACTAGGCTGCTGCTGCTCTCAAAATCCACATCTATTTCGTTCAATCTTTTTTCGACCCTTTCCTCATTGTTGCCATTGGTTTTGATGTGTACCTCTACCACAACCCTATCTTCATTCCAAGAAGTAAGGTTTAGGTTTCCGTAGCTGTTCTTGACTTTGAACAGGGCATCGGAATTGACATCAAATTCTTTTTTAATGGTTTTTTCCTTGGTATACTTCCCCTTTAATTTCCCCGTATTGGCTACAATTGCCAGCGGTACAAGAAGGAATGCCAGAAGGGCATATTTATATAGTAAAGTTTTCATCATTGTATGATTTTAAATTCTTAATGTTTTCAATATTGGTCAATACTTCTTTTAATAAATCTATTCTGGTTTGGAAGTTGGTGATCATGGCATTGAGTATAATTTTACTATTACCTCCATTGACCAGCTCCTGTTCCAGGGTTTGGTAATTGTCTTCCAGTTTTTTTAGCTGAAATAAGGTGTCGTCCACCAGTTTGGCCGTTTCCGGCGATCTTACATCTTTTAATTGTTGTACCTGTTCTTCAATAAGGTTGGCAAAGTAAAACTCGGTTTGGGACACTTCCGGTGAAATTTCCACTACTTGTTCCTTCAAGGTAGGTTGGCCATTGAACAATTTAAGTCCCAAGGCACAAAGCAAAATGATAGAGGCTGCTACCGAAAGTGGCTTCCACCATGTAGTTTTTTGCTTTTTAAGGGTAACCACTCCCTTGGATTGATTCAGTTTTTCCAAAAACCGCTCTTGATGTCCATCTTTTGGCTCTTCAAGGTTAAAGTTGCCCTGAAGTCTCTCAAACAGCTGATCTAAATTATCCTTGCTCATAATACTGCCTTTTGGTTCAATTTTTTTCTCAAACTTTCCTTTGCCCGCGAAATTGTGGTTCTGCAATTAGCATAGCTAATATTCATAATGCCACTAATTTCTTCATAGTCGTAACCTTCGATTAAATGTAAGGTCAAAGAAACTCTGTAATTGTCTTTTAAACTTTTCATGGTTTCCATCACTTTTTGAGCCTTCAGTTCAGTATAACCATCGTGATTTAAAGCAACTTCATCGTTATCTTCGACCTTGTACATTACTTCATCCAAATCAACAGCTTTTGTTTTTTGCTGCTTTCGGTAATGATAAATACTGTTGTTAATCACAATTCGCTTTAACCATGCCCCAAAGGTGACGTCTCCTTTAAATGTGTGCAGTTTGGTGAACGCGTTCAAAAATGATTCCTGCATCACATCTTCAGCTTCTGCCGTGTCTTTTACAATTCGAAAAGCAGTGTTGTACATCGCTTTATAATATCGATTGTAAACTTCCAATTGCGCACTTTGGTTTCCTTTTAAGCACGATTGAAGCAGTGCATCAGTATGTTCATTTTGGCGGCTCAAAAAATGAATGGTTTGTCTTATAGATTGATGAATTTATCAATTGTTACACTTTTTTATGCATTTTTCTTTTTTAATGGCATGGGAATTGCCCATATACAGTTGAAAAAAGACCCGAACATCCTTGTATTGCTTACTTTTAGAGTGTTAGGATAGCATTGGGCCAATGAGGAAAAGAAAAATAGTGGTCATTAATGACAAAATGACCGAAACTAATGATATGGGAGAAATAAAAATTTCAACTTTTGACAATATGTCCCTGCAAGGTCTGGATGAGGATGCAGAATTGATTCCACTTCTTACCCCGGAAGATGAGGAGGAAATGAATAGGGAAAGCCTTCCTGAGACACTACCAGTGCTTCCACTACGAAATACTGTGCTTTTTCCAGGAGTGGTAATTCCAATTACTGCGGGTAGGGACAAATCCATAAACCTTATAAAAGATGCCAATAATGGCACCAAGACCATTGGAGTGGTTTCCCAAAAAGATGAGGAGACCGAAAATCCTAAGGTGGAAGATATAAACACATTGGGAACGGTTGCAAGGATTCTTCGTGTATTGCAAATGCCCGATGGAAACACAACGGTGATCATACAGGGGAAAAAGCGATTTGAGATTGCCGAAATGGTTACTGAAAAGCCGTATTTCACAGCCACCGTCCGAGAAGCTCAGGAAGAGCGCCCGGATGAGACCAGTGAGGAGTTCGCTGCCATAATTGATTCCATAAAGGAATTGGCGTTCAAAATCATCAAGGATAATCCAAATATCCCAAGCGAGGCCACTTTCGCCATCAAAAATATTCAGAGCAATTCTTTTCTCATCAATTTTGTGTCTTCCAACCTTAATTTGAGCGTTGCCGAGAAACAGAAGCTTTTGGAGATTCCCAATCTGCAAGAGCGTGCGCTGACCACTTTAAAGTATATGAACCAAGAGCTTCAAAAATTGGAATTGAAAAATGACATTCAATCCAAAGTGCGCAGCGATATGGATCAACAGCAGCGCGAATACTTCCTTCATCAGCAAATGAAAACCATCCAAGAAGAATTAGGGGGTATTTCCTATGAGGAAGAGGTTGATGAAATGCGCATTAAGGCCAAAAAGAAAAAATGGAGTAAAAAGGTAAAGGAGCATTTTGAGAAAGAACTGTCCAAGATGCAGCGAATGAATCCGCAAGTTGCCGAATATTCCATCCAAAGGAATTATTTGGACCTTTTCTTGGATTTACCCTGGGACGAGTTTTCAAAAGATAAGTTCGACTTAAAACGGGCCCAAAAGATTTTGGATCGGGACCATTACGGACTTGAGGACGTCAAAAAAAGGATCATTGAATATTTAGCCGTGTTGAAGCTGCGTAACGATATGAAATCACCGATTTTATGTCTTTATGGACCTCCCGGTGTTGGTAAGACCTCTTTAGGAAAATCCGTGGCTGAGGCCTTAGGTAGAGAATATGTTCGTATGTCCTTAGGTGGACTTAGGGATGAAGCTGAGATTCGGGGTCACCGTAAAACTTATATTGGTGCCATGCCAGGACGAATTGTGCAGAGCATAAAGAAAGCGGGCACCTCCAATCCGGTTTTTATCTTGGATGAGATAGATAAACTTTCAAATAGTCATCAAGGAGATCCTTCCTCTGCTATGTTAGAGGTTCTGGATCCAGAACAGAACAGCGAGTTTTATGACAATTTCCTTGAAATGGGGTATGACCTTTCAAAGGTGATGTTCATTGCTACGGCCAACAATCTGGGAACCATTCAACCTGCATTGCGAGATCGTATGGAAATCATCAATGTTACAGGATATACCATTGAGGAGAAGGTGGAAATTGCCAAGAAACACTTATTGCCCAAGCAATTGAAAGAACATGGATTGTCGAGCCAAAACCTTAAGATTGGAAAACCACAATTAGAGAAAATTGTTGAGGGTTATACCAGGGAATCAGGAGTTCGAAGTTTGGAAAAGCAATTGGCCAAAATGGTACGATACGCTGCCAAATCCATCGCTATTGAAGAAGAATACAACATCAAAGTGACCAATGAAGATGTTGAAAAGATTCTTGGTCCAGCTAGACTCGAGCGGGACAAATATGAAAACAATGATGTTGCCGGAGTGGTTACAGGTTTGGCATGGACCAGTGTAGGAGGGGATATTCTATTTATAGAATCCATACTTTCCAAAGGAAAAGGAGTTCTGAATATCACCGGAAATCTTGGAAAGGTGATGAAGGAGTCAGCCACCATCGCAATGGAATACATTAAATCCAATGCTGAAGCATTTGGTATTAACTCCGATGTTTTCGAAAAATACAATGTACATATTCACGTTCCCGAAGGTGCGACGCCAAAAGATGGACCAAGTGCTGGTATTACCATGTTGACCTCTTTGGTTTCTTTGTTCACACAGCGTAAAGTGAAGAAGAGCTTGGCCATGACCGGTGAAATAACGCTTAGGGGCAAGGTTCTACCTGTAGGAGGGATAAAAGAAAAGATTTTGGCCGCAAAAAGAGCCCGAATCAAGGAAATTATTCTTTGTGAGGACAATCGAAAGGATATCGAGGAAATCAAGGAAGACTACCTCAAAGGACTTACATTCCATTACGTGACCGATATGAGCGAGGTGATTGATATTGCGATTACCGATAGGAAAGTGAAAAATGCGAAGAAGCTTTAAATTATTATCCCCTTAAGGAGACTTTAGGGGTATTTTTTTGAAATCTTTCATTTACTTCTCCCTATTTTTAGCCCATGGGAAAAATAACCGTTGCCATAGATGGATACTCTTCCACAGGTAAGAGTACCATTGCCAAAAGGCTTGCAGCTGCCTTAAGCTATGTTTATGTTGATACCGGTGCCATGTATAGAGCAGTTACGCTTTATGCCATTCAAAATAACTTTGTAGGTGACCAAGATAATATAGTCGGTTTGGTGGCTGACCTACCTAATATCCAATTGAAATTTGTACCGAACAAGGAGTTGGAAATTTCCGAAATGCACCTCAATGGTAAAAATGTAGAGCGTGAAATCCGTAATATGGAGGTATCCGGTCAGGTTAGTAAGGTTGCCACCATTCCCGAAGTTCGACATAAACTGGTGGAAATGCAGCAGCAAATGGGCACTGAGAAAGGCATTGTGATGGATGGAAGGGATATCGGAACCGTTGTTTTCCCTAATGCTGAATTAAAAATCTTCATGACAGCTTCTCCTGGTGCACGCGCTACACGTAGATACAAAGAGTTATTGGACAGGGGAGAAGACGTTTCGTATGAGGAAGTATTGGAAAATGTCCAAAAACGAGATTTTATTGACTCCACACGCGAAACTTCACCGTTGCGAAAAGCCGATGATGCAATTGAGTTTGATAATAGCGACATGGGGCTGGAAGAACAATTTGAGCGGGTCTTTGACTACGCCAAAAGAATCATAGCGGAGAACAGCTTGAAGTAAGTCAAAATCAATATCTCCAGCTACTCAGGTCAGCGCCTTTAGGGGCAACATTTTGTACTTTCTCCACATATTTTTTGATGAACATGCGGTGATAACGCAATCGACTGATATGATTTCCATTATCATGGTCACCGTTCCAGCAGTGCTCTGCACGATCACCATAATCTACTTCCCCATTGTAATAAGGAGCAGTTGTTTCAGATAGGATTTCCTCAGCGAGATATACGGCATTGTTGAGGTAATAGTTGTCCATATCGCCACAATACAAATGAATTTTATTTGCCCAATCATTGCCGTGTTTTGCCCAGTCTCTTTTTAAAATATAGGCGAGATCATAATTTTCTTTCCAATAAGCGGCTACTTCTTTATCGATTTCTCCAGTAAGACGATTCCAGATTCTTTTTGGATAGCCCTCATCATCAATCGGTGAATATGTTGCTTCCCAAATATCCCATTGCTGTCCAGATCGGCCTTTTGAACCCAATACCAGTTCCCGATGGTTCATATCCCTCAAGGTAGCATCCACATTCCCTAAATAATCCCTATGACCGGGAACGAGGGTCTTTTTAAATGAACCTTCTTCATAATACGCATTTTCATCTTCGTAGATATTTACCAAGCAATAGGCCCTAAAATCGATGGGATCGGGACAAGCCGCAAAACACATTCCATAGTCTTTAGGATATTTCACCTGGACCGCAAGGGCTTCCCAACCTCCCGTGCTACCACCGTAAACAAATCGCGACCAGCCTTCTCCTATTCCCCTAAATTTTTCCTCGATATGTGGAATGAGCTCATGAGTGATCGCATCTCCATAAGGACCTTGAGCGGCACTATTTACGGCATATGAATCATCATAGTATGGGGTGGGGTGTTGGATTTTAATGGCTATGACCCTTGGAAAATCTGGCCCGGTCCACGTTTTATAAAAATCATACGCCTCTTGTTGTACCATCAAATTATAGCCATCAACATTAAATCGCTCGCTATATTCAGGTTCCAGGTTTGGATCCGGGGGAGTGGTCCGAAATCCTCCAAAATCGCTTGGGAAATGCCCATGCATGATAGCCAATGGGTATTTTACATTGGGATGTGTCTCCCATCCTTCAGGTAACAATACATGTGCTCCCAAATACATATCCCTTCCCCAAAAGTCGCTCAGCAACTTGCTTTTGATTTTTATGTGCTTGACGTATTTTGTGTCCTCCGGCTCGGTAATCGGAGGTAGTTTCTGATCTAGTTTTATGGCAAGTTCAGGGAATTGCCCGTTGCTGATTGTAATTTTTTGGGGAGTGGAATAGAGGTTACCGGGAGCCCTATTCCATTGCTGTCCTTCTCCTCTGTCCATGGGCAATTTTAACACATGCCCATCTGCACGATTAAAAGTTTCGTATTTGTGGAACAGGACCTGCACATAAAACTCACCCGATGGTAAATCTTTAAAGCTTCTAATAGGATATCCAAATGCTTCCATGTCAAATTGTAGTGACTCACCTGGTTTCCAGTTGTCGACGTCCATACCAAAGCCTTGACAGGTTTTTGGGTCATCCCTAAGCTGAAATCGGGGTTCGGTTTCAATCTGTTCTGAAATCAATAAAACCAATCTTCCGTCCAATGCCTCATCATAATGTTCCGCTGGATAGGGGAACTCGATGTTTATTGAAGAACTGGAATTACTGTTCTTGGAATCTGAACAAGAGCTGATACATAAGGCGAAGAGAAAGATTACTGGAAAGCATAGATTGATAAATCTGAGCGTTGATTTTTTCATGTTGTCTTTGGTTTTGATGCGGTATGTCGCTCATGCTGAAACAAGTTCAGCACAACCAAGTGAAGTTCGGGAATTTTATTGGAAAAATCCTGATGAACCGTATTAATGCATAAATGGAAAACTTGAATATTCTTTCCGTTTTAAATGCAAATAAAAAAAGCCACTTTATAGTGGCTTTTCAATAGTATCTTCCAATAAAACTATAGGTTCGGAATCACCAAAACCTGATCTGGATGAATTAAATCCGGATTTTTAAGGATATTGGTATTGGCTTCAAAAATCGCTTTGTATTTCATGGGGTCACCATAGTAGTGCTTGGCGATTTTGCTCAAAGATTCTCCACTTTGCACTGTATGTCTATGATAAACGGAATCGTCGGAAACCGAAATGTTTGCTTTAATGTCGCTTGGACTTTGACCTCCAATCTCTTTGATTTTATCCCAAAGAACGTTTTTCTCATAAGGTGTGTTTGCTTCTCCTTTAATCTTCAAAACGCCGGCGTCTTCAGAAACGTCACCATCTTTAATGGCCAATTTCTGCCCAAGGTCCAAAACTGCTTGGTATTTTGCTTTTACACTCATAATATGCTGTATTAAATTTAATGGTTAATAGTATGAAACAAGATATGCATAAAAGTCACATTTTGGCTCAAATTTCCATTAATTGTTAATATAGGTTCAGAAGAGTCCAATAAGGGTTTGTAAAACAAGGAATTAATTGTATTTTTGCACTCCTTTTTGGCAAAGCAACAAGAGAAAAAAGGAATAGTAAAAAAACATAACAACTTCCACAGCGATTGTTTAACTCTTGTAGACTCGTGGAATACAAATTAAAATCAGCACATGGCTGAAGAAAAAGCAAAAGCTGAAGTAGAAGAAACTACGGCAGCTGTAGAAGTAAAAGAAGAAGTTCAGACCCAACAAGATCCTAAGGAATTTTTGGAAAGTTTCGATTGGGAAAAGTATGAAGAGGGTATTGAAAAAGTTGATGACAGCAAGTTGGACGAATTTGAAAAACTTGTTGAAGAAAATTTCGTGGATACTGCCGACGAAGAGGTGGTTGAAGGAACCGTGGTCCACATGACGGATCGTGAGGCGATCATCGACATCAATGCCAAGTCGGAAGGAGTTATCTCTTTGAACGAGTTCCGTTACAATCCTGATCTTAAAGTAGGAGACAAAGTTGAGGTCCTAATTGATATCCGTGAAGACAAAACAGGTCAACTGGTATTGTCGCACAGAAAAGCAAGAACCATCATGGCTTGGGATCGTGTCAACGCGGCCCATGACAAAGAGGAGATTGTTACCGGTTTTGTAAAATGCAGAACCAAAGGTGGTATGATCGTCGATGTATTCGGAATCGAGGCGTTCTTGCCAGGTTCCCAGATCGATGTGAAGCCAATTCGCGATTACGATCAATATGTTGGTAAGACCATGGAGTTCAAAGTGGTGAAGATCAACCACGAGTTCAAGAACGTAGTTGTTTCCCATAAAGCACTTATCGAGGCTGATATCGAGGAGCAGAAGAAGGAAATCATCGGTCAGCTTGAAAAAGGTCAAGTACTTGAAGGTATCGTTAAGAACGTTACTTCTTACGGTGTATTCATCGACCTTGGGGGTGTTGACGGATTGATCCACATCACTGACCTTTCTTGGAGCAGAATCAACCACCCGAACGAGGTTGTTGAACTGGACCAGAAATTGAATGTGGTAATCCTTGACTTTGATGACAATAAATCAAGAATCCAGTTGGGTCTTAAGCAATTGGAAAAACATCCATGGGATGCCTTGGGTGATGATATCAAGATTGGTGACAAGGTAAAAGGCAAGGTAGTTGTTATTGCTGACTACGGTGCGTTTATCGAAGTTGCTGAAGGTGTTGAAGGTTTGATCCATGTTTCCGAAATGTCATGGTCTACCCACTTAAGGTCGGCCCAAGATTTTGTAAATGTTGGTGATGAGGTTGAGGCAGTAGTATTGACCTTGGACAGGGAAGATAGAAAAATGTCTTTGGGTATCAAGCAATTGACCCCAGATCCATGGACCGATATTACATCTAAATATCCTGTAGGTTCAAGACACAAAGGAATTGTAAGAAACTTTACAAATTTCGGTGTGTTTGTTGAAATGGAAGAAGGTATCGACGGATTGATCTATATCTCCGACCTTTCTTGGACCAAGAAAATCAAGCACCCATCTGAGTTTGTTACCGTAGGTGACACCTTGGAAGTTGAGGTATTGGAATTGGATGTTGAAGGACGTAAGTTGAGCCTTGGTCACAAGCAAACAACAGAAAACCCTTGGGACAAATATGCTGAGGAGTTCGCTGAAGGTACCGTTCACAAAGCGGCTATCGCAGAGGTTGTTGACAAAGGTGCCACTGTAAACTTCAGCGACGATATCGTAGGATTCGTTCCTTCCCGTCATATGGAGAAAGAAGATGGTAAGAAACTAGTTAAAGGAGAAGAAGTTGATTTCAAGATCATTGAGTTCAACAAAGACTTCAAACGAGTTGTGGCAAGCCACACAGCAATCTTCAGGGAGCAAGAGGAAAGGAATGTAAGAGCTGCCAAAAAGCGCTCTTCATCTTCTGACGAAGCAGCACCAACATTGGGTGATGCAAATGCGCAACTGCAAGCATTGAAGGATAAAATGGAAGCTGATTCCAAAAAATAATCAGACTTTCTATACATAAGCAAGAGCCTCGTTGGAAACAACGGGGCTTTTTTATCTCCCATTCATTTTAAAGAATTGTTTACTTTTGCATACAATTGAGTTGGCAGCACAGCAAATGAGTCAAAAAGTACTTCTTACTTCCAAAGAAATTAACATCATACTTCATCGTTTAGCCTGTCAACTTTTAGAAAACCACTTAGATTTTAGCAATACGGCCTTAATAGGTATTCAGCCTAGGGGAGTTTATTTGGCAGAACGATTGGCCAAAATCCTCAGGGAAGAATACAAGGTGAAGAATATTGAACTTGGCTTTTTGGATATCACTTTCTATAGGGATGATTTTGGAAGAGGTGATAAAACCTTGAAAGCGAACACCACTAAGATTGATTTTTTGGTGGAGGATAAAAATGTGGTTTTTATTGATGATGTGCTATATACCGGAAGAAGTATTAGGGCAGCTTTGACGGCTATTCAATCCTTTGGAAGACCATTGGATATCGAACTACTCACTTTGATCGATAGAAGATTTAGCAGACATTTACCCATCCAACCCAATTATAGAGGTAGACAGGTAGATGCCATAAACGAGGAAAAAGTGAAGGTAATGTGGGAGGAGAATGATGGAAAAGATATTGTGTATTTAGTAAGCAAATAATAAGGGATGAGTGAATTAAGTGTAGATCACTTGCTAGGCATAAAATACCTTGATAAAAAGGATATAGCACTCATTTTTGAAACAGCCGACCATTTTAAGGAGGTTATCAACAGGTCCATCAAAAAGGTGCCGACGCTGCGTGATACGACTATTGCCAACATCTTTTTTGAGAACAGTACTCGAACAAAACTTTCTTTTGAGCTGGCTGAAAAGAGACTGTCGGCCGATGTAATTAATTTCTCGGCCTCCCAATCATCCGTAAAGAAGGGGGAAACGCTGATCGACACGGTAAACAACATCCTTTCCATGAAAGTGGATATGGTGGTGATGAGACACCCAAACCCCGGTGCGGGTATATTTTTGTCCAAGCATGTCGACGCATCGATCATAAATGCCGGAGACGGGGCGCATGAACACCCTACCCAAGCTTTGCTCGATTCCTACTCAATACGGGAGAAACTTGGGGATATTGGAGGCAAAAATGTGGTCATTGTAGGGGATATTCTGCATTCCCGTGTTGCTTTATCCAATATCTTTGCTTTAAAGTTGCAAGGAGCAAACGTAAAAGTTTGTGGACCTAAGACCTTGATTCCAAAACATATAGAGTCATTGGGGGTAAAGGTTGAAACAAACCTTAGGAGAGCTCTGGAATGGTGCGATGTGGCCAATATGCTTCGGGTTCAGAACGAGCGAATGGATATTAGCTATTTCCCATCAACTAGGGAATATACCCAACAATTTGGGGTCAATAAGCAACTGTTGAACAGTTTGGACAAACAAATTGTGATCATGCACCCTGGACCTATAAATAGGGGAGTGGAAATCACAAGTGATGTGGCAGATTCGGACCAGTCCATTATTTTGGAACAAGTAGAAAATGGAGTGGCGATTCGTATGGCAGTAATTTATTTGTTGGCGGCAAAAAAGTAGTAAAATGATTTTCAACAAGGAAGGAACAACGACAATTGTTTTCCAAGAAAAGACCTCACTTTCCACATTTATGGAAAACCTCAGAAAGGCATACCCCAAGTTGAAACATGACAATATTGTGGTAAACCTTTTTTCATTTAGCAAACTTACGGCTGGTGATATTTTGGAATTTTTGGAGATTTCCAATACCCACAAAAAATCTAATAAATCTTTTGTCTTGGTTACCGATAAGGTATCGTACGACGAAATTCCTGAAGTAATAAGCGTGGTACCTACCATCCAGGAGGCAAAGGACATCATTGAAATGGAAGAAATAGAACGCGACCTCGGTATTTAAATTAAAAGTTGAAAGTGTTGGATGATAAATTAAAAACTGATGGATTGTGGAGTAATTATGTTTTCCTGCAAACCATCAACCTTCACCATCAACCCTTTACCCAAATCAAATGAAACTTACCATTCTCGGATGCTATTCCGCAACGCCACGAACGTTTACAAGTCCTACAGCCCAGGTCCTTGAAATTAGAAACCATCTTTTTTTAATTGATTGTGGTGAGGGAACCCAAGTGCAGTTGAGAAAATATAAGGTCAAGTTCTCTAGGATAAAACACATTTTCATTTCACATTTGCACGGGGATCATTTTTTCGGCTTACCGGGACTTATTTCCACTTTTAGACTGTTGGGCAGGGATTCTGAACTCCATATCTACGGTCCTAAAGGAATTAAAGAAGCTATCACCTTGTTTTTAAAATTGGGGGATTCTTGGACAAATTATCCCTTAATTTTCCACGAACTTCAGGGTAAGGACTCCCAACTCATTTTTGATGATGAGACCGTCAGCGTACAGACTATTCCATTGGACCATAGAGTGTATACCAATGGATTTTTGTTCAAGGAGAAACCGTATCCACGTAAACTGGATGTTGAGGCGGTATCAAAATATGAAATTGATAGGAGTCAATTCAACAATATTAAGAATGGCTCCAACGGAGTGAAGCAAAATGGTGAGGTAGTTTCCAATATCGATTTGACCATTGACCCCCCTAGGCCCAAAAGCTATGCTTTTTGTAGTGATACCGCATACAATGAGACCATTGTGCCCATTATCGAAAATGTGGATTTGCTCTACCATGAATCCACTTTTTTGGAGTCTGAGGCTCATTTGGGGACCAAAACCAAGCATACAACGGCTACCCAAGCGGCCCAAATTGCGGAAAAAGCAAATGTGGGGAAGTTGATTTTGGGACATTACTCTACACGATACAAATCCATTGACCTTTTTAAGGAGGAAGCATCAAAAGTTTTCCCCCAGGTTGAATTGGCTGACGATGGAAAGTCTTTTGAGATTTAGTCCATATTGTGATACTTCACACTTTTGTAAAATTTGTATCAATTCAATCAAAACAAAACCATCTAACCTTTTTAATCTCCCTTCTTTTACTGAAATTTGAGGATACTAAGACAATGTGATGCAAAAGGATCTGGGAAATTATCGGAAATCCTACGAAAAAAGCGAGCTCACTGAGGGTTCCATCAAGGAAAATCCCATGGAGCAGTTTCAAAAATGGTTTTATGAGGTAGAGGCCACGGATGGACTGGATGAACCCAATGCCATGACGATCTCCACCATTGGTTTGGACGGATTTCCCAAAAACAGGGTGGTATTGATGAAGAAATACACCCATGAAGGCTTTATTTTTTATACGAATTATCAAAGTGAAAAGGGGAAGGCTATTGCCAAAAATCCAGTACTATGCCTTTCCTTCTTTTGGCCAAATATGGAGCGCCAAGTAATCGTTAAGGGCACAGCCGAAAAGATTGCGGAGAACCTTTCCGATGGCTATTTTGAGTCAAGACCTGTGGGTAGTCAACTTGGAGCCGTTGTTTCGGATCAAAGTGAAGTGATTCCTTCAAGAAAGGTTATGGAGGAAAAGCTGAATGCTTTGGAAAAGAAATATGAAGGAAAAGAGATTCCTAGGCCGGCCCATTGGGGTGGATATTTGGTGCGACCCGTTTCTTTCGAGTTTTGGCAAGGCCGACCAAATCGATTGCACGATAGAATTCGATATACCCTCCAAGAAGATTTTGATTGGAAAATAGAACGTTTGGCTCCTTAATGTAAACAAATATGAAGCGGATAGTATTAATGCGGCACGGTAAATCTTCATGGGAATATGAAGTGTCTGACAAAGATAGACCCCTTAAAGAAAGGGGAATCAATGACGCGCATTTGGTTGCTCAAGAATTCAATAAAAATGATGTCCGAATAGATTTTGCTTTTTCAAGCCATGCAAATCGAGCATTACATACCAGCATAATTTTCCTCAGAAATATTGGATTTTCCTTTGACAAATTTCAGGTAACAGAGGAGCTGTATGACTTTTCAGGTGGCGCTGTCCAGAATTTTGTGGAAAATTTGGATAACCGATATGATACTATTTCGATTTTTGGACACAATTATGCATTTACATCCCTTGCAAATGCTTGGGGAGATCAGTATATTGACAATGTTCCCACGGCAGGATTGGTTCTGATCAAATTTGAAGCGAACGATTGGGCAAAACTTACAAAGGGAACCACCGAGCAAATTATTTTTCCAAAACACTTAAGAGGATAAATGGTAAAGACCAAAAACGAATACGTAAACAGGGAGATTAGTTGGTTACATTTCAATGCAAGGGTACTTCAAGAAAGTGCCGACAAAAGGGTCCCCCTGATTGATAGATTACGGTTTCTAGGTATTTTCAGTAACAATCTTGATGAATTTTTCAAGGTGAGATATGCTACGGTCAAGCGTATTGTTGATGCTGGGAAAAAAGGAAAAAGTGTATTGGGAGGAGAAAAGGCCAAGGACCTTCTTGAAGAGATTACCAAAATCGTTATTGGTCAGCAGGCACGAAGCCTTGAAATTCTTAATAGCATTGAAGAAGAGCTAAAAGCCGAGAATATTTTCATCATAAATGAAAATGAGGTAAAGGAAAACCAGGCCGAATTTATACGCGAGTACTTTTTTAAAAAGGTCAATCAAGAATTGATGACCATCATTTTGAACGATCTTACCGAGTTTCCGTTACTAAAGGACACCGCTGCCTATCTAGCGGTAAAAATGGTAATGAAAAATGATGAGAACCTTGGGGTGAACGGGAACAATCGCTATGCCTTGATTGAAATTCCAAAAGGGATAGATAGGTTTATCGTACTGCCAAAGGAAGGAGACAAAAATTATATCATCATTTTAGATGATTTGATCCGGTTCTGCTTGGACAGTGTGTTTACCATGTTTGATTTTGAATCGATTTCCGCTCACATGATCAAGATTACCCGTGATGCCGAGTTGGACATTGACAATGATTTGACCAAGAGTTTTATTGAGAAAATATCTTCCAGTGTTGAACATAGAAAAATCAGTGACCCGGTTCGTTTTGTCTACGACAAGCAGATTGATAAGGACACACTTCAGTTTCTAAAGGAGAAAATGAACGTTGAGGACACGGATAGTGTTATTCCTGGGGGTAGATATCATAATAGAAGGGATTACATGGGATTCCCTAGCCTGGGAAGGGACGATTTGATGTATAAGAAAATTGAACCTCTGCCAGTCAAAGGGTTGAGCATGAAAGGGAGTCTTTTGGAAATGATAAACCAAAAAGACTATATGATCTATGCGCCTTACCATACATTTAGTTATGTCACCAAGTTTTTAAGGGAGGCTGCACTTGATCCCAAAGTACGAAGCATTAAGATTACGGTCTATCGATTGGCCAATGATAGCCAGGTAGCTGCTTCGTTGATCAATGCTGCAAAAAACGGTAAGCAAGTCACTGTGCAAATAGAACTTCAAGCCCGGTTTGATGAACAAGCCAATATTGAATACGCCAACCAATTACAAGCTGAGGGGATAAAGCTGATTTTTGGGGTGCCTGGACTCAAAGTACACAGTAAGATTTGTCTAGTGGAGCGAGAGGAGGCCGAAGGTATCAAAAGGTACGGGTTTATCAGTACAGGTAACTTTAATGAGTCCACAGCAAAAATCTATACCGATTACACTTTGTTCACGGCTCACGAAGGTATTTTAAAGGATATGAGCCGGGTATTTGAGTTTTTTGAGACCAATTATAAAATCAACAAATACAAGCACCTGATTGTTTCCCCGCACTACACCAAGGTGACTTTTATGAGGTTAATTGATAACGAGATTGAAAATGCCCGCCATGGCAAGGAGGCCTACATCAAAATCAAGATGAACAGTTTTACCTCCTACAAAATGGTCGACAAATTGTACGAGGCAAGTAGGGCAGGGGTCAAAATTCAATTGATTATAAGGGGTGTGTGCTGTCTTGTTCCGGGAATCGAGGGCATGAGTGAAAATATTGAGGCCATTAGTGTTGTCGACAAGTTCTTGGAACATCCCCGGTTGTTCATTTTCGGTAACGGCGGCGATCCAAAGGTTTATATATCCTCTGCAGATTGGATGACACGTAATCTTGATTTTAGGGTCGAGGTGGGCTGTCCAATTTATGATGATGATATCAAACAAGAATTGTTGGATACATTTGATATTTCGTGGAGAGATAATTTTAAGGCACGTGTATTTTCGGAGAAACAGGATAATGCATATAAGCCAAAAGAAGCTGGCGAACCGGAGTTAAGATCGCAGTTCGCCCTTTACGACTACTATCAGAACAAATTGGAATCCTAAGTCGGTCACATTGATAATTCGAAAGTTTGCAGCTATTGACATTGGTTCCAACGCAATTCGTTTGTTGGTGACCAATGTGATAGAACAGGAAGATAAGGTTACCACATTCAAAAAGAGTGAAATTATTCGTGTTCCTGTTCGCCTTGGGGAAGATGCCTTTACCAAAGGCGAAATTTCAGCTCATAATCTTAGGCGATTGATTCTGACCATGCAATCCTTCGATTTGTTGATGAAGGTTTATGGGGTGGAAAAATATATGGCTTGTGCCACTTCGGCTTTACGGGAAGCTAAAAACGGAAACGATGTGGTTGAAAAGGTATTCCAAGAATCTGGGATAAAGATTGAGATAATTGATGGGAAAAGGGAAGCTTCGATTATCGCTTCTACCGATTTGAAAGAACTTATCAAAAAAGATAGATTGTACCTCTATGTGGATGTTGGAGGCGGAAGCACCGAATTTACCATCTTTGAAAACGGTCATGTGCTGGTATCTAAGTCCTTTAAAATAGGTACGGTCCGAATTCTGAATGCCTTGGTTGATGATTCGATTTGGCAAGCCTTGCATGATTGGATAAAAGAGCATATTCCAGAAAACAGCAAGGTAGAAATTATAGGTTCAGGAGGGAATATCAATAAGCTCCATAAAATGTCCGGCAGAAAACCGAACCAGCCCTTATCCTATATCTGGCTCAATGCCCAGTATCACTTTTTAAACAGCATGGATTACGACGATAGGATATCGGAGTTGGGATTAAATCAAGATAGGGCCGATGTGATAATTCCAGCGGCTAAGATATTCTTATCGGCTGCAAAGTGGAGCGGTGCCAAGAAGATTCATGTACCCAAAATTGGGCTGTCCGATGGGATGATCAAAACCTTGTACAACGAATAAGATTACCCGTGCATAGTTTCCTTTTTGCCCAGGTCCTTCATTAATTTGGCCTCATGCTCCAACAATTCCTCCCATTTTTTGTCCACTTCTTCTCGATTCCCATACTTTCTGGCAAATTTTAAGAACATGGTATAATGGTTGGCCTCACTGACCATCAGACTACGGTAAAATTCAGATAATTCTGCGTCTTCCAGCTCCTCAGAAAGCAATCTAAAGCGTTCACAGCTTCTGGCTTCAATCAAGGCCGCATACAGAAGTCGATGGATCAAATGGGTTTCCCTGCTTCCACCCTTTGGAAAGAACTTCATCAATTCGATAACATATTCATCTTTGCGCTCTCGACCTAAGACCCAACCTCTTTTTACGATTTTATCGTGGACCATATTGAAGTGCCCCATTTCTTCCCGGGCCAGCGCTGTCATTTCCTTTACCAATTCTGATTTCTCAGGAAAACCAATGATCAGCGAAATAGCTGTGCTTGCCGCTTTTTGCTCGCAATAAGCATGGTCGGTAAGAATCTCTTCGATATTTTTTTCTACGATATTGACCCATCTGGGATCGGTAGGTAATTTAAGGCCAAGCATAATGTCAAACTTTACAGCGCAAAGATAGCGGTATTCTTAAATGAATAGAGGGGTTAGAAATCTAAATCGAACTCCTTTCTCAGTAAATCAATGGCAGGATTTTTTTCCTTCAGCTTTTGATATTTTTCCTCTGGGGTGAAGGCAAACTTTTTGGCAACCTCTTCGTTTACGGTAATTTGTAACACTATCGAATAATTGTTCAATTTTTGTTTGAGGTAGTCCATCATAAGACTTTGTTCCCGTTCCACCTCTTTTTTCATGGTACCATTAGGAAGCTCAATCCAAATGGTATTCTCGTTTTTGAGCTTGGGAACATCGGTCTGTAGGTTACTCGCCAAAATTTTACGCCCCTTATCCTCCAATTGCTGGACAAAATCGTTCCAATGCGACTGCATATCCGACTCTGTAAAGACTTCCTTGGGAAGGTCATCTTCGTTGACCAAAGGGGTTTTTACATTTTCATGCGCTTTTTTGGCCTTTATGCTGGAAAGGGACAGTCCTGAGATCCGATTTTCAGGGGATTTCAGCTGGATTTTTTTAATCGGGGGATTCTTGACCTCAATTGGAACATTGGGCTCTTGCGGTTGTGCCTCAGTCTCTTGGGGAGGTTGTGATGGCTCAGATGGCTCTTCTTGGTATTGAACGACCGGTTCTTTTGCTACCACCGTTGTAGCAGGTGACTCGACCTTCTCCTTTTTTGATTTAAAGAATGATGCTGGGATTATGAAATCAGACTTTTTTTTTTCTCCATCAAAGGAGATAGAAGCCAATTTCATCAAAGTAAGCTCAACAAGCAGACGTTGGTTTTTACTTGTTTTATATTTTAGATCGCAATCATTGGCCATTTCCAAGGCTTGCAACAGAAATTCCCTTGAGGCCTTTTTTGCTTGGACCTCGTAATGTTTCTTCACATCTTCCCCAACCTCAAGCAAAGCAATAGTTTCAGGGTGTTGGCATACCATTAGATCCCTAAAATGAGAGGCGAGGCCAGTAATAAAATGATGTCCATCGAAACCTAAAGACAATGTTTTGTTGAACAATACCAGTAAGTCAGGAATGTTGTTTTCCAAAATTAGGTCCGTAGTACTGAAATACGTATCATAATCCAGTACATTTAAATTCTCGGTAACAGCTTTTCGGGTCAATTGCTTTCCCGAAAAACTTACTACCCTATCGAAAATGGACAGCGCGTCACGCATTGCGCCATCAGCTTTTTGCGCAATGATATGAAGGGCACTTTCCTCGGCTTCGATGCCTTGTTGCTCCGCTATATATTTCAAGTATTCCGAAGCATCTTTAACGGTAATCCGCTTAAAGTCGAAAATCTGACAACGCGAGAGTATGGTCGGAATTATCTTGTGCTTTTCAGTGGTGGCCAAAATAAAAATGGCATGCTTTGGTGGTTCTTCCAAAGTCTTTAAAAAAGCATTGAACGCCGATTGCGAGAGCATATGAACCTCATCAATGATGTAAACCTTGTATTTGCCAACTTGGGGAGGAATCCTAACCTGGTCTATAAGGCTTCGAATATCATCCACCGAATTGTTAGAGGCGGCATCAAGTTCAAATATGTTGAACGCAAAATCTTCATCCTCAAGCTCTGTGCCGTCTTGATTGATCTTCTTGGCCAAGATACGGGCGCAGGTAGTTTTACCCACCCCTCGAGGACCACAAAAAAGAAGGGCCTGTGCCAAATGATTGTTGTCAATGGCATTGAGCAGGGTATTGGTAATAGCTTCCTGACCCACAACATCTTTAAACGTCTGGGGACGGTATTTCCGGGCCGAAACAATAAAGGGTTCCAAAACAGGAGAATTTTGCATTATTACAAATATAGAAATAGGAAGTTGCAAAGTGATGTTAGGGGCAAAGAGGAAACCATTTTTTATTAACAATTGAGTTACCTTTGCCGTCAGCAGGCCACCTTATCGCTGCAACCTTGTTTGATCAAGGTTGAAGAGGAAAGTCTGGACACCATAGTGCGGCGTAGCGGATAACATCCGTCCGTTGAAAAACGAGGACCAGTGCAACAGAAAGCAAGTACAGTTCGGCTGTAGTGAAATCAGGTAAACTCTATGTGGTGAAACGTCACGTAAACCAATGTTTGAGGGTTGCACGCTCGAATTGGAGGGTAGGCGGTTGGAGCCTCTCGGTAACTTGAGGCCTAGATAAATGATAAGGCTCGACAGAATCCGGCTTATGGCCTGCTTTTACTTTTCGAAAAAACTAAAGACGCTTCCACCATATTTTCGGAATTCCGTAAAATCGGGATGGTCGGACAGATCTGTTTGATCGGAATGTTCAATGATCAAAAGGCCATCTTCAAGAAGCAGTTTTCTATCAAAAATCAGATCCGCAATTTTATTGAACTGCTCCTTTTCAAAGTTATAGGGAGGATCAGCAAAGATTAGGTTGGCTTTTTCCGGTGTCTTTTCCAAGAATTTAAATACGTCAGATTTGATGCTTACAATGGAAAAATCCAGTTCCTTGGATGTTTTTGTGATGTATTGCACGCAACCTGGGTAACTATCCACAGCGATGATATTTGCAGCTCCACGGGAAGCAAATTCGAAGCTAATATTCCCAGTTCCCGCAAAAAGGTCTATCACTTTAAGTTCGTCTATGTAAAATCGGTTGTTAAGTATATTGAAAAGTCCCTCTTTGGCCATATCGGTGGTTGGTCTCACAGGGAGTTTTTTTGGTGCGATAAGCCTTTTGCCCTTATATCTTCCCGAGATTATACGCACTATAAGGAACTAAGGGTGGTAAAATCGATGGTTTGGGTTTCCAATTGTTCCAAAGGGTAGGTTGGATTTACCGGCTCAAACACGGATACATTCCGAATATATTTATAGCACAAATCAAAAATGGCATCACCTTCCTCTACCGTGCCAAACAGTTTGAGTTGCACCTTTTCCAAATCGATGTTCAATTGTTCCAGCCCAAAGAGCAAGTAGTACAGAAAGTCCTCTGCCGTTTTATATTGAAAATGATTATAGAAAAGGAGTTTCTTTTCTGAGATGACCACCATCTCCATTTCTTTTTCCGATACCTGGATATAGCAAACAGGGTCTGCGGATGCCCTGGTTTGATTCAATAAAGTCGTAATCAAAACGGTGCCGCTGTGTTTAAACTCAAACTCACCAAATAGGTCGAAAATGTAATTGTTAATGTTGGCAAACGGCACATAGACATTGATTATATCATAATGCGGAATCTCATCGTAAACAATATGATCGGTTGCCATTATCTTGGCATTGAATTTTAGATAATTGGGAAGTTCTTCCGGGTTAAAAAGCGTTTTGGGAACTAGACTGAACAATCCGCTTTTGTGTATGACCACCACCTTAGAGAACTTTTTTTGGATTTCATCCCCTTGATTGAGCAATGTTTTTAACTCTTTCAGCATCAAGTAGGGGGTGGACTGTGTTTTGAAAGATACTTTTTGAAATGCCAGTATCTTATGGGTAATAGTATCCACCACACAAAAAGAAAGTCCATTCAAACCAATTTGAATGGACAGTTTCTTAAAGTTATTTTCGGTTTCGACCTTTGTTATATTATTGGTCTTTTCTGTCATAAATTGGAGGCCAGTTTCCATTCGTACTTACATCAGTAAGAGAGCCTACTTTAATTTCAGTCCCATTTACTTCCTCAACACTTTGGTGGGCATTTTCGCGCGCCAACAAATCGGCAGGCTGATCGAAAAGAACCACATTCTTGGCAATTTTTGCTTCAAATACCGGAGCTTTATATCCTTGCTTGTCAATGATATCAGCCTTCATTTCAAATTTTTCTCCTCCTTGCGCTCCAGGAACTTCCATCATGGTTTTATAGCTATCATCATTTTTGAACAATGAATCCTTTACCTTGACAAAACCAAGAGTGTCTATGATAATCGTGTCAACTTGCAAGTCGATTTGATATACCTTGTTGTAGCGCATGAAAGACGAATCCCTTTGTTGGGTGATGGTATAGTTACCTGTATCCACAAATTGGATAAGACTGTTGAAATTACTTGCGAATCTTCCGTTTACCGTTTTATAGGCTTCTTGTGAATCACGGATATCTTTCAACTTGGCAATAACTTTCGAAAATCTTTCTTGTCGGACCTTCTTAAATTCAATAGGTGCGTTAATCGATTGGTAAATTTTGTAGCCCAAAAAGATGCTTAAAAGCCCGAATGCAATAACTAGAATCGGTTTTATCTTTTGGGGTAAAAATCTATCAATAAGAAAGACAAGGCCTATGGTCAGAAGGCATATAACAACAACTATAAGAATTAAACTTAACATACTAATTTTTTCTTTGAGAGTTAATTTAGCGGTTACAAGCAAATCTACAATTTTTTTTTAATCACGAAACTTTTTGCTTTAAAAATCCATACTATCTTTAGGTGCTTATGAAAGACCCTTCTTCCAGCGGATTTTTGACCATACTTAAAGACAAATTTCCGCATGAACCTACATTAAAACAGGCTAAGGCTTTGGACCAACTTTCAAGGTTTGTCCTAGATGGAAAACCTGAAGAACTCTTTTTATTGAAGGGTTTCGCTGGTACCGGAAAAACTACGATGGTGGGGACCGTGGTCAATAGTCTTTGGAAAATAAAAATGAGTGCTGTACTATTGGCACCAACAGGAAGAGCTGCGAAGGTAATGTCTTCATATTCTGGGACCCAAGCATTTACAATCCATAAGAAAATATACTTTCCGAAAAAGCAGGCTGGAGGAGGAGTACAGTTTGTTTTAGCGCCAAATAAGCATAGGAACACACTTTTCATTGTTGACGAGGCGTCGATGATACCCGATACCCCTGCCGATTCCAAGCTTTTTGAAAACGGTTCGTTGTTGGATGATCTGATGTACTACGTGTATTCTGGTCATAATTGCAAGTTGCTGTTGATAGGGGACACGGCGCAGTTACCACCAATAAAATTGGATATGAGCCCTGCTTTGGAAGAAGGTCGACTCTCATTGAATTATAACAAGGATGTGAACACGATGGAACTGGACGAAGTGATGCGCCAAGAAGATGATTCTGGAATCCTTTTAAATGCCACTAATTTGAGGGAGCAGTTACAATCGGAATTTTACGATGAATTCCAATTTAATGTATCCAACTATAAAGATATTGTCCGATTGATCGATGGCACCGAGATTCAGGAAGCCATTGATGCTTCCTACGCTGAGAATGGAAAGGAGGAAACCGCCATCATTGTAAGGTCCAACAAACGGGCCAACCTATATAATAAGAATATAAGGGAACGTATTTTGTTCTTGGACCATGAAATTGCTGTTGGGGACTTTATGATGGTCGTCAAGAACAATTACTTTTGGCTGCGGCCCAATTCCGAAGCAGGATTTATTGCCAATGGCGATATCATAGAGATTCTGGAGCTTTTTGCCATTAAGGAACTCTACGGATTTTCATTTGCGGAGGTCAAAGTGAAAATGGTGGACTATCCCAATCAGAAACCGTTTGAAACCGTATTGTTGTTGGATACCATCAATGCGGAGACCCCATCATTGCCGTATGAAGAGGGAAACCGACTTTATCAAGAAGTAGCTAAGGACTATGCCCATGAAAAATCGAACTATAAACGATTTCTTGGGGTAAAGAACAACAAATACTTCAATGCACTGCAGGTAAAATTCTCCTATGCAATTACTTGTCATAAATCTCAAGGAGGCCAGTGGAACACTGTATTTGTAGAACAACCGTATCTGCCCAACGGTCCAGATAAAGATTATTTAAGGTGGCTTTATACAGCGGTTACAAGGGCCAAGCAGAAACTATTCCTCATTGGATTCAGGGATGATTTTTTTGTTGACTAGGAATACCCTATTTTAGACCTTAGCATGAGCATGGATTCCGACACAATTATTAGCATATTTTTAGGTGTGGGCTTGGCCGCATCAGTGGGCTTTAGGGTCTTTCTTCCTCTTTTTGCGTTGAGCCTGGCAGCTTACTTAGATGTTTGGGATCTCAACGATAATTGGGAATGGATTGGAAGCATTCCAGCACTTGTTGTATTCGGTGTCGCCACAATTGTAGAGATTTTTGCGTATTTTATACCATGGGTTGACAATGCCCTGGATGGTTTGGCGGTTCCCCTAGCTGCCATTGCAGGTACCGCTGTTATGGTATCTACAGTGGCCAACTTGGACCCAGTGGTCACTTGGTCCTTGGCCATAATTGCAGGAGGAGGAACGGCGACCGCAATAAAGGGCGCTAATGCCGCGGGCAGGATAACCTCTACTGCAACGACCGGCGGAGTCGCTAACCCGATAGTATCAACCATCGAAACAGGAACTGCGGTTGCAGTTTCAACAGCCTCTATATTAGTGCCACCAATTGCGGCCATTTTGGTCATCGTGATTTTAGTGGTTATTTTCAGAATTTATCGCAAATTGCGGCCCAAAAGATAATTTTGGCTTAACATCGAAGTAGTGAGAATAATTTCATTGATTCCGGCGAGGTACCAAGCCTCAAGATTTCCCGCAAAACTGATGCAAGATTTGGGCGGAAAACCTGTGATTGTTCGTACTTATGAAGCAGCCGTTGAAACTGGATTGTTTGATGAGGTATACGTTGTTACCGATAGCAAACTTATTTTCGATACGATTTCTGAAATTGGGGGCAAGGTGTTGATGAGTAAAAAGGAACATGAAAGTGGGAGTGATAGAATCGCAGAGGCCGTGGTTGATTTGGATGTGGATATTGCCATCAACGTTCAAGGAGATGAACCTTTTATAGATGCTGAAAGCTTGAAAAAAGTTATTGAGGTGTTTAAAAATGATGATGCTAAAGAGATAGATTTGGCCTCACTGATGACCCCGATTACCGACTGGGATGAAATTTCAAACCCAAATACGGTGAAAGTAATTGTGGACAACCAAGATTTTGCCCTCTATTTTTCGAGATCACCCATTCCTTATCCCAGGGATGAGAATGTTGATGTCAAATATTATAAACACAAAGGAATATACGCCTTTAGAAAAAGGGCATTGCTCGATTTTCAGCGATTACCCATGTTACCTTTGGAAGCCAAGGAAAAAATTGAAGCGATTCGATTTTTGGAATACGGAAAAAAAATAAAAATGGTGGAGACACACGTCACCGGCATAGAAATTGATACCCCAGAAGACCTAGAACGAGCCCAAAAAGCATGGAGATAGATTATAGTGATATAAAAGTTATAGGCTTTGATGCCGATGACACCCTATGGGTGAACGAAACGTACTTTCGGGAAACGGAAGAGCGATTTGCGGAACTTCTGGAAGGCTATGAGACTAAAAATAAGGTGGATCAGGAGCTCTTTAAGATTGAGATGCAAAACCTTGAGACCTACGGTTACGGGATTAAAGGTTTTGTACTTTCCATGATCGAATCCGCTCTGGATCTATCCAACAATAAAATACCTCAAGAGATTATTTCCGAGATTATAGATTTGGGCAAAAAAATGATTTCCCATCCAGTGGAACTATTAGATGGGGTAGAGGAAGTTTTGGATAGCTTACAACATAAGTATCGCTTAATAGTACTGACAAAGGGTGATTTGTTGGACCAAGAACGCAAATTGGAGAAATCTGGAATATCAAAGTACTTTCACCATGTAGAGGTACTCAGTGATAAAAAAGAGAATAATTATAAGAACCTACTGGACCATTTGGAAATAAGCGTGGATGAGTTTTTGATGATTGGTAATTCGTTGAAATCGGATGTATTGCCAATCTTGAATATTGGGGCCAAAGCCATCCATATCCCATTTCATACGACTTGGGCACACGAATTGGTCGAAGATGCGCATCAGGTGAATGGACACCTGAAATTGAATAGTTTAAAAGAAGTTCTGAAGTATTTGGACAAATGAAAACAAAAAGTAATTTGAAAAACGAAATTACATCGGACAAAATTACTCAGTACCGCAATTTCCCCATGGTACCACGAGTAGTTTTTGGTAAGGGTAGTTTCTCGCAGCTAGGAGAGGTATTGTTACCTAAACGAAGAAATTCAGAAGCCCCATTCATTTTTTTGGTAGATGATTTTTTTGAAAACACACATATCGCGGAGCAAATACCGTTGATGTTTAATGATGAACTCATTTTTATTTCGGCGGATGAGGAACCAAAAACTGCCCAGGTTGATGCCTTGGTCGCTAGAATCCGCGAGAATTATGACGAATTGCCCTCTGGGATCGTCGGCATAGGTGGCGGCACACTATTGGATTTGGCCAAAGCTGTTGCGATTATGTCAACGAATAAGGGTGACGCAAGCGAATATCAAGGATGGGATTTGGTTCACAAGCCTGCATTATATCATGTCGGGATTCCTACGATAAGCGGAACGGGTGCTGAAGTGTCCCGAACCACGGTGCTCTTGGGACCCGATAAGAAACTGGGAATTAATTCCGATTTTACCACTTATGACCAAGTAATCTTAGACCCGGATTTGACCATTACGGCTCCTAAAGAACAATGGTTTTACACAGGTATGGATTGCTACATTCATTGCATAGAATCTTTGAATGGGACGTATCTAAATGCATTTAGCAAAAGTTATGGTGAAAAAGCGCTTGAACTCTGTATGGATGTTTTTCTAAAGGATATCCCTGAGATTGAATCTCGTGATAAGTTAATGATGGCCTCTTGGCACGGAGGAATGAGTATAGCATATTCCCAGGTTGGTGTTGCTCATGCCATGAGCTACGGCCTATCATACCTTCTTGGCATAAAACACGGATTGGGTAATTGTCTGGTGTTTCAACATCTTGAAGAATTTTATCCAGATGGAGTACGATATTTCAAGAAAATGCTTCAAAAACATCAAATAGAACTTCCCAAAGGAATTTGTTCGGATCTTACTCAGAATGATTTTGATATTCTGATAAATGTAGCTTTGAGTATGGAGGCCTTATGGGAAAATGCACTTGGAAGTGATTGGAAAAACAAGATTACTCCCGAAAGTTTGCAGAGCATTTATATGAAGATATAGGGTTCTTGCCATTTACTACATTCAACTAACTTGGATCAAATGCACAAGCTAGCTAGATTTTTATACTTCAAAGTATTGCGATGGAAGCTTGTGGGAGACTTCCCAGATTTGGATAAGTGCGTGGTAATTGTGGTTCCGCACACGCATTGGATGGACTTCTTTTTGGGACTTTTGGTTCGAAAGTTGGTCAATAAGGAAATCAACTATATTGGAAAAAAAAGTCTTTTTAAACCTCCCTTTGGATGGTTTTTTCGATGGACGGGAGGAGCACCGATAGACCGCACGAAGAATTCGAACACTGTGGAAAGTGTTGCCCAAATTTTTAATGAACGGAAAGTTTTCCGGTTTGCTTTGGCTCCGGAAGGTACTCGAAAAAAGGTCACTGCCTTAAAAACGGGGTTTTATCACATTGCCAAAAAGGCGGAAGTCCCAATTGTTATGGTCGCTTTTGATTTTGGAAAAAAGCAGGTCAAAATTTCAGAACCAAAATATCCTTCTGACGATATTCAAAAAGATTTTAAGGACATACGAAGCTTCTTTAAAGGAGTACAGGGTAAAGTACCAGAATACAGCTATTAAGTCTTATTTAATTTCTTATCAGGTTTGGGTTTCTCCACTTTCTTGGAATTGCCAGGGAATACCAGATTTGTGCTGGAGTACGAACCACCAAAAGTAACCGCAGCGGCATACACCTGTTGAATGGCATCAACCACTTGATGCTCCGTGAGTTCTTTTAATGGATGGGTATAAACGGACCAGATAATTTCATCGCTCAGAGCGTACTTGACATCCAAAGCGGAATGGAAGTTGGCCACCAAGGCATTCAAAAGCTCTTCTTCTCCCAATTTCTCCCTTTCTATGATGGGTGAAATAATACGCATGCGATTCGCATTTTCGTCAAAAACGCATATCAGCATCGCATCATTAAATAAAAATTGATATGAATTACCATTGGTTTTAACCGTGTCCGCTTCTTGCTCGATAATCTCATAGAGCTTGGCGGCCGTCATTTCCTGAGCATGGATGCTGATCGCAAAGAGTAAGAAAAGACCTGAAAATAAAATACGCATGATGGAAAGTTTAGTTTTTGGTCGCTAGATTCTTCAACACTTTACAAAGCTCAGCAGTCTATGAAGGAAACTTACTCTTTCATGCTGTGGTAAACATTCTGCACATCGTCATCTTCTTCAATCTTCTCCAATAGCTTTTCAACATCAGCAGCCTCCTCTTCGTTAAGTTCCTTGGTCACTTGTGGAATACGTTCAAAACCAGAAGAAATAATTTCAATTTCCCGTGATTCCAGTTCTTTCTGGATAGCCCCAAAGTTTTCAAACGAGGCATAAATATGGATTCCATCTTCATCGACAAAAACCTCTTCGGCACCAAAATCGATCATTTCCAATTCCAGTTCCTCTGGGTCCATCCCTTTACTGTTGATTGTGAAGTTACAGGTGTGGTCGAACATAAATTCCACCGAGCCGGAAGTACCCAAACTGCCGTTGCACTTGTTAAAGTAGCTACGGATATTGGCCACTGTGCGCGTGTTGTTATCTGTTGCAGTCTCAATTAAAATAGCTATTCCATGGGGAGCATAACCCTCAAAAAGTACCTCTTTGAAATCACCTTGACTTTTGTCCGATGCACGTTTAATGGCCCGCTCAATATTGTCCTTTGGCATGTTTACAGCCTTGGCATTCTGAATTACGGCACGTAAGCGGGAATTGGAATCGGGATCAGGTCCACCTTCTTTTACGGCGATAACAATATCCTTCCCAATTCGGGTAAATGCCTTGGACATCGCTGCCCAGCGTTTCATTTTACGCGCTTTTCTAAACTCAAATGCTCTTCCCATGTACTTTTTTGATTTTGGACAGCGACAAATTTAGCAAAAAATGCCCCGCTGTCAAGTCTAGGGCAGCTATCCCTGATTTACGATTTGTTCGATCACGGTGGCCAGATCAAAATCGTTTTGAGTAATACCACCAACATCATGGGTGTTCAATTTTATAGTAAGTTGGTTATATACGTTTTCCCAATTCGGATGGTGATTTTGCTGCTCCGCTTCAAAAGCGATACGGGTCATAATGGAAAAGGCTTGTTTAAAATCCTTGAAGACATAAGATTTGCAAATACTACCGTCTTCGTATGTCCACCCGCTTAGGTTTTCCAATTGCTTCTGTATTTGGTCTGAGTTTAGTTTTTCCATTGTCTCTTGATTTATTGGTGTCCCAAGGGGCCTCAATATGTTTCCTCTAAGATAAAATTATAAACAAAATAAACGGTTTGGAAATACTCCCAAACCGCAAAGGTGAATTTGGCCCTAATAAACCTTATTCTTTTTCTAATCTATTTCGATCCCAATCGGATATTCGGGTCGCAGCCTCATATGTTGTCTGTAAAAAGTCATGTAGGGTTTTTTCTGGATCTTTCGATTTTTGAACATCTTCATATTTTAAAAAGAACTCGCCCATATCTGCACTGTAGAAGGCCTCTTTGGGTAAAACTTTATGCGCTCCAAAACTGGCATCGCTAGGATAAGCGTAAGCATAAAAAACAGGGGTTGGAAAGTCTTTCGATCCGGGCCAAAAACCTGCACTGCTTACCTCCTGGGAATAAGCTTCCTGCATTACGTCCAAGGGCATATTGGGCATTCCCCCGGGATGCAATGGTGCAGAATTGCCCGAAAATCTGGTGACTGCAAGATCAAATGCACCCCAGAACAGGTGTACTGGACTCGCCTTACCAATGAACCCACTTCTAAAGTTGTTGAAAACACCATTGGCCTTTAACATGGCTTGCCAGAGGAGGTTTGCGGACTTGGGATCGTAAGATACATTTGTGGTATTCTCTGCAAAAGGAATGGCCGGTTCCATTTCATTGGGTCTGGCATGGATCTTAACATCAATTTTGAGCGCATTCAACTTTTCAAACAATTCGCTGTAGAAGTCAGCAACGCTTCTCGGCTTTAAATCCATGGTCAATGTTTCCGTGTTTGAACAATGTATTAGGAGTTTGTGTTTTTTAAAGTCAAAGTCAATTTGGAAGATTCTTCCCTGATATGGAATTCCGTGGGTGGAATAACCGTTGGATGTAACATAAAGTGCTGAGTGCCATGAGTGATTTTGCCAGGGCATGGTTCTCAAACGTATTTTTCCAACGATTTGAAGCCATTGGTGAAGTGTCTCCAAAGTATCTTGAAGTTCTGCAAAGTTTAATACGGGCCAATCATGTTTTTCAGTTTCCATTGGTATATATTGAAATTGTTCTGGTTGCTATGCTGCGTTATAATAAAATCGTTCGTGTACAATTTGTCCATTCTCCCATGTTTGAACCGCAACTTGTTCCATTTGCACACGTTGTCCACCCATAAAGGTAACATCCATTTGTACTTCGATCAGTACCTTACCTTTTTCTTCATCTGCAGCAAAAGCAGTGATATCCATACCGTGAAAAGTTTCCACACTGGCCAAAAACTCTTCCTCAGCTTTTCTACAAGCGTCCTTGCCTTCACGGGTTCCTCTGGGCTCCGTCATAACCACATTTTCGGCATAATAGGTTTCAAATGCATCCATTAACTGGCCTTGGGCAACCCTGCTATATAGGTCTTTTGCTCTCTCTAAATTTGTCATTTTTATCTGTTTTAATGTTAGAATAAGATTATTTCTGACAAATTTATGTCCACCCAAATTGCTGTGCATTCATCTAGATGAAGAAATGAACAGCTTCTAAATTACCCAGAACGAGCAATTTTTCCGCGTATAGAACTTAGCGCCTGGGGCGTGATTCCTAAATAGGTAGCGATCATTCTTTGGGGAACACGTTTGGGCAATTCTGGATAGGTATTGACAAAGTAGGTATAGCGATCTGCGGCCGGTGACCCCATCAGCATAAGAACCCTTCGCTGAAGTTTTCCTATTCTTCTGTATAAAAGCTGGGCGTTTTCGAGAATTTTTTCTTTGGAGGAAAGACCTTTAAAAAGACAGTTCTTATCAAAAGAAATCACATCCGAATCCTCTAGGCAATCAATAAAAAGTTGTACAGGTTCATTAAACTCGTGTGCTTCCAGGTCGGCAATTATCCAGTTTTCAGGAGCAAACATAAAAATGTGTTCTTTTCCCTTACTGTCGATGATATAACTCCTCAAAAGGCCTTTTTTAACATAGTAGGTAGAAGCATTTGCATCCCCGGCATGTTGTATGATATCACCTTTCTTTAAGGCTATTAATTTGGCATTTGGGTCGGCTTTGATAATGTTGGTAAAATTTTCCATGGCACAGTTTACAGGTAATTTAACCAAATCCTACAAGTCTTCCTAGTCCCATGTTTTTGCTGCTGGATTGATTTCAAAACATGCCCATTTTTAAAGGCTTGCACGCTTGTGTTACATTTCCAAAAGCATTTGTTACATATTGAAAAAGCCTCTGGACCAGCTACTTCTAATTTTGAAACAACAATGACCTCCTAGTGCTAAACATGGAGATGTCTGAGAAAACTCCCCCTAAAAACAAGGTTAACATTAATTCTAAAATCATGAAAAAACACCATTTCATTTTTTTGGCCATGATTTCAATGGCTTTTACAGTTTTAGTTGCTTGTTCTGCGGAAGACGGGGCAATTGGGACAGAAGGCCCACAAGGAATTCCTGGCATCGATGGACAAGATGGGCAAGACGGCACTGATGGTCAAGACGGAACTGATGGCCAAGATGGTAACGCCAATGTCATATTTTCCAATTGGATACCAGCCGATTGGAATGTGCAAGATGACCCCCGGGCAAAGACAATGAACCTTTTGATTACAGAAATTGACAACAACGAGCTTAGGAATAGGACCTTGGTGTATGTCTACCTGCAGCAATGGGGAACTTCTAGTATTTATCCCATGCCCAATGCCGGCCGTTGGTCGAATACATGGTATTCTTTTACGTTTGGGAACAATGGGGTAACGTTAAATGGCATAACCGTAACGCTTATAAGTACCAACGGGGTCGATTTAACTGAATTTCAGTACTCAGGTTCCAGAGGGAATAGGTTTCGATATGTGTTGATACCTGAAAGTGCCCAATCCGGAAAACTGAACTATTCCAATTACGAAGCCGTAAAGGCCTTTTACAACCTACCAGATTAATAGCATTTTAAACCTTAAAAAATGAAAAAGATAGTATTGCTCATGTTTTTCTTAGCCTTGGTCAGTTCTAGTTGGGGTCAGACCAAAAAAATGACCTCATTTAAGCCGGAACAACACGGTTTTAAATTTGTTAATAGTTTCAAGAACATCTTTATCGATGCGATCGATTGGAGAACTGGAGGACTTTGCGGTGGAATGTCATACTCCGCATTGGACTGTTATTATGCGAGGGGAATTTCCGCTCCAAAAACCACAATTCGACCTACGGAAGGAAGCCCTTTGCAAAAATACCTGTATGATCGCCAGGTGACTTCCATTACCTCCAATTTGGACAAATGGGCAGAAATTGGTTTTAACCCTGGAGGCGCCCGAAACGGTGAATTTTTTAATTGGGGTGTGGAGAACAGGAGAGGAAGCAGAATTAATGAGCTACGCTCCTTTATTGATAGACGGCAACCTGTTCCCTTGGGTCTGCAAAGTGTTGGGGAGAGGGATACTGACCCTGGTAATCATCAGGTGGTAGCCATAGGCTACGATTTTGGAACAGCCCAAGATTTGGCCAATGGTACCTATAAGCGTAAAATGAAAATCTATACCTACGACCCTAATCATCCCAATAAGATTATGACCCTTAGACCAAATTTTAGGGACCAGGTTTTTTATTATGAGGAAGACCCTAAAATACGATGGCGAACCTACTTCGTGGATAAAAATTACCGAGCCAAAACACCTTTAAGGACTTCATTGCGGGATTATCCGAATGATGGAAAAATTCACGAACTGGTTGTTGAATTTGGGGTTGGTAAGGACGATCTGCGAGGAGGAAATGATAATTTGAATTTGACGGTTTTATATCATGGAGCCGCTCCGCAAAGGGTGTATAACGTGAACAAGGGGAACAAATGGATAGATGACTATTCTCAAATTATTACCATACCGTTGCGGAGACCGGTTGCTTTAAATACGATCAAATCCGTACAATTGAATACGATTTCCGGAAACGACAACTTTAATCTGGATTTACTGCGTATCCATGTAAAAGGGTTCAATAGGAATAGGAAGGTCTACGAAAAACGAGGTGCACCATTAAAACGTTTTACCGGAAAGGACAAAACCTTTGTTGCGGTGATCAATAGCAAACCACCCCAAGCAAGGCTTGCCACTAACACATCGACCTCAAGTCCTACCAGGGCCAGTACCGTTCCTTCAAGAAAACCTATAGACAAACTACGGTTCTGGATTCGCACCGGGGACGACGATTTAAGGGGAGGAAACGATAACCTTAATATTGTTGTGTATTACAGGAATGGTGGAACACAAACGATAAGAAATGTGAACAAGGGCACACGGTGGAAAGACAATACCACCACTTCGGTAGATGTAAGGTTGAATAAAACCATTTATACTACTTCGGATATTTCCAAGGTGGTTTTACAGACGACCTTCAGAGGTGGAGTGGGTGGTGATAATTGGAACCTTAATTCGCTCCATATTGAAGCCTTTAAGGGAACACGCAAGGAGGTTGATTACTACAAACGTGGTGACAGCAAAACGCGTTTGTACCGCTTTACGGATAAAAACAACTCATTTGTTGCCAAAAAGTAAAAGTACCATGGGGAGACGCCGTAATAAAAACTTCGCTTATTTTGTTTTGGGCATTTTGATGTGCATTGTTATTTTTTCCTGCGGAGGAAGTGATGACAATACTGAGCTGCCACCTTCATCGGCATGTGAAACAGGTTCCAATACGAATGTGACCTTTACAAATACATTTACAGATCTTGACGTTATTGCACATATTGAGCCTTTGGGCGAACTACAGGCATTCCATAACTTTTCGGCGCATACTTATGTTTTTATCAAACCCCATGTAACGGAAGTGCCCGTTTATGCTCCTGTGGACATGGATTTGGTGAACATCACTTTTAATGGTACAGATTATCAACCCTTGTTCCGCGCCAGTTGTGAGGTGGCGATACGGTTTGGACATATTACCGATCCAATCCCTGCAATACGGGATTTGGTAGTGAATCAAGGTATGGGCCTGTTTGATGAACAGGCTCCTACTTTGCTTAGTTTTTCCGCTGGAGATTTAATAGGTACAACTTCTGGAACCGCACAAGCGAAGAGTTTCGATTTTGGGGTGTACCATTCAGAACGTCCTTTGACCTTTTTGAACAATGACCGATTTCATCCCGTGGAAACCTTCAGATTCGCGACTTGTCCGTACGATTACTTTACTACGGATTTGCGAAATCAGATGTACGATCTTTTTGGTCCCATACCTCTTGCACAACCATTAAGTTGTCGGGGTCCTAGAGGTAGGGTTGGAACTATTGCCGGACCGTGGTTCGACACCGAGGAAGTGTTTTCGACACCTTATCATGGCCAAACGGAATTCTCGCCTCTACTGGTAGCTACAGCATTAAACGGGACGGTCAAGATTGTCCGTGGCACGGAATCCAATGTTCACCGGACCCTTTTGGGTGCGGCCACCCATGCCGATCCAGAAGCCGTGACTACGGAACATTGCTATGAATTAGAATCGGGAGGGTATTTCTATTTTCAATTGCAACCTGATGGAACCCTACGGGTTGTCCGTGAGACTTCGGGTACCTGCCCGGCTGCGTTTCCATCTTCAGGATATATGACCTATTATCGCTGACAAAGATATTTTAGCAATTACCTTATGTATTACCATTCGAATCGTTTTTGTACCTTTTTATGATTCAACCTTAAGATGAAGAAGACCACCGCTATATTGTTATTCTTCTTGGGTCTCGCTATGACTTGGGGCCAATCCGGAAATGAGATTGATTCCTTAAAGCAACTGCTTGTGGGAAATAACAGTGTTGAGGAAGCTGTTGCACTGAATGAAAAGCTTTTTGTTGCCTATCTCTATGTTTCACCCGATTCTGCTAATCGTTACCGGCAAAATATCAGGTCAATTGCCGAAAAAAACAATTATATCAATGGGCAGTATCTCTACTATTCATTGAGTGGTCGTTATCAATTTGCGAAATCCGACATAGACAGTGCTTTTTACTATATCAAAAAGGCTTCCCATGTAGCCGAACAACTTGGCAACAAATCGTATCTGGCCGATTGCTACAAGAAAATAGGGGTCATTTATAATATCCAAAGAAACGATTCACTATCCACAAAGTATGCGTACTTAGCTTTGGAAAATGCAAAACAGACCGATGACTGGAGAACACTTTCCTCTATATACATCTTATTGGGAAATCAAAACTTTGAACGAGCTGAATACCCTGAAGCACTTACACATTATTTAAAACTGGATTCCATATATGCCTCGCAGAACGAAATGGATAAATCTTTGGCGGCGGCTTATACAAATATTGGCATGATATATTCTGAACTCAGAAATCCTGAAGCCGTAGACTATATTGAAAAGAGCATTGAGGTATACAAGAATTTGGGGATAGAAGAGGGCGTATATTACGGAGAGGTGGCCTTGGGGACTTATTATGATTTACTCCAAGATCATGAAAAGTCCATTGAGCACTCATTGAAAGCTAAGGATTACTACGAGGCTTACGGCGATTTACGCATTCTTGGAAGTATATATAGAAGATTGGGCAGTGCCTATTTGGAAGTAAATGATTTGGAAAATGCTGAATTCTATCTTTTGAAAGCTTCCGGGATTCCTGAAAGTTCTCAGCAAGGGATACATTACATTTCTAACCAAATCAATCTCGGGGATTTGTATTGGCATAAAAAGCAATATCAAAAGGCCATTTTTTATTTGAAGAAAGCCGAGGAGCAGATTGAAGGTGGGGATATGGATGATGAGATGCCGCTACAACTCCTTAATGTTTATCGTGGACTTTATGATGCATACAAAGACAGCAAAGATTATAAGAATGCCCTGGTTGCATTGGAAAGACAAATGGAATTACAGGCGAACATCCAAAAGTCCCAAAACGAGTTGGAGGTAGAAGAACTCAACAAAAAGTATCAAAACGACAAGCAACAGCAAGAAATAGCACTGTTGACCTCCCAATCTGAATTGGCTGAACAAAAATCCAAAAATCAAAGGAATTTGTTCATTGGGAGCATTTCGGTTTTGGGATTGGCGTTTATCACCCTGTTTTTCCTTTTCAGGAACAAACAAAAAACCAATCAGAGGTTGAAAGAATTGGAAGCGGCAAAATCAAAGTTCTTCGCCAATATTTCACATGAATTCCGAACACCACTAACGCTTATTTCCGGGCCGGTTGCCCATCAGTTGTCCAAGGATGAACTATCTGAAGATGATAAAACGGATTTGGGGTTGATACAGCGAAATGCCAATCGTTTATTAAAATTGGTAAATCAGATATTGGATCTTTCCAAAATTGAGGGAGGTAGTAGGAAACTTCGGATTGCCAAAGGTAGCCTAGATCTTTTCCTAAAACATTTGATAGAACCGTTTCAGTATCGGGCCGAACAAAACAATGTTGTACTTAAGAGCCAAATTGCTATTGCGGATGAGGCGTGGTTTGACAGGGATGTAGTTGAAAAAATTGTTACAAATCTTTTATCCAATGCCATCAAATACAATCAGGGTGATGCACAAATTGATTTCAAGGCCATTCAGCAAGGCCAGCAGATCCTTATCACCACCAAGAACCGGAACAATGATTTGACCGAAAAAGAATTACCACACTTATTTGACCGGTTTTATCAAGCCAACATGATGCATCAGGGTTTTGGTATTGGACTTTCATTGGTTCAAGAATTGGCCAACCTTTCCAAAGGCAGTGTTCGAGCATATAAACCAAACGATGGGACCATAGCGTTTGAGGTAACGCTACCAATTACCAAAAGTAACTTTTCAAAAGGTGAGATAATCGAGGAAGAAGAACTGCTGGCGGACTTCAAAATTCAAAATGGAGAGATGGGCTTTGAACCAAATAGGGAAGAAGAGGGTGTCGAAGAGAGTTCCCTACCCGTCTTGTTGGTTGTGGATGACAATGCTGAAATAAGACTTTTTATCAAGACCCTGTTCAAAAAAGAATATAAAATAGTGGAGGCCAAAAATGGGGAAGAAGGTGAGAGTATGGCACTTGAAACCATCCCCGATCTGATTATTTCTGATGTTATGATGCCCGTAAAGAATGGCATTGAACTTAGTAATACCCTGAAAACGGACGAGAGAACATCGCATATTCCAATAGTTCTTTTGACCGCAAAATCGGGCGAGGAAAATGAGTTGGAAGGACTCAAAACGGGTGCTGATGCCTATATGATAAAACCCTTCAAGGAAGAAAAGCTAAGGGTAATCATTGATAAGTTGATTGCAACCCGGACCGCAATTCAGGAAAAATTCAGCAAGGAACCATTCTTTAAGGCAAAGCATGTGGAACTTACCAGTGTGGATGCGCGATTGATGGACAGGATCCAACAAATATTGGATACGGAATTGACCAACCCAGAGTTTAATGCCCAGTCCTTCGCGGAACAAGTGAGTTTGAGTCGTATGCACCTCCATCGTAAACTGAAAGCGTTAACAGGGTTGTCGACCACCGAATTTATTCGAAGTCAGCGTTTGAAGCTTGCGGCCACTTTACTGGAAGAGGGACATAGCAGCATTGCCGAGGTTGCCTATGCCACAGGTTTTAACCAGCCGGCTTACTTTTCAACGGCATTCAAGCAACAGTTTGGAAGTTCCCCATCAGAATTTGTAGAGATCTAGCAAAAAATTAGATTGAGTTACGAAAAAGCCATTTCCCGATTATACTTTCCCCGATACGCTTTCGGGGATAAACCAGAATATCTTTTAAAGGCGGTCCTAAACGCTTTCTCATCTTGGTAACCTATACCATACATGATCTCAAGAATGGTATCGGTAGTAGATTCCAATTTCTTTTTGGCGGCTTCGACCTTGACCCTTTGAGTATATTCCAAAGGTGTATTGGATGTGGCCTTTTTAAACCTTCGCAGAAAACTTCTGCCATTCAGATTGACCAGATCCGCAATCTCTTGGATGTTCAATTTTTGCTGATAGTTGTCTTCAATATACAACTGGGCCTTTTTAATCAGTTCATCCGAATGATCTTTTTGTCCACTAAAGATGATAAACTCGTTTTGACCAATTCTATCAAAATCGATTTCCGAAAGTTTGGAACACCAAATGGCAGTTTCCCTGCCAAAATAACGTTCAATCAAATAAAGTGTAAAATTGAGTATGGAATAGGCTCCTCCACTGGAGTAAATACCGTTGTCTTCGCAGATAATCTTTTCCGGAATTAATTTAACGGTAGGGTATTTTTGTCGAAACAGGTCATGGGCTGTCCAATGGGTTGCGCATGATTTTCCATTTATCAACCCTGTTTCGGCGAGTAGAAAAGCTCCTTTGCACAAGCTTGCTATTTCAGCACTGTTCGCGATACGTTGTATTTTCATCCATTCAATAAATACGCGGTTGTTTTCGATTTCCCTTTCTAGATTTCCACTAATCGGAGAAACAATTATCAGATCTGTTTTTGAGATGTCCTTTACCGTAGCAGTGGGTTGTATGCTGAACAAACCTTGATAAACAACAGGTTCCATGGATAAACCAACCAAATCTATTTGAAATGGGTCCTCCCGCAGTCCCTTTTGCCTTTTGAAATGTGAATTGGCCATTTTGAACAAATTATACGGAGCTATAATGGTATCCACTATGCTACTTCCTGAAGGAACGATTATGCTGATATGTTTCATAACCAAAGAATTGAATACAAAGATAAAAAATAGAATTGTCGAAATCAACCCTTTAAAATGTCGAAAAAGACAATTATAAAAAACCTATTTAAGACATAATTTTGTTGAAACAAGTATGAATCTAAAACAAATCATATGAAAACATCAGAAATAATGGTAGTATATAAATGGACTGCCAAGCCTGGAAAGGGAACCGAATTACAGAACATCTATAGGGGGGTAGAAAGACAAATGCAGGAAACCGAGCCCGGGGCACTCAGGGTCGATTGCTATTTTGACGAAACGACTGGTGTATTGTTGGTGCATGACCTTTTTAAAGATGGAAATGCATTGGGCCAACATTTGGGAACCACTGCGGCCGGACATTTTCCTGCTTTGCTACAAATTGCTGAGCCAGGACCTTTTTTATTCTGTGGAGACGTGCCCGAACAACTTAAGCAGGCTGCATTGGGAATGGGTTTGAATGCCAGTTTTGCGAGTCGGGCATTTGGATTTGAAAGAACGCTTTAAACTGCTCCAGCTCAGTGCTTATTGGTTCTAATACTCCTTGCATCCGAAACAGGTGCTCTCTCAACGGATGATAAACTACCCCTGCCTAAATTCTGATTCCCGCATTTATGTGAATTGGCAAATCATTTTCCTTGGGCGGAATAGGGCATGAGTATTTTTTGTTGTACGCGCAATACGGATTATAGGCTTTGTTAAAGTCAATAACGATGGTGTCACCTTCAGGTATCTCCAAATCTATAAACCTACCACCTCCATAAGTTTCATTGCCGTTGGTAAGATCTGTGAAGGGTAGAAATAGATGGTTTTTATATTTTTCGGTCTCCCGAAGCCTGTGGTTTTGGTAAATGTTTAAACGGTGTGTTTGTCCATCAATAGTAAAAGTAGCTACGCCATAGACCTCGTAAGTTGGCAGCCTATCCGTTGTGGTTTTCATTAAAAAGGGAATGGCATTTACGGCGCGTTCAAATTTTGCCTCAACTTTAAAGTTCTCGTCAATGGTAAAAAAGTCATGTCCCTTAAATTTCTTAAAGTCTTTTTTCGTCAAGGGAGACTTTTCTTCATTGCTATAGAAGTCGTTCAACTCCTTTTGATATTCAACAATGGAATCTTGGTAGGTTTGACCAATGCCAAAATTCATACAGATTAGCATGCTGAAAAGTAGAAATTGCTTCATTTTGTAGTTTATTTTTTATTATCCAATTAAGTTGTTTTGCGTTACATCGGATTGAATTTCTCAAATTTTTGCCCGCTCCACTTATAAAAATTTGGAGAAACCAAGTGGTTTCCGTTTTCATAAGTGTCCTGGACTATTGCTTTGTTTTTTGTCAAATTGTCTTTGTCGTTTGAACCGGTTATAAAAACTAAATCCCTATTGGGAATTGCTATGACGATGTCTCCATCAACTTCAAAGTTTTCTTTGGTCCATAGTTCTGTATATAATATGAGACTAGCTTCATAATCTCCACCTGCCACCAAACCATAATTGCCATTACCGCCAACAGTACCAATTTCTGGAATCACCTTGTTTAAGTTGTTAACTGAAAACTCTAAAAGTGTATCTCTGGAAACATTCAATTGGTCAAATTCTTTCTGATTAAAATATTTGATGTTGTTTTCTCTGTCCTCAGCATAAACAATGATTAAACCCTCATTATACGGCTCCCAAACCAGGTCTGGGTCTTTATAGTCTTCCACATCGTGGGCCACATCCCGAAGCTGTTCAAAATAGTCACTTGGTTTTATTATGGGGACTATGCGGTCAACACGTATATCTTTATCCCAATCATAAATATCGGTGGAGGCTTTGGTGTATCGCTCCATTATTTCATCTAAATCATTTGGAGTCAATCTGTACTCGCTGTATGAATTGTCCAAATAGTGGGTTACCTCTCCATCTTTACCATATGTGGCCTTAAGAACCAAAGGTTCTATCACTGTGTAGGTAACATTTGGGTGTTTGCTTGAAATTACCTCTAAATACCTTTCTGTATACTGGATTTCGGTCAAATTCTGCGTTTTTTGGGCACAGCTGGTCATAAAAACCCCCAACATTAAGCTTACAAGTTTTTTCATTTTTTGAATTTATTTTTTTCATATTCCTCGATGTCTTTTCTTGCTCTACGCCCGTGTTTAAGGGCATAATACAATCCAACTCCAACAACAAGTAGAAATAACAGGTTTTGCATCATGATTTTCCAAGTAAACGCGCCAAAAATCCTTGTTTCACCCTTTTCTCTATAATCCAAATAGGTTTGTCATCTACCCGGATGATTTTTGAGCTAGCGCCAAATTTCCCCCAGGCAAATCCAGTAATAACTGGTTTATCTGATAAGTCAGCTACCATAAACATTTTTGGAAGTTGTTCATTTATATGAGCGGGAAAATCATAGTCAAGTTCATTTTGCTCCATAATACTATGTTTTTCCTGCCAGACATCCATGATGGTTTTTTCATGGATTTTCTCCAGATGGGAATCTTCCACCTTTTGACCATACTCATTTATATGTTCTATAAAATCCGCTAAACCTTCGGAATGTTTGACCATAACTGGAGGGTCATGGCACACATAATAAACATTGTTCCAGCCGCCCTTTGAATCAATATCCAAAATCCAGAAGTTACCAAACCCATCTCCAGCAAGGGGAATAGAATGCAGAAACATTTCTTCAAATCCAAATTGGCCATAACTATCAAAGTGTATTTCTTCCAAGGGCAAAAATTCAAACCCTCGTGCAAAGCCTAAAAGTTCTTTGATTTCTTCCGGTAGTTGTTGATTAGGGAAAGATTTTTGATAAGCTGAAATTTCTGACTCGGACATTCCGTCCAAAAGTTCAATTTCATACAAATCTCCATCTTCTGATTCATATTGATTGCCGAGAATTGATTTTAACTGGTCTAAGGGTTTCATTATTTTAGGCGATATGTTTATCTTTTGAGTTCATTACGATACAAATCGGCCAATGCTTTTCGTTCCCTTTTGTTTTTCAGTAGGTTTTGTAACCACATTTGAGGTTGTTCAATAGCGCTTTTGTACTCTTTGTTTTTATATTCTTTAAAATTTTCGAAATCGAACCAGTTCTTATTGTGAATATGTTGTAGCGAATAAACGGCCATTTCTCCATTTGTAGCACTAAAAAAAGGACAAGTATGCACCTTGGTCCTTGTTGTGTCGGATAGTTTGGTAATAAGAAATTCAGTTAGCTTGGTTTTATCCCGTTTTGCCAACCGCTTCCAATCATTTTCGCTGAAAACTAAAGGTTTTGGTTCTTGAGTATATACTTTATCGGAAACATACTGACCACCACCCAAACAACCTCCTTTTTCGAACACTATCAAGTTCCATAATTCGGGTATTGAATCTTGGTAGGTTTGCCCAATGCCAAAATTCATACAGATTAGCATGCCGAAAAGTAGAAATTGCTTCATTTTGTAGTTTAGTTTTTATTATCCCAATATGTTTGCTTGACTCTCTTTTGCTTATAGTATCCAACCACCACTAATGATATTGGAAAGAACAGGATTATCAAGATCCATTTGATAACGTTTAAGATAAATTTCATTTTTTTGTGAACTTTAGATTGAGTTGGTATTTGTATTTGTCTACAAACTCTATGGCGTCCCTCATATTTTCTGGATAAGTAGCATAATTAGCTAAAACAGTTACTCCTCCGACCTCATAAATCTGCTTATAAACATGTTCATAGAGAAAACCATTTTGCATTAAGAACTTCGCAACTTCCCATTTTTTGATATCAGTTTGTTTTGGAGGCCTAAATCTGTGTGTCACTTGTTTCATCAATTTACCACAGTCTGGGCATTTGGATTCCCTAATATTGTTGATGTCGGTTCCTTGATTGAATCCCTTTCTGCAATCAAAGCAAATTTTTTTATAACCCATGATTGATAAAGTTTTGCAGCTTGTCAAACTTTTTTTCTCCAAGTTGAGTTTTTATTGTGTCTGAGTTCTTTGTTACTATATTTTTAAGAATTTTGAACTCATTTACGTTTTCTCTCCAAAAATCATTTGATGTTTTTGAAATTGCGACCAATAAGTCACCTTCATATAGGTCTCCCTCCGCTAAAACGTTTGTTTTTAGTTTTTCAATACCAAGTGCAATCAAGTAGTCTAAGCCAATGTTTTGAGAAATTAATAACCGCAATTGTTCAACGTTCAATTCACGAAGTGGAATTTTCCTAAATTCATAACAATTCTGTACAAGTCTGGAAGGATACTCGATTGGTTCTTTCCAGTAGTCGCATTCGAGTTGCTCTAAAGATTTAGATCCTGTCAGATATTCCAAGGTGGTGTAGGTTTCTAAGCACACCTAAAAGTAAAAAAATATTTAAGCAATATTAACTTCGACTGAAATAAGAATGGAAAATGGAAAATTGACAACTGACGACTGACAACTGATAACTGAACATTGTCAATCAACAGTGAGATGATGATCAATAATCTCCTGATATTTAATGCGCAGATTTTTCGGTAATTTATTGTGCTTGGGGAGAGCAGCTAAATAACGGTCTTCGTTGGTGGTAAATACCCGTTTTAAAATGGGGTGGTAGTTTCCCAATTGTTTGATGATCTCTTTGATAAACTCTTCGTGTTGGATCAAATCCTTGCTTCCCAAATGGAAAATACCCGTTTTGTTTCTATTGATGAGGTAATGTATCTGTTGGGTCAACCTGTCGTCATTGGTCACGTTAATGATGAGATTGGGAAATACTTCAATAGGTTCGTTGTTCTCTAGATTTTCCTTGATTTCCTTTACGCGGGGCGAAGTGTTTCCAAAAACCATGGGCACTCGGAGAATGGCGGTTTTTTCCTTGGGTAACCGCATCATCATGTTTTCAATCTTTATTTTGAGTCTGCCAAATACACTTTCCGACAGTGTTTTGTCATATTCATAGGAAGGAAACTTGCTATAGGCATCGAACACATTGGCCGAAGAAATAAAGTAGAGTTTCGTCTTGTTTTTGATCAGGTATTCCATCATATGTTCGTGGGCCTGCACCTGCGCTCCAAAATCTCCGCGGAGTGTAGAGATAATGAAGTCCGGACGAACATTCTCCAACAGTCTCACGATATCATCTTCGCGCATGTCATACCGAAAGAACTGTCCATTATCACTATAAACTGTGCTATGGCAGTAGGTGCCATAGGTATTAAAATAGTTGCAGAGCTCTTTATAAATGGCGTTGCCGATAAATCCGCTGGCACCTAAAATCAGTATCTTCTTTTTCTTCTCCAACTATTAAAATATTGACAACCCCGTCATGGTCGTTAGTTTTTCCAGCGCCATCATACCTAGCTTGGAATTTCCTTTTTCATTAAGTCCAGGGGACCAGGTAGCTACACAAAATTCGTTTGGCAACAATGCCACGATTCCACCACCGACCCCACTTTTCCCCGGCAATCCTACTTCAAACGCAAACTCACCCGCTTCATCATAAAAACCACAGGTGAGCATTATGGCATTGATACGTTTTACCTTGGATATGTCCAGATAATTGTTGTTCTGAAGACAGTTGCCCCGATTCATAAAAATGTAAAAGACCTTCACCAATTGTTCACACGACATACTGAGGGAACAGCAATGGAAGTAAAAATCCAATACGGTTTCCACATCATTTTCAAGATTGTTGAAGGACTTTATAAGGTTGGCCGCGGCATAATTTCGAAATCCGGTTTTTCTTTCAGACAGCGCCACGCTTTCATCATAATTGATGGAATCGTCACCTACAATTCCTCGAACATATTCCAGAAAATCAGTTTTGGGATGCTTTAGGTGCGATACCAAAATATCAGACACCACAATGGCACCGGCATTGATCAAGGGGTTTCTTGGCACTCCATTTTCCATTTCCAATAGGGACATATGGTTGAAGGGGTCACCCGAAGGTTCAACACCGACCCGTTCCCATATGCGTTCACCCAAAAGGGAATACGCCATGGAAAGCGCCAATACTTTGGAAATACTTTGGATCGAAAACTTTTCTTTTGAATCCCCAATGGCGCTGATGCTCCCATTTTTGTCCAAAATAGCTATCCCAAACTTATTGGGGTCTATGCAGGACAATTCTGGAATATAGCTGGCTACATTGCCCTTTTCGGTCTCCTTGGAAACTTCTTGGGCAATGGTGTTAAGAATGGATTCAAAATTTGGCATTATTTCTTATAAAATGGCAATTTTACAACAGTGGCAGGAACTTGGTTCTTTCTGATTTGGATATAAATCTTACTGTCCACCTTGGCATTTTCGATGGTCACATATCCCAATCCAATTCCTTGGGAAAGTGAAGGGGACATGGTTCCTGAAGTTACGGTCCCAATTTCTGTTCCATTTTCATCGACTATGGAATAGCCTTGTCTTGGAATTCCTTTCTCATCCAATTGAAAGGCGATTAATTTTTGTTTTGGCCCCTCTTCTTTTTCCTTGGCCAAAGCCTCACTGTTCACAAAATCCTTGGTGAATTTGGTCACCCAGCCTAATCCAGCAGCAAAGGGGGATGTGGTATCATCAATATCATTTCCGTAGAGGCAATAGCCCATTTCCAAACGCAAGGTATCACGGGCAGCAAGTCCGATTGGTTTTATGCCAAAATCTGCACCCGCTTCCAGAACTTTGTCCCAAACCTGTTGTACTTCGTTGTTTTTGCAATAGATTTCAAATCCACCTGAACCCGTGTAGCCTGTTGCCGAAATAATGACATGTTCAATACCGGCAAAATCCCCTACAACAAAATTGTAGAACTTGATTTCCGAAAGGTCTATGGACGACAAGGATTGCATGGCCTCCACCGCTTTTGGCCCTTGAATGGCCAGCAGGGAATAATCTTCAGAGATATTTTTCATGGAAGCCCCAATGGCTTCGTTATATTTTGAAATATGGTTCCAGTCTTTTTCAATATTGGAGGCGTTCACGACCAATAAATAGGTCTCTTCCTTGACACGATAGACGATAAGATCATCTACGATCCCTCCTGTTTCATTGGGAAGATACCCGTACTGGGCTTTACCCACTGTCAACTTTGTAGCATCGTTAGAGGTTACCTGTTGGATAAGTTCCAAGGCATTTGGACCTTCCACTAAAAATTCACCCATATGGGAAACGTCGAAGACACCCACGGCGTTCCGTACGGTCTCATGTTCCACATTTACCCCTTCATAGGAAACGGGCATGTTATATCCAGCAAAAGGCACCATTTTGGCGCCTAGAGCAATATGGGTTTCAGTTAAGGCGGTATTTTTCATATTTTACATTTTATGGGGTAAATTTATTTGAATTCACCAAAGCAGCAGCCTAAAAAATCCTAATCTTTTAAACAATATATTGTTAACTGATTTTTCAAGATGCTATTTACCCAGTAGGTGGGATTTTAATCCCTCGTAGGTATCTATTTTAATGGATTTTTTCTCTTTATCCATCACCTTCTGAATTTGAGGAGGAATTTCCGGGGATAGCTCTAGGGTTTCCTCAACTACATCCAAGAATTTCACGGGATGGGCGGTTTCCAGAAAGATGCCATAGGTATCCGGATTGGATTTTTGATATTCCTTCAACCCCAAATATCCCACAGCTCCATGGGGGTCCGCAACATAACCGGATTGGGAATACACCTTTTTCATGGCCTCTTTGGTAGCTTCATCGGTAAAAGAGTAGGAGGAGAGATGCTCTTTAAGCGCATCAAAATTATCTTGGTATAAATGCCTAATTCGGATAAAATTACTAGGATCTCCCACATCCATGGCGTTGGAGATGGTCGCTATTGAAGGAACCGGTTCATATACCCCTTTTTGCATAAACTTCGGAACCACATCGTTCACATTTGTGGAAGCTACAAATTGCTTTACGGGCATCCCTAATTTTTGGGCCACCATACCCGCGCAAATATTTCCAAAGTTTCCCGAAGGGACAGAAAAAACAATTTCCTTTCCCTGTGATTTTGCTTGTTTGTAGGCAAACAAAAAATAGAATAACTGCGGAAGCCATCTTGCAATGTTGATACTGTTGGCAGAAGTCAATTTTCTGTGGTCCGTTATTTCAGTGTCCAAAAAGGCGGTTTTTACCATTCGTTGGCAATCGTCAAAAGTACCGTTAACCTCCATGGCTTCAATATTCTGCCCTAAAGTAGTAAGCTGCTTCTCCTGGATATCGCTCACCTTTCCGCTCGGATAAAGGATAACGACATTTACACCATCAACCCCCAAAAAACCATTTGCAACAGCTCCACCCGTATCCCCAGAAGTGGCAACAAGAACCGTAACATTGGTATCATTTCCTTTGGAAAAATAACCCAGACAGTTCGCCATAAAGCGAGCACCTACATCCTTGAAGGCCATGGTGGGACCGTGGAAAAGTTCCAAGGTAGCCACGTTTTCTTCTATTTCCACCACCGGGAAATCGAAATCCAACACATCTTCGATGATTTTTTTCAGGACATCATCGGGAATCTCTCCTTCAACGAATTGGTGGATGGCCCTAAAAGCAATCTCATGATTCGAAAGCGAGGTTATAGTGTCAAAAAACTCCTTTGGCAGTGGTGCAATCTTTTCAGGAAAATACAACCCCTTGTCTGGAGCTATCCCAGCTACTACGGCTTCCTTAAAAGAGGCTTGTATAGTATGGTCGTTTAAACTGTAAAAGTTCATAGGTTAGGCTAAAATTTTAACACCTTGGGTGTTGACTTTGGAAATATGTACGTCGAATGGGATTCCAATGTTTTGATAGGTTTCGTCCATGGATTCGGCTACTTTTTTGGCAGTCGCTTCTCCCTTGCTCAACGCAAAAATGGAAGGCCCGGAACCGGAAATTCCTCCACCTAAAGCTCCAGCTTTTATGGCATTGGTTTTAATAACATCAAAGCCAGGAATCAATATGGACCGTATGGGCTCAACAATATGGTCTTGGAGCGAACGGCCGATTAAATCATAATCCGATTGAAAGAGCCCGGCTACAAGTCCACCCACATTGCCCCATTGCTGAATGCCCTTTTCCAAAGTGATTTTGGTCTTTAAGATTTTTCTGGAATCCGATGTTTTTACCTCAATCTGCGGATGTATCACGGTAGCGAAAAGCTCGTCGGGCGTAGGTATGGGAATCACGTCCAAAGGCTCGTAACTTCTTACCAAGGTAAATCCGCCAAAAAGGGCAGGGGCCACATTGTCGGCGTGGGCCACATCACTGGCCAATTTTTCGCCCTGCATGGCAAATTGGACCAACTCCAAGGTTGAAAATGGTATGCCCAATAGTTGGTTCATGGCCCAAACAGCTCCAGCTGAACTGGCCGCACTACTTCCAATACCGCTTCCGGGTTTTATTTTCTTGTTGATTTCAATTTCAAAACCTCCGTTATAATCACTTTTTTCAAGCAGGGCCAACCCGGCAACCCCAGAGACGTTTTTGGAGGTTTCCAAAGGCAAATCCTGACCAGTGATTTTGGAAATTACAATGCCCTTTTCATCCGTTTTTCGAACGATCATTTCGTCGCCTACTGAATCCAAAGCAAGTCCTAAGACGTCAAATCCGCAGGATACATTGGCAATTGTGGCTGGGCAAAAGACTTTTATCGCTTCCATATCAAAAGTTTCCGATTCTGATGATATCCGCAAAGATACCGGAAGCGGTAACATCTGCACCGGCACCAGCACCTTTTATGATCATCGGTTGGTTGGGATAGCGTTCCGTAAAGAACAATACAATGTTGTCGCTGCCCTCCAAATTGTAAAAGTCGTGGCCTTTAGGGATTTTTTGAAGTCCAACTTTAGCTTTTCCTTCTTCAAACTGGGCTACATATTTAAGCTTGCTATCAGCATCCGCTGCTTCTTTGTACATTTTTTGGAAATCAGGCTCATATTTCTTCAGAGATTCAAAAAAGGCATCATTGGAATCGGTTTCCAAACTTTCCTTGGGTAGAAAGGACTCATTTTCGATATGGTCAATATCCAATTGGTTTCCACTTTCCCTCGCCAGAATGAGAATTTTTCGCATTACATCGATACCACTCAAATCGATAGTGGGGTCTGGTTCGGTATAACCTTCTTCCTGAGCTTGTTTCACCACATCATGAAAGGTGACGGAATCATCAAAATTGTTGAAAACAAAGTTCAGACTTCCGGATAACACCGCCTGGATTTTATTCACCTTATCGCCTGAAGCAATTAGGTTTTTAAGCGTATCAATGATAGGCAATCCCGCGCCTACATTGGTTTCGAACAAAAATGGTGCGTTGTATTTCTTCGCTAATTTTTTGAGCTCCTTGTAGAATGTATAATCCGAAGAACATGCAATTTTATTGCAGGTCACTACAGAGATGCTGTTCGTTAAATAGTTGGGATAACTTTGGGCGACTTCGTCGCTAGCGGTATTATCTACAAACACACTGTTTCTGAAGTTTAAGCTTTTGACTTTTTCAAAGAATGCGGCTTTATCTGCTTTTTTACCGTTTGCCAGAGCACTTTCCCAATGGTCAAGGTCAATTCCATTTTCATCAAAAACCATAGTTCTTGAATTGCTCATACCAATAACTCGAATGTTGAGTTGGAGCTCTTCTTTTAAATAGGAGTTCTGCTGTTGGATTTGCCCTAAAAACTTCGAACCCACATTTCCAACACCCATAACATAAAGGTTCAACTGCTTTATGTTTTCCTCAAAAAAGCGTTCATGAAGCGAGTTCAAGGCTTTTTTTACGTCTGTTTTGGCTATAACAGCTGAAATGTTACGTTCAGAAGCTCCTTGGGCAATGGCCCTGATATTCACGTTGTTTTTTCCAAGTGTGCTAAACATTTTACCACTCAAACCTTGATGGCTTTTCATATTGTCACCCACCAACGCAATGATGGCAAGATCCTTTTCTACCACAATAGGTTGAATCTTGTTGGTACTAATCTCATATTCAAAGGCTTGGTTTACGGCAACGACTGCCTTCTCAACGTCCTCTTCGGAAATTCCCACGCAAATTGAATGCTCCGAGGAAGCTTGTGTTATCAACACCACACTTATGTTTTCGAGTGAAAGTGTTTCAAAAAAGCGTTTGGAAATCCCTGGAATCCCGATCATGCCCGGACCTTCCAATGAAAGGAGGCTTATTCCACCCACATGACTAATACCTCTGACGGTCTTCCCATTCCCATTGGTACTTTTGGTGATACTGGTTCCGGGGTCACCGGGGGAAAACGTATTTTTAATAAGGATTGGAATTTGCTTGTTGAGCACAGGTTGGATAGTTGGAGGATACAACACTTTTGCTCCGAAGTGGGAAAGTTCCATAGCTTCTTCGTAGCTGATTTGCTCCACACATCTGGCCTGTTTCACCAATCTTGGATTGGCAGTGAACATACCGCTGACATCGGTCCAAATTTCCAAAACCTCCACATTTTGTGCCGCTGCAATGATAGCTGCCGTATAGTCGGACCCACCCCTGCCCAGAGTGGTCAGATTTCCATTACTGCTTGAAGCAACAAAACCTGGAAGCACAGTTATTTTGTGTGAGACCTCATTAAAATAGACATTGCAATTTTGATTGGTCAACGAAAAATCGACAGCTGCTTTGCCGTAGTTTTCATCAGTGATAATGAGTTCCTTGCTATCTTTCAATTCGGCATCAATACCTTCTGATTTAAAAAACTCGCTGATAATGAACGAGGAAAGCAATTCCCCATAGCTCACGATTTTGTCGGATAGTTTTGGTGTTAGTTCACCTATCAAAAAAGAACCTTCGAGTAAAGTTTCCAAAGTGTTCAAGTCACTTTTGACCTGGCTAAGGATGCTACTTTGCTTTTGAACCGGGATAAGTTCCTTTATGATGGAAATGTGCCTTTCCTCAATGTCCTGAAGCTCCTTTTTATAGGCTAAATCCTGATTGGAAGCCAAGGTGGATGTGTTGAGCAACAAATCGGTAATTCCGCCGAACGCGGATACAACGACCGCCACTTTATCGGACTTGATTTCTTCTACTATAGATTTGACTCGATTTATATTTTTAGGATTGGCTACCGAAGTACCACCAAACTTTAAGACTTTCATGATTAATTATGTTGTAAAATGTTGAAAATGATTTAATAAACGGACGGAAATAATATGCAGACTACCCCAAAGGGGTGGTAATAGTCAAAGTGAAGATAGATGAAGAAGTTTCCATCGCTAAAGGCTTGATATCCGTTTGTTTAAATTGCATTGTACAATAATCAGGGTCAAAAGTAGTACTTTTGAGAGCTTCTTCAAACGATTCTTAAATTTTTACGAAATCTATTACAATTGTTATTTTTTCTTATTGAATGAAAATATTTACTGCCGAACAGATCTATCAAGCTGATAAATTCACAATTGCCAAACAACAGATTGCCAGTGATGAACTTATGGAAAGAGCTGCGCTTAAGTTGTTTGAGTGGATGCATTCCCGGTTACAGGGCGCCCAAGTGACCATTCATCTTTTTTGTGGTATAGGTAACAACGGAGGGGATGGAATAGCCTTGGCCAGGCACCTTCACGAGCATGGTTATAATATTAAGGTTCACGTCGTAAATTATAGCGAGAAGCGTTCCAAAGATTTTCTTTTAAACCTCGAACGGTTAAAAGATAGAAAAATATGGCCCGAGTTTATCAATGAAGAAACCTCTCCGCCAGAGATTACTCCGAACGATATTATTGTTGACGCCATTTTTGGAATAGGCCTGAACCGCAAGCCTGATGAATGGGTTGGTAAAATCATTAAACATATTAATGCTTCCCGAGCTTTTGTATTGTCTGTTGATATCCCTTCGGGTTTACCAATGGATAGGATGCCATGGAATATGGCCCATGTCGTTGAAGCGAGCTATGTTTTGAGCTTTCAAGCGCCCAAACTGGTATTTTTCCTCCCGCAAACAGGAGTTTTTATCAATCAATGGGAAATTCTGGACATTGGTTTGGATGCCGAATTTATGTCCACTACCGAGAGTCCTTACGAATTGGTTGGAAAATCAGCTGTTTTGAGGATGTACCGACCCAGACTGAAATTTTCCCATAAAGGAACTTATGGCCATTCAGTAATTGTAGGGGGGAGTTATGGAAAAATAGGTGCTGTACAATTGGCCTGTAAGGCTTGCCTATTGGCCGGAAGTGGTTTGGTTACGGCATATGTTCCCGAGTGCGGGTACCATTCATTGCAAACAGCAGCTCCTGAACTTATGGTTCTGACCGATGAGGAAGATGAGCAGATTACTCAAATCGATATTCCCTTTACGCCTTCCACCATTGGGATTGGCATGGGCATGGGCACCGCAGCGGAAACTGTTAAGGCTTTCGGTGAGCTTTTAAAGAAAACAACTGCTCCCATGGTCATAGATGCCGATGGATTGAATATGTTGGCCAAAAACCCCAAATTGTTGAAAGATGTTCCTGAGCGATCCGTGCTTACCCCACATCCTAAAGAATTGGAACGACTGTTAGGAAAATGGGAAGACGATTTCGAAAAGCTGGAAAAAGCAAAGCGTTTTACTTCCGAATATGGGTGTATCCTTTTGATAAAGGGGGCACATACCATGATTGTCGAAGGCAACAAGATCTACATAAATTCTACCGGTAACCCAGGATTGGCAACGGCTGGAAGCGGCGATGTGCTCATGGGACTAATAACTGGATTAATTGCCCAAGGATATGAACCTTTACAGGGTGCCATCTTTGGAGTTTATCTACATGGGCTGGCAGGCGATATTAAAGCTTCAAAGATTGGATATGAAGCCTTGATAGCTTCAGGCATAATTGATAATATAGGAATGGCTTATATGGAATTACTCAGACCTCCAGAGCGAACAGAGGTCAACAACGGCGAAGCTTAAATCTTATTCTTTTTCTGACCGTTCTTAAGTCTTTTCTTTACCCATGCCAATGCATTGTCGTATTCAATAAAGAATTCCATGTTCTTCTTATAGAAGAGCTTCTCTATCTTAAAATTATGCATGTCTATTTCCTTTTTGGAAACAATGGCGAAGGCTTTGAGATTCTTCATTCCCCTTAAATAGTTGTATACGGTGGGGTCAACGGCATATGAATTTTTACGAAGGCTTATATAACCAAAATCCTTATCCCTAAAATGTATTTCCGAAATTCCGATGATTTGATAGGTGCGTTCCAAAGTTACCGTGGCGCCTTCATCAAAAGTGGCAACCATATAATCGTCAAAAACCTGGACGCTTCCAATCTCTAACTGGTATTCTCGTACTACAACAGCTTTCTTTGTAGAAGCAAATTTCATTCCCCCAAATAATTATAGTGTCTCAAGACGAAAGTATGGGGAAAGGTCAGAGCAGGGAAAAATAAACGATTAAAAGCGTAAATATCGTTTGTAAGGTAAGTTAGGGCATAAAAAAAGCCGACCGACGGTCGGCTCTATCATTTGTACATTTATACCTATCCATCGGCCTTCGGTGATTTCTCAGGCTTCTTAATAGTAATGTTCAATTCTTCTTTTTTCTCGTTTAAATCGATAAAAATACTATCCCCTTCACCTAGCTTGGAATTTACAATTTCCTCTGCCAGGGCATCTTCAATATATTTTTGAATAGCTCTTTTTAAAGGTCGGGCACCATATTGCTTGTCAAAACCTTTGTCAGCAATATAATCCTTGGCCTTATCGGATAGTTTAAGATCATAACCTATATCTTTGATTCTTGCGTAAAGCTTGTTCAGTTCAATATCGATGATCTTGTGGATATCTTCACGCTCCAATGGATTAAACACGATTACGTCGTCAATCCTGTTCAAGAATTCCGGTGCGAACGCCTTTTTCAGCGCATTTTCGATAACACTTTTCTGGTGACTATCGGCTTGGGCCTTTTTAGCCGCAGTTCCGAAACCTACTCCTTGGCCGAAATCCTTCAACTGTCGTGCCCCAATGTTTGAGGTCATAATGATGATAGTGTTTCTGAAATCTATCTTTCTTCCTAAACTATCTGTCAAATATCCATCATCCAGAACCTGAAGCAACATATTGAATACATCGGGATGAGCCTTTTCAACTTCGTCCAAAAGAATCACCGAATAAGGCTTACGACGTACTTTTTCAGTAAGTTGTCCACCTTCTTCATAACCAACATATCCAGGAGGTGCGCCTACTAGCCTCGAAATCGCAAATTTTTCCATGTATTCGCTCATATCGATTCGGATAAGGGCATCCTCAGAATCAAAAAGTTCTTTAGCCAGAATCTTGGCCAATTGTGTTTTTCCAACGCCCGTTTGACCTAAGAATATAAACGACCCAATGGGTTTATTGGGGTCTTTGAGTCCCGCACGGTTTCTTTGTATGGCTTTAGCAACTTTGGCAACCGCTTCATCTTGCCCGATAACAAAGCCTTTGATAAGGTCGGGAAGTTCAGCAAGTTTGTTGCTTTCTGTTTGCGCTATTCTGTTCACAGGGATACCACTCATCATGGAAACCACATCGGCAACATTATCTTCAGATACCGTTTCGCGGTGCAGTTTGCTTTCTTCTTCCCACCGTTCTTGGGCAGCGGCCAACTCTTTTTCCAAACGTTTTTCATCATCCCGAAGTTTTGCTGCCTCTTCGTATTTCTGTTTTTTAACAACGCTGTTTTTAAGCTCCCGAACATCATCAAGTTGATTTTCGAGCTCTAAAATTTGTTTGGGAACATCCATGTTCACAATATGAACACGGGAACCAGCTTCATCAAGGGCATCAATGGCCTTGTCCGGTAAAAACCTATCCGTCATATAACGATTGGTCAATTTTACACAGGCAATAATGGCATCATCCGTATAATTTACATTGTGATGATCTTCGTACTTACTCTTGATGTTCATCAAAATCTCAATGGTCTCTTCAACAGTTGTGGGTTCCACCATCACCTTTTGAAAGCGTCGTTCCAAAGCACCATCTTTTTCGATATACTGACGATACTCATCAAGCGTGGTTGCTCCTATACATTGAATTTCACCTCTGGCCAATGCCGGTTTGAACATATTGGAAGCATCTAAACTTCCAGTTGCTCCACCTGCACCAACGATGGTATGGATTTCATCAATAAAGAGAATGATATCGTCATTCTTTTCCAGTTCGTTCATTACTGCCTTCATGCGTTCCTCGAACTGACCACGATATTTGGTACCGGCGACCAATGAAGCCAAATCAAGAGTAACTACCCGCTTGTTGTAAAGGATTCGCGAAACCTTCTTATTGATTATTCTAAGTGCCAACCCTTCGGCAATTGCACTTTTACCAACACCGGGTTCTCCAATAAGTAAGGGGTTGTTCTTCTTTCGTCTGCTCAATATTTGGGAAACCCGCTCAATCTCTTTTTCTCGTCCTACAACAGGGTCAAGTTTGTTTTCCTCCGCCAATCGGGTAAGGTCACGTCCGAAATTGTCCAGAACGGGAGTCTTAGACTTTTTACTTCCTTTTTGTGAAGAACTTGAGCCGAATGTACTTTCTTTAGAATCCCCTGTATCCTCCGGATCACTTGGGAAAGAAGAATCAGCCTGCGGAGAATCTAGATAATCGTCATCACTGGTAATCATGGATTTGAACTGGTCCTTCACATTATCATAATCCACCTTAAGCTTGTGTAGCAGCTTTGTGGTAGGGTCATTTTCGTTTCTTAGGATACAAAGCAGTAAATGGGCTGTATTTATAGAAGAACTTTGAAAGAGCTTGGCTTCCAAAAACGTGGTTTTTAGCGCACGTTCTGCCTGTCTTGTCAGATGTAGGTTCTTTTTGTCTTTTTGAATTGTTCCGGTATTCGGATTGGCCGGGCTAAGGATTTCCACTTTTCTTCTCAAGTGGTCCAAATCAACATCCAAGGCATCCAGGATGTTGATGGCCTTGCCATTGCCATCACGTAAAAGACCCAGCATTAAATGTTCTGTTCCAATAAAATCATGCCCCAGTCTTAGGGCCTCCTCCTTGCTATATGCTATAACGTCTTTTACTCTTGGGGAAAAATTATCGTCCATACACTACCTTTTCAGCAATTAAAATTAATAAAAGTATCATTACCGTAGTCAAATACCGTACCCATAATCGATAAACTTGTAGTAAAAGTCGAAATAAAACGCTTTTTTGACAGAGTTTAACAAAGTTTTATCAGCATTTGTCGGTGAAAAATACTGTTGATAATTTTTTTAATAAAGTAGGGTGTAGTTGTTTTGAAAGGTGCGATTTTGCGTATATTGCCGTGATATTTTAACCGCAAAAAACAAACGGATTTTAGCATGGCTGAAGGAGAAAAGTTAATTCCTATCAACATTGAAGATGAGATGAAATCTGCCTACATTGATTATTCAATGTCGGTCATTGTGTCACGAGCTCTGCCAGATGTCAGGGACGGACTTAAACCTGTTCACCGAAGAGTACTTTTTGGGATGCACGAATTGGGTGTTAGATCTACAAGTGCACATAAAAAATCTGCCCGTATTGTCGGGGAGGTTTTGGGTAAATATCACCCACACGGTGATACTTCAGTATATGACACCATGGTGCGTATGGCCCAGGAATGGAGTCTTAGATACATGTTGATAGACGGTCAGGGTAACTTTGGATCGGTAGATGGTGATAGCCCCGCGGCTATGCGATATACTGAAGCTCGAATGCGAAAAATAGCCGACGAGATGTTGGCTGATATTGATAAGGACACCGTTGATCATCAGCTTAATTTTGATGACTCCCTACAAGAGCCCACAGTGCTGCCAACACGGGTTCCAAACCTTTTGGTGAATGGAGCTTCTGGTATTGCAGTAGGTATGGCGACCAATATGCCTCCCCATAATTTATCAGAGGTGGTTGATGGCACGATCGCTTATATCGACAACAATGATATTGAAATCGATGAGCTCATAACACATATCAAAGCACCGGATTTTCCAACAGGAGGAATCATCTACGGATACGACGGTGTAAAAGAAGCTTTCCATACCGGTAGAGGTCGGGTGGTAATGCGTGCCAAAGCTTCGTTTGAAGAAGTTCAGGGCAGGGAATGTATTATTGTTACCGAGATTCCTTATCAAGTGAACAAGGCCGATATGATCAAGAAAACGGCCGATCTTGTCAACGACAAAAAGATTGAAGGAATTTCTACGATTCGGGATGAATCCGATAGAAAGGGAATGCGTATCGTCTACATACTTAAGAGAGACGCCATTCCGAATATCGTGCTCAATATGCTTTACAAGTATACGGCACTTCAATCTTCCTTTAGTGTCAACAATATTGCCTTGGTGAATGGAAGACCACGATTACTTAATCTAAAGGAAATTATCCACCATTTTGTTGAACATCGACATGAAGTGGTTGTCCGAAGGACAAAATTTGAGCTAAAGAAAGCCGAGGACCGTGCTCATATCCTTGAAGGACTTATCATTGCTTCGGATAATATTGATGAGGTGATAGCCTTGATAAGGGCGTCATCCAATGTTGAGGAGGCCAGAAATGGCTTGATGGAGCGTTTCAAGCTTACTGAAATACAGGCCAAAGCCATAGTTGAGATGCGCTTGCGTCAGCTTACAGGTCTGGAACAAGATAAATTAAGAGAGGAATACGAAGAACTTAAAAAGACCATAGAGGACCTTAAAGACATTCTTGCCAAAAAAGAACGTAGAATGGAAATCATCAAGGAAGAATTGCTTGAGGTCAAGGAAAAATATGGCGATGAAAGAAGATCTGAGATAAACTTTGCCGGTGGTGATTTGAGCATCGAGGATATGATTCCAGATGAGCAGGTAGTGATTACCATTTCACATGCTGGTTATATTAAAAGGACTCCTTTGACTGAATACAAGACCCAAAATAGGGGTGGCGTCGGACAAAAAGCGTCCTCAACTAGAAATGAAGACTTCTTGGAGCATTTGTTTGTTGGTACCAACCATCAATATATGTTGTTCTTTACCCAAAAGGGGAAGTGTTTTTGGATGCGGGTTTATGAAATTCCTGAAGGAAGCAGAACTTCCAAAGGAAGAGCCATCCAAAACTTGATCAATATTGAGCAAGAGGACAAAGTGAAGGCATTCATTTGTACCCAAGACCTTAAAGATGAGGACTACGTCAATTCACATTATGTGATCATGGCGACCAAAAAGGGTACGGTCAAGAAAACATCTTTGGAACAATACTCGAGACCACGTCAAAATGGAATCAATGCAATTACCATTAGGGAGGAAGATGAATTGCTAGAAGCAAAACTTACCACAGGAACGAGCCAGATTTTCTTGGGATTAAAATCAGGAAAAGCCATTCGCTTTGAAGAAAGTAAGACGCGTCCAATGGGTAGGAATGCTTCAGGTGTAAGGGGAATTACCTTGGCAAACGACAAAGATGAGGTGATAGGAATGGTTTCTGTCCATAATTTTGAAGATGATATCCTAGTAGTGTCTGAGAACGGTTACGGTAAGCGATCAACCATTGATGATTATCGTATCACCAATAGAGGAGGTAAAGGGGTAAAAACGATTTCCATAACCGAAAAAACGGGAGGCCTGGTAGCTATAAAGAATGTTTCTGATACGGATGACCTAATGATCATCAACAAATCAGGTATTGCCATTCGAATGGGTGTTGAAGACCTTCGTGTCATGGGAAGGGCAACCCAAGGTGTAAGACTTATCAATTTAAAGGATAAAGATTCCATTGCAGCTGTTGCAAAAGTGATGAAAGATGAGGATGCCGTTGAAGAAGCGGATATCCTTAATATTGAGGTGAATGGGGAAGATGGCACGGCAATTGATAATACTACGGACGAAAACAAGAAAGAATAATCATAAACACTAATAATTACATTTAAGATGAAGACTAAAGTTTTAATGCTATTAGCAATAGGGATTTCAACGATGGGTTTTTCCCAAAAAGCTGAAATCAAGGCAGCGGAAAAGGCGCTTAAAGGAGGAGATGCTGCTAGTGCGAAAGCTTCAATTGATAGCGCTGCCTCTTTGATTGATGCTGCTGATGCCAGAGTTCAGGCACAATACTATGCGATAAAGGGCAATGTTTATGCTGACTTGGCCAAAAAAGGTGATGCAACAGCTTTTCAACCCGCAATTGATGCCTACAAAAAGGTAATTTCTGTTGAAGAAGCCAGTGGAAAAGAAAAGTACACCACTGTAGCTACACAAAGCTTGTCGCAAATGACAGCTGATTTGATCAATGCTGCCGTAGAGGACAATAACAACAAAAAGTTTGATGAGGCTGCAGATAAGCTTTACTTAGGATATCAGTTAAGCCCACAGGACACTCTTTACCTTTACTATGCAGCTAGTAGTGCGGTTAATGGGCAGAACTATGAAAAAGCATTAACTTACTACAACGAACTAAAGGAAGTGGGATACGATGGAAGTGGTGTTACCTATACAGCAGTAAATGTTGAAACAGGAGAGGTCGATACCATGGATAAAAACACTAGGGACCTTTATGTTAAAGCAGGAACCCACAAGGATCCAAAAGAAGAAAGAACACCTTCCAAAAAGGCAGAGATAGTCAAGAATATTGCGTTGATCTACCAACAACTTGGGGATAATGACAAAGCTTTGGCTGCTTATTCCGATGCTAGAACAGTTGATCCAGACGATGTAAACCTTGTGCTCGGAGAAGCCAATCTTCATTATGCTATGGGGGATAAGGAAAAGTTTAAGGTTCTGATGTCAGAAGCTTCCAATATGGCTCCGGATAATGCCGATTTGCTTTACAATATTGGTGTAATCAACATGGAACAAGGAAACTTGGAAGAGGCAAGAGATGCTTACCGCAAGACATTGGCTGTTGATCCAGGTTATATAAACGCCCTTTTGAACCTTTCTACGACCTATGTCAATGAAGGTAACGGTCTTATTGATGAAATGAACAATCTAGGTAGCTCTAGGTCTGATATTGCTAGGTATGATGAGCTGAAAAAACAAAAAGATGACCTGTTCTTGGAAGGTGCCAAAGTTTTGGAAGATGCCTTGAAAACAAACCCTGATAACCAAGGGGTGCTTTCACAGCTTAAGAATATCTACGGAGCTTTGGGAGATACCGATAATTTTATGCGTATCAAAAAGCTTTTGGGAGAATAATTCATTTTCCAGAATATAAAAAAAGCCCCATGTAATGGGGCCTTTTTTATTACAGTACTTTTTTAATCACCCTTAACTTATGGGTATATAGTTTTTCTTCTGCGTTGAAGATTCCCGTGTGATCCAGCCGATCAATACGGACATGTCCGTTAACATGTATAATGTAATTATCCTCTAAAATAATCCCCACATGGTCAATAATACCTTCATTATTATCGAAAAAGGCCAAATCCCCTGGCTCACTCTCTTCAATAAAGCTCAGGACCTCTCCCTGTTTGGATTGGGCTTCTGCTTCCCGTTTTAACCCATGTCCATTTATCCTATACACCATTTGGGTAAATCCAGAGCAATCTATTCCAAATGGTGTTTTTCCACCTTTTTGATAGGGAGCTTTGAGATATAACAAGGCAGTGTCTACCAAGTTTTCTTTTTCGGTTGTTCCATTAACGCAGTTTCCTTCAAATGTGTGTCCGAGTAAACCGGTAACGGAAATAACAGAACCCAAGAGAATGGGAAGTAACATTTCGTCCTCCGTGCAGATATGAGAAATAATATCTGAGGAGATTTTTGAATTGTCTTGGGAATTCAACACTTCATAATCTTCTTCCTGAATAAATCTGATTTGATTGTTCGTCACCCAACCCTCGCAACCATCATAAGCCACACGAATTCTACTCCAGAACTTCCTTTTTTCCAATACCTTAAAATAGTCTCCATATAAGAGTTGGGAGAGCATTTCCGTAGTATCATCCGGAGATATACGAATGGGAACAATGCTTAAGTGGCAAACTCCGTATTGCATTTGAGGTCCCTAAACTGAATTAGTTTCTTTCAAGAACAATTGCAGAAGCGCCTCCACCACCGTTGCAAATTGCAGCCGCACCCAGCTTTCCTTTGTTCTGTTCAAGTACGCTGAGCAAGGTAATAGTGATTCGAGCTCCGGAACAACCCAGTGGGTGCCCTAAGGAGACGGCACCTCCATTCACATTGACATTGGAATCATTAAGGCCTAAAAGTTTCATATTGGCAAGGCCTACAACCGAAAAAGCCTCGTTAAATTCAAAGAAATCTATAGCATCGATTGCAACACCAGCTCTATCCAATGCTTTGGGCAATGCCTTTGCAGGAGCCGTGGTAAACCATTTTGGTTCATGCGCGGCATCAGCATAACCTTTTATTGTTGCCAAAGGAGTCAGATTCAGTTCCTTGGCTTTTTCCTCGCTCATTAGCACAACAGCTGCCGCACCATCGTTGATGGTAGAAGCGTTGGCTGCGGTAACCGTACCTTCTTTGGTAAAGGCAGGACGCAAAGCTGGAATCTTTTCCATTTTTACGTTTTTATATTCTTCATCCTCACTCACCACAATGGGTTCACCTCTTCGCTGTGGAACTTCCACAGGAACAACTTCATCAGCAAATTTACCGGCTTCCCATGCAGCTGCGGATCTCTCATATGATTGAATGGCAAAAGCATCCTGGTCTTCGCGACTAAAATCGTGCTCAACCGCACATGCATCTGCGCACACACCCATGGCATTCTGGTCATAGACATCGACCAGACCATCTTTTTGCATTCCATCCACCAATGTGGCCGGACCAAATTTCAGTCCATTGCGCATGTACGAATAATGTGGAATAAGGCTCATGTTTTCCATTCCGCCTGCAACAACAATCGAATTTTCACCAAGGGCAATGGACTGGGCAGCTTGCATTATTGATTTCATTCCCGAAGCACATACCTTGTTAACAGTTGTGCAAGGAACAGAATCAGGAATTCCAGCGTAAATAGCAGCTTGTCTGGCAGGTGCTTGACCTGTGCCAGCTTGGACAACATTTCCCATTAAAACTTCTTCAACCTGCTCGGGTTTTAAACCAATTTTATCCAAGGCTCCCTTAATAGCTACTGCCCCTAATTTTGGGGCTGGAATACTGGATAAAGCGCCCATAAAACTACCTATTGGAGTTCTTGCGACGGAAACGATAACAACTTTATTCATCTATGCATTTTTACTGTTGCGAAAATACTAAAATTAAATGCAATGCTTGTGCGTCAAAAGCCTGCCATACTTCTTATTTATATTTTCTATTTTTGAAACATTAGCGTGCAGCATGGGAAAAACTTTAGATAATGTTTATAAGCATCAATCACTTGCCTACAAGTATTTTCTCTATATAGTTACAGTCGCACTAATCGTATTTTTCTTTCCAAAGGGAGGCAAATTCAAATATGAATTTCAAAAAGGAAAACCTTGGCAGTATGAGAACCTATACGCACCCATAGATTTTTCCATTAAAAAGACCGAGGAGGAAATTGCAAATGAGCAACAGTCACTTCGTGAGAATAAGGTTGATTATTATGCATTTGATGCAACAGTGCCATCGAATGTAAAAGAGGCTTTGGAGCAGGACCTACAGGGTTTTTCTGTTGCCAATAGCTTTTCCAATGTGCAAAGTGAGTTGCTCCTGAATACCGGTTTGGGCGTTGTTGATAGTGTTTATGCCCTTGGGATATTCAGGGAGCTACCTTCAGCGAGTTCTGTTTTGGTGATCAAGAATAATGAGGCCAAACCTTTGAGCGTAAACAGCTACTACGACCTAGGTAGAGCTAAAGAGCTTGTTGGGAGAATTCTTTTAAATAGAAATGACCAGATTGCGGCAATTCTTGGGAATGCGCTCCCCAGATTGTTGGAGGCAAATCTGGCCTATGATAAGGCACTTACGGAAAAGGCCTTGGCAGATGAACTTGGAAGGGTTTCCATAACAAGGGGAGAAGTATCCGAAGGGAGTCTCATCATTGCTAAAGGGGAGGTAGTTGAAGCTGAGAATTTTAAAATTTTAAGCTCCCTAAAGGACGAATTTGAGTCCGAACTTTGGCGAGGCAGCAACTACTACTATATTATTCTCGGATATACCATTTTGGTGGCCTTGGTACTGATTATGCTGTTCCTTTTTCTAAAGCGCTACCGAAAGAACATTTTTGAGAACAACAACAAGGTCACTTTCATTTTTGTGAACATTGTTTTGATGGTTTTAGCCACCACGCTTATGGTCAAAAATAATGAAAGCTATGTCTTTGTGGTACCTTTGTGTATCCTTCCGTTAGTGTTGAAAAATTTCTTTGATGCCCGGCTAGGATTGTTTGTACATGTTTTGACGGTATTGATTCTCGGGTTTGTGGTGCCGAATAGTTTTGAATATATCTTTTTGCAGACCATAGCTGGGATTGTCACCATTCTGACCGCTTCGGAATTATACAAAAGGGCAAACCTATTTATATCGGTAGGCCAGATTACACTGATTTACATCGTTGGTTACTTTGCGTTCCATGCCATACACGAGGGCAATTTGGACAATATTGAGTGGATTTTGTTCGGAGTGTTTGTGCTCAATGGACTTTTGACGCTTTTCGCACAACCTCTGATCTATATCTACGAGAAGATTTTTGGTTTGATATCGGATGTATCCCTTTTGGAATTGTCAGATACCAATTCCAAGCTTCTAAAAGAGCTATCGGATAAAGCACCTGGAACATTCCACCATTCCTTGCAAGTAGCAAATTTGGCTGAAGCCGCGGCCAATGAAATTGGTGCAAACGCCATGTTGGTAAGGGTAGGGGCATTGTATCATGATATTGGTAAAATGGACAATCCGACCTTCTTTACAGAAAACCAGATAACCAGTGTAAATCCGCATGATGATCTGCCTCCAAGGGAAAGCGCCAAAATAATTATCGACCATGTGATACACGGCATCGAAATTGCAAGAAAAAATAACCTACCAGACCGGATCATCGATTTTTTAAGAACGCACCATGGAACCACCTTGGTATTCTACTTTTTTAAACGGCAACAAGAACTTGAAGGAGAGGCCAACGAAGACAATTTTAGGTATCCAGGTCCAATACCGTTTTCAAAGGAAACGGCAATTTTGATGATGGCAGATGCCGTGGAAGCTGCCTCCAAAAGCCTTAAGAATCCCACGTATTCCATTATTGATGAGTTTGTGGAAAAGATAGTGAAGGGGCAAATGCAGGCCAATCAATTTTTAAACGCGAATATTACCCTAAAAGAAATTGAGAAGGTCAAAAAAGTATTAAAACAAAAATTGACCAATATCTACCATCTTCGTGTGGAGTATCCAGAGTGATATTCCAATGGAGAAAATCGTTTTAAAAAAATAAGAAAATAGTTGCGTTCTTTCGGATGAAAAGGTACATTTGCATCCGCATTTTGAAAATGCACGTTCATAATACAATGTCAGGAGAGGTGCCGGAGTGGTAACGGAGCAGATTGCTAATCTGTCGGCGGGTAACTGTCGCCTGGGTTCGAGTCCCAGTCTCTCCGCTTTTTCCTTTTTAACATTAGGATTGTACTATTTCGGGGTGTAGTGCCTCGACTTTGTGGGCATAAACTCCGCCCGAGCGGGCTACTTAAAGTAGTTACTTTTGGAGTTTGAAATTTATTGTATTGAGATTTTCAGTCATTCGACTGTTTTTCGGGGTGTAGTACCTCGACCTAGCTCGGTATAAACTCCGCCCGAGCGGGCTACTTAAAGTAGTTACTTTTGGAGTTTGAAATTTATTGTATTGAGATTTTCAGTCATTCGACTGTTTTTCGGGGTGTAGCGTAGCCCGGTTATCGCGCCTGCTTTGGGAGCAGGAGGTCGCAGGTTCGAATCCTGCCACCCCGACCACCAAAAAAGCCTTGCATTTGCAAGGCTTTTTTGTTTAAGACTCGTCACGATTTCTTCCAAGATGTACCTTTTATTATCCAAGGAATAGGGGTAATCTATATTTTCTTTCATGAATTCCAAAATTTGAGACATGCAAATGTGTAAGTTTTTTATATTTTTGTTCAAACGTTTGAACAGCAAAGTGTCGTTAAATTTGAGATAAAGGTTTTGATGACCTTTTTTATCTTTAAAATGAAGAAGGCAAAATGTGATAGAACGAACCGTTCCAATAGTTAAATCTGTGAACTGAATTGTGTAAATGAAATATATCGTTTGCGAAAAACCTGGAGAATTTGTTTTAAAGGAAAAGGAAGCTCCTATCCGAAAAGAAAATGAAGCATTGTTGCAAATCAACAAAGTAGGAATATGTGGAACCGATCTGCATGCCTACGGCGGTAATCAGGCGTTTTTTACTTACCCTAGGATATTAGGGCATGAACTGGCCTCCGAAGTATTGGAAATTGACGAAAATCCACAAGGAATAAAGATTGGGGACAAGGTTGTAATTATGCCTTACCTAAGTTGTGGTAAGTGCATTGCATGTAGAAATAGAAAACCCAACTGTTGCACAAATCTGACGGTTTTGGGCGTTCATGGTGACGGCGGTATGCAAGAACAAATTAGCGTTCCTTCTGACATTCTATTGCCCGCTAACCATTTGTCAGATGACCAAATGGCTATTGTAGAACCTTTGGCCATTGGCGCACATGCCCTCCGAAGGGCCAATATAGTACCCGACGAAACTATAGCCGTTGTGGGTTGCGGCCCTATTGGGATTGGCATTATGAAATTGGCACAGATTGCTGGGGCAAAGGTAATCGCCATTGATATGAATGAGCAACGGTTAACCTATGCCAAGAATGTCATAGGGGTTGATCATGTGGTAAAAGCAGGGGAGAATGCAGTATCTGATATCATGGAAATTACCAATGGAGAGTTGTGTACAGCGGTGTTCGATGCCTCCGGAAATAAATTTGCATTGGAGTCATGTCCAGATTTTATGTCCCATGGTGGTCGTTTTGTTCTAGTGGGACTTTCAAAAGGGGAATTGACCTATGACCACCCAAAAATGCATGCCAAGGAAATGACCTTGTTGTGCAGTCGAAATGCAACTACGGAAGATTTTGAGCATGTTATAAGTGTGTTGCATCAATTTCCAACGGAATCTTTCATTACGCACACAGTGCGGTTCACTGAGATGATAGAACACTTTGATAGTTGGTTAAAACCGGAGACAGGTGTAATAAAGGCGGTAGTGGATTTTAAACTCTCAGACTAAAAACGATATCATGGCAAATACCCTAAGGAAATCCCTTATGTATTGGGTTTGATACAATCCTGACGACATCAAGATACTGACGATGCTTTAATTTTCATCGAGGAGGCCCTAATCAATAATTCGGGTTCTAAAATAATCTTCTCAAGATCGGTGGGCTCTCCCGCTACCTGTTTGAGAAATGCTGTTGCAGCCAATTTTCCAATTTGTGCGCTATGCTGGTCAATTGTTGTAATACTTGGAGCGACCAAAGAGGTGAAAGGCTCATTACTGAATCCTACCAAAGCCATTTCATCAGGGATCTTGATACCCTGTTCAATTAATGTTTTCATGGCTCCCAAAGCAGCATAATCCCCGGCTGCATACACTGCATCTGGACGTTCGGCCATATTCAAGAAGTTTTCCATAATACATCTTCCGTCATTTATGGTAAGTTTGCTCTCCACCAAAAGATCGGCATCCAATGGCAGGCCGTGTTCAGCAAGCGCATCCCTATAACCTTCAATTCTATTTTTATAGATTCTTGTATTGGCAAAACCGGCAATATGGGCAATCCTTTTGCAACCTTGCTCCACTAGGTGGTCCACAACCAATTTACTGCCGCCGTAGTCGTTTATTCCAATATAATCCGCTTTAAGAACATCTTCACTACGGTCGAACATTACCAAGGGAATCCCATTGGAAACAATCTTGTCAAAGTACCTAAGATCTGCCGTCTCGTTGGCTAGTGAGGCAATAATACCATCTACCTGAATGTGCAACAGTGCATCAATATTCTTGCATTCTTTTTGGTAAGATTCATTGGATTGGGTTATGATCACATTGTACCCATGATCGCTGAGGGTTTCCTCAATATTTTCAACCACCGAAGAAAAGAAATTACTATGGGCCCTGGGTACGATGATTCCCACTAAATTACTCTTACCTTTTCGAAGTGCACTCGCCAATAAGTTAGGTTGATAGTTTAACTTTTTGGCAACTTCCAGGACCGAAGTTTTGGTTTCAACGCTCATCCTTGGGTGATTATTCAGCGCTTTGGAAACTGCTGATGGCGTTATCCCAAGTTCATTGGCTATATCTTTAATGGTGACTTTTTTTTTGCCCAATAGTATTTTCGTGTATATTTGTTTAAACGTTTGAACAAAACTATTCGTTTCTGATTAGAATGACAAAAAATGTGCTGCTTTGTTGACCTTATATGGTGTAAAAGCATATTTTTTTGCACATTGATTCAATCGATTGAACAACTGAAATAAACCAAAAACGGATTATCCTGTAACTTGGATCATATTTGAAGGACATGAGCGTGGATTAAGTGCGCGAGCTGAAATCTTTATATTGAATGTGTTAACTAACAAAACAAGAAAGCGGAAGCGTATACTTTTAGACCGTGTCCATTTGAAAAAAGGGAGGACAGACTAAAATCAAGAATCAGAACATAAGCATTTCGAAATGCCAGAATATTTACAAATAGATCCAAGGGACAGCATTGTAGTTGCCATAACAGATTTACCAAGGGGATTGCGTGTTCTTGTGGGCGGACAATCCATGGAGCTTGTTGAGGATATAAAGGCCAAACATAAATTTGCCCTGCAGGATTTTGATGAGGGTGATGATGTAATTATGTATGGCACCTTGGTAGGGAAGGCCATCAAAACTATTAAAAGGGGGGCGGGAATTACCACTGATAATCTGGAACATGCCTCTTCCAGTTTCGAAAATAGAAATGAACAATACCAGTGGACTGCTCCCAAGACCGCTAGATTTGATGAAACTACTTTTTTGGGGTATCATCGAGAAGATGGTAAGGTGGGGACTAGGAACAATTGGTTGGTGATTCCCCTCGTCTTTTGTGAGAACAGGAATATAGATATATTGGAAACTGCTCTTTCCGATGCCCTAGGGTATCAATCACGAAAAGACCATGCCGTCAATATCGACTCCCTAATCGAACAATATAGAAATGGTGCAACAGAAGACGAACTATATCAAGTACGGTTGGAGTTGTCTCCTGAGGAGGTAACAAAAAAAAGAATCTTTTCCAATGTTGACGGAATCAAGTTTTTAAGACATGATGGAGGCTGTGGCGGAATTCGTCAGGATGCCGAAGTACTGTGCAAGCTGTTGGCCGGCTATATAGTCCACCCAAATACTGCCGGTGCTACCATATTGAGCTTGGGTTGTCAAAATGCGCAGATAGAAATGTTGCAAAAAGAGATTCGAGCCCTAAATCCGGATTATTCACGCCCTATTTTTTACTTGGAGCAACAAAAGTCCAGTAGTGAACGGGAATTTATTGAGACCGCGGTAAAAAAGACCTTTATTGGGATGAGCAAGGCCAATACCAATCAGCGAAAGCCAGCTCCTCTTAGCAAACTGATACTTGGATTGGAATGTGGTGGCTCTGACGGGTTTTCTGGAATTTCAGCCAACCCGGCATTGGGCCATGCATCAGATCTTTTGGTCGCTATGAAAGGAGCGGCCGTTCTTGCAGAATTTCCGGAACTCAACGGGGTAGAGCAAGAACTTATCAATCGGTGTGAGACTGAAAAAGATGCTCAAAAATTTATAGACCTCATGCGTTCGTATTCGAGTGCTGCAAAGGCAGTAGGTTCTGGATTTGAAAGCAATCCATCCCCAGGAAATATTAAAGACGGCCTGATTACGGATGCGATGAAATCCGCAGGGGCTGCTAAAAAAGGTGGCACTTCCCCGGTAGTTGATGTTTTGGACTACACGGAACCTGTGACGAAATCTGGCCTGAGTCTATTGTGTACACCTGGTAATGATGTGGAGAGCACCACCGGCCTAGCCGCCTCAGGGTGCAATATGATTGTATTTACCACCGGTTTGGGCACCCCAACCGGAAACCCGCTTTCACCAGTTGTGAAAATGTCGAGCAACACTGACTTATACAAGAGAATGATGGACATCATCGATATTAATGCCGGTACTGTGATTAGCGGTGAACATGATATTACAGCAATGGGTGAAGACATTTTGGATCACATTATTAAAGTGGCGAATGGAGAGGTACTGGCCAAGGCCGAAATCAATGGTCAAAATGATTTTATACCCTGGAAAAGAGGAATATCCTTATGAGCGAACAACCAACACAACTTAATAGACAAAAAATAATAGCGAATACTTATACCAACCGAATCCTTCAATTTGGTGAAGGCAATTTTTTAAGGGCCTTCGCCAATTGGATGGTTCATGAAATGAACCAAAAGGCAAATTTCGATGCTGGTGTTACGGTTGTTCAGCCAATAGAAAAGGGTTTGGTCAATGTGCTAAACCGTCAAGATGGCCTCTATACACTATATCTAAATGGAATTAAAGATGGTAAGCCACAAAGTCATCATCAAATTATTGATTGTATTCACAAGGGCATCGACCCGTATTTGAATTATCAGGCATATTTGGACCAAGCCACCAATCCAGATTTGAGATTTGTGATATCGAATACGACTGAAGCAGGAATCGAATATAATTCCAATGATAGGTTGGATGATGTACCACCTTCGAGTTTTCCGGCCAAACTCACCGTTCTTTTATTTAAGAGATACCAATTTTTCAAGGGTGCTTCAGATAAAGGAATACTTTGTATTCCATGTGAGTTGATCGATAGAAACGGGGATAATTTAAAAGGCATTGTACTTCGTTTAGCTCTGGATTGGGACCTCGAACAAGGTTTTTCAGATTGGATAAATAAACACAACATTTTTTGTAATACCCTTGTGGACAGAATTGTCCCAGGTTATCCAAAAGACAAAATAAAAAGCATTCACCAAGAACTGGGTTATCAAGATGATTTGGTGGTGGAAGGCGAAATGTTTCATTTATGGGTTATTGAAGCCCCGTCTGAAGTAAGGAAAGAATTTCCGGCTGAGGCTGCAGGCCTTAATGTAATTTTTACTGATGACCTCAAACCCTATAGAACCAGAAAGGTACGCATCCTGAACGGAGCACATACCAGCCTGGTGCCCGTAGGTTATCTCTACGGAATTGACAAAGTAAGGGAATCCATCGAGGACAATGTAGTTGGACAATTCGTATCAAAAGCCATTTTTGAAGAAATCTGTCCTACTTTGGAATTACCGGAGGCCGAATTGCATGCCTTTGCCAATGATGTCTTGGATAGGTTTCGGAACCCTTATCTTGAACATGCGCTGATCTCCATTTCATTGAATTCCATTTCCAAATACAAAACAAGAGTGCTCCCTTCGGTTTTAGGTTACCTTGAAAAAAAACAAAAAGCCCCAAAAAGACTATTGTTCTCTTTGGCCGCCTTAATTGTGTTTTATAGAGGGGAAAGGAACGGGGAGGCCATTCCCTTGAAAGATAGTGAGGAGGTATTGGATTTTTTCAAAAATCAGTGGAGTTCCAACGGGCAGAATTTATCAGCTATGGTCAAAGCAACGCTTTCCAACCAAAGTTTTTGGGATACCGATCTCACGGCATATGGGGAACTTGAGGTCGAAGTATTGGAAAATGTTCAACTGATCATAACGGAAGGAATGCAAAATGCTCTTGCGAGATTTTTGGGCACAATTGATAACGCGAAAACCGTCTAAGATGCACATCGACTCACATCAACATTTTTGGCACTACGAGGCCATTGCCAAACTTGGACAGCACGAACAGGCAAGAATCATGGGCGCCAACGCCATGGCATTTTATAATTTATTAGATTGATGGATTTAAACTTAAAGGACAAGATAGTTGTTGTAACTGGAGCTGCCGGGATAAAGGGAAGCATAGGACAGACCATTGTGGACTCCCTGGCCAGTGAAGGTGCAACTCCTGTGATTGTGGATCGTAACCCTCGTGGGTTTGAATATGAAAAGAGATTACAGGAAAGAGGTTTCGATTCCATTTTTATTCAGATTGATTTATCAGATGTAAGTCAGATTGAAGAGGCGGTTGAAAAAATCGGCAAAAAATACGGGCGGGTGGATGTCTTGATCAACAATGTGGGCGTAAATGATGGAGTGAGTTTGGATGCTCCTATTGATGATTTTATGTATTCCCTTAAGCTGAATCTGGTCAGTTTTTATGCCATGACCAAATACTGTTTGCCTTACCTAAGGAAAGCAAAAGGTAATATCTTGAATATCGGTTCCAAGGTCGCACTTACGGGGCAAGGTAGAACTTCAGGTTATGCTGCCGCCAAGGGCGGAGTGTTGGGATTGACCCGGGAATGGGCAGTGGATCTTATCAACTCGGGTATTCGAAGTAATGCCATAATTATTGCAGAAAGTTGGACGCCCGCTTATGACGTATGGATCAAAAGCATGGAAAAGGGGCAGGAGAAATTGAAGTCGATTGTCAAGAAAATCCCTCTTGAAAATAGGATGACTACTCCGCAGGAAATTGCGGACACTTGTCTCTTTATCATTTCGGAAAAATCATCACATACCACCGGGCAATTTATAATCGTGGATGGTGGATACGTGCATTTGGACCGTTCCTTACTGACTGAAGATTACATAAAATAAACTACCCGGACATGACTGCACAAAGACACTGTTACTCTTGTGCTCTGAAAGATAATCCTCAACTTATAGAGAAATACAAAAGATATCCTGTGCCGGGCAAAGCTTGGCCGGAGATTACCAAGAGCATCAAAAGTGCTTATAACGAACCGAGATATGCTAATATTATCCAGGAAATGAAATGGGAATTAAGACGTTTAAGAGCGGAGATAGATGATACGGATGAGCAATATCCGGTTATGATGGACATTTTAAACAAAAATTGGGATTAGCGTAGTTTGTTTTTCTTCCAGTCTTCAAAGTCCTGAAGGGTTTTTGGGTCGGTGGGTGGATAAAGCCCAATAATGGTTTGTCCCTCATTCACTTTTTCCAATACAAACTCTTCATAGAGGGTCATTTGCATACACTCTTCGGCGACCTCATTCGCAATTGCTGAGGGAATTACCATGACACCATCATCATCGCCCACAACAAAATCTCTGGGAAAAACGGCAACGTCCCCACAGCCTATGGGTTCGTTGATGGCAATGGCCTGATGAAGTGTTAGATTGGTCGGTGCTGTGGGATTTTTATGGAAGGAAGGAAAATCAAGCTCTGCTATTTCAGCAGAATCCCGAAAACCACCATCGGTTACAATTCCTTCCACACCTCTTTTCATAAGTCTGGTGACCAGAATGGAGCCCGCTGAAGCAGCTCGTGCATCTTTACGGCTATCAATAACGAGTACATGTCCTTTAGGACATTCTTCGACCGCTGCGCGTTGAAGATGCTTCGGGTTTTTGAATACCTCAATCGTATTTAAGTCCTCACGTGCGGGGATATACCTTAATGTATAGGCCAAACCAACCATAGTCGATCTACCTTGTTTAAGAGGACGTACCCCTTGAATAAATTGATTTCGCAATCCACGTTTAAATAAACAGGTTGCCACGGTGGCCGTACTTACCTTTCTTAAGCTATCTATTGTTGTTGAAGTGTTATCCATGACTATTGGTATGCTAAAGGTGTATGTGATATTTTTTATGTTAAATTTTTGGTGGTCCGTCAAATATACATATATTTGGTAAACCAATCTGGTTAACCAATTTAAATTAAGATATTATTCACCAAACAAGATGAAGGTTTCTTTTACTGATTTCAAGATATATAAACCGCTCTTTTAAGGCATCCTCAAAAGATGAATACTTACGAACAGCTAAAAAACTAAAGTTTCTTACATACACCTAACCAACATATCGACTAACATGAGCCTCAAAATATCAAAATCAATTTTCACCCATTATCCATTAGCGATATCCGCCATTTTCCTTCTTAACTGTCGTACCCAAGACAAAAAACAAAATCCTGTTGATAATGTCGATGGGGTAAGTACCGGTGTTAAAGCAAACCACGTTATACCATTTTTTCAGCATTGGAATTTAATCTTGGGAGATGGTTCCAACGTGGGTCGGGCAACCAACTACGAGAACAAGGATTTCTTTTATGCCGCAAGGGATCAGGAACAGGATTGGGTAGTGTTTAAAACCCCAAACGCTGGGAATACCCATGGAACTTCCAACAATACAAGAACCGAACTGGCGCAATTAAAAAAATGGTCACCAATGATTGATGCTAAGATGAATGCTACCTTAAAGGTAATGAATGTGGCAACTACAGGTGATGCTAGTGTAGCCGCAACGCATTCCGTTGTTGTTGGGCAAATTCATAGTGCTGATGGACATGAGAACGAGCCGCTTAAAATATTTTACAAAAAGTTTCCCGGTCATACCAAAGGGTCAGTCTTTTGGAATTATGAAATCAATACTGCTGGAGATGACAATTCGAAGCGATGGGACTATTCTTATCCCATTTGGGGTTATAATTTTTCAACTATTGGGGTCGATACAAATACCTATCCACCGGAACCCGAAGATGGAATTGCTTTGGGTGAAGAGTTTAGCTACGAAGTTGAGATTAAGAAAGGTACGATGTATCTCAAGTTCACGAGTAAGGGACATGAAACCAAAACATTTACCAAAAACCTTATCGCATCGGAGTATTCAAAACGTTCTGACCTTCCACAACAAGTTGAAAACTTATTTGTGCCTGTAGGCCAGGATGGGGTTGAGCGTGAAAATGCTTATGCTGGTGAAGGGCTCTTTTTCAAATTAGGATGTTACAATCAAACCAATGGAAAAGACCCTAAGGTGAATAAAGTCTGGTGTTCTGGTGCCGAAACGCATGGTGGCGATATCCAAAAACAATATGCGGATGGAAATTATGCTGAAGTATGGTTTAAATCAGCCAGTATCGATATTAGCGACGATGCCATTTCGAACGCAGGATATTTTGAAGCCAATGATGATTTAAGCAAGAAAACGGTCTATCCCCATGAGGTTATTCCCTTTATGGATAAATTTAAAATACTGTTGGGAGATGGAACCCATGAGGAAGACCTTACTGAGTTCGAACACAAAGATTTTTTCTATACCGTAATTGATGGCACACGACGTTGGGTAGTTTATAAAACGCCTAATTCGGGTGTTACTTCAAAAAACTCAAGCAACACGCGAACCGAATTGAACGAAAAAAGGGAATGGACACCCGAGCAGGGGGGTAATCTTACCGGTAAATGCAAAGTAATGCAAGTTTCCCTTTCCGGGGATGCCAGGGTGGCAGCCTCATACGCAACTGTGGTTGGACAAATCCATGGTGGGGAAGGGCATGAAAATGAACCCCTAAAAATATTCTACAAGAAATTTCCAGGTCACTCGAAGGGATCTGTGTTTTGGAATTATGAAATCAATACGGCCGGGGATGACAATTCGAAAAGATGGGATTTTTCGACCGCGGTTTGGGGGTACGATATGTCAGTCATTGGAACAAGCAAAGATGATTATCCCGATGAGCCCGAGGAAGGAATAGAATTAGGTGAAGAATTTAGTTACGAAGTGAATGTTTATGATGGTATTATGTATCTGACCTTCAATAGTGAAGGTCATGAAACCAAAACATTTACCAAAAACCTTATAGCATCCGAGTATGTCAATAAATCAGATCTGCCAGACCAGGTAAAAAAGTTGTTTGTTCCCATTGGACAAGATGGAACAGAACGGGCAGATGCATACAAGGGTGAGTTGGGTTATTTTAAACAAGGGGCATATAACCAAACTAATGGGAAAAGTCCTGAAACGAATATGGTTTGGTATGCCGGGGCGGAAACCTATGGCGGTGATATCGCCAAACAATATGAAAATGGTTGTTATACGGAAATCTGGTTTAGGGATGCATCCGTGGGTCCGGGAGTACCACCAAAAATAAGATAGCATCAACAAATCAAGAGAAATTATTTTTTTAACTCATCAAGAGCACTTTTATATGAAAACATTTGGAGCAAGTAAGGAATTTATTCAGGGAGAAGACCTTGAGTGGGAGGTCGTAGGTGAAGGACTGAAAAGAAAAATTATGGGCTATGACGATAAGATCATGCTTGTAAAAGTTCACTTTGAGGTGGGTGCCGTGGGCCAGATGCATGAGCATTACCATTCACAGGTCACCTATGTGGAAAGCGGAAGCTTTGATGTGACCATCGATGGTAAGACCCAGACACTAAAAGGGGGTGATTCTTTCTATATACCGCCTCATGCGTTACATGGAGCAATATGCACCGAAGCCGGTGTTTTGATTGATGTTTTTAGTCCTATCCGGGAAGATTTTATGAGCTAAAAGTGTTAAAATCAAGAAATTACTTTTTTTAACGAAAAAATAACATATATTTGGTAAACCAAATTGGTTAACCAGTTTGGAATACCAATAGAAAACACCTAACTATGAAAACGTAAAAAATAAAAAAAGGATAGGTGCACGCCTATCCTTTTGTGTATATCACTTCTTTGGAGGGAAGTAATACATAAACAAATACACTTTACAGTTACTTGTCAACACAAAACTACGGAATTCATTTGATTTTGAGAGATCAGTGGTGGTTGACAGTAAGCGAGGGCGACAATCACAATGCACGATGTGAATTGAATTTTACTAATCAACATGAATTATTGAAACTAACTAAAACAAATGAATTTTAAATTGAAACTATTATTGATTGCGATATTGCTGGTCAGTATCCGGTCATTTGCCCAGGACTCCTACAGCGTCTCTGGAATCGTAACAGGTGAGGATAACGTTCCAATTCCTGGGGTAAACGTTATCGTACTTAACACAACAAGAGGTACTCAAACCGATTTTGATGGAAACTACTCGCTTACCGTTTCCAACAATGAAGTAATACAATTTTCATATATCGGTTTTGCCACCCAGACAGTAATCATTTCGGGACAATCAACCATTAACATTACGCTCCAAGAAGATACAAGTCAATTGGATGAGGTTGTTGTCATTGGATACGGTACCCAAAGAAAATCAACCATAACCGGATCAATTTCCAAAGTTGTCAATGAAACTTTAGATCAGATTGCCGTATCCAGGGTGGATGACGCCCTTATTGGTCAGGTATCTGGTGTAAACATCCAGGCAACAAATGCAGAAGCGGGTGGTGCACCAACCATTAATATTAGGGGTGTTGGTTCTATTAGTTCAGACACAGGTCCTGCTTTGGTTATTGATGGTATTGTTGTGAGTTCAGAGTTTCTTGCCAATATTGATATGAACGATGTGGAATCCTTTGAAGTACTCAAGGATGCGGCTTCTGCTTCTATTTATGGAAGTGAAGGAGCAAATGGGGTCATATTGATAACAACAAAAAGTGGAAAGGCTGGAAAAACAAAATTTAGTTATCAAGGTTACACAGGCTTTAAACAGGCCCACGGTAGCGATGATTATCGCAAGGACCTGAATGAATGGGCCGCTATAGAACAGGCTGCAACCGGAACACTTTCCGGAGAAACATTGTATGCCCTGGATTTGGTTAACATCACGGGGGTTAACAGGGATTGGCAAGATGTCTTCTTTGATGGAGGTACCGTCACAAGCCACTCCCTTTCCGCCCGTGGGGGAACTGATAACTCAACATTCAGTGCATCTCTTAGGTCATTGCATGATGAAGGTGTGGTCATTACCGATGATTACAAATCGTATACGGCAAACTTAAAATTTGATACCAAAATTGGTAAGAAACTAAAGTTTGGTCTAAGGGCATCTCCTTCATACACAAAACAAAGAAGGTTACCTACTTCCATTCATAATCCAACCAGGCAATCCCCTTGGTTACCCATCTTCCATACCGAGGAAACATTGCAATTCATTAACCGCAGTGTTTATCCAGATGTAGGTGTTGGAGACTACTTTTGGGAAAACCATTTGGAAAATAGGGATTATGATAATGATGGGAACACAGAGCGACCTAGAACCTCAGGTGATTCCAATCCATATCAGCAATATGTCGAACGCCAACACTATGAATTCAACACCAAACTATTTGGTTCTACCTATCTAAGCTATAAACTAGCTAAGGGATTGACAGCAAAAACCTCCTTGGGTATAACCTTGGAGCAGCGCAAGAGAGATAGATATGATGGTGTTAATTACCATGCTTCTGGTGCATCAAGGTCCAATTACTTCTTAGAAAACAGGTTCCGCACCAGATTGGTCTCTGATAACACACTGAACTTTAATAGAACCTTTGGTGACCATGATTTGAATGTTTTGGGGGGTATAACCATACAACAGCGAAAAACTGAAATAAGTCAGATTAATGCAAATGGTTTTACCGATGACCGTCTTCCAAATGTTCAAGGAGCGAATCCCGATAATACTACTGCATTTCAAAGCAACGGTGAACGTAAGAAAATCGGTATGTTCGCAAGGGTAAATTATGCCTATAAGGACAAATATCTTTTCAATGCATCTATTAGACGGGATGGAAGCTCTGTATTTGGTTTAAATAACAAATGGGGTAATTTCCCGGCCGTATCCATTGGATGGAACGTTGCCAAAGAAGATTTCCTGCTTTCCAGTGATGTGGTAAGTAATCTAAAGTTCAGGGCCAGTTACGGTTTTACGGGTGCTGAGAATTTTAATCTTAGTACACTTGAAGAAACCATATGGCCTTACTTATCATTATTACAGAATTCCAACGCTGTTGTTGATAATGCCCTGGTTTCGGGTATATCACCTTTGAACATAGCCAACAATAACTTGGGATGGGAGTCTTCGGAGGAATTGACCGTTGGATTGGACTATGGTTTTTGGAACAATAAAATTTCGGGATCCATAGACTATTACCGAAGAAACAGTGATGATTTATTGTTGAACAATCCAGTTTCCTATGTCACGGGATTTAACGATGGTATTGTCAACTTGGGTGAGGTTCAAAACAGAGGTTTGGAGTTCGAGCTAAGAACAAGAAACATCACCAACGAGAAATTTAGATGGAGTTCCACAATAATAGCTTCTACCAATCAAAATGAACTGTTAAGTTTTGGGGATTCCAATAACGCTCTTATCGAAGATACATATGGTAGAAATTCTCAATGGATCAATAGAATAGGAGAGCCAATTTCTTCGTATTGGGGATTTGTGGTAGATACTGATGCCTATGATGAGACCTCTTTTAGAACTACTTACGTCGATAATCCTTGGAACAGGATCAATGGTCAGGCAGATGACACGATAGTTAAAGATTTAAATGGTGATGGAATCATCACCGAGGAGGACAAAACAATACTGGGAGATCCTTACCCAGATTTGATTTACAGTTTTACCAATGATTTTCAGCTTGGGCAATTTGACCTTTCCTTTATGGTTCAAGGTAGCTTAGGGGCCCAGGTAAATAATATTGGAGATCAATATTTCTACAATTGGTTTGGCAATAGGACCAGAAGTGGAGGGGAGGCCCAAGCTGTTGCGGACGGCCTAGTACCTCATGAATCCTTTATTCAAGAAAAGGTGTTGACCAGCGAGGTAATTGCGAGTGCAGATTACTTCTCGCTGCGAAATGTAAATATCGGATACAACTTTGACAGGGATTTACTATCAAAAATTGGTCTGGATGGCCTTAGGATTTACGCGACCGGACAAAACCTAATTTATATTACTGCAGATGATTATCATGGCTTCAATCCAGAGCATGATGATAATGGGAATATCAGGGCATTTGGTTCGCAAAGAGCCGGTACACCCATCTTTAGGACGATAACGCTAGGTCTAAACATTGATTTTTAAAAAAAATATTATGAAATACTTAAAATATATAGCATTCACTGTTGCGGCCTTTTTAACGTCGTGTGAAGCAGACGAGTTTTTAAATCCAATTCCGGATACTGTCGTGGTGGAAGAATCATTCTTTCAGACCGATGCGGATGTGGAGGCAGGTATATTGGGAATTTATGATGCGCTCCAAGGCGTAAATGAAAATACGGTAACCAATATTGGCAATGTTAACCGTGGCGTACAGTTTGAACACCTCTTAACGGAGCATCGTACCGATAATACAAGAAATGCAACCTTGGAAGGTTCCAAGTCAGATTTCCATAGATATGTAGTTGACGCGAACAACGTGGAATCAGAGGATTATTACGCCTCAATGTATGAGGTCATCTTTAGGGCAAATAATGCACTAAGATTTATTGACATCGCTGATGCAAGCAATCAGGCAAGGTATACCGCTGAGGCCAAATTTTTGAGGGCGTATGCCTACTTTAAATTGGTAAGGCTGTTTGGTGCTGTGCCTTTGGTAACCGAGGTAGTGGGAGCTGATAATAGTGAAGCCCTTTTTACAAGAATTGGTGAGGAACAGATATATGCCCAAATAGTGCAAGATCTACAAGAGGCAGTTAACACATTGGACAACACCTATAAGGCCAGAGCTTCCAGAGCGGCAGCGCAAGGAATTTTGGCTAAGGTTTATATGTCTCAGCCAAACCCGGATTACACAGGTGCCGAGCAACTCTGCGAAGCAATCATCAATAGCGGAGAGTTTTCGTTGCAAAGCAACTTTTCAGATGTTTTTTACAATGAATTGAATGATGAGATTGTTTTCGCAATCCAATATCAGTTTGGTAATACGCTGGAAAGTCAAAGTTTCTCTTCTGAGTTCACTTCTTTTTCCCGTCAAGGTCGGGAAGATGGTCAAAATATTGTCAACGACAATCTAGTCTCTGATTTTAGTGCGTTTGGAGGAGATCGTGGGGCACAATCTTTTATTAATCTGGGTAGCTCAATTGAAGTTATCAAGTTTTTACCGGAAGGATCCGATATAACGGTTTCTCCACCTACCTACGGAGACAATGCCCGTAATGCTGGTAACGACTATATAGCGCTGCGTTACGCGGATGTACTGCTGATGCATGTGGAAGCTACTATTGGCGCGGGGACCAGCACCTCGGATATAGGTGCACTCCAATCTTTTCAGCAGATAAGGGATAGAGCTTTCCCAGCTACTGCTCCGAATGCAATATCAAGTGTATCAAAAGATGAGCTTTTGACTGAAAGACGTGTAGAATTGGCGTTTGAAAACCAGCGTTGGTTCGATTTACTCCGATTTGGTGTTGCAAATGAAGTATTGAGTGCCCATGCTGTGGAGATGGGATATGTCTTTTCGGCAAGAGACCTTTTATTGCCGATTCCGGCAAGGGAAATCAACTTAAGCGATGGACTTTTAACACAAAACCCAGGGTATTAAAATTAATTTAAAGAACTATGAAATTTCAAGTAAACATATTTAAGAAAACAAAACTGTTGTTAGCGACATTGGTCGTTGCCAGTATTGTTATGAGCTGTGTTGGAGATGAGCTTTTCAGAGATGAGTTGCCTGGGGCAAATTCCAAAGAGGATACTGTTTTTCCAGAAGCCAATTTCTCATACGCTTCTTCTTCTGACGATTTTAGAACAATAAATTTCACCAACCTTTCCACGGAAGCCTTGCAATACGCATGGGACTTTGGAAATGGAAATACCTCAACAGAAGAAGATCCATCATTCACTTTTTCAGATGGTGAGGGTACTTATTCGGTATCACTGACCGCTACGGATGGTAACGGTATAAGTGGAACTACTACGATAGATGTTATCGTGGTCGAAGGTCCATTTCAACCCATCATCATCGAAGCCGGTTTTGAAGATGATACCCTTCCCGCAGGCGGCGGTGATGGCCGTGATTCTTGGAGAAATAATGATTTAGGTGGTGTTATTCAGATAACCGGAAGTCCAGTGACATTTGGAGATCAAGGTGCTAAGCTACCTGTTCCTGCTGGAGATCGTATTGGCTATCAGGAAATTACCGTAGATCCAGAAACGAACTATGATTTAAGCTTTTGGTATACAATGTTGAGTGGTTCTTCCGATGCCAGATTAATTGTATCTGTGCTGGGCGTAACACAAAATGGAGGTACTTTTGAAACGCTTGACGATGTTGCAAATGGTACAATAGCATCCGTTACAGTGACCAACGATGACGAACCGGATGTCTACGTGCAACAGAAATTGTCTTTCAATTCTGGAGATAACAATACAATTGCTATTTTCTTTACTAACGGGGACGTAGAATGTAGGCTGGATGATTTCACTATAGATGTAGGAGCGGAAGGTGCCGTACCACCGTCAGCAGGATTTACTCCCGCACAAAGTGAGATTGACTTTTTGGAGTATACATTTACGAACTCTTCAACAGGAGCGGTAAGCTATGATTGGGACTTCGGTGATGGAAATACTTCTACGGAAGAATCTCCAACCCATGTTTATGCAGATGCTGATACTTATACGGTTACCCTAGTGGCAACAAATGAATCTGGCTTGTCAACTACCTTGGAACAATCCATAGAGATTTTGGCTCCGGTTACTGCCGATTTCACTTCTCAAGTTGACCCGGATGATTATAGAACATTTACTTTCACCGATGCTTCCGAGGGCGCAGAGACCTTATTATGGGAGTTCGGCGACGGTTTCCAGTTTACGGGGATGGATCCATCACATACATATGCAGAGGATGGTATTTACACTGTGACCCTGACCGCAACTAGTATTACTGGTAACTCTCATGTGGCCTCAGAAGAACTTGTAGTTTCCCAAGGATTTGTTGTACAAGTGCTTAATGGTACGTTCGACGAATTCACGGTTAACACAGGTGACAATGCGGATGCCTGGGACATGACGCCTAACAGTACTGTTGTGGATAATGATGGAAATACAATACCTAGTCCATATGATCCCCTTTGGGATAACGGTGCATTGGATAGCTGGCTTGAGGCAGAATATGGTGATAATAGTGAGCAAGCTGGATCTACCAGCGATGGTAACAATGGAACAAGGGGAGCAAAACTGGATGAGACAGGTCGTCGTTTGTACCAAGTAGTTACTGTTCAGCAAGGATCAACATATACATTCTCAATTGATGCACGGACCACGGCTGCAGGAATAACCTCTGAAGTATTTATCCTAAACACCGAGATTGCCGATGAAACGGGTATTAATGCCAATCTAGGTGCAGACCCGGATGTTGATGCCTATTTTGCAATTCCGAATATTTTTGACACAAATGGTGATGCCTATGCCACACATACATTTCAATTCACGGCTTCGACAAATCAGATTGTCATTTACGTGAGAAACATAGATGTTGTTGATGGTTCGGCCGAAGCATTCTTTGATAATGTAGAAATTACTGATTAACAAGAAACAATCCATTGTTTTAGATAAAACCACCCAGGCCACAGATTGGGTCTGGGTGGTCTTTAAAAGAATTTAGAAATGAAAGTTTTCCGAAAGAAATACCTGGCTGTTCTTTTAATGGCATTTCTTGCTGCCAATGCTACTTCCCAAGATAAGAAGAGTAGTGTTGCGGAATCGGACGTTAAAATTGAAAAGAAAAAAAGGAAAAAGAAGAAAAAGGTAAAACTCCCAAACATAGATTTGAGCCACTGGAAAGTTACTATTCCAAAAGGTAAGGGAAAAGGGGGAGCCATAAGTGTTGATCCACCTGAGATTTTGGATTATGCCAACAATGAAACTTTAAAGCCATACATGTATAACGATTCCACATCTGGTTCCTTGGTGTTTTATGCATTTCCTTCCAATGCGACCACGGCGAATACAAAATATTCGAGATCGGAATTACGGGAGCAAATGGTTCCTGGCGATAATAATACCAACTGGACCTTTGCCCAAGGCGGGATACTCAAGGCTAAAATTGCAATGGATGAGGTGACCAGGGACAAAAATGGGAAATACCATAAAGTGATCATCCTTCAAATTCATGGCCGTTTAACCAATGAACAACGTGATTTGATTGGACAAAAAGACAATAACGCGCCGCCCATTTTAAAAATATACTGGCATAATGGTAAAATCAGGGTGAAAACCAAAGAACTGGTAAATCCAGCGGTTTCATCAAAGGGAATCTTATACAAGGAAGCATGGAAGGATGACAAAGGGCAAAACTTTGAAGAAGAAGTGGGCTTTAGAAAGTTCAATCTGGAAATCAAGGTGGCTGATGGAAAAATGGTCGTTTCCCTTAACAATAATGAATTCTTTGTTTATGATAGCCCAAGTATAAAACGATGGGGTGTATTTGAAAACTATTTCAAGGCCGGTAACTATTTCCAATCAAGGGATGAAGGTGCCTATGCCAAGGTAAAATTCTTTGACTTATCAGTAACACATTAAATAAGATTTTGATTTTAACTAATATTCATATCAACTTTTTTTCACTTTTTCTCATTATGGGATTGACCGTTGTAAGTTGCGAATCCTCATCTGAAGATATCCCAGAAAAAAAACAAACCACGGATGAAGTTGTAATTGATGAAGAAGCAGCTGATGATGGGCAATCAGAAACTTCAGAGCCTGATTACTTACTTCCAGAGATAGACCTCAGCCATTGGAAAGTAACCTTGCCCATTGGTCGTCCAGATGAAGTAAAACCACCGGAAATTTTGGATTATGCCACGAATGAAGAGTTGCTGCCATTTATGTACAACGATTCCACCGATGGGTCTTTGGTGTTCTATACATATCCTGGATCTTCCACACCTAATTCCTCATATTCGAGAACGGAGCTGAGAGAACAAATGGTGCCGGGAAGCAACAATACCAATTGGACTTTTGCCCAAGGCGGTACCATGTCGGGAACGCTTTCAGTTCCTTCGATTTCCGAAGATGAAAATGGGAAGAAACATCGAACTATAATCATGCAGATTCATGGTAGATTGACAAATGAACAACGTGATCTGATCGGAGAGGATGACAACAATGCGCCCCCGGTCTTAAAGATTTATTGGAACGACGGTAAAGTAAGGGTGCACACAAAAAAATTGAAGGATTTGAATGCTTCCAATGAAGAAATGTTGCATACCTCTGCTTGGGAAGATGATGAACCCTACTCTTTTCCGGAGGAAGTGGGTACGGATAAGTTCTCATTGAAAGTAATCGCTTCGGAGGGAAGGATCGAGGTAATTCTGAACGACAATGCATTTTTTGTGAAAGAGGACGTAAATATGGAAAAGTGGGGTGTTTTTGAGAATTATTTTAAGGCTGGAAACTATTTGATCAGTAAAGATGAAGGAGCTTCCGCCAAAGTAAAATATTATGATTTGATAGTTGAACATTGAGTTAGTTTGGTTAATAACTATTGGCCGATTTAATCGGCCAATAGTTAAAAAACTAACCTAAAAATTATCAGGTTGATAATAGTAACAACGATACTTTTCTTGTTACGGCAAATTGATTAAATTTAACAAACCAATCTGGTTAACCAGTTTTGATTGAGATAGTTTTATGAGAGTTGATATACTTACAAAGAGCGAAAATCGTGAAATACAAAAGGAGCTGATTTCCAAATTACGCGATTTCATAAATTATAAAAACCTGGAGCCTGGCGACAAATTGCCTTCTGAAAGAATGCTATCGGAAAAATTCGGTGTGAGCAGGAGCAATGTCAGGGAGGTTATTCAAAAATTGGAGTTTTTCGGGATACTGAAATCCAGACCCCAAAGCGGAACCTTTATCGCGGATATTGGTCAGATAGCCATGAGCGGAATGATGGATGATATTTTGCGATTGGAAGACCCCGATTTTAAATCTTTGGTAGAAACCCGAATCCTATTGGAACTTAAAACGGTGCGTTTGGCTGCATTAAGGAGAACGGATGAAGATCTTGAAAAAATGCGCCAAGCTTTGGATGCTTACAAAGAGAAAGTTTTGAACGGAAAGGATGCCGTTCAAGAAGATTTGCTGTTCCACTTGGCCATAGCGCAGGCAAGCAAGAACAGCACCATGAATACTTTTATGTTGATTATTACGCCAGAGATCATAACCAATTTTGAAAAGTACCATGTCTGTGATGCCAACCTGTCGTTCAAGGGAATCCAGGAACACGAAGATATTTATGAGGCAATAAGGGAACAAGACCCAAAAATGGCCAAGGAGAAAATGAAGACCCATTTTAAAATCCTGTACCAGTACTGTTATAATATTTAAGAAGAATTGTTAGGGGTAAAAACAAAATTGCACGCTTAAGTTTTTGCCGTTTTGAAATATTTGGAGGGAAGAAAGCTAAACAAAATACGATATCATGTCCTGCTCGTCTGAGTGACCAATATATCATGTTTAAGTTTAAAAGTGTTTGATGAAAAAGGCTGATTTCAAAAAGAATCATTTAGCCTTTCGTGTAACGCTGTTCACTCTTCCCTAAAACTTTAAAAAGATGAAATTAAAAGGCTTACGATGGTGGGTGATCACATTGATTTGTATTGCTACCGTTATCAACTACATTGATAGAACCGCATTTGGGGTAATGTGGCCCGAAATGGGTAAGGATTTAGGCATGGATGAGGCAGATTACGCAGTCATGTTGAATGTTTTCATGATTACATACGCGCTGGGCAAGTTCTTATCGGGCAAACTCTACGATAAAATTGGCACAAGATTAGGTTTTGTTTTTTCAATTGCCCTTTGGTCCGCTGCAGCTATACTCCATGCCTTTGCCAGAGGCTTGATGTCGCTTTCCGTAGTTAGGGCTATGCTAGGTCTTGGAGAAGCAGGTAATTGGCCCGGTGCGGTAAAGAGCAATGGTGAATGGCATCCGATAAAAGAGCGGGCCATCGCGCAAGGGATTTTTAATGCAGGGGCCTCGTTGGGTAGTGTAATCGCTCCCGCTCTGATCGCCTTTTTGTATGCCCAATTCGGTTGGCGTACCACTTTCATAATACTTGGTTTAGTTGGATTTGTATGGATATTCCCTTGGTTGATTATCAATAAGGCAAAGCCAGAAAAACATCCGTGGATTACGGAAGAAGAAAAGAAAATGATTCTTTCTGACCGAATAGAGCCCGTAGAGGAGTCCAAAAAGGAAAAAGGGTCTTCCTTGGCAAAAATTTTAAGCTATAGGGAATCATGGGGAGTTTTGGTCTCTCGATTTTTCATAGAACCGATCTGGTGGTTGTTTGTGGGATGGATGCCCTTATATCTGAATTCCAAATTTGGCTTCAGTATAGAGGAAATAGGATCTACCATTTGGATTTCATACCTAGGCGGAATGGCGGGAAGTATTTTAGGTGGATGGTTCTGTGGGAAACTGATGGAAAAACACTCCGTTGACTATTCCCGAAAGATTTCCATTTTAATCGGAGGGATTCTAATTTTCTTAGGGTTGATGGGCATTATCTTCTTTGTAAAAGGCAACAATCCTATGACCTTCATCTATATCGTGGCCTTGGTGCTTTTTGGTTTTCAATTCGCTATTGGAAACATACAAACACTTTCAAGCGATTTGCTTAAAGGTCCATCAGTCGGAACATTGGCGGGTCTTGCAGGTACCGTAGCTGCAATTTCAGTGATTATTATGAACTGGCTCATACCAAAAATAACCACGGTTTCATACACCCCGGCATTTATAATAATTGCAGTGCTCGCTCCATTGGCAGTGCTATCAATATACATTTTAATTAGAAAAATAAAACCAGTCGAACTCGATTCGATATAACAAAATCAAATAAAAGAATAACAAATGATTTCAAAAGGAAAAGTAGCCGTTATAACCGGAGCAACAGGAGGTATAGGTTTTCAAGTAGCAAAAAGACTTGGAAAGGATGGATATACCGTAATTTTGAATGGAATAGAAGATGAAGTTGGAGAGCAAAGGGTGAAAGAGCTTGCCGCAGAAGGCATTACGGCGGAATACCTTGGTTTTGACGTTACCGATGAGGAAGCGGTCAATACCAACATTGGCAATATTGGAAAAAAACATGGTAAAATAGATGCCTTGATAAACAACGCAGGAGGTTTGGGTGGAAGATCCAGATTCGAAGATATGACCACAGAGTTTTACAGGGGCGTAATGGCATTAAATCTTGACTCGACGTTTTTTGTTTCAAGAGCGGCCATTCCTTTTCTAAAGAAAGCAGAAAATGCTTCGATTATCAATTATACGTCTATCGCTGGTTGGAACGCCGGCGGACCTGGCGCTGGTATTTATGGCACATCCAAAGCTGCAGTGCATGCCATAACAAGGGCATTGGCCAAAGATTTGGCAGAATATGGTATTCGCGTGAATGCGGTATCACCCGGTACAATAGACACACCTTTCCATACACAGATTAAATCAACTAAACCAGAGGTATTTGCCTCATGGAAAAATAATATACTACTTGGACGCTTGGGGGAACCTGAGGAAGTCGCTTCGGTTATTTCATTCCTTGTGGGTAGTGATGCTGCTTTTCTAACCGCTGAAACTATTCAAGTTGGCGGTGGACAAGGTTTAGGAATATAAAATAAAAAATGAAGAAACTAGAAGGGAAAATAGCCGTTGTAACTGGAGGTTCTAGAGATATAGGACGAGCCATTGCTATCAAGTTGGCCAAAGAAGGCGCCAAAGTGGTCGTTAATTACTATAATTCTGAATCAGGAGCAAAAGAGACGGTTGAAGAAATAAAATTACTGGGACAAGAAGCAATTGCTATTAAGGCAGATGTGTCCAACCTTAAAGAAATTGAAGATTTAAAGGCAAAGGTTATTGATGCTTTTGGCAATAAAGTCGACATCCTCGTGAACAATGCGGGTGGTCTTTTCGCCAGAAAAACATTGGGCGAATTTGACGAAGCCTTTTACAATCTGGTTATGGATGTAAATTTCAAATCCACTGTGTTTGTGTCCCAGGCTTTTGAACCGCTTATGGGTAGCGGAGCTTCAATAATTAATCTTTCGTCCCTAGCGGCTAGGGATGGTGGCGGTGGTGGCTCTGCTTTATACAGTTCTTCCAAAGGCGCGGTCAGTACCTTCACAAGGGCCATGTCCAAGGAACTTGGCCCCAAGGGAATTCGCGTAAATGCTGTATGTCCTGGTCTTATAGGAACCAAATTCCACGACGATTTTACTAAAGATGAGGTAAGGAAAAAAGTGGCAGCGGGAACTCCGCTGAGAAGGGAAGGGACTGCGAAAGAAGTAGCAGATTTAGTGGCGTACTTGGCCTCTGATGAAGCCTCATTTGTAACCGGAAACAATATTGATATAAACGGCGGCTTAGCTTTTAGCTGAAAAATAAATAGCAATTAAAATTTAAACTTTAGAATGAAAAAAGTAGTGACGTTCGGAGAGATCATGCTCCGTTTGGCTCCTCAGGGATTTTTGAGATTTTCGCAAGCAAACAGCTTCGATGTAGTTTATGGTGGAGGAGAATCCAACGTAGCGGTATCTTTGGCCAACTATGGAGTGGCAGTGGATTTTGTCACCCGACTCCCGAACAATGATATAGGACAATGCGCCTTAATGGAAATGCGCAAACGTGGTGTTGGAATGGATAAAATTGTTTTTGGCGGAGATCGTCTTGGCATCTATTTTTTGGAAACTGGTGCGGTAAGTCGCGGTAGCAAAGTAGTCTATGACCGTGCTCATTCCTCCATGGCGGAAATTGAAAAGGGGATGATCGATTGGAAATCAGTTTTTCAAGGTGTGGAATGGTTCCACTGGACAGGAATAACTCCAGCAATTTCGCAAGGGGCTGCTGATGCATGCCTGGAAGCGGTGGAGGCCGCAAGCGATTTGGGAGTGACCATTTCAACGGATTTGAATTACCGCGCAAAGCTTTGGAAATATTGCGATGATGCAAAAAGAGAGGAAATTATGTCCGAATTGACATCTTATTGCGATATTGTATTGGGGAACGAGGAAGATGCTGAAAAACATTTTGGAATAAAACCTGAGGGATTGGACATTACCACACAAGGAGAGCATGTTAAGGCTGAAGCTTTTCTTTCGGTTTGCCAACAGATGATGAAACGGTTCCCTAGAGCGAAAAAGGTAATCACAACATTAAGAGGTTCCTTGTCGGCATCCCATAATACGTGGGCGGGAGTGCTGTATGATGGCAAGACCATGTACAAATCCCCTGAATATCAAATAACCCACATCGTGGACCGCGTTGGTGGTGGTGATTCATTTATGGGAGGTCTCATTTATGGATTGCTCAAGTATCCTGAGGATGACCAAAACGCACTGAACTTTGCTGTAGCAGCTTCGTGCCTTAAGCATACCATAAAAGGTGATGCAAATTTGGCTACGGTAGCTGAAGTTGAAAAATTGATGAGCGGAGATGCCTCTGGCAGGGTAGCTAGATAACTATACCATGGCACAATATACTAGAATTAAAGTAGTAGAAACTATGGGGAGCACCGGAATGGTTCCCCTTTTTTATCATCCCGACGTGGAGTTGGGCAAAAAAGTGCTCAAAGCATGCTATGATGGAGGTGCGCGATTGATGGAATTTACCGCTCGTGGCGATTTTGCATTTGAGGTTTTTTCCGAATTGAACAAATACGCTCTAAATGAGCTCCCAGGAATGATTATGGGAGTGGGCTCTATTACGGACGCAGGAGCAGCTTCAATGTTTATGCAAATGGGTGCTAACTTCGTTGTGACACCATCCCTTCGGGAAGACATTGCGATAGTCTGTAACCGACGAAAAATATTGTGGTCGCCCGGTTGTGGTTCTTTAACGGAAATCAATCGAGCTGAGGAATTGGGCTGCGAAATTGTCAAGCTGTTTCCAGGTTCCACCTACGGTCCTGGTTTTGTAAGAGCGATCAAAGGTCCGCAACCATGGACTAGCGTAATGCCCACAGGAGGGGTAAGCACTGAAGAAAATAATTTAAAAGCTTGGTTTGATGCCGGTGTTACCTGCGTTGGAATGGGATCTAAGTTGATAAGCAAAGAAATCTTGGCCGACAAGGATTTTAAAGCGCTTGAAAATTTGGTAAGAAAAACATTGGAAACCATCGCTAAGGTCAGAAACTGATCAAATGGAAAGTCAACAATCGACAAAGAAATCGTTTTTAAAAAAACTGCTTGCGGTGGTGTTGGCTTTTGGCCCCGGTATTTTTGCTATAGGCTATACTATTGGTACTGGAAGTGTTACCTCAATGATCGTGGCAGGAAGCACCTATGGGATGCAACTTTTATGGGTACTTCTGCTTAGTTGTTTTTTTTCAGGGATACTTATGTTTGTATATGGCAATTACACCTTGCTGACAGGCGAGACTGCCCTGTTTGCCTTCAAAAAACACTTGAAATGGGGTAAATTGATTGCCATACTGATCATTATCGGAATTGCTGTTGGTCAATGGAATTCCTTAATGGGTATAATGGGTATTTCTGCCAATATCATCTATGAGATATTTGCAATTTACTTCCCAGAGATTACACCTTTCAAGTACGAGGTCGTGCTATTCATTGCCATTTTGGTAACTGTGGCCATGTATGCATTGTTATTGGTGGGGAGGTACAGTTTTTTTGAGAAGATTCTTGTCATTTTTGTGAGCATCATGGGGTTCTCATTTCTGATATCACTTTTTTGGGTGTACCCCTTACCGTCTGAAGTTCTTAGTGGTCTTGTTCCTTCCATTCCCCAAGTTGAAGGTGGACAGATGTTAGTGGCCGCCTTTGTGGGTACAACCATGGCCGCAGCAACGTTTTTATCCCGTCCCCTTTTCGTAAAAGGTAAGGGTTGGACCGTCAAACACATTAAAGAGCAGAAAAAAGATGCAATTTTGGCCGCTATCCTGGTTTTTGTGATTAGTGCGGCCATCATGGCGGTAGCTACCGGTGCACTCTTTTATGATGGAAAACCTGTGACCAAAGTTTTGGATATGGTCAATACCTTGGAACCGGTCGCCGGTAAATTCGCGTTGACGCTTTTCTTTTTTGGAACCTTGAGCGCAGGTCTTTCCTCAATTTTTCCAATTTTATTGATTGTCCCCATTTTAATTGCGGACTACCAATCTGGGGAATTGGATACCAGTTCCCGTCAATTCAAAAGAATTACTGCCTTCGCCTGCTTGTTTGCCCTGATTGTACCCATGTTTGGGTCAAATCCTGTTGAGATGCAGATTCTCTCCCAGATTTTCAATGTGTTCGTATTGCCCTTGGTCATCATTGGCATCATTTTACTGATTAACAACAAAAAATTGATGCAGGGATATAGAACAGGTGTAGGGATAAATATTGGCCTTGTAGCCGCTCTATTCTTTTCTTTGGTGATATCCTATAATGGGATATTGGCCCTATTGAATCATTTTTAAAGAATAATCAAAGCCTATTTCTCTCCACTAGTTTTTTGGAATTCTCCGAAATCCGAACAAAAGGAAAAGGATAACATCGGTCTTGCCACCCACGTTTTCACGAATTTTTGAAAAGGCGATGGTAATCTGTCTTTCAATGGTGTTTTTGGAAACATTCAAATACTCTGCGATTTCCACATTGGTCAATCCCTCTTTCTTACTTAAAAGGAAAATTTCTTTGCATTTCGGAGGTAACTCCTGAATTGCTTCTTTAACCAAGCCAATCAATTTCTCCAAGGCTGCTTCATCCTTATCCTCAACAATACGATCTAACTCTTCAATGTATTTCTTTTCCAAAGCAGTGACCGATTGATTCTTTTTGTACTCATTGATACAAGCATTGTATACGGATTTGTACAGATAACTTTTAATGGAAAAATTTGGGTTCAAGTTATCGCGCCTTTCCCAGACCCTAATGAACACATTTTGAACAATATCTTCAGCAATGGGAATGTCGTTCATTAAACTATTGGCGTACAAACATAATTTATGGTTGTAGGTATCCACCAAATAGGCATAGGAATCCGCATTTCCTTTTTTCAATTGGAGAATTAAGTCCGAGTTTTTAGTGAGGTTGTTTTTCATAATTGAACTTGACTCTAAGTGAATGTTTGGGAATTCGACTATAATTCAAATGATCAAATCCCCATTTTCAGCTATCAAATTTATTGATATGAACGGAACAGGAAAAAAAAATTACGAAAACATTAAAAAAAATAACAAAATATTGGTGGTGTGATAAAATTGCATTGTAATAGATAAAAAGACTAGGGCAAAAAGAAGATGACGAACATAGAAAAGCTCATTGTAAAATACCTTACTAACTCTATTTCAAAAAAAGAATGGGATGAACTGAATCTTTGGTTTGAGCAATCCAAGGATACACAGACATTCCGGGAGTATATAAAAATTAATTACGCAATAGAAGATTTAATGAGCGAGTTCGATACGGAAAAGACCAAAAAATTCATCTTAGAAAAAATAAAAAGGGACAAGCGTTCCGTTGTTACCCTAAGAATTACCCGATTCATAAAATATGCTGCCATAGCGATCTTGCTTTTAGGTATAGGCTTTATGTATGAACAGGATTACTTTTCCGACGTATTCAATAAGTCCGTAGACATAGCTTCTCCGGCTGAGGACACCATTGTTTTGGAACATGAAGATGGAAACCTTGAGATAATTTCCGAAGGTGAAGTCACTGAAATAGTGAATTCAAAAGGGGAGGTTTTAGGGAAGCAACAAGGCAATAGATTGATATATAATGATGCTAATACTAATCCGGAAGAATTGATCTACAATCAATTAACGGTCCCATATGGAAAAAGATTTGAGTTGGAATTGTCCGATGGAACAATTGCCCACTTGAATGCAGGTTCTTCCTTAAAATATCCCGTTCGATTTTTAAATAAAGGAAATAGAGAAGTCTTTTTGGTGGGAGAGGCATATTTGGATGTAGCAAAAGACTCTGAGCGGCCATTCATTATAAGCACTTCCGATAACTTGGATGTTCAGGTCTTGGGAACGCAGTTCAATGTTTCCAACTATCCAGAAGATACAACCACCGAAGTTGTTTTGGTAGAAGGTTCGGTGGGTCTACAAACTGATGACAAAAGCGATACTGTTGTGCTTGAACCTGGTTTCAAGGGAAGTTTTGATAGACAGGCCCGCGATATTTCCACAACTCCAGTTATTACAAGTATATATACTTCTTGGGTTAAGGGAGAATTGGTATTTAGGGGAATGAGCTTGGAAAATATCTTGAAGAAACTGGAAAGACATTATAATGTGGCCATCACAAACCAGAATATGGAGTATTCCCAAAAGAGATTCAACGCGAACTTTGGAAATCAACCCATAGAAACCGTATTGAATTATTTCAAGAATACTTATGGAATAGATTACACCATTAACAATAACAACGTCACTCTTAAATAATAACTCGATTAAACCAAACGGCCAATGAAATAAACTAACTAATTCAAACTATTTATCTAATAGAAAAGTCTATTGTCCACTTTATAGCAAAGAAAAATCGGAAAATGCGCTAACACTTCCCGATTTACATAAAGTGTGATTAGACTAAAATTTAACCACATTAATACACTGTAAAATTATGAAAAATCTTCTGAAACAATCGGAGGGCTATACTTCGTTGTTCAAATTTGATTTAAAAATGAGAATTAGCGTTCTTCTGTTGTTGACCAGCATATTTGCTCTACAAGCAAATGAGAGCTACTCTCAGCGCACCAAGGTTACCTTGAATCTGAAGAACATCACCGTCGAAAGACTCATTGATGAAATTGAGGATAAGACAGAATTCAGGTTCCTCTATCTTCTCGAGGATGTCAACTTAAAAAGAATTGTATCAGTTAAAGCAAGAAGGGAAAAAGTAAATGCCATCCTAGATAGAATTTTTTCAAACACAGAAACAGTTTATCAAATTGACGATAAGCAAATATCCCTTGTAAAACGTGAGAAACCTAAGGTTAAGGTTAAACCAATAGAACAACCCCAAAATTCTGTTCAAGGGACAGTTTTTGACGAATATGGAGCTCCTTTGCCGGGAGCAAACGTGATTATTAAAGGAACGTCGACCGGTGTGGTAGCCGATTTCGATGGAAAATATACCGTACAGGTAGAACCTGGACAGACATTGGTGTTCTCTTACCTAGGTATGAAGGACAAAGAGGTAGTGGTCGGAAACAACACTGTCCTCGATGTGGTCTTGGAAGAAGACGTAGCTTCATTACAGGAAGTGGTGGTGGAAGGATATCGAACTGTCGCCAAAGAGAAATCGGTTATCTCAAGTGTCCAAGTCACTTCCGAAGCGTTGGAAGCTAGACCGAATGCAAGTTTTGTACAATCCTTATCGGGTCAAATCGCAGGTTTGGACATACAGACAGGTAGTGGACAACCAGGAGCCAATTCTTTGGTACAAATACGAGGGGTTAGTTCGATCAACGGTAATACTGAGCCACTCTTTTTGATGGACGGTGTTCCTATCAACGAGGACAACTTCAGGAGTTTAAATCCTAATGATATTGAATCCATCTCTGTAATCAAGGATGCCGCTGGATCTTCAATCTTTGGAAGTAGGGGAGCTAACGGGGTGATTGTCATTAAAACCAAAAGGGGGACAAAAAATTCTCCCTTGAAGGTCACCTACACGGGTATAACAAGTTTTTCTACACTCCAAAATCACGATTACGACTTTTTAACCGCTCCTGAATATTTGCGTTTTGAGCGCGATGTACTGAATAGGGGAAGGGGAGTAGGCCTGACAGACGCGGAAATCGATGCTACACCTACTACGGATTGGGAGAGTTTGTTCTTTAGAACTGGTAATACGCAAAACCATACCCTTACATTTCAGCAAGGTGGTGAGAACACCTCTAGTTTTACCTCGTTGGGTTATTTTAACCAAGAGGGAATTCTTAGAACTACAGGATTACAGCGTTTCACTTTTAGAAACAACCTAAATGGAAGTTCTGCGGATGGTAAATTTAACTACAGTACAAGCTTTACGGCAAACTACTCTAAAAATAACGAACCCACAGGTGTCGGATCATTTGGGGTAACAACTAACCTACTTTATGGGGTAAATGCGTCGCTTCCGTATATCTCTCCAGACGAGTATATAGACGGTGCGGATTTGGCAAGTCGAGGATTCTCTCTTGCGATTACTCCACTATATCTTATAGATAGGTTGAGAAATTACGAATACCTAGAGGAAGAACTTAAGGTTATTGCCGGATTTTCTGCAGACTACAAATTCGCCAACGATTTAACCGCTAGGATAAACTTGGGGATCGATTACGAACATGTGACCTTTCAAGAAGTGGTCCCTCCAAACGCCTATAGGGCGCTTGTTTTTGCGCAACCTGGGAACAATACCCCAGGCTTCCAAAGTCAAGACACCAATAGGGACGTTTCCTTTAACAACAATCTGTCTTTAAATTATAACAAATCTTTTGGCAAACACACAGTAGATGCCACCTTGTTTTCTGAATACTTTAGGGCATTCCGTCGAGGATTTGGATTCTTTGCCAGAGGTTTAAATCCAAGGAATTTTGCCCCGGGGGATGATAGTGCGTTCATTAGTGATAATGCAGACAATGATTTCTTCGTGGACGACGCCAATGCCTTTAGGGTTGATGCAGGTTTGTTCTCATACTTCGGAAATGTGGATTATGATTATGATGGTAGGTTTGGACTCTCGGCCACGTTAAGACGTGATGCTTCGTACAGATTTTCCTCGACAAATAGATGGGGAACCTTTTATTCCGTAGGAGCACGTTGGAATATCTCCAACGAAAACTTCATGGAAAATTCTGTGTTCAACGACCTAAAACTGAGAGCATCTTACGGTACTACAGGAAACCAGAGAATTAGGGGAGGAACGTATTTCTCATCTCCTGATTTATCCGAATCTTTTTATGCCACAAGTAGTACGGGCTACGGAAATGCAAATTCCTTGTTTTTGAGTCAAATAGGAAACAATACCTTGAAATGGGAAGAGGTGACCCAGACGAATATTGGCCTTGATTTTCAAGTTTTCAATAGCAGATTGAGAGGTAGCTTGGATGTGTACCATAAGAAAACAGAAGATCTATTTCAGTTTACACAGATATCAGCAATCAATGGTACTACAGGAATCGATTCCAATACTGGGGATTTGACCAACAGAGGTATCGATTGGGTATTTCACTACGACCTTGTCAGAAACAAAGATTTGAACTTAACATTGAACTTTGTGGGTAACTACAATGAAAATGAATTAAGCAATTTGCCTTCTGAAACAGGTGAAATACTTGGTATCGGTAGAAATGGGGGCAAAATTTTTGAACAAAAGTTGGTTCGCTATGCTGGGGTAAACCCAGGGAATGGTAATCTGTTGTTTTTGGACATCGACGGTAATTTAACCGAAAATCCAAACCCTGATACAGATGCTGTTTGGACCAACAAAAATGCCACTCCTGATGCTACCGGAAGTTTTGGTTTCAATTTAAACTACAAAGGATTCTATTTAGATACCCAATGGAGCTATGTTTTGGGTGTTGATAGGCGAGATGTTATTTATTATGAGCTAATAAATAATGGTTTTGCCCTTACCAATTTTCAATTGTCAAGGGATATTCTCAATGCTTGGACGCCTGATAACAGAATTACGGATATTCCTAGTATAACATCCACCAATGCAACCATATTGAGGGATACAAGTGACCGTTTTTTGAGCAGTTCAGATTTTTTAAGACTACGTTTTTTAAACATCGGATACATTTTCCCGAAAGAGTTTCTACGAGGTACCGGTTTAACAAATCTTAAGGTATTCGGCTCTGCAGAAAATTTGGTGACCTTTTCCGAATGGAGAGGGTATGACGCCGAATCACGGGTTACCGAGACAAGACAATATCCAACTCCAAGGATATTATCGGTAGGAATTGAAATAGGATTATAAAAAAAAAATCATGAAGAGAATATTAACATATATATTTTGCGTGGCACTTTTCACGGCTTGTGAAGATGCCATAGATATTGACCAGGTTGGTCGAATTACTCCTGATGTAGCTTTTCAAAATCTACAAGATTTACAAGATGGATTGATCGGTGTTTATACCAAATATGACTTGGTACAAGATATAGCCCATGCCTCAACTTTTACCGACGAGCTTTCTGTAGGATTTATTAGTGGAGGGCAAAGAGTTCAGGATTACCAATTTATCTTGGATGCCACATCGCTGTCTGCTTTCACATTTTGGCAGAGAGGTTATGAGGAAATCAATGAAGCCACAAGGTTGCTTATAGCTGCTGAGGATGTTCCTTTGGAAGCTGGTGAACAAGCGGCTTTTAACAACATATTAGGTCAGGCGCATGCACTGAGGGCGTATTCACATTTTAAGTTGTTGTCTTATTATTCAACAGATTTGAGCAGTGATGCTGCCTTGGGGGTCATTGCGGTAGATTTTGTGCCAAGTATCGATGATGTTTTTCCCAGAAATACCAATGGAGAAGTTTTTGCCCTGATTGAAGCAGATTTACAAAGAGCGGAAGATCTATTACAAGATCAGAGCAACGCCACTTTTGTATCCAGGGATTTCGTTACAGCGCTTAGGGCACGTATGGCTACCTATCGTGGGCAATACGGCATGGCAGCTAATTACGCACAACAACTGTTGGATAGATATCCCATCGCCGATAGAACACAATACACCAGTATGTTTTTAGATGAGGATAATACCGAGATTATTTTCAAACTTGAACGCACTAGGGGAGATGTATTTGATCGTGCTGGTAATGGTGTATCCAACATGGCGAGTCAAAGTAGGGCTGGAGCCAAGTTTGCCTTTACCAATGAAACCATTAATGGAGGGCCATTTTTTGAAATAGGTCGGTCTTTGTTCAATTTGATTGACCCGAACGATGTCAGGTTTGATGTGAATGTTGGACCAGAGTCTGTAATCTCACCTGATTATCAAAATGCTGTAGATTTTGAAAACGAGGATATTCTGCTTGTTTTTAAATACCCAGGATCGGAAACTCAACCTTTAATGAACGATTTGAAGGTTTTCAGATCTTCTGAAATGTTGTTGATTTTGGCTGAGGCAGCAGCTGATGGGGGTAACTTTAATGGAGCGACCAATACTACAGCGGCTTATATCAAACAACTACGTGATGCCAGATTCGGAACGGATCAGCCATTGCCTTCATATGCTAATGAAACTGAGGCTTTTGCTGCAATTTTGAACGAACGTCGGGTAGAATTGGCTTTCGAAGGGCATAGATTTCATGATTTAAAACGATTGGGGACCCGTGCCAACCAAGGTGTCTTGCGTGATCCCTTGGATTGTAATGTTATTGGGGTGAACGGGGCATGTTCATTACCTGCTTCGGACCATAGGTTCACATTGCCTATTCCACAGTCCGAGTTGATTGCCAACCCTAGTCTTCGTGAACAGCAAAACCCTGGCTATTAACCATAAAAAAAGTATCATGAAAAAATATATAGTAAGTTTTATTACAGCATGCGCTCTATTGGTATCCTGTGAGCAAGACAGGACGATTTTTAATGAGAGTCAAACCTTTTTAAAATTCAACCAATCAAATTTGGACCTTCCCATAATTATTGATGGTGAAGGCTCGGCACAAGTCACTATTAATGTAAGTAGTATTAGCGAGTCAGAAAGAACCTTTGAAGTTAACATTGTAGAAGAAGAAACAACCGCCGAAGCTGCTTCGTATACTGTGGGATCGATTGTTGTCCCTCCAAATTCGTATGAAGGTACACTTACCATAAATGGTGTGGACAACAACGTTACCACAGACCCAAAAGTTTTGGTGCTTTCGGTGCCCACAAGCCCGGATTTGGTAGCTAGTGGTAATTTGACGGTAAGTATCTTTCAAGTATGCCCTGTGGATGAAACACTTTTTACCGGAATGTATTTGCTAGAGGAAATTATTCCAGTACCATTTGGACCTGGATTGCAATCTGGCGATGTACTTGAGATAACGGCAAATGGTTTGGCGCGGACCTTCAACAGCATAAATTTTCCAAATTTTTGTAGTACACCGATTCCGTTTACGTTTAATCTCGTGTGTAATGAATTCGTGGTTCCCCTTCAAGACACAAATTGTCATTGTGGAGACGGATCTAACTATTGGGGCCCAAGTACTGTAGGTCATGCTACATATGATATCACGGATGACTCCGTTTTCGAGGTGAATTTCACCAATGATGTACAATCCAATTGTGGCTCACCGGCACAAACTACATATCGGTTCACCAAACAATAGTAACGGCTAACAGTCTGATTATTTAAATAGCTTGATTATAGCTATCGAGCATTATGACAATATATTAATTGAAATCTTTCAGTAGGATTTGAGTTAGTAGTTTTGAGTTAGTTTTTTAGTCAAAAGCGCAGATGTCCCGTCTGCGCTTTTTATCCAGCTCTTAATTTTTGTCATTGAATTTTATAACCCAAAGTATCGCAAAACATATCGATTTGTATTTGGGAAGATTTTTAAACGATGGTTCGTAGTATGAACAAAATGAAGCAAACATTTAAAATGAAGCATGTATATGTTTTGATCGCTCTAGCGGTACTATCGCTAGATTCGATCAATGGTCAGAATATCACCAAAAAAGATTACGAAAGAGCTGTTGGCTATCTGTACGTCAACTATAATAACAAGAAGGTTTTTAACTTGGATACCCGAATAAATTGGTTCAAGGATAATTCGGGATTTTGGTTCACGGACCATAGCGACAAAGGGAGTTTTTACAAGACAATGGATGTCAACACGCATCGGATAGCATTTTTGTTCGACCATTCAAAAGTATCCCAAGCTATAAATGAACTCTCGCAAAAAGAAACCGAAGCGAACCAGTTGGAGCTTTACAATATTGATACATCCAGGGAAGGACAGCTTTCATTTGCGCACGATGGTCAATCGTATATCTTAGACCTGTCAACCTATAAACTCACGATTGATAAGGAAAAAGAAGTGGAGGAAAGTCCTTTTGAATCCAAATCACCAGATGGGGAGTGGGTTGCATATACAAAAGACTACAATCTCTTTATAAAGTCGACCAAAACGGATCAAGAGTTTCAATTAAGTACGGACGGAAGAAAAAACTATGAATATGGATCTTGGTATGGTTGGTACGATAAAATGGAGGGGGAAGACGGAGATCGTCCCGAACGCTTTACGGTAAACTGGTCCAAAGATTCCAAATGGATTGCGACAAATGTTGTCGATTTGCAACGAGCGGAAAAAATGTATCTCCTCGATTACAGCATCGATTCACTGTTCCGCCCAAAACTATGGTCTTATTACCGAGGTTCCCCAGGAGATACCACAATGGTCTATGAAAAACCGGTATTCTTCAATGTGGAAGACAAAAGTGAAGTTGTCACTAAGCTACCCACAGGTACGCATATAAACTCTGTTTCCGTACAATGGACCGAAGAACCAGGGGTCGCTCTTGCATATTACTTGGAGCGGGGTTTTAAAAAAGGCTATGTAAAACGTGTGGATTTAACCGCAAATAAAGAACAAACACTAATAGCGGAAAGCAGCGATACCAATATTGACAATTTTGACTTCAGGTATTTGAAGCAAGACCAAAAAATCGCATTTCTTTCGGAAAGAAGCGGTTGGCGTCAATTGTATCTTCTCGACTTGAAGACCAATAAAACTGTCCCACTTACCAACGGAAACTATTATATATCAAATATTCAACATATTGACGAAGACAATGAGACTATTTATTTCGTTGCCAATGGAAGAGAAGAAGGGAACAATCCTTACCATAACCAATTGTATAAGGTAAGTTTTAAAGGGAAGGTCAAGCTGTTGACCCCGGAATTGGTGAACCACGATATTTCGTTCTCCAATGATGGAAAATATTTTGTGGACAGCTATTCGACCGTAGAGATCCCTACAAAAACTGTTCTGAGGGAAGCAAAATCAGGGAAAATATTGAAACCAATAACAGAGGCTAGCATTTCCATGGCGGTTTCTGAAGGATGGAAGGCTCCCGAAACCTTTGAGTTTACGGCGAAAGATGGTAAAACCACAGCGTACGGAGCTATTTGGAAACCCACCAATTTTGATGCCTCCAAATCGTATCCCTTGATAGACCACACCTATACGGGTCCACATACCCATATGTTTCCTGAGCGATTTTCCAGTGCGTTTCGCAATCAGGCCTTGGCCGAACTTGGTTTTATTGTAATGCAGGTCGACGGTCTGGGTACATCAAAACGGTCAAAAGCCTTCCATGACCACTCCTATAAGAATATGGGAAACAATTTGGAAGACCATGTTTTGGCCATCAAACATTTGGGAGAAAAATACCCTTGGATAGATATGGAAAGAGTTGGAATTTTTGGGCATTCGGCCGGAGGTTTTGACACCGGAAGGGCAATGTTGGCATTCCCAGATGTGTATAAGGTTGGAGTGGCAAGCTCAGCTGATCATGATTTTAGGATGGAAAAAGCTTGGTGGCCAGAAATGTACCAGGGTTGGCCCGTAGATTCTACCTACCACAAGGTGTCGAACATTACAAACGCCAAAAACCTGAAAGGTAAATTGCTCCTGGTCCATGGGGGAATGGACGATAATGTCAACCCGTCTGCAACATTTAAACTTGCCGAAGCGTTGATTAAAGAGGATAAAGAGTTTGACCTCCTAATAATGCCCAGCCAAAGACACGGATATGGAGGAAAGCATCGAAGTTATTTCATGAAAAAAAGATGGAATTATTTCGTTGAGCATCTAAAAGATGAAGAACCCATCTGGAATTTCGAATGGTAGATGGGTTGTGCAACAGCTAGAATGTTGCGGAACTAAAAAATGAAACTATGAAAAGTAAAGTAATCCTATTACTGATATTTCTGGTACAAGTGGGCTTTGTGCACGAAATACAATCCCAAGTAAATTGTGGAGCCTCGGAGGTCAACAAGACCTATTTGCAGCATAATGTTTCTGCTCGACAAGAGTATATGGGTTTCAACCAAAAATCAAAAAAAACCACCCTAGCGAATAAGGCCACATCTTATCAAATACCTGTAGTATTCCATGTCTATGGTTCATCGTTTAACGGAAGGTCGGTGAATGATGACCTGATTCAAAGGGCGTTGGACGATTTAAACAAGGATTTTCAAGGATTGAACGATGATTTTGGGTCGGTGCATAGCATGTTTTCGGATATCAAGCAATCCATGAACATAACCTTTAGACTTGCCAAAAAAGACCCAGACGGGAATGAAACGACAGGTATTGTATACTATTCAGAAAAAAGTGGATATGGTAATGCATCCAGCAGCGATGGTGAAATAATGGCTGATGCATGGGACAACTATAAGTACATGAACGTTTATATTCAAAACGACCTGTACGATGATGGCGTTACCAATAATTCTGGAGTGGCCTGGTATCCTTTTAGTCATATGTCCGATAATAATTTGGCTCGCGTGGTATATAACGGCGCTTATCTGGCCACAAATACGGATAAAGAATTTGCTTCCACTTTGACCCATGAATTTGGACATTGGTTAAACCTGATACATACGTTTGAGGGCGGCTGTGACGGTACTGATGAGGTTGACGACACCCCGAAAGAAGATGGATTGCATACCCTAAAATGCTCAACGGGCTCCAATTGTGATGGAGATTTTGTCAACACCGAAAACTATATGGGGTACAACGGTGCATCGGGCTGTTATAAAATGTTTACCCAAGGTCAGGTTGACAGAATGCTTTTAGCCTTGGAACATCCAGCAAGGATGACCTTGTGGCAAACCCAAAATCTAATAGATACCGGGTTACTGGTCTCCCAAACGGATAATTTGGCCCCTGAAGTCACAATTAATGATCCGGTGGATGATGCTAGTTTTGAGGAAGGAGCAGCTGTTGAGGTAACTACCACGATATCTGATCCGAATGGCACTGACGATATAGACAAGGCTGAATTCTACGTAAATGATGTTTTGGTCGACACCGTTGAATTGTTGCCTTTTGAGACAACCTTATCCAATTTGACCGTGGGGAACCATGTTATAAGGGTCACTGCGTATGACTTTGGTGGGTTATCAAGCTCAGATGAGGTTTCCATTACGGTAATACCAAAGATTAATTTTCCTGAAATTTCATGGATTTCTTCCAATGAGGTTTACAGTGGGAACAATCTTCAATTTGCTACCGGCGAGACAACACGAAGAATTGAGATCAAAGCGATTATCGATACACACGACATTGTTGTAAAAGGACCTGATTTCGAAGAATCGTATACAACTTCACTCGAAGAAACACTTATAATAGATGATTTAGCCCAGGGAACCTGGACCGTGGAAATACCTAGTTTAAACAAAAAAATCTCCAAAACAATTAACTAATGAAAAAGTTTGTTTTGATTACCCTAGCATTACTGGCAGTTCTTTCATGTAGTAAAGATGAGGAACCCGCGACATTGGCAACCCCTTCGTTGGAATGGAGTCCAGTTTCAGTATCGGGAAATACACTCGAGATTTCAGTTACAATAAGTTCATCGGACGATTTACCAGCAGGTACATTGGAATTTAGTGTAGATGGCAATCGAATAGGTTCGTTCCAAGCAACAAAGGGTACAAAAACCTATAGTACGGATTACAGCTTCACGGATACGGAATCCCATACAGCTTCGATTTCTTATACGTTTAGTGATGGACGTAGTGCCCTGAATAAAACCATAAACATCCAAAAATCGGTGCAAGCGGTTACGCAGAAGTCGTCTAAAAGCGATTGGATAGATTTTTGAAGGTAATTAAAGCATGGATAATCAAAGGATTGGTGTGATTTGCTAGAGCCAACTGCGATTTCTGTGGATGAGGTCAGAATCGGTCAACGCATTTTTGACTTCATTATATTTTCCATATTATTCTATAGTTATTTCATCTTTATTGTATATTTGCACCCGCAAAAAGGTCGCGTAGCTCAGCTGGATAGAGCATCTGCCTTCTAAGCAGACGGTCGAAGGTTCGAATCCTTCCGCGATCACGAATTGAACAGAAGCTTACAAGAAATTGTAAGCTTTTTTTGTTGCCAAAAGTCCTATTGTATTGCTTAGGAAAAATGGCATATGAAAGGTGAATGTATTGCTCGATTTATGGATATACTTGATAGCAATCATCAGAATTGCCCGTAGGTGGACAATAGGAAGCTTTGCAAGCGCTTCCCTCTTTTTCCTTGGCAATCTCTACGCACCTGGACTCTGAAACAAAAGGATGGTTTGTCTGGACAAAGGGTTGACTTGTGCCAAATCCTCCACAGCTAATGCTGCAATTTCCTCCTTCGCCATCAGAGGAACAGGAAAATGAAAATAGTAGAACGAGTATTGTAAAATATTGGAAAAGTGGTTTCATAACTTTTGGTTGTCAAGGTTTTAATCATTCTTGGATAATACATGCTGCGGGTTCCATTAAACTCGCTTGTAGATTTTTGTTGCGTATTTCGTAGTCGAAGAAAGTACCTGTTTCATCGAGTCCCAATTTCTCTTCGGACACTTTGTCCGAGGAGAAATATACTTTGACATAAGCCACAGGCTGGGAGGCAAATAATTGCATGTGCTCAGCACTTATTTCGTAATATGGACGATTGATTTCGGTTGTTACCGGCAATGTGAACTTACCAAGCAATGTCCTATCGGGAAATAAGGTGAGCACACTTTCGTCCTGAAATCGAACTATGAGCGGGTTATCTTTTAAAATATCAATTCTGCGACCCAATTCCCGGACCAATACCAAAGACAGGTAGTAGTTTTCCTCTGATTTCACAAAGTTGGCAGATGCAGCTTGGCTGAATTTGGAGAACAAAGGTTTTAGTTTCGTAGCCTTTGTTATTTTTTCTTCTTCAAAGTGCTTGTTAGCCTTTCGCACCCTCTTTTCGGAGTATTTGCATTTTTGTCCGAAAGACATGGTACAAAGGCATAGTGCCAGTATGATGGTAAAACATAAATGTTGTTTCATATTTTCATTGTGATTTTAATGGTTGCAACACCCATTTCAGGCGAAATGTCGAATTGTAATGGAATGTGAAGTCCAACAGCGTTTTTATTTAGGTATACTGATTTCCATTTGGGTACCAGAAGTCCCACCAACGCCCCCAAAGCAGCTCCCCCGGCCGTCATGGCCAGATAAAAACCAGCATCTTTTTCTTGCGGGCGACCCAATGCATCAGTATCCAGATCTATGAGAAGAGAACTTAAGGCCCCGGTCGCTGCACCAAATGATGTCCCTATCAGCACATGATTTCCTTTGGGTATTTTTATAAAGTCAACAGCGTCAAGCGTCGTACTTTGCTGCGTACCAGCTTTTGAATCCAAAAAAGATGCCTCTGTTCCCCTGATTATAAAATCCCTTGCGTTAATAATTTTATGGTCTTTTAGGTAGACCTTTGCTCTGGGATAATAGTTTTTATCCTGGGTCTGCGCTATCCCACCGAATACTATTAGGAATACCAATAATGTAAAAACAGCATACTTCATATTGATAATTCTGGTTGTGCACAAGGCCTGCAATGCTGCGCCAAAAAATGTGTTCTTCTTTTTTAGCATGTGTGTATTTGTTTGGTTAAGGCGTACTACGCTAATTAATAGACTCCGAAAAGGGCTGTTTTTTCCCGACGTTCAAGCAAAAAGGTTTAATGAATTGAAAAGGCCTTCGGGAAAATTTTAGCTATTTTGTAGTCATTAAACCGATACCTCGACCTCAATGGGTAGATCTAATCGAAATGATGATGCCGATGTTTTATGGGACAATTATTTACAAGGGGATAGGTCCGCGCTCAAAGAACTGATTGGTAGATACAATGATTCGTTGCTCATGTTCTTGCTCGGAAAGACCAAGAACAGGGAAATCGCTAGAGAGATAGCCCAGGAAACCTGGCTTAAGATGGCCAAGCATAAAAAGGGCATCAAAAACTTCAAGGCATATCTATATAAGGTCGCATCTAATGTATGGGTAGACATGAACACCAAAAACAACAAAATAAAGAGTGTCGAGAATCCTGCGCCAGCCATCAATGGCATAGCGGTAAAGCCCGAAGTTCTCCATAAGCTGGGAGCCGAAGATATTGTCAAAATGTACCGCTCCTGTCTGACCGATGGAGAGTATGAATTGTGGAACCTGCATTGTGACGGATATAACAGTAAAGAAATAGCGCAACGTCTTTCAATTCAAAGAAAGACTGTGGACAACAAAAAATCCATCATCCGAAAAAAGTTGATAGTGGAAATTAAAAACCGTACAAATAGTTAATGTGGTCTTATGAATGATCTTTCAACCCATAAAGAGCACATAGCATTGGAAGTACTTATCGACTATGTTGATGGTATTTTGGATGCTACATCTCGAAAGAAAATCGAGGAACACATCAAAAGAAATCCGGAGAGTTCGGAAATTGTAGAGAACATTAAATGGTATTATGAAACCTTTGGTCGGGACAGGGAGAAACTTGAAGAGTATCTGGACGAAACAAAAAAAGGAATATTAGCGGCCTTGGATGTAGCTTTGGAAGAATCATCAGCCAAACATCCAGTACGTCCATTATGGTATCGAATCTCAAGGGTTGCGGCGATTGTGATTCTTTTGATAATTCCCACCATATTTTTATTGAATAGGACAAAATCCACATCCGACCTTTTGGAAGACCACCTTTCGGCACCATACGATAACCCGCCAGTTACCAGAGGTGAAGCCAACCAAAATTCAATACTATGGAACCAAATGGCCCTTGCCTACGGAAACCAAAATTATGGAGGCGCCATTACCTCCTTAGAGGCCATAATCGACAAAGGAGAAACACTTGCAATGGCTCATTTTTATACAGGTCTTTGCTACCTGTATTTGAAAGATCCTGAACCGGATAAGGCAATACCACACTTTCAGAAAGTTGTGGATAGCGAAAATACGTTTATGGAACAGGGTCTATGGTTCTTAAGTCTGGCCTATCTACAGAACAACCAAGAATCACTTGGCAAACAAACCCTGGAAAGTATTACAGGTTATAAAATGGAAGAAGCTCAAAAGTTGCTTGCTGAGTTAGACTGATGAGTTGCTTGCAAATTTTCTTTTTCTGACCAAAATCAACAAAATTAAACCTGTTAAAAGGGCCGCGACGGCATAGGTATAAGCTGTTGTGTTCTGGGATTCAATATGCAGCGGTTGGGTATTTCCATGAACCACAAAACCTGCCCAAAAATAGGGATGCTCGTAAAGAGGATTTTCCACATTTTGGAGATAATTCAATTTGGCCTTTTGCAATGCCTCGTCAATGGGCATACCGGCCATAAGTTGGTCATAGAAATCCATCATGGGTGCGACGGTGGTTTCATCCGGAACCTTCCATAAACTAGCAACCAAACTCGGGCATCCTGCATAGGCAAAAGCACGTGAGAGACTCATCATGCCTTCTCCCTTGTTTATTTTTCCGAAACCACTGTCGCATGCGCTCAGTACAGCCAAATCAGCATTGAGGTCCAAATTATAGATTTCTGCAGCATTTAACTGGCCATCCTCATTACCTTCCTGGTTTTGGGTGAACAATAGCTTGGAAAACATCGGATCGGTATCATCGAGAAGCCCGTGCATAGCAAGATGGAGTATTTGAAATTCCCCTGCTGTTTCCTTGAAAACCTCTTCAGTGGCAGCAGTACCAACCCAAGCTTTGCCCTCTAACTTTTCAGCAATGCTACGAACCTCCTTTTCCGCTCCTGGGAGCCTCATTAAATCTATATTGTTACCAGGTGACGTTGGTGTCGCTAAGGCATAATCCGATGCATATCCTCCGAAAGTGGATTTTCTGTTTTGGTTTGAACCGATTTTGGGAGTTGCTATTGAATTTCTTAAGAATTTGGACGAGTACGCATAACCTACGGTATACTCTTTAAGAAGGTAGTGCAAATCTTTGTACTTAAAACTTCCCGCGTCAGCAGGAGCGCTAGTCAACAAGGCTTCAAAATTCAGGTAGCTCAACGCTCCGTCCGGGATTACAATGATTTTCCTTACGTATTGGCCCGTTCCATCCAACGGTTTTTTTAATAACATTCCGTACAAGCCATAGGCAGCTTCAGCAAAGGCTTGTTTGGTTTTTGGGTTGGCTTCGATTACATGTTGATAGTTGGTCAAACCTTCCCTGAAATCCTTTATCCATTTGTTATAGGTAGCTGTTTTTTCTATGGTGAAGATGCTATAATCATCTTGTGTAACACTGAAAAGATAAAGTTGATCTTCTCCTGCAAAGAATTCCAACAGCAGACTTTGGTCGTCCAATAGTTCTTTCTGTACATCTCCCACTGTAAATTCATCCATCCCATACTTTAACCGATGATATCGGCTATATCGATGCTCAATTTCTTCCCTGATCGACTCATATGCTGTTCTTGCCTGCAGGAGTTTGTCTCTATAAGCTTTTGTTTTTGATGAATCTTTTTTTCGAATTGCTGAATGCAGTTCTCCTTTGTAGAAAGCCAATTGTATGTTTAGTGAGTTTTCCTTTTGAATAACACTGTCGGGAATCCCTGCGTACTTCTTGATTTCGGCATATTTGAGTTCTTGTAACAGAAGAAAAGCCTTGCTTTTTTCTGAAAATTCGAATGCCTGTTTTAAATATTTCTTGTCATTATTCCTTTTAAAGAGTTCATAGGAAACTTCAATTGATTTTTCGTAAACGGGGATTGATTTTTCAATAAGCTCTTGTTTTGAAATGGAGGAGGTAATTTCAAATTTGAGCTGGTCAATCAGTTCCAAAGCAACCTGGCAGGTTGAGAAACTACCTTCTAAATCCGATATATTTTGATTGGATTTTTTATAACGGGATAACAAGACCTCTGACTTTGCATCCAGCAAATCCAAAACAATATTTTTTGAGGTAAGCTGCTGCGGGGCAGCATGGGCATAACTATCGGTTTCGTCGAAATCCTCGGATAAAGCTGCCAAACCTTTTTGAAAATAGGAGAGGGCATTGTCCCATTGATGCAGCTTTGCGAAATGCGACCCAATGATGTAGCAAGAGCTTGCATATTCCGGATGGTTTGGACCAAGTACCATACCCTGAATGCTTAACCCAGTATTGAAATAGTCCAAGGCCTTCACTTCTTCTTCAAGAGTTCCAAAACTTTTACCCAAATTAATATAGGTTGTGGCTACATAAGGATGATTAGCCGGTAGGGCAGCAGTGAATATGTTTAATGCTTTTTCGTGGTAGTTGATGGCTTTCGCTGCATTTCCATTGTTATGCCACGCCGCTCCCAGGTTATTATAAAAAATACCGGCATATACATGCTTTTCACCTAGTAGTTTGGTCAAAACCTCCAATGCATTCTCATAGGCAACAATGGCCTTGTCGTACTCTTTTTGTGCATCCAAAGATTTGCCAAGATTTGAATATCCTATGGCCTTAAATTGATTTTGTTCGCCGGTTGCACCTTCCATGACGTCCAATGCCCGTTGAAAATATTCCTGTGCATTTTTGAACTCGCCCTTGCTTAAATAAATAGCACCAATATTGGTATAGTCCTGGGAAAGACTGAAATCATTGGGGTCTACCGATTTAAGACGGGTATCCAATCCTTTTTTCGCTGTGGTCAAAGCATTTTCATAATCACCACGATACTTATAGCTAACCGATAAACTACTATAGGTTTGGGCCACTTTAGGGTGGTCTTCCCCAAGCTTCTCCAATCTAATTTGCAATGCCCTTTTATAGTTGTCAAATTGCTTATCGTAATCTCCCTGTCTACTCCAATCAAACCCTAGGTTTTGAAAGGTGTCGGCTATTTCCGGTACTTCTCCAAGCCGTTCAAGACCGGTGGACAAGGCCAATTGTAAATATTCCTGGGCTTGCTTATGCTCTGATAATAAGGTATGGCAAGCACCTAACCCGTTCAATGATTTTATGTGCCCCGGCCAATAAGTTGCTTTTTCATAGCCCATCAGCGCTTTTTGGTAATACGAAATAGATTGTCTGTAGTCCCCAGCATCACCAAATTTTCGAGCTTTTTGATAATTCTCATAAGCAGTTATGGTATCAAGTTCTTGACCCAGCAATCCTTGACAAAGCATTAAGAGTGCAAACAATAGGTTGCTCCAGACCTTTGTTATACCAAAACACTGTATGTGATGCGCTACCAAAACACTGATTTTGAACAGTTAACTAAATATGAGTGGATGATAATTTGAAATAAAGTACGATAAAATCATTCCCATACAAAATCGAATCTGTGAAAGTCAACTTCCTGAATTGATTGTTGACCCATGGTACCCTTGGTTAGCCAAATTTGGGTTTGGGACAAGGTTAAATATATTTTTTAAGTTTGTTTATAGTCAATTAAGAGCCAAGGTTGAGCTCAAATATGCGCTAGATTGTATATGGATCAGGGTAATTTATGGTCAAAATTTAAGGCGGGGGATAAAACGGCGTTCGAATCGGTCTACAGATTATGTATTGATGATATGTATGCTTATGGGCTAAAGCTGGACTCCGATAAAGAACTGGTCAAAGACAGCATCCAAGAGGTTTTTATTGAAATTTTTGAGCACAGAAATGCAATATCCGAACCTCATAACATCAAGTTTTATATTCTTAAAGCGCTAAAACATACCATTTTCAGAAAACAAAAAAAGGAAAGAAAAAAAGTAAAGCTATTTGAACAGCCCAAACCCAATTTTAGTGCAGGTCATAATTTTGAGGACAAAAGAATTTTATCAGAGCTTGATGAAGAAAAAAAACGCCTTGTCAATGAAGCTTTGGAGACGCTGACCTCCAAGCAAAAGGAAATCATGTATTTGCGGTTCAGTGTTGGATTAGGCTACACAGAGATTTCTGAAATTGTAAAAATTGACCATTCTTCAGTCAGAAAACAGGTATACCGAGCTGTAAAAAAACTTCGAAACAGTAAGGCCTTTGACGATTATAAGGGAATTGTTCTGTTCTATTCGATGCTCAGGATATTCTAGGGTTTCAGACTTTCCAACGCTTTGAAAAAGCATTTCTCAATCGCCGAAAATTCATCAAATCAGAAAAAAACTTAAAAAAAGTTTAAAAAAAGTGTCCACAAAATGTAAACTTCTGTCCCTATGTGATAAATAGCTTGACATTGGACGATTTTACCAAATATCTGGATGACGAAAAATTTGTAGATTGGATTGCCAATCCCACGGATGAAAAAAATGCGTATTGGGAGGATTATATCAAAGAAAATCCTGCCGAGAAATCCAAAATCGAAATCTTAAAGGAATTTCTGGAGACACTGGAAGCGAACAACCAGCAGCTCTCCACAAATGAGAAACAAGAAATATTAGATAGGATATTGGACAAAGTGGGCTTAGAAAAGTCCCGTAGAGGCCCAATTTATTTAAGCATTTTAAAATACGCTGCAATATTCATAGTACTTATAGGTACGGCTATTTATTTTGGAATAGATACTCCCAAAACCAATAAGGCCAATATAGAATCTTTGTTACAGGTTTCCATAGACTCTGCAACAGATACCAAATTGATTTTGGAAAACGAACATGAGATTGCTATCGACCAAAAGCGATCCATCATTAATTATTCTGGTAACAACAATTTGGTAATCAACCAAAGAGATACCCTGGCTATTGGTGAGACGGATGGTTCAGAAGAGATTCAAATGAACCAACTTATAGTTCCATTTGGAAAACACAGCAGGATCACACTCGGCGATGGCTCTATCGTACATGTGAATTCCGGCTCAAGATTAGTGTTCCCGCAACGTTTTATAGGAGATACACGGGAGGTTTATTTGGATGGCGAGGCGTTTTTTGAGGTTGAATCCAATGTCAACAAACCATTCACCGTGAAGGTCCTAAAAGATGATGCATTTGCAATCACCGCTGTTGGAACCAAATTCAATGTGAATTCCTATAGCAAAAATGATAAAGTTACCACCGTTTTGACGGAAGGTGAGGTGCATTTGACAAATCAACCTAGCAATAGTCTGTTCGGAAAGAAAACGAAAACGGTTATGAGACCTGGTGAACTGGCTGAATGGAACATATCCTCTAAAACAATCCAAAATAAAATGAAGGTGGACACCGAGATTTATATTTCGTGGATTAAAGGATTGCTCATTTTCAGGGGAGAAACGTTGAAGGACGTTGTCAGACGGGTAGAGACATATTATAACGTCAAAATAGAACTAACTGAAAATATTAACCAACAATTTAGGCTGACGGGTAAATTGGATTTGAATGATTCGATTGAAGAAACCATGGAAAATCTGGCGGTTTCTGCCTCAGCTAAATATGAAAAAAATGGAATCAATGGATATTTGATTACCAAATAAAAAACCAGAGCATGTTCGTACCATGCTCTGGCGGGTAACCTGTAAAAACAGGAATTGTTTAAACAAACAACTAACTAAATTATGGAAAAAAAGGGGTTTCCATATGATTGCCTTGGCAATTTTATGGACAAAATCAAAAAAGTGATGAGGTTTCTGACACTATTTTTATTGCTCTTCACACTTTATTCTTACACTGACGCTTACTCACAAAAGACAAAGTTAAAAGTCAATTTAAAGGATGCTACACTGTTAGATATTATTTATAGCATCGAGGACCAAAGTGAGTTCGTTTTTATGTATGGTGAAGATTTGCTGCCGGCTTTGAACCAAAAGAAGGGAGATCTTAAAATCAAGAACCAGACTATCGACACTGCGCTGGAGCTGCATTTTAAACCTAACAGCATCGACTACCATATTAACGGTAGACAAATAGTGCTGAAAAAGAATGAGGTTCAGCCTAAACCACGCACAAAAGATGAGGGAATGCAGATGGCGGTCTCCGGTACGGTTACCGATGATACGGGACCATTACCAGGAGCGAGCATTGTGGTTAAAGGGACCACTTCGGGTACCACAACGGATTTTGATGGTAACTATACCCTTGAAGTTCCAGATGGCGATGCGATATTGGTGGTTAGCTATATTGGGTATACCACTGTTGAGGTTCCTGTTAATGGGCAATCGACCATAAATGTGGTTTTAAAGGAAGATGCCCAAGCATTGGATGAAGTTGTGGTCACCGCCTTGGGTTTTGAAGTACGTACGGATAAATTGGGTACTGCCGTTTCAAGCGTAAAACCTGAAGCCTTGGTACGATCTGGGGAAACATCGGTAGCCAACGCTATTCAAGGTAAAATGGCCGGTGTAAACATAACCAGATCCAATGGTGATCCCGGAGCAGGTTCCAATATTAGAATTCGGGGAGCAAATACCATTTTTGGAAGCACTCAACCTTTGATTATCGTAGATGGAATTCCAATAAGTAATGCCAGTACACAAGGTGGAGCAAGTAGTGCTACGGGAAATGGTACTTCACAACAGTCCCGTTTAAATGATATAAACCCGAATGACATTGAAACACTTCAGGTGCTCAAAGGTGCATCGGCAGCAGCATTGTGGGGGTCTAGGGCTTCAAACGGTGTGGTTATCATCACCACCAAATCCGGGCGAAGAGGTTTTAGGGTCAACTTGAAGACTTCCGTATCCTTGGATGAAGTAAATGCTATTGCACCCTTGCAATCAAATTATGGGCAAGGACTTGACGGTAGGTTTAGATTTGGCTATTTACATGGATGGGGAGACGAAATTTCCACGAGATCTGGTGGTCAAGATGATTTTGATACTTCTGGTGGATTTTTTATCGGCGACCAAACCGGTCGGACTTATTATCCGATTGCAGATGGAACAACAGATAACCTTCACGGGGGTAAAAACTCCAGGGAAACGTTCTTGGATGAAAACCAAGATCAAGTTTTTAGAACGGGGGTTCTTCTGGAGCAGTCCGTCAGCATAAGTGGAGGGGATGAGAAAAGCAACATTTTCTTCAGTCTTGGAAATACGGATCAGGAAGGTATTATCCGAAATAATGACTACAGACGTCACACCGTAAACTTGAGTGCTTCGCATAGATTTAATGAGTACATCAACCTAAAACTAAAAGGGAAATACTCTAGGATCAGTGCCAACAGAATCCAACAAAATTCAAACACTGCCGGATTATTATTAGGTTTTTATAGAAATATCTCCGATTTCAATATTGAAGATTATACGGGAACCTATGTGAGCGATACGGGAGCTGAATTCAGTGGCCGACATAGATCCTACAGGAATCCTGTTGGAGCGTCTGAAAGGCCATTTTATAACAACCCTTTGTGGACCACCAATAAACAAAAGGCTCCGAACATTGTTAACCGACATATTTACTCCGCTGAGATTGATGTATATCCGGTTAATGGATTGAACATCAAACTGCGCGGTGGTGTGGATACCTATAGTGACGACCGAACCTATTTATACCCACGTGGATCTGCAAGAACAGGACTTATACCTAGGTTGGAAGGTAACCTGACCTTTGAAAGTTTAGGCGCCACAGAATTGAATTTTGATGCAATTGCCAAATACGATTCCAATTTAACGGATGACATCACCTCGTCTTTCATTTTAGGTTGGAACATCAACGATAGAAAATTTAATCGTGAAACAACGATTGGTAGTGACTTCATCGTTAATGACGAGATTTATACGCTGACAAATTCAAGAATAATCCAAGGAGATAATTTCATCAGCCATAGAAGGTCCAACAGAGGTTTTGCCACAGCAAACTTTGGACTATATGATCAGCTTTATGTTGACTTGTCAGGTACCATTGAAGCTGCTTCGACAATTCAAGATCCGTTCTTTTATCCATCGGCAAGTGTTGCATGGCAATTTTCTGAAGCGGACTTCTTTCCGGAAGATAGCTTCATAAGTTTTGCCAAGGCCAGATTGAGTTGGGGTAAAGTGGGTATTCAACCGGATATTTATAGAAGTACCACAAATTATGAAGGTGACTTTACCTATAGCAACGGAATTTTTGGAAACCTGTCCTCCACCAATCATGGAGGTGGTTTCAGATTGGATAACCAATTGGGAAATGCCAATTTAAAACCTGAGATAAAAACAGAAATTGAAGGAGGTCTTGAATTCCGGTTCTTCGATAACATGTTGAACACAAGTTTTACCTACTATACGAATGATATAGAAGATATTTTGTTGACTTTGGACAGACCTTCATCTAGTGGTTTTTCTAGTATTTATACAAATGGAGCTTCTATGAAGAACCGAGGTTTTGAATTTGAATTTAGTGCAAACCTGGTTCGGAACAGCAACAATTGGACGTTTACTCCATACGGGAACTTTGCGACCAACAAAAATGAAGTGACAAGTTTGGCTGGTGCAGATGTGCAGCGACTGACAGGTTTCGGTACTGGTGATTCCGTTGCAGCGGTTGGGTTTCAAATGGGAGCAATCTTCGGTGGGAAATTGCCTAGAAATGCTGACGGAAGTATTGAATTGGATGCCAATGGATTCCCAGTCGGGACTCCGGAATACGACGTTATTGGAGATCCGAACCCTGATTGGACGGGAGGACTTGGATTTAATGTAGGATTCAAAAACTTGGCACTTAATGTCCTATTTGAGCACTCTCAAGGGGGCGACTTTTACGATATGACACGCCAGATTAATAGCCAGAGAGGTTTTAGCAGGGAATCAGGGAACAAAGTTACAATACCAACAGATGGAATCAATGATGTCACCGGAGCGACGTATTCTGCTGGTGAGGTTGTCAGGGGTAATTTGTATGATTTCGGCGCTGGACCTGTGCTTTTGGAGCAGAACTGGTATCGAGGAAATGGAGCTGGGAATAGGGGCTTCAGCGAACTATGGCTTCAAGATGCTACTTGGACCCGTTTAAGGGAATTGACCCTAACGTATTCCTTGAGCAAAAAAATAGTTGAAAAATTAAAACTATCTGATTTAAGTCTGAGCTTCACAGGGCGTAACCTAGTGCTTTGGACAGATGTAATCGGTAATGACCCGGATAAGAATTTTGCTGGGGTAGGGAACTCAAGAGGATTGGATTACTATACGAATCCATCCACTAAGTCTTATTTGTTCAACTTGAGTTTAACATTTTAAAAAAGAGTTATGAGATTATTTAAAATAGCAACAGGTATAGTAATTCTTTTCAATTTTCTTGCATGTCAAGAAATAGTTGATGACATAAACGATAACGACCCGAATACGATTAGTAGGGTAGATGGCCAGACCTTGTTTACAGGAATGCAGTTGGCCGATATCACTGCCCAATTGGGATATTTAAACTGGGCAGCAGGAGTATGGACAGGTAATTTTGTGGGAAGCGGAAGATTTGCGCCAATTCAGGAATATCAATATGGAAACACCAATTCCGATACTCCTTGGTTCAACATTTATGTGGGAGTTGTACAGCAGGCTAGGGAATTGCGAAGCGGTATCCCGGTGACCAATCAAGATTTTTTCTTTGGAGCATCAAAAGTTTTGGAAGCCCATGCGCTTGGCACAGCGGCAAGTATGTTCGGAGATGTTCCGTTTACCGAAGCGGTTAATGCTGACATCCCAACCCCAACATACGATGGGCAGCTCGCTGTTTATACTGGGGTTCAAACCTTGTTGGATGAAGCAATTGCAAATTTGCAAGCTTCAGGCACAACAGGAGGAATCTCTGAAGATCTATTCTTCGGAGGGGACTCAAGTAGTTGGATCAGGGTGGCATATTCGCTAAAAGCTAGATTATACCTTGAAACAGGTGATTATAGCAGTGCAATTTCTGCGGCTCAAAACGGAATTTCGTTGCCATCCGAATCCATGCAATATACACCTCCAGCTGTTGTACTTACAGGGGATACCAATCTTTTGAACCAATTTTTTACAGGAAGTTTTCCTGATGATTTAACAACAGAGGGTGGATATTTGATTGAACTGATGACCGGTGCCACCAACAGAAACAATGCAAAGACCGATGAGGTCGATAGGGCCGCGTATTATTTTGATGGAACCCAGATCAATCTCAATGGAATTGCCGGAGTGGCCGAACCTATGAACTTGATATCCATTCAAGAAACATTGTTGACATGGGCCGAAGCGGCGATACGCTCAAATGATTTTACGACGGCTTTGTCAAAATTGAATGAGCACAGGGCCAACCTGAGAACTGGAGAATATTTTGCAATAACCACAGGGATATATGACGACTATGTGGACACCGATTTTGATGCCGGAGGAATTGAAAATGTCGATGGTTCACTGTCTAGGGAAGATGCGCTGTTGAGGGAAATCATCCAAGAACGCTATGTTTCTTTCTTCGCTGAACTGGTCAGTTTCAATGATCTTCGAAGGACAAAGAATGACCCTACTGCCATACAGGTTGGGGTTCCGTTCAATGTTGGAACGCAACATCCTGAAAGGTTCCTATATCCGTTCTCGGAAGTAAACACCAATGGGGACAATGTCCCAGACATTACGGACATCTTTATAAAAACCCCCGTAAACCAATAAATCAACGCATAGAGTTAGTTAGCGTTTAGTGATTTGAGATTAAGTGATGTTCTGTAAACAGGCTGTTCAAACCAATTCTGAACAGCCTGTTAACCAAAACGGATTGCACCTTTTTTTATTAACCAATCGATTAAATACCAAGATGTTTTCAAAGTTTTCAACATACGTGCTATGCGCTATCATGCTATTAATAGCATGCAAGAATGAAAAAACTGGGAACAAAGGGAGTGAAGTATTTTTCGATACCTCATTCAAGAGTGCACGATTAAGTGATATCAAAGAAGTAGAGGAGAATACCTATAAGGCAAAAGTGCTCCCGGAATCGGAACCGGTAAATAAAAGTCCATGGTATTCTTTTGCAGTACATGCAAAGAATGACAGAGACATCAAGCTGATTCTGGATTATGGGCAGTACCAACATCGTTATATACCTAAACTTAGTTGGGACAGGATGCACTGGAAGGCATTGGATTCTTCAAGAGTTGAAATAGATACTTTGGCCCATACAGCTACCTTACGGCTTCAGGTTTCGACCAAAAAATTGTTTGTTTCTGCCCAAGAAATTGAGACTTCGGAAGACACCTATGCCTGGATGGGAAAATTTATTGGGGAATCATATGAGACCGAACAAATCGTGGCAGGTAAAACCGTTATGGACAATGACAACTTTGCCTTGGTTTATGAGCAGGATGGAATCAAGGATTTTATTGTTTTGGTTGCACGACAGCATCCTCCTGAAATACCTGGAGGAACAATTGGATTCAAAAGTTTTTATGAGACACTTTTTGACGAAACAGATAACGCCAAGGCGTTCAGGGAGAATTTCAACATCTATACTTTTCCTTTATTGAATCCTGATGGGGCCGATATGGGCAACTGGAGACACAATGTCAATGGGGTGGATTTAAATAGGGATTGGATCGATTTTACCCAACCCGAAACCAAAACGGTCAAACACTTTGTGGAGGAAAAGGTAAAACAAGGCAAAAACATCCGTTTTGCACTTGATTTTCATACATCGTATAGTGGGCCATACCTGCTGGTGCTCGACTCGATAAATGAGGTTAAGACCCCAGGAATTATTCCAGAGTGGATTGATAAAATAGAAGCTTCATCTTCATTTAAAGTAGAGGCAAGGCGCAGAAGCCAGGAGCTGCCGTATTGTTACAACTACTTTTTTAATGCCTTTGGTGCTGAAGCGGTAACTTATGAGGATGGAGATGAAATTGACAGGGACACCATTCGTCATAGAGCAAATGTCTATGCCAATACCTTAATGCAAACCTTATTGGAAAAACAAAAAAATGGCGCATTTAAAAAGTAGAGTTTTCCTTTTGGTTTGGGCACTTGTCGCCAACGTTGCATGTTCAGAACAGCAGCTCAAAGTCGATTTGCTCATAGTAAACGGAACAGTGTACAATGGAATTGATCAAGAACCCAGCTCATCGGCAATAGGTGTTAAAGATGACAAGATCGTTTTTGTTGGAGAAGAAACCGAACACATAGTTTCGTTGAAAACAATTGATGCTACTGGATTAATCGTTTCGCCGGGATTCATCGACCCGCATACCCATGCTGATAGGGACTTAAATAAACCGGACACCTCCCATAACCTTCCTTTTTTGATGCAGGGAGTGACCACCATTGTTGCGGGCAATGATGGAGACAGCTTTTTTCCATCAAAAACTTATGTCGAAAAATATGAAAAGCATGGCATCGGCACCAATGCAGTATTGTTGATTGGTCATGAGACCATGCGAAAAGAGATTATTGGCTTAAGTGATAGGGTGGCCACTGATGAGGAGATTGTCCGCATGAAGAAACTTCTGGATAAAGAAATGAACGATGCTGGAAACTTTGGCATGTCAACCGGTTTGTTCTACGCTCCAGGAAGCTATGCTGAAACCAAAGAAGTGATTGCACTGGCAAAGATGTGTGCAGAAAATGGCGGGATATACGATTCACATCTTCGCGATGAAAGCACCTACACCGTTGGACTAGTTGCAGCCGTAGAGGAAGCCATAGAAATTGGGCGACAGGCCAAATTGCCCATTCATATTTCGCATATAAAATGCCTGGGGGTCGATGTCTGGAAACAGAGCGATTCAATCATTACAATGGTTGAAAATGCGCATAAGGAAGGTATTGACGTAACGGCCAACCAATATCCTTATGAGGCTTCTGCTACTGGATTAAGAGCGGCCACAACACCAAAATGGGCCCAAAGTGGAGGACAGGATTCCCTATTGCTTCGGTTCGATGATCCATCACTCAGGGAACGAATATTACGGGAAACCAAAAACAATATCAGACGTCGCGGCGGTCCCGAATCGCTATTGATTGTAGTAACCGCAAATCCAGATTATCGGAACAAAACCCTAAAACAAATCGCGATAGAACTCAATTTATCACCAGAGGAAGCTGTGTATAAGATTTTAAGGACAAAAGGAACTGTTCGGGTTGCTTCCTTTAATATGTCCAACTACGATATCCAAAACTTTATGCGACAGGATTGGGTGACCACTGGCTCCGATGGTAATACGGGCCATCCAAGAAAGTATGGTTCCTTTCCAAGAAAATATCGCAAGTATGTAATTGAGGAAGGTGTTTTGAATTTGTCCTCATTTATTAATGGAAGTTCCGCTAAAACTGCCGAGATTTTCAAAATCCCATATCGAGGTAAACTAAAGGAAGGGTATTTCGCTGATATTATTCTGTTCAACCCTGAAACTTTTAGGGATAAGGCCGATTACAGAAATGCATTTGATTATGCTGAAGGATTGGAGTATTCCATCATTAATGGCAAACTAGCGGTTGAAAAAGGAGCATACACCAACGGATTGTTGGGCAAAGTGTTGCGGAAAAATGATTCAAACCAATCCAACTAAACAAATTTGTCAACTAAAATGAAAAATATGAGAAAACACTATCTATTTATTTTGGCTTCAATGGTCGTCATGGGTTGCAAGGAGGGTCAGAAAAAGGAAATTACGACCAAAGACACGACCCAAGCTGATATAGTCAATACGATTATTGATAAAGAGGATAGTTTCTATTATATCGACTTCAAAAACTATCCAACCAAGGATAAAACCCTTCCAATTGGAGTTTTTGATTCCGGTACGGGCGGTTTGACGGTGTTGAAAGCAATAGTGAACTACGATGAAAATAACAATGATGCTTTGACCCATGGGAGCGATGGACAACTCGATTTTGATAGGGAAGCGTTTATTTATCTGGGCGATCAGGCCAATATGCCCTATGGCAACTATTCCGAAGTCGAAAAGGTTGATTTGTTGAAAGAGCACATTATCAAAGATGCACAGTTTCTACTAGGGAATAAATATTACTCCAATGGAGCTGACAAAGAGATAAATGTGGACAAAAAACCGGTAAAAGCCTTGGTTATTGCATGTAATACAGCAACGGCTTATGGTAAAGATTATATCGAAGAGTTTCTGGAAAAGGCCAACACGGATATCAAAGTAATCGGCGTAATCGACGCAGGGGTCAGGGGAACGCTGGAAGGTATTTCCAAAACCGAGGATGCCATCATTGGCGTTTTGGCCACGGCGGGCACAGTGTCCTCAAAAGGGTACCACAATACCATTTTAAAACTTAAGGATGAAATGGGGTATAAAGGTAATATCGAGGTGTTTTCCCAGGGAGGAGTTGGTATTGCGGAAGCCGTCGATGAAGATCCTGATTATTTTGACAAAAACTTAACCCTGCCCCGAGAAGATTACAAAGGTCCTGGGCTCGAAGGGAATCTTCAAATTGATAAAACACTGTTTGAGATTTACAATTTTGACTTCGAAAACAACAAAATGCTCTGTGATTCAAAAAATAAGGATGACTGCACCATGTTACAGATCAATGATGCCGAGAACTATGTGCGTTTCCATTTGGTAACACTTCTGGAAAAAATCAGAAAATCAGGAACCAAAAACAAGCTTAAATCCTTGATATTGGGTTGTACCCATTATCCGTATATGACAAAAGAAATTGGTAAAATCCTAAAGGAATTACGCAATTATAGATTCAAAAATAATGACTTCCCATATAGAGCTTTTATGGCTGAGGAAATCCAATTGATTGACCCAGCTGTTGATACCGCTAAGGAACTCTATGCACACTTGAAACAGGAGTCACTTTTTAATCCGATGGGAAGCATGAAAGAAAGTGAGTTTTATATTAGTGTTGCGAATAAGGATAACATGGCCAATAAGATTGATGAATCAGGACGTTTCCCCTATGATTTCAAATACGGAAGAAACGCTGGGGAAATTCAGGAGTACGTGAAGGTCGTTCCTTTTAGCAGGGACAATATTTCAGACGATATTTTGACACGCTTTCAAAAACAGATTCCTCACGTATACCAGTTGATGCAGAATTTTAATGCAACGAGTGGGAAAACCACGGATTTAAAAGAAGAAAGCAAAATTTAACCCATCAAATATGAAATACATCAAAAAAGAACTGATATCCAAGGGAACATGGCTTTTTATGGTTTCCGCATTATTCCTTTTTATCAATTGCTCCGGACCCAAAAAAGTGAAGTTTGAAATACCTGTTGACACCAAGGATAAGCCCATCAGTTTTCAAACGAAAAAAAGTTATCAGTTTAAAGACTTGGGTGTTTCGGTCAGCAATGAATTTGATGGGGCTAGATTGAATGCGGCATCCCAACTTAATGATACAACTATTTTATTGCAATTTGATCCTGAAAACACACCGATAAACAAAAGCCCTTACTACGGTTTTAAGGTATGGTCGAACAGTCCAAAACAAATGTATTTCAGGTTTGCTTACCCGGAAGAATTTGAGCATCGATACATGCCCAAGAAGAAAATGAATGGGACCTGGAGTATAGTTGATTCTTTGGATTTCGCACAGACAGAGAACGGGCTACTGCTAAAACTCAATTTGGATGATAAACCTCAAACCATAGCCTCCCAAGAAATTAACACTTCCAAGGATGTACAGCAGTGGTATACCAATGAAATTATTAAAAACAGGGATTTTATTCGTGAAGGAAGCGTGGGACAGTCCAAACTGGGCAGGAATATTCCGGTTTTGGACATATATCATGGCAATTCCCAAGGAAAACCTATAATAATTTTGTTGACCAGACAGCATCCTCCCGAGGTTACCGGATATTTTGCATTTCAGCATTTTCTGGAAACTCTAGTGGATCAATCCGAACTTTCCACGCAATTTTTAAACAAGTACCGAGTACTGGTTTTTCCAATTATGAATCCTGATGGAGTAGATCTTGGGCATTGGAGGCACAATGCCAATGGGATTGATCTTAATCGCGATTGGTCTAAATACCGTCAACCTGAAATTAAAAATGTGGCAACACATATCCTCGATACCAGTAAGGAAAGCAATGGAAAAATTGTTTTGGGTCTTGATTTTCATTCAACCTACGAAGATGTTTTTTATACCAATGTTAAACGGGAAGGAACCACATTGCCCAATTTTATAGATGACTGGTTTGAAGTTTTGGAAAGAGATATCGAAGGCTATAAAGTAAATGAGGCAGCAGCGAACAGTACCCGCCCTGTATCCAAAGGGTGGTTTTTATATGGACATAATGCGACGGGAGTTACCTATGAAATAGGGGATGGTACCCCAAAAGAAAGAATAGCACAAATAGGGACAACCTCAGCAAAAGCAATGATGGAAGTCCTCCTAAAAGAATAAATGGGCAGCTTCCCCAGATTTTAGAGCTACCTACTCGCTCTCGGATGTTTATATAATGGGAATTAAATCGGCCTTGGGGTAAACCAACTCTCCAAGGCTTTTTTCTTTTCTGAATTTTACCATTGCAACGAAAAAACTCAAAAGCTCTAAATTTAATGCAGTTTCATAAGTGCTATCCAAAAATCGGATATGCTTTGCACCAATTCCCTAAAGCTTGTAACTTGTTGGACTTTATCAGTCATTCTTTTTAATTGTGTTGAACTTAGGAAAGTGAAATTCGATATTCATGACAAGTTTTTGAAGAAAATGTGGAAGCACACAATGTATCTTCTTGCATTGCTGGTTTTCCAAGCTGGTTTTGGTCAAAACCTGTTGCCACCAATTTATAACTACAAATTATCGGAGTACAAAGGGGCTAGTAAAAACTGGGGAGTTTCCATCAACGAAAGAGGGGAACTTTTTGCAGCGAACAATCAGGGATTGTTGTATTTCAATGGTGAAAAATGGGAACTTCATAAACTTCCAAACAATACAATTATTCGATCAGTCGCTGTTGTTGGTGACAAAATCTTTACGGGATCCTACGAAGAGTTTGGTTTTTGGAAGAAAAACGAAACAGGTGCCCTTCACTATACCTCTTTGACCCATTTAATCAAAGACCACGAATTTACAAGTGAGGAATTTTGGGAAATAATACCGATAAACGACAAAGTTCTTTTTAGATCGTTTTCTACCATTTATTGTTACGAAGATGAAAAAATCACTTTTATCGACCCTCCTCAGATTATATCGGATATTTTGATCCATCAGGACCGTTTTATAGTTGCTGCGGGTACAGAAGGTCTTTTTGAATTAAAGAACAAAGAATTGGTTCCCTTGCCAAACCAGGAAGCACTTTACGGCAAGACCTTAACCGATATGGTTTCTTTGGGGGACGATATTTTGATCGGGACCAAACTCAATGGCTGCTATATCTGGAATGGACAAGACATAGCACCTTGGAGCGTGGAGCTCAACCAAATCCTAAAACAACATCAACTTAATAAGATTTTAAAGCTGAGGGAGGACCAAATTGCTTTTGGAACCATCAAGAACGGTGTCTACCTCTTCGATGTCGGTACCAGAAATTTTAAAGTATTGAACAGGGAAGCAGGCCTTCAGAATAATACTGTGCTTTCCATGCAAGTTTTTCAAAATCAATTGTGGTTAGGTCTGGATAATGGCCTAGCACGCACCAAGTTGGACAATCCCATTACCTATTACACGGATTTTTCGGGCACTTTGGGCATGGTGTACGACATGGCATTGCATAACAGCCACCTTTTTATGGGAAGCAATACCGGTGTCTTTTATTTCGAAGGAAATGAACTAAGGTTTGTAAATGGCTCCCAAGGGCATGTTTGGGACCTCGAGGTCGTAGAAGGAGATTTGCTTTGTGGGCACAATACCGGAACTTATCGTGTTGGCCCAAACAGCTTCGAAAAAATTTCTGATTTTTCCGGGGGGTATGGATTTGAAAGGGTTCTCGAACAAGAAACGATGTACATTCAGGGAACCTATAATGGTCTGGCGAAATATGAAAAGGATATAAATGGAAAATGGAATGTCTCTAGGATAAATAATTTTGCGGAACCCGTTAAACACCTCTGTTTTGAAACTCCCAATATACTGTGGGCAGCGCACCCCTATAAAGGATACTATAGGCTGGAACTGGACAATACCTATGAAAATGTAATCACTCAAAAAGAGTTTACGAATGAAAACGCTCCCAGCGAATACAACATTAAACTCTACAACATCAAGAACCAGATTATATTTCGCGGTGAAAAATCATGGTACAAATACGATCCCATTGTGGATAGAATTGTGGTTTTTGAGGAATTTCAAAAATTCAATGACTTGGAACTTCTGTTCTATGACCATGATTACTTTTGGTTTGTTAACCGGGATGGCAAAAAAGAGATCGTACAAACCAACCTCAAGCAAGATAGCCTTACCATAGCTGATTTTTCGCTTGATGAACGATTGGCTCCGGATTCCCAAAATATCATCAAAGCAAATGATTCAATATCCTATATCACATTAAGTGACGGATTTGCCAAGGTCAATAGAAATACTTTGGAAGACTGGTTGAGTGGATTAAATCTTCCAATTCCGCATTTAAATACAGTTCGGGATGAAAGTACCATTCATCCAAATTCCCAAAACTCCACCCACATTGCATATAAGAATTCCCAGGTGATATCTTTCGAGGTATCTTCTCCGGAGTTAATGCAGCCTAGGTATCACTATACGCTGAATGGACCTAAGAACTATGCAGATTTTGTTGAAGATGGACTTATTCAATTTCAGAACCTTCCACACGGAAAATATCTGTTTCAAGTGTCTACCGTAGGGCAGGACAATGAAATTTCTAAACCTGCCTCCTTCAATTTTGAGATTGCACCTCCGTGGTACTTGTCAAACATGAGCATTGCGCTATATGCCCTTTTGGGTATAGTTGTGATTTTTGTAGTTCGGTATTACAACCGAAGAAAATTTGATCGAAAGCAAAGAGAACTTGAAAGACAAATGAAATTGGAGCAAGAAGAAAAACTTGCCGCATTGGAAAAGGAAAAATTGGCCCGTGAAATAAAACTCAAACAAAATGAATTGGCCAGTACCACCTTGAACATTGCCAAAAAGAACGAGATGATCCTTGAGCTTAAAAATATGTTATTGGTGAATAAAGATAAATTCTCCAACTCCCAGCGGTATCGTTCCTTTATCAAAAAGCTCAACAATTCCATTCAAGATACCGATGACTGGAAACGGTTTGAAGTCAACTTCAAAGAACTCCATGAAGACTTCTTTGAAAGATTGCTCAGGGAATATCCCAATCTTACCCCAAAAGATCTTAAGCTATGCGCCTATCTTAAAATGAATCTTTCCACAAAAGAGATTGCCCCACTGATGGCCATTTCGGTTCGTGGGGTGGAAATACATCGGTACAGACTACGTAAAAAGTTGGAAATTGATAGCTCCAAAAGCTTGTCCAACTTCTTAATAACCTTCTAAGCACCTTGGATACAGAAGTTTTCCTACACAATCCGATAAAAATCGAATACATCATTACTACGTCAAAATCAAAAAATTCTTTCTCATTTAACCAAAAACACTACTGCAAAGCCCACAAAAATGGACTTCTCCAGCGACTTTCCAAATGATGTATTTTTTATGTACCCCATTTCGACTTGACTGGACTGGTCCATTATTAATTTAGCAAAAACGCAACTCAACTATTAAATAATTATGAAAATTAGAAACGTATTATTAGTAATATTTCTTTTATTCACCCAAATCCTTGCATTTGGACAAAGTGATATTACAGTTTCGGGAACTGTTACCGATGAACAAGGAGAACCTTTACCAGGGGCTTCTATTATTCTAAAGGGTACAACAATTGGAGTGCAGACGGATTTCGATGGAAATTATTCCCTAACCAATGTTGATCCTTCTGGTATTTTGGTTTTTAGCTATATCGGTTATAGATCCCAGGAATTACCTGTAAATGGCCAAGTTACCATAAACGTTGCTCTGCAGGAGGACACGCAATTTCTGGATGAGGTTGTGGTAGTTGGTTATGGGGAACTAAAAGTTAAGGATTTAACCTCAGCGATTACTACCGTGAATTCCGAGGTATTGGACCTTGCTCCAGTGGGCCAACCAATGCAAGCACTACAGGGTAGGGTAGCTGGACTTCAAATTGTGAACAACGGAGGGCCCGGGCAATCGCCTACGGTCCGTGTTAGGGGTATCGGTTCCTATGATACGGGAGCGTCAGGACCTCTATTTGTTGTTGATGGTGCTTTCTTTAATGATATTGCTTTTTTGAATCCAACCGATATTGAATCGGTTTCTATCCTAAAAGATGCCTCCGCAGCGGCTATCTATGGAGTACGTGCTGCGAATGGAGTCGTTTTAATAGAGACCAAATCCGGTAAGTTCAATCAAAAGGCACAAATAACGTACAATGGCTATTCCGGTTATCAGGTCCCACAGAATGTGCTAAAAATGGCCAATGCCGAACAGTTTACCAATCTTGCTTTGGAATCCGGTTCTGCTCCTGATGCTGAATTTATTCTGAATGCAATGCAGCGATATGGACGTAGCAGGATCAATCCCAATGTACCTGATGTAAACACGGATTGGTATGATGAGGTAATGCGCTTGGCACTTATTCAAAACCATAGTGTGGGAATTACAGGTGGAAGTGATACAGCAACCTACGCTATTGGTGCCAATTATTTTGAACAGGGAGGACTTCTTAGAATGAAGAATGAATACGAACGGTTCAACCTAAGAAGTAAGATTGATTTTAAAGCTACGGATTGGTTGAAGGTTGGAGGAAGTGTGGTGCTGAGTAATTCAACTCGTTTTGATGCAGAAAATTCAGCATGGCGTTTAGCATACTACGCGGTACCAATATTACCTGTTTTTGACCCGCTATTGGCTGAGGATCCTAATGTTTTTCCAACACCATATGCCAACGCCCAAGATTTGGGCTATCGAGGCGGCCAGAACCCGTTTCCAACTATGGATTTTAGCGAGAACCGTTCCAAAATCAGAAATATTGTGGCCAACTTCTATGCGGAGGTTGACCTGATTCCTGAAAAATTAAAATTTAGAACGGCTTATAACCACAACTTTGAAAGTGTAAATCGAAGAGAGGTAAGATTACCTTATTTTATTGGGGACAACTTTCAAAGGGTTGATGCAAACCTGCTAAAACGCAGTATTACAACGTCCAATCAAATATGGGATAATACCTTGACCTTTACAGATTCCTTTGGAAAGCATAACCTAACTGTTTTAGGAGGTACATCTTTTAGAGATGAAGCCTTGGATTTGATCCAAGCCCGGGGTCTTAATTTCCCATTGACGGGCGAAGAGGCATATTTCATCAATTTGGCGCAGACCATTGTTGAGGAAGATACCTTTGATGGTGGAGCCAGGGAATTTGGTTTTTCCTATTTCGGACGGATATCCTACAACTTTGACAACCGCTATTTACTGTATGGAACTTTTCGTGCTGATGGTACAAACAAGTACCAGGAAAAATGGGGCTATTTCCCCACTATAGGTGCCGGATGGGTAGTTTCTGAAGAATCCTTCTTCCCAGAAAATAACGTGGTAAGCTTTTTAAAGTTAAGAGGAAGCTGGGGTGAATTGGGTAACGATAGAATACCTTCCAGTGAAGGTTCCATTACATCAGAAGTAGTGACTACCGCTCTTGGCGATATCCTTTTCAGTGGTTTGAATACAAGTAGTGACTTTACGGCTTTAAAATGGGAAGTTACCGAAGAAATCAATGCAGGTCTTTCGGCAAGGATGTTCAATGACAACCTTTCTGTTGAGGCAGATTACTACATTAGGGATACCAAAGATGCAGTGATACCAGTACTGCGCCCCTTGATTCCTGGGGCTACGCGCCAGAACGTTGGTGAAATCCGAAATACCGGTTTGGAGATAGCGCTGAATTGGGATAAAAGGGTTTCTGACGATTTCAGCTATTCCATAGGGGCAAATTTTGCCACTTTGGACAATGAAGTTCTCGGTCTTGGTGGCGCTGAATTTTTGGATGCGGGAACTGCGGAATTCCGTCAGCGTTCCATTGTTGGTGAATCAATCTTTGCTTTCTATGGAAGGGAGATTGTAGGCGTATATCAAAACGATGCTGAAATACAGGCCGACCCTGTCGCTGTGGCCAATAATCTGGAACCTGGGGATTTTATTTATAGGGACATCAACGGCGATGGCGATATCAATGATGACGATCGTACCGTTTTAGGATCTTTTCTTCCTTCTTATTCCTTCGGATTCAACGTTGGCTTCAACTATAAGAACTGGGACTTAGCTGCTAGCGCAATCGGTCAGGGAGGTAATTCCATCCTAAATAGAAAAAGAGGAGAGGTCATTTTTACCAATGATACCAATTGGGATCGTGATTTTGCAGTAAACAGATGGCATGGTGAGGGAACAACCAACAGTTATCCGTCATCAGCGGGTATCAGAAAAGGATGGAACCAGAGACTCAATGATTTCTTTATTGAGGATGGAGATTTTTTCAGGATTCAAAATATTACCCTCGGATATACCATCAACAAAGATGGTGCCCACCAAGGTATTCCGCAGGTAAGAATCTATGCAACCGCAGAAAAACCTTTGACCTTGTTTGACTACAATGGATTTAATCCAGAAGTAGCCAACGGAGTGGATAACGAAACTTACCCAGTGCCAGCAGTCTACACTATTGGCGTCAATGTAAAAATTTAAAAAAAAGAAAATGAAGCTAATCGAGAAAATTAAAACAATTACCCTATCGGCCATACTAGTATTGGTCGCGATAGGATGTTCGGACAAATTGGATGAGCCTCAACTCAACAACAATTTTGCCGGGGGTACCGATTTTACACAAACCCAAGATATGATACTGTCCATTATTGGGGTGTACGAAGCATTTCAATCCAGAGGTTGGGAACAACCTCTATTAATAGCGGTCCGAGGGGATGATGTTAATGCAGGAGGACTTGGAGACCAACAGGATTTTGCCGAGACAGACCTTTTCAATTATAACAAGGATTACTGGATGTACAATTCCGTTTGGCAAAATATCTATGCTGATATCATTACTGCCCATACAGGGATGGAACAAATTGGCAGGTACCAGGAATTGGCCGATTTGGATGGTCAAGCTTTGGGAGACCAATATATTGCTGAAGCCAAAGTACTTCGGGCCATAATGTTATTTCACATTGCACAGGTTTGGGGCAATGTATTTATTCCGACCTCTTCCGAAACAGCAGATTTGCTCGATGTGGAAACCCTTCCTAACCAAGACGAGGTGATGCAGCATATTTCTGACCAAATGGATGAAGCTGTTTCTTTTCTTCCTGATATGCGTCCTAATGAAAGAACTGACCTTCCCGGAGGAGTAACACGATATACTGCTTTGGCGATTAAGGCTTTGGCCAATCAAGAATTGGGAAATTATCAAGTTGTGGCGGATGCTTGTGCGCAAATCATCAACTCCAACAGGTTTAGCCTATATCCAGATTTTTACGAACTATTTAAAACTCCTGGAAAACTGAGTGATGAGGTTATATTGGATATGCAATATTCCGACTTTGGTCAGGGAGAAGGTGACCGCGAAGGGCATCTGTACGCACCTTACGGACCACAAGGGTGGACACCAGCTGTAGATGGGGCATCAAGTGGTTGGGGCTTTTTTGAGCCTAGTATGAAATTCATCAAGTTTATGTTGGACAGAGGCGAGACCGTAAGACTGGAAACCAGCGTGCTTTTTACCGATCGTGGTATAGCTGAATTGCAAACTGATCCTGCCTACGCGACATTGCCTGCCTTTGTAACGAACACCACTCGTGATGGCGATATTATCAACGATTATGCTCGAGCACTATTTGCCAGTGGGAAGCACTATTTACCTTCCAACCAATTGATTCCAGGAAGAACGGCGTATGGAAGTAATAAGAATTTCAATATCATCCGTTATGCAGAAGTCCTATTAATGTATGCCGAAGCGTTGGCGCAAGGAGCTTCTGGATCTGGAATGTCAGCAGACGCCGCCGTTAATATGGTTCGTGCCAGATCAGGTATGGCACCGTTGGCTGGTGTGACCGTAGATCAGGTGCTGGACGAAAAATTTGCCGAGCTTTCAATGGAGTGGGGTAAACGCTATTACGATATGATAAGATTGGGTAGAACCGGCGAATTAAGTTATGATGGTAGAACCTTTGATCAAAGTCAGGCATTCCTACCTTATCCGCAAGCCCAGGTAGATCAGTTTCCAATCTTGGAAGAACTAAACCCATAAACCTAAAAGATAAGAATCATGAAAAATTTGTATAAAATATTCGTTGCATCCTTCGCTCTGATTGGGTTTATGGCCTGCGATCAAGGAATAGATGCCATAACTTTTGTAGATCCTGGAGCCGATGCATCAGCACCTCAGGTTACCATAAATTACCCTGTGGAAGGCACAACAATAAAAGTTTTGGAAGAGATTACCTCAATCACTGTGGATTTTGAAGTGACAGACGACATTGAAGTCTCCAAAGTAGATGCACTTTTGGACGGTAAAAACATAGGTAGCCTTACTAGCTTTAAGGATTATCGTCGTGTTTTGGTAGATGATATTACCTACGATAAATTGGACGATGGCGACCATCAATTTACGGTAAATGCCACGGACACGGATGGAAAAACAACTTCTGTAACCGTAAACTTCGTCAAAGAACCTGCCTATGTTCCCTTGTACACCGGGGAGGTACTTTATATGCCTTTTGATGGGGATTATTTCGATTTAGTAGGTTTAAGACCTGCCAATCAAGTAGGCTCACCATCATTTGCGGGAGAAGGATTTGTTGGGCTCAATGCCTATGCCGGTGCTACTGACTCCCACCTTGAATTGTCCACGGAAGATATGCTTGGCGATGAGTTTAGTGCTGTATTTTGGTATAAAGTGAATGCAGACCCCGATCGAGCTGGAATTTTAGTTATTGGACCACCAGACACGGAACGCGTTGGTTTTCCAGAAACACAGAACTTAAGAACAAGTGGATTCCGGTTCTTTAGGGAGAATGCAGGAGGAGAACAGCGATTCAAACTGAATGTTGGACGAGGGGATGGAGATTCTTGGTTCGATGGTGGTGATGCTGCCGATATACCTGCAGATGCAAGTTGGACCCATATGGCTTTCACAATATCCCAAAGTAGGGCAACCGTATATATCAATGGTGAAATTGTAAGCCAGGGAGACTTTAGTGGAGTTGATTGGACAGACTGCGACTTGCTTTCAATCATGTCTGGAGCGCCTCGTTTTACCCAATGGAACCATCTTTCGGATTTAAGTAATATGGATGAGCTTCGTATGTTCAATAGGGAACTTTCGCAAGGCGAAATCCAAAATATTATGACCACGGAAGCTGGAGGTTTTGTGGGGACCTTCGAAGGTGAGATGTTCTATATGCCTTTTGATGGTGATAATACAGAAATGTTTAAAGATCTGGAAGCCACTGCAGTGGGAAGCCCGACATTTGCTGGAGAAAGTGTTGCTGGTAGTGATGCCTATGCCGGAGCAACCGATTCATACCTAACGTTCCCTACCAATGGTTTGACAACTGAGGAATTCAGCGCCTCCATGTGGTATAAGATTAATGCGGCACCGGACCGCGCGGGAATCCTGGTTATGGGTCCTCCAGATACGGAAAGACCCGAATTTCCGGATATTCAAAACCTTAGAACCAATGGATTCCGATTTTTCAGGGAAGCCGGAGGTGACGGACAGATATTCAAATTGAATGTAGGACGCGGCGATGGAGATTCCTGGTTCGACGGTGGTGTAACGGCATCCATACCTTCCGATACGGCAGAATGGGTTCACTTGGCATTTACCATTTCCAATTCGGAATGTGTTGTGTACATTGATGGTGAAGTAGTTGCACAAGGTGATTTTACTGGAGTGGATTGGACAGGATGTGATATTCTTTCCATCGGTTCCGGTGCGCCTAGGTTTAATCAATGGAACCATCTTTCGGATTTGAGTTATATAGATGAGTTAAGGCTTTTTGATAAGGCTTTGTCCCAATCTGAAGTTCAATCCGTTATGAATTTTGATCAATAAAAACGAACAGCATAAATATATTTTGAGTTAGTTAATTTTCAATGAGGTTAGTTTTAATTTCAGTCTCTTTGGTCGTTGTATCCTTAGTAGCAGGGTGCAATGGCCAAAGAGCTTCTAAGGACCATGCTAAAGCAGAACATACTGCAAAAAAAGCCTATTCCGATACCGAATTGTTGGATTTGGTACAGCAGCAGACATTCAACTATTTCTGGGAAGGAGCGGAACCTATTTCTGGTTTGGCTCGTGAACGAATCCATTTAGATAATATATATCCAAGCCATGACAAGGACATTGTAACCATTGGAGGTTCAGGTTTTGGTTTGATGGCCATTCTAGTAGGTATTGAGAGAGGATTTGTGACAAGATCCCAAGCTTTGGACAGATTTGAGAAAGCTGTCGACTTTCTTGAAAAAGCAGATCGTTTTCATGGAGCTTGGCCCCATTGGCTTATGCCGAATGGACAAACCGCTCCCTTCAGTCCCAAAGATAATGGTGGGGATTTAGTTGAAACAGCATTTTTGATACAAGGTTTGCTAACGGTAAAGGAGTATTTCAGTCAGGGCAATGAACGGGAACAAAAGCTTTGTGCAAAGATTCAGGAACTCTGGGAAGGTGTGGAATGGGACTGGTACACCAAGGGAGGCGAAGATGTGTTGTATTGGCATTGGAGCCCGGATTATCAATGGGAAATGAATTTTCCCGTCGGCGGTTATAATGAAGCTTTGATCATGTATATCCTTGCCGCCAGTTCTCCCACACACACCATCGAAAAAGAAGTATATCAAAAAGGATGGGCAAGAAATGGTAAAATTACTGAGGGAACCAATTACTATGGACTAGAAACGGAATTAGACCATTATGAGCACGATAGCGCACCTGTTGGACCTTTGTTTTGGGCTCATTATTCCTACCTGGGACTGGATCCAAACGGACTATCGGATTCCTATGCCGATTACGAACTTTTGAATGTTAACCATGCCTTGATTCATTATAGACATAGTATGGAAAACCCCAATAAATTTAAGGGCTATGGAGAAAACTGTTGGGGATTGACCTCAAGTTACTCTCCCAAAGGTTATGCAGGTCATAGACCAGACCAGGATATCGGGGTCATTTCACCTACGGCAGCCCTTTCCTCCATGCCCTATACCCCTGAGGAAAGTATGCGATTTTTAAAGTTTTTGTACACTGAGCAGGACAGTCTTATTGGTAAATATGGCCCTTATGATGCATTTAGTCTTGAAAAGAACTGGTATCTGCCAAGATATCTGGCAATTGATCAAGGCCCGATTCCTGTAATGATTGAAAACTATAGAAGTGGTTTGTTATGGAAACTTTTTATGGCAAACAGTGATGTTCGCAAAGGTCTTAAAAGATTAGGGTTTCAACATAAATATGACAAAAATGAAGGGTAAGTACACATCCTTTATTTTGCTTTTCACCCTGCTGTTTATGGCTTGTGGAGAGGATGATTATTCCTATTCCCCAACCCCTTTTCCAGAGGATGATTCCGTTACACCCCCGGAACCTACCATAAGTGATACAGAGCTGTTGAACCTCACCCAACGTGAAACCTTCAAATACTTTTGGGATTTTGCTGAAGCGAACTCTGGCGGAGCACGGGAACGCTACCACCCAAACGAACCTGGCAGGGATGCACATGTGGTAACTTCCGGCGGAACCGGTTTTGGTTTAATGGCCATTTTAGTGGGGATAGAACGGGCTTATGTCACCCGTGAGCAAGCTGTGGAACGGATTGCAACCCTATTGGATTTTTTGGAGAATGCGGACCGATTCCATGGAGCTTGGTCCCACTGGATTAATGGAAACAATGGATCTGTAATCCCTTTTAGTCCGTCCGATAACGGTGGAGATTTGGTGGAAACCGCCTTTTTGGTTCAAGGCCTTATTTGCATCAAGGAATATTTCAAAAATGGATCTGATTCCGAGAAAGCCCTTGCGGAGCAAGCCGATAATCTATGGAAAGGCGTAGAATGGGACTGGTTTACCCAGAATAAAAATGCCCTGTATTGGCACTGGAGCCCAAATTTTGGATTTGATATCAATTTAGAACTTAAGGGGTATAATGAGGTATTGATTACCTATGTTTTGGCAGCAGCTTCGCCAGATTATGGTATTACAAAAGAGGTGTATACCAACGGATGGGCGTCCAATGGTGGTTTTACCTCCTCAAATACACAATACGGATTACCACTTTTGGTAAGACATCCAGGAGCCCAACAATATGGCGGTCCTTTGTTTTGGGCCCATTATTCCTATTTGGGCTTAAATCCAAATGGACTTTCTGACGACCATGTGAGCTATTGGAATGTAAACGCCAACCATAGTAACATCAACTACCAATATTGTGTGGAAAATCCCAAAAACTTTGAGGATTACGGACCAGATTGCTGGGGGTTGACCGCCAGCTATTCCAGAAACAATGACGGTACCCGTGGATACAATGCGCATCATCCGGCCAATGATATTGGGGTGATTTCTCCTACTGCGGCCATTTCTTCTATCCCATATACGCCTGACAAATCCATTAGGGCCATGCATTATTTCTATAGGAATAAGGATAAATTGTTGGGACCTGCCGGATTTTATGATGCATTCAGTCCAGAGCACAATTTTTGGGTGGCAGATGCTTATTTGGCAATAGACCAAGGACCTCAAATTATTATGATTGAAAACCACAGAACTGGCCTATTGTGGAATCTGTTCATGCAAAATGAAGATGTGCAAAACGGCCTAGACCTTTTGGGATTTCAATACCTCAAGTAAAATAGCGGAAGTAACTATTTACCGCTGATGCAATACAATACAATGAAAGTAAAACACCTTATAACAACTTTTGTCCTCTTTCTTTTATGCCTTGATGGTCTGTTGGGGCAGTCCAATGGCGCCATTCCTCAAGTAGAGGAGTTGGTAAAAAAAATGACCTTGGAGGAGAAGATAGGACAGTTGAATCTACTTACCCCTGGCGGCGGAGTTGCCACTGGTGCTGTGGTCAGTAAAAATGTTGAAGCCAAGATAAAAGCAGGTCAGGTCGGAGGTCTTTTTGGGGTTTCTGGGCCCGAAAAGGTTCGAATGGCCCAAGAAATGGCCGTAAACCATACGCGTCTAAAGATTCCATTATTAATAGGTGCTGATGTAATCCATGGCTATAAAACTACCTATCCTATCCCGCTGGGTCTTTCATGTAGTTGGGACATGGATTTAATAGAAAAAGCTGCTAAAATGGCTGCTTCCGAAGCAACAGCCGATGGTATTATGTGGAATTTTTCTCCCATGGTCGATATTGCCCGTGACCCCAGATGGGGACGAATTGCCGAAGGAGCAGGGGAGGACCCTTTTCTTGGATCTGCAATTGCCAAGGCTATGGTGAACGGTTATCAAGGAAATGATTTAAGCGCTTCGAACACCATGTTGGCTTGTGTAAAGCACATGGCCCTTTATGGAGCTTCCGAAGCAGGAAGGGATTATCATTCGGTTGATATGAGCAAGACAAAAATGTTCAATCAATATCTACCTCCGTACAAAGCTGCGGTTGATGCTGGAGTGGTAAGTGTAATGAGTTCTTTTAACGATGTAGATGGTGTACCTGCTTCTGGAAATAAGTGGTTATTGACCTCCTTACTTCGAGAGCGCTGGGGTTTTGATGGTTTTGTGGTTTCAGATTATACTTCCGTCAATGAAATGGTGGCCCATGGACTTGGAAATCTACAAGCCGTTTCAAACCTCGCCTTGAAGGCAGGACTTGACATGGACATGGTCGGCGAAGGCTTTTTGACTACCCTAAAAAAATCGGTGGAAGAGGGGACGCTTACAGAAGGGGAAATTACCAAAGCCTGTAGAAGAGTTTTGGAAGCCAAATTTAGAGCGGGACTCTTTGATGACCCTTATCGTTATTTGGATGTTGACAGAGCCAAAACTGAAATTCTATCAGCGGACAACAGGGCTTTGGCCCGTAAACTTGCGACGCGTTCGTTTGTGCTGCTCAAAAATCACAATCAAATTCTTCCTTTACAAAAGACCGCTAAAATTGCACTGATTGGCCCTTTGGCCCATAGCCGAAACAACATGTTGGGAACCTGGGCCCCGACTGGAAACACTGATCTGGCGGTAACCGTTTTGGAAGGATTCAAAAATGCCATACCAAATGCAACTATTCAATATGCAAAGGGTGCGAACATTTCGGATGATGTAGATTTTGCCAAAAAGGTGAATGTTTTTGGACCCAGGATTCAAATTGATGAACGCTCACCAGAAGTACTGTTGGAGGAAGCAAAACAGATTGCCAGTTCATCAGATGTTGTAGTGGCAGTGCTGGGTGAAGCTACAGAAATGAGTGGTGAGGCTGCAAGTCGAACCGACCTTTCAATTCCTAAGAGTCAAAAGAAGCTATTAAAAGCGTTAGTGGAAACGGGTAAACCTGTAGCGGTCATTCTTATGAGTGGAAGACCATTGACCATCCCAGAAGAGTATGACATGCCAATTGCTTTATTACAGGTGTGGCATCCCGGAGTAGAAGCCGGTAATGCAATAGCGGACGTTGTTTATGGAGCGTACAATCCTTCCGGAAAACTAACGGCTACATGGCCACGAAATGTGGGACAGATTCCCATTTATCACAGCTCAAAAAATACGGGGAGACCAGCTCCAAAGGAGTTTAAGAAATTCACCTCTAATTATTTGGATGTTGCCAATTCACCGTTGCTGCCTTTTGGGTATGGTTTAAGCTATACCTCATTCGAATATTCTGATTTAAAACTGAGTAAAAAACAAATTGCCCAAGAAGAGTCCATTGAGGTAACCGTAACGGTTAAAAACAAAGGTGATTTTGATGGAGAAGAAGTCGTGCAATTGTACCTCAGAGATGTAGTTAGAAGCATCACTCCACCTAAAAAACAGCTCAAGGGATTTAAAAAAATACGCATACGAAAGGGAGAAAGTAAAACGATCACACTGAATTTAGAACCAGATGATTTGAAATTTTATGATAGTAATATGGAATTTGTTGCAGAACCTGGAAAGTTTGAGGTTTTTGTGGGTTCGAATTCTGATGCCGACCTAAAGGAGGCATTTACCTTAAAAGATTTGTCAGGTCAATATTAATCTGTCGGTATGAGTTGGAGACTAATGGTAATTGGGATTTTGCTGTTTTTGGCTTGCAAGACGGAGAAAGTGGAAAACCCACCGCCCAACATTGTTTTTATAATGGCCGATGACCATGCATTTCAGGCCATAAGTGCCTATGGGCACGAATTATCCAAACTGGCGCCGACACCAAACATTGATCGTTTGGCCAAAAATGGCACAATTTTCCAAAATAGTTTTTGTACTAACGCTATTTGTGGTCCAAGTAGGGCGGTAATTCTAACCGGAAAACATAGTCATGTTAATGGGTTTCGAATGAATGGAGAAAGGTTTGATAACAGTCAAGCGACACTGCCCAAATACCTTCAAAAACTGGGTTACGAAACATCCATAATAGGAAAATGGCATTTACATGGTGAACCTACAGGTTTTGACCATTGGGATATTTTAAATGATCAAGGAAATTATTACAATCCGGAATTTATAAAGGGCATTGACACCACCATGGTGGAAGGTTATGCGACAGATATCGTGACCTCAAAAAGTTTGGATTGGTTACATGGAAGAAACAAGGATAAACCTTTTTTCTTAATGGTCCACCATAAGGCCCCACATAGAAATTGGATGCCTGCACTCCGGCATGCGAATAAGTATGATTCCATTACATTTCCTTTGCCAAAAACCTATTTTACTTCGCATACAAATCAAGAAGCGGCCCTACAGCAACAGCAAACCATATTTACGGATATGTATGAGGGACATGACTTAAAAATGACTGTAGCTTATGGCAGTAGTGAATTGGCACACAATCCATGGACCACCGATTTTGACCGAATGTCACCGGAGCAGCGAAAAGAATGGGATGCTACCTACAAGCCAAAAAATGATGCATTCCATAAGGCCAAACTTTCAGGAAGAGAGCTGGCCGTTTGGAAAGGGCAAAGATATTTGCAAGATTATCTTGCTACAGTGGCTGCCGTTGACGAAGGTGTTGGTAAGATATTGGATTACCTGGAGGCAAACCAACTGCACCACAATACGCTGGTGGTATATACCTCGGATCAGGGATTTTACCTAGGGGAAAAAGGATGGTTCGACAAACGCTTCATGTATGAAGAATCGCTTCGTATGCCCTTGCTTATGCAGTTGCCAGGGGTAATAGAACCCAATACTTCAATCGATGCCATGGTCCAAAACCTTGATTTTACACCTACTTTTTTGGATTTGGCTGGAGGAAAGGAATATACCGAAGCTATGCAAGGAGAATCTTTTAGGCAACTTCTTGAAGGTTCAAAACAGGATTTTAAAGACGCTATATATTATCATTATTATGATTATCCAGCATTTCATATGGTAAAAAAACAATACGGAATTCGGACAAAGCGCTATAAACTAATCCATTTTTATGATGATATTGATGCTTGGGAATTTTATGACTTGGAAGAGGATCCCCGAGAGCTATACAATGCCATTGATGATGAAGCTTATGTTGATGAAATTAAATTGATGCATCAAAAGCTGGATAGTCTCCAATTACACTATGAAGTAGATGAAAAAGAGTTCGAAAAGGCCTCTGCTGATGAAATAAACAAAGCTTACGAATCTTTCAAGCGACTTCGCGGAACCCCGATGTCAAAATGAGTGTGGTCCACAGTTTGATTTCTATACCACTCGCTCTTCACAGACTTGTGAAATTATATGCTTAAGCATGGTTTCAACAGGTGGTTTTTCGTAAACACCGTCCATTCCCGATTTCTTGGAAAGTGATTGTACCTCATCGTTGATCAAGCCTGTCAACCCAAAAATTGGTATGGATACACCTTTGCTTCGCATTTCCTTTACAAGCTCATAACCACTGATTCCCGGCATATTGATATCGGTAAAAACTAAATCAGGATTTAAGGAATCCACTTGATCAAGAAGCGAGGCTCCATCTTCTAGCATTGTGATATTTCCACCAATTTTGCTGAAGACCACCTCAGTTAGTGTGCGCATCAAAATGTCATCATCTACCACCACAATGTTTAATTTTTCATCCTCAAGTTGGATTTCTTCACCAGCAATCTGCTCAGATTGTGTTTCTGTCGGCTCCAGTTCCTTAATTGGAAGTTCAATTTTAAAGCACGAACCAACTCCGACCTCGCTGATTACTGATATTTTGGCGTTGTGGGCATCCACTATTTTTTTGACTATCATGAGTCCAAGTCCCGTGCTTTTTTCCCCGGCGGTTGATTTTACCGATGTTTTAGCGAAGGGATTGAATAATTGGTCAATTTCACTTTTAGGAATACCCAGACCTTCATCTTGAAGGGAAAGGATTAGGGTGTTGCCCTTTTTTTCCGCCTCGAGGCGAATGGTGGTACCTTCATGTGAAAACTTTATAGCATTGGTGATCAAATTATTGAGCACCTGGTTCATTTTGTTTTTATCAAAGGCCGATGTAAGCTTATCTACCTTGATCTTGCTCTTTAGGCTTATGTTCTTTTTATCTGCGAACACTTGGTTGAATCGAATGTTGGTCTCCAAGAACGATTGAACCTCTACCATTTCCTCGGTCAAATCTATATTCCCGGATTCCATTTTACTGATGTCAAGGAAATCGTTTACAAGGTTTTGGGCAAACTTGGTAGACACTACAATGTTCTCGAGTTCTTGGATTTTTGATGCATCTTTCAAGACAAGTTTTAATTCTGTTAGCAAGGATTTGGAGTAGAACTCAATGATTGCCAGCGGATTTCTGATGTCATGGGCTGCCATGCCCAAAAACTTGCTTTTTAGCTTGTTCAATGCATCCAACTCCCGGTTTTGTAGCTCCAACGCCCGTTTTTGGTTGAAAAGCGTAACAAAAATGTCAACCTTGGCCGATACAATATCTGGATCTAAAGGTTTGTATAGATAATCCACGGCACCTTCAGAGTATCCCTTGATCACATATTGCTTTTCCTTATTGATGGCCGTCGCAAATATTACAGGAATGTGCTTGTTTTCTTTTTTGCTTCTAAAGATTTCCACAAATTCAAAGCCGTTCATTTCAGGCATTTGAACATCGGTGATGACCAAGGCAAATTCATGGGTTCTGGCCAATTTTAGAGCCTCGTTTCCACTGGTGGCCGATATTATCTCCCGATCTTCGTTTTCAATGATCTGTTCCAAAGAGTACAGATTCTCCACCAAATCGTCTACAATAAGAATTTTGGCTTTGTCCATTTTAAAAATATTTAGCTGCTGTATTATAAATTTCGTTTGCAGGTACAATGCTGTCCACCTTTTCTACGGCTTCAATCGAAGCACACGGCATGGCTTTCGCAAAAGCTTCAACAGGATCCTGCACAATAATTTTACCTCCTCGTTTTCGAACCCATTTTACCCCATTGGCTCCGTCGGAATTGGCGCCACTAACAATAATGGCAATCAAATGGTCCTTAAGGTTATAGGAAAAAGATTCCAACGAAACGTCTGCTGAAGGTCTGGAAAACATAACCTTTTCACTGAGGTCAAGACTTAAGGTCTTGTTCTTTTCCAGAATGCAGTGGTAGCCAGCAGGTACCAGGTAAACCACTCCTTTTTCCAATTTTGTTCCGTGTTCCACGGTCTTTACTGGTACATTTATTTTTTTGTCCAGATAGTTGGTCAAATGATCATGAACATCAACTTTTCGATGCAATACCACTACGATGGCAACCTTAAGGATCTCTTCCAGGCTTGACAAAAAGAGTTCAAGTACTTCAATGGCTCCAGAAGAACCACAAAAGAGTACCACCTTAAGGCATTCCGTGCTATCTTTTTTTTCTGTATATCTTGAGTTTGCCATTGATTATTTCCAATTCATTTAAAACAGATGAGAAAATTGCACTTTCCTTTGACCCCAAAATCAAATATCCACGCGGAACCAAACTGTCTATAAACAGACGTAGGATTCTATCCTGTTGTTCCGAAGTCAGATAAATGAAGACATTTCGGCACATGATCATATGCATTTGGTTGAATGAGGTACCATTTACCAAATTATGTTTTGTATATACCATGTTCTTGCTCAGTTCATTGTTCATTTTGACTTTCCCGTACTGCGCCACATAGTAATCGGACAGTGATAGCTCACCACCTGATTTTATATAATTGGTTGAGTACTCCTTCATTTCCTTCAACCCATAGATTCCTTTCTTGGCCTGACTTAGGGCATCAGAGTTAATGTCCGTGCAGTACTGGATCGATCTTTTCAGCAGGTTCTGTTCCTTCAGCAATATGGCAAGACCCAAAGGTTCTTCACCGGTTGAACATCCTGCATGCCAAATATTGATTCTTGGATAGGTCTCCAAAACACTAAAAACCTCTTCCTTTAAAAATCTGAACACTCCATGATCCCGAAACATTTCTGTGGTGTTGACCGTGATTTCATTTAACAGATCATCATCACTTAAACTTTGATTGGCAAGAAAGTACTTGAATGCGGTAAATGAGTCACATGCCTTGAGTTTCATAAGTCGTAATACACGCCTTCTAAGGGATTCTTGTGCATAGCCTGAAAAATCAAGTCCGTATAAATTGTTGGATATCTGAATAAAATCAGCCAACTCATTTTCTGATATTTCGACAAATGTTTCCATTAATTATATAACCAAACTTTTAACAGCGACAACAGTTTTTCCACATCAAGGGGTTTTGACATATAGTCGTTTACCCCAGCCTCCAAACATTTTTCCCGGTCTCCTTTCATCGCTTTGGCGGTAAGGGCGATAATGGGCAGTTTTTTGTGTCCCATGGCCCTAATTTTTTCCGTGGCTTCGTAGCCATCCATTACGGGCATCATAATATCCATTAAGACCGCATCAAACTCACCTGTTTTGACTTCTTCAACGGCTTCTGCACCGTTGGTGGCAACGGTTACCTGTGCTTTCTCAGCTTCAAGAACCGTTTCCAAAGCGTAAATATTTCGCATATCGTCATCTACAATAAGGATTCGCTTTCCCTTAATGATATCTTCCGAATTGAATTCTTTAGGGGGTAGAACAGGATATTCGGTCTGCGTGGAATTGAGCATGTTCAAAAAGAGCTCTGTCTCCTCAGAAAGTCGATCATAGGACTTGGTGGTCTTCAAAACCACGGAAGTATCCTTATGGCGTTCAATTTGTTTCAGTTCCTTTTTGGTCAATTCACGACCTGTAAACACGATTACCGGAACTTCTTTTTTCTGTGTTTTTAACTCACTCAATAATTCAATGCCATCGATATCCGGAAGTCCAAGATCCAAAACAACCAAATCTGGGTGTTCATTTTTGAACAATACCCTGGCATCCTTGGCATTTTTTGCTGCAATCGCTTCCAAGCTCTTACTTTTGACCATCTCCTGCAAGGCCTGATTATTGGATTCATCGTCCTCGATGATGAGAACTTTCTTTACATCTGCTCCGTTTATACTTTTTGAAATCGAGAAGAAAGTCTGTTCCAAGGTTTCAAGGGCAATAGGTTTTACCAAGTATTCAACAGCGCCCAATTCCAATCCCAATTTGGTTTTGTCTATTCCTGACATGATATGAACCGGGATATGTGCGTGATTTTCATTCGCCTTTAACTTTTTAAGTACTGTCCAACCGTCCATCACAGGAAGTTGCATATCTAAAATGATGGCATTGGGATTATAGACTTCGACATGTTCAATAGCTTTGTCACCTTGATCGGTCACCAATACCTTAAAACCATTTTCTCGCGCTTGGTCGAGCAACACTTTTGCAAATTGAAGGTCATCTTCAACAACCAAAATCACAGAATCACCTTTTTGTAGCTGATTGCGGTCATCTGCGATCACAGCTTTAAGTTTTTTACCAGCACTTTTTGTTTTGGGTTTGTCGGAAGGCGCTGCCTCTTCTTTTTGAGGTTCGATGATTTCATTTTCGGTAGAAACTACTTCATGCTCAACTTTTTCAACATAGGATTCCGTATGGGCCGCTTCGGAACTATCAAAAGGCAGGAATAAAGAGAAAGTAGAGCCTTTTCCAACCGTACTTTCTACAAAAATCTCCCCACCAAGAAGTTTTACAAGTTCCTTGGAAATACTCAAACCAAGACCTGTTCCTCCATATTTTCTTTGGGTCGTGCCATCTTCCTGTACAAAAGCTTCAAAAATAGAATCCAACTTTTCAGGTGTGATACCGATGCCCGTATCCGTTACAGAGATCTGTAAGACGTTTTCATGTTTTAAAAGTGATGGATTTGAGAACTTGGGAAGGGTTTTGGAATTTTTATACTCCAACGTCACCGTTCCATCTTCATCGGTGAACTTAAAGGCGTTGCTGAGCAGATTTTTTACTACTTGATTTAATCGTTGGGTGTCTGAAACGAAGGTTTCCGGAAGTGATTCATCAACCTTTAATACAAAATTCACTTTATTGTCTTCAGCAATGGCTACAAACGTCTTTTTGCTCTCCTCGGCATAAGTGCGCAAGTCATGGGATTCAATTTCCAATTCAATTTTTCCAGATTCCACCTTGGCCAAATCAAGTACTTCGTTGATTAAATTGAGCAAGTCTTCCCCTGATTTGTTGATGATTTGGGAAAACTCAATCTGTTTATCCGTAAGGTTTTTTGATTTGTTGTCCTGCAGCAGTTTTGAAAGGATAATTACACTATTAAGGGGTGTTCGAAGCTCATGGGACATGTTGGCCAAAAATTCAGATTTATACCTCCCACTTTTTTCAAGCTCCTCCGTTTTAATGACCAACGCAGTTCTGGCTTGCTCCAAAGCTGCATTCTTTTCTACCACACTTAAGTGTTGCTCTTCTAGTTGCTGGGCTTTTTCTTCCAAAAGCACGTTGGCTTTTTCAAGCTCCTCCTGCTGTTGTCTCAATTCCTCCTCCGAAGCCTGCAGCAAGCTTGCTTGTTTGGTCAATTCCTCGTTCGATACCCTTAGTTCCTCTTCCTGGGCCTCAACCACTTCTTTTTGCTTTTGGACCTCAAACTGGATTTCCTTTTGTTCAGTAATATCAACCGCTATTTTGAGAATTTTATAGGGTTTGCCCTCCGAATCCAGTATGGGGTTGTATGAGCCCTGAATCCAAACAGGTTTTCGATCCTTTCTTCTGCGTTCAAACTCTCCTTGTTTGAATTCTCCGTTTTTGAGCTCCTTCCAGAAATCTTTGTACTCATTTGATTTGGAATAGTTGCTCCCAACAAATATTTTATGGTGTTTTCCTTTGATTTCTTCCAAGGTAAAGCCCATGAGGTCAAGAAAAAGGTCATTCGCTGTGAGTACATGGCCATCCAAATCAAACTCGATGGCCGCATTGGATCTATTGATGGCAGAGATTTGATTGTTAACTTCAATGGAAAGTTCCTCGGTTCTTATTTGTTGAATTTTTTGTTGAGTAATATCAACGGCGACCTTAAGAATCTTATACGGTTTTTCATCGACATCAAGAATGGGATTGTATGAACCCTGAATCCAAATGGGTTTACCATCTTTTCCTTTTCGTTCAAACTCTCCTTGTTTGAATTCCCCATTTTTGAGCTCTTTCCAAAAATTCTTGTACTCTGCAGATTTTGAATACCCTGCTTCAACAAATATTTTATGGTGCTTTCCTTCAATCTCTTCCAAAGGATATTCCATAAGTTCAAGAAAAAGATTATTGGCGGTTAGAATGTTTCCTTCAAGGTCAAATTCGATAGCTGCATTGGAGCGGTTAATGGCCGAGATTTGATTGTTGACCTCAATAGAAAGTTCTTCCGTTTTGGTTCGTTCAACAATTCCTTTTATTATAATACCAATAGAAGAACTTATTTCTTTAATGAATTCCTTTTGAGCCTCATTGAAACTGTCCACAGTCCCAAACTCCATGACTGCTATAATTTCCTTGTTATGTTTTATAGGAATTATGGATATTTCCTTGGGAGCAGTTTTTCCGGCACTTGAATTGATTTCTAAGTAATTTTCAGGGATATCCTGAACATAAATGGGTTCTCCTTCTAGAGCGCATTGACCGACCAGTCCTTCACCTTTTTCAAGACTTTCGGGCAAACCCGTTGTGTTCCTGAAAGCATAGCTCCCATAAAGTTTTAATTTTGTGCATTCACAGTCGAAGAGGTGTTGGCTTAGATAAAATGTGCCTACGGAAGCTTTCAATAATTTGCTTATTGCACCACTCAGTATTGTTGTTAATACGCTTATGTCCTGTACTCCTTTGGTAACCTCATAAACTTGCGATATTGCCGTTTTTATCCAGCGCTGTTTTTCGAGTTCCTCGGTTCTTCTCTCAATTTCTTCTTGTTGTAAGGTATCTTCTGTAAGGTCACGAAATACACCTGTCCATATCTTGGTGTCGTTTACATTGACCTCGGTGATGGACAAAAGTGCGGGAAATGTGGTTCCATCTTTTCGTTTACATATAACTCTGTGATTCTTGTTGGTGAGTTGGATATTTTCCAATACTTCATTGGATACATTGGATTGATCGGACAAGAGGATACCAATATTTTTGCCCTTGATCTCCTTATACTCATATTGAAACAGATTTTCCGCAGTTCGATTATAAGATGAAATGGTCAAATCTTCTTTTAAGGTGATAATGCCATCGGAGGCATCTTTTAGGATAGCTTTGTTCTTGGCATCATTCTGTAGGAGACGCTGCCCAGCATAAAACATCTTTTTGATACTCCTATATGAAAATGTTCCGGTAATTAGGATTGAGGCGAGTAGAACAAATGCCACTGTCCAAGTAGATGAGGTAAATTCATCTTGGCTCAACCATAGGATAAAAATGGATAAAAGTATGAAGGCCAACAGCGAGGAACATACAATCAAAGCGACCGAGTTTTTTAGCCTTTGTTGAGAAGAAATTGTTCTGTGCATGGAATACTTATTTGTTAGTACTGGTTTTTTCGTTTTTCAAAAGTGTCTCGTAATCCAATGCGCTAGCAAAGCGATGTCAGTAAAAAATCATAATAATCTCTATTTTAAGTAAGTTTTTACTTACAACGTGAAATATGGAAGATTTGTATACATAACATAGAAAGTTTTCCAAGTTTTTGATTTGCTCCACCGCTTTCGCGTATGATTTGGACTAGAGCATACAACCAGAAATGTAATTTGGAAGTGTTTGATTTACCGAAACAGTAGATTACGGATTTATAAATCCATCATAGTTTTATTAGAATTGGATAGCCCATTCTAGAAGATATCAACAAATTCCAGAAAATTAATTTTCTGGCTTATGCATTACAAATATTACTCCCTTGCCTTTTTGGTCATTTTAGTGTTAGGAACAACGGTAGGTTGCAATGATGTTGGCAAATCGAAAATCTACAAAAGTGAATTACTAAATTTTGAATTGGAAATGGTTACCGATGGCATCCGGGTTCCCTTTGGGATGACCTTCCTTCCAAACGGAAAGATGTTGGTCACCAATCGTTTTTCTGGTGAAATCATCCAAGTTGATATAGATTCAGGGGATAAAAAAATACTCAAAGGTATTCCGAAGTCGTATTCCCGGGGAGATGGGGGTGCATTGGACATTCTTCTACATCCGGACTATGATACGAACGGATGGCTATATTTTTCCCATTCCATAGGTGATTCGATCAGCAGCTCCATGGCTATTGACAGAGCGAAACTAAATGGTGACTCTTTGATGAATGTCCAACGCATTTTTACTGCCTTTCCATTTTATCAGTCGCCCAGTCATTATGGCTCCAGAATGGTTTTGAAGGATGGATATTTGTTTTTTACCATGGGAGATCGTTACGATTTAATGGATTCCGCACAGACTCTGGACAATCACTTGGGAAAAGTGATGCGAATTTTTGAGGACGGAAGAATACCCAAATACAATCCTTTTGTCGATGTAGAGGATGCTAAACCCGAAATTTGGTCACTCGGTCATCGAAACCCACAGGGATTGACGTTACACCCCAAAACGGGGGAGTTATGGTTGCATGAACACGGTCCAAAAGGAGGGGATGAACTCAACTTGATTAAATCTGGTCTTAACTATGGATGGCCTATAATTTGTCATGGAATCGACTATGATGACAATCCCATTGGTGACGGAATCACCCATAAAGATGGGCTGGAACAGCCAATACATTATTACACCCCATCCATTGCTCCCAGTGGAATGGTGTTTTATCATGGAGATAAATTCAAAGCATGGAACGGTAACCTCTTTATCGGGGCCATGGCATTGACCCATTTAAATCGGTTGGTTTTGGAAGATGGGAAGGTGGTGCACGAAGAAAGGATATTGGAAGATTTTGGAAAACGAATACGCGTAGTACGACTAGGTCCAGACGGATATTTATACATCGGGGTCGATGGAGGGGCCATTTACAGATTAAGACCGCTTTAGCTATTAAAATGGCAATTTGGATTCCTTGAAGATAAAAGTCACCAACGGCACGAAAAAATCACGAAAACCTTTTCGAAAATTTTTCGTTAAACAAAAATTACTTTTAAATGATTGATATTCAATGATTTGAAATCAAATACAAACACTGCTTATTGGTGTTGTTATTTTGATTTTTAAATAGAATCCTTCTGCTAAACTCCTTATTAGGTCTAACATTTTTTACATTTGAGTAGTTCCATCAAACTAAAAATCAATGTATTATTTGGGGATAGACCTTGGAAGCTCATCTATTAAAGTTGCGCTCATAGAATCTGCGAGCGGAAAGAGCGTTGGGGTGGTCCAAGAACCCGAGGAAGAAATGTCAATGCTTGCCCCACAAAGGGGATGGGCCGAACAATCGCCTGAGGACTGGTGGGAACACGTTTGCAAGGGAATTGCCAAGCTAAAAGGTGATTACGGCATATCGGAACATGAGATAAAGGGGATAGGAATAGCATATCAAATGCATGGTTTGGTTTTGGTTGATGAAAATGGAAAGTCCATTCGAAATTCCATTATTTGGTGTGATAGCCGAGCCGTCGAGATTGGCAACAGTACCTATGAAGGTATAGGTCAAGGGCATTGTGATAAGCATTTGCTGAATTCCCCGGCCAATTTTACAGCTTCTAAGCTTCGTTGGGTCAAAGACAATGAACCTGGGAATTTTAATAGGACCCATAAGTTCATGCTACCCGGGGATTATATTGCCTATAGATTTTCTGGGACTATCAGCACAACAATTTCAGGCTTATCGGAAGGCATCTTTTGGGATTTTGAACAAGACAAGGTTTCGGAAGATATTCTAAGCTATCATGGTTTTTCCAAAGATTTAATTCCCGATGTGGTGGATACCTTTAGCGATCAAGGACAGGTTTCACAAACCGGAGCCATAGAAAGTGGACTTTTAGAGGGGACACCAATTCTGTATCGGGCAGGAGATCAACCCAACAACGCTTTGTCCCTAAATGTTTTTAACCCTGGTGAAGTTGCGGCCACAGGTGGTACATCTGGGGTGGTGTATGCGGTTACCGATAATCTTTCGGTAAAAGAAAGTTCACGCGTAAACAATTTTGCCCATGTAAATTATAGCAAGGGTAAAACACAAAACATCGGAAAGTTACTCTGTATCAACGGTGCAGGCATTCAATATCGATGGTTGCTGAACAATTTGGATGTTTCTTCCTATGAGGAGATGAACCAATTGGCCAATGAAGTCAATATAGGTTCAGATGGTCTTTATGTCATTCCTTTTGGTAATGGAGCTGAACGTATGCTGCTAAATCAAGATGTGGGCACGCGAATTGTCAACATGGATTTAAACCGTCATTCCAAAGCACATTTTTGCCGAGCTGCTATCGAAGGTATCGCCTTTGCTTTTGTGTATGGTATGGAAATTATGAGATCTGACGGAATCAATTCAAAGGTCATACGAGCAGGTAACGACAATCTCTTCCAATCGAAGATTTTTGCCAATACCATTTCAACATTGACAGATCAGGAAATTGAAATTTATAATACCACCGGAGCCATTGGTGCTGCCAGGGCTTGCGTCATTACTTTGGATGGATATGAGGCGTTTTCAAACTTTATGAAGAGCGACTATGTAATGACTTTTTCACCGGATAAAAACAAATCAAAATATAAAGAGGCTTATGAAGCCTGGAAAAAAGAACTCGAACTAATAATAAATAGCATTTAACATGGCACTTTTAGGAGATAAAGAATATTTCAACGGTATAGGAGAAATCAAATTTGAAGGAAAAGATTCCGATAATCCTTTAGCATTCAAATTTTACAATCCGGAACAAGTTGTTGCCGGAAAGACGATGCGCGAACATTTTAAGTTTGCCATGGCGTATTGGCATACACTATGTGGTACTGGAGGTGATCCTTTTGGTCCTGGAACCAAAGACTTTCCATGGTCTACCGCTGCGGATCCGATACATGCAGCCCAGGAAAAGGCTGATGCCGCTTTCGAATTCATGACCAAAATAGGTTTTGACTACTATTGTTTTCATGATTACGATTTGGTGGATGAGGCAGGCACATTATCCGAATCCGAGAGTAGAATCCATAAGATTGTAGAATATCTTCAGCAGAAACAAAAGGCATCTGGGGTTAAGTTGTTGTGGGGTACATCCAACTGCTTTTCCAATCCCAGGTATATGAACGGAGCTGCTTCGAATCCGGATTTCAATGTTGTGGCAAGGGCAGGAGCGCAGGTGAAGATAGCCTTGGATGCTACGATTGCACTCGGAGGTGAGAATTATGTTTTCTGGGGTGGCCGCGAAGGCTATATGTCCTTGTTGAACACGGACATGAAAAGAGAACAGGACAATATTGGCCGATTTTTAAATATGGCCAAAGATTATGCTCGTGGACAAGGTTTTAAGGGAACTTTCTTTATTGAACCAAAGCCCATGGAGCCCACAAAACACCAATATGATTTTGATGCGGCGACATCCATTAATTCCATTCGCGAATACGGACTGGAAAATGACTTTAAACTCAATATAGAGGTGAATCACGCCACTTTGGCCCAGCATACTTTTCAACATGAACTTCAGGTTGCGGCCAATGCTGGAATGTTGGGCAGCATAGATGCCAATAGGGGAGATTATCAAAACGGATGGGATACGGACCAATTTCCTAATAACACTTTGGAGGTTGCAGAAGCTATGCTTGTGTTCCTAAAATCTGGTGGACTTCAAGGTGGAGGTGTGAATTTTGATGCTAAAACCAGGCGAAACTCCACGGATTTGGAAGATATCTTTTTAGCCCATATCGGTGGGGCCGACACTTTTGCTAGAGCTCTGTTGATCGCAGATGCAGTAATACAGCAATCACCCTATGAATCCCTGTTAAATAAGCGATATGCCTCTTTCGATTCTGGAAAAGGTGCTGATTTCGAAGCTGGAAATTTATCGTTGACAGATTTGTATGACTATGCTGGTGCCCAGGGAGAACCAAAGCAAATAAGTGGGAAGCAAGAATTGTTTGAAAACATCTTGAATCAATATACCTAAAAACATATGGAATCAATATTGGAAACTGCCGATTGGTGGGTGCTAGCCGCCTATCTCTTGGCGCTTATCGGAGTTGCTGTTTGGGTGGTTCTTCAAAAGAACAAAAACACCGAAGATTACTTTCTAGCAGGACGGAATGTTGGCTGGTTTGTAATAGGAGCATCCATTTTTGCCTCCAATATTGGTTCGGAACATGTAGTGGGATTGGCAGGAACCGGTGCTGAGTCGGGAATGCCCATGGCCCATTACGAACTCCATGCATGGATTGTTTTGCTTTTAGGATGGCTGTTTTTGCCATTTTATTTCAGGAGCAAGGCTTTCACTATGCCGGAGTTTCTGGAAAAAAGGTTCGATAGTCGCTCCAGGTGGTTCCTCTCCGTTTTTTCGTTGGTGGGTTATGTGATAACCAAAGTATCTGTTACAATTTATGCTGGTGGAATTGTTGTTTCCGAACTACTGGGGATTCCTTTTTGGTATGGCGCTATTGGCATTGTGGTTTTTACTGGGGCCTATACTGTTATCGGTGGAATGAAAGCAGTTATTTATACTGAGACATTGCAAACCGTTATCCTTATTGCAGGTTCGTTGATCATAACATACCTTGGTTTACAAGAAGTGGGGGGATGGGAAGAACTGCGTTTGGTCGCTGGAAGCGAACATTTCAATATGTGGCGACCCATTTCTGACCCGGATTTTCCATGGACAGGCATGTTGATAGGGGGAACTATTGTTGGTATTTGGTACTGGTGTACGGATCAATATATTGTTCAGCGTACTCTGGCGGCCAATAATATAAAGATTGGTAGGAGGGGAGCTATATTTGGCGCTTACCTTAAGCTGTTGCCCATCTTTATTTTCTTGATTCCCGGAATCATTGCTTTTGCCTTGGCCAAACAAGGAGTACTGACCTATGAAAAAAGTGATGAGGTCTTTCCGGTACTTGTAAAAACCTTGCTTCCGGTTGGCTTAAAAGGTTTGGTAGCTGGAGGTCTTATGGCAGCACTGATGAGCTCTTTGGCTTCAGTTTTTAATTCGTGTTCCACCATTTTTACTATCGATATCTATAAAAAATTAAAGCCATTGACGGCCGAAAGCAAACTCCTCCGAATAGGCAAAATCGCAACAACCATAGTTGTGGTATTGGGAATTATTTGGATTCCGATAATGGAAAAAATAGGGGGTGGGGTACTTTATCAATATTTACAGAGCGTTCAATCTTATATTGCTCCACCGATAACAGCAGTATTTCTCTTGGGAATACTGTGGAAACGGGTAAACTCAAAAGCGGCTATTGTCACGCTTTTTTCCGGCTTAGTGGTGGCCGCACTTCGGATTTTAGCTGAAATATATCAAGCGGATCTATCGGGGGTTCTTTTGTCCTTCGCAACGATCAATTTTGCCCATATGGCAATCTTCATGTTTATCCTATCCGTAGTGATTTGCATAGGCGTTAGTTTGGCGACCAATCCTCCGAATTATGCCCTGATCAAAGGACTTGCGTTAGGGACCTTATCCGATGAGGACAGGCAACTAAACAGAGAAAGTATGTCAACCATTGATATTGTGCTTTCTGTGGCATTGGTGGCAGTGGTTATATTCATTCTGACCTATTTCACTGGGTAAGGTGTTCCCTTGGCTCTAAACTTAATGGATTATGAAAAAACTTACCTTAAAAGATATTGCTTCCCATTTTGGGGTGTCCATATCCACCGTCTCTAAAGCGCTTAAGGATAGTTCAGAAATCAGTCCGAAGGTAAAGCTCAAAATACAGAGATTCGCAAAGGAAAATCATTACAAACCCAATCGCATTGCACTTAACTTATTGAGTAAATCCACAAAGGCCATTGGAGTAGTTGTCCCCAATATTTTAAACTATTTTTTCACCCAGGTTTTTTATGGAATTGAACAATCCGCCAATGCCCGGGGTTACACGATCATAAGTTGTATTTCTGATGAATCTTACAAGAAGGAGCTTCAAACCGTTGAATTATTGGGCTCTGGGATTGTCGATGGATTGATTTTGTCTTTGTCCGAAGAAACACAAGCCAAAGGCGATACAACACATCTTCAGAACGTAATGGAGAATCAAATACCCATGGTATTGTTCGATAGGGTAAGTGAACAAATAGATTGTGATAAAATTGTTGTGGATGATTTTGAAGCAGGGTACAATACAACAAAATATCTATTGAACACAGGCTGCAAAAAAATAGCCATCGTCTCAGCCATTTATAATTCCAGTGTTGGAAAACTAAGGGTAAAGGGATACAAGAAGGCGTTGTTGGAAAATAATTTGGACTACGTTGAGAAAAATGTGGTCAAAGTTGGTAAAAATGATGACCTCCAACTTTTGATGTCCTTACTGCTCGATGATAAGGAAATTGATGCGATAATAGCCCTGGATGAAATGACCGCGGTGGACACCCTGAATATCCTAAAACTGAAGGGAATTGAGGTTCCCGACCAGATATCAATTGTTGGATTCACCAATGGCAGATTATCCAAATATGTTTCCCCTGCGTTGACGATGGTAAGTCAACATGGAAAATACATCGGGGAGCTGGCGGCCAATATTCTTATAGACCGTATCGAATACGAAGGGGAGATGCCCTATACGACCAAGTTGGTAAAAACCAGCCTTATCGAGCGGGATTCAACACGACGCATCGAATAGCCATATTTTGATCTACTCATGAAAGGTTAATTTTCAATTATATTTTGCAATTGGAGTTTGTGGTTCTTCCATTTTTTCATTCCTTCGAGACTTAATTTTTTTAGAATGACACTATTTGTTGACATGGACGAGGTAATTGCCGATACCTATGGGGCACATTTGGATTTGTATAAAGAAAAGTATGGTGTGCAGCTTAATCTTGAAGATTGTCACGGTAAGGAGGCTTGGGAAAGTGTACCAGCGGAGCACCGTGAGCAAGTAATGAATCATGCTTGGCAAGTTGGTTTTTTTAGGGATTTAAAGCTTGTTGAGGGAAGCCAGGAAATTCTGGCCGAGCTGGACAAAAAATATGAAGTATATATTGCTTCGGCCGCCATGCAATTTCCTAATTCATTAAAAGAAAAGTCAGATTGGCTGGATGAATTTTTCCCTTTTATTCCATGGCAGAGACGTATACTCTGCGGACATAAGTTCATTTTGAAGGGCGATATCCTAATTGATGATAGAAGCTATAATTTGGAGAAGTTCGATGGCCGTTCCATCCTGTTCACATCCCCACACAATGTAAACAGTAACGGATTCGAACGCGCGAACTCATGGGATGAAATCGCAGCTAAACTTTTGTAACTTAGGGCATGCGATTACCAAGAATGCTCCGGGTATCTTTTTTGTTTCTTAGCCTTTTTTTATTGAACGGTTGCGCCGCCCAATCAAGACTCATTGAAGATGAAATTCAAACGGTAAATACCGAAAACCTAAAGTATTATTTGTACTATCCCGAAGCATACGATTCGGATAACAACGAAGACTTTGGGCTGTTGTTGTTTTTGCACGGAGGAGGCGAAGCAGGTGGTAGTTTGGAGGAAGTGAAAGAAAATGGTCCACCCAAGCTCTTGGTTGAAGGGAAACAATTCCCATTTTTGGTGTTGGCTCCACAAAATCCGCATAAGAAAAAGTGGTGGAACACGGAGGCTGTGATGCAGCTGTTGGACTCGGTTGTTGAAACCAATCGAGTGGATAGGAAAAGAATCTATCTTACTGGCTTGAGTCGAGGAGGAGGTGCAGCATGGAGCCTAGCCACCCAATATCCCGAAAGATTTGCTGCCATGGCCGTGGTTTGTGGTATGACTCCTTTGCCTTACGCCCATTGGATAGACAAAAACATGCCAATTTGGGTGTTCCATGGCGACGAGGATAAAGTGATTTCGGTGGAAGAATCCGATAAAATGGTCGCCAAACTGAAGCAAATGAACTATGATGTGAAGTACACCCGGTACAAAGGGGTTGGCCATAATTCATGGAGCAGAGCTTATATGAACGATTCCCTGTACACATGGTTTAACCAACAAAAGCGAGATTGATGAAGAAACTTATTGTATTCACCGCAGCCATCATTTTATGTGCATGTAAAAGGAATGAAAATGTTTCTAAAAGCACGGTTTTAGAAGATTCTGAAGCAGAAAAAGAGGTAATGCTGGATACAGTGGCCAAAGAACCCGTTCAGGATAGGACATTGAAATCATTTGAAGGTTTGGCGGACACCACCTTCGTGCGATTGGCTGACTTCAGCGATGATTTTGCATATGATATGAGATATGCTACAGAGAATAATTTTCTAAAAGCCAAGGTGTATGATTGTCCCGAATGTTATACCCGTGTAAAAACTGCCAAAGCACTTATTAAGGCAAATAAGGCCTTTATGGAAAAGGGGGTGAAAATCAAGTTTTTCGATTGTTATAGACCGAATTCAGTGCAGTACAAAATGTGGGAAATTGTGTCCAATCCGCAATATGTGGCAGACCCAGTCAAGGGTTCAATACATAACAAAGGAGGTGCTGTGGATATTACTTTGGTTGATTTGGAGGGAAATGAGTTGGACATGGGAACGGATTTCGATTTTTTTGGAAAGCGAGCGTATCATGATAATTTGGACCTTCCCCAAACCATTCTTGACAACAGAAAATTACTAAAAGAAACAATGGAGTCCTTTAACTTTTGGTCCATCAGAACAGAGTGGTGGCATTACAATTTGTCTGATGCTTCAAATGATAGAGTGGCTAACTTTAAATGGGAATGCGTAGATTAAATCTTTTTACAAACCAATACGATTAGCTTATCGTTTGAATCTGTTGTAAAAAAAAGATAGTGCTCCCCACCGTCCTTTATTTTGTGTTTTTTGCGAAGCTCTGCTACTGAAGTTGGGAAGTTTCTGGTCGTGATATTCACTTTGCCAAAACCTGTGTCTTTTAGCGTCTTTTTGGAATAGGGTAACACTTGTTCAATTTTAAACTTTCTCCCTGGAAAATCAATCAAATGGGTTGATGTATACAAATGGGAATGCTGATGCAATTTTTTAACCGCAAGGGTATTGGCAATCGATTTGAATCCCCCAGATTTAAGAATGGCTGCATTGGGTTCATACAGATAGGTTTCAGGAGAACCTAAGGTTGTAGTCGCTTCCTGTTCTTGATGAAATACAAATTGAAATGTCTCTTCATTGTCTTGAATAAGATTGACCGTTTTAATTGAGATATCATCTGCAAATCCTTTTTCCAATACGAAAAGCAATTCTTTTACTTCATTTCGCACAGCAACCACATGGACTTCTTTTACAAAATCAAGTTCTTTTAACCCTTGGGAGATATCCAAGAGGGGAGAAGTCTTGACCAGAACGTTGTCAGTTTTTTCGAAAATTGCAGGAAGGTGCATTGGTAAGTTCGGGATACAATCTTTCAATAAAAAAACTTTTCCCTTGTGGTCACTTCTACGTGAGGGGTCGATATAAATCCAATCAAAATTTTGACTGGATTCCCTCAAATATTCAATGCCATCTTTGGAAATGCAGGAGATGTTTTTTCGACCTAAAATCTGGAAATTGTGCGCACCGATTTCACTTAAATCTGGATTGATTTCACAATGAAAAACAGTATCTATTTTCTTTGAAAAAAAGTAACTGTCAACACCAAATCCTCCGGTCACATCAAGCAGCATTTTCCCGTCCACCAACCCCGCTTTGTAAGCAGCAGTTTGTTCTGAACTGGTTTGCTCAATATTCAATTTGTTAGGGTAATAAATACTAGCTGTATTGAACCAAGTAGGTAGCTTTTCCTTGCACTTTTTTTTGGCTTCAAGCTGTTCCGAGAGCTCTTTTTGAGAAATTCCCTCGAAAATAGGTTTTTTAAGCAAAACTGACACGATGTCAGTGCTCCAATTTTTTTCTATAAAATTCTGTACACCAGTATTTAATATCAATTTATTCAAACTGATACTATAAATTTTTAGTTAACTTTTTCACAAACGAATTTTCGGCCAAAAACTCCTTCAAAATTACCTTTATAGCGGTATATCCGGGTACAGCGACCACCATTCCTACGACTCCAAAAACGAGTCCTGCAATAATGATGACCAGGAAGATTTCAAGCGGATGGGATTTAACGCTTGTGGAAAAAATAAAGGGTTGCGAAAAGAAATTATCGATGAGCTGACCGATGATTAAACCTATCAAAACATAGAGCGCTTTTGGTAAAATTACCGTGCTGAAATCCGCCCCCAAAAAACTGGTCATTGTGAGCGTGATCATGATGGCACCACCGATGATCGGACCGATGTAGGGAATGATGTTGAACAGGGCGCACAAAAATGCAATTACAATGGCATTTTCAACTCCAACGACCAACAACGCAATGGTGTAAATGACAAACAAAATAAAGAGCTGTAACAAGATCCCTGCGAAGTATCTTGAAAGCAATCCGTTGATTTTGTCAACCGATTTTACAAGATTACTTTCTTTATTATCCGGGACAAAAATCAGCATCCCATTTTGGAACAACTTGCTATCCTTTAAAAAGAAAAAGGAAATAAAAAGCACCGAGAAAAGACCAATGCTAAAACTACTTAATGTATTTACAAAGGAGTTCAGAAAGTTAGGAATGAAGCCTAAATCCAATCCTTCCAAAACATTCTTTTCGAGTTCTGTATCGTGTATAAGGTCGTTCACCCGATCTGTTGAAGCACCGAAATATTCCAAAATTTGAAGGTACAGGGTATTTACATCCCCCTTGAGGGCATCAATATCCAATAAGGAAAGATTCTTGCTCTGTTCCGAAATGAGCGGAATAAACAATGCGAGTATCCCCATAAAAATGGCCAACATAAAAACCATGGTCACAATCACGGCCAGGGTATTTGGAAACTTCAGTTTTCTTCTTAAAAACAGAACCACGGGCCTACCGAGTAGAGCTATCACCGCGGCAATGGCCAAATAGGCCAGTACGGATTGAATCTTGAAAAGAAAATAGGCCAATAGTACCACACCGGTAATTATGGCTACTGCCCTTAATATTCCATTTGCTATTATTTTTGAACTCATGCGTTAACTTTTAAAGGCGTACTCCAAAATATTGGCACCCATTTGCAATGCTTTTAACCGTACTTCCTCGGGGTCGTTATGAACGGATGGATCTTCCCAACCATCTCCTAGATCACTTTCAAAAGTAAACAATAACAGCAATCTGCCCTTTTCGAAAATTCCCAGAGCTTGGGGTCTCTTGCCATCATGCTCGTGTATTTTGGGCAATCCCTCGGGAAAAGCAAAACTTTGGCTAAAAATGGGATGGTCCGCTCCAAGTTCTTCCAACTGTTTTTCAGGAAATACTTTTTCCAGTTCCCTTCTCAAATAAGGTTCCATGCCATAATTATCATCTATGTGCAAAAAACCTCCAGAGAGAAGGTATGTCCTTAAATTTTCGGCTTCTTCCTGCGAAAAGAACACATTACCGTGCCCGGTCATATGTAAATAAGGATATTGAAAAATGGATACACTTCCGACCTCCACGGTTTCCGGCTTCAAGTTGATTTTGGTGCCGATGTTATTGTTGCAGAATGCAATGAGATTTGGCAATGCAGTTGGATTGGAGTACCAATCACCACCACCTCCATATTTAAGAATGGCTATTTGCTGTGCACGACTTTGCCCAATCACAAAAAAAGTTAAAAAGCAGCATAGCAGGGTAAGTTGTCTCATGTAGGTGCGAATAACTATGTAATCAAAAGTACAGTATTCATGTTTAAAAAAATCTTAATTCCTTCATTTGTGTTTTTTGGAATGTCTTTGATCGCGCTTTATGCTGCGAGAGCAGAAGATAAGGGAAAAGAAGAAACAAAAATTGAGACCGGGATATACGAGCCCGTCGTGGTATTGGAACTTTTTACATCGCAAGGATGTTCAAGCTGTCCCCCAGCTGATGTATTACTGGAAAGAGCTAAAAAACAACACCCCAATGAGGTTTTTGCCCTGTCATATCATGTGGACTATTGGAATTATATCGGATGGGATGATCCTTTCAGCAAATCCGCATACACAAAAAAGCAAAGGGATTATAATAGAAAATTTAGATACAGAAGCAACTATACCCCACAATTGGTGGTAAACGGAAAGGAACACTTTGTCGGGTCAAATAGTTCAAAACTTGCCAGCAAAATTGCGGCATACAAAACCAGAAAATCCGAAAACAATGTTGCGCTAAAAAATATTGTGGCGTCCGATTTCGGAATCTCATTTGACTTTGATGTGAAAGGAACAAAGGAAGGGAAACAACTTCGTGCGGTTTTGGTGTTGGATGAACGAACCACCTCGGTGAAACGGGGCGAAAACAGAAACCGAACTTTAAAGAACAGCAATATTGTTGTTGCTGAAAAATATATCCCTTTACATTCATCAAGAGGAAAATCCTCCGTCTCCATACCAAGCATTGTATCAAAAGGTGAAGATTTGACCTTGATGCTGCTTGTTGAGGATGATAATCTTGATGTAACCGCTGCCGCAAAAGCCTCAGTGAAGCTTTAATTGTTGATAATGGAAACTGTGGAGCAGGCCACTATGGCAGCGGTTTCTGTTCGTAAACGGGTGTTGCCAAGGGAGACAGGAACAAATCCTTTTTCTAGTGCAAGCGTGATTTCAGGTGCGCTGAAGTCTCCTTCAGGACCAATTAATATAGTGACATCCTTGTCTGCGGCAACCCGTCTTTTCAATTCCATTTTTTCACCTTCATCGCAATGCGCTATAAACTTTAAACCCTTTATCTCTTGTTGAAGAAACTCTTTATAGGAAATGGGAGGGTTCAGCTTTGGCAAAAAGGTTTGCAGCGACTGCTTCATTGCGGACTGCAAAACACGCTCCATGCGGTCCAATTTTAGGGTCTTTCTTTCGGAATGCTCACAAATTATGGGCGTAATCGCATCGATGCCGATCTCGGTGGCTTTTTCTAAAAACCATTCATATCGGTCGTTCATTTTGGTAGGAGCAACTGCCAAATGCAGCTGATAACGTTTGGGAATACTTTTCTCCTCAGAAATGATTTGCGCTTTGCACTTACGCAGATCAGCAATCAAAATTTCAGCTTCAAAAAGATAGCCCTTGCCATTTGTGATATGCAAAATATCGCCCTCCTTTTTGCGAAGCACTTTCACGATATGCTTGCTTTCTTCCGCAGGAAAGAAAAACTGCTTAAAGCTATTATCGAGTGTCGGATTATAGAAGAGTTGCATTTATTTCAATTTACTTTTTGCGTGCTCCAGGCCCAATTCTATCCATTTTTGTAATTGTTCTTCGGTTTTAAAACCATCTGGAGACACGAAAATGAATTCTTTCATCGGTTTTCCGGTAAAATCCATAGGCCGAACATGTTCTTGTTGCAGTATGTTTTCCATTTTGGAGCCAATGACCCGAACCATCAAATCATTTTTGACCGGGCCCACGGTCATTTTTCCCTGGTATAAAAAGGCAACTCCCCCGAACATTTTCTTCTCGGCGAAATCCTCAGGAAATAATGCTGTTGCATGTCGAATGCGTTTAGCCAATTCTTCGTTGTAAGCCATAACTCAAAGTTAAAGGTTCAAACTTAAAAATCAAGGAAATGAATCAACTCCCAATGCTGTAACGCGCTTTGGCGGCAACCTTTTGGTCGGTAAACTTTCCTTCCAAGAATTTCAAGTACCCAACAATTCCTATCATGCCCGCATTGTCGGTGCAATAGGAAAACTTGGGGATAAAGGTCTGCCAGCCCATTGTTTCCTCAGCTTTTTTAAGTCGTGCCCTTATCCCGGAATTTGCTGCAACGCCACCACCAATGGCGACTTGCTTTATTCCGGTTTGTTTTACGGCAAGTTTCAATTTATCCATCAGGATTTCCAAAATGGTATATTGGACCGAAGCGCAAATATCTTTGATATTTTCAGATACAAAATCAGGGTTCTTCCGGACTTCGCGTTGAAGAAAGTAAAGGATGCTTGTTTTTAACCCGCTGAAACTGAAATTTAAACCATCTACCTTGGGTTTGGGAAATGGAAATGCTTTTGGATTCCCTTCACGGGCATACTTGTCCACCAAAGGACCTCCAGGATAGGGAAGTCCCATGAGTTTGGCACTTTTATCAAAGGCTTCTCCAACAGCATCATCCAAAGTTTCACCAAGAACTTCCATATCAAAATAACTGTTTACCCTAACGATCTGGGTATGTCCGCCACTTATGGTCAGTCCCAAAAAAGGGAATTCTGGAGCACTCATCCCTTCATCCTCAATGAAATGGGCCAAAATATGGGCTTCCATATGGTTTACCTCGATTAAGGGAATATCTAGGCCCAAGGCCAACGATTTGGCAAATGAGGTTCCAACAAGTAGTGATCCCATAAGCCCCGGACCTCTTGTAAAAGCTATGGCCGATAGTTGTTTTTTATCGATATTTGCTTTGGCTAAAGCTTGATGTACTACTGGAACAATATTTTGTTGATGTGCCCTAGAAGCCAATTCTGGGACAACACCTCCATATTGCTTGTGTATTTCTTGTGTAGCCACCACATTACTCAATACTTTTGTATTGCACAATACCGCTGCAGAGGTATCGTCGCAAGAAGATTCTATTGCAAGAATGTAATTTTTTTTGATTGCCACTGATTTTGGAACAAAAATTGGTCGAGCAAAGGTAAAACATAAAGCCCTATCAGAAAACTTCGGAAAATACTGCTTCGCATACTATTGGCTATTCTGCTGATTATGGTCTTGGGCTCCTTGATTCTCTCACTACCGGCCGTGCAGACCAAGATGGCAAAATATGCCACCGAATCGCTCAATGAAGAATTTGGAACCAATATTCAGATTGATCGTTTAGGATTGTCATTGTTCAATCTGAACACAGGCATTAAGGGTATTTATGTTGAGGATTATAAAAAGGATACCCTAGCGTATATCCGAAAACTCTCTACTTCCATTTTGAACATCCGAAACATGGTGAATGGTAAAATGGAATTTGGAGATATTGATGTCGAGGGACTGTTTCTGAATTTAAAAACTTACGAAGGGGAGCGAGACACGAATTTGGATGTCTTTGTCGACAAATTAGATGATGGTCAACCCAGGGCTCCTGGAACACCGCCCTTTTTTATGTCTTCTGATGAAATTCAGATTTCCGAGGGTAGATTCCGATTGTCCGATGAGAATTTGGAAACAGAGGAGACCCTGAATTTTACCGATATGGAGGTGTTTGCGACCGATTTTCAGATTTTAGGTCCAGATGTTTCCATTAATATTGAAGACCTCTCCTTGATGAGCAAAAGAGGTATTGCGCTTGAAAAACTTTCAACAGATTTTAAGTATACCAAGCAACAAATGCGGTTTGACTCTTTAAGAATCAAGACGAAAGAGTCGGAACTAAGAGGGGATATGACCTTCAACTATAATCGTGAGGATTTGGCCGAATTTATTGATCGGGTGCAAATTGAAGCGGATTTTGATGAATCCACCATTGCGTTGAATGAGGTCAATAGTTTTTACAACGAGTTTGGACAGAATAAACAATTGTCCCTTGCCGGAAGCTTTAGCGGGGTGCTTAATCGACTTAAGGTTAAAAACCTGTTCATCCAATCTGAGAACACTGGGATTCGGGGAGATTTTGAGTTTGATAACATGTTCAGTAAAGAAGCTCCATTTATAATGAGGGCTGACATGAAAAATCTTACGTCAAGTTATTATCAACTTCGGTCAATCTTACCAAACATTCTTGGAAAGAGCATTCCAGCATCGTTCAGAAAACTGGGACAATTCACCATTCGGGGTGATGCAGAAGTCACGGAAACTTCGTTGGATGTCCAAATAAATCTGAATACGGACATTGGAAGTAGTTATGCTGACCTTCAAATGACAAATATACACACCATAGATGATGCATCTTATATTGGTTTTATCTCATTAATCGATTTTGATTTAGGGGATTTCGTGGAGGACGAACAATTGGGACTGGCTACTTTGGATGTAAATGTAGAAGGAAAAGGCTTTATCTCGGAATACTTGAATACCGAGGCCATAGGGGAAGTATATAAATTGGAGTACAATAATTACATGTACAATAACTTGAGGGTTTCAGGGATATTGAAGGACCAGCTCTTTGATGGGTCCTTGGTAAGTAGTGACGAAAACTTCAAATTTGATTTTAAGGGGTTGGCGGATTTTGGTTCGGAGGTAAACAAATTCAACTTTATAGCCTCGGTGGACCATGCGGATCTAAAAAAGCTCAATTTCATCAACGATAGCGTGTCCATTTTTAAGGGGAATCTAAATATGGATATTGAAGGAAGTTCCTTGGACAATATAATTGGTCAAGTTCGCTTTTCGAACACTACCTACCAAAACATCAACCAAACATATTACTTTGAGGATTTTGCGGTTTCCTCGTCGTTTGATCAGGATACCACAAGAACCATCGAGATAAACTCACCAGATATCATTACCGGCTATGCCCAGGGGAAATTCAAGGTCAATGAGCTTGGAAGGTTGATACAGAACTCAATAGGAAGCATATATACCAATTACAAACCATTTGAAATTTCAGAAGGACAGCGGTTGAACTTTAATTTTAAGATTTACAATAAGATTGTGGATGTGTTCTTTCCAGAGGTCGTTTTTGGCGCCAATACATTTATCCGCGGAAATATTGTTTCAGATGAAGGAGACTTTAAACTGACTTTTAAATCGCCCAGTATAAAGGCTTATGGGAATGAATTTGACAATATTGAACTCAAAATCGACAATAAGAACCCCCTATTCAACACTTTTGTGGCCGTTGAGGACATGTCAACAATCTATTATGATGTAAAGGACTTCAACTTGATCAATACTACCTTGAAGGATACCCTATTCTTTAGAACGGAGTTTAAAGGAGGAAGGGGATACGATGACAGATATAACCTAAACTTCTACCATACCTTCAACAAGGAGAATAAATCGGTCATCGGACTCAAAAAATCGGATATTAACTTCAAGGGGAACACCTGGGTGCTGAATAAGGACGCCAACAATAAAAACAAGGTCATTATTAACAGGACTTTGGACAGTATTCGAATTGAGGATGTGGTCATGGATAATGAAAACAGGGAACAGATTCGACTTCGGGGAGAATTGGCGGATTCAACCTATAAAGACCTGGACCTTCAGTTTAAGATAGTCTCCTTGAATAAGATTACACCTGTGGTGGACAGCCTAAAACTTGATGGTTCTGTTGATGGTTTTCTCAATATTTTGCAAAAGGATGGTAAATATCTACCAACTTCTAGTTTGAATATTTCAGATTTCAGTGTGAACAACAGGCGATTGGGTGACCTTGAAATTGGAATTTTCGGAAATAACGACCTATCACAATTTGGGGTAAGCACCTGGTTGAATCAAAATGGCCTGGAGAAGATGAGCGTAAATGGAAAGGTGACCAATATTAATAATAAGCGGGAACTTGATTTAGCCGCTAACTTCACCGCTTTTGATTTAGAACCTTTCAGTCCTTTGGGAGAAGATGTTATCTCCAATATAAGAGGAAAGCTGGATGGGTTTGCTAAAATCACCGGCGCCGTGGAGAACCCTTCCATAAATGGCACCCTTAGCTTAAATGATGCAGGAATTGGTATACCCTACCTTAATGTGGATTACAATTTTGCACCATATTCACGGGTTCGTCTTTTTGATCAGACCTTCTATTTTGAGAATATTCGCCTTTCCGACGTTGAAGAAGGTACCACCGCCACCTTGGATGGAACCATAAACCATACAGGATTTGGTGACTGGTCGCTTGATTTGGATGTTGACACCAAGAACAATCGCTTCATGATTTTGAACACCGAATTTGATGAGGAGGCATTGTATTATGGTGCTGGTTTTATAAATGGAACCGGTAGTATTTATGGTTCCACGGATGCACTTAATATTTCTGTGGATGCGACCACGGCCAAAGGCACGTCGTTAAAAATACCCTTAAGTGATGTAACCAGTGTTGGTGACTATTCCTTTATAAACTTTATTGAAAAAGGAACCTCAGAATCTTTCCGTGAAGAACGAACGCTGCAAGATTATCAAGGTCTGGAAATGGCTTTTGACCTTGCTGTAACACCTGATGCAGAAGTGGAGATCGTTGTGGACCAAAATACAGGGAGTTCTCTAAAAGGAACGGGGGAAGGAATTCTTTTGATTGAGATCAATACCAATGGCAAGTTCAATATGTATGGTGATTTTGTGGCGGTGACTGGGGAGTATAACTTTAGATATGGGGGTGTAATCGATAAAAAGTTCCAGGTACGTCCAGGGGGCACCATTCTTTGGGAAAGAGACCCACTGGCAGCACAACTAGATTTAGAAGCGGTTTACGCTCTCAACGCAAATCCTGCTCCACTTTTGGACAATCAAAGATTTAGCGGAAGGATTCCAACTGAGGTTGTTGTTAGATTGGAAGGGGAATTGGAAAGTCCTACAATTGATTTTGACATAGATTTTCCGAGAACTAATTCCGTGGTAAAATCAGAATTGGAATACTCTCTCCAAGATCCTACAGTAAAGGAACGTAATGCCTTTTTCTTGTTGGCACAAGGTACCTTTGTCAACGAACAGACGGGAATTAACCAACAGGCAGTTACCGGTAACCTTATACAAACAGCTTCGGGACTGCTCAACCAGATTTTGGCTGGGGACAATGACAAGTTCAATTTAGGAGTTTCATACGAGCAGGGGTATGACGACCGCAATGCTGATATCTTGACCGAGGACAGAATTGGTGTAACCGTATCCACCCAAATTTCGGATAGGGTTTTGGTAAATGGTAGGGTAGGGGTTCCAGTAGGAGGAGTTTCTGAAACGGTAGTAGCCGGAGATGTGGAAGTTCAAGTGTTATTGAATGATGAAGGAACCCTAAGCGCCAAAATTTTCAACCGCGAAAATCAGATTCAAGAATTTTTGGCGGAAAGACAAGGTTACACCCAAGGAGTTGGTCTTTCCTATCAAGTGGATTTCAATAGCTTCAAAGAATTAATGCAACGCGTGTTCAAAAAAAGAAAAAAAGAGACCGTTTCTCCCAAACCTGAACAGTCCACTGAGGTGATGGGAAAAGATAGTTTGATTCGGTTCATCCCGAAAAAAAACACAATCAAAAAATAGGCGTAATCAAATTACATTTTTCACAATTTTTCCACATATTTATTACGAAAACGTTTGCGAAATTCCCTGAATACAAATTAGTTAATAAGTCATTCGTATTTTAAATAAAGTTTCCTAGTTTTGGGCTCTTAAAATTTTGAATGGCGACAGAAATTAAGAAAATAGCAGTGTTTACATCAGGCGGAGATTCCCCTGGAATGAATGCCGGAATACGATCGGTTGTTCGAACATGTGCCTATTTAAATATTGAATGTGTAGGTATCTATCGAGGATACCAGGGAATGATTGAGGGAGACTTTAAACCCATGGATGCGCGTAGTGTAAACAACATCATCAACAAAGGGGGAACAATCCTCAAATCTGCGCGTTGCGAAGAGTTTAGAACCAAAGAAGGACGCAAAAAAGCATACGATCAATTAGTGAAAGAAGGCATTGATGCTTTTGTGGTTATAGGTGGAAACGGAAGTTTCACCGGAGCCTTGCTGTTTAATGAGGAATATAACTTCCCAATAATGGGTATGCCGGGAACCATTGATAACGATATTCTTGGGTCTACCTATACCATTGGTTTTGATACCGCAATAAATACAGTAGTCGAGGCTATTGACAAGATCCGCGATACCGCAAGTTCGCATAACCGCTTGTTCTTTGTTGAGGTCATGGGACGCGATGTGGGCCATATTGCCTTAAATGCCGGAGTAGGCGCTGGTGCCGAGGAAATACTGATTCCAGAGCAAAACTTAGGATTGGAACGATTGGTCGATTCACTCAAGCGAAGTAAGAAATCAGGGAAGTCCTCGAGTATTGTAATCGTTGCGGAAGGAGATAAAATTGGAAAGAACGTTTTTGAACTGAAAGAATATGTTGAAGAACACCTGCCTATATATGATGTAAGGGTATCGGTACTCGGACATATGCAAAGAGGTGGAAACCCAACATGTTTTGATAGGGTCTTGGCCAGTAGAATGGGCGTAAAGGCCGTAGAAAGTCTATTGGAAGGGAAATCCAACTATATGGTTGGCATACGGGATAACAATCTTATTCTTACCCCAATCAGCGAGGCCATCAAGGCACATACGGAAATCGACGAAGAACTCATTCGAGTTTCAGATATAATGACTACATAATAGAAACCAAATACAGTAAAATGTCAAATTTAAAAATAGGAATCAACGGATTCGGTAGAATAGGAAGATTGGTGTTTAGGGCCACAGTAAAGAGGGATAATGTGGATGTTGTTGCAATCAACGATTTGTTGGATGTAGAGCATCTTGCATATTTGTTGGAGTACGACTCTGTCCATGGAAGGTTCGATGGAACAATTGAGATCAAGGATGGTAACTTAGTGGTAGATGGGAAGACGATTCGTATCACTGCCGAGCGCGACCCTAAGAATTTGAAATGGGATGAAGTCGGAGCGGATATTGTAGCGGAATGTACAGGTATTTTTACCACTTTGGAAACCGCCCAATACCACATTGATGGTGGAGCTAAAAAAGTAGTTATTTCTGCTCCATCCAAAGATGCCCCTATGTTTGTAATGGGTGTTAATCATGATGAAGTAAAAGCATCTGATACGATCGTGTCCAACGCATCTTGTACCACCAATTGTTTGGCTCCCATGGCCAAAGTCTTAAATGACAAGTTCGGAATTGAAGAAGGATTGATGACCACGGTACATGCTGCTACGGCAACCCAAATGACCGTGGATGGACCTTCAAGAAAAGATTATAGAGGTGGGCGAAGTGCCTTAATGAATATTATTCCTGCATCAACTGGAGCGGCTAAAGCGGTTACCAAAGTTATCCCTGAACTTAATGGGAAACTTACCGGAATGGCGTTTAGAGTGCCTACAGCGGACGTTTCTGTGGTGGATTTGACCGTTAGACTGGAAAAGGAAACCTCATATGACGAAATCAAAAAAGCTTTTAAAGACGCTTCTGAAGGTTATTTGAAAGGAATACTTGGCTACACGGATGAAGCTGTGGTTTCCCAAGATTTCGTTGGAGATGTTCAAACCAGCATTTTTGATGCAGGCGCGGGAATTGAATTGAATCCCAAATTTTTTAAGGTTGTATCATGGTATGATAACGAAACGGGTTACTCAAACAAATTGGTAGACTTGGCCGAGTATGTTGCCAGCCTATAAATTATTATCTTACAAATAAGTCCTGGAGAGGATAGTGCTCCTCTTCAGGGCTCAACCAAAAACCTGATTTATGATTTTGATTGCGGATAGCGGCGCTACCAAATCAGATTGGATTGCCCTAAATGATAAAGGAGAACAATTGTTTTTGACCCAGACTTTGGGGTTGAGCCCTGAAGTGCTCACCAGGGAGGTCATCGAAGACCGATTGGCCAATAATTATGAGCTCTCCAAGAATAAGGAAGTCGTAACTCAGTTATATTTTTATGGAGCCGGATGTGGCACCGACCGCATGAAGAAGTTTTTGAAGGCTATTTTCAAGGACTTTTTCCCCAATGCTAAAGCAGAAGTAAGGGAGGACACCTTTGCTGCTATCTATGCGACTACCCAAATTGGACATCAAGGAATTGTGTGTATTCTTGGAACAGGTTCTAATTGCAGCTATTACGATGGGCACCAGCTTTTTCAAAAGGTAACCTCTTTGGGTTACATTTTAATGGACGATGGAAGTGGTAATTTCTTTGGAAGAAAATTACTGCGTGACTATTATTTCCATAAAATGCCCCAAGATTTGGGAATAAAATTTGCCAAGGAATACAATTTGGATGCCGATGTAATCAAAGAAAACTTGTACAAGCAACCTAATCCCAATACCTATTTGGCCACATTCGCCAGATTCATTATCGAGAACAAGGACCATCCTTACTGCAGGGGGGTAATCGATAAGGGGTTACAGCAGTTTGTAAATAACTACATCATGCAATTTGAACTGGCCACCAAAGTACCTATTAGCTTCGTGGGAAGTGTGGCTTATTTCTTAAGAGAAGAGCTTGCTATTGTTTTGGAACGCAACGATTTGATCTTAGGCGTTATTCGACAACGTCCCATTGAAGGATTGGTCGAATTTCACCAGAAAACTATTTAATAGCGATCATAGAGATTTCCACGTTCACGAACCTGGGAAGATTGGCTACTTCGACAGTTTCCCTGGCAGGGGCTGTATCAGCATCAAAATAGCTGCCGTAGACTTCGTTTATTTGGGAAAATAGATGCATATCCTTAATGAAAATAGACGTTTTGACAACATGATCAAAGGTCATATCGGCCTCCTCTAGAATTGCCTTTAGATTTTCCATCGATTGTTGGGTCTCCTTTTTAATATCTCCCTCTACCAATGAACCTGTTGAAGGATCAATAGGAATTTGTCCAGAAATATAGAGTGTGTCCTTGATTAGCACCGCTTGATTGTATGGTCCTATGGGAGCAGGTGCTTTTGATGTATTGATTATTTTTTTCATAAGGAAAAGGTAAGAATTAAATAAACTACTATCTAAATGGTTGACTACGGTTTTCCCACTTAAGATCACTAAGGATGGAACTTTTTATCCCTATAAAGAAATACCAGCGTTCGAATCGACCGAAGGGCGTCCAGTCAAAACTAAGTCGGAAACTGTCCAAATCCCTTTTAAAATTAAATCGTGTATCGGTAAACCCTTTATTTTTCAAATCATAACCTGAATTGAAACCCACTTCCCATTTTGGGGTGAGTTGAATGTTTCCGGAAAACATCAAGGAATGATTAGTGATTTCCCGTTGTCGGTTATTATTATTGTACGATGCCACATAGGTAAGCCGCATGTCCCACGGTGTTTTGTTGCGGTAATGCTCACTTTCAACTTCCTCATCATCAGATTGTCTTTCATCCCTATTAAAAAAAGACTCATCGTTCCGTGATCCCTGCAGTTCAAAAGGGTTGGCGCCATAATCAGGGTCTTTGGATTTTGAATCACCTTCTTTTTTTTCTCCTCCTTTTTGAAACATCTCACTATTAAGAGAAAAACCCGTGTTAAGTCGAGCCGAAGTCAACCTAACCAATCCACCTCCATTATTTATATTGAAAGTGTTTATCCGCCGTCCATTGTTATCTATGGCATAGGGGTCGAAGGTGGCCGCGAAGTTTATCGGTACATTTTTAATGATTTCCGTAGCTCCACTCATGTTGATTGGACTCAACTTCAAGGAATCCGCCTCAAAATTGTAACTGGCGTTTAAGGTGAGGTTACTCAAAATACTCACCTTTCTGGGTTCGGTAACCGTGGAATCCTTATCCCGTACTTTGGCTTCAAGTGTATTTTGTAACGAAAAGCTCAGGGAATTACTTTTACCAAGTGAAGGCCTCCCATAAATGCTGGTTTCAAAAGGCGTATATTGTACATCGTCTCCGTCCCCATCAGTATAGGTTTCATAAAACTGCTCAAATGAAGGCGCATAGGAATAACTGATGGAAGGTCGCACAACATGCCGTATAGCCTGAATTTTTTTGTCTTCCCCAAAATTTACGGTTCCATATAAGGTGGTTCCAATACTTGCTCCAAGGTTATATCGATTAAAGCGGTCGAAACCGGGAATGGTATCTGTAACCACCTCCTGTTCATCCTGATCAAACCTCCGGCGCACAGTCTCAAGGGTCCATACATCCTCATAGCTTCCACTTAAGGAAACACTCAAGTATTTGGCAACCTTAAAGTTGGTGCTCAACGGAATTCTGTGTCTAGCCCCAATTCGCGCATCCTCGAACATTTTACTGGTAAAAAAGTCCTCTTCAGTGGTTGTTATACTATTCTGGGCGTTTACGTCGTATTGAAAATTTATATTTTGGATAAGTCCCTTTTTGATTCCATCCCTTTCTGCAAACGGAAATATCCGTTCCATACTGGCTTGGAACGTAGGCAGAGACATACTGATGGCTTGCGTACGTGAGTTCTGCGTATGCGTCAGTGTCAAACTCGCATTTACCGACGGATATGCCGGAAATGTTTTAGAGTAGCTTATAGAAGATGCAAACGTATTGGTCTGGGTGTTTGATCTGTTGACCTGATTCAACGAATTGGTAAAGAACTGACTACTACCGAGGTTAACCGAGGCAGAAAACCGTGAATATGGATTGGACTTTGGATCTTGTGTGTGTTGTATCCGAATGTTATAATTACTGGTCCTACTGAAATCGTCGAATCCTTTTTGGCTTCGTATCAAATTTTCATAGCTGAAATTGACATTGCCCCTAAATTTATAGCGTTTGGTGTATATAGATTGCCCTCTGAAACCGTAGCTGCCATTCGTATAGAAATCTCCCGTGACGCTTAAATCCACATAGTCACTTATGGGTAAATAATATCCACCATTTTGAATAAAATATCCCCTTTGGGGATCGTTGCCAAAAGTTGGAAATATCAATCCAGCAACGCGCCCTGAGGTCAGCGGAAAATAAGCAAACGGCAATGCAATCGGGGTTGGGACATCTACGATGTATATGTTACTAAACCCAGCAATAATTTTCTTTTTGGGAACAAATTTAGCCTTTCGCACCCTGATATAATAATCGGGATCTACGGTATCCTTTGAAGTCGTAAGTTTGCCTTCACTTAAAAAATACACCGAATCATTCTCTTTTTTGGTGACTTCCGCATACACTTTCATGGCATCGGAGCCCAATTGGCCAAGACCTGCCTGTTGCTCAGTTCGCGAATTCCAAATAAGCGCTTTTTGGGTATCAAAATTAAATCGAATGGAATCGGGCCGCACCTCATTGTCGCCTTGCTTAAAAAAGGGCAACTGCGAATATACACCGGTAGAATCTTTCAATCTTCCTGCATAGACCTCGTTTTTAATGTAATCCATAACAATGACCCCTGCTTTGAGCTCGGTGTCTTGGTAATAGATTTCTGCCTCGTTATATAGATAGATTTTATTGTCTTTTTGACTAAGTTTGACGTAATCCTTGGCTTTATACTGGATTTTATCCAGCAAAAGGGGCTGCTTTCCCTGGACAGTATCCACCTGCACGGAATCTCTTGCAATAGAGTCGTTAAGAATATTTGGGGGAAGCAATGGCGCCGTAATTGTATCCTCGACAACTTTGATGGGCAAAGGTCTGATAAGATCTTCTTGGGCCGTAAGTTTTGCCGTACTGCCAAGGAGAATAAATAGGAATACTAAAAGATGTTTGTTTGCTTGCAACGCGATAAATCCTATTTTTGTGGTAGTTTGGCTTAGTTTTTGGGCTCAAACTTACATATATTTTTTGTTCCGATTATTGAGGATTACAATATTTTTAACCTTAATGGAACGCTATAATTACGTAGTTCTTATGAAAAAAAGTCAGTTAGGTTTTTTAATTCTTCTTATCGCAGTCTTACCCCTGACTTCGTTTACCAAAAATGATACCGAAATACCCCCAAAAGATCAATTTGTTGTGGTTTTGGATGCTGGTCATGGTGGTCATGACCCGGGCAATTTAGGTAACGGTTATCTGGAAAAGAACATTGCACTAGCAATTGTTTTGAAGGCGGGTGCCGAATTAGAGAAACATCCGGGCATCAAAGTTGTTTACACACGCAAGGATGATACCTTCGTGAATTTATTCAAACGTGGCGAAATAGCTAACCAGGCCAATGCGGACCTTTTTGTCTCTGTGCATTGTGATTCCCATGGTTCGGATGCTCATGGAGCGGGCACTTTTGTCCTGGGTCTTCACGCCAATCGACAAAACTTTGAGGTGGCCAAAAAGGAAAACTCCGTAATATACCTTGAGGATAACTACGAACAAAAATATGCCGAATACGACATCAACTCACCTGAATCTGTAATTGGACTTACCATAATGCAGGAAGAGTTTTTGGAACAGAGTATATTACTGGGAAAAAAATTACAGGATAATTTCACAAAAAGGCTACAAAGAAAAGATAGAAAAGTCAAGCAAGCCGGTTTTATTGTTTTGCACCAAACCTTTATGCCAAGTGTTTTGGTTGAGGCCGGTTTTCTGACCAATAAGAACGAAGGAACCTATCTCAACTCTTCAAAAGGACAAAGCCAGATGGGCAAAGCAATTGCAGATGCCGTTGTAGCGTATAAAAATGATATTGCAAATGGCTTTGAAGCAGATAGCACACCAGTAGTTATTGAAGATTCTTCAGGAGCACTCCATACCACTTCAAAAGAAGAACAACAAGCACCTAAAGAAGATAAAAAGCCCTTAGTCAATACTAAAACCGAGGTAGCTTCCGACACCAAAAAAGAAGAACCGGTCAAGCCAGCAACGCCAAATGACATCATCTTTAAAGTGCAACTTATGGCAAGCGCAAAGAACATTCCGTTAAACGGATCAAACTTTCGAGGCTTGGATATGCTATCAAAAGAACCATACAAAAACCTTTACCGTTACATGTATGGCAAGGCGAGTTCTTATGACGATGCCAAGCGCTTAAAATCAAGTGCGGACGCCAAGGGGTATACTACTTCTTACATCGTGGCGTATAAAAATGGTACAAGGGTATCTCTAAAGGAAGTCCTTAAATAGGATAGATTACATAGTCCCTTTGTTAAAAATATTCCTAATTTTGTTAGGAACAGAAAACTGAATCTTTTGAAACTATCAAGGGAACTTAAGACTGGGATTATTGTACTTACTGGGATCCTGGCATTTGTTTTTGGACTGAGCTATCTAAAATCATCCTCCTTATTTGAAAAAACCAAAACGCTATATGCTGTTTATGATCATGTTGGCGGAATTCAATCAGGTACTCAGGTCACCATAAATGGGGTTGTGGTAGGAAATGTTATAGGGATTAAGTTCAAAGACGACAGGTTTCAATCTGTTGTCACATTTTCGGTCGATGAGGAGTATGAATTCTCCAAAAACAGTCGTGCTGAAATTTACGATACTGGAATTATCGGAGGAAAAGGAGTGCAGATTCACCCAGTTTTTGATGGTGCTCCTATGGCAAAATCCGGTGATACACTAAAATCAAGCACAAAGCCTGGTATTACAGCATTAGTTCAGGAAAAGCTGACACCATTGCAATTAAAGGTTGAAGGGGCCGTTTCCCATGCGGATTCATTGTTGATGAATGTGAACTCAATATTGGATGAGCCAACCAAAAAGGATTTAAAGTTGACCATAATTTCCCTGAATAATACATTAAATTCTTTTAAGGAAAGTGCAGATAAGTTTAATACCTTTCTAGCTAGTGAAAAATTGAGGAATTCATTAAATAATGTGGACAAGATCACAACCAATTTCTCTCAACTTTCCGATTCGTTGGCAAATTCGGGATTAGCTGAAACTGTGGCCAATTTCCAAACTACTGTGAACCGATTGAACACGGTATTGGGCAAAATAGAAAAGGGAGAAGGATCTTTGGGCAAGTTGGCCAATGATGAGAAACTATATGAGAACCTGACGGAAGCCTCAAGACAATTGGAGCTGCTGCTTCAAGACTTCAGACTCAATCCTAAGCGCTATGTGAATGTTTCCGTATTTGGCAAGAAGCAAAAAGATTACGAGCTCCCCGAAGACGATCCCGCTGAACAAAACCAGAATTAGTATATGGAATATCTGCCCAATGTGCTTTTTGTCATCGCCTTGGTCTTCGGTATCGGATTTTTTACCAAGAACATAAAAAAACTATCTAGAAACATCAAATTGGGAAAAGATGTCGATGTAGGCGACAATAAATCCCAACGTTGGAAGAATATGGCCCGGATAGCTTTGGGGCAGACCAAAATGGTAGTCCGACCTGTGGCTGGCTTGATGCATATCCTTGTGTATGTTGGTTTTATCATTATCAATATTGAGGTGTTGGAGATCATTATTGATGGTATTTTGGGTACTCACCGAATTTTCGCGCCACTGGGGGCACTTTATGATTTCTTGATAGGGTCGTTTGAAATATTGGCACTTTTGGTCATAGTGGCCGTAGTGATTTTTTGGATCAGAAGAAATGTGATAAAACTTCAACGGTTTATCAAACCGGAAATGAAAGGCTGGCCGGAAACGGATGGAAACCTGATTCTTTACATAGAGTTTGTGTTGATGATTTTGTTTTTGACCATGAACGCGGCCGATTTTCAACTACAGCAGTTAAATGCACCACACTACACCAAGGCCGGAGCTTTTCCGATCAGCCAATTTTTGATGCCGATTTTTGATGGAATGTCCGTTTCATCCCTTATTTGGGTCGAAAGAACTGCGTGGTGGCTGCATATTTTGGGAATTTTGGCATTTCTGAACTATCTGTACTATTCGAAGCATCTTCATATCCTATTGGCTTTTCCGAACACCTATTACGGAAAGCTTAAGCCACAGGGGGAATTCAATAACCTTGAGGCGGTTACCAATGAAGTGAAATTAATGATGGACCCTTCAGCAGATCCCTTTGCAGCTCCTGCCGAAGACTCACCTGAACCCGAAAAATTTGGAGCTTCGGACGTGATCGACCTTAATTGGGTGCAATTACTGAATGCATATACGTGTACGGAATGTGGAAGATGTACTTCTGAATGCCCGGCTAATCAAACTGGAAAAAAATTATCGCCACGCAAGATAATGATGGATACCCGGGACAGATTGGAGGAAGTCGGCAAGAACATTGATGCTAACAAGGGTGAATTCGTACCTGATGGGAAACAACTTTTGGACGACTATATCAGTCGTGAGGAACTCTGGGCCTGTACAACCTGCAATGCATGTGTTCAAACTTGTCCGGTGAGTATTGATCCTTTATCCATAATTGTGGAGATGAGACGATTTTTGGTAATGGAACAGTCGGCAGCGCCATCAGAATTGAACAATATGATGTCCAATATTGAAAATAATGGTGCTCCCTGGCCGTATAATCAAATGGACCGATTAAACTGGGTAAACGAATAAATCTGGTATTATGAGCGAAGCACTTAAGGTAAAAAGCATGGAAGAATGGATGGCTGAAGGTAAGCAGCCAGAAATATTGTTCTGGGTGGGTTCAGCAGGGAGTTATGACGATAGGGCAAAAAAGATTTCCAGGGCTTTTGTGAAAATCCTCAATAAAGCCAATGTTGAATTTGGGGTTTTGGGACCAGAAGAAAGCTCTACAGGCGACGTGGCAAAGCGAGCCGGCAATGAGTTCTTGTTCCAGATGCAAGCCATGATGAATATCGAAGTATTGAATGGCTACGAAATAAAGCGGATAGTGACCTGCGACCCGCATTCCTTCAATACACTTAAAAATGAATACCCAAGCTTAGGTGGAAAGTATGAAGTTTTTCATCATACCCAATATATCAAGGAGTTGATAGATAGTGGACGCTTGTCCGTTAAAGGTCAAGTATACAAGGAAAAACGAATTACCTTTCACGACCCGTGCTATTTGGGTAGGGCCAACTCGGTCTTTGATGCACCAAGAGACCTGTTAGGGAAAACCAGTGCTACCATTGTGGAAATGAAGCGTCATAAGAAAACAGCCTTGTGCTGTGGAGCGGGAGGAGCACAAATGTTCAAGGAACCGGAAAAAGGTGATATGGATATCAACGTGCTCCGCACAAAAGATGCATTGGAAACCAACCCCAATATTATTGCTACCGGTTGTCCCTACTGCAATACCATGATTACAGATGGCATTAAGGCCCACGAAAAAGAGGATAGTATCACTGTTTTGGATGTAGCTGAACTTATTGCAAATTCTTTTTAAATGTTAGTTGACTTTTCAACCCTTCCAGACAATGCCAGAATTTGGATCTACCAATCCAACAGAAGTTTTTCGGATTCTGAAATGCAGGAAATTCAAATAGGATTGACCTCCTTTTTAAAACAGTGGACAGCTCATGGCAGTGATTTAAGTGCCGGTTTCGAAATTAAGTACAATAGATTTATTGTAATAGGACTGGACCAGACTAGCTCCAGTGCTTCGGGTTGTTCTATCGATGCCTCAGTCCATTTTATACAACAGTTGGAGCAACAATACGACGTGAATCTTTTAGATCGTATGAATGTTTCGTTCAAGCAGGGAGAGTATGTTGCCTACAAATCCCTCACGGATTTCAAAAAAATGGCCAAGGACAAAGCCATTTCAAAAAATACCATCGTTTTCAATAATCTTGTGGCCAATAAATTGGAGTATTTGGAACATTGGGAAGTACCCGCAAGTGATAGTTGGCATTCGCGATTCGTCTAAGAATATCCTTAATTTATCTTAATAATTATACATTGTTCGATGAAATGCAATATTTTTAAGCGTTGTAAGTTCATGTCCTAGACAAGATATTTATGCGGATAAACCTTTACTTTCCCATTTTCTTATTGGTTTTATGTAGCATCCATGGTCAACAAAATCCATTGGTTGCCAAGGATTCCTTGTCCCAACAAAATTGGATCGAAGCCAAATACAGCAGCATGTCACTCGAAGAACGTGTGGGACAGTTGTTTATGGTTAGTATAGCTTCCAATCAAGATAGGTCCGCAGCAGAGAGAATAAAGGACCTTATCAGAGAACACCATATTGGCGGAGTTGTATTCTTACCAGGAGGACCGGGAAGGCAAGCAAAGCTTACCAATGAATTTCAATCCGTTTCAAAAACGCCACTGATGATCGCTTTGGATGCGGAATGGGGCCTTGCAATGCGCTTGGATTCAACCTACGCCTTCCCATGGAATATGACCCTTGGAGCCATTCAAGACAGTTCCATCATCGAAAAAATCGGATTTCAGATAGGCAAACATGCCAAACGACTAGGCGTACACATAAATTTTGCGCCAGATATAGATGTAAACAACAATCCGAAGAATCCGATTATTGGTAATCGTTCCTTTGGTGAAGATCCCTTGAAAGTGGCACAAAAGGGAATCGCATTCATCAAAGGAATGGAACAGGCGGGAATATTATCGTGTGGAAAGCATTTTCCGGGACATGGTGACACGGCAACTGATTCCCATAAGTCATTGCCAGTGATTTATTCAAACCGGCAGCAATTGGATTCCATTGAACTATATCCATTTCAAAAACTGATTGATAGCGGGGTAAGTTCCGTGATGGTGGCCCACTTGGATGTTCCCAATTTGGAGATTCGGGAAGGATTGCCTTCGTCCCTTTCCGAACAGATTATTTCTGGGGTTTTGAAGGAAGAGATGGGTTTTGGCGGACTGATTTTTACCGATGCCCTAAATATGAAGGCGGTTACCCAATTTGCTCCTGAAGGAGAAGTGGAATTGGAAGCCTTCCGTGCCGGGAATGACATGCTTTTAATGCCGGAAAATGTTTTAAAGGCCAAGGAAAAAATCATCGAGGCCTATAACAATGGCATGATCAGTGAGCAACGTCTTTCCTATTCAGTCAAGAAAATCTTAATGGCCAAGTATAAGGTGGGATTGAATGATTATACGCCGATTAACTTGGAAAACCTTTATGAAGATTTGAATGGCGTGGAAAATGATGTGATCTACGAAAAAGCCATAGAGAATGCTGTTACCGTGGCTAAGAATAATTTTTCCCTTCTTCCGGTCAAAAAATTGGAAAACAAAAAAATTGCTTACGTACAATTTGGCGACGACTCTGGGGATACATTCTTCGAGACCTTGTCCAAATACGCGAAAGTTACGCGCATCAAGGCTATGGATGCGGCCGGCTATAAGAAAAGTTTGGCCGATTTTAATTTGGTGATCATAGGATTGCACAAAAGCAATAAAAACCCTTGGAAGTCCCATAAATTTTCCAAGAATGAACTATTCTGGTTGCACGAAATAGCAAATCTAAGAACCAGTAATACCATCTTAAGTGTATTCACAAAACCGTATGCACTGCTGGATGTATTGGACTTTAGAACCATAGATGGGTTGATTATGGCCTACCAAAACAGCGAAATGGCCCAAGAGGCAGCTGCTGAGGTCATATTTGGAGGAATCGGAGCAAATGGAAAACTACCGGTTTCGGCTCATCCGGAATTTCCGGTGAACACGGGTATCGATTTGAAACCGCTACAACGTCTGGGTTACAGTATCCCGGAAAGCGTTGGTTTGAGCTCATCGCGATTGGCCATGGTAGATAGTTTGGTAAACTCTGGCTTGGATTCACTGATGTTTCCAGGCGCCCAAGTGTTGATTGCCAAAAGAGGAAAGGTGGTGTACAACAAGAGTTTTGGAAAACCGACGTACAAATCCGAAGAGAATATCAGGGAGGAGCATATCTATGATTTAGCTTCCTTGACCAAGATTTTGTCCACTTTACCGCTCATTATGAGAATGGAAGAGGAAGGTAAAATCGCGTTGAATGATACCTTTAAGGACCTGATTCCAAAATACGATTCAACAGAAATCAAAGATGTTACTGTTCTAAAGGCGCTTTCTCATTATGGCCGTCTTCCGGCATGGATTGCTTTTTATATTGATACATTGAGCAAAAACCGGAAGCCATCCAATCAGTTTTATAGAAATACCCCGACCGAAGGTTTCTCGTATAAAGTGGCTGATAATTTATATCTGACCGATGCATACAAGGATTCTATTTACAATCGAATAGGTCGTCAGAGCTTGAAATCCAATCGCTACCGATATAGCGATGTCGCTTATTACGTGTTCAAAGAGTATATTGAGGACACTTATGGAAAATCATTGGATAAATTGATTCAGGAGTTTTTGATCAGTCCCATGGGGCTTCATCACACGGCGTTCAATCCACTTGAAAAATTTCCAAAGGAAACCATTATTCCATCCGAAGAGGACAATTACTATCGTTATCAAACGGTTCAGGGCTACGTGCATGATATGGGAGCTGCCATGCAAGGCGGAGTAGGGGGACATGCAGGCTTGTTCAGTAATGCCATGGATGTTGCCAAGATAATGCAAATGTACTTGCAGGGAGGTGTTTATGGCGGGAAACGCTTTTTGACCGACCGGACCATTAAAAAGTTCAATACCTGTTATTTTTGCCATAAGGATGTACGGCGTGGTGTCGGTTTTGACAAACCTCAATTAAAGGATAGCGGCCCAACCTGCGGCTGCGTTTCGCGCAAAAGCTTTGGGCATAGTGGATTTACTGGCACATATACATGGGCCGACCCGGATGAGGAGTTGGTCTACGTATTTTTGTCCAATAGGACATATCCATCGTCCAGCAACACCTTGTTGATTAAATCTGGACTTCGAACACGGATTCAGCAAGCTATTTATGATTCTATTATAAATTAAGAAAAAAATATTGCCTTAGATTTGTTCTTATGAAGATAGCTATAGTTTGTTATCCCACTTTTGGAGGTAGTGGAGTTGTTGCTACCGAATTGGGGATTGCCCTTGGAGAAAGAGGGCATGAAGTGCACTTTGTTACATATAAGCAGCCAGTAAGACTGGGACTTTTGAGCAATAATATTCATTTTCATGAAGTGCATGTTCCAGAATACCCACTTTTTCATTACCAACCCTATGAATTGGCTTTATCCAGCAAATTAGTGGATACCATAAGGTTATATGGGATAGAACTCCTGCATGTTCATTATGCAATACCACACGCATATGCAGGTTATATGGCAAAAAAAATGTTGCAAGAGGAGGGAATTTTCATTCCCATGATTACCACTTTGCACGGAACGGACATTACTTTGGTAGGGAAACATCCATTTTACAAACCAGCGGTAAACTTTAGCATCAACAAATCCGATGTGGTGACTTCGGTATCTGAAGGGTTGAAAAAAAGTACTTTGGAGATTTTTGATATTGAAAAAGAAATTGAGGTGATTCCCAACTTCATCGATTCATCGAAATACCAACCTGATTACACAGATTGTGAGCGCTCTTTGATGGCCAATGAAGATGAAAGAATTATCACCCACATCAGTAACTTTAGAAAGGTAAAGAACATCCCCGATGTGATTAATGTATTTTATAGGATACAGAAAGAAATACCCGCGAAACTTATTATGGTGGGGGAAGGACCTGAAAAGGAATATGCCGAACAACTTTGTGATGACCTTGGATTAAAGGGAAAAGTCGTTTTCTTAGGAAACAGCAATGAAATTGATCGGATACTATGCTTTTCGGACTTATTTTTATTGCCATCCAAATCGGAAAGCTTCGGTTTGGCGGCTTTGGAAGCTATGATCAACAAGGTTCCAGTGATATCAAGTAACACTGGAGGTATTCCAGAGGTGAACAAACATGGGGTTTCTGGTTATCTGGCCGATGTGGGCGATATTGAGGAAATGTCGTCAAAAGCGTTACATATCTTGAAAGATGATGATGTGTTGGAGCAGTTTAAAGAGAATGCTTATAAAGTTGCTTCCAAATTCGATATCTTAAATATTTTACCTTTATATGAGGAGCTCTATGAAAAGGCCTATAAATCTAGATTTAAGAACACTTTTTGATTGATGAAATATTTTTTGATTATATCCTTAATATGTCTATCAGCTTGCAAGGCACAAAAAGAAGCCAAAATGAATTCGAATGAAACTGGTGATTTCGAATTGGTTGCCACTGATGGCTATAGTGGAATTGAGGCCTATGAAGCATCAATTATATCCGATACCAAATCATTGAATAAGTTTTATTCTAGAATCAATAAGACTAGAAAACCTGGGTTGCCTGTTCCCGCTATAGATTTTTCCAAAGACGTCCTTGTTGTGATGTGTTTGGGAGAGCAAAATGACAATATATCTCCCATGCTCAAAAAAGTGGAATCAGAAGATAATATTCTGGTTACCATTGAATTATCAAAAGAATCGGATGTCTCGAAGACTGAAAATCCATTAATTTCCTACCCGTTTTATATCTACAGTTTGCCTAGGACTTCCAAGTCGATAAAAGTTCAAAAAATGGGGTTTTAAAGAGCAAGTATCACCCAATTTTACTTCTTGTCGAATATTAGAGCACTTCAAAGTACAAAGCGAAAAACTAATATAGTCTTGATTTAGCTTTGTGCAATAAAGAACCTCAAATCTTATTCATATGAAAAGTGTAAGACCTATTCTTGCAGTGCTTATGTTATCTTGTTCTCTCCATATGGCTGGTCAAGATGTCCGGTTGACTAAAAAAGATAGTATTGTAAACAGTTTTTGGTTGGTTTCTCTGGGAACTAACTTTGTAGATGATTCTGGAGACGAATTTGGTAAACTATTCGACTTGAGCGATGGATGGCATACCGTTCCTTATCCCTCACGTGCCAGTATTGGCCGTTATTTTGAAAATGGATTGGGTTTGGAAGCCATAGCTAGTTACAATAAATACGATGCAGGAAAAATCGTTGATAACGCTGTAAATCCCGAAGATGTGAGTTATTTCGGCCTGGATTTTCGTGTGAGCTATGATTTGAATAAGATACTTGGCGAAATGGGCTTTTTTGACCCCTATGTCGGAATTGGTGTTGGTTATACGGATGCGAACAATCAGGGTAGAGGTACTTACAATGCAGTTGTTGGTTTTAGGACATGGTTTTCAGACCATTGGGGATTGGATTTCAACTCTACAGGTAAATGGACCATGAACACGGAAAATTCCACGAACCACATTCAACATGCTGTGGGAGTTGCTTACCGTTTTAACGTCAAGAAAGGTCTTTCAAGAAAGGGTGAAGAAAAGTTGGCATTACTTAAGGAATTGGAAGAAGAACAACAAAGAGTTCAAGATTCTATTGCAGCAAAACAAAAGGCAGATGAGGAAGCGCGATTATTGGCGGAACGTTTAGAAAGAGAAAAGGAAGCTGCACGTTTGGCTGCAGAAAAGGCCAAAAAAGATGCACAGGAAGCAGAACTTGCCAAAATAAAAAATGCAATCGACAAATTGTCCAACGTATACTTTAGGTTAAATTCATCCTACCTTACAACGAATGACAAAGACATATTGGATAAGCTGGTGGCTTTAATGGAAAATACACCAACTCTGGTTATTGAGATTTCTGCCCACACCGATTCTAGAGGTACGGATAAATACAACCAATGGCTATCGGAAAGAAGAGCGGAAAGAACTGTTGAGTACATGCTATCAAAAGGTATTGCAAAAGATAGGATATTGCATGATGCTTTTGGTGAAACCAAATTGGTCAATGAATGTGAAGATGGCGTTAACTGTCCCGAAACCAAACATAGCGAAAACAGAAGATCGGAATTTAAACTGATTTCATATTAATGGTGTAAGCCTAAGAAAAGACAGTTAACTGTAACAAAAAATATAGTGATAAATAAAAAGGGGGCTTTTAAGCCCCCTTTTTATTATAATTTAAAACTGCACTATTTTTCACAGTTTGCTAGTTTGGTTTTCATTGATTCTTGATTTTCCATAAGAATCCTATTTTGCTCCAATAACTGTTTTATTTGCTTGTTCTGTTCAATGGTGTATAACGTCAATTCCTCAATCTTTTGAAGTAGTAAAGCATCCATTTCACCAAGATCTACACCATCCGTCTTAATTTCTTCCTGCGAAGGGATATTGGGTAAGTGCCCATTCTGCTTTATAAATTTATCTACATCCTCCAACTTAGGTAATTTGTAATTATCCTTGAACACAAAGTCTGGCCAATCAGCGTTCAGTCTTACATTTACACCCTCTGCGATAATACTTCCCAATACTGCGAACTGATATCCTGTCGGTACCGTTGCGGTACCAATACCTACCGTACCTTGGGTATACGATATGTCATTTCCACTTACGTCCCACACTGGCGTCTCAATCGGAGTTCCATTGATTAGGAGCTGTGTGGCATTCACGGATCCGTTCACATCCAAAAGAAATCCGGGGTTGGTGTTCCCGATACCAATGTTACCGGTGTTATAATAAACATCGTTGCCCGAAGTGGTCCATTGCGTCGTTTCAATAGGGGTCCCGTTCAAAAGCAGTTGTGTTGCGTTCACCGCGCCAGAAACATCCAGCAGAAATCCCGGGTTGGTGTTCCCGATACCAATGTTACCGGTGTTATAATAAACATTGTTGCCCGAGGTGGTCCATTGCGTTGTTTCAATAGGGGTCCCGTTCAAAAGCAGTTGTGTTGCGTTCACCGCTCCGGAAACATCCAAAAGAAATCCGGGGTTGGTGTTCCCGATACCAATGTTACCGGTGTTATAATAAACATTGTTGCCCGAGGTGGTCCATTGCGTTGTTTCAATAGGGGTCCCGTTCAAAAGCAGTTGTGTTGCGTTCACCGCTCCGGAAACATCCAGCAGAAATCCCGGGTTGGTGTTCCCTATACCAATGTTTCCTGTATTGTAATAGGCATTATTGCCCGCCGTAATCCAGGGCGATTGTAGCAGCGGCGTTCCATTTAAAAGGAGCTGAGAGGCATTCACGGATCCATTTACATCCAACTCCACAGTTGGGTTAAGGGTCCCGATGCCAACATTTCCTGAGGCAGGAAATAGGTTCTGTGCATTGGATTCAATGCACAAAACCACAAATAATATTGTAAAAAAACTAAGCTTATTCATATTCTCTAATTTCAAATGAAAGATTATCAAAATTATCCTGGAAAAAATTGATACCGTTTTGCAGTTCCAATTGAATGCTGTTCTGACTCACCACCTCCCCGCGAACATTTGTATGGGTATTTGGGGTTGAATAAAAAATCACAGTTTTAGAAAGATCAATGTTCTTATCTAAAGTGCCAACATAAATACCTGCGGATTGTCTTACCCACGAAATGTTTAGTTCCAAGGTATTTACGAGGACTGAACTTGTTGGATTTTCGTCGTTGGATTGACTAATTAACGAAACGTAATTTGTGTAAGGAAAGTCAGGTTCTGTAAGGTTACAGATAAACTCCTCTTGTGTGATTTCTTCGTTATCAAGTTGTCCATTTCTATTAAGGTCTAGGCCAGATCCAATCTTATAACCGCCATTGGGACAGTTGGTTCCCGGTTGCTCAACAACTACTTGAAGAGCGCTGTTTAAACCGTTGACACCATTGAGGCCATCTGTGCCATCCTCGCCATCTTCTGGGCTACACCCAAAAAAAACGGACAGCAATATCAATAAAGTAAAAGCACGGGTTGTGCCAAATGTTCTTAATACTTGCATTTGATTATGTAGTTTGTATTAGCAATGGGGTTGAAGTAAATGAGGGGATTGCAAAGTTACAAAACACCCGTATATAAATTACATTTTCTTTCTTAGCCAGTCTCTAATCCACAGAAATCTTCATTAGATTATCATATTTGGAAAATGCTAGTCCTTCTGTAAAATTATTGAACTTGTCTACGTCGGAATCTTCATTGAGCCAGGCTAGGTATATCGACGGGGTGTCAATACCCGCCTCATGGGAAAATGGATAACCACCACCAAATCTGGGGTTCATCTCCAAGTAATAAACGTCATCTCCGTCAACAAAAAAGTCACAATCCATATTGCCTATATGCCTTGTTTTTTCGGCAATCACCCTTGCAATATCCGAGAATTTTTGGTCAATCACTGACATGGCCTTATCCGTTTCCCCGGACCTCATGGCCAATTTTTTTCTTACAAACGAACCGTAATGATTTCCATCAAAGTCGTTAAGAATGTCAATTCCATATTCTTCTCCATTTACTTTTTCCTGAATCAACACACTTTGTTCGATATCTTCAGAACTGGCATTACTCAAGATGGATTTACGCACCTTTATGTTTTGCAGCTCATAGGCCAATCTCAACTCTTGTTCATTTTCGGCGATATCAATTGAAATGGAAGCACTTCCCCATCTTGGCTTTACAATTAATGGGTAGTCCACCTCGGATTTCTGAACAGCTTCGATGGCGTCATTTAGGGTTAAATAGGTTTTGGGTGTTTTAATCCCAATTTCTATAAAGAAGTTGAAAGTTCGCCATTTGTCAAACGCGGTTGCTATCACTTCAGGGTCCGATATGATGACTTTTGCACCCAAGTCTTCAAGTTCGGCTTTGTGAGCAGAAAGGATTGGAAGTTCCAAATCATTCAAAGAAATAACGGCGGCAATATTTTCTTCTTGAATGATTTTTTTTAAAGTGGTAATATAGGTCGTATCATAGATACCGGGCACTTTGAGTGCAACATCGGCATCAACAAGAGCTGGTGCCGATAACTGCATATCTGCGGCCACAATATTGCCATGGGAACCTAATGCTTCTTTGAAATAATTAATTAAATAATTCCTTCGTCCAGCGCAGGTAAAAAGTATGTTGGTTTTCTTCATTTACTCAGTTGGATGGTAATGGTGAACTTTTTAAACGTACTGAAGACTAAGTTCCGTATACAAATTTCGTGTAAATTTTCTTTTCTTCGAGCTTAGCAACGGGATTTCATCCACGTATTCCAAAAAAATTTCCGCGTCACACCCCAGACAGTCCCTGGTTTGGGCCAACAACTCCTCTTCTCTGGTAAATTCACCCTCCAAGTTAAGTTTGATCACATAGGATTTCTTCTCGGTTTGGATAAACTGCATTTGCTTGAATTCGGGGTAATTTGGAATTACTGACATCAGCTTGAATGGGCTTATTAATTCTCCCGTTGTAGACAAAAGGATGTCCAATTTTCTACCCTCCACCGTTTTAAGTACTGGAAAAGCTTGCCCAGGATTAAAAATCATTGCTCCAATGTCCCCAGTATCATATCGAATCATGGGCATGGCGCGATTGTACAGGTCGGTAACAACTATTCTGCCCAAGGTCCCATGATTTACAGGCACATCCTCTTCAAAACCTAATATTTCTATATAATAACTGGCCCAATTGATTTCAAAGTGATTACTATCGGTGGCTTGTTGGGCCAAAATTCCATTTTCGAAATTGGAATACCTAGAAACCATGGGGGTGTTAAAATAATACCACATTCTACTTCGTACATGGCCGCTTAAACCCTCTGACATTCCAATACTGGACTTCACATTGCATTCCAAAGGTTTAGAGTTGATGGAATCCAAGTAATCACAGATTTTCTCCAGTGCTGAGGGGTAGGCCAACCAACCCTTTGGGGATTTGTCTTTTTGAAGCCAATCTAGCAATTCCTTAATCTTTTGCGGTTCCAAGTCGTCGACATTCAATTGTTCTATATTTTGAAGAAAAGAAGCTATTTTTCCTTTTTTCAAATTCTCGTTCCAAAGTCTTAGATACAGTAATTTATCTCCAAGCCTAAAGCCTGCCTTACCAGCAAAATATATAGTATCCGCTGTATTCCTTGTTTTTTTTCTCTGTGTTTGATAAATGGTAAAAGGAGTACCCGTGGAACCACTGGTGAACAATGTGTGAAGCTTTCCAAGACGAGAGGGATTCTTATGTTTTAAACCTTGATTTTCACGTATGATGTTTTTGTTAACAACCGGGAAATCCTGAAGTGAACTAAAGTTTTTCAAGTTTTTATAAAACGAAAAATTTTGGACAGCATGGCCCAGTAATTCTTTGATTTTAGAATCATTCTTTTTTTGAAGTTGGCCAAAAGAATCCATCGTTAAGGATTCTTCAATATCTTTTAAATCTTTTTTGACTTTTCCGCCCTTAAGCGTATCAAGAAGCCAAAAAGATGCATATCTAAGTTGGTTGAGGAAAGGATGTCTCATTGGGGCACGAGGTTAGGTACATTTTAATAACGTTGGCGTTAATTTTAAGTTCTTCGGATACAGCTTCCGATCTTAGCATGGGAAACGCTTTATTAGAAAACGTCACATTTAGGGGCAAATTGTAGTGTAAATATACAATGGAAGTTAACACGGTCATAATAGCATTGCTAAACTACATTTCATGGAGTGCAATAATTTGACCAAATCCTTATTGATAAAGGGTTAAGCAATATTTATTCGGCATTTGCCGGCATGGATGATTTTTAAACAGTTTGCTTGACTCTTGATCTTTAAATCGACAGGGTAGTTTTATAGAATTGAAGGCAATGATTCAGTCAAAGGTTTTTTTTGCGTTTCATCGATATTTTAAATGAAAATAATCGATTCTATAATAGGTACTATACTTTTGTGTTGTTCTCCCTTTTATTCAACCATAAAACCAGTTTTCGATGGTAAAGAAATTACTCTTGTATTCCTTTCTTTTAGGTTTAGGAACATTAACCGCTACATCACAAAATTTGCACTCGCAAGCCAATGCAGCGTCAATTGAAAATGAAGCAGATGCCACAACTGGTTGGACAGGTTTAGGAGTGGTGACTTCTGACAATACCGAGGCGCAAACAGGTAATTTCGCCATTAGGGTGGAATCTACGGCTAACAATGGAAGAACTTTGGAATATACTTTCAACGCGACCGTTGGAGTGGACTATACGATAAGCATATGGGCCAAACAGGGACCTATGGTATCTACCACGGGCAACCCGGCATTTGCCAACTGGGTCGGTATGCAGGGATTTGCCACTACTACTATTCTGGGTACGGATTGGGTTGAGTATGTATTCAATGTCACAGCTACAGGCACTAACCCAATAATAAGACTATATACCAGTCCTTTTAGTCAAAGATTTGTTGCCGGAAATACGGTAATTGTTGATAGCGTCTCAATTACGGCTGATGGAAGTGATACGGAGGCACCAACCGCAGTAACCGACTTGAGTTCCTCCAATACGACAGAAAGCACAACGGATTTGTCATGGAGTGCTTCAACAGACAATGTGGGCGTTACCAATTATGAAATATTCCAGGATGGGATCAGTATTGGAAATTCAGGTGTTAACACAAACTTTATTGTATTAGGACTTACACCAAATACGAGCTACGATTTTACCGTTGTTGCTGAAGATGCCGCAGGAAACACTTCAACGGTGAGCAATACAGAGACTGTAAATACCTTGGCGGACGCTCAGGCCCCTAGTGCCATAGTTGATTTGAGTTCGGCCAACACTACCGATACCACTACGGACCTTTCATGGAGTGCTTCCACGGACAATGTTGGGGTGACCAACTATGAGGTGTTCCAAGATGGAATAAGTATTGCAAATACAGGTGTCACCACCAATTTTAATGTAACAGGACTCACGGCAGAAACAAGTTATGACTTCACAGTTTTTGCTGAAGATGCTGCTGGAAATACTTCACTTGTAAGTAACACGGAAACTGTTGTTACAACAGCTGCTCCAGATACCGAAGCTCCCAGCGCCATAACCGATTTGGCATCTGCAAATACTACGGCTACCACCACTGACCTCTCATGGAGTGCTTCAACGGACAATGTTGGGGTGACCAACTATGAGGTGTTCCAAGATGGAATAAGTGTTGCAAATACAGGGACAACCACAGCTTTTAACGTTACTGGGCTGTCACCTAGCACAAGCTACGATTTTACCGTCTTTGCCGAAGATGCGGCAGGAAACACTTCCAATGTAAGTAATACGGAAACGGTAAACACGCCGTTTGTTCCTGATAACGAAGCTCCTACAGCGGTTACGGACTTAACTTCGTCCAATACAACGTCTACAACAACGAGCTTGAGTTGGACTGCATCTACAGATAATATTGGAGTTACCAATTATGAGATTTTCCAAGATGCGGTAAGCATTGGAAATTCTGGAGTGAATACAACTTTTAATGTAACAGGGTTAACGCCCAGTACAAGCTATGACTTTACAGTATTTGCTGAGGATGCTGCTGGTAACACATCACCCGTTAGTAACACAGAAACGGTTCTCACCAATTCGGGTGGGGGTGTTGTGGACTATACGTCCGAAAACTCCAACATGACAACGGTCGACTGGACTGCAAGAGACTTGTTTGCTGACAGAAATGTTGGAATTGGTACTACAGATACACAGGGCTATAGACTAGCCGTAGCAGGTAATGTAATTGCTGAAGGAGTTAAAGTGGAGTTGCAGGGCAACTGGCCAGATTTTGTGTTCTTGAAGGACTATGATCTAATGCAATTGGATCAAGTACGGGAATTCATTAAAGAAAACGGACACTTACCAAATATCCCCAGTGCCAAGGTGGTTGCAGAAGAAGGGATTGATTTGGGCACTATGGATGCTAAGTTGCTGCGAAAAATTGAAGAGTTGACGCTTTATTTGTTGAAGCAAGAAGAAGAAATCCAGCGTTTGAAGAAAGAGAACGAAGATATCAAGGGAATCTTGAGTAGATTGGAAAAAGTAGAAAAACAACTTGATAACAAAACTGGGAACTAGTTAATTATCACTAATTAAAAGTTGGAATTTCGACCTATGTCTTTCAAGAAAACCTCACATGTTAAAAACATCAGCTTCCGTCATATGGGAAAAAATTATGCTATTATCACCCTTATCTTAAGTATTCTGGTCTTTCAGTCGACATTTGGCCAAAGTATCCGAAAGAACTTTACGGAGATGACGGATTATGAAAAGGCTGAATTGGTCAGCGCATTTTATCAATTGCGAACAGGGCCTGATCTATTCAACGACTTGTCAGATTTTCACGCGCAGTTTTTCAATTTTGATAATGCTGCCGATCCCACTCAACCTGATTTACACTTTAATTTGCAAGATGAACAGGAACGAGAAATCTTTCTAGCTTGGCATAGGCGACAAATGTTTGAAATGGAACAGGCCGTACAAGATATTAACCCAGAAATTAGTTTGGTCTATTGGAATTCCGCGGTAGATCAAAGTACTACAGGACCTTTATGGGCAGCTGATCTTCTGGGGCCTTTTGATGATGACTGGTCACTAAACCGAAATTTAGGAGGCAACGGTCCAATGCCTACCCCAGCCGACATTGCGGATTTATTAACCGAGACAAACTTCTTCACCTTTTCCAACAGACTGGAACGACAGGCAGTTCATCGTGGGGCGCACGTTTGGGTGGGAGGTGCTATGCCCACGCCATTGTCTCCAAGGGATCCTGTTTTTTATTTTCACCATACCCATGTGGATAAAATTTGGGATGACTGGGAAGAAATCCATCAAAATTCAGCTTATATAGCAACTTCAATGTTACGCTATGATGGCACATATGTTTTTGACGGACAGACACTGCCTTTAGTTGATCCAAATGATATTACCGATACAAGATCTTTGGGTGTTTTCTATGCGGAAAATGGACTGGCAGAGTTGGACAATTACATTGTGAGCAATACTTATAACCCAGAAGAGGTTTTCTATTATCAATTTAATATACAGGCAGGCAGTAACTTTTTGGTACCCAATGGAACGGTTGCAAGATTTGAGTCTGTGAATGAAATAAATTTACAACCAGGTTTTGAAGCAGTTCCTGGATCAACTTTCGAAGCACTTATTGACACTCAAAATGGAGGTACAGGTAAGTCTGGACCTGTCCGGATTGTAAAACCGTATCCTTACTCGGAAAAGCTGTTTGAACCTATCGTTTGGGAAGAGACTGATCCATTGGTCAACGAAAAGCCAGTTATAATTACGGCCCATCCAAATCCTTTTACGGAAAAGATCACTATCAATTTAAGCAAACGTACAGATTGCATCATTGAGGTGTTCAACATGATGGGAATGAAAATCAGGGAAGAGTCCTTTCAAAATACCGATTCATTGGTCATTAAAAACTTATACGGACTGTCATCTGGCTTTTATGTAATTCGCGTAAGTGATGGCAATGGCAAACTCCTTATTGCGAAAAGAGTAATCAAAATGTAGTCAAGACTTCTATATAAAAAAATAAAGCCCCGTTATCGGGGCTTTTTTATTTGATATCTAATGTTTTCCGTGGTCCATATGGGAACTTTCGGGATCCCTGTACTTGCAACAAGCAGGTAAGTTTTGATAAACATCCTCAGGCGCGATAAATTCACCGGTATCATGACCAATCAATGCTATTTTTTCCTGTACGTCGGACACGGAGCATTTGCGTTCATCTATGATGGCTTTGAATTCTTTACTTTCTGAATCCCAGGAGGCAAATTTCACTCCCTTCATTTTGATTGCCGTTTTTTCTATTCGGTTTTTACACATCCAACAATTTCCCTTGACCTCAAAGGAAACGGATTTGTTTTTTTCTTGACTGTGTCCAAGGTTCAATCCTAAAAGGACAAATAACAAGAGAACAGTTTTTTTCATAGATTGAATTTAAATTTTATACCTGAACCCTAAATAGTAGGCACTTTCCAAGACAGGACCATATAGTATAACACTGTCAAAATAGGTGCCAAATGGGTCATTTGGTGCAATTATGGGTGAATTTTGTGTGAAATTATTAATATTTTCCCCGCCAAGATACACCTCAAATTTTTTGGAAAATGCCTTGGTAACCTGGGCATTAATCAAAACGTAGGAAGGGGAGTGGCTCCCCAACTGAAACTCTAAAGGATTGTCACTTGTATTTGGCAATCGCTGTCTGCCTAGCCAATTGGCCGTGAAATCAAATCGCCATTGGCCATAAGAGTCCATTAAGGTCTCGTAGTTTAAGTTGATGAAAAATCTATATGACGGTTGTAGAGGCTTATCCAATCTACCACTTTCATAATCCGTTTCCACATTGAAGTATTTGTAGGTAGCCCTCAGATGAAAATCCTGCAGCATCTCATAGTTTAAATCGATTTGAAGACTATTTGAAAAACTTTTTCCTTCAAGATTATAAAAACTTACTTCCCTTGGATTTTCCCAATCAACGATAACCTGATCTGTAAACTGTGTTCTATAAAAGTCTATGGAAAAGTCCATGACCCTATCCCACAGATATAGTTTTTGTATGAAGCTCAACCCATAGTTCCATGCCTTCTCCGGATTTAATCCATAGTAATTCCCATTACTGCCGTTAATCACAATTTGCCTAGAAGATGCAAACAACTGCTGATTCTCTGCGAAGATGTTGGTTCCTCGTTTCCCTCTTCCAAAAGAGGCCCTAAAGCTTGCTTTGTCCCATAAAGAATATCTCAAATGGAACCTTGGGGTCAAGAAGTTTCCTAAATTGTTATGAGTATCAGCCCGTAGTCCCGCCACGAAGCTCAAACCTTCCAGATTGTCAAAAGTATATTCAAAAAAAGCACCGGTAGAAGTGTCTTTCCGCTGATAAGTATCGGTATTCACCAATTCGTCATAATTGTCATAGGTGACACTTATTCCAGTCTTGAATTTGTGTTGTGTACTTCCAATTATGCTATTAAAAATAAAATTGGTATAGAAAGAATTGTGGTCAATATCGTACTGATTTAACCCATAGTAGGAATCTTGGGAATGATTACTGTAAGCAGTTTGAAAACCAAAACTTTGATAGGGTAAATCTGGAAAGACATAACCTAATTTGGAGGACAGGTCCAATCTAGAAGTGTTGATTTCACTACCCCAGGTGTTAGTTGTGAGCCTATCAGTATCTGGATTAAAATCCAATTGCCCCAATTCTTTGTTATCTGATAAGTATTGAATGTTGGCATAGCCCACCCAGCCATTTTCCGGGTTCATGTATTGCCAACGATTCATGAAGTTGATTTGCTTGGCCAAAGGTGTATCCAAAAATGAATCCCCATTGTTATCGATGGAGCCGTTCCTTAGGTTGGCATGAATGTATAGACCCACGCCCAACTCATCGGAAAGGTTTTGGTTAAAACGGCTATTAAACTCGTAGCGCTCATAATTGTTGGCGTACATGTTTAAGAAAAAGCGTTTATCGGTAAGTGGTTTGACCAGCTCACTGTTGATATGTCCCGAAATACTTTCAAAACCGTTGAGCACACTTCCAGCTCCCTTTGTAATCTGAATCCCTTCAATCCAGGACCCCGGGATAAATGATAGCCCAAAAATTTGGGAAGCTCCACGTATGGATGGCATATTTTCCTGGGTGAACATCAAATATGGACTATTGAGTCCCAACATCTGGATCTGTTTCGCGCCGAGTACGGCATCCGAGATGTTGACATCCACCGATGGATTTGTTTCAAAACTTTCCGACAGGTTACAGCACGCAGCTTTAAGCATTTCCCGGCTATCAACGGTAACCACATTTTGGACATTGAATAATGACTTTTGCAAAGGAGCAACCCTTTTTTCTAAAACAATCTCTTCGAGCTCAACAATTGGGTACAGAAGAATGTTCCCTAAGTTAGGCCTATTTACCAAGATGGTGTCTGGTCGGAAACCTACAGAACTAATGACCAACTGCTTCAGATCTGACCGAAAGGGTATTGAAAAATTACCAGAAGCATCGGTAGTGGTACCCACTGTACTTTCTACATAATATACGTTCGCTTCCGGTAGCGGAATATTGTCCTTTTCACTCCTGTATTCCAAGACTTTTCCCTTAACCTGAATTTGAGCATTTGCACAGGTTCCAATCAAAATTAAAAAGAGAAGAAGAAAAGTTGTCCTCATCAGAAAAAGCAAGCACAATTAGGGTTTAAAGCTATGCTTTTAAAAGCTTATTTCCATTTATTCCCACTAACTTTAACAATGGTATGTAGTTCATAGATTTTTTTTGATTTTTAACAGATTTAAAAATGGACGGAAGCTCTTTAGCGTAATTTTATCCTGTATAGGTTAGTGTTCCTGTTCTTTATTAAAAAATGAAGGCATTTGTAGGCTTGTTATTTGGAGTTTTTATTGCAATCCTAGTGGGAACATCACGGAATTGTAATGCTGTTCAGGGGCAAGAGAAGGATGTGATTAAAATTAGGATTGTGAACAATAGTGACAAAGGATTTACCAATGTCTCATTGTTTTCCATGAAGTTCCCGGATTTGCAGCAGATGGACACCTCGGAATACAAAGAGTTAAGGTATGATTCCCTGAAACACGATCCGTTGATCTATTGTATGAACAATGGGTTCAATTATGGGCGGTATGTTGTTATTCCTGAGGATGGCCCGGGTCATTATACCTATACAATTGACAGTGTAAACAACAAGTTGATCTATGTCAGTTTGAATAAAACTGATGATAATTAAAATATTTGAGAACAAATTTTCCCCCAAGAAAACTTTAGGTATGGTTAAACTATTGGAACAGCTGAGAAGGATGACGTTTTGGATTCTCGATTGGTGTAAGGGTGGAAGTATTGGACGACACTATAAAGAAATAAGGTACATTCAGAACAATCCGAAAACGGAAAAGGCCAAACGGATAAGACAACAAAATTTGGCCAAAGTACTTGAGCATGCGGTTACAACAGTACCATTTTACTTTGATATTTCTGCAAAAGAGGCTGAACTGGATTACTTTCCTCTGATTAACAAGCAAATAGTAAGGGAAAAGTTTGAACTTCTTAGAAGCCAGCCTTACATCAATAAGTACAATCATCAAGTTTTGACCAGTGGTTCTACGGGAAAACCATTTAAAATATTCCATGATAAGAACAAACGGGATAGAAATACCGCTGATACCATATTCTTTGCTGAGCGGGCAGGTTTTAAAATTGGTGCCAAACTGTACTATTTAAGGTTATGGGACAGACAATATAAATTGGGAAGAATTAAATCCTTCTTGCAAAATATGCGAGCGCAGTCCGTAGATGATTTAAGTGAGACCAGTATTGCCAAACTTGTGGAGGAGTTTGAGCAGGGTAAATCCAAAATAAATATCCTGGCCTATACATCGGCTTTGGATTCCATTTGCAAATATTTGGACCAACATAGGAACGGACCGTTGGATTGCAGGACAAGTTCGGTAATTGCGGTGGCGGAGGCGCTTGGCCCGGAAGTAAAGGAAAAAATTGGAAAATACTTCAATGTTGAAGTGGTGTCGAGGTATTCCAACAGTGAAAATGGGATACTGTCTCAGCAGCCACTTAATGGTGACGAAGGGCATTTCGAAATAAACAGTGCAAGTTACCATGTTGAGATATTGGATTTGAACCATGATAGACCAGCAAATCCAGGCGAAGTCGGAAGAATTGTAATTACAGATTTGTTTAATTACTCCATGCCATTGATCCGTTATGACACCGGAGATGTTGGTGTGATGAAAGAAGATACAGATAGTGGCAACTTGGTTTTCACCAAAGTGGATGGAAGAAAAATGGATATGTTTACCAATACAAAGGGTGAGTATATTTCGTCCCACATAATTCATCATATCCTGCAGTATAAGGGAATTCAACAATTTCAATTTGTACAAGAAGACAGCGGGATATATGTAATTAAGTTGAAAGTATTGGAAAAACTGGACCCAAGGGATGAAGACGCTCTTAGAGACCAGTATTTGGAATACTTTGGTGACGATGCCCAATTGACAATTCAGTACGTAAAAGATATTCCATTGCTTCCTTCAGGAAAGCGGAAATTGGTAGTGAATAAAACACCGCAGGTTCAAAATGATTTACGGCAGAAATCTGAAAAAAAGGAAGATAGTATGGATTTTTTAATATCCACCTAGCAAGCTGACCTTAACCATTTGAACTATTTGCTGGCGGCTTGGTTCTGTCTAAGGACATCAAAATCAGGCATTCCAGATTCTGAATCCAGGGCAACATCCTGGCTTGAAAGTACTTTTAGAAAAGTCTTGAACAAGATTTTCACGTCCAAAGCAAAAGAAAGGTTATTTACATACTCGATATCCTTTTGAAGCCTAGTGTCCCAATCCAAATTATTTCTTCCAGAGATTTGGGCGAGACCCGTTACACCCGGTCTAACCGTATGCCTTATTTGTTCTTCTTTGGTGTAGTAGGGCAGATATCTAACACGAAGCGGTCTTGGACCAATCAAGCTCATGTCCCCTTTTATAATACTCAATAACTGGGGAATCTCATCAAGACTTGTCTTACGAATAAAAGTTCCAAATTTGGTGACTCTTAGCTCATCAGGAAGCAATTTTCCATCCGGCCCCTTTTTATCCGTCATGCTCTTGAATTTTAAAATGGAAAAGACCTTTTCGTTTTTACCGGGCCGTGGTTGCAAGAAAAAAGGTTTTCCATTGTTTACAAACAACAGTATTGCCCAAACAATCGTAAACACGGGAAATAAAAGAATAAAGCCTATAATGGCTAAAACAAGATCCAAAAGTCTTTTAAAGAAAAGTCGGTACATATAAATCTTTCGTATTTAGCTTTTTTTGTTATAGAAAGAAATTCTAGTGATTTTATTGTTTTAACATTGAGATATTTGCAAGCAAGGATAGCTATAAAATGCACTTGGCAATCAAAATAAGGTTCCAACACCAAAAAATCGACCGATTTTGCCTGCAAGTGTTAAGCGATGTTAAAATTTACTGTATTTCATCGATAAATTTATTATTCTGAAATCCAAATTTTTTGCAATTCCGTATTGAGTGTGTATTTCGTCGAATATTTTTGATTTTGGACGATTTAACTTTGAACATGTATTATTTTTAAACCCCGAAATCACCTCATAACTATGAAATTGAATCGCACCCTACTGATTATGCTATTATTGGCCACATTTACCTACGCCTTATCATCGTGCGCCAAAGATAATGACCTTTTTTATGAATCTATCATAGAACAGGAAGAAGAAATTGAAGAAACCGATGAGGTATCTGATGAAGATCCGGATGGTGAGACCGATCCAGAAACTCCGGAGGACCCTGATGACCCAGAAACTCCAGATGATCCTACTGATCCAGAACCTCCTGTTGATCCAACTGACCCCACCAACTCTAATAAGATTGTAGGGACATACTATCCGTCTTCTTCTGCAGAAATAACCGATCCAGCGAGGGCAGATCACAAGGCCATCATTACGGAATCATTCGATTGTAATGGCTGTACGTTTGCAGCAAATCAGACTATTGAACCAGCTGGTGGAGTAATTACAGGATCTAATATAAATGTTAACGGAGCGTTTATCGAAAACACTTACAAACAGGCTTTTGGTTCTTCTGTTACCTTTAGTGAACTTTATGAAAACTCAAGGATAAGTCCCGAGCTTTTTGGTGCAACATCTGGAGACAGTGGCGATGATAACGATGCCATAGATGCCATGGTCGACAACTGTTTATTGGCTGCAGGATCTAAAGATGGTTCCTATATCAAGAATAAGCCATCTTATTATAGAAGAACTGGAAAATTCAATTGGAACATGAATGGATCGGTTGTAAAAACAACGAGCGCAGCGAATTTTGATAATTTCAAAGTTTCTGTTGATTTTGTTTTTCACTGGGTCAATATTAGCCCTACCATTTATAATGGAGAATTTGATGGAACGAGGAGTTACGGAAGATTAATGTATTTGGATGGACAAGAACATTATGTTTTTAGGGATTTGTACATACATGATTACTATTCCCCTACCACAGTAAGAGCTAAGGCTTTCCAAATAAATTTACGACCTGTTAGTAAAGGCTTTACATACGGAGAATTTTCGAACATAGTAATTAAGGACATTATAGCTCAAGGAGATGGGAATTACAACAATTCCCCGGCTGGAGTGTCAAAAGGATGGTCCTATGGTGTATATGAAATTAATCATTCCAATCCTTTTACCGTAATCCATAAAGACAATAAAGTATCCAATATAATCGGAGATGATGCTGAGGCATTGTACATGATTAACAAGTCTGGAGGTAGTAACCTTAATAATGAGAGTAGATTTATATTAGAAAGAGAAGATTACAGATACTGCTCAAGAAGGGCCATTAAAGCCAATGTTTCCAATGTTAGTGTAACTGATAGTTATTTTGAAGAAATACCAGATTCAATGTTTTCTGCTGCGCAGCAAATGGGAACAATGGTTGATTTTTTCAGTATAAGCAGCGGTTATATGATAAAAGATATTGTTTTTAAGAGAAATATCTTAAAATCAACTTCTGATTCGGCACACTATCACTTTTTATCACTTTCTGAGGTTGACGGGGCAGATGTTAGTGAAAATGTCATAGAGCATGCTAATGTAGAAAACTATGCTGGAATTAGGTTGGGTTCAGGTACCTCAACATATGATGGAAAGTTGAAGGATATATCAATTAAAAACAACGAATTCATTAATTGTGGAGTTCAGGTATTGCAACGATATGCACCAGTAAACAATCAACCTATAACCATAGATAATAATACTTTTAATTATACACCGGACACTAGTGATAGTTGGGGGCAGCATCAGTCCGCATTAAGATTTAGCGCGACCAGCGGTTCATATGGATATGTAAATATGTCTAATTCAACGATTAATGTCAACATTAGCAGTTCCAGCAATATTTTTAACGGGGCTATTTCAAGCCTTGGGGCAAATATTGTGAATTGTACACTAGATAATGTAGATATAGTCTACACCAATTCAGGTGTAAATAGACCGTTTGGGTATATGCAAGGAAATTTCGATAGCTCGAATTTAGTGCAGGATTGCAGTCTTTCTGGAGATGTCGGCGCAGGAGCAATAGAGGTATCAGGTACACAATCTGTTAGAGTCGTGAATAGCACAGATAGTAACGGCAATCCAATATCGGTAAAGTAGAATATGGTAATATTTCTTTAATGAAATTAAGTTGAATTTCAACTAAAGGATGGAAGGAAACTTATTAAGGGTGGAGGACATATGTCCTCCACTCTCATTTAAGGATATTGGTAAAGTATGGGATAACAGAATAAAATATGCAGCCTATCTAAAAAAAATGCATTTCGTACAATATCACTTGTTATCTCCTGCTTAATGTTCATCTTTGTGACAAAAATCCAAAAACCGTGACAAAAAAAGCATTGATTACCGGGGTAACCGGGCAAGATGGAGCCTACTTAAGTGAATTTTTGTTGAAAAAAGGATATGAGGTACACGGCATAAAACGTCGCTCTTCCCTTTTTAATACAGACCGAATTGATCACCTGTACCAAGATCCCCACGTAGAGAATCGGAATTTTATCTTGCATTATGGAGATATGACCGATAGTACCAATTTGATTCGAATAATTCAGGAAGTACAACCTGATGAAATTTACAATCTAGCTGCGATGAGCCACGTGCATGTAAGTTTCGAAACACCCGAATACACTGGAAATGCTGACGGATTGGGTACTTTGAGAATATTGGATGCAGTTCGTCTCTTGGGATTGGGTGAGAAAACACGTATTTACCAAGCGTCAACCTCAGAACTATACGGTAAGGTACAGGAGGTTCCTCAAAGCGAAACTACACCTTTCTACCCTAGAAGTCCATATGCAGTGGCAAAGATGTACGCGTATTGGATCACTGTTAATTATAGAGAAGCCTATAATATGTACGCATGTAACGGAATTTTATTCAACCATGAATCTCCGGTCAGAGGAGAAACTTTTGTTACTCGAAAGATTACAAGAGCTACTTCTCGTATTGCACTGGGCCTTCAAGATAAATTCTTCCTTGGAAATTTAGATGCGCAAAGGGACTGGGGCCATGCCAAAGATTATGTACGGATGATGTGGATGATTTTACAGGCCGATGAGCCAGAGGATTGGGTCATTGCCACAGGAAAAACCACTACGGTAAGAGATTTTGTCAGGATGAGTTTTAAGGAAGTTGGTATTGAGTTGGATTTTAAAGGTAAAGGAGTAGAAGAAAAAGCTTATGTGAAAGCTTGTAACAATCCTGAATTCCAGGTAGAAATTGGGAAAGAAGTGCTTGCTGTGGACCCGAAATATTTTAGACCAACAGAAGTGGATTTGTTAATTGGAGACCCTACCAAAGCAAAAACCAAATTGGGTTGGATTCCTGAATATGATCTTCAAGGACTGATTAAAGATATGATGCAGAGTGATGTTAAGCTCATGCAAAAGGAGCAATACCTTAAAGATGGAGGTTATCGTATTCTAAATTATTTTGAATAAAAGGGGATGACAAGGGATGCTAAAATTTACGTGGCAGGACATAGGGGTTTGGTAGGAAGCGCCCTGGTAAAATCCTTGAAATCAAGAGGGTATAACAATTTAGTTACAAGAACGCATGCAGAATTGGATTTGACCAATTCAGTGGAGGTAGCAGGCTTTTTTGAAAGGGAAAAACCAGAATTCGTATTCCTTGCCGCAGCCAAGGTAGGTGGAATTGTAGCAAACAATACCTATAGAGCCGATTTTATCTATGCCAACCTGATGATTCAGAATAACGTAATTCACCAGAGTTATCTGCATGGCGTTAAGAAGTTGTTGTTTTTGGGAAGTACCTGTATCTACCCTAAGAACTGTCCGCAGCCTATGCGAGAAGATTATTTACTTACCGACATTTTGGAATATACCAATGAACCTTATGCCATTGCAAAAATTGCAGGGATCAAACTATGTGAAAACTATAATCTTCAGTACGGGACGAACTTTATTTCGGTAATGCCTACAAATTTATATGGGCCCAACGATAATTTTGATTTGGAAAAGTCCCACGTGCTTCCGGCTTTGATGCGAAAAGTTCATCTAGGAAAGGCTTTGGAGAATGATGATTGGGACGCAATAGATAGAGATCTGGACCAACTTCCTATAGAAGGAATTTCAGGCGCAAATACCCATGATGAAAAACTTTCCATTTTGAATAAGTATGGAATGACACAGAATGAATCGGGGGAAGTTTCTGTTGAAATCTGGGGGACAGGAAAACCCATGAGGGAATTTTTATGGTCCGAGGACATGGCGGAGGCTTGCGTCTTCATTATGGAGAACCGAAATTTTGAGGATACCTATCAAGAGGGGCAAAAAGAAGTAAGAAACACCCATATCAATATAGGAACCGGCGTGGATATTTCCATAGCTGATTTAGCCACATTGATTAAAGAACACATTGGCTTTGAAGGAAATTTTAGATTCAACACCAATAAACCGGATGGGACCATGGTAAAGCGGACAGATGTGACCAAACTCCACGGTTTGGGATGGAAACATGATATGGATATCAATAAAGGTGTAGCCACAATGTATCAATTTTACCTTGGTCAAACCGTAGAATGCTAGTAGTGTTAAAACAAATTCTTTCACCCTTGTACCAGACTATTGATTACTAAAATTTCAAACTATCTAAGAAACAATTCCGGTTTCGCCAAATACTTAAAAAACACCTCTTGGCTTATGGCCGAAAAGGTGGTACGTCTTCTTTTGGCTCTTAGTATTGGTGTTTGGGTTACCCGGTATCTAGGCCCAGATCAATTTGGGGTTCTTAGCTATGCCCGAAGTTTTGTGGGCATTTTCGCTGCATTTTCATCGTTGGGTCTAAAGGATATAGTTGTAAGAGAGTTGGTAAAATCCCAAAACGATAAAAATATCTTGCTGGGGTCTTCATTTGGGTTGCAGACACTGGGGTCTTCTTTTATAATGTTGATTCTGGTAATCAGTATTTTGCTCAACGATAATGACCCTTTGACAAATAAAATTATAATCATATTGGGGCTGTTGACTTTTATTAACAGTTTTAATGTTATAAACTCATACTTTCATAGCGTAGTAAAGGGAAAGTACTATGCAATTTCTGGACTGACAGGGGTAATGGTGTCGGCTTTGATAAAAATCTACCTAATACTTGGTAACTATTCCTTAATTTACTTTGTTTATGTATTGGCGTTTGATGTGATTTTCATTGTAACCGGTCAGATATGGTTCTACCTGAGATCTGGAAATTCAGTGTTTGCATGGCATTTTTCTTGGAAGGTCTCCAAAAACTTATTGAGGGATGCTTGGCCTCTAATCTTAAGCGGTATAATTATCTCCATTTATATGAAGATTGATCAGGTAATGATCAAGGAGTTTATGAGTAATAGTGCCGTAGGTCAATATTCCGCTGCAGTGCGATTAAGCGAAGCATGGTATTTTATTCCAACCATAATTTGTAGTTCCTTGTTTCCGGCGATCATCAACGCTAAGTTGAGAAATCAAGAGTTGTATATGGCCCGGTTGCAACGACTGTATAATCTTATGGTTGTCTTAGGTGTGGTTATAATTTTACCCGTTTTGGTTTTTAGCGACTGGATGATTAATTTTCTATATGGATCGGCATTTGATCAATCTGCCGCAGTGTTGAATATACATATTTTGGGAAGTGTCTTTGTGTTCTTGGGGGTGGCCAATCAAAAATGGTTTATTAGTGAAAATTTCCAGAAATACAACATTATATGTTTGGGCTTCGGTATGGTGACCAATGTTGTCTTAAATATAATATTGATACCTAAATATGGAATAATCGGAGCCGCGTATGCAACATTTATTTCTCAATTTATAGCTTCAGTACTAGCACCGGTATTTTTTACAAAAACCAGAAACTCCTTCTTTATGATGATACGAGCATTATTTTTTGTTCAGGTATTTAAAGAAAGAAAGTTGCTGTAGAAAAGGAATTTATGGAACAATTTTTAAATGCAAAAGGAGTTTTAACATTGGCCCATATGGTCATGGAACAGTTTCCATGCAATTTGATTAGAAGAAAAGAATTTCAGTAAACAAACTAAAAGATATGTGTGGTATTCTAGGAACGGTACCTTCGACAGAATTCAATCGGTTTAAACATGCTTTGGACACCTTGACCCATAGAGGTCCGGACAGTTTTGGGATAGAGAATATTTCTGATGAGGTTTCTTTGGGGCATCGTAGATTGTCCATTTTGGACCTTTCCGAAAATGGGCATCAACCCATGTTCCATGAAAGTAGGCGGTACGCCATTATTTTCAATGGAGAGATATACAATTTTATAGAAATCCAAAAGGAATTGGAAGCCTTGGGACATAGCTTCAAGTCCTCTTCCGATACCGAGGTTTTACTAAAAGCATATATACAGTGGGGAGAAAAGAGTGTTCTAAAATTTAATGGTATGTGGGCCATGGCAATTTGGGACGCGGAGGAAAGAAGCTTGTTCATGTCCCGAGATCGCTATGGTAAAAAACCGTTGTTTTATGCTGAAATAAACGGCAAATTTGTCTTTGCTTCCGAAATGAAGGCAATTTTTCCCTTCATGGATAGATTGGAAGTTTCGGACGACTTCCACTGGATGAAAAAGAACATTTTTTTCTACGAAGCCACAGAAAAGTGCCTAATTAAAGGAATTAAGAGATTTCCTGCCGGTTATAACGGACACTTCAAAAACGGGAAACTAAAGTTGGATAGGTATTGGAATACTCTGGATCACCTGGTTGAAGTTCCCAAAACCTATGAAGAACAGGTAGAGCGTTTTAGGGAGCTGTTCATGGATTCTTGTAAGCTAAGAATGCGTTCTGATGTGACTATTGGAACAGCACTCAGCGGTGGGTTGGACAGTAGTGCTACTATTGGAGCAATGGCTAATTTGGCAAAAAACAACAATAGTTATTCCGATGATTGGCAACATGCATTCGTTGCTTCATTTCCAGGAACGCCCTTAGATGAGTCCCATTATGCTAAAATGGTAACCGACCATTTGGGTATTGGTGCCACCTTTGTTGATATTGATCCCTTGAAGCATTGGGACAAACTAGAACAGTATTTCTATCTTTTTGAGGATTTATATATTACTTCTCCTTTACCCATGATTATGTTATATGGAGCCGTAAAGGAGAATGGCACAACAGTAACGTTGGATGGACATGGTGCCGATGAACTCTTGAGTGGTTACCAACGGGGAACCCTGGAAAGTCTGTGGGATGCAAAGTTTAATGCAAAGAACACAAAGGATATTTTAAATATTTACCAAGGTTCGGTCAATGAAAATAAGGTTCAATATGATAGAGTAGGGAACTTTAAATTGTATACAGACTATATGACCAAAAAGCTCGGTAAAAAAGTTCTAGGAAAAAAAATGCCATCGGCCGACAATTCTCATGTCAATTTTGGAAAATTGGATAACCATGCCCAATATCTGTATGCCATGTTCCATGAAAATATTTTGCCCACACTTTTAAGAAATTATGATCGATACGCCATGATCAATAGTGTGGAAATAAGAATGCCATTCATGGATCACCGAATTGTAAGCTTCGTAAATTCTTTACCTTATTCGAGTAAAATTGGAAACGGATATACCAAAAGGATTGTACGCGATGCTTTGGATCCTTACTTACCCAAAGAGGTAACTTGGAGGAAATCAAAGATTGGATTTAGTTCCCCGATTGTGGATTGGATGCAAAACGATTTGTCCGAGTGGTTTATGGATCTGGTAAACTCCAATTCTTTTTTGCAGTCAGAATTGGTTTCCGACCCTGAGCAATTACGTTCCAAAATTACGGCGATAGTCAACAAAGAAAATCACAACTTTACTGCGGCGCAAAAATGCTGGTCAGATTTATCTCCCTACATTTGGGGCAAAGCGGTACTGAATACAAATACTGTTGCAGTATAACATCCTTGACTTTTTTATTTGGGATGCATATTGTCAAAAACCTGATTCATGACCAAAACATTAAAAAAATGGGTGCTTTCAAGCTCGATATTATCAAGAGCAGCTATTTTTTTTAGAAGGATTCACTTAAAAAGGACCAAGGGAATCACCTATCAAAAAAATGCATTCATTGGTTATTCAGTGCAATGTGAGGGAAAAAACGGTTTTGGTAAAAATAGTGCTATTGTATCCTCAAAAATAGGGTTTGCTTCCTACATCGCCGAGGGAGCTAAATTGGCTAAAGCCAGTATCGGTAGATATTGTTCCATTGGACCTAGGGTAAATTGTATTTTTGGTAAGCACCCTTCAAACACTTTTGTTTCCACGCACCCTTCCTTTTTTGCGGTCAGGACTCCAAGTGGATTTGCATATACAGATAAACAACTATTTGAGGAATTTCCGGAACCTCATGAAAATGGTTACAGCATAACCATAGGGAATGATGTATGGATAGGCGCCAACGTTTCCTTGATGGATGGGGTTAAAATAGGTGATGGGGCCATTGTGGCAGCCAATGCATTGGTTACAAAAGATGTTGAACCTTATTCTATTGTGGGGGGAGTACCCGCCAAGGAAATCAAAAAGCGTTTTGAAGCGGAAGAGATCGATTTCCTTTTAAAGTTTAAGTGGTGGGATAAACCTGAAGAGTGGATTCAAGACAATGCCGCCAAATTCAGAAATATAAAAGACTTTGTACAACATTTGAAATCCAGTGAGCAATAAGATGAAAATTCCCATTGTTGTGGTAGCCTACAATAGACCAAGGTCTTTGAAGCGATTGCTAAAATCTATTGCCGATGCGAGATATCCCAATGGTGATATAGAGTTGATCATTAGTATCGATAGGGGGGATGACAATCAAAAAGTATTGGAACTGGCCAATCAATTTGATTGGAAGTTTGGAACAAAGAAGGTGATTTATCAGGAATCGAATTTGGGGCTACGTAAACATATTCTAAAATGCGGAGGACTTAGCTTGGAATATGGAGCCGTGATAGTATTGGAAGACGATTTGTTCGTTTCTCCAAATTTTTACCTGTTTACAGAACAAGCACTGAGATTTTCATCTTCGGATTCCTTCATAGGAGGAATTTCATTGTACAATCACCAGCTCAATGTTCATAGCAGGGATAACTTCTCAGCTTTGGAAGATGGTTACGACAATTGGTATTTTCAATTTGCATCTTCCTGGGGACAAGCTTGGACCAAGGAGCAATGGAGTGGATTTGCAAAATGGTATGATCAAAACCCTGATATAGGTTCGAATCCTGATATTCCTGCTTATGTGAGAAGTTGGTCATCCAAATCATGGCTCAAATATAACATTGCCTATCTCATTGAAAATAACAGGTATTTTCTATACCCAAAGATATCATTGACCACTAATTTTAGTGATGCCGGAACACATGTCGGGAACGACAGTACAATTTATCAAGTGCCTTTGGACTATGGTCCAGATCGGGAGTATAAGTTTTCACGGATAAAAGAAGCTTCTGCGATTTATGATGCATATTACGAAAGTACAGTACTCCATAAAGTTCTGAATATTGACGAAACTGAATTAAGTACGGATTTGTTCGGATACAAACCCCACGGGGCAAAAAGATATGTCCTAACCTCAAAGGTGCTGGATTTTGAAATTGTAAAATCATTTGGTAAGTCATTGAAACCTCATGAGGACAACATATTTAGAGACATAGGCGGTACGGAACTTTTTCTTTATGATACCATGGTACCGACAAAAAACCCAAATAAGCTCGTTTTTGAAAGGAAAGTCATATATAACTTCAAACAAATTCCATTCAAGACGGTAAAAAAACTGTATTGGACAATGTCCAAAGCACGATATGGACGCGTTCTGAAAAAACTATTTAAAAGATAAAACTGGTGCTAAAGGAAATTCGAAATATAGGTTTACCTTTTGTGGCGCTGTTTTTTATCTATCTGGTGAACCCATACGGACTAGGTATTTATATTTCCTATTTGTTGGCTGGACTTATGCTGCTTCAGCGTGATTTTTGGTTCAACAATTTGGACAGGAACCTTATGGTATTATTACTGTTTTCCCTGACTTATGCGGCATTTTTTATGTTTGAGCCCAAGGCTGGTAACCAATACATTATAGTGTACGCAATTGCGCCATGTACCTTTTATCTTCTTGGAAAACTTTTTGCTGAAAGAATCAGTCATACAAGTGACTCTTTGGTACTTCTTTTGTTAATAGCGGGAAGCGTTTTCTCTATATCTGCTATACTTTCGGTATTTACGGATATTCTTCAAAGTGGATATAATGTAGTCGATAGAAATCTGCCGAACTACTGGACTGGACAGATTATTCCGGCTACCATTATGGGGGCCTATTTCACATTTGTCATGGCAATACCAGCTCTTCTTATTCCAAGGATCAAAAAGTTACCTTTTTTGATGAAAATTCTACTGTTGGTAATATATGTGATTGCTATAGCCTGTGTACTTAGAATTGGAAGTAGAACACAATTGAGTATTTGCCTTATAACACTTTTGATTTCCTTGTTTTATGTAATGCCAAGGCAGTCGTTTCGTAGAAATCTATTCATGTTCGCATTATTTGGACTGATCGTTTTTTACGTGATCAGTTCTGTGAATTTTGATTTAGACCAGGACTGGTTATCTGCATTTGCAGGAAGAATGGAGGATAATGGGTCAGCAGATTTGGCTTCGGGAGGGGGTAGAACCGAACGGTGGTTTATGTCTTTGGAAAACCTTTTTAAAAAACCACTGGGCTGGAGCGAGGCCGAATTTGGGCATGCACACAATTTATGGTTCGACGTACTTCGAATAGGAGGCTTTATTCCTTTTTTTGTATTGATAGCCTTTACTACAAATTCTTTTATTCTGGTTCGTAAAGCAATTAATAAAAATAAGACCGTTTATGCGCTCAACAACCTTATCTTAGTATTTGTTTTTGCATTTTGTATGGTCTTCTCAGTGGAACCTATAATGGAGGGAATGTTTGATTTATTTGCATTTTTCTGCTTTTTCATTGGGGTAGTGAAAAAATATAATACCGATTATCCCGTAATTGGATAGTATCATCCAAAAATATACCCCCTCTTTTATACTTTACTGTATTTTTGTGGCGTTAAAAGCATGAATTATTTAACTACTGACCATTAACCCAGTTTATGCAAAAGCTAGCCGTACTGCTAACATGTTTTAATAGGAAGGATAAAACTGTGGCAGCCCTAACTGCTCTTGATAATGCCTTCAAAAATTCACCTGAAAATTGGCAGATGTCCATTTACCTTACAGATGATGGGTCTTCTGATGGAACCTCAGACGCGGTCGCGGCAAATTTCCCTGATGCAAATATTCTTCAAGGTGATGGATCTCTGTATTGGGCCGGTGGTATGAGAAATTCTTGGGGTCAGGCAATCAAAGGGAATTATGACGCTTATCTTTTGTTGAATGATGATACTAATGTTTCCTCCAATTTGTTTGATTCCGTTGCAAAAACTCATAAGTTTTGCAAATCTAATTTTGAAAAAGGAGGAATTTATATAGGCACAACGGTCGATGCCGAAACCAAAAAAGTTACCTATGGAGGTTCTGTTTTCAAAAACCGATTTTTGGCTAAAATGTCCAGGATACAGCCAAAAGATCACCCGGTTCCATGTCAGCTGGGAAACGCCAATATTATGTGGGTTTCTAAAAATGTCGTAGATGCTGTCGGAATTCTTTCCGAGGGTTATGTGCATGGTATGGCTGATTATGATTACACCCTAAAGGCTGGTAAAAAGAAGCTTCCAGCGCTGGTAATGCCAGGCATAGTTGGAGAATGCACAAATGATCATAGCGATAAATACGTCAAGTTTTTTGAATTGCCAATGAAGGAAAGGCGTAAAATGTTGTACCATCCCCTTGGTTTTGATTTTGTTTCTCAAACCCACCATATGAGAAAGCACTTCCCCCTTAGATACCCTTTTTTTGTAATGGTTGGCTATATAAAAGTATTGTTCCCCAAAATATATTATCACTTATTGTACAAAAGAAGAAAGAGCTTATAAATGGTTAAAAAAAATCTTATCATATTCGGAACTAGACCTGAGGCTATAAAAATGGCACCGCTGGTCAAAGCTTTTCAAAAATCCAAAGAATTTGAGACCAAAGTCTGCGTTACGGCACAGCATAGGGAAATGTTGGACCAAGTTTTGGATTTTTTCGAAATCACACCGGATTACGACCTTAACTTGATGAAGCCCGGTCAGAACCTTTACGGTCTTACCGCTGCCATCATCACCAATTTGCAAGAGGTATTGGAATCCTACAAACCGGACTTTGTATATGTCCATGGAGATACCACAACAACTATGGGATCCAGCATTGCGGGTTTCTATTCTGGAGCTCGGGTTTGTCACGTAGAGGCAGGTTTGAGGACTTTTAACAAATGGGCGCCTTTTCCTGAAGAAATCAATCGAAGAGTAACGGGACATGTGGCTGATTTTCATTTTGCACCTACACAAACTTCATTTCAAAATCTAAGAAAAGAAGGAGTCCAAGAGAACACGATTACAATAACAGGAAACACCGTTATTGATGCTTTGCACGAGAGTGTTAATAGGGTTCAATCTTTGGATACACCGGAAATAAAAGATTTGAAATCCATACTTTCCAAAGATAAGAGGCTAATACTGGTCACTGGCCACAGACGGGAGAACCATGGTCAAGGATTTATTAATATTTGCCAGGCCCTCAAAGAAATAGCTGAGAAATTCGAGGATGTTGAAATTGTGTACCCGGTTCATCTGAATCCAAAGGTGCAAAAACCCGTCTACGAGCTTTTGGGCGATATGGACAACATCAAACTTATAGACCCATTGGCCTATCCGGAATTTGTTTGGTTGATGGATCAGAGTTATTTGGTAATAACCGATAGCGGTGGAGTGCAGGAGGAAGCCCCAAGTCTGGGCAAACCTGTTTTGGTTATGAGAGATACAACTGAAAGGCCCGAAGCCGTTGATGCCGGAACTGTGATTCTCGTTGGAACGGATAAGACCAAAATCATTGATGAGACCACGGCGCTGTTAAGCGATCCCGAAAAATATAAGAATATGAGCAGATTGCATAATCCCTATGGAGATGGCAAAGCTTGTGAACGCATTGTAGAATTCATGAAAAAACAAGAATAGTGACGCCAAAGAAAGTAACTATGATGGGGCTTGGCTACATAGGCCTTCCCACCGCAGCGCTAATAGCGGGTAAAAAAACCTTTGTTAATGGAGTTGATGTGAATCCAAAAGTTGTGGATACAATCAATCAAGGAAAGGTTCATATTGTAGAACCAGATTTAGAGGGGGCAGTTTCTGAAGCCGTTAAAGGTGGGTATTTGAAAGCCAGCTTGCAACCATCTGAAGGGGATGCTTACCTTATTGTGGTACCCACACCGTTCAAAGAAAAAAATGAGCCGGACATATCCTATGTTGAAGCGGCTACAAAGGCCATTTTACCGCTGTTAAAAGAAGGGGATCTTTATATTATAGAATCTACATCACCGATTGGGACCACTGAGAAGATGAAAGATCTGATTTTTGGGGAAAGACCTGAATTGAAGGACAAAATTTATATGGCTTATTGTCCTGAACGTGTACTTCCGGGTAATGTAATGCATGAATTGGTGCATAACGATAGGGTTATCGGCGGAATTGATGCAGAATCAACAAACCAGGCTGTAGCATTTTATAGCGAATATGTAAAAGGCCAGTTACATCATACCAACGCTAGAACAGCAGAGATGTGTAAATTGGTAGAAAATTCATCACGCGATGTACAGATTGCCTTCGCCAATGAACTTTCCTTGATTTGCGATAAAGCTGATATCAATGTATGGGAACTTATTGCGTTGGCCAATAAACACCCTAGGGTGAATATTCTTCAACCTGGTTGTGGTGTCGGAGGACACTGCATTGCCGTAGATCCATACTTTATTGTTTCGGATTACCCTATGGAATCCAAAATCATTGGAACGGCAAGGGAGATTAACAATTACAAATCCTTTTGGTGTGCAGAAAAAGTCCAGACGGAAAAATTGAAGTTTGAATTGGAACATGGCTATAAACCTAAGGTAGCTCTAATGGGACTGGCGTTCAAACCCAATATTGACGATTTGAGGGAATCTCCTGCGAAGTATATCGTTCAGAAAGTGCTGCAAAATGTAAATAACGAGGAATATTTTATTGTAGAGCCAAATATTGATACCCATAATGTATTTAAGCTTACAAATTATAAAGAAGCATTTGATGAAGCTGATATTATTGTTTATCTAGTAGCCCATAATGAATTTAAAAAGCTTCCAAAGAATAGCGATAAAAGGATAATTGATTTTTGTGGAATCATGGAATTTTGAGCAAATCGTTGCTAAACAATTATGAAAGTCCTTTTTGTAACATACAAGCTCCAGAGTTATAGAATTCCAATTTTTGACAGAATTGGTAAGGAAGAGAATATTGAACTAACGGTTTTACATTCAGCGAAAAAATCTGATTACAATGGTGGGAACTTTGAAGAACGAACCATCAACTTTAAAAAATTGGGCAGCTTCACCTACTACAATAAAGAGTTTACAAATTTGGTAAAACAACACGACGTTGCGGTCTGTATGTTTTATTTGTTTAACCTTTCTTTTTTGAAACTTGCTCTTAATGGAGGAAGAAACACAAAGCTGATTTTTTGGGGAATTGGGGTTAGAGCTTCCTACAATTCGAATTTTGATGACCCAACCATTATGAATCATGTACGCTATTTTCTGGCTAGAAAAAGCAATGCCATGTTATTCTATTCAGATTATGCCAAGAAAAAATACGCTAAGAAGGGTGTTTCTGAAGAAAAGCTTTTTGTCATGCCAAATACAGTTGAGGTTCTCGACAATCGAAACCAAAATGTGGAAAGAAATAGAATCTTGTTCATTGGGTCACTTTATAAGCAAAAGAAAATTTTTGAACTTCTAAATGCATACAAAATTGCTGTTGATAGATTCGATGGTCGACCACTGGAATTGCACATTGTTGGCGGTGGGGGAGAATTTGAAGCAATCAAAAAGTGGATTTCTTTTAACGAACTAGGGCAAAGTATAATTATGCACGGCCCGGTATTTGAAGAACAGAAATTAGCTGAACTTTTTACCTCGGCCCTTGGGTGTATTTCCCCGGGACAGGCAGGTTTATCCGTGCTCAAAAGCTTTGGATATGGGGTTCCCTTCATTACCCATGAAAATGCTATCACAGGAGGGGAACGATTAAATATAGAGCATCAAAAGAATGGGATTTTGTTTAAAGAATACGATGAGCTTCCCGACATTATATTAAACATCTTCCAAGATCCTAATAGATTTATTACAATGGGTGAAAAGGCCAGAGCGTTCTACTATAACCAAAGAACCATTGAAATAATGGCCCAAGGATTTATAGATGCCTGTCAATTTGCAACAAAAAACACTAAATAACCAGAATGAAAGCGTATTTAAAATCAATTTTTTCAAGACGAAAACTAACATATCCGCTTGTATCTTATTCTGCATTCTGGACAAGAAACTGTGAGTTTCAAAAGTCTTCTGAAATCAAGAGTTTTGCTGTACTCAACAATTCCAGTGTCGGGCGATACTCAAGAATAAATTCTAATTGTAAACTTGTGTTAACAACCGTAGGTAATTTTACAGCAATTGGAAAGGGTTCGATAATTGGGTTTGGTAGACATCCTCTAAATTATGTATCCACAAACTCTATTTTTTATAAAAGAAATAGAATGCGGAATGATTGGATTACCCCAATAGAGTTTAAGACGAACTTGCCTATCGAAATTGGCAATGACATTTGGATAGGACGCGATGCTAAGATTATGGACGGAGTTACCATCGGTGATGGGGCAGTTGTTGCAGCTGGAAGTATTGTTACCAAAGATGTTCCCCCATATGCCATTGTGGGTGGAGTACCGGCAAAAGTTATAAAATATAGATTTGAACCAGAAACTATTGAAAGTTTATTGAAACTTAAATGGTGGGATATGTCCGATGAGGATATATCAAAACATAAAGATTTTTTCAACGAAAAAGATTTAACTCCAGAAGTTATTGCTAAACACTTCGATTTAAAGAAATAAAAAAGTTTAATAATGTTTAAAGGCAAAACACTACTAATCACAGGAGGTACTGGATCCTTCGGAAATGCAGTTCTGGATCGCTTCTTGCAAACCGATATCGGTGAAATTCGAATATTTAGCCGTGACGAGAAAAAGCAGGACGACATGCGTACCCGTTTAAGAAATCCAAAGATTAAATTTTACATTGGGGATGTTCGGGACTACAACAGTATTCACCACGCCATGAATGGAGTGGATTACGTTTTTCATGCCGCTGCACTGAAACAGGTTCCTTCTTGCGAGTTTTTCCCTATTGAGGCCGCGAAAACCAATGTTTTTGGCACTCAAAATACCATTGACGCTGCTGTGGCGAACAATGTTGGAAAGATAATTTGCTTGAGCACGGACAAGGCAGCCTATCCCATTAACGCCATGGGAATAAGCAAAGCCCTTATGGAAAAAGTAGCTGTAGCAGCCTCAAGGAACATTCCGGAAGGTTCCACAACCGTCTGTTTGACCCGTTATGGGAATGTAATGGCTTCAAGGGGCTCCGTCATCCCACTATTTGTGAACCAAATCAAGGAGGGAAATCCCTTAACGGTTACGGATCCGAATATGACCAGATTTCTAATGTCCCTGGAAGATGCGGTAGACTTGGTATTGTTTGCTTTTGAACATGGAAATCAAGGAGACCTTTTTGTGAACAAGGCACCGTCCAGTACTATCGGAGATTTGGCTGAAGCCGTAAGAAGTCTTTTTAAAGCTGACAATGACATAAAGGTTATAGGTACCAGACACGGGGAAAAGCTGTATGAAACACTTTGTACACGTGAAGAAATGCAAAAAGCTGTTGATATGGGGGATTTTTACCGTATTCCAGCAGACAATAGGGATCTTAACTATAGTCGATATTTCTCCGTGGGGGAAACAGACACTAGTGCTATTGAAGATTACCACTCGCATAACACCAAGCTTTTGAATGGTGAAGAGCTAGAAAAAACGCTTCTGGGCCTCGATTTCATCAAAGAAAATCTGTAATGGCGGATTATGACTTGATTCAAGGAGAGATATTTGAGGACGAACGGGGGAAGTTACGTTTTATTAACGCCTTCGATATGTCGGAAATAGTAAGGTTTTATGAAATTGCTCCCAAAAATCAGGAAATAATTAGAGCTTGGCAGGCCCATGAACATGAAAAAAAATGGTTCCACTGTATGGCAGGCTCTTTCATAATAAACTTGGTAGAAATAGATAACATTAAAAATCCATCGGATCAACTGATTCCCATGCGAATTGAACTGAACGCCGAATCACCACAAATCTTGGAAGTACCTGGGGGTTACGCTACCGGAATTAAGGCAGCTTCCAATAATTCCAGACTACAAGTGTTCTCCAATTTTGGATTAAGGGAGTCAGGAGCTGATGATTATCGGTTTCCATTGGAAAAATGGTCCGCTTTATGGTAAATAACATGAAAAAACAAAGAATTGGAATAACGGGCCAGGCAGGTTTTGTGGGCAACCATTTATATACCACGCTAAGTTTAAGGGAAGATATAGAGTTGGTTCCCTTTAAGCGTTCTTTTTTTGAGGATAATGAAGCGCTTCGCCAATTTGTATCCAATTGTGATACGGTGGTTCATTTAGCAGCGATGAACCGTCATGAAGATCAAAATGTTATCTATCAAACCAATTTGAAATTGGTGGAAGATTTGATTGCGGCCAATGAAACCACAGCATCCACACCACATATTATATTTTCTTCCTCATCCCAGGAAACAAGGGACAACCTCTATGGAAAATCAAAAAAGGAAGGAAAGGAAAAGTTAATGACCTGGGCAGCTAAATCTGGCGGAAAATCCACCTCGCTGACCATCCCCAATGTATTTGGCCCTTTTGGGAAACCCAATTACAATTCTGTGGTGGCAACCTTTTGCCATAAAGTGGCCCATGAAGAGGAACCGACAATTATCAACGATGGGGAGGTAGGTCTCATTTATATCAATGACTTGGTGAAGATTTTTATTGATGTCATTCTTGGTGAACAACAGACCACCAAGTTGGGTTCCAACAGTTTTGAGGTAAACATTGAGCCTAACCACTTTGTCAAAGTCTCAAGAATACTTGAACTCTTGAATAAATTCAAATCGGATTATGTGCAAAATGGTGTTTTTCCCAATTTGGGAGATCATTTTGAGAAGTCTTTGTTCAACACATTTAGGTGCTATATTCCTGAATCACATTATCCTGTTAAATACACCAAACATACGGACCCTAGGGGTAGTTTTGTGGAAATTGCAAGAACCCAGACCTCTGGACAGTTCTCCTTTTCCACCACGGTTCCTGGCATAACCCGTGGTAACCATTTCCATACAAGAAAAGCGGAGCGGTTTGCGGTAATTAGCGGAAAGGCCAGAATTCAATTGAGGAAAATAGGGACGGATAAGGTTATAAATTATGATTTGGATGGGACGGAACCAGCGTATGTGGATATGCCCATCTGGTACACACATAACATTACCAATGTTGGTGATGACGAGTTGATTACATTGTTTTGGATTAACGAACCCTACAATCCAGAGGATGCTGACACCTATTTTGAAGACGTAGAAAAATAAACCTAAATACAGACCATTGAAAAAGCTTAAAGTACTAACCGTAGTTGGAACAAGACCGGAAATAATCCGTTTGGCATGTGTGCTAAATGCCCTTGATGCCAATGAAGCTATTGACCATACCTTGGTTCACACAGGTCAGAACTATGACTACGAGTTAAACGAGATATTTTTTGAGGATTTTGGTATCCGAAAACCAGATCATTTCCTGAACGCTGCTGGCAAAAATGCCTCAGAGACCGTCGGAAAAATTCTGATTGCCATTGACCCTCTTCTGGAAGAAATAAATCCTGATGCATTTTTAGTTTTAGGGGATACCAATTCCTGTCTTTGTGCCATTCCTGCTAAAAAAAGAAAAATACCAGTATTCCATATGGAAGCTGGGAATAGATGTTTTGACCAAAGGGTGCCCGAAGAAACAAATAGAAAAATTGTTGACCACGTAGCCGATATCAACCTTACTTATAGTGATATTGCTAGGGAATACCTTCTGCGTGAAGGCTTATCCCCGGATAGGGTGATTAAGACCGGTAGCCCTATGTATGAAGTACTGCACCAGTTTAAGACGAAAATTGAGGCATCTTCGGTTTTGAAAGATTTGGGACTGGAAAAGGAAAAGTATTTTGTAGTGTCTTCGCATAGGGAGGAAAACATTAATAACCCCAAAAATTTTGAAGGACTGATCGAATCCTTAAATCAAATTGCGGAAACCTATGACTTTCCAGTTATTGTGTCCACCCATCCTAGAACTAGGAATATGTTGGATTCCAAACAGGTTAAGGCACATAAAAATATACAGTTTTTAAAACCACTTGGTTTTTCGGATTATAACGCACTCCAGATAAATTCTTTTGCCGTGCTGTCGGATAGCGGAACCATTTCTGAAGAGTCATCTATATTGAATTTCAGAGCATTGAATATCCGCGAGGCACATGAGCGTCCTGAAGCAATGGAAGAAGCATCGGTAATGATGGTAGGCCTAAATCCAGAACGTATCCTGCAAGGGTTGAAGGCTCTGGAGGTCCAAAAAAGAAGCCCGGAAAGAAACTTTAGGGAGGTTTCTGATTATTCCATGCCCAACGTAAGCGAAAAGGTAGTACGGATTATCATTTCCTATGTGGACTATGTAAACCGAGTTGTATGGCAGCAGTAAAAAAGGTCATTTTTGTTGCCTTGGGTTTTCCAAATGTGGAAGTTCGGAGGTTTCTTTACTCTAATCTTATGTTGGAATACCATAATGATGGTCATGAGGTTTTTGTTATTGCAGCCGACAATACCATAAAGCGTTCAGCAATAAGTGTTGAAGGAGGTATGACGATCCTTCGGGTTCCTTCACTAGAACTTTATGGAGACAATAAATTAATAAAAGGTCTTTCCAATATGTTATTGCCCCTGTTGTACAAAAGGGCTCTTAAAAGACATAAGATCAAGTTGGACTTCGATTTAATTTTTATGCCCACACCGCCAATTACCTTAATCGATGTGGCATTTTGGCTAAAAAAGAAGACCAAGGGGAAACTCTATTTGATTCTAAGGGATATCTTTCCTCAAAATGCAGTGGATTTAAAGATGATGAAACCCAACGGATTTATCCATTCCTATTTCAGAAAGAAAGAAATCAAACTTTATAAAACATCCGACTTTATTGGTTGCATGTCCCCTGCAAATGTTGAATATGTCAAAAAACATAATTCCTATTTAGATCCAGAGAAGTTGCATTTGCTCCCAAACTGGGCTGCTGTTAAGGAACTGGATGGAGTGGATCATGAGGCAACCAAAGAGCAATTTGGGTTGGGAGGGAAGACCGTTGCGATATTTGGAGGTAATATGGGGCTTCCGCAGAAATTGGAAAACATAATAGATCTGGCCAAGAATTGCCAAGATATGGATGATTTGGTGTTTTATTTGGTGGGAAAGGGAACCCAACAAAAAAAAATTGCAAAGCTGATTACCGATTTAAAGCTCGATAATGTAATCCTTAAAGAGCATCTACCTAGAAATGAGTACAATGCATTACTTAGCGTGGCCGATATTGGATTGATATCCCTACATGAGGATTTTACCATCCCTAATTACCCATCCAAGGTATTGGCCTATTATCAATTTAAAAAACCGGTATTGGCCTCCGTTGATGTGAATACGGATTTTGGAAAGTTTCAAGAGGAAATAAACTGTGGTTATTGGTCTGAAGCTGGTGATACCGATGCCTTAAAGAAGAATTTGTTGAAGCTATACAAGGATAAAAAGTTGTGTGAGGAAATGGGACAGAATGGCTTTGATTATTGGATAAACAATCTCACACCAAACCATGCATATAAGATAGCAAGTAGTCAGGTTTAAATTTCGCTTCCCCCTTTTCCTGCGCTACTACTTAGAAATATGATTTAAAAATGAAGTAACATGCTTCGCGTCTTATGTTTATATTTTTATAACGTTTGTATCTTTCAACTATGACCAACAACCCATACAACACCAACAAGTTCGCTGAGATTTGGCTTAGACATTTCATGGACCCTAGCACAAAAGCGCAGCGATTCGATTACATAGAAGGCGTAAATTTTTACAAGAGCAAACGATTTCCGTTGTACATAAACATTGGGAGAAACCTCACCAAGGGCTTCTATTATACGGTCGATAAGGATAAGGTTAAAAGTTCGCATAACATTTTCTTGATAAGGGATATTCCAACGTATTACAAGGTGCCCGAAATAAAGGGAGTAAAGCGGTTAAAAGCAGTAAGAGCCAGGCAATACAACGGCTATTTGACCTATTTGGACAAGTATTCCAATATAGACGACTTTTTAAGTGATAAATACAATTCTTCCGGTAGAAATGTTTTGCGCAGACGTACCAAGGGGCTCGAAGGCAGTTTTGATATTGAACATAAAGCCTATTATGGTGACATTACCAAGGAATCCTATGATTTGATTATCGAAAAATTCCATGAGTTATTGGTAAAGCGCTTTACCGATAAGCAGACCGATTACCATATTTTGGATAAATGGGATTATCTGAAGGAATTGATTTACCATATGGTCCTGAACAAAGAAGCCGTTTTGCTGGTAACCTATGAAAGTGGAAACCCCATTGGGATGTATCTCAGTATTTGTATGGACAAAGTTGTTTCTGGAGCAATTCCAGTTTTTGATACGGATTACTACAAATTTGGACTAGGTACTTTGCTGACAAACAAAATGATAGAGTGGAGCATTGAAAATCAAATGGAAATATTTGATTCTTCAAAAGGAGATTATGGGGAAAAAGCACGAATCAGTGACTTAAAATATTCTTTTGAATATCACATACTTTATAACCCTAGATCAATTATTTCATCCGCTATGGCCTTTGGTTTGGGTTCATTCTTTAAATTAAAGCAGTTTTTGCGCGAAAAGGAGGTACATTCCCTATATCATAACATAAAATTCAAGCTAAGCCCTGGCAAAGCGAAAAAAGCGGCTCCAGCACGATTTCAATTTGAAAACCACGAATCCAGCACTTTTGATAAAAATGGAAATACTATTATTGATCTAATGGATGCACGCAATAGTTTTCTCAAAAAGATGGTGTTCGACTTTTTGTATAAAAGCCGAGATCATATAAAGGATGTCGAGGTCTACAAGAATGAAAAAACGGGAAGTTTCTTTGTTGTTGGTAAGGATAAAACCTTGGAAATAATCCCAGCTTAAAATATAAGCAGGATATTACTTGGTTCTACCCCTGCTGTTTTTCCTTCAATGAGTCAATGAGTTGCACGTATGCCTCATCTATTTCTTTGTTTTCGTAAACAAATTGCTTCATCAAACCTGTGTTTTTTTCAGATTTTTCTAGCCTTGCTTTTTCGCTTATGAGTTGTTCCAATGTAGGAACAAAATCCTGAAGATCTTTGATCCATACATAGTGCACATTTTTAAGCTGACCTGTTTTTTCGGTGAATGACATATAGAACTTTATCAGTTTGGAAACCACTTCTAATTTTTCCTCTTCCGAATACTCAAAAAAGTTAGCAAGGTCCACACCAACTATTTTTTTCCAGAAAAGCTCGTTGGTCCAAAAGTAATGCTGTCCGTATCTTTTTACTTGATACCAATGGTTGACCACTGAAGTAGCCCATGAACATGGTTTTCGCAATACACAAATGTATGTTAGGTCCTTTCCAATAGGATGATTTGCCAATTCATCTATATAGGCCGACCAAAATCCCGAAGCTTCTATTTTAAGGTTCAAAGAATTAAGTCTACGGATAAAGTATCCATCAAAATCCTCGCCCATTTTTTTTACTGAAGCATGATGTATAGGTTCGTGTCGGGCAATATCATAGTCAAAACAACTTGCCAAAAATGTGGTCCCTGTTTTATAGGGAGAAATACTGTAGATGGTTTTGTGGTCAAGAATTTTTGTGTTCTCTTTAGACCAGTTTCTATAAATTTTTTGTGCATTGAGCTTTAAGGCCGTTTTGTGCAAAGGTGATTGAACGATAAGCTTGTTGATTTGTCTAAGCATGTGCCAAATTTTGATTGGAACCTCAAAGTAGGGAAATTGTTTTCAAATAGATGAACAAAAAACGACCATTGGTAGGAAACATAGATAGGAGGTAATAATTTAAAATAGCCAACCCCATGAGCGTGTCAGGTGATTGATGCGTTATGTATTACCAATTATGTTGTGATTTAACTAGTTTTCCCAATTTGATAATAAGTGAACCCTAGCTGCTGCAACCTTTCATCATCGAATTGATTTCGTCCATCAAAAATTACCGGTTGCGTCAGAGCATTGTTGATTTCCATAAAATCCGGTGAACGGAATTCTTTCCATTCTGTCAATAATAAGAGCGCATCTGCATTGTCGAGAGCCTCATATTTGCTTTTGGCGTAGGTGATGTTTTTAATGTCCTTTAAATAGAAGGTTTCCGCCTCGTGAACCGCTTTAGGGTCATAGGCTTGAATCTTGGCCCCTAACGAGGTCAATTTTTTGATAATATAAATTGATGGTGCTTCCCTCATGTCATCTGTCCCCGGTTTAAAGGAAAGACCCCAAATGGCAAAAGTTTTATCAGAAAGGTCGTTACCATAATGTGCAATGACCTTGTCCGCAATCACAAATTTTTGACGGTCGTTAACGTCTTCAACTGCATTGAGTAACTGCGCATTGTAGCCTTCTTGCTCCGCAGTCTTTTTTAGAGCTTTTACATCTTTTGGAAAACAAGACCCCCCATATCCACTACCAGGGTAGATAAAACTGTATCCAATTCGGCTGTCGGACCCAATACCTATTCTTACCTTATTAACATCCGCGCCAACACGTTCACAAATATTGGCTACCTCATTCATGAATGAAATTTTGGTTGCTAACATGGCATTGGCCACATATTTGGTCATTTCTGCAGACCTAACGTCCATAACCAGCATTCGATCCATACTGCTTCTGAAAAATGGGGCATATAATCGACGCATTGCTTCTGCGGTTTCTTTATGCTCGGTACCAACAACAACGCGGTCCGGCTTCATAAAATCACCCAAGGCATCACCTTCTTTCAAAAATTCAGGGTTGGATACAACATGAAACTCAATGTTTTCACCTCGTTTTTTTAACTCGGCTTCAATGGTGGCTTTTACCTTGTCCGCAGTCCCAACCGGAACCGTGGATTTATCCACTACAATCAATGGAGAAGACATATGCTGCCCAATTTCCCTTGCAACCTGCAACACATATTGTAAGTCTGCCGAACCATCTTCGCCCATAGGTGTTCCAACCGCTATAAAAGCCATATCACAATCGTTAAGGCATTGTTTTAGTTCGGTATGGAAATGCAAGGTTTTATTTGCCACATTGCGTTTTACCATGGCTTCAAGTCCAGGTTCGTAGATGGGAATAATACCATTTTTAAGATTTTCAATTTTTTGCTCATCAATGTCCACACATGTCACTGTATTTCCCATTTCAGCAAAACATGTTCCGGTCACCAAACCTACATACCCAGTACCTACAATTGTAATTTTCATATTTGTATTTGCTTATTCGCTACTAGCTATTTTATTACGTTAAATTCTTGGCAAAGATGCAACAAAGTAATTAATCTGGGTTGCGATATAGATGAACTATTTATAAAATGGATGAAATGTACTTGTAGCTATGAAAATACCTGTTGAAGGAATACTTTGAAGTTGCTTTTTATACTCTTACAAAGCTTCAAACAACATCTGTATCGATAAATGTTTATTTACAGATTATAGTATGCTTTATACCAATCAATAAATTGTTTGACACCCGATTTGATGGTAGTATTTGGGCGATAATCATAATCTCTTTCCAGGTCTGTGACATCGGCCCATGTCCTAGAGACATCCCCAGGTTGCATGGGAAGCATATTCTTGCGAGCGGCCATATACAAATTATTCTCAATTTCATCTATGAAATCGAGGAGTTTAATGGATTTGCTATTTCCAATATTGTACAAATGATAAAGTTCCTTACGATTATAGGAATCAGTGAAATTGTCTTGAGTAATTCTTGACACCCCTTCAATGATATCATCTATATAGGTAAAATCCCGCTGTAGATCACCGTTATTAAAAACATTGATTGGTTTGTCTTCCAACATGGCTTTAGTGAAAAGGAACATGGCCATATCAGGTCGCCCCCAAGGCCCATATACTGTGAAGAAGCGCAGCCCTGTAGTTCTAAATCCATATAAATGGCTATAGGTGTAGGCCATTAGTTCGTTGCTTTTTTTGGAAGCCGCATATATACTTATGGGATGGTCCACGGAATGGGATACTTTAAAGGGTATTTCCTTGTTCATGCCATAAACACTCGAACTACTGGCATAGACCAGGTGTTTTATCTTATAGGCTCGACAAGCCTCCAATAAGTTTAAAAATCCAACAATATTGCTGTCCACATAGCTCTCAGGATTCTCCAAACTGTACCGAACACCCGCCTGGGCAGCAAGATTGCAAACCACTTCAAATTTCTCTTCCTTAAAAAGCCTTGGCAACTGCTTCCGATCTTCCAAATCCATCCTTATGAATTTAAAGTGTGAAGCATTGTTGGCTTTTACGGATTGATGAAAAATTGAGGCCTTATCTTTATCTATCCCCAGTGCTTTAAGTCTGCCATATTTTAGGTTGACGTCATAGTAGTCGTTGATATTATCCAATCCGACAACCTCGTGTCCGTTTTCCAGAAGTCTTTTGCTCAGATGAAAGCCTATAAAACCAGCTGCACCGGTAATTAATATTTTCATTTTTTTAGGATAATACTATGGATTGATTATACAAAGATGATAAATTATTAAAAGAAGATAAAAGCTGGTGAACTGTCCTGATATTCTAAGGGACAATATAGAGTCCATTCGTTTATTTTACAGCGGTTTAGCGCATTATTCCTCGATTTTGGCCGTGCGGCATATAGATATGGTTTTGGCCATTAGTTTCAATTTATCGAGTTTTTAGAACATAGGACGAATAGTCAAATTGATTTTCGTTCAATAGTTCGTTAAGAAGTACTTTAGTGTAAATTTCCAACTATTGTACATGGAGACCACCCTACAAAAAAAAATTTGGCTTTCATCTCCACATATGGGAGGGACAGAGCAGGACTATGTCCAAGAAGCTTTTGAAACCAATTGGATAGCTCCTTTAGGGCCCAATGTAAGTGGTTTTGAGAGTGATATCGAAAACTATATTGGACATGATACGTATGCTGCCTGTTTGAGTTCTGGTACTGGAGCAATTCATTTGGCTCTGGAGTTGCTAGGGGTTGGATTGGGAGATGAGGTACTTTGCCAGAGTTTTACCTTTGCCGCGTCGGCGAATCCCATTACTTATTTGGGAGCCACTCCAATTTTTATCGACAGTGAGCCCGATACTTGGAACATTTCTCCAGAACTTTTGGAAAAAGCGATAGTCGATAGGATTGGGCAAAATAAAAAACCAAAAGCCATAATCGCGGTCCATTTATATGGAATGCCCTACAAGGTTGATGAAATCATTGCAATTTCAAGAAAGTACGATGTTCCAGTGATAGAAGATAGTGCCGAGGCGCTTGGGAGCGAATTTGAAGGAGTGAGATGTGGAAGTTTTGGTGATATGGCCATTTTATCCTTTAATGGGAATAAGATTATTACCACTTCTGGTGGAGGGGCATTGTTGACCAAAGACTTGGAAATGAAGAACAAAGCTGTTTTCTTGGCTACACAAGCTAGAGACGAAGCTCCTCATTACCAACATTCACATATTGGATATAATTATCGAATGAGCAATGTTCTTGCCGGTATTGGCAGGGGACAAATGGAAGTTCTTCCCGAAAGAGTGGAAGCAAGAAGAAGCAATTTTCATTTTTATAAAGATAGCTTATCCGAAATTCCAGAAATCACTTTTCTTGAGGAACCAAATGGATATTATTCCAATAGATGGCTTACTTGTATTTTGACGCCTTCCTTTGAAATACGTGAGAAAATTAGAACCGTTCTCGGCAATGAAAATATTGAATCCAGACCACTTTGGAAGCCTATGCATTTGCAACCGGTTTTTAAAGATGCCATAAAATATGAAAACGGGGTAAGCGAAGATCTTTTTAAAAGAGGATTGTGCTTACCAAGTGGTTCCAATTTAGCCCAGGAAGATTTGAACAGAATTTCCGATATCATAAAAAGCCTACTTAGATGATTAAAAAATACATTTTTGATAATAGTAGACATTATGCATCCAAATGGACAGTTCTATTTGTAGATCTGTGCATTGTAAGCGTTTCGTTTATTCTAGCCTATTTTATAAGGTTTAACCTTAGCTTTAATTTTGACGTTCAAAGGTTGTGGACACAGTTACCAGTTGTCATTTTATTGTTCCTAGGAGCATTTTTGATTTCAGGCAGCTACAAAGGGGTTGTAAGACATACGGGAATAAAGGATGTGTATGCAATCTTTAATGCAATTTGTCTGGCCAGTATTGGAACTATTGCTATTATTTTAGTGAATAGGTACATGAACTTTATAGAAGGGTTCACCATTCCACTTTCAATTATCATCATTAATAGCTTACTTACTTTTATCACTCTTACCGCATCTAGATATGTTTTTAAAATATGTTATGAAAGCCTGATAAACAGTAATGAAACACCGATCAAAAATCTCATGATTTACGGAGCTGGTGAATCGGGTATAATTACATATAATACGTTGACGAACCATTCAAAAATGAAAGTCAAGGTTGTAGGCTTCGTCGATAATAACCTTCAAAAAGTTGGTAAACAGATCAATGGGGTAAAAGTCTATGACAAGTCCATTTTAACAAAAGACTTTGTTCGGTTCAATAATATCTCTGAGGTTATTTTTTCAATTCAAAGTATCCGTCCGAGGCAATTGCGCACTTTGGTCAATGAGATTGTTGACCTACCTGTAAAAGTTAAAATTGTACCTCCGGTTGAAGATTGGATCAACGGTGAGCTAAAAGTTTCGCAAATAAAAAGGGTTCAGATAGAGGACCTATTGGAACGGCCACCTATTAAAATAAAGAATAGCCGGGTCATGAAGGATTTTGAGGACAAGGTTATTATGGTAACAGGAGGGGCCGGATCCATAGGAAGTGAGTTGGTCCGACAAATATGTAAATACAATTACAGGACCCTTATCGTGATAGACCAAGCGGAATCTGCTCTTTATGATTTACAACAGGAGTTGAAACAGGCCGGCTTTTATAATTTCATTCCAATAGTTAGTGATATTAGGGATAAAAACAAAATGAGAGTCTTGTTTGAGGAACACCAACCTGACCGTATTTTTCATGCAGCTGCATACAAACATGTTCCGTTAATGGAATGCAATCCTTATGAAGCGGTCAAGATAAATGTTGCGGGCACCAAAACCTTGGTGGATCTGGCATTGGATTATAAGGTCGAAAAATTTGTTTTTGTTTCCACGGATAAGGCGGTGAACCCAACCAATGTAATGGGCGCTACCAAGCGAATCGCTGAGATGTATATTAGCTGTAGACAACAAGAGGGCAAGACAAAATTTGTAACTACCCGATTTGGAAATGTTTTGGGGTCGAATGGCTCTGTTATTCCTTTGTTTAGAAAGCAAATTGAAAAAGGAGGACCTTTAACGGTAACCCACAAAGATATTACTAGGTATTTTATGACAATCCCTGAAGCATCCCAGCTTGTATTGGAAGCAGGAGCAATGGGCAAAGGGGGCGAGATATTTATTTTTGATATGGGAGAGTCCGTTAAGATTATGGATTTGGCCAAAAATATGATTAGATTATCTGGTCTTCATTACCCAGATGAGATTGATATCAAGATTACAGGTCTTCGTCCAGGGGAAAAACTTTATGAAGAATTATTGGCTAACGGAGAGAATACACTACCAACCTATCATGATAAGATAATGATCAGCAAAGTTAGGGACATAGATTATGCTAAAACGCGTACTATGATAGATGAACTTTGTATTTCAAATCTATTCTTTAAGGACAATGTTGTGCAACTAATGAAAAGTATTGTGCCAGAATACATTTCCAACAACTCCGATTTTTGTAAATTGGACGACAGCAAGAAGAAGTCGGAGACGGAGGAAAATCCGGAATCCAAAATTGCACAACTAAACAGCTAAATACAAATACTTTATGAACCCAAAATTCAAATTAGTGTGTTTGTCATTATTGACACTAATGGCAATTTCATGCGGCCCCCAAAAGGGAGTGGTCTATTTTCAGGATGCCAATCAATATGAAACGCTTGTGGATGATAATTCGTTTACAACTAAATTCAAGGTAGATGATTTGGTAAGTATTCATGTTTCTACATTGGACCCAGAAGCCAGTGCACCATTTAATTTGTATAGAGGGGCGGAAGAAAATGGGATAAGGCCGGAGCAGGTCAATTATCTGGTAGACAAGAACGGCGAGATTGATTTTCCGGTGATAGGAAAGGTGAAAATTGTAGGATTATCTCCTGCAGAAACCCAGGAACTCTTGCGTGATAAGCTCTCAGATTATCTTAAGGATCCGATTATCAATATACGGATTAGAAATTTTACGGTTACGGTCCTGGGCGCTGTAAACAGACCGGGCACCTATGAGGTAAACGGTGAGCAGATTACCATAATGGAAGCTTTGGGATTGGCTGGTGACATAAATATTAAAGGTAGACGAGATAACGTAATGGTTATTAGGGACTTTGACGGGACAAAGGTTTACAACAGGATCAATCTAAATCAAAAAGGAGCTCTTAAATCCCCGGTTTATTATCTTACCCAAAATGATGTGGTATATGTAGAGCCCAATCAGTCTGGAAAAACAGCTTCCAATTTGGATCAACGTGCTTCTATTGCAGTCTCAATAATTTCTGTTCTAATAACATCTACGGTTGTTCTATTGACAAGAAATTGATTTTAGTTTAATCCATTATTCCCCAAAAAAAATTGCAATGTCAAATACCTCAGACTTAAACCTCAAAACCTTGTTGGATATATGTCTTAGGAATTGGAAATGGTTCTTGATTTCAGTAGTACTAAGCATATCCTTATCACTTTTATATCTAAGGTATACCGTTCCAGAGTATAGCGCAACAGCTAAAATTCAAATTCTAGAGGAATCAAACCAAGCCTCGGAGTTAAGTGTTTTGGATGATTTGGATATTTTTTCTTCGGGAAAAGCCAAAATTGAGGATGAAACAGAGCTTTTGGCGGCTAGGGATAATTTTATCCATATTGTAGAGCAATTGAACTTGAACGTCCAGTTTTTTGTATTGGGTAATATTAGAAACACGGAGATTTACAGGCAAGAAAACATTCCTTTTACAATCAATTTTTTGGCCAATGACTCCATAGTTGACAATGCCAAATCCAATTTTTATATCACGATTTATTCCAGCACGTCATTTGGTTATAAAGAGAAGGAGGATAAAGCTGAGAAAAAGTATGATTTTGGGGATAAAATAAGCACTCCTATTGGAGACGTAATTTTAACACCGAAAAGAAAGCTTCCCTCATACAAAAACAAGCAACTTCAGGTTGTCATCAATCCTATTGAACTTGTTGCGGATCGCTATAGGAAAAAAACGTTGATCAAAGCAAATGATAAGAAGCTATCAAATATTATAAACATAACCTTGACAGATCCCATTGAGCAGCGTGCCATCGATGTGATAAATGAATTAATAGGAATAAACAACTCTAACGCTGTTTCTGATAAAAAAGCCATAGCAGATAGAACATCGCAATTTATTGAGGATAGAATTTCGGATATATACAGTAGTCTGTCATCTGTGGACGAATCAGCCGAGACTTTTAAATCGAGTAGGGGAATAGCGGATTTGGGGTCGCAGTCAAGTGTGAACTTTAATCTAAGTGCGGCAAGTGAGCAAGAACTGCAAAATGCTAACATTCAGTTAAGCATTGCCAGTTCAATGAGAGAGCTTATTGATGGACAAGAAAGCTATGATATTATTCCAGAGGTGGGACTGTCCGATCAGGGTATTTCAAGTACTGCACAACGTTATAATGAATTGGTAGCGCAAAGAAATAGATTGTTGGAGAGTTCGGGTGAGAAAAACCCTGTTGTGGTGAAGTTGGACCAACAATTGGAAGATTTAAAAAGGGGAATGCAGTCAAGTTTGAACAATGTGACCAATAACCTTAATTTACAGGTAAACAGCTTGAGTAAGCAGCTTTCCCAAATCAATTCTAGAATCTATGCAGCTCCAGGTAATGAAAGAGCTTTAAGGGATATTACAAGACGACAACAAACTACTGAGTCACTATATCTATATCTTTTGCAAAAAAGGGAGGAATCTCAGATTACATTTGCTTCTGCATCACCAAAATCGAAAATTATTAATTCTGCCTATGGATCTAATTTTCCCGTTGCCCCAAAAAAGAGAGCGATATACCTGGCATCCTTTATCTTGGGGTTGTTAGTTCCTTTTTCAATAATCTACACCAAGGATCTATTGGATAACAAAGTGCATAATAAACTTAGTTTGGAAAAGACCATTGCGAACCAAGCCCCAGTGCTTGCCGAATTACCAAAGGTTGGGAAGAAAGAAAGTAAGCTGATTTCAAGTATGGACAGAACGGTATTGGGCGAATCGCTCCGTATATTAAGGACAAACTTGGATTACGTGTTAAAAAAGAACGTAAAGCAAGACCGGGGAGGAGTAATTTTGGTGACCTCGAGCGTACCTGGAGAAGGAAAAACATTTTTGTCTTCCAATTTGGCCATGGTTTTTGCGAGTACAAAAAAGAAGGTTTTGTTGATAGGGGCGGATATACGCAACCCTAAACTATACGATTTTTACTCGGATTTAAGCGTTACCATTGACGGAATCAATAAAAGAAGAAAGGATTTAACAGGGCTGACTGAATATCTACATGACGATGATGTTAGAATAGGAGAAATTATATCGCCCATTCGGGTCAACGAAAATAGCGTGGATATTATATTTTCCGGACAAATTCCACCAAATCCCGCTGAACTGCTGTTAAGCGATCGTTTCAAAGAGCTTATAAAATATAGCACTTCGGTTTATGACTATGTTATTGTGGATTCCGCACCTCTCATTCCCGTTACGGACACTTTGTTGATAAATGAATATTCGGATCAAACCGTTTATGTAACCAAAGCTGGGGTGACCGAACAAAAAGTATTGGAATATCCAATAAAACTTCAACAAGAGAAAAAGCTGAAAAATCTGGCTTTTGTGGTCAATGGTGTTAAGGAATCCGATCTTGGATATGGCGGCAAATATGGATACGGCTACGGAAAAACTGTAAAGAAGTGGTGGAGCTTTTCTTGATCAATAAAAAGTTCTGATCGTATTTTCTATCACCGGTAAAAGTAAATTCAACATTTTATTGGAAATTCTCATTTCTTTGATGGATGATAGCTGGCGCATGTTATGCACATCCGAAGCAATAAAGTTCACGAGTCCATCCTCCAAAAGTTTTTGAGCGGTTTTCTGCACTTCTTTCCCATAAATGTCCGGAACAAGGGACAGCATGTTTATTTGGAACAAAATACCTCTCGATTTAAGGTCCGAATAGACATTGGGCTTGTTGTGGAAATAACCATACCTTTCTGGATGTGCCAAGATGGGGAACAAACGCTGTTTTGAAATTTGCTTAATCGCCTTGTTGAAGTTTATTGATTGTTGCAAATAAGACATTTCAATAAGCAAATAATCTTGTTTTAGTGGCATTATCCCACCATTTTCCAGAATGTTCTCAAAATTGTCATCAATCATGTGCTCGGCTGCAATATCCATGGAAATATCACCTAACTCACTGTTTTCCAATTCGGTTTTTAACGCATTGTGGGCATTTTTGATAACTTCTGGAGTATTCGGATAATAGTTGTGCATAATATGGGGTGTACACACAAAATTTTTCACGCCAAGATTCCCAAAAGCCCGTACCAACTCCATGGATTCTTCAACACTCTTTGCTCCATCATCTATTCCGGGAAGTATATGATTATGCATATCTACCAATCCGTGAAGGTAATCTGCCAAAAATCTTTTCTTTTGGAAAAAAGTGAACATGATTAAAATTTGGAAAGCAAATATAAGTGTTTAGTACTAGCTTAGTTTTATGAAATAGTGCTTTGCAATAGCTGTGCCAATCTATTTTCCAATGCAAAAGTTTGAAAAAATATTTCCGAGCAGATCGTCTGTGGTAACACTTCCTGTGATTTCTCCCAAATGATGAAGCGCCTCTCTAATATCAATGGCCATCAAATCGCTTGACAACCCTATTTCCATGCCCTCTTTTACTTTTTGTATCTCTTCTAAAGCCTTTAGCAAAGAATCGTAATGCCTGCTATTGCTAACAATGGTTTCACCGCTGCTAAGTGCTCCTGAATCCATCAGTGAAAGCAATTTGCTCTCCAAACTGGAAATGCCTGCTCGTTGCTTCGCAGAAAGAAAAATAGTATCGGGCATTTGTTTTTGGATAGCATCAATCTCCGCCTCATCCAGTAGGTCAATTTTGTTGCAGATGGGTAGAATTTCTTTGTTCGGGTACCTGTGTTTAATATTTCCATACTGAGAAGTGTCCGTATTCAATTTATCGAATAGATAGATGATCAACCTAGCCTTTTCAACCTTATCAAAAGTGCGTTCAATCCCTATTTTTTCAACGACATCCGTAGTTTCACGGATTCCCGCAGTATCAATAAATCTAAAATTTATTCCTTTGAGACTGATTTGATCCTCGACGGTATCACGTGTGGTTCCGGCGATGTCGCTGACGATGGCTCGTTCTTCATTCAGTAAGGCATTCAAAAGCGTCGATTTTCCCACGTTGGGTTCTCCAACTATAGCTACAGGGATACCATTTTTTATCACATTGCCTAAAGCAAAAGAATCAATAAGTTTTTTTAGAACTTCGCTGATCCTGTTTAAAAGTTGATTAAACTGCCCTCGATCTGCAAATTCCACATCCTCCTGTGAAAAATCGAGCTCCAGTTCAATGAGGGAAGCAAAATTCAAAAGTTCTTCTCGGAGTTGTTGGATTTCGTTGCTAAAACCCCCGCGCATCTGTTGCATGGCGATCTCATGGGAAGCTGCACTGTCACTGGCAATAAGATCGGCAACCGCCTCGGCCTGGCTTAAATCCATTTTACCATTCAAAAAGGCACGTAGTGTAAACTCCCCAGCAGAGGCCATTCTACAACCTTTTCGCAAAAACAGATTTAGAATCTGCTGTTGAATATAGGGTGAGCCGTGGCAGGATATTTCCACCACATTCTCCCCAGTATACGAATTGGGGGTTTTAAAAATCGAAACCAGCACTTTATCCAAAATTTTGTCTTGCTCGATAATATGACCTAAATGGATGGTGTGACTTTTTTGATCTATCAAATTCTTGTTTCCGATGGGTTGGAATTGCCAAGCGGCAATTTGTATTGAATCCGGTCCAGAAATACGGATTACTGCTATAGCACCCATTCCGGAAGGGGTGGCCAAGGCTACGATGTTATCTGTTTTTGACATAGGGTCAAAAATACGAATTCATTTTCCGTGGAAACGTTATCCTGGAATTTGAAGATACCATCGGAATTATGGAAAGTAAAGAAAACAAGATGGCCCAGAAAAAACATTTTTTAATTTAGAGCGTTTAAATGATAGATAGAAAGTAGATTTTTACAATGAGTAAACTGATGCAGGGCCTCCGACGCAAAGGTTACTGGCTTATCGATTATATTTCTGGAAGAAAGACCAAGAGTTTTTATGACGAAGTAAAATATGTCGTTGAAAATCCTAAGAGTCCGAAAGCACATGAAATCCGAAAGGGAAGATTGGAGCAACTTCTTCTTCATGCCACGAATACAACGCCTTTTTACAAAGCATTCAAAAGCTATGACGACCTCAGTGATTTTCCCATAATAAACAAGAATATAATTCTTGAAAATTATGAGGGCTTTAAATCTGCAAATTACAGAGGTTCGGACCTGTTCAAGGCATCGAGTAGTGGTTCTACGGGTATCCCTTTTAGTATTTTTCAGGACAAGGATAAACGACACAGAAATACGGCTGACGTGATTTATTTTTCGGAAATCGTGGATAGTCTTCTAGGAAATAGATTGATCTATCTTAAGTTATGGGATCACACCAATGTCAAGAAGAAATCCACAATGTTTTTGCAAAATATTTTGGCGCATAATGTCATGGACGCTTCGGATGGAGCCATTGAGAAGTTGATTTCCAGAATTGCAAAGGATAAATCTGTAAAGAATATTCTTGGATATCCCTCCTTTTTTGAAGAAGTATGCAATTATCTCGACAGGCAACAGCACTTACCCAAGATTGTGAATGTGAGCTCCATAATTTCGTTTGCAGAGAGCCTGAAGGATTCAGAAAGACATCAGATGTCCAAATACTTCAATGCACCCATTTTTGAGAGGTATTCCAACCAAGAAAATGGAATACTGGCCCAACAAACCAAAGACAGTGGTGGCAAGTATGTATTAAACTGGGCAAGTTACTATTTTGAAATCTTGGAATTGGACTCAGATGTACATGTAAAAGAAGGTGAACTGGGAAGGGTTGTTGTAACCGACCTATTTAACTTTTCCATGCCGATGATACGATATGATACAGGTGATATGGCCATATATGAAGAAACACAAAATGGGTATCCTGTGTTATCCAAAATTTATGGTAGAAGAACTGATACCATATACAACACAAGTGGCGAAATTGTTTCCCCGTTTATTTTTTATATGGTTTTGGATTTTTCCAAGATCAGACAGTTTCAGTTTATACAGAAGGGTAGAACAGAATATCTTTTTAAGCTCAATGGCGATTCGCAGGATGTGCAAGAAGCGGAAATCGTGGAATACTTTAAGGGCTATTTGGGTGGGGATGCCGTTATCCAGTTCGAATATGTACAAGAGATACCCTTGTTATCCTCTGGTAAGAGGAAAAAGATAGTGAACGAATTCATTGAACAGGTATAAAAAAAGTGGACAATTTATTGTCCACTTTTTAATTGTGCTCATTGGGCCTAATATCTTCCCCAATACCTTTTAGAAGAACATTTGAATTTTTTACGTCCGTAAGATCTTCTCCATTTTTTCTTTTTATGCTTACATCCCCATTTGTAGCATCTCCAAGTACGGTATTTTCTCTTGCAAATGCTTCCAACATTTTCACATTTTAATTCATAAGGAACAAAAACACTTTGAAGGTTGTTGGTCGGAACAAGAACAACTGCTAAAGCATCACCATCTCCTGGTTCAAATCCTTCTCCACTGGCAAGAGCCATATCTACAATTTCCTGTCCTTTGGTTCTGCTCCAATCATCTCCTAAATACGCACAACTTTGACAGTTTCTGTCATCGATAAGCTCCCAGATTGCCCATTGGATATCACCAAAGGTATAAGCACCACCGCTTTGGCTTTCCATTCCAATAAAATTTTGGTTCAAGATCCAGTTGACCAAATCAAAATTTTCAGGATGCTCAAATTTCCCGGCTGGTAGATCTTCATAGCTGGAGTATACATCTGCTTCAAAACATTGATCGGCATCTAAGGATAGGTCAACGTCCACACACCATGCACCATAATCACCTGCAAGTTCTGTGTTGTCAATAGTCAAATTGAAATAACTGTCGTCCGCATCTACACCCTTAGCCGTGGTACATGCGCTAATAGTAGCCGGCAGTTCCGGCGTTACGGTAATTTCACACTTCTTTTTCTTCCATCTTTTGTAGCGGTAAGAATGATTGACCGCTTCCAAAGAGTCTTCAATTTCTGCGACCTCTTCCGTTTCGCAACTAACGAAAGATACGGTCAAAGCAAGTGCTAAAAGGTAAATTTTTTTCATCGTAATCGATTTTTTGTGTTTACTGGTTTTAACAAAATTCTAACTATTAGGGCGAACTCCCAGTAGAATTGGGTGAACGGGCGTATCTCTAGATAAGATGCAGCGAAGGGTTTTATTTTTGGGTTTTCAGAGATATTTTTCTTACAAAAGAGATGTCTTTTGATCAAAATTTACAGCAATTATTAATTTTAATCACCTGATAATCAAATACTTAATTACAATTTCATCGATGAGTTGTCAAAATTATGGATGATATGTATAAAATTGATCTTTACTACTGACTTGTAACATTTTAGAGATATGATATACCCATAAAGTGTAGAACATCAAAATCAATCAAAAAATGGAAGTCATCAATCAAAATCAAAATGTTGTTAGAAGGGACAACACATTGTTGTCTATAGCACACCTTACTCAATTATTGCACTATGTAACCGGATTTGGCGGTTTTATTGTTCCCTTGACCATTTGGCTAACGTCAAGAAAAAATGTTCAGGGAATGGAGGAGCATGGAAGATCCATAGTCAATTTTCAGTTGAGTCTATTGCTATACTTGATAATCAGTATCCCGGCAATTTTATTGTTTGGATTGGGAATTCTTGGACTAATTGCCGTCGGAATTTTAGGATTTGTATTACCCATCGTGAACGCTATTAAAGCTTCAAATGGGGAACCTCCTTCCAACTTTCTTACAATTCCCTTTATATAAAATATAAAGAGGGCGGTAAATCCGCCCTCTTTTTTATTCGCTAGGATGTATGATGTTAACGAATTTACCGTGATTTAGTGCCTGAAGAAAGGAACCATTATGGCTTAATCGTTATCATTGTCGTCTTCGTCATCACCGCAAACAACAGCATGCGCGATAACATAGATATCTCCAGATAGGTTGTCTTCAATACTATACTGACCCGGGGCTACTGTCGGATCACCATTTTTTGTGGGGAACATATCGTTACCGGCATAAGTATGCGTTTCACTTACAACTACACCATCAAAGAAGTTATAGGTCACTTCAACATCACCAACCGCATAGGACACGTCAACAGTTCCAACCAACTCTCCTTTAGAAATATCACACTGTCCAGCACCAGAATAAATCTCATAGGTTGCACTTGTCCCTTCGGAAAGTGGCCCAATAGTCCATCCCCATCTGCTAAATCCTTCGTCCAAGAAACAGGTATTCCCGTCGTTACCTCGTGCGAATGCTGTCTCACAACCTTCGCCACTAGGCTCACATTCTATTGGAATGGTAATAAAAACTGGCTGACGATTGTTTGTAGGAATGAGGACAACAGCCAATACTTGACCTTCACCAGGCTCAAAACCTTCACCATTGGCAACTGCCGCGTCTACTATCTCCTGACCTTTTTCTTCGCTCCAGTCATCGCCTAAAAAGGCACAGGCTTGACAGTTATTGTCATCGATTAGCTCCCAAATGGCCCATTGCACATCTCCAAAGGTATAAGTACCGCCACTTGGGCTATCCATACCAATGAAGTTTTGATTGACAATCCAATTTACCAAGTCGAAGTTCTCGGGATTCTCAAACGCTCCAGCTGGTAAATCCGCGTAACTGGAATATACATCGGCATCAAAACACTCGTTTCCAGTTAATGATAGATCAACATCAATACACCAAGCGCCATAATTTCCGGCTAATTCGGTGTCATTGATGGTCAAGTCGAAATAAATGTTGTTTGCATCAACGCCTTTTGCTGTTGTACAAGCATTCACCATGGCAGGTAAATCCGGTAAGAGGTTGATTTCACATTCTTCCTCTTCTTTCTCTTTTTCGGGCTTTACTTTGCTTTTGCCCTCGATCCCTCCAAGGACCTCAGAATCAACAGGCTCCGACTCACAAGAGTACGCACCAACAATAAATACGGCCAAAGTGGCCAAAAGTAATTTTCTCATGTTTTTCGATAATTTAGTTAACGTTAATGCTGGTGGATTACCAAATCTATAAATAGTGAAGGCAGGACTTAAAAAATAACGCTAAACCGTTCAGAAAATCGGTAAAAAACAGGTGGTGTGAGCAGGATTTCCAACATTGATCAAAAGCAGAACATAAATGTAGGAAGTGGCCTACTAATAAGTAGTTAGCCATTCAGCATTACTGGCATTACCAGCATGGTCACCAACTCACCTTCGTCCAATCCATCAATAGGGGTTAAGATTCCAGCGCGATTAGGTAAACTCATCTCCAAAGACACATCATCAGAGGACAAATTACTCAACATTTCAACCAGAAATCTTGAATTGAAACCTATCTGCATGTCATCTCCTTGATACGAACAGGAAAGTCTTTCTTCCGCTTTATTGCTGTAGTCAACATCTTCCGCCGAAATATTTAATTCAGCACCCGCGATTTTCAAACGAATTTGATGGGTGGTCTTATTTGAGAATATGGAGACCCTTCGAACCGAACTCAAAAATTGATTCCTTGAAATGGTCAGCTTGTTCGGGTTTTCTTTTGGAATGACGGCTTCGTAATTTGGGTATTTCCCATCAATCAGACGACAAATCAATTCCGAATTATCAAAAATGAACTTCGCATTGCTGTCGTTATACTCAATGGTCACCTCAGATTCAGAACCGGAAAGAATTCCCTTAAGCAAATTCAACGGTTTTTTGGGCATGATGAATTCAGCAACTTGTGATGCGCTAACGTCGTTTCGTTGATATTTTACCAATTTGTGGGCATCTGTAGCCACAAACGTCAAGTTTTCAGGAGAAAACTGGAAGAATACACCACTCATAACGGGTCTCAAATCATCATTGCCCGCGGCAAAAATGGTCTTGTTGATGGCCGTTGCCAAAACATCACCCAGAAGGGTGGTGGAACTTGGATTTGAAACTTCCACCGCTTTTGGAAATTCAGCGCCATCGGCATAAGCCAAAGCATATTTACCGTGATTTGAACTGATTTCAACCGTATTGTTATCCTCAACGACAAAAGTCAGGGGTTGTTCCGGAAAGGTCTTTAAAGTATCCAATAATAGTCTGGCAGGAACCGCAATGGCACCTTCAGCATCAGAATCGACCTCCAAAACGGAGCTCATGGTCGTCTCAAGGTCCGAAGCGGACACCGTTAACTTGTTCTGTTTTAAATCAAACAAGAAATTATCAAGAATGGGCAAGGTGTTGCTGTTGTTGATTACACCTCCTAAAACCTGCAATTGTTTTAATAAATATGTACTGGATACAATAAACTTCATTAAAGAAATTCTTTTAACATTGATGCCCTAAAAGCTGTGTTCGGGCAGATAAATCGATAAAAACAAATATATTTTAAAACCCTTTAGCAAAGAAACAAACTTATTAACATCTACTGGGCATATTTCCGTTTGCGGTAATAACCAAAGAAAAGACCCGCAACCAATGTTAAAAATACGGGAACCCCGATGTTTATTAGCTGCCACTTTCCCTTTTGAGAAGCAATTTTCTCGGCATCAAGCAAAGGAATTGAGACCCTTTTGTTTCTAATGTTTATAAGTCCGGTATCATCCAAGAGGTAATTGATGCAGTTCACCAAAAATTCTTTGTTCCCATAGGTGGTGCTGGTCCATTTATCAAACCCAAGTTCCAAGGGTCTTCCGTTCCGCAATTGGTTTTTGATGAGATCACCATCCGAGATTACGATCATCTTGTTTTCTAAACCTTTTTCAGCAGTATTTTTTAGGCTTAGGGGTTTTATCCTGTTTTGGTACATGGAATTGAACTTTCCCTCGATTAGAACGGCCAAGGGTTGGTTTCCATTGGTGTAGGATTCCCTGTCCGGGGGATTGTCTAAAACACTCAATCCAATTTGTTTGGGCGTTCCCTCCGTTTTTGACAAAGGGGAGCTTTGGAGCAGTATGGTTTTGTCATAACTGTTTTGCAAAATATCCATCGGACTGGTAAACTGATAGCGGACAGCCTCAATATTGGTGTTGATAGGATGGTTGTTTTGTGAAAATACCATTGGATTATAGTACCAAGGGACTGGATTGTATTGTGAATCATTTCCTTCTCCGGAAGCCAAGACAATCTGGGTGAAATAGAGATCATTCACGAGAAGAGGATTGATGCGAATTCCATAATGAAAAAAGAAATCCCTGAGATTCAAATCCCGAGGGATGGCCAAAGCGCTTCCATCACCGCTAAAAATACTGTCCACCTCCATGGCTACTTGATCCATGAGCCAAATGGACCTTCCACCATCAACGATAAACTGATCGAGAACATATTTTTCCTCATCGGTAAAAGTTTCTGTTGGTTTGGCCACCAATGCAAGATCAAACCCCTTGAGCTGATCCAGGACTTTTTGGGGATTTCCTGCCACGGAATCCAAGGTAATCGCACCAATGTTGTAGTAATCTCGAATGGTGGTCAGATAATCGGCTATAAAAATATCGTCTAGTTCTCCATTGCCCTTGATGACCGCGACGCGCTTTTTCTCCGCGATATTTAACTTGGTGAACGCATCTGCGAAACCATACTCCAATTGTTGTACGGAATTGTTGATACGGTCCTCCATGGATGAACCCAATTTATTTTTGAGCAGGGAGACTTTTACGGTTTGATTTTTATAATTTACCATCGCCCACGGGAAAACCAATTCTTGTGATATTTTCCCGTTTTCTTCAATAGTTACATTTGCCGCTTGGAGACCCATGCGCTGTAGATCGGCAATAGTTTGTTGGGTTTGGCTCTCATCTTCCAAGGGATTTACCAAATTGAACTTGATGTTACTATTTTCTGTAGCAAACGACTCCAACAACTGGACGGTTTCCACTTTTAATTTGGCAAATTCTGGAGGAATGTTTCCATCCAAAAGAATATCAATAATTACGGGAGAATCAAATTTTTTGGCAGCATCGATGGCGGGTTGCGATAATGTAAACCTATTATCTTCGGTTAAGTCGAACCTTGCATAAAAAAAGCTTCCAGCAACGTTCAATACAATTACCGCCACCAAGACCTTTAGAACTGAAATCATGAACTTCCCCATTAGCGTGGCAACTGTTTTAAACGTTGAAAAGTCAGATATAAAAAGAACAAGGAAATCGATATAAAAAATATGAGATCCCTGGTGTCAACGATTCCCCGAGCGATACTATCAAAATGTGCTTTGGCGCCTATACCTTGAATAAATTGTTGCATTTCTCCATTGGAAAACAGGGAAGAAATGGCTTCAAAACCATTGAACATCAAAAAGCAAATAAGAATGCCAATAATGAACGATACAATTTGGTTATCGGACAAGGTCGATGCAAAAATCCCCATGGACGTATAGGCGGCAATCAAAAAGAAAAGTCCAAAGTATGAACCTAGTACTACCCCGGAATCAAAATTTCCTTCCATTATTCCCAAACTGGAGATTGCAAATAGATAAATGATTGTTGGGATTACGGCAATGACACAGAGCAAAAAAGCGCCCCAAAACTTGCCTAAAACCAGTTTCCAAATGGATATAGGTTTTATTAAAAGCAATTCCAGTGTACCCACTTTACGTTCCTCAGAAAAGCTTTTCATTGTAATGGCCGGGACCAAAAAGATAAAGATCCAAGGAGCCAACAAAAATAGGTTGCCCAAATCGGCAAAACCATAATCAAAAATGTTGTAGTCACCCCTAAAGACCCATAAAAACAGCCCATTGAGCAATAGAAACAGCCCAACAATCAGATAACCTATGGGTGATGTGAAAAAAGATTGTACCTCTCGTTTAAAAATCGCAAACATATCAATTATCAATTGTCAATTGACAGTTATCAATGGTGGTCAATAATTTGACTTTACTTTGATTGTAATTTATACTTGATATGTACATTGTTTATTGTCCACTGTTAATTGAATGTTGTTTTACACTCCAAGCTTCGGGCTTTTCTGCAAACAATTGTTTGGTTTTGCTCCAAACCTCTTTAAAAAAATCCGATGTTCTATAATTTTCCAAATCTGATTCGTTGTCCCAAAGGCTATAGGTGAAAAAGATACTTGGATTTTTAAGGTCTTGGTATAATTCTACCGAGTTGCACCCTTCAAAACCCGTGATCCCTGATTTTGATGTCTCAAAGATTCGTTCAAAACTAGGAATATTTTCGGGTTTAATGGTGAGTTTAACGATACGTATCAACATTTATAAAAAATTTATTGTCACGGTATCCCTGTAATTCAATCCAAGAAGAGTAGAGGCCCCACCAACAGTATTTAAATCACTTTTGTAGATGGCTAGTTCAATGTACCCCACGGAATTGAACAATGCCAAGGCATCACCCGGCCCTTTACGTTGTGCCTTGTCCAAATCAAAATTGACAATACCATTGTAACTACTATGGACGGCAGTTATTTTGTTGGTTCGAGCTATCACTTCAAAATCCCTACCATTGCGATATGCCTCAAAAAGACTTTTTTGAATATTGGTGATTACATTGCCATAGTTATCAATATACACCACATTGCCAACGATGGTTTTACCGTCATTGGAAATGCGCGGCTCAAACTCCTTAAGCTCTTTCAGTGAATCAAAGGGTTTACCGATGACCTCCAAAGTACCACCTCTTGAAATATGGCAGGCTACCTGCACGAAGACATTTAGTACTGGGAACGAGCTCGGGCTAAGATCAGGAATGCTTATTTCCACGACCTTTTCGGGGTTTATTTCAGAAGTGATCAAGGAGATTACACCATTGTTTGCACTGATAAAATAATGTCCGTCTACCTGCACCGCTATATGTTGGTTCTCGGGTGATTGTTCAGAATCAACACCTACAATATGAACGGTTCCTGTGGGAAAGGAACGATAGGCATTTTTGAGGATATAAGCGCACTCCTGGATATTGAACGGATTTATCTCATGTGAAATATCAACAATAGTAACATCGGGTAAGTTGTTGAGAATAGTTCCCTTTATCGCACCAACAAAGTGATCTTTATGTCCAAAATCAGTGGTTAAGGTTATTATTGCCATGCAATACTGTTGATATGTTTTTCCCCGTTCAAATCGATTTTTGGTTAAGTTTGTGGGGTAAAATTAAGTAAAAAGAAAGAATAAAATTTCTTCAGAAAATAACCTTTAAATACCCCATTTATTGAACGAGCTGATTATTGAACTGACGGAGATTAGCCCACAAGAATTCTTTGGGCAGCAGAATGAGAATATTGAGCTACTTAAAAAGTACTTCCCAAAGCTTAAAATTGTGGCCCGAGGGAGCAAAATCAAAGTATATGGAGACGAAGAATTACTAGAGGAATTCGACAGACGTTTTGATATGCTCACCGCCCATTTTGCCAAATACAACAAATTGGATGAAAATTCCATAGAGCGGGTATTGACCAGCAATGGGCAGGAGGATTATAGCTCATCCAAAAGTAGTGGCGATGTTTTGGTCCATGGCGTAAGCGGTAGATTGATAAAAGCCCAGACCGTTAACCAACGCAAATTGGTGGATGCCTGCAAAAAGGACGATATGGTCTTTGCCATTGGTCCTGCGGGAACCGGAAAAACCTATACGGGTGTTGCTTTGGCTGTAAAGGCACTTAAGGAAAAACAGGTACGACGCATAATTTTGACCCGTCCAGCTGTAGAGGCAGGCGAAAATCTTGGATTTCTTCCAGGAGATCTAAAGGAAAAATTAGATCCTTATATGCAACCCCTCTATGATGCGCTTCGTGATATGATTCCTGCAGAAAAATTAGAAAAGTACATTGAGGACGGGACCATTCAGATTGCCCCAATGGCCTTTATGAGAGGTAGAACGCTCGATAATGCCTTTGTTATTCTGGACGAGGCCCAAAACACTACGCATGCCCAAATGAAGATGTTCTTGACCCGTATGGGAAAGAATGCTAAATTCCTTTTGACCGGTGATCCAGGACAAATCGATTTGCCACGTAGGGTTATTTCAGGCTTAAAAGAAGCCCTTCTAATACTCAAAAATGTTCAAGGTATTAGTATCATCTACTTGGATGATAAAGATGTAATCCGCCATAAATTGGTCAAAAAAGTCATTGACGCTTACAAGAATATTGAGCACCAAAACTAGCTTAGCATGCCAAACACATTGATGGATACCAATTTCCATTTTTCCGGTCAAAAATCCATTTACAAAGGAAAAGTGCGGGAAGTTTATACCTTGGAAGATGATATTTTAGTCATGATTGCCACCGATCGCTTGTCAGCTTTTGATGTGGTAATGCCCAAAGGAATTCCATATAAGGGACAAATTCTTAATCAGATTGCCACTAAGATGATGCAGGCCACAGAGGATATTGTTCCCAATTGGCTAATGTCCACGCCTGATGCCAATGTGGCCATTGGTAAAGCTTGTGAGCCTTTTAAGGTTGAAATGGTAATCAGAGGGTATATGTCAGGTCATGCCGCGCGGGAATACAAGGCCGGAAAACGGATTTTATGCGGAGAGCCCATGCCCGAAGGGATGCAAGAAAATGATAAATTCCCGGAAGCCATAATTACTCCGGCCACCAAGGCAGAACAAGGGGATCATGATGAGGATATTTCCAAAGCCGAAATTTTGCGTAGGGGAATCGTTTCAAAAGAGGATTATGAGATTTTGGAGAAATACACCAAAGCGCTTTTCCAAAGGGGAACTGAATTAGCAGCTAAAAGAGGTTTGATTCTCGTGGACACCAAATACGAGTTTGGAAAAACAAAAGATGGGGAGATTGTGTTGATTGATGAAATCCACACCCCGGATTCCTCCAGGTATTTCTATGCGGATGGTTATGAAGAGCGGCAAGCCAAAGGGAAACCCCAAAAACAATTATCCAAAGAGTTTGTCCGCCAATGGTTGATTTCCAATGGATTTCAAGGACTAGAGGGGCAAACACTCCCCGAAATGAGCGATGAATACATCCAATCCGTGTCAGAGCGCTATATTGAGCTGTATGAAAGTATCATGGGAGAGCCTTTTGAAAAGGCCGATGTTTCCAACATTCAGGAACGTATTGGCAGTAACGTATCCAAATATCTCAATACCCTTCGTTAAATATCAATTTTAACCAATATTTTGTGAGTGCTTGTAATTTTAGGTAAACAGTTGTGTGAGATTTCATATATTTCAAGAATAAACCAACCTTGGAATGGACGCTTCGCAACGCAAAAAATATTGGCGGGAGAATCTAAGATATCTCGCTATTCTTCTCATAATCTGGTTTTTAGTTTCGTATGGATTTGGAATTCTTCTGGTGGATGAATTGAACACCATTCGTTTGGGAGGATTTAAACTAGGCTTCTGGTTTGCGCAGCAGGGCTCTATTTATGTGTTCGTAATTCTCATATTTGTCTATGTGCGCCTGATGAACAAGTTGGACAAAAAATACAACGTTAACGAGTAACTTATGGGAATTCAAACATGGACGTTTATCATCGTCGGGCTCACTTTTGCATTATATATTGGAATTGCTATTTGGTCCAGGGCCGGTTCAACCAAAGAGTTTTATGTGGCTGGTGGAGGAGTTTCCCCCTTGGCCAATGGATTGGCCACTGCGGCAGATTGGATGTCCGCAGCCTCCTTTTTGGGGATGGCGGGAATCATTGCCTTTTCGGGTTATGATGGTTCTGTGTATTTAATGGGTTGGACAGGAGGCTATGTGCTGTTAGCACTGCTGTTGGCACCCTACTTAAGAAAGTTTGGAAAGTTTACGGTTCCTGATTTTATAGGAGACCGCTATTATAGCAATGTTGCCCGAACCGTTGCGGTTATTGCTGCACTTTTTGTTTCCTTCACCTATGTTGCCGGACAAATGCGTGGTGTCGGGGTGGTTTTTTCCCGATTCTTGGATGTTGAGGTGAACACGGGGGTCTATATTGGGATGACAGTGGTTTTATTCTACGCTTTTTTAGGTGGAATGAAAGGAATCACATACACCCAGGTAGCCCAATATTGTGTCCTCATTTTCGCCTTTATGGTTCCAGCCATATTTATTTCGATTATGGCCACAGGAAACCCGATTCCGCAATTAGGATTTGGCTCAGCTGGGGAAGATGGTATTTACTTATTGGATAAATTGGATGGCTTGATGACGGATTTGGGATTTACCGCTTACACCGATGGTTCTAAGTCGACCACAGATGTCTTTTTTATCACTGCGGCATTAATGTTGGGAACCGCAGGTTTACCCCATGTGATCATCCGTTTTTTTACGGTACCAAAGGTACGGGATGCCCGTAAATCAGCTGGGTACGCATTGTTGTTCATTGCGATTCTCTATACAACAGCCCCTGCCATTGCCGTTTTTGCCCGCACCAACCTCATGGAAACTGTAGAAGATACACCTTATCAAGAAATTCCACCTTGGTTTACCAAATGGGAGGAAACGGGACTGATTGCGTGGACAGATAAAAATGGAGATGGAAAAATCCAATACCTTCCCGGTTCGGCAATTGATGGTAAAAAGCCATTGTTTATTGAAGGAAAAGGGGACCATGGACAGCGAAAGATTTCCAACGCAAGTGGTACGGCCAACGAACTTTACGTAGATCGCGATATTACCGTTTTGGCAAATCCGGAAATTGCCGGATTGCCCAACTGGATCATTGCCTTGGTCGCGGCAGGTGGATTGGCAGCGGCTTTGTCCACTGCAGCCGGATTACTATTGGTGATATCGACCTCTATTTCCCATGATTTGATCAAAAAGCAATTTGCTCCGGACATTTCCGATAAAAAGGAACTATTGATTGCACGCCTTGCGGCGGTTCTTGCTGTTACGGTTGCTGGATACTTTGGAATCCATCCTCCCGGTTTTGTGGCCTCGGTGGTCGCCCTGGCGTTTGGTTTGGCGGCTTCCTCCTTCTTTCCGGCTATAGTAATGGGAATTTTCAGCAAACGAATGAATAGGGAAGGGGCTATTACAGGTATGATTGCGGGATTGGGGATTACCACCTATTATATCGCACGGTTTAAACTGGGTTGGATTGGGGATGCGGAAACCAATACCGCCAATGATTGGTGGTTCGGGATTTCCCCCGAAGGTTTCGGAACCGTAGGAATGCTGGTCAACTTTGCGGTAGCGCTTATAGTTTCAAGATTTTATGCAGCACCTCCAGAGTCCGTACAGGAAATAGTGGAGAATATTAGAATTCCAAGTGGGGCAGGAGATGCCTTGGAACATTAAAATCCCATCAAAATACAATGATGGGATTTAAGAGTTTCCTAATAGTTAAGATTTAGTTTCTTCCAGCCATCACACCTCCATCAATATCCCAAACGGCTCCAGTTACCCAAGAGCTTTTGTCCGTCAGTAAAAAATGGATGGTTTGTGCGATGTCCTGGGCACGTCCAACACGTCCGATAGGGTGGAAATCGTTAAAACCTTGAAGGGTCTCTTCAATTTTATCTTTTTCAATGAAGGCACCGTATATTGGAGTGACCACCACAGCTGGAGATACGGCATTTACGCGAATATTACGTTCCGCCAGTTCCATAGCCAAGTGCTGCGTAAGCGAATGTAATCCTGCTTTTGCCATGGAATAAGCCGAGGAAGGCGTCGCCTTTATGGCCTGTTTGGCCCACATGGAACCTATGTTTACAATAGATCCACCTCCGTTTTCGATTAGAATTTTTGAAGCTGCTTGGGTGATGAAGAAAAACGCCCTATTAAAGTTGTGGTAAATGTCGTAGTCATCTTGCGTATGCTCCAAAAAAGATTTCGGGCTGAAATATCCGGCCGCGTTCACCAAATATACAAGGTTTGGTAATTGGCTTGGCAAGGTCGAAATGAATTCACTTACCGCTCTATCATCATTCAAATCCAATTGAACCGCTTTAACGGTACCAAATTCAGAAAGTGCTGAAGCAGCGCTTTTAAGGTTGGAATCATCCCGCCCAACCACGGTTACCTCGATGTTGTCTTTTAGTAATAGTTCTGCGGTGGCCTTTCCCATTCCGGTTGTACCACCTATTATCAATGCTTGTTTGCTCATATGCTATATGGATTTAATTTCCATACAAAGTTCTTATGCGCGCTTTGAAAAAAATGGTGATCTACAGGTGAATGCTGGTAATTTAGAGAAAGGTTTTTTGAAATTCCTTTGGAGTATGACCAACGCCTTTTTTGAAGTATTTGGTAAAATAGGTAGGATCATCAAAACCCAGGCTATAGGCAATCTCTTTTATCGAAATTTTTTGATTGGAAAGCATACGTTTGGCCTCAAGAAGTTTACTTTCCCTGATTACCTCGGCAGGTGTGGTAAGCAAGATTTTTTTACTGACGTTTGTCAAGGTCTTTGAATTTGTACCCAAAGCTGTGGCATACGCATCAATGCTATGGAATTCATGGATTTGTTGGTTGATCAGTCTTTTAAACTTAAAGGCGAGTCCAAAATCCATGTTTGCGTTGAAATCTATGTTACTCTCTTTTTTTCGAAGTCGCTCAATTTGAAGCAGAATGATCTGAAAGTAATGATACACCTGTTCCTTGTAAAAAGATTCCTTGGAAGTCAGCTCCGATTGGATGGAAGCGGTAATACCATCGAACTTTTCAGCTTCTGCGGGGTCCAAATTCAAACAATAGCCTCCTATTTCGTTAAAAATTGATACGGCAAACCTGTCCATCAAACCAGCATTCCTAGCATTGATAAACTCATCGTTGAAGTGAAATAAAAAACCAATATTTGAGGAGTCGGGACAGAAGTAATGAATCTGGTTTTTATTGATGAAAAAAATGGAGTTTGCGTCGTGATCTATCACTTCATAATCCACATAATGTCTTCCATGCTCCTTAAACCAAATGAGTTGATAAAAACTATGCCGATGGGGTACTGAAGCCGGTTTTTTGTTCAATTCATAGTAAGGTTGGGCATCCTTGACCTCAAAATGAAGCTTGGAAGGGTCATTTTTATGCAGATGGTATCTCTCTATTTTAGTCATTCGTCGATCGTGAAAAGTAAGTCGAAGTTACTGATTTCCCTTACGTCGATTAATCCCCAATTGTTAAAGCTACTGCTTCTTTTTTGCTATTTTTAAGGCTCACTAAATTTTTGAGGACTACGTATGAGCAACTACCACATTAAACATTTGGAGGAGTACTTTCAGGTTTATAGAAAATCTGTAAGAAACCCTGAGGCATTTTGGGAAGAAATCGCAGAAGAACATTTTGTTTGGCGCAAGCGATGGGACAACGTTTTGGAATGGGATTTTTCCAAGCCGGAGGTAAAATGGTTTAATGGGGCACAGCTCAATATCACGGAGAACTGCATCGACAGACACCTGCATATTCGTGGCGATAAGACGGCCATTCTTTTTGAACCCAACAGTCCGGATGAGGAAGCCGAGCATATTACCTATAAACAACTGCATGAGCGTGTTGGCAAGTTCGCAAACGTTTTAAAGGATAATGGAGTCAAAAAGGGAGATAGAGTGGTCATTTACTTGCCCATGATTCCAGAACTGGCCATTTCGGTGCTGGCATGTGCCAGAATTGGCGCTGTGCATTCCGTGGTTTTTGCAGGATTCTCATCAACCGCTTTGGCGACACGTATCAATGACTGCGAAGCCACAATGGTATTGACTTCTGATGGTTCCTATAGAGGCGGAAAAACTATTGACCTGAAAGGGATTGTGGATGAAGCCTTAAAGCAATGTCCGGATGTTAAGACAGTTTTGGTGGCGAAACGAACCAATGCTGAAATTCATATGGAAAAAGGCCGTGACCAATGGCTACAACCTTTATTGGATAAGGCGTATTCGGACTGCACACCAGAAATTATGGATGCGGAAGATCCATTGTTCATTTTATACACATCGGGTTCCACCGGGCGTCCCAAAGGGATGATGCATACCACGGCCGGGTACATGGTCTATACCGCATTTACGTTTAAAAATGTGTTCCAATATCGAGAAGATGATGTGTATTGGTGTACCGCAGATATTGGTTGGATTACAGGTCATTCCTATATCGTTTATGGACCCTTGGCGAATGGAGCTACGACCGTAATGTTCGAAGGAGTACCGTCCTATCCAGATTTTGGTAGGTTTTGGGATATTGTTGAAAAGCATAAAGTAACGCAATTCTATACTGCTCCTACCGCAATTCGCGCACTGGCCAAAGAAAATTTGGATTTTGTAACCGATCGTGACCTTTCCAGTTTGAAAGTATTGGGTACCGTGGGAGAACCTATAAATGAGGAAGCGTGGCACTGGTATAATGATCACGTGGGTGAAAAGAAATGTCCGATTGTGGACACATGGTGGCAAACCGAAACTGGAGGTATATTGATTTCGCCCATACCGTTTTCAACACCGACCAAACCAACTTACGCTACATTGCCCATGCCAGGTGTACAACCCGCTTTGATGGATGAGAACGGGAATGAAATCCACGGCAACCAAGTGGACGGACGCCTTTGTATCAAATTCCCATGGCCCTCCATGGCCAGAACTATCTGGGGAGACCACCAACGTTATAAGGACACCTATTTTTCCGCTTTTGAAGGGAAATACTTCACAGGAGACGGCGCACTGCGCGATGAGGTAGGTTACTATCGAATTACCGGTAGGGTAGATGATGTTATCATTGTTTCTGGGCATAATCTGGGTACTGCACCCATTGAAGATGCCATCAACGAGCATCCTGCGGTGGCTGAATCCGCTATTGTTGGATTCCCGCATGACATTAAGGGTAATGCCCTGTATGGTTATGTAATCTTAAAGGAGACTGGCGAATCCCGTGATCGTGACAATCTAAAAAGGGAAATCAACCAAATGATTACCGAGCATATCGGACCGATTGCCAAGTTGGACAAGATTCAATTTGTTCCGGGACTGCCCAAAACCCGTAGTGGAAAAATCATGAGACGTATCCTCCGTAAAATAGCGTCAAAAGATACTGGGAATCTTGGTGATATTTCTACTTTGCTGAACCCAGAGGTGGTGGAGCTGATCATGAAAGAGAGCCTATAAATGTAAGGTAGGGCAGTAGTCCAAGACCAAGAAACCACTAAACCATTAGGATTATGAAAAACGTTGTTTCGTGGGTGTTGCGGTTGGCGGCTGCCATTATTTTATTACAAACGCTCTTCTTTAAGTTTACCGGAGCACCGGAAAGCATCTATATATTTGAAACCGTTGGTATGGAACCTTGGGGTCGATACGGCAGTGGGATTGCTGAACTGATAGCCAGTGTCCTTATATTATGGCCCAGAACAACAGGTTTGGGGGCACTTATGGGCCTTGGCGTAATCTCTGGAGCTATTTTTTTCCATCTGACCACTTTGGGTGTTGAAGTACAGGGGGATGGCGGACTCTTGTTTTATCTCGCTTTGGTGGTTTTTGTGTCCTGCACAATTTTGCTAAAGCTATATTGGGAGCAACTGAAAAACCTTTTGCTTTCTTCTGTAGGAGGTAATTAGTAACTGAAATCAAACCATCCTCTATAAAAGTGAAAACCCAAGACGAAAATCTTGGGTTTTTTTGTAGCGAGAGGGAGACTTGAACTCCCGACCTCAGGGTTATGAATCCTGCGCTCTAACCACCTGAGCTACCTCGCCATGGTTTGTTTAAGCGGGTGCAAATATAAAGTTTAATTTTCGCCGAATCAAAATTCATATTAATTTATTATTTGATATTTATTTTTATATCTTCCCGATTATTATATAATGTCGAAAGGAAAAACCGATCATAAGAATGAGTGATAAGATTAAATTTGAATTGGAGTTTGTAATACAAGCCTCGCCACAATTACTTTATCAATATATTTCCACCCCTTCAGGCCTATCCGAATGGTACGCCGATAACGTAAATTCCCGTAGCGAGCTGTTTACCTTCATTTGGGATGGAGCTGAAGAAAATGCCAAGATGCTTAAACGCAAGAGTGATGAATTTGTCAAATTTGCGTGGGAAGAGAATGATGATGACAGTTATTTTGAGATGCGAATCATTGTGGATGAGATTACCAAGGATGTATCACTTTTTATAACGGATTTTGCTGAAGAAGATGAGGAGGACGAAGCTAAAATGCTGTGGGAAAACCAAGTATCGGATTTAAAACAGGTGTTGGGTTCAAAATAGTTGTATTCTGAACTAAAACGTATATTTGGTCCCGATAAAATCGGGACTTTTTTTATGGTCAATTTCAATGGTGACATTTGTTCTAATAACGAAGCAATCCTGACCCATGATAATAGAGGATTAAAGTTTGGCGATGCCCTTTTCGAATCGGTACGATGTGTCAATGGGACGATTTTCTTCTGGGAAGACCACTATTTTAGGCTGATGGCTTCAATGCGCATACTGCGTATGGAGATTCCTATGAATTTTACGTTGGAATTTTTGGAGGAGGAAGTTATCAGAACGGTAACAGAAAACGGTTTACAAAATAGTCCAGCTAGGGTACGACTGACAGTTTTCAGAAAAGAAGGTGGTTTGTACGGTCCAGCTACCAATGAAATATCCTATTTAATTGAAGTGGATTCCATGGAAACACCTTTTTATCTCGCTCAGGATGGACCCTATGAAGTAGAGCTGTTCAAGGACTATTACGTAAATAAGGATATGCTGTCCAATTTAAAGACCACCAATAAAATTCTCAACGTAGTGGCAAGCGTCTATGCCAAGGAAAATGGTTATGGGAATTGCCTATTGGTCAATAATGAGAAAAATGTGGTTGAAGCTATCAATGGGAATTTGTTTTTGGTCAAGGATGGAAAAGTCAAAACTCCACCTTTAACTGATGGCTGTTTGAATGGTATCATTCGAAAAAAGCTTATTGAAATTCTGTCCGCATTGGAGGACGTTGTTATTGTGGAAGAGTCGATTTCCCCGTTTGAACTACAAAAAGCGGACGAGCTTTTCATAACCAATAGTATCAGCGGAATAGTTGCTATAACCAAGTATAGAAAGAAAACCTACGATACCGGTTTCAGCAAAAGTTTAGTCGGAAAATTGAATGTTAAAGCAAGAGTTGGCTAGATCTAATTGAGTGAAGGATTTTCGGGGGCATTGGACCACAATAGGTAATCCCCGCCCAGTTCCACCATCTTTTCTTTCCAAAAAGCGTTGGCGGATTTTTCCAAAATACTGCTCTCGTACTCATTTTGTACAACTACCCACGATTTGGATAAAAGCTCCTGGTCCAGTTGGCTCGAGTCCCATCCGGAATAACCGAGAAAAAATCGAATATCTTGTTCCGTGATGGTTTCGTTATTGATGAGCTCAACAGTTTTTTCAAAATTACCGCCCCAAAAGATACCATCTGAAATTTCAACACTATCGTGAATCAGGTGCGGTACTTTATGAATGAAGTATAGATTATCCTGTTCAACAGGACCGCCATTAAAGACTTTAAAAGGAATGGTAATTTCAGTGATAAGGTCATCTATGGTATAATCCAAAGGCTTGTTCAGGATAAATCCTACCGACCCTTCATGGTTGTGCTCGGCAATCAAAACCACGGATCTACTGAACGAAACATCACCCGAAAGCGTCGGTTCCGCAATCAATAATTTTCCTTTTGTTGGCTTGTGACTAACCATAAGCAATAATTCTTATTACTAAATGTAACATAATATATGGTATTTACAAAACCTCGATTTAGTACAAATAAAAAAGCACTTCCGTGAGGAAGTGCTTCTATATATCGTAAAAACTATTGATTAGTTTACCGAACCACTCAATTCAGCTCCTGCTTTGAACTTTACTACGTTCTTCGCTGCTATCTTGATGGTTTGTCCAGTTTGAGGATTTCTTCCTTCTCTAGCGTTTCTTCTAGATACTGACCAAGAACCAAAACCTACCAAAGAAACTCTGTTTCCTTTTTTAAGAGATCCCTCAACATTTCCCAAGAAAGATTCCAATGCTTTTTTAGCCGCTGCTTTTGTGATGCCTGCATCAGCTGCCATAGCATCGATTAATTCTGTTTTGTTCATAATGGAATTAAATTAATTGTTGTTAAAATAATTTTAATGCTGAACAAATTTATACGGATTTGCGTGCAACGCAAGTAAAACCTAGGGAAATCCGGCTTTTTGTTGATAACTTGAAACGTTTGTTGATAAAGTTGAAAAAAAATAGGGGCATTTGCCAGCCTAGTAATGGTAAGGGTTTAGAGAAGTCGAGCAAATTCATCAAGAGTTAACCCATTCAAAACCTGCTTGATATCCATTTTCCTTTTTCCAGGAAATTGCACCTCCAAAAGTTGAAGATAACCTCCTTTGACCGCAACTTTCATTTCCTTTTTCGTCCAAAATAATTTACCTATTATATGGTCATGTTCTTCGGATTCCATTTCTGTTCTATATATTTTAATGCTTTCCTTTTGATCATTATTGATGAGATAAGACCAAGCGGCAGGATAAGGACTAAGTCCTCTCACATGATTATGAATTTGTTCCAATGGAGCGTTCCAATCTATTTTACAGGTTTCTTTATGGATTTTATGTGCGGTCTTTAAATCTTGGGATTCTGGTTGGATAAAACTGGAAACTTCTCCGGATTCAATCTGCCGACAGGTTTCCACCACCAATTCGGCACCTGTTTCCATCAAACGATCATGCAGGTCCCCAGCATTGTCCTCGGGCAGTATCCTTTCTTTCCGCTGGAGAATGATTTTTCCAGTGTCTATTTTGTCGTCTATAAAGAAGGTAGTAACACCAGTTTCCGTTTCTCCGTTGATAATTGCCCAATTTATTGGTGCTGCACCTCGATATTGGGGTAGCAAGGAAGCGTGAAGGTTAAAGGTACCATACTCGGGCATCTGCCATACAGCTTTGGGAAGCATACGAAATGCGACCACTACATTTAAATTAGCTTTTAAGTCCCGCAATTCATTTAAAAAATCTTCATTCTTTAAATTGGTAGGCTGTAGTATGTTCAATTCCCGTTCCTCAGCGAACTGCTTTACAGCGGACTTTTGAATTTTTCTTCCTCTTCCTGCTGGTCTGTCAGGAGCCGTGATGACTCCAACTACATTGAATCCCGCTTGCAAAATGCTCCTTAGGCTCCCAACGGCAAAATCAGGAGTTCCCATAAACACAATTCGTAAAGGTTCTTTATATAAGGACATACTCATTTTTATGGTTCAATCGTATTAATTCATCTTCAAGCAATGCCTGCAAAACTTCCAACACCACACTTTCTTCCAACTTTGACTCCTGCACAAGTGCTCTTGAGGTGTACGGCTTGACCTTGATAAGCTCAAAAAGTACATTTCTTGATGCTGCCGTTGTTTGGCTTGGCCCAGTGCAAATATCGCATACCCCGCACTTATCCTTCGCCTTTTCGCCAAAGTAATTTAGCAAATAGGAGCTACGGCATGTATTGGTGTTGTCCACATACCCCAGCATGGCATTCATATTGTCCTCTTTGGTCTTGTTTAACGCCTTTATGTTGTTGGCAAAGGTATTTATGGTTCTATCATCTTCGCGCGGTACCAAAAAAGTAATCTCGATATCGCTCGCAGAACTTTTATAGGTGACAATTCCATCATCGTGCAGTTGCTCCAACAACTTCTTTATGTCCTTTTCAGATACTCCCGTTTTCTTTGAAACCAATACTAAATTGATTTTGGTCTCGTATTCTGTAATACCTCCATAGGTGCGAAGAATGGTTTGGATGACAGGTGCAGACTTACGATGCTTTTCCAAATAATCAAAAATTTCATTTTTGGAGGCGACAAAGCGTAAAGTTGTTCTTTCCGTGTAGCTTTCTGATAAGGATACTACGGAATTTTGATCAAGGATCCTTAGACCATGATAAGCCATATTGGAATTTAGCTCATAGCGCTTACAAAAGGTGTTGAATTCAAAATCCAGGGTATCTTGAACCAATTCACCAAATGGAATTTGAAAATAATTGTTCAGCTGGAGATACAGCTTTTTCACAAATGCAACATTGGGAAGGTGTGCTAGAAACTGTTGTACAGCCCGTTCCCTGTCCTCATGGGAAGTAAGTAATATTGCGGTCGCGCGTTTCCCATCTCTTCCGGCCCTTCCGGCCTCTTGAAAATAGCTTTCCAAGCTATCGGGAATTTGATAGTGCACAACCAGTCGCACGTTGGATTTGTCCACCCCCATGCCAAAAGCATTGGTCGCTACCATTATATGCACTTTTTCATTCAGCCATGAATTTAATCGCTCCTCTTTTGCAGATTTTGAAATACCTCCATGAAAATAGGAGGCCTTGAATCCGTTCTTGTTTAAAAATTCGGCCAAAGAAATGGTCATGCGACGTGACCTGACATATACAATTGTACTTCCAGTGGATTCTCCAACAGCACTTTTTAAATGATACAGCTTGTCCTCTGTGTGTTTGACCTTGAACACAATATTGGAACGTGAGAAGGAATCTTTAAAAACCTGGGCCTGATTTAGGTTGAGGTTTTCCAGTATATCCTGCACCACCTTTGGTGTTGCCGTGGCCGTAAGTGCTACCATTGGGACGTTTGGAGCAAGTTCCCTCAATAGGGCACAATCCAAATAGGCCGGCCTGAAATCATTGCCCCATTGCGAAATACAATGTGCCTCATCAATGGCTATGAGATTTACATTCATCTCTCGAATCCTTTCCTGGACCACGGTCTGCTGTAGGCGTTCCGGAGATAAGTATAACAGCTTATAATTCCCGTAAATACAATTATCGAGTAGATTGCCAAGTTCCTCAAATGAAATGCCACCGGCCAATGAAACCGCCTTGATTCCTCTAGATTTCAATTGACGTACCTGATCTTGAATGAGGGCTACCAACGGTGAGACCACGATACATATGCCTTCTTTGGCCAGAGCTGGAACCTGATAACAAATGGATTTACCACCACCAGTTGGCATTAGGGCCATTACATCCTTGCCCTCAAGAATGGCATTGATAATTGACGCTTGGGAGCCCCTAAATTCTGAATGTCCCCAAAATTCCTTTAAAATACGTTTAGGAGATTGTTGCACTACATCTGGTTAAGTGTTTCCAAAACAAAAGATACCCTATCTGGAATTGGTTTTTTGGGGATGATGATAGGGTTATAACCAAATTGGGTATAGGTATGCATCAAGGCGTCATGAATTTTCTGGGCCTCATCAAAAGTCTCCAATCGCTCGTTGTCAGAAATGTAGATTTCTTTCCAAGGAGGCGCAATGAAAATAGCGTCGTATTTATGGTTTTCACATGCGGTGATGAATTCAGGACCATATTCCTGATCAAAAAAGTCCATATAGGCCAATACATCTGGAATGCCGCGGTCAAAGATATTTATGGGAGCTACGGAATTCAAGGATTCTTTAAAATGAGCCGCCCTTCCGTATAAAAGGTCCTTGTTGAACTGTAATGCGTCATCGACAAAGACCAAAGGGTTGGAAACCATGTTCTCAGGATTACCTTCTTTCTTTGCTTTGGACGTCATGTCCCGAATAATCTCGTGAAAGCACTGAAATCCTTTGCCCTCCAATCCGTTTACAATGGATGTTTTTCCTGTTCCTGGAGCCCCTGTGATAACAACTTTGGTACTATTCAAATAGAAATGTTTTACAGCACAAAGTAATGAAATAGGGAGAAGGAAAAAAAATTGTGCGCTAAGCCATATATTTGTATAAAATAGCAACATGGAGAAGGAGAAATCCGATGAATTTTACGCGAGACTTAAAGAACAGTTGTTGGAAAACACAAAATGGCCATCCAATTACCTATATAAGTTTATTGTTCCTACGGATGAAAAACGCATTGAGCAGATAAACAATATCTTTAACAATACCGGTGCAGTTATTGAGTCAAAAAAATCCAAAAAAGGAACCTATACCAGTATTTCTATTACTGTCCACTTAAAAAATCCGGATGAAGTAATAGCAAAGTATAAGGAAGTATCTACCGTTGAAGGAGTTATTTCCCTATAAGACGGCCGATTGGCATAATTTTATTAATTTGCAAACGTTATCGGATAGACTTCCCGATAATTTAATTTCATAAATACTTTAGTTTGAATTTAGTAGAAAACTTAGAATATAATACGGAGCGTCCTAAACTCCACATTCCTGAATATGGGCGTCATTTTCAAAAAATGGTCGACCACGCTGTATCTATAGCTGATAGGGAAGAGCGAAACAAAGTGGCTAAGTCCATTATTAGTGTAATGGGTAATCTTCAGCCCCATTTACGGGATGTGCCCGATTTTCAGCATAAATTATGGGATCAACTTTTTATCATGTCCGATTTTAAGTTGGATGTAGATTCACCTTTTCCCATTACCTCCAAAGAAGTGTTACAGCAACGTCCTGAGCCATTGGAATACCCGCAAAACCATCCGAAGTACAGATTCTATGGAAATAACATCAAAAGAATGATCGATGTGGCCATAAAATGGGAAAAAGGCGATATGCGATCAGGTCTGGAATATGCCATCGCAAACCATATGAAAAAATGTTACCTAAATTGGAATAAGGATTCAGTGGAAGACTCTGCGATTTTTGCCCATCTAAAGGAATTGAGCGATGGACAGATTGACCTAGCTCCAGATGGAGAAAACTTAACGGATAGTGGCCAATTTCTTAAAAACCGTTTAGCCAAATCCAACAGAAACGGAAGTAACAACAAGAAAGGGCAGCGAAACTACAAGGGTAAAAAAAGATATTAAATTCCAGAGGAATTCATGGGAACATTTCGAATAGAGGGTGGCCACCAATTGCATGGTGAAATTACTCCTCAAGGAGCAAAGAATGAAGCACTTCAAATTCTTTGTGCGGTATTGCTTTCACCGGAAAAAATCACAATAAATAACATCCCTGATATCATCGATGTGAACAAATTGATCGCATTGTTGGAAGACTTGGGTGTCAAAATCCAAAAAAAAGGAAAGGGGTCTTATACGTTTAAGGCGGATGATATTAATCTTGATTATCTGCAATCCGACCAGTTTAAGGAGGATGGACGTGGACTTCGTGGATCTATTATGTTAGTAGGACCATTGTTGTCCAGATTTGGAAAGGGCTATATTCCCAAACCAGGCGGTGATAAGATCGGTAGAAGACGTTTGGATACCCATTTTGAAGGTTTTATTAAACTGGGTGCAAAGTTTCGGTATAACAAGGAGGAGTATTTCTATGGTGTTGAAGCCGAAAAACTCCAAGGAACCTATATGTTATTGGATGAGGCCTCGGTTACGGGAACAGCAAATATTGTAATGGCTTCGGTACTTGCCGAAGGCACTACCACAATCTATAATGCCGCTTGTGAGCCCTATTTGCAGCAATTGTGCAAGATGCTGAATAGGATGGGGGCAAAGATCAGCGGAATAGGATCAAATCTATTGACCATTGAAGGCGTGGAGTCCCTTGGAGGAACAGAACATACCATGTTGCCCGATATGATTGAAATTGGAAGCTGGATAGGATTGGCCGCAATGACAAAAAGTGAGCTTACCATTAAAAATGTAAGCTGGGACGATTTAGGTCAAATTCCGAATGCCTTTCAAAAATTAGGAATTCAGCTGGAACGGAGAGGCGATGACATCTACATCCCAAAGCATGAAAATGGATATGAGGTCCAGAACTATATCGACGGTTCGATATTGACCATTGCCGATGCGCCATGGCCAGGATTGACTCCCGATTTGTTGAGTATTCTTTTGGTTGTGTCCATTCAAGCTAAGGGCGAGGTGGTAATCCACCAGAAAATGTTCGAGAGTAGGCTTTTCTTTGTAGATAAATTGATTGACATGGGAGCTAAGATCATTCTTTGTGATCCGCACAGAGCCACGGTAATAGGCCATGATTTTAAATCGACCCTAAAGTCGACCACTATGGTTTCCCCTGATATTCGCGCCGGAGTTTCCTTGCTGATTGCGGCCCTATCTGCCAAGGGAACATCAACAATCAATAACATAGAGCAAATTGATAGGGGTTACGAGAATATTGATGAGCGCCTTAGAGCCATTGGAGCCAAGATAGTACGTGTTTAAGCGTCCGGAACAATCGTATCAACTTTGCTTTAAGGATTTCTTATAGGTTTTAGGCGAGCATCCCGTGTATTTTTTAAAAGTTGTCGCAAAGTATTGGGAGGAACCAAACCCCAGTTCAAAGGCTACGGCTGTAATGGTTTTTTTATCCGCTAGACTTTCTTTGGCCTTTTCGATTTTCAACCTGTTGATGTAAGAGCGGGGGGGAACTCCAAAATTCTGCTTGAACCAAGTTTTTAAATAAGGAACGGAGAAATCCAGTAGAGCCGCTAACTCATCTACATAAATAATTCTGTGGAGATTACTCTCGATAAAACTTTTAACCACCCGAACCTTTTCAGTATCCGCTATTTGTTGGGGTGCTTCGGAGAGCAGTAAGGTCTCTACCAAAAGTTGTATGATCAACTGATTGGCTTGAAGTTGTTCAAAAGTACTTTGATGGGTTTGGAGAAGTTCACGCAGCCTCTCCAGCGTATTTTTTAAATGAAATGAGCCGCTGAACAATTGTCCACCATGTTCGTTTAATTTATGCAACAAATAGTTTGATTGCTCAGACGGAAGATTACAAAAAGAACTATTTTCAGTATTAAACGAAACCTGTATCCAATATAGTTCGCCAATATCTTCAGGATAAACTCCGGTGCTATGATCAACGTTTGGTGGTACAATTAGGATGGTATTCCCCGTTAGTTTGAGCAATTCATCACCAATTTGATAATATTGTTGCCCCTTCAAACAATAACATATTTCCATTACATCCTCATGCCTGTGTTCATTTAATACAGGCTCAACCGTATTGTATCGATAATAGCCAAAATCAAGACAACCGGAATACCCTAATATATTGAGTTGATGTACTATCCTCTTATTTGTTAGCTTTTGCATGTAAAACGTATAAAAAAGTATGGTGCTACTAATTTAGAAGACTTTAATCAAAATACGAGCTTATTTTACCTTGATTATTGTAAAAATTGGATACTGGCATGAAGAAAAAGTTTTTGACCAATGGTTTTGTGAAATTGGACAGGCTAATTCCCAATACGGAAGTTGTAAAACTCAGACAGCTTTATGATGAGTTATTAAAGGATAAAAAGCGCACGGCTGGATTGCGAAGTGATTTGGGAGGAAATGGAAATTCTGAAAAAGAGATTGAGAAAATTACCCAAATTATGCGACCCAGTATGATTGAGCCCAAATTATCGGATAATATCACGTATACTTTGGCATTGGACCATGTGAAGGATATGTTGGGCGATGACATGGAGCTCGACTTTGATATGCTGATCAATAAAGCACCACAGACCAATACCCCAACACCTTGGCATCAAGACGCGGCATACTGGATAAAAATGCCGGATAAAAGATCTGCAAGTTGCTGGATTGCCCTTGACGAGGTTTATGAGAGCAATGGTTGTATGTGGTTTATACCCAAGGAAGATGAACAGATTAAGCCCCATAAGCATTATTCCCAGGGTGGGGCTCTGTTTTGCGAGGCGGATATGAGCAAAGCAAAATGTATTCCGCTTAAATCAGGGGGATGTACGTTTCATGATGGTTTTACGTTACATTTTAGTAAAGGAAATACTACAGATTCACAAAGACGTGCATTAATACTTAATTTTCGCCCTAAAAAAATGATTGAGTTGGAACGAAGTCAAGGTGTGGATCATACGGGCGAACGAAAAGTAAGAAACAAATAATATGGAGCTCAAATTTATTTATCCTCGATGGGGAAGTGCTGATATTCCGTGGTCTGAGTTTTTGCAAAAAGTAAAGAATCAAGGGTATGATGGTGTGGAAATTGATTTACCACTAGGGAACCAGAAACAGGAAATTCTTTCCATGCTGAAGGATTTTGAACTGAATTTTGTTGGGCAGCACTGGGAAACCAAGGAGGTTAATTTTGAAAAACACAAAGAGCAGTATAAAAGGCACCTGTATAATTTGGTTGAGGGTAATCCGCTTTTGATCAATTCGCATACTGGAATGGATTTTTTCTCCTTCGAACAAAACGCAGCCTTGATCCAACTGGCTTTCGACATTGAAAAGGAAGCGGGAATAGCCATTACCCACGAAACACACCGTTCCAGATTTTCCTTCGCAGCTCATGTTTGCCATGCTTTTTTGACAGAATTTCCAGCGCTTAAATTGACTTCTGATCTTTCTCATTGGTGTTGTGTTGCCGAAACTTTGCTTGAAAATCAGCAATATGCCGTGAAATTGGCTATAAAACACAGCTATCATGTTCATGCTAGGGTAGGATCCGGACAAAGTCCACAGGTCATCGACCCGCGCAGCGATACCTACGCGGTTGAATTAAAACAATTTAAACTGTGGTGGAAACAGATGCTTCTTAATGCCGATGGAGAAGGTCGTGACTATATTACCATTACGCCCGAATACGGCCCGGAGCCCTATGCGCTCTTGCATCCTGAGACTAAACAATTACTGGGGAATCAATGGGACATAAATCAATTCATTAGGGCGGAAATCATCAAGGATTGGACATAAGCTCCCCGATGTCCTTCCAGGTAATGAGCTGTGCTTTGCTCTTTTTGAGTTGGGCTTTGAGGCTATCGCTTGTAAACGTGTCAAAATCAATTTGCCGCCATGCTGAACCAAAATTAGGATGGTTTACAGTAATTCCCCTCATTTCTGGATCGTCAAAAGCAGGGTGGATTAAAATAACGTTGAGTCCTTCGACCAATTCTTCAAAAGCATTGTGATAGTACGTATCAAGTTCTCCTTTTTCAAAATATTCGAACTTCCCAATATGCACTTTGTCAACGAGCAAATCGGTATCATTTATGTTCTTATCAGCCTCGAGACCCACCATTTCCATGAGTTGTCGACTTAGCTGGACGGGAAGTCCGTATCGTTCGCCCAATTCCTTGTATATCTGAAGAAATTCAGGTTTTGACCCAACACTGTACATATGTGAATCCAAATGGGTAGGGGTCAAGCCAAATTTCAAGGCCTTTTCAATTTGAGCCCTTAACTCTTTTCTCACATCTTCGGGTTGGGCGTTGTTTCTGACTCCATCCCTATTTTTAAAAAAGTGACCATTTTCATCCACTAGACTTGGGACCTCTGAAATGGGCAAAACCGGACCAAACTTGTAGTTTTCCCACTCACAGGTAAGGGTTAAATGCACACCATAATCATAATTGGGGTTGTTTTTTGCGAAAAGGGCGGCTTCCTCGAACCATGGACACGGCACCATAATACTGTATGAATTTACAATACCTTTTTGGAGGGATTGGAATGTAGCCTCATTTTCAGAATGTGAGAGTCCAGCATCATCTGCGTGGATAATAAGTAGCTTTGTGTCGTCAGAAAAACCTAGCGCTTTTGACAAGTTCATTTAAAAAGTGTTTTACCCTATTACAAATAACCATAGCCTTGAGGAACCCTAATCCTTAGGGATCAATATGATTACCTTAGTTCCTGTTTTATTTCCATTGTTTAAATTCTCAACTGTCAACAACTCTTGGTTTGAAAACCGCTTTAAAGCCTCGATCCTTTTGGTTGTTATTGACATTCCTCTAGAAGTAATTCTAGATTTTGCTTGTTTTGCCTTTGTATCAAATCCAACACCATTATCCTCCACAATACATGCAATATGATCTTTTTGATCCACAAATGAAATGGAAAGCTTTTTATCTCCCTTTTTTGGCATTAGCCCATGAATAATGGCATTCTCAATAAAAGGTTGCACAAGGAGCATCGGCACTTCATATTTATGGACATCGAGATTTTCGTCTATATGAAAGGCATAGTTGAAAGAGCCATCAAACCTTAAAGACTCCAACTCCACATAGATCTTGAGCAATTCGATTTCTTCTTCAAGTACCAAACTAATATTTACCGAAGTTTCGAGAACTTGGCGCAGCAACTTGGAGAATTTGGTCAGATAGGTAAGGGCCGTAACCTTGTCTCCTGAATTGATAAAGTGTTGAATGGAGTTTAGCGAATTGAAGATAAAATGAGGATTCATTTGAGCTCTAAGCATGCTCTTTTCAAGCTCTTCATTCATTTTTTCAATAGCATACTTCTGTTCTGATATCAGTTTATTTTTTTCACGAAATATCCTGTTGGACTTTTTCTTTCCCAAATATCTGAAATAGAGCAGTCCAGCTGAAAAGAGTAATAAAAGAGCAATTATGGACAGGTAGAGCAGTCGTTTTTTGTTTTGGGAGACCCTCGTGTTAAGCAGTGTCAATTGAAGTTCGTTTTCCTTGATTTCCCTATCCTTTAGGTAGACATCATGTTGTATTTGAAGGTTTTGGATTTCCCTTACCTTGACCTCATTGAGCAAACTATCCTGATAGATCATCGTCTGTTCAAGATGATAAGCAACCTTGGAGTATGATCCCACCTTTTCATAGATCTTAGCGGCTAGGGCATGGGCTTTTTCCTTGTACTCATATTCACCCATTCCCTGCAAGGCTTTAATATTCTTTTCTGAATAAAGTATTGCCTCTTCCAGATTGTCTTGTTGCAGTTTTAGGTTGGCAAGATGGCCATTGGTAACCGCAATTTCCTGCTTTAATGACAGCTGTTCGGCAATCCGCAACGATTCAAAGAGATATTTTTCGGCTAGGTCGTACTGCTTTAGGTTTATATAGCAAAAACCAATGTTGCCATAAACATGGCCTAGTGGCACACGGTCGTTTTTTTCAGCAAATGCTGCTCTTTTAAAGAATTTGGCCAATGCCGACTCATAGTCTTTTCGTTCAAGATCAATTTCTGCGAGATTTGCCAACACGTTCATTTCAATTTCATCATAATCGGACCCATAATGCATGTCGAGAGCCTTTTGGTAGCTGTCAATGGCTTTCTGTTCCTGATTCATTAAGTCATACAATATCCCCAGATTGATGTAGATTCTGGAAATAGAGGGATTTTCATATTCTTGGATTGAATCCACCAATTTTAGACTCTTTAGGTAATAATCTTGACTAGTAGTGTAGTCTCCGATGCGCTTGTATACAATGCCAAAAGACATATAGATGCTTATAATCAAATCAAAATCTTGGTCTTTTTTCGCTAGTTTAAGACACTGGTTAAAATAGTCCAATGACTGAGGGTAGTCACTGGTCATTCCATACGTGTTGCCTAAATCAAAAAGAGCTCTAATTTGACCTTTAAAGTGTCCAATTTCTTTTGATTTTTCCAAACCCTGGAGACTATATTGTACTGCCATGTTCTTATCAACAGATCTTGAGCGAATAGCAAGCATTCTTAATATATTAACCTGAGTTGAATCGTCAGCAGTAGTAAGTAAACTTTTTAAACTGTCCAACTCCTTCGTTTGGGCAGAACAATGGACAACGAAAAGGAGGTAAATAAAAATCGCTCGGCGTGATCCTCGTGGCAGCTTCATGGCATCTCAATTTATACCAAATTAAAACACCCTGGACAAAATCACTTGAAAAACAGGTGCTTTTTCACAAAAACAGGTGGGAAACTAGCTTTTCTCTATCAATTTGCCGTCAGGATATAGCGCGAAACGGCCCTTCTCCTTTTCATGGACATTATCCGGGTATGGCCAGGGCCATCCTCCAAATTGGGTCAATCGATATTCCTCCATGGCCTGTTGAATTTCCTCCTCCGTATTCATCACAAAAGGGCCATATTTGGCAACAGGTTCATCGATAGGCCTACCTTGTAACATCAACAGGCGGGCTTTTTGCTTACCAGTTTTGATGACCGTATCCATAGACGGATCTAAAGCAATTCCAAAATTGGGATTTATTTTTCGTTCTAGAATCTGTATTTCGTCCCCCTCATAGAAATAGAGTGTTCGGGTCACCAGGGTTTTTGAACTTGGAAGAATGTACTCAGAATCGGGTTCAATGTGAATGTTCCAAATGGCCACTTCATTTTCGGTTTTAGCGGCCCAAGAGTTGGGTGCGGGATCATTGGCCTGAGCTCCATTGTAATTTCCCGCAATTACTTTGATCTGTGCATTTTCTTCGGTAATTACAGGAATATCTTCATGCCACAACATTTTAAAATGTGGTTCCACAAACTTATCTGCCTTGGGAAGATTCAACCAAATTTGAAACAGTTCCAAAGGATTGTCCTTTTCCGTATTGAGTAAAGGAAACATTTCGGAATGTTGTACACCTCTACCAGCGGTCATCCATTGTACATCGCCCTCTCCAAACCTTCCAGCTGCGCCAAGGGAATCGGAATGATCGCAATATCCTTTATTTACAATGGTTATGGTTTCAAATCCACGGTGTGGATGATATGGAAATCCTGGAATGGTTTGACCATGGTACATACGCCATCCATCTTTTATGGTAAAATCATTACCGATATTTCTTCCTTCAAGGAGTTTGGGGTCAGGTCCCATTTCTCCATTACCCTTCGGGTAGTGATCTAAATGGTAAACACAGAACAAAAAAGGATCTTGGGTTTGCCAGGGAAAACCTAATGGAAATGTTTGGAGTACGGGGTCGTTCATGATTAATGTTTTGCAGTATTGATTTCAATCCAGTAGCCTTCAGGATCTTGTATATAAATCTGTTTCACACCATCGGCTCTATCCGTAACCGAATTTTTATTTCCAGGCCAATCGTAGAACTCAATATTCTTGGAGACCAATTTTTCTATAAAACTTTCCAAATCGTCAACCGATAAACACAAATGCATGCTCTTGTTTTTCTCGAATTCGGCATACTCTTTTTTGATCAAATGCAATTGTGAGTTTTCATACATGTTGAACCAGCGAAAGCCTGGTTTGTTTTCTGGATGCGGGATTTCCTCAAACCCAAAAACATCTTTATAGAAATCCCCTGTTTTCATCAAATTGGTCACCACCAATGATTGATGGTCAAAAACAAAATGCGATTTTGAAGCATTTTCTGCTTTGAACTGGGTTTTAAGATAGACCTGTTTCCATTGGCCATTTTCATAGCTGCCAACAGTGAAGTTGTACGTATTGTCATCAACATATTCCCAATAATCAGTCACTACCGATTCTCCATACGCATAGGTGTATATGATATCCTTTCCATTTGCCTTGACCGTACCCGTGGTAACTCCACCGAAAACATCAAACTCCCAAAATTGAATGGTTTCACTTTCTTTATCCCATTTTCTGATGCCATGGTTTCTCGGGCCGTATGTTGTTTGTTCCTGGTTGGTAAAACCTTTTGCATCCGAAATGACTAAAGCACCTCCCAAGTCGAATTTAAACTCAATCTCTTGCTTGAACTTAGTGTTATTTCCCCATTCTCCTTTGGCGAACCAGGTCTTCCCAACTAAATTTTCAAAAACGGACAAAGGTTCTTGTCCTTGACTTTGGATGCATATACCCAAAGCCAACAATAGCATTAATTTCTTCATCATTCTCAATTGCAGTTAAAAGATTTGGTTTTGTCCGTTTTATCCAATTAAAATTACGAGGGTTTAATTATTTCCAATTGGGGGAGGACCATCTATCATGGCCTCATATTTTTCATTTCCTTTTCTTGTGTTGAATTCTTCCTTGACTTTGGTGACCAATTTTGGGTTTTCAAAAAGGTCTGCCATGGTCATGGCCATGGCCTTCGAGGCATAGATCATCCCTTTGTGCCCAATGCTCATTCCGCCACAGGCAACTACCGCCCAGGAATGCCATGGCGTATCTTTTGGTGCTACGGTAACACTTAGGTTGATATTGGGAACGTTCCAGCTTACATCGCCCACATCGGTAGAACCTCCACCGGGATTCTTTTCTGTTTCCCGCAAAGGTTCAATTTTACTGTCCATACCTATTTCTGGTTTTCCAGTTGCATTCTGAATGGCTTTTCCAAAAGCTGTTTCCTCTTCCGTATAGGAAATTGGACCCAAGAGCTCTAAGTTTTTCTGCATAATCTCTCCCCCAGCTCTGTTTACCAAAACTTCGTAGATTCCGGATACCAAGGAAATTTTGTAATCCACATTGGCCATAATGGCTGCACCTTCTGCCATCTTTTTTACTCGCTCATAGGTGGGAAGCATAATTTTTCTTTTTGGGTCACGAACCCGGACCCAAATTTTAGAATAATCAGGTACCACGTTGACTACCTGTCCGCCTTCCTGAATGTGATAATGAATTCTAGAGGTTGGCTTAATATGTTCCCGATAATAATTGATTCCCGTGGTATATAATTCCAAGGCATCAGAAGCACTACGCCCGTTCCAAGGGTCTGCCGATGCATGGGCCGCCTGCCCATAGAATTCTACAATAAAGTCGATTAGCGAAAGACCGCTTTGGACATCTGCTTCAATTTTGGAGCTAGGATGCCAACTCACATTTACATCAACGTCATCCCAAAGCCCGGCTTCTACCATCCAAACTTTGGCAAAATATTTTTCCTCAGCAGGAGTACCCAAAAACTTGACGGTTCCTTTAAGCTTACCAGCCTCAATTTGCTCTTTTATCGCTATGGCTGCTCCCAAACTTGCTGCACCGAACATATTGTGTCCACAGCCATGGCCTGGTGCACCTTCCGCAAGGGGATCTTTGGTAGGAACTGTTTTTTGGGAAAGACCGGGTAGGGCATCAAATTCTCCCAACACACTGATAACAGGTTTGCCTGAACCATAGGTAGCGGTAAATGCAGTTGGAATATCGGCAACACCGCGAGTTACGTTTAACCCATTTTTTTCGGCATAGTCCGCCAATACTTCAGCAGATTTCGACTCGTTGAAAGCTGTTTCGGCCAATGCCCAAATAGAGTCACTTATTTGGATTAGGTTTTCTTTGTGGGCCTCAACAGATGCAATAATTGCTTTTTTGTTGGAGCTTAGTTTCTGCGCGGTTAGGTTGAGTGAGACCAAACATAGCAGCACTAGGGTAGAGAATTGTTTCATTTTATATGATTTGAATTAGTCCGAATTGATAAGGCAAGTATTTTTTGGGCTCCAATCACAACTTTTCTTCCCAGCGCCCTAAAAATAAAACCGGGTATTAAAAATACTGAAAATGCATCAACCAACAGCTGTCTTGTAGACATTAAGACAACGTTCACGGGCCATTTTGTGGTCGACCATGGGTAGGGGATAGGTAAGTTCTTGAAGCTCAGGTACCCACTTATTGATATAGCTTTTTTGGGAATCAAATTTATCGATTTGGGTAGTGGGATTGAAAATCCTGAAATATGGGGCAGCGTCAACGCCACTACCTGCGGCCCATTGCCAATTGCCCACATTGCTCGCCAGGTCAAAATCGAGCAGCTTTTCTGCAAAATACGCCTCGCCCCAACGCCAGTCGACCAGGAGATGTTTACAAAGAAAGCTGGCAACAATCATTCTAACCCGATTGTGCATATATCCTGTGGCGTTGAGTTCACGCATTCCAGCGTCGACAAAGGGATAACCCGTTTTTCCGGCTGCCCAAAGTTCAAACTCCGCTTTATTGTTTCGCCAAATAATTCGATCGTATTTTGGTTTGAAGGACTTACTAATGGTATGTGGAAAATGCCATAGAATCTGCATGAAGAACTCTCTCCAGATCAATTCGTTCCAAAAAACTTCGTTTTTCTCCGCGATGGCTTTCTTTACAATTTTTCGAATGGAAACTGTACCAAAACGAAGGTGAGGGCCCAGACGTGATGTTCCAGACTCATGAGCGGGATAGTTTCGGGTGCCCTCGTAGTTTTGGATTAAACCTGAAGTTATATTGTATTTGGAAACTAAGATGCTCGATGGTTCAAAACCAATGTCGCCAAGACTTAGATAAGGAAGGTTTTTGGACTTAAGGAGTTTTTCAAAACTTGCAAAAGCGTCAAAGTTGGCAAGATGGGTTTTAGGGTCAAATCGTTCATTCCACCTTTTATTATAGGGTGTATAGACCACATAGGGATTGCCATCATCTTTGACCACTTCATTTGTTTCAAAAATAACTTGATCCTTAAAGGAATGAAAAGCAACATCATCCTTCGCCAATAACTTTTTTATTTCCTTATCGCGTTTGATGGCATAAGGCTCGTAATCGTGATTGGTAAAAACCGAATTGATTTTATATTGATGCAGTAATCGAACGAAAACTGAAATTGGATTCCCTTGATACATTGCAATCCCACTTTGGAATTGCGACTGCAATTCAGCATTCATTTTTTGGAGTTGCCCATGGAAAAAAGAAACCCTTGCATCATCTTTTTGGAGTTTCTCCAGAATTTCGGTATCGAAGATAAATATGGGAAGCACGGTATGGCCGGTTTGAAGGGCGTGGTACAAACCTACATTGTCATCCAACCGAAGGTCTCTTCTAAACCAAAATATGGAGATTTTGTTTTTCAAATTGACCTTATTTCAAGGAAATTGGGAACTCCTTCTATTTTTCCAAAAAACTCTGTTAGCTTTTGCTCTCGATATTTGAAAATTTTCTGAAGTTGACGCTTCACCAAAATAGGATATGTCAATCGTCCCAGAATCCCAAAGGGTAGTTTAAAATCTATGATATCTTCCATTTGTACTCCTTCGGGAACTTCTTTTAAAAAATGCTTATGATGCCATAAAGCATAGGGGCCAAAACGTTGCTCGTCAACAAAATAGCTACCTTCGGCCATATGGGTTATCTCAGTTACCCATTTGGTGCCGACACCAGGGAACGGATTTACCTTATATTGAATAATTTGACCAGGGAACATCGGTCTGTCAATATCGGATAATATATGAAAGCCCATATGGGCTGGGGTAATTTCTTTCAGGTTTCTCGGGTTCTTTAGAAACTCCCATGCTTTTACTTTGGATATGGGCAGTGTTTGAACTGCATAGAGTTGGTACAAACGCATGTGCTTTTCTTCAAAAATACAAAATTGTTTAATAATTTATAAAATAAGTTAAACAAAATATCTTTTGAAGATTCACTAACATACGAATTGGGGTCAAAAAGCTGTGCATGACAACCTTCTTTTAAGTGTTTGTTAACAAGCCGACCCTACCTTTATATTTAGCTTTGTTTTACTAACAAATCTAAAATTCTTACAAATGAAAAAACTAGCATTATTTGCATTTGCTGCGCTGCTTGCCGTCACTGTAGATGCGCAGTTGCAAACTCCTCAACCTAGCCCTGATGCGAAACTGAAGCAAACAGTGGGTCTTACAGAAGTAAAGGTTGAGTATTCAAGACCTTCCATGCGCGGAAGAACAATTTTTGGGAATTTGGTTCCTTATGATAAATTATGGAGAACAGGTGCCAACAAGAACTCTACGATTACTTTCAGTGATGACGTTACTATAGATGGACAAGAGGTTAAAGCTGGTTCTTATGCCATTTTCACAAAGCCAGGACAATCTTCTTGGGAAGTTATCTTCTATGCTGATACCAATAACTGGGGAACACCTAGGGAGTGGGATGACAGCAAAGTGGCTGCCAAAACAACGGCTCAAGTTTACAACATGCCAATGTCGGTTGAGACTTTTACCATGACCATTGATGATCTTCATAACAATGGGGCTACGCTTGGGATGCTTTGGGATAAGGCCTATGTAGGAGTAAAATTTGAAGTACCCACTTTGGCTAAAGCCGAAAAAAGCATAGAAGCGGTTATGGCCGGACCAAGTGCCGGAGATTATTATGCTTCTGCTTCATATTACTATGAAGAAGGCAAAGATTTGAACAAAGCTAAGGAGTGGATTGCAAAGGCTGTTGAAATGCGACCAGATGCTTTTTGGGTTATGCGCAGACAATCTTTGATATTGGCCAAACTTGGTGATAAAAAAGGAGCTATTGAAGCGGCCAAACAATCATTAAAAGTAGCCGAAGAAGCAGGAAATGCTGACTACGTTAAACTTAACAAGGATTCCTTGAAAGAATGGGGAGCGCTTTAAGCACAACCCAATAAGTCATTTAAAACCCGTGATCATCACGGGTTTTTTTATGCTTTTAATGGAGGTTTTCGCAAGAAACTATCAAAACTCTCAATCAGTATGGCAAGGAAAATAACCAATAGACATCCGAAGGCATTCAACCACAAATAGGACATCCAGTCCATATACCAACCGATTATCACTATTACCTGCGTTGCTAGAGCGGCTATGAATACTGCATTGCCCTTTACAAACTTGAAGAAAAAAGCCAAGAGAAAAATACCCAATACATTACCGTAAAATATTGAACCGATGATGTTCACCAACTGAATTAGGTTATCAAAAAGGTTGGCAACACAGGCTATGATAATGGCTATAACGCCCCATAGCAGAGTGAAACCCTTTGTCGCCAAAACATAGTGCTTTTCGTCTTTTTCCACTTTTAGATTTCTTTTGTATAGATCCAAGGCGGTGATGGTACCCAACGCGTTCAACTCGGAAGCAGTGGAGGACATTGCCGCTGATAGAATAACCGCCAAAAGCAATCCAATGAGACCTGCAGGCAGATTGGTCAGGATAAAATGAATAAAGACATAGTCCTTATCATTGGTCTCCACCGAATCATCAGCTTTTGTAATCAATGTTCTGGCCGTATCCCGGTTTGCTTTTTCTTTTTGATTGATTTTGGCGATATCCTGTTTGGCCTGTTGAATGGCATTGTATTCCTTTAATGCCAAGGCAGCGGAAAATGAGCTTTGTGCCATTTTCTTTTCTTGTTCCAGTTCCAGATGCCCTTGCTCCAATAACCTATAATCTCCAACATATTCGGATTCCATTACTGCCTGGGTGGCAGCTGGGTTAAAATTGAGGGGAGAAGGGTTATATTGATAAAAAACAAACACCATGGTCCCCACCAATAGGATGAAGAATTGCATCGGAATCTTAAAAACTCCATTGAAAATTAATCCCAATTGACTTTCCCGAATCGATTTTCCCGATAAATAACGCTGTACCTGGCTTTGGTCGGTACCAAAATAGGCCAAGGCCAAAAAGAAGCCACCGGTGATGCCACTCCAGAAGGTATATCTGTTGTTGGTATCAAAACTAAAATCCAATATTTGAAGTTTATCGTTGGCACCGGCAATCTTAAGTGCCTCGCCAAAAGAAACTCCTGTTGGAAGTGAACCCAGAATAAAAAAGAAAGCAAAGAACATGCCCACCATAATAATGAACATTTGCTGTTTTTGGGTTACGCTTACCGCTTTGGTGCCACCGGAAACCGTATAAATGATTACCAGAATACCGATTATGATGTTCAGTGTACGTAAATCCCATCCCAAAACGGCAGAGAGAATAATGGATGGGGCAAAAATCGTAATTCCGGCTGCCAAACCACGTTGAATCAGGAACAGTATAGCTGTCAAACTCCGGGTTTTAAGATCGAACCGTCCCTCCAACATTTCATACGCCGTAAAGACTTTGAGTTTTCTATAAATAGGAATAAAGACCAAACAGATAAAGATCATGGCCAAGGGCAATCCAAAGTAGAATTGCACAAAGCCCATACCGTCGTGAAATGCCTGTCCAGGGGTGGACAAAAAGGTGATGGCACTGGCCTGCGTAGCCATAACGGACAGACCAATGGTCCACCATTTGGCATCTTTACCGCCCATTACATAATCGGTTACATTTTTACTTCCTCGGGTTTTCCATACACCGAAGCCTACAATAAAGAGTAGCGTGCTACCCAGAACTATCCAATCTAATGCGCTCATTAAGCTATTAGTTATTTTGTGTCATAATGAAGTAGAAAATCAAGATATACAGGATATTCAGTAGGAGTACAACGCTGTATTCCTTCTTCCATTCCATCTTGTTATCCATATTATCCTTTGACATTGCTTTCCGATTTTACCTCACTCTTTCCTATGGAAAGCATGTTAGCGAAGAGTTTATAAGCCCCAGATACTCCAGCCGGTAATTCCCTGAAAAAACTCAAGCCAGTATAAATGTAGTGGCCATCACCGTAAGGGGCCACCAGCAAACTACCTTCGGTTTCGGATTCTCCGTCATCTGCCATGGAGAGTATTGGTGTAAATTCTGGTCCCCATTCTTTTGGAAAGTAAAGACCTCTCTCTTGCACCCATCCATCAAAATCGGACTCTTTGATCGTATTCGGAAAGTTAACTAGGGAATGATTATTGGCTACAATGCTGACCTTGGCTGTTTCATCGGTTACACGATCACGCGAAAGGGTAAGGTCGTACGGGGCAATATTCTCAAATTGCTTGCTCCAACGTCCCGCAGTATTGTATTGGACGATTAAATTCCCTCCTTTTTCAACATAATCGAAGATATGGGGTTGCTTAAATTTCAAGGCATCCACAACATTGTAGGCTCTGATACCTACAACGACAGCATCATATTTGTCCAATGAACCTGCTTGAATATCGTCGGGGTCAATGGTGTGCACTTGATATCCAATCTGCTTTAAACTTTCAGGTACTTTATCACCGGCTCCCATAATGTAACCGATATGTTCTCCGGATTTTTGGATATTCATTCGCACCACTTTAGCCTCTGATGGTAGCAAAACGGATTGCTTGGGAATATGGTCATACGCAATTTCAATCAGCTCCTTATCATAGGTTTTACCATCAATCTGAACCAAAGGAATAATTTTACCCTCGCTATCGCTAACCGGCGGGGTGACTTGAAAGGTTACCGATTGTTCTTGTCCCTTTTGCTCAATGGAAAATGGAATTCTTTCCGGTGAAATGGTCCAACCAGCAGGGTGTTTTAACGTTATTTCCCCTGACACATTGTTTTTTCCTGCTTTGACACTCACCAGTACATCTTTTGTTTCTGTATCGGAAAAAATCAAGACTTTTTCCGCAATAGAGGAGGTTACTGGTGGAAGCACTACAAAAGGTTCATGCAGTTCACCTTTTTCCGGTTTGGAATAACGACGAATAACGGGTCTTTCGAAACCAATTTCAACACCATCAAAACTTAGGACGAACCGGGCAGAAAATGCACTTGGTGTTTCTGCTTTGCCTATCATTTTTTGGTCATCCACATCGTACATTCCCAAACTCCAAGGGCTATTCAACCAATACGGGCCTGAATTCTGCGTCGTTTGTGATACTGTAAACTCCAATTCAAGGTTTTCCTTTTTATTGTTGGCCAGCACTTTGTTCGGACTCAAATTGTCATCAGTACCGATTACTTTAATTTCTTTTAAGGTGATGGGCTGCCCACTTCGGTTCAATGCTTCAATATTTATTTTGACATTACCTTCGGTGGTTGTTGAAGCAGTTGCGGAATTTGCTTCTAAATACAAGCCTGCACAATCCAAAATAATGGATTCCAATTCTTTTGATTTAAGCATTTTCCAATGCTCGTCCCCAACATTCTGAAGTAGCTGATATGCTTTTACCAATTCTGGGATATGCGCGGATGGATTGGAGAAATTGAAATTCTTTTCCACTTCATACAAGATGTCTCCGATGGCTTTTCCTCCTTGTATTCTTGACCAAGAAGTGTCTATGCCATCAAACAAATTATTGCCGGAAGGCAAATCTCCTTTCAGCAATTCAACATATTCGTCCTGGGAACCTCGGGTAGTAATGCGCCCAAAGCCTTGACAAAGGTGCTGGCTGCTTGCCATTGAAGCTATTTCGTTGTTGGAGAGTCCCAATTCGGGATAATAAACACCCACATCCAACTTGATCATATTGGATTTATCAGCTTTCTCGAAATTTTCACGGCTTCCATAAAACCACCATGATGTGTTAAAAAATATCCTTCTGGGCTTCCAGGTATCGATAAGCTGGAGTTGTTCCGGGTATGCTTTGGAATCATTGGCCAAATCAAAAGCTTCAACGCTCAGCATAGCTGATGAGGTGTGATGACCATGCGTGGTGCCAGGAGTCCTGTGATTAAAACGATTGATGATCACATCAGGTTTTAAGTTTCTAATCGCCCATACCACATCGCCCAAAACTTTGTCCTTGTCCCAAATTCGATGTGTCTCGGTTGGGTGCTTGGAGTAGCCAAAATCATTGGCACGGGTAAACCATTGTTCACCTCCGTCGACCCTTCTTGCTGCCAAGAGTTCCTGTGTCCGAAGGACTCCCAAAAGCTCTCTTAACTCCGAGCCTATCAGGTTTTGTCCTCCATCTCCTCTGGTCAACGACAGATATGCTGTTCTTGCCTTATCATGATTGGATAAGTACGAAATTAACCTTGTGTTTTCATCATCAGGATGGGCAGCTACATACAGCGCCGTCCCCAAAAAGTTCAGTTTTTGAAGATTGTGATGAATTTCGGTGGAAGAGGGTTTGTTCGGCCTTTGGGCAAAGGAATTTGAAACTACTGCAGTTAAAGTCAATACACTGACCCAAAAGTTTCGCATACAATTGTTTTTAGTGGTTGCTCCAAATATAGAAAGATTCGAACCACGCCCGATGTTATTTAGAACATCTTTAACAGGATGGATTTAGGACAAATCAGCGCTAGTTTAGCCCCAAACTGTCCCGTAGAACGACGTCTTCATTTCCATTCTGACCCCAATAAGCAGTGCTTATGGATTTTAGCTTCGTGGCCCGCGTTGTCAACACCTTCGCTTTTGGCCCAAAACCACTTTTAAATTCCTCGGTCCAGCTTTCAATGCTATAAGGAAATTCAGCTTTGAAATTTATGGTCAAGCTTCTTTCAAGAGCCGGATAGGTGATGGTATAGCTGCTAAGACCATCTTGGGTCGACAAACTGGCAATGGCATCGTATGCCTTAAGTTCTTTATGACGCAACCGTATATATTCCAATGAAGGAATCATTTTAAGGTTTCCAGTTGGGAGGTTCAATGGATTGATTCTAATCTTATTCCAGATTTCATTTTCCAAAACATCTTTTTCCAGGGATACGTTCTGATCTGCCTCACTTTCAAAATAGGAATGGGAAGTGAACTCAAACTGTCCCCTATTGTTGATTTGGGAATACATATGACCACACCATTCTTGCATTGACAAACTGGTTTTAATCGCATGCTGATTGTCATAAACCGGGTAAAATGTACTTCCCATAACGGAATAGGGATAAATACCGGTAAGATATTTTTTGGTTGCATTTAATTTTAGAACAGAAACATTTTCTGGATTGTTTCGGTCCGCTTTTACCTGTTTTTCTGGCAAAAAGGGTTCTGTGACATAGATCAAAACGGAATGTCCATCCCGAATCTGTCCATACCTCGCTTGTTCCAGTTTATATGACGTGATTTCAGCCTTTCCATTGTACCAGTACTTTTTGAAATCTTCAGAAAGTGGTTGTTTCGGTTTAATGGCCTTTGTGATAATAGGCTCATCGTTCATGGCCATTTCTTTATTGGAGGTCTTGCTTTTATCCGCACAGGAAGCAATCAACAAAAGCCCAATAGCGATCAATTCAATTTGGAAAAGCTTTTTCATGTCCTAAGAATTTGTATAAAGTTAAGCATACACGATTAGGAAACCATGTCTGTTAACGTTTTGTAAACTAAATGAGTGGGGAGTCCGACCACATTGGTATAGGAACCCTTTATTTCCGAGATGCCGATCATTCCAATCCATTCTTGGATACCATAGGCCCCTGCCTTGTCAAATGGCTTACATAGACCTATATAATGATTGATTTCCGCGTCGCTAAAATCCATGAATTTCACCCAAGTTGTGGCGCTCACAGTCTTTTGGGAAGTAGCAGTAGTAAAACACACCGATGTGATTACCTCGTGCCAGTCACCTGATAGCGTGCGAAGCATCTGATAAGCTTCATCGGCGTTGGAAGCCTTTGCCAGGGATTCGTTTTTGAACCAGACTACGGTATCTGAGGTAAGCACAATTTCGTCGGGTTGAAGTTCTTTTTTAAAAGGAGTCGCTTTTAGCTCTGCTAAAAACCTTGATATTTCCTCTCCCTTTAAATTTTCTGGATAAATTTCCTCGACGGATTTAGGACGAATCTCAAATTGAAGCCCCAAATCTTCGAGAAACTGTTTTCTTCGGGGAGAACCAGAGCCCAGAATAAGCTTATAGTCCTTTAATTTTTCTTGTAGCGGATTACTCTCAGTCATTTTTTGCACTGAAATTATCATTCCAGTCCCCACGTACCTTCAGTACTTGTTCTATGATATCCCTAACGCATCCATCACCGCCATTTTTATGGGAAACATAGTCGGAGATTGCCTTAACCTCTGCCACAGCATTCTGGGGCGATGTTGCTAGCGCTACCTTTTTCATGGGTGGAACGTCAGGAAGATCGTCACCCATGTAAAGCACATTTTTCGGGTCGATGTTATAAATGTCCAAGTACTCATCCAAAGGTTCTTCCTTATGATGCGCTCCCAAATAAATGTCTGTCACCCCGAGACCTTTCAGACGTTCCTTGACCCCAGGATTGGTTCCCCCAGAAATCACGCAAATATTATAGCCTTTTTGAAGAGCTGTTTTAACCGCGTATCCATCTTTGACGTTCATTTTCCGCAGCATTTCCCCATCCGTGGTCACCAACAATGAACCATCGGTAAACACACCATCTACATCAAAAACAAAGGTGGTAATTTCGCTAAGTAGTTCTTTATAGTTTTTCTTCATATGCTTTTTTTATGGCTTCGCTGAACAAGTTGTAAAGTTCGACATGTTTTTGATTATTCAGCAAACTTAGGTGACTTTTTATACTCGCTGTATCTCCTCTTCGAGCTGGCCCTGTTTGGGCTTCCAAAGGTGATATATCTTGGACTTTTTCGGCTGTTTCTTTTATCAAGGGTTTTAAGAGTGAGAAGGAAAGCCCTTCCTTTTGACAAATATTTTCGCCAATTTGGTATAAATGATTTGTAAAATTATTGACAAACACCGCGGCCAGATGAAGCTTTTTACGTTGTTGTGAATCAATTGCGTGGAAGTTGTCTGAAATTTGTTCTGCCAGGGATTTCAAGACATCAAAAGAGGATTTTTGAGTAGTTTCCAGACAGACAGGTATGTCCTTCCAATCCAAAGTTTTTCCTTTGGTAAACGTCTGAAGAGGGTAGAATACCCCTCTATTGGCAACGGGGATACAATCCATATTCATTGCCCCGGAAGTATGGACCACAATTCCTTTTTTCGACCCAATCAGTTGGGCTACTTCCCGTATGGCATCATCTTTTACGGCTATGATATACACATCCGCATCTTTGATTTTTGTGGAATCCGAACATACTGCTGTCCGCGATTCAAAGCGTTTAAGTTTTTCCGGATTTCTTCCATATACCTGCGCAATTTCGACCCGGGGCGCTTTAATAAAGGCATCAAAAAGATGTTGGGCCAAATTGCCTGTTCCAAGAAGGATAATGGAATACATGGTTCAAAAATAGCAACTCAAAACAAATGGTTAAAAGAAAAGCCACCTTATTTAAGGTGGCCGATATTGTTTCTTATTATGTTGAATAGACTTAGGCTTCCATTTACCAAGATGTTGATGTTTAAAAGATAAATGCTATGGTTGTATTGTTTAACTATTAAGACGATTCGGAGGTATACAATTTGGCTAAAGAAAATGCACCAACAGCCATGACCAAATCCCGAACGGCAACATCAATAAACTTGCCACTGAAAACCAGGACCAAGGCAATTGCAACCAACCAAGACATTACAACCAACGCTCCCAACTTGGGTTTTGTTAGTACAAGTATACCGGCTACAACCTCAATGACGCCCACGATTACCATAAACGTTCCAGCTTCCAGAGGAAGTATCTCCGACAACCCAGGGGAAACATACTGTCCCCAATCGGCCAATAGGTTGGTGAATTTGTCCAGTCCTGCCAAAATAGGAACTAAACCATAGGTAAACTTCAATACAGACTTTACCAATGCAATATTTGACTCCATAATTTTTAAGTTTTAACTTTAGATAGGTAAGGGGAAAAAAGGTTACAAAATTTTGTAACTATTTGTTGGATTTGATATCTAAAGGCAAAGCAACTAAATATGGAACCCATTCAACTTGGTAGTTTTAAGTACCATAAGCTTTCCGAATCGGAAATCATAAAGCGTATTCTTTCCGGGGAGCGGGAACTGTATGAGATACTCTTGAGGAGAAACAATCAAAAACTCTTTCGGGTAATCAGAAGTTATATTAAGGATGAATCGGAAGTAGAGGATATCATGCAGAATACATATTTAAAGGCATTCGAAAAGCTGTATCAATTTAAACAATCTTCCGCTTACGGAACATGGTTGATAAGGATAGGAATAAACGAGGTTTTGGCAAGGTTAAAAGAAAAAGACAGGGTTGTTCATCTTTACCAGCGACCTTCGGAAACAAAACAAAATACCATTTTAGAAATACCTGATAAGAATCAACTGAATCCCGAAAAGCGCATTATCAGAAACGAAGCAAAGCAACTTTTGGAAAATGCCATTGATGCCCTGGACATCAAATATCGAACAGTTTACATACTAAAAGAGATTGAGGAAATGTCCATCAACGAAATTTCTGACTGTTTGAACATTACCAAGGCCAATGTGAAAGTTCGCCTGCACAGAGCCAAGAATACGTTAAAGGAAAAGCTTTACGAATTGGCTGCAAGCAAAGAAGATGTATTTGGTTTTGGCTTTAACAGGTGCGACAACATAACCGAAAAAGTGATGGTCTCCATACTGTCCTAAACCCTATATAAGTTGATTGCGCAAAAACCTTGTGAATTTTGTAACCTTTTCTAAAGTTTCCTATCAAAAGATAGAAGTATAGTATGTTCCAAGCAATCAGATCCTGTTTGCTTATGATCTAGCTGCCCGGCATCTACGCCAGAAATATTTTGAACCTTAAACTTCTATCTGTTATGAAAACGAAAAAAATACTTGGCCCCTTCCTGCTTTTGTTGGTTTTGTTATTGTTTGCGAGATGTTTTAAAGGAGACGATGGCCCTGACATTCGAGAATTGATTATTCCGCCACCAATCCAATTGGATTTGAATCCCACGCTTGTCGCCGAGGGCAAAGAAATTTTCAGGTTTGACACTTTTGGCGATGAAGCCTTTTGGAGTGGAGTGCTTAAACTTGATAAAGCCGTTTTAGGAGAGAACAACGGAGGATTTGGTCCCGGGGTGAGCCCAAACACGGCCTTAGCTGTTGGACTAAAGGTTGATGTGGATGCATTGCCTCAGAGTGTTTTGGATGCAATTGCATCAGGGGATGTGGATTTGGATGATCCTGCAACAACAGCAGCTTTACTAAGTCTCAATGCGGTTGTGGGGGTCAAAGGAAACTTCGATGATGCTGGAAGTCTAACTTCAGTAGGAATTTCCTGTGCACTCTGCCATTCCACAGTTGATGACTCTTTTACTACTGGAATAGGGAAGCGACTTGATGGCTGGCCCAATCGGGATTTAAATGTCGGAGCCATTATCGGAATTACGGATAACGCTCCCCTAGCCGAATTGCTTGAGGTAGATGTTGCCACGCTGAATGTTGTATTGAATGCTTGGGGTCCTGGACGTTTTCCTGCGGCACTTTTATTGGATGGCAAAGCTACCAAACCTGATGGGTCCATTGCAGCTAATTTAATCCCTCCAGCACATGGACTACAAGGACTCGAGAAAGCAACATATACAGGATGGGGAGATATAACCTATTGGAATAGGTTTGTTGCCGTTTTGGAAATGGGAGGACAAGGTAACTTTGCAGACCCAAGATTGAACGACCCGGTCAAGTTTCCAATAGCAGTTAAAAGAGGAGCGTTCGACGTCATGGTGGAGGAGGACCTGGTTGGCCCAAAATTGGAAGCTCTTCGTGAATATCAATTATCTCTTTTGGCTCCTGAACCGGATGACGGCGGTTTTGAGGTTAAAGCGGCCATACGCGGCAGAAAAATTTTCGAACACAAGGCAAAATGTGCGGGTTGCCACCCGGCTCCCGTTTTTAGCGATGATGAGCTTCATTCACCGGAAGAAATTGGAATCGATGGCTTCGAGGCGGATAGATCACCTACAGGAAAATATCGCACACCTCCACTTCGAGGCCTTTTTGCAAAATCCAAAGGTGGATTTTATCATGATGGCAGATTCACGGATTTGGATGATGTGATAGACCACTATAATGACCATTTTAATCTTCGTATGAACGGTAGACAAAAAAGTGATTTAAAGGCATATTTGAACGCATTGTAACTTGATAATAGCACTATGAACTAGAAAGTAATAGAATCTTCAAATTGTTCCTTATAGGAGTGTTTAGACATCGGGCGCGGAACTCTTATTAGGGACATTTTTTTTAGTTTCATAAATGTTGACAAAACTGTAACATGAATATCCTTACAGTTTTGGATCAGCTGACAAATGGGTTTCATGTTTATATGGATTTTAACCATTTAGTAGCTACCTTTGTGGCCTTTTACTTAGACTCCCGATTATGCTGGAAAAACTTTCCAAAACACTGTTCTCAACACGATTAATGGCCATTCTTTTTTTGATTTTCGCTACTGCAATGGCCTTTGGAACTTTTGTGGAAAGTTGGTACAGCACCGAAACAGCGCGGATTTATATCTACAATGCCACCTGGTTCGAGGTCATCATGGTTTTTTTTATGATAAACTTTATCGGAAATATTTTCCGATATAAGCTACTGAGCTGGAAGAAATGGCCCGTGCTCGTCCTTCACCTTTCATGGATATTGATTATCGTCGGAGCATTCGTTACGCGCTACATCAGTTATGAGGGGATTATGCCCATACGGGAGGGAAATGTAGAAAACCGCTTTTTTTCTGATAAAACCTATTTGACCGCTTTTGTTGATGGTCAAATCAATGGTGAAACTAAGCGCAAAGTTTTAGAAGATGACCTGATAGTTACTGCTGAGGGGAAACGTTCAAGTCTTCCATGGAATTCCGATTTCAATGGTCAACCCTTTACCATTTCCTATGTAGGTTTTATTGATGGGGCAGAGGAGGGGCTAATTCCCGATGAGAATGGCAAGGAATACCTCAAAATTGTTGAAGCAGGCGACGGGCAAAGGCATGAGCATTTTCTGGAAAACGGGACCGTAGCCAGCATTCACAATGTATTGTTTTCATTGAACAAAGAGACATCAGGTGCTATTAATATCTTCTCGGATGGAGGTAATTATCAAATAAAGACGCCTTTTGCAGGTGCTTTTATGCGCATGGCGGACCAGTTTCAGGGGCAGGTGGTTAACGACAGTCTTCAACCCTTGCAGCTGAGGTCATTGTATACTATGGCAGGAATGCAGTTTGTGATTCCGGAACCCATGCTAAAGGGAAGTTATGGTGTTGTCAAGGTACCGGAAAACGAAATTACCGAAGCTACCCAAGACGCGCTGGTGGTTTCCATTTCGGTCAATGGCGAAACCTTTGAACAAAAATTGTTAGGAGGAAAAGGATCTTCCAATTTTTCAAATAAAATTAATGTCGGGGGATTGGCCTTTTCGCTGAGCTATGGCTCCAAGGTGTATGAGCTCCCATTTGCAATTCGATTGAATGATTTTATTGCTGAAAAATATCCGGGGACGGAAACAGGCTACGCCTCGTTCATGAGTAAGATTACCGTCGATGACAAGCGTCCTTTCGATTACGATATATATATGAACCATGTTTTGGATCATCAGGGATATCGATTTTTTCAATCGAGTTTTCATCCAGATGAGAAAGGAACAATTCTATCTGTAAACCATGATTTCTGGGGAACATGGATAACCTATATTGGTTATTTCCTGCTCTATATTGGTTTAATGGGGATTATGTTCTTTGGAAAGACCAGGTTCAGGGATTTACAACAAGCTCTTGAAAAAGTAAAGGTCAAGAAAGCGGCATTGACCCTTTTGATTTTTATGGTATCCAGTCTAGGTTTCGCACAAGAAGATTCGGAGGAAGGCCATGAGCATTCGAATTTACCTTCAAAAGCACAGGTAGATTCCATTATTATGTCAAGTGTGGTGGATGAGGGCCATGCCGAGAGATTTGGAGCCTTGGTAATTCAGGATGAAGGAGGCCGTATGAAACCTATCCACACCTTTGCATCTGAGGTTTTACGAAAGTTAAGTGGACAAAGTACCTACAACGGATTGACCGCCAATCAGGTGTTCTTGTCCATGATGATGAATCCTGGGGTTTGGTACAATACCGAGGTCATCAAATTGGCCAAAAGAGAAAATGACAGTATAAGAAAGATTATTGATGTTCCTAAAGGAACAAAATATGTGAAGGCCACTGACTTTTTTGATTCAAAAGGCAATTTTAAGCTTGCACCTTATGTAGAAAAGGCAACCTCTACCACCAATCCATCCAATTTTGAAAAGGATTTTAAAAAGGTCTTTGAACGATTGAATTTGTTGGACATTGCCCTTAGCGGACAGATTGTAAAGATATTTCCGTTACTGAATGATGAAAACAACAAATGGATTTCGGCCATAGAATATCGGTCCGGTCAATACCAGGTTTCAGACTCGTTGTACTCCAATTTCATTAAAAATGCAATGCCCTATTATCTGGGTACTTTGAGAACCTCCATTGCATCGAACGATTATTCCGAACCTGATAAGTTGTTGGAGGCCTTCAAACAAAACCAAAAGAATCATGGCGCGGAGGTTTTACCCGATGAGAAAAAGATAAAAGCCGAGATTCTGTACAACAAACTGGATGTTTTCAACAGATTGTATCAGTATTACGCTCTTGTTGGAATATTGCTATTTGTTATCTTGATTCTTCAGATTTTCAAAGAACGGGAAACCCTCAAGGCCGCGGCCTATCTGTTAAAAGGCACCATTGTATTGTTTTTTATTTGGCACACGGCGGGACTGATTATGCGTTGGTATATCTCAGGGCATGCTCCGTGGAGCGATGCCTATGAAAGTATTCTCTACGTCTCATGGGCTACACTGGGAATTGGACTGGCATTGGGAAGAAAGAGTGAACTTACAATTGCAGCAAGTGCCTTTGTTACATCAATGTTACTCTGGATTGCACATCAAAGCTGGGTCGACCCTTCAATCTCCAATTTGGTTCCGGTTTTGGATAGCTATTGGCTTATGATTCACGTTGCGGTAATTGTAGGGAGTTATGGACCATTGACCGTGGGAATGATACTTGGCGTGGTCTCTTTGTTGTTGATTGTTTTGACCACGGAAAAGAATAAAGCCCGAATGGAACTCAACCTAAGGGAGTTGATAATTATTAACGAACTGGCTCTTACCGCAGGATTGGTAATGCTTACTATAGGTAACTTTTTAGGAGGACAATGGGCCAATGAAAGTTGGGGAAGATATTGGGGCTGGGACCCGAAAGAGACCTGGGCCTTGATCTCGATTATGATCTACGCTTTTGTATTGCACATGCGTTTGGTACCGGGGTTACGGGGAAAATGGACGTTTAGTTTTGCCAGTATTATTGCTTTCGCCAGTATCATGATGACCTATTTTGGGGTCAATTTTTATTTAGTGGGATTACATAGCTATGCCAGTGGAGACCAAGTAATCACACCCTCTTTCGTTTGGTATACGGTACTTGGAGTGTTTATATTGGGAGGGGTAAGCCTTTGGAGATACCGCGTCAATTATGTTAAATAATTGAGGGAAACGTTTTCAACTTCAAAAAAAAATCCCATATTTGCGCCATCATGAAGTTATAGAATTATGTACGCTATAGATGTCACCATGGGCTTTAAGCCCAAAATGTAACCGAAAGAACCTCTTTCGGAATCGTGACATTTTCACTCTTTTCTTACACATAATTCTTTAATAATGACAAATTCAAATACATTTTCTTTAAAAAAATTCTTTAAATATTTCTGGATAGCTGTTACCGGAAAGGAAACCGAATTTACTTCTGGCAGTATTCGCAAGGCTATTTTCATGCTTTCCATTCCTATGATTTTGGAAATGCTGATGGAATCCATTTTTGCGCTGGTGGACATTGCTTATGTCTCTCAAGTTAGCGTGAATGCCGTTGCAACCATTGGTTTAACGGAATCGGTAATTACGCTGATTTATGCCTTGGCCATCGGTTTAAGTATGGCTGCCACCGCAGTTGTTGCCCGACGGATAGGCGAAAAAGATGTTCAAGGTGCGCGGGTCGCCGCGGTGCAAGCTATAGGTTTGGGAGTTTTGATTTCCATTGTCCTTGGTATTGTGGGCATATTGTTTTCCAAGGAAATTCTGGCCTTAATGGGAGGGGAGCCCGATCTTATTGAAGAGGGGTATGGATATACCAAACTCTTGATCGGGGGCAACATCACCATTATGTTGTTGTTTTTGATCAATGCCATATTCCGTGGGGCAGGTGATGCTTCAATTGCCATGTGGACTTTGGTGCTCTCCAATGGATTGAACATAATCCTTGATCCAATTTTCATTTTCGGATGGGGACCAATTCCAGAATATGGTGTAATGGGAGCGGCAATTGCGACCAACATTGGCCGGGGTACCGCCGTATTGTTTCAGCTGGGTATCTTGTTTTTCGGTTGGAGCAAGATAAAACTTGTGGCGAAGGATATTGTGGTGAATATGGGAGTGATGATGAATCTTATCAAGGTTTCGTTAGGTGGAATCGCCCAGTTTTTAATTGGAACTTCCAGTTGGGTCTTCTTAATGCGGATCATGTCCGAATTTGGAAGCGAAGTGTTGGCAGGATATACCATTGCCATTAGGGTTATGATGTTCACCTTGATGCCATCATGGGGTATGAGCAATGCTGCGGCAACCTTGGTAGGTCAGAATCTTGGTGCACAAAAACCTGATAGAGCTGAAATTTCCGTTTGGAAAACAGGAAAGTACAATGCCTATTTCATGGGAGTGGTTTCTTTGATCTATCTGTTCTTTGCCAAAACCATCGTCACATGGTTTAATAGCACTCCTAGTGTTGTTGAAAATGGAGCACTTTGCTTACAAATTATAGCAGCGGGCTACGTGTTCTATGCCTATGGAATGGTAGTTTCCCAAGCTTTTAATGGAGCAGGGGATACAAGGACACCAACCAAGATCAACTTTATCTCATTTTGGTTGTTCCAATTACCGGTTGCCTATATTTCTGCCTTGATTTTAGGCTGGGGGGCCATGGGAGTGTTTATTGCCATTACCACAGCAGAAGTGCTGCTGGCAATAATAGCTATTGTATGGTTCAAAAAAGGAAATTGGAAGCGTGTTCAAGTATAGGTGGTTTCGTATCTTTAGCTTTAAAAATTTGGCATAATGAGCGAGACCAAAAAAGGAATGAACACCATCTGTACCCACTTCGGCAGCGTTGAGGATACCAAATTCAAGGGAGCGGTTTCTCCTTTGTATATGAGTTCCTCCTACGCCTTTGAAAATGTGGATGCAAAGCGTTACCCGAGATACTTCAACACGCCCAATCAAGAAGCATTGTGCAAAAAAATAGCAGCCTTGGAGCATTCCGAGGCTGCTCTAATTTTTAGCAGTGGAATGGCTGCTATCAGCACCGCTTTGATGACCTTTCTAAAGGCGGGAGATCATGTTGTTCTCCAGCAAACCTTATATGGAGGGACCTATAATTTTGCAGTTACCCAATTTGAAAGGTTTGGAATTTCGTATACTTTCACCAATGGTTGGAATGTTGAGGATTTTGAAAAGGAAATCAAAGACAACACAAAGGTAATCTACATAGAAACTCCTTCAAATCCCTTGCTGACCATTACGGATTTACAGGGGATTTCAGACCTGGCAAAAAAACATGGAATCATATCCATAATAGATAACACTTTTGCAAGTCCGGTTAACCAAAACCCAGCAGATTTTGGCATAGACGTTATTTGTCATAGTGCTACCAAGTACATGGGTGGACATTCGGATATGTGCGCAGGATCGGTTTCTGCATCCCAGGAACTTATAGATAGAATTTACGCCACTGCCATCTGTTTTGGAGGCAGTTTAAGTGACTATACGGTGTGGCTGTTGGAGCGCAGTATGAAGACCATGGGCATTCGTGTAAAAGCTCAAAATGCAAATGCCATGGGAATGGCAAAATACCTCTCCTCGAATATTGATGTTGAAAATGTATATTACCCTGGACTTGAAACCCACCCGGATCACAAATTGGCGAAGTCGCAGATGAGAGGTTTTGGTGGAATGTTGTCGTTTGAATTAAATTCTGAAATCGATATATCGGAATTTTTCAAACAACTAAAACTTATAAAACCCTCGATGAGTTTGGCAGGACTGGAGAGTACGGTAATTTCCCCTGTAAAGACATCGCATGCCTTGATGAGTCCTGAGGATCGGGAAAAGCAAGGCATAAAAGATGGTTTGATAAGATTTTCGTTAGGAATTGAGGAAATAGAAGACTTAATCGAAGATTTGGAACAAGCCATAGCCAAGGTAAAATCCATAGCATTACCCATATAATATGAAATTAGACATTTTAGTGTTTGGCGCCCATCCCGATGATGCTGAGTTAGGTGCGGGTGGTACCATTGCCAAAGAAGTTTCTCGAGGAAAAAAAGTTGGTATAATTGATTTGACCCGAGGTGAGTTGGGTACTCGGGGCTCCGCAGAAATTCGGGACAAGGAAGCTGCTCATGCTGCCAAAATTCTTGGTGTTTCGGTACGGGAAAATATGGAATTTGCAGATGGATTTTTTGTGAACGATAAGGAGCACCAACTGGAAATCATCAAAATTATTAGGAAATATAGACCGGAAATAGTCTTGTGCAATGCCATTGACGATCGGCATATTGATCATGCCAAAGGCAGTGAATTGGTAAGTGACGCCTGTTTCTTGAGTGGTTTGGTCAAAATTGATACCAAGATGGATGGGGATGATACGTGGCAAGATGCATGGCGCCCCAAGGTGGTGTATCATTTTATACAATGGAAAAACTTGGAGCCTGACTTTGTGATGGACGTCTCAGGATTCATTGACAAAAAAACTGAGGCTATCCTAGCCTATAGCTCACAATTTTATGACCCAAAGAGCAATGAGCCGGAAACGCCAATAAGCAGCAAGAACTTTATTGACAGTGTAATATATAGGGCTAGGGATCTAGGCAGATTGACAGGTGTTGAACATGCCGAAGGATTCACGGTCGAACGTTATGTCGCTGTGGATAATCTGGATGACCTGATATAACTAGCTGGCCTGCTGATATTTTTTCTCAGCTTTTGGAACAGTAAAAAAGAAGGTAGTTCCCTTACGGAGCACACTTTCTACCCATATCTCACCTTTGTTTTTGATGATCATTTCCTTACACAGGGAAAGACCTAAGCCGGTTCCACGTTCATTATTGGTGCCGTAGGTGGTGATATTGGTGGTGTCCTCAAAGATCTTTTTCTGAATCTCTTTGTTCATGCCAATTCCAGTATCTCGAATCATTACCTGCCACATGTTTCGCTTTTCTTCAGCTTCGATGGTAATAAGTCCGTTGTCGGGAGTGAATTTTATGGCATTGCTCAATAGGTTTCTTACCACAATATCGATATGATGTTGATCAGCCCAAATCTGGGGATTTTCTGGCATTTGGTTCATGATCTTTATAGTCTTACTTGCAGCAACTTCAGAAAGCAATTTTACATTGGCGCTTACAATTTTATCCAAAGAGATGCGCTTTGGTTTTGTGGCCACGCCATTGAGCTGTGTTTGACCCCACGAAAGCAAATTGTTTAACGCAAAGGAAATATTTTCTACATCCGATTTCAATTTTGGAATGAAGGACAAGAACTCGTCCTTTCCTATTTCTCCATCGGTGAACAGTTTCAATATGCCTTGTAATGCACCAATAGGTCCTCGAAGGTCATGACCAATAATGGAGAAAAGTTTGGTTTTGGTCCTATTGATTTCGTTTAATTGCTCTTCCCTTTCACTTACAACTACGGACTTCTCCTTTAATTCCCTATTCAATCTTTTTAGCGTTTTCTCATTGCGTCGAACAACTAAAATAATGACACTTAGTATCAGTAAGATGATTACGGCAAAGTAGATATAGTTTCGTTGCTTGGCCAGGGCTACTTGGTTCGCAGCGATAAGCTCTTTTTTCTCTTGCTGGTATTCCATCTTGGTTTCCAAAAGAGCAAGACTCTGTTTGTTTTTATCCTTGAAAAGGGAGTCGGACAGTTTTTTGAAGGATTCCAAATAGTTAAGGGCCCCGACATTGTCCTCTCCTTTTTTATGGAGCTTATATAAGGTTTCGGAACAATCTATCTGACCTTGGATGGAATTGATTTTTTTGGATAATCGCAAACCCTCATTGGCATATGCCATGGATAGGCTATCCCGCCCCAAGCCTAGATATACTTTTGCCATACCGTTCATCAACTGAATTTTTTCCCTATCATCCTGAAGATGTTCCTTATGGAGCATATCACTCTGGTCGTACCAATATAAAGCCCATTGGTATTTCTTTTGTTCTAGATAAATACTGCCCTTTACTTCGTAAGCATATGCCAACCAATCATAGACTTTATATTTTTCAAAGGTTGTAATACTCTTGTTGATATTGAACATGGCGTATTCAAAGTTCCGGGCATCCTTGTATAACGAAGCCATGTTACTTTGGGTCTCAGCATGGATTACCTCATTCCCCAATTCGCGGTTCACCGCTTGTACGGTATCATAAAATACAAGCGCATTTTTAAAATCTTTTTGGTCGGAGTATAGCGTGGCAATATTTTCATTTAGGATCGACAACATATTTTTGTTGTCTGTTTTTTTGGCAATATCAATAGCCTTGAGATATAAATTCAGAGCTTCGGCATAATTACCTTCATAGCTGTGCACATGGGCAAGTCCATTGATAACATTAAGTTCTGCATCCTGGTTACCATTTTCACGGGAAAGTTCCAGGGCCTTTTTAAAGAAGCGCATGGATTTTTTTCCATTTCCTTGGTCGGAATAATAATTTCCCAACGCTTCAAGAGCATTAATCTTACCATAATCATAGTTTACTGCCTCACTTAGTTTGAGTGCTCGATTTGAAATCGATAATAAGCTATCGTTATTGACATAGCGATATGAGAAAGCAAGGTTAACCAGTAATTTAATGTGGGTAGTATCCTTTGGATTGAATCGATTTGTCGATTCCAAGTGCTTCAGTTTAAATATTAAACTGTCTTTTTTGTTTTGTTGGGCGTGAAATGCAAAAACGCAGAAAAGCACGCAGCAAAACATAGGGAGTTTTGCACGAAAACGGTTAAGTTTTACGATAGTTGTCAGAGACATAAGGCCATAATATCTGTATAGTAAAAATAAATTCTGAACGACTGTTTGGAAATTAATTGTTGTGAACACTCAAAAATTGTGTGTTTTAGCTGTTAAAATGGGTATTTTAACGAGGAAATGCCCATAATTAGCATAGTCGCGTTGAAATTTTGACTTTGACTTCCAAGATGAAAATCATTGGGTACTGCATCCTTTTGGGTTAAGTTTCATGATGATATGTTCCTTTTGAATTTTTATTTGGGGTAAAACCCAAATTCTTTTGATTGAATTAAGAAAAAAAGGTATTTTTGCCTCCGCTTAAATGGTGGTTGTAGCTCAGCTGGTTAGAGCGCTGGATTGTGGTTCCAGAGGTCGCCGGTTCGAACCCGGTCTTCCACCCAAGATAACCCTTCGTTTCTGGAGGGTTTTTTTATGCACCGATTTTAGATAGATATCGAATTAGGGTGAGAAGCCTGTCCTGAGCTTGTCGAAGGGAACCCGGTCTTCCACCCAAAATAACCCTTCGTTTTTGGAGGTTTTTTTATGCATTGATTTTGGACAGCTATAAAATTAGGGTGAGAAGCCTGTCCTGAGCTTGTCGAAGGGAACCCGGTCTTCCACCCAAGATAACCCTTCGTTTTTGGAGGTTTTTTTTATGCACTGATTTTATAGACCTATTCTTTTTTTCTCCCGCTCGGAATGAAATATTCCCCTCGAAAATTTACCGGCCAAGACTGCCAGTCTTCGTTTACTGAACTTGGAATTGCTTTGGGTGCTTAAATAATGGTACCGGTTATTGTGATAAAAACAGAACAGCGCCCAGAAACCTTGATTCAGTTCTTGGGAATGTATCATCACTGTTCCAAGATTACTAAAATAAAAACCTTGCTGATAGACAAGGGTTTGGTACTCAACAACTTCAATATCGGCATATGGACTTTTGTGTGGAATTGAAAATTTAGATTTTATCATGGCTTCTTTAGATTAATTCGCTGCCAGAATTAACCTGAAGTATGGGGGATATAAGGGAGTAATTTAACTTATTTCATTATGAATTGAACACACATACCATGAAGTTTTATGGATTGATGGACTTGTAATGCTCTTTCAGACTTTTGTCAAGTTTATCCATGATGATTTTTCGTTCCAGTTTTAGCCTTGCTAGTATCTCCTGTTTTTGTTCTGGACTGACATTATGGTTATTAAGGGATTCCAGCATGTTGGCATTTTTGAGTAGTCCAAATACATGCGTATTCCTTATTTCAACCAGGAAATTGGCAATCATATTCCTCAACTCCTTTATACCTGTAATTTCACGGGAAATGAACATGAGGAACATCACAAACACAATTGTGGTCGGGATGCTGATTAGCATGGCAAAAGCAATTTCGATACTATCCGTCCAATAAGGTTTGTCGGTAAAAATCCAACTCAAAAAGAAAAAGGCCAATAACAGCATTAACACGGCAACAAAACGGAACAGTTTTTTGGATTGGGATTTTTTAGGATGAAACACAGTGGATATCCACATAAGCGAACCGAAGGAAAGAAAGGATAATTCCGTTCCAAAACTGTATAAAAAAGCTGACAACCACCTGAAACTTATGAAATTACCTTCCAGGTCGTTATCTCCAATAAAGCCCAAGTATAACAGTTTCCCGGCAACGGCACTGATAATAAATAGGCTAATTGTTAGTACCTGGAGCTTTAATTTTAGATTTGTCAGGTGATTGGATTTCAATATCTGTGACGAGCGAACTTTCTTCTTCATCTGTGGATAAAACTGAGCAGGAAACTGTAAAAGCACAGATTCCGATTAACAATAAAATTTTGAATACTAAATTTTTCATGATAAGTAAGTTTAAGGGTTTAAAGCCTGCAAACTAACTTATACTGACGCAGTTGATAATAGTTGAGGAAGTACTTATCAACAATTTTCGTCTTAATCTGAATGGCAATATACATAAGGGGTTTGACTTTTGAATGCATAAAATCCTTATAAATATTGTGGTTTTTCTTGTTAACAAAATCTTAAAATTTTACCCTTCAAAATCCTGGTTACCACCATTGTCGATGTACTAAGATGCCCAAATACTCAAACAGAACTAACCAAAATGCCCTGGTTTTTTGGTCTGGATTTTCGATGTATTTTCTTTCAGTCAAAAATTGAAAACAAGGTTTTGTAAATCGTATTTAGCTGTACATCAATTGAATATACATGAATGACACCTGAAAAACTAAGTTTACAGCATGATTGTTTTTTGGACTGTAGTTGTTCTTGCGAATCTTGCCTTCATTTATCTTCTATCCAGATTGATTAAAATGATCAGCGCATCCTCAGTTTTTAGAATCAAATTGAAGGAGAATCAAGAGTTTGCCGAATTCATGGACGGGGTTGACAAATATTTTGACTAGTAACCTGCTCGAAGAATATGAATCGATTGACATGAAGCGGCAAAAGCAGCTATACCGGAGACAATTTAAAATCTAAAAACCTTGAATATGATGTTAGACTATTTGATTTTTCCGGTGATTTTGATAATCTATGTACTACAAGTGTACTTTGACGACTTTATAGGTAGGAACGGTAGGTTTTAAATTACCTCCAGCAAAGCTTTCAAATTTTAACTCGGTTTCTGAAATTAAACCCACCAAAAATACCCTTTGCTTTAACCTAAATGAGTTATTTGGCAGCCTTGTCCACAACCACCTTGTTCTCTCTGTTGGCCACTTCCCAGGCTGTGTAAAAAACCAGTCGAGTTCTATTTTCCAATAAGTCATAATTTATCTTGTCTGGAGTATCTCCCGGACGGTGATAATCGGCATGCGTGCCATTAAAATAGAAAATTATGGGAATGTTGTTTTTGGCAAAATTGTAGTGATCGCTTCGGTAGTAAAAACGGTTGGGATCGTTTTCATCATTGTACTTATAATCCAATTCAATATTGGTATACTTTGCATTTACCGCTTCCGATAGATTATGTAATTCCGTACTCAACTTATCGGAACCTATGAGGTAGATATAGTTGCGGTCTCCGGTTCTTTTTGGGTCGATCCTGCCGATCATATCAATATTCAAATTGGCCACAGTTTGGGAAAGCGGAAGAATAGGATCAAAGTCGGTGTAATAACGTGAACCCAATAATCCCTTTTCCTCACCGGTAACGTGCAAAAATACAATAGAACGTTTGGGCCCTTTTCCTTCATTGGCTGCCGATTTAAATGCTTCGGCAATTTCGAGTAGCGCGACACTTCCAGATCCATCATCATCCGCACCATTGTTTATGTCACCGTTTGCTGAAACGCCTATATGATCCAAGTGGGAAGAGATTACCACATATTCGTCCGGCTTCTCACTTCCTTTTATTATGGCCACTACATTTTCGGAATCGACTTGATCGTTCGCACTTTTCACGTTCAAAGCGATATCCGTGCTTAGGCTCTTTGGAGCACTATCCTCTTCAATATTCGCTTTTAAAGCGGTGGCGGAATTCTGGTTCAACAAAATTAGAAAGCCGCTATTGTCTTCTTGTTTTAAGGACATTTTCCCGCTTCCGTTGTTTTTCATAAACTCAAAATACCCCTTAAATCTTGAAAAGTTCTTTTCATCATAATACAAAACCCCACTGGCCCCTTTGTTCTTTGCCAATTCGGTTTTTTTGCCAATACCTTCCGACATATTGCTCCAAACCGATTTTTCAGCTGTTCCCGATACAACATAGGTACCATCGGTATTTACAGGTTCACCAGCTTTGATCAGCACCAATTTTCCAGCGACATCCAATCCTTTGTAATCGGAATATTGAGGCTCTTCGATACCATATCCCACGTAAACAATTTGGTTGAAATTTCCGTTGGCAGCTGTGAAGGTTAGCACATCATTTCCCAATTCAAACACCTTACCATTAATAGCAATGTTCCCTTCTGGAACCTTTGCAACTTCAAGGGGTACTTTTTGAAAGTAGTCGCCATCAGATTTTGCCGCTGGGATATTCAATGCTTCATACGCTGCTTTTAGGTAGGCAATGGCTTTTTTCTGTCCAGCTGTTCCGGTTTCCCTGCCCTCAAACTCGTCCGAAGCATAAATGTAAAGATGCTCTTTGAGTTCATCCTGGGTAATGGTTTCAGCATAGGTTACTGGATTCGTGGGAATACTCGGTATTTCTGTCTTTTTATCAACAGTTTTTTGAGCGGAATTGCAAGACACAGCCAAAACTGCAACCAACAGCAGTACTTTTTTCATTTTTGTTTGTTTATCGGATAATTCGCCAAAAATAAGAAACAAAAGTTATCCAGTGTTTTGACAAGAACAATTTAACTCAATGATTGGATGTATCTCGATGGATTAACTCCTTTTATTTCCTTGAACTTTCTATTGAAGTTTGAAATAGAGTTGAATCCCGACAAATTCGCAACCTCCAAAACAGAAAGGTCCTTATTGTGGAACAACAACTGGGAGGCGTGTTCTACCCTAACTTCTATTAAAAATTTAAAGAAGGTTTTGTTGGTACGCTGTTTAAAGAAACGGCAAAATGCATTAGGGGTCATATGGGCCAAGTCGGAAACAGTTTCCAGCGCTATTTTTTGATTGAAATTTTGCATCACAAAATCGAAAACCGACCGTAATCTTTCGCCGTGGTCATCTGAAATCTCCTTAGGATAGGTAAAATTGGAAAGCTTGGTCTTTTGTTTTTCACTCAGTTTTTTTAGCAACTGCATGAGTGTCATGAATCTTGAAAAATGGTCCATGGATATCACGGATTTCATAATTTCTGGGATGGACTCTTCTGGGGAGCTTAACTTGAAACCCGATTCAGCATACTGGAAAAAACTTTTGAGTCCGTCCATCTCCCTGCGTTCAAAAAAGGTATCGCCAAACGAGGTCTCCGTAAAGAAAACTGAGATCATAAAAGAATCCTTGTCACTCTCAGTGCTTTTGAACAAATGGGGGAGTCCGCTGCCTATCACAAAAAAATCACCATCCTTATAAGAGTGCACGGTTCCGCCAACAATCAGTTTTCCTTGCCCTGCTACCACTAGGCTTAATTGGATTTCTTCATGTTGATGTAGTTTGTCAAAAAACACCGGACCCTTATCGCACTGGACAATGATATTCTCACCTGGCTTTTTGGGTATTTTAAACGCATATACCTTCATGTGATGTAAAATTATCTAAAATAATTAATTTTAGCCCTATCATAAGATAATATAGTATCATGAATGGATAATTTAACGTGATATAGGCCAGAACAGATGCGCTACTTTTGGAACAAAATAATTTAACTATGATGTCATTTGAATGGAAGGGTGTAATGCCTGCCGTTACCACAAAGTTCACCAATGAGGACACATTGGATTTGGAAATGTTCGCTACCAATATCAATGCCCAACTCGATGCTGGAGTAAGCGGAATTATACTGGGAGGGACGCTCGGGGAAGCCAGCACTTTGGATGAGGATGAAAAACGGATTTTGATAGAACATACGGTGAGTTTGGTAGCAGGAAAAGTTCCTGTGGTCATGAATATTGCAGAGCAATCCACAAGAGGAGCGATTCAGGCAGCTGAAAATGCTGAAAAGCATGGCGCAAGTGGACTTATGATGCTTCCGCCGATGCGTTACAAATCGACCGATTATGAAACAATGACCTACTTTGAGGCAGTGGCAAAAAGTACTTCATTACCTATTATGGTGTACAACAATCCTGTAGACTATAAGATTGAAGTTACCTTGGATATGTTCGAGGAATTGTTGAAGAATGATAACATACAGGCAGTAAAAGAATCCACTAGGGATATTACCAACATTACAAGGATAAGAAATACATTTGGAGACCGACTTAAGATTTTAGGTGGCGTGGATACTTTGGCCATGGAAAGTCTTTTGATGGGAGCCGATGGATGGGTGGCAGGATTGGTTTGTGCGTTTCCAAGGGAGACCGTAGCCATTTACAAATTGGTCAAAGCTGGAAGGATAGAAGAAGCAACAGAGATTTATCGTTGGTTTATGCCCCTATTGGAATTGGACATCAACCCACAATTGGTTCAAAATATAAAATTGGCCGAAGTTGCCACCGGAATAGGAACGGAGACCGTAAGGGCCCCTAGATTACCCCTTGTGGGAGAGGAGCGCAAAAGAGTATTATCAATTATTGATGAAGGTGTAAAAACAAGACCAGAAATTCCCACTTTATAAATGAGTGTACATACCTTTAAGTGCATAGATGCCCATACCTGTGGAAATCCTGTAAGACTTGTTGTTGAAGGTGGTCCCCAATTGGAGGGGAGTACCATGGAGGAAAAAAGACAACATTTTTTAAAGGAATATGACTGGATTCGGACTGGCTTGATGTTCGAGCCTCGAGGGCATGATATGATGAGTGGAAGTATACTGTTCCCCCCACATGATCCCGAGAATGATGTTGCCGTGCTATTTATTGAAACCAGTGGTTGCTTACCTATGTGTGGTCATGGTACCATTGGTACGATTACTATGGCTATGGAAGAAGGATTGATCAAGCCTAAAGTACCTGGTAAAATTCGCATGGAAGCTCCTGCCGGTTTGGTTGAAATTGAATACCATCAACCGGATAAAAAGGTAGAATGGGTCAAGCTTACCAATGTAAAGAGCTATCTGGCAGCTGACGGATTGATTGTTGATTCATCTGTCTTGGGAGAATTGGTATTTGATGTCGCCTTTGGAGGTAATTTTTATGCTATCGTTGACCCGCAGCAGAATTTTTCCGGGATCCAGGATTTTACCGCAAGCGAATTGATTGGGTATTCAAGGGAAATTCGAAAGAAAATCAACAAAAAATATCCCACACTTTTCGTTCACCCTGAAAATTCGAACATCAATCATGTATCCCATATTCTATGGACCGGAGACCCAATCCATACAGGCTCTTCTGGAAGAAATGCGGTGTTCTACGGAGATAAGGCGATAGACCGTTCCCCTTGCGGCACAGGGACTTCCGCGCGCATGGCGCAACTCCATGCGAAGGGGAAGTTAAAATTAAGCGAAGAATACGTGCATGAAAGCTATATAGGTTCTAAATTTGTTGGAAAGGTGGAGCAAGAGACCTTTTTGGAAGGTAAAAAGGCGATTGTTCCAAGTGTGCAGGGATGGGCAAAAATCTACGGCAGAAATACAATTACAATTGACACCGAAGATGATCCCTACGCACATGGCTTCCAAGTAATATAGGATGAGCACAAACAAAAATGTAGTCGTAGTTGGCGGCGGAATAATAGGGTTGTCAACCGCTTACTTTCTTCAAAAGGAAGGCCATAAGGTCACCGTATTGGATAAATCAGCAATGAATGGAGGGGCATCCTACGTCAATGCTGGTTACATTACTCCCAGTCATATTGTGTCGTTGGCGTCTCCAGGAATGATTTCCAAAGGAATTAAGTACATGTTCGATTCCGCCAGTCCATTTTATATGAAACCCAGATTCAACATGGATTTCATCAAATGGTCTTGGTATTTTAAAAAATCGTCCACCAAGGCCAAAGTGGAAAAAGCCATGCCGGTCATCAGGGATATTAATTTGTTGAGCCGAGAGCTTTACGAAGCCATAAAAGTTTCCGGTGAGCTGGGAGATTTTCATCTTGAAAAGAAAGGATTGCTCATGGTATACCAGACAGAAAAGGAAAGGGACCATGAACAATTTGTAGCAAAAAAAGCTGCAGAATTGGACCTAGAGGTTGGCCATTTAGACAAAGAAGGACTAAAAAAAGTAGAGCCGAACATTGAACTCAACGCCATGGGTGCGTTCCACTACGAATGTGACCGTCATACCACGCCCACCCAGTTTATGGAGCAGCTGATTGCCTATCTTATCAAGGAAGGGGTATCCATTCACAAAAACGAGGAGGTAGTGGATATTGGGTCAAAAGGAAATAAAATTTCTGAGGTTAAGACCAACAAAGGAAGTTATTCGGCCGACGAAGTAGTTTTTGCAGCTGGGTCTTGGACATCTCAACTCTCCAAGAAATTAAAGGTGAACCTTCCGTTGCAGGCAGGAAAGGGATATCGAATAAATGTTGAATCGCCCACCAACATATCAATGCCAGCCATATTGATGGAAGCGAAAATGGCTGTAACACCCATGAAAGGCTATACACGCTTTGCCGGAACCATGGAGTTTTCCGGAATCAATAACACCATCAGAAAAGAGAGGGTGGAAGCTATAGCCGCAGGAGCAGAACGGTATTATAAAGGGCTTAAAATTCCAGAAGCCGATAAGAACAATGCGCAATGTGGATTAAGGCCCGTTACTCCTGATGGACTTCCCTACATTGGGCGAGCCAAACAGTTCAATAATCTTACAATAGCTACCGGCCATGCCATGATGGGGTGGAGTTTAGGTCCGGCGACTGGAAAATTGGTTACGGAATTGATCTCGGATAAAAGACTATCCATGGATATAAACCCGTTTATGCCAGAGCGCAAATTTTAGATTGGCACATTTTATGTAGTTTCAAGATGGAATGTTTTCGTAATTGTTTCATTTAAGAGTAACTTTACCCTATGCTAAAAAACTACATCTGGTTTTTCTTTTTGTTCCTGAGTCTAAACATGTTTCCCCAAGAAATACAAATATTTAGGGTGAACGATTTTGACCTTCGAGGAAAGGTGAAATCATGTTTGGTTATCACTGATTATGGAAGAGAGCTTTTTGAGTTCAACGAAGAGGGCCTGCTTACCAAAACGGTTACCCAGTACAACGAAACAGATCAAGATATAACCTATTACAAGTATTCTGGAGGGGAGTTGTTGGAAAAACGGATGGAGAGCTATAAAAACAATGTTTTGGACGCAGCAACGTCCATGGCCAATTTCTACACGATAGATACTGTTCCGAATAAAAAGATTTCCGAAAAAATAATCTCTTATGACAAAGAGTTTTTAGAGCTTCAGGAGTACCTATTTGATGAAAACGACCGGTTGACAAAGATTACGACCTCCAATGCGGAGGGTGTGGACGAGACAGTTTTGGAATACACATCCTATAAAAGGGAAAGCACTGTAAGCCATATTGTTAACGAAATCCTAGAAAAATCTGTTCGAACCTCAGAAAAAAAGACATCCAAAGGTGTTCAGAAAGCAGTGTTGACCAAAGAATATATCGATGGAGAACCCAATGTGGCTTTTGAAGATGTTTTTGATGCTGAGGGGAAACTGATTTCCAAAGAAACCTTTAGTTACGATCTGACGAAGAAGAAATTTGTTGCTGACAAAAAGAAGTTCTGTTTGTACGATGCCGATGGAATGCTGGAAAAAGAGGTCACCAAAACTCCAAACGCTGAATCCACTAAGGAATACATCTTCCAGTTTGACAACAATGAGGAGAAAAATTGGATCAAGCAGATCATCACACCGGACAATAGTTACATAACACGGAGAATTACATACTATCCAAAAGAGCAGGTAGAAGAGGACCCCAACAAATAGGTTATCTCATTTGCAATAGATCCCAAAGGTTGCCATAAAGGTCTTCGAAAACCACCACCGTCCCATATGTTTCTTCCCGAGGTTGTTCCTTAAAAACAACTCCCTTGGATTTCATCGCTTCGTAATCTCCCCAGAAATCAGTGGTATGCAAAAAAAGAAATACCCTGCCTCCAGTTTGGTTTCCAATGGCCTCCCTCTCTTTGTCATTTTTAGCTTTGCCCAATAAAATATCGCAGCCAGATTCGTTTGGGCTAACCAATACCCATCTTTTTCCATCGCCCAAATCAATATCCGCTTTTAACTTGAAACCCAACTTTTGGGTGTAAAATTCAATGGCTTCGTCATAATCCCTGACCACCAAGGTCACATGCATCACTTGTCTATCGCTGGTTTTCATAGATTCAAACGAGATTTTGTATGATTTCAGGTTTTAGTTCATGTCCGCCTTCAAAGGGGATCACCTCTAGGTTATCATCAAATAACAACTTCATCTTTTTCTCCTCCATGAGCAATCTGTCGCCCTGTAGGTATTCATCCAAATTGCCATAGATAACCTTTATTTTCAAAGTGTCCCAATCAACAAAATCAAGATGTTCTTTTTTGAGTTCGTTGGGAATTCCGCCAGCATAAAGAATCAAATGGCCGCACTTGATTTTTCTTTTAACCATCCAACGCAATGCAATGGAAACTCCTTGGGAGAATCCAAAGATGATCAAATTACAATCTGAGGGTATCTGCTCTGCTTCGAAAACTGCATCCACATAGCTGAGCACATTTGCGGTTTCTGAAACCGTATTTTCCTTGGTAAGCCAACTGGCACCCACGTATTTAAACTCATCTTTTAAGTAATATTTGGAGGGTGCTTGGGGGCCTATGATATAATTTTCATCGGGATCAAGTTTTTGAAAGTGTTTGATGAAAAAACGGCTTAAAAAACCCATCCCATGAAACACAATCCAGACATTCTTCGTTTTTTTGGTGAGGGCATTTAAGGTGTGGTAGGTATTTGTTGTTGAATAAGTGACGGTTTTTTCCATTGAATTCAGTTTGTCTTGGGAACGAAATCAAATATTGCAATAGCTTTGTGTAATTTTACGAAAAATAGATAGATGAGCGAGGATAAAGAGAAAATTCTATCCATATGTAATGCAATTTCCAAGAGGACGCTAATGGAGACTTTGGATATCACATATACCGATGCGGGAAAAGATTTTTTGGTGGCCCGAATGCCGGTAACTCCCAAGGTACACCAACCAGATGGTGTCTTGCACGGGGGAGCAACGGTGGCCTTGGCCGAAAGCGTTGGTAGTGCCGCAGCCCATATTTTTTTGGATACCAAAAAATTTGCAGTTAGGGGGATTGAAATTGCGGCCAACCATGTCAAGGGAATTCGTGAAGGTTATGTTTATGCCAAGGCAACCATACTGCACAAGGGGCGCACCACCCAACTTTGGGAAATAAAAATCACCAACGAAGAGGGTAACCTAATTTCCAACTGTAAACTCACCACCATTGCCCTTCCAAAATAATAAAGCGTTTGCCCAACTTTTGACCGAGACTGGTCTTAGTATCGAAAATAATCAGCCATTTGTGCTCTACAGAAAACCCAAAGAGCAGGAAGTGATTGGTATCTTCCAATCCAACGATGGGCTGAATTTAGCCATTGATTTCACGGAAAGTGGATTTGTTTTTGCTCCCTTTGATGACAATCAGGATGCTGTGCTGATTCGACCTGACAAGATGATCACTTCAAATTTTGAGGTGGAGGCAGCACGGAATTCTTCAAGCATTGAGATGTCCAACGAAGGAAAGGAAACACATCTGAAGTTGGTTGAAGCCGGGATCGGCGAAATCAAAAAAGGAAACTTGGAAAAAGTAGTCCTAGCTCGGAGAATTGAAGTCACGCATTCCAAAAACCCGGATGAAATGTTCACAGATCTTCTAAGGAGTTACCCTAACGCTTTTTGTTATTGGTTTTTTCACCCTAAAGTTGGTATGTGGTGTGGTGGCACTCCAGAAACCTTGGTGAAAATCAAAGGAAACGAGTTAAGAACCATGTCACTGGCCGCCACATTGCCCATTGACGGATCGAATCCACCAAATTGGGGAACTAAGGAAATCGAGGAGCAGCGAATGGTTTCTGACTATATCCAAAAACGACTGGCCGATAAAATGGATACTTTGGAAATTGGCCAAGCGGAATCCATCAAAGCTGGGAAACTCTGGCATCTAAAATCAGAAATAAAAGGATTAATCCTTACCGGAACCAACTTAAAGGAAATCGTTGCCGCCTTGCATCCGACTCCGGCAGTATGTGGAATACCTGTTGAATCCGCCAAAGCTTTCATTGCAAAAAATGAAAACTATGAACGTACTTTTTATACTGGGTTTTTAGGAGAATTAAATCTTGACAGCGGGCGAGAAATAGCACTTTATGTGAACCTGCGATGTATGGAATTAAAGGATCAAAGCGCTGCGATTTTTGTGGGCGGGGGGATCACTATTGCCTCGGACCCGGAAAAGGAATGGATTGAGACCCAGAACAAAAGCCGGACCATGCTCAACATTCTCTAACTTCCTTCGTCCGATTTTGGGCAAATATACTTTTGGAACGTATTTTTGTATGCAATGACGTATTCCAACATTCCCTCTGCACAGACATTAGTTCTTTATTTCAAAACTAGGGGGATTCAGAACATAGTGATTTCGCCAGGTTCGAGAAATGCTCCTTTGACTTTAAGCTTTACAAAGAATCCCTATTTCAATTGTTTTAGTATTGTTGATGAAAGAAGTGCTGGCTTTTTCGCGTTGGGTATGGCCCAGCAATTACGCGAACCGGTGGCTGTTGTTTGCACCTCGGGCAGTGCCTTGTTGAATTACTATCCAGCCGTCGCTGAGGCATTTTACAGTGATATTCCGTTGGTGGTGGTTTCCGCAGATAGACCTAGCTATAAGATAGATGTAGGGGATGGGCAGACCATTAGGCAAAAAAATGTTTTTGAAAAACACATTGCCTACAATGCCAGTTTAGAACAGGACGTTTCACATGCTGGGGATACTATTGCTGAGTTTGCTCCGGACTATTTGGCCAAATCACAAGATGAAATCCAAAGACGCAATGAAAGAGAAATTGATAGAGCTTTACATACAGCAATTGCGAATCGAGCGCCTGTTCATATCAATATTCCTTTTGAAGAGCCACTGTATGGCATAACAACGGCTTCCGAAATAGAAGCCCCTCAATCTCCGGAGAATGTTGATCAGGAAGTTAATGGGATAGATTGGGAAAAAATCAAAACTGTTTGGAACAGCAGCAAACGGAAAATGGTCTTGGTAGGGGTAAATCACCCGAATACCATTGATGATAAAACCTTGGAACAACTCGCAGCGGATGAAAGTGTTTTGGTATTTACGGAAACTACCTCAAACGTACATCACCCCAATTTTTTTCCTAGCATTGACAGTATTGTAGCGCCCATTGAAAAATCAGAAAATAAGGCAGCACTTTTTAGCGAATTGCAACCAGATGTTTTGGTAACTTTTGGGGGGTTGATCGTATCCAAAAAAATAAAGGCCTTTCTTCGAAAATATAAACCCAAGACTCATTGGCATGTTGATCAGAAGAAGGCGTATGATACATTTTTCGGTTTATCAGACCATATCAAAGTAGACCCAAATATGTTTTTTGAAAACATTCACGATTCTACCAGTACTAAAAGCGAATATCGCGAGCATTGGAGTAGAGTAAAGAACAGATACGAAGAAAAGCGTCAAGAATATTTAGAACAAATACCCTTTTCAGACTTCAAGGCGTTTGATTGTTTGCAAAGAAGCATTCCGAATGCGTACCAAGTACATTTGGCGAATAGCTCGACGGTACGTTATACACAACTGTTTGCAATGCATTCCTCATTGGAAGTGTTTTGTAATCGGGGAACCAGTGGTATTGATGGCAGTACCTCAACAGCGGTAGGGGGCTCCGTCCACAATACAAAGCCAACGCTTTTGATAACCGGCGACCTTAGTTTTTTCTATGACAGTAATGGACTCTGGAATGACTACATCCGTTCTGATTTTCGCATAGTTCTCATTAACAATTCTGGTGGCGGAATCTTCCGGATATTGCCAGGAAAGGAGGATTCAAAGGAGTTTTCGACCTTTTTTGAAACAAACCATGAGCTTAATGCCGAGCATTTGTCGAAGATGTTTGGATTTCAATACATAAGTGTTGAAAATGAAACCAGTCTCAAGGAGGAATTGGTGGACTTCTACGATGCTTCAGAACGTCCAAAAATCATGGAGGTATTCACTCCGAGATTGGAAAATGACAGGATTTTGCTTGAGTATTTTGATTTTATATCTTAGGTCGATTTTTAGACTAAATAACCAAAAACACCATGAGTAAAAGAGACGATTTGATTAAAAAATATGCAATCGACATCCAGGATAAATTTGGCGAAACCCCAAATATGGATTTATTGACCAAGGTTACCGTAGGATTGGGCCCATCCATTTATAATTTGGATTCCTCGCGGGTTTCCGGCTCCAGCGAGAAAGAATTGGACACGGTTAAAAACAATTTTTTGATAGGGAAATTGGGTTTATCTGATGGACCTGAATTGTTGGATACCATAAACGGCGTCATTGATACTTATGGAAGATCGGATAAAAACAAGTATAGAGCCGTAATTTATTATATGTTGACCAAACATTTTGGCAAGGAATCCGTATACAATTAACATACTACCCAGCTTAAATGGAGCCACCCTTAGGTGGCTTTTTTTATACCCATAATTTCCATCTACCTTTGCGCCTATGATAGAATTGGGAAACTATAATACTTTAAAGGTCTTGCGTAGCACAAGTGTCGGACTATTTCTTGGGGATGATGAAGGAACTGAAATTCTTTTGCCCAACAAATATGTACCTCATGATTTTCAAATTGACGCAGATCTTGAGGTCTTCTGTTACCTCGATAATAACGAAAGACCAGTTGCCACAACTTTAAAACCGCATGTGGTTCGTCATGGTTTTGCGTTTCTTGAAGTTGTTGAGGTGAGTTCGTTTGGAGCCTTTGTGGATTGGGGATTGGAAAAGCATTTATTGGTTCCCTTTAGGGAACAGACCAAGCGAATGGAAGCTGGCAAAAAATATGTGATCCATTGTTATTTGGATGAGGAAAGCTTCAGATTGACCGGCTCCAATAGAATTGACAAATTTTTGTCCAACACAGAGCTGACATGCAAGCCCAATGAAGAAGTAAATCTTTTGGTATGCCGAAGAACACCTTTAGGATGGGAAGTGATCATAAACAACAAGCATAAGGGGCTAGTGTTTGAAACGGATGTTTTTAAACCGATAGCGATAGGGGATAAGCTTACCGGGTATATCAAAAATGTTAGACCGGATAATAAAGTCGATGTGGCCTTACAACCCATTGGAGCCAAAATGTTGGAACCTACGGCGCGAATGGTTTTTGACAAGCTTCAGCAGAACAATGGTTTTTTGCCATTACATGATAAATCCTCTCCTGACCTAATCAAATCGCAACTCCACTTAAGCAAGAAATCCTTCAAAAAAGCAATCGGGATTCTGTACAAAGAGCGAAAAATAACCATCGAGGACGACGGAATTCACTTGGTATAAAGGATGCGAGCTATTATAAAGTAGCTTTTCAACAGTTTATTTTCTATGGTTTCGTTTTTTTCTTTTCACAAAAATTTTACATTTGTAAGTACGAGATTAACTTATTGACAATTATACTATTAGCATGGTGTAAGAAATTAAAAACTAGCCTAATATGCCCTTTATCGAAGAAAGTGATTTGCTGGACCTGCACAAGGATATCGACAAGGCCCAGATAATCAACGAAAGACTTTTAGACCAAATAAAATATAAGAACAAGGATCTGCGAAAAATCAGACTTCAACGAAATGTACTTTTGGGGATTACCATTCTCTTCGTTGTTGGAACCTTGGCTATCACTTCGTTTACCGCAGGTTTAAGTAGTAAGAACTCCTTCGAGAGCCAGAGCAATCTTTTGGTTTCCATCGATAGTTTGGATGCTATCAAGACTCGGATTGACAATCTTAAATCCCAGAACGAGGAGCTGAGTCTGGTACGTGAATTTTATTTGGCAAAGGCATTTTTAGATAAGGAAACCATCTATTCCGTACAGGTGAAATCCTTTGTTGATAATAATGTGACTCTCGCTTCTGAAGCGCTTACCAATACGCTTTTTGTGAAGACCAATCCTTTTTATGCATACTCCCTTGGAAATTTTGAAACCTTGGATGAGGCACAATCCTTTAGAAAACAATTGGTGAACATGGGCTTCAAAGATGCTTTTGTAGCTTCTTACCAAGATGGAAAAAGGGTAAAAATTGAAGACCCCTATTAATCTTGGGTAACTTTAAGGCTTGGGTACAGGCCGCACGACTCCGTACTTTACCTTTATCATTATCAGGAATCATTGTAGGTACCGCTTTGGCGGGAATGGAAGATTTCTTTGACCTTACCATCTTTTTACTGGCGTTGTTGACCACGGTCGCTTTTCAAATTACATCAAACTTTGCCAATGATTATGGTGATGGTGTAAAAGGAACGGATAATGAGGACCGGATTGGACCTGCCAGGGCATTACAAAGCGGATTGCTTTCGAGATCGGCTTTGAAACGCGGTGTAATCGTTTCGGTCATTGTCAGTTTACTTTTGGCGCTGCTATTGATTTATGTTTCCTTCGGGATTGAAAATCTTAGGCTTATTCTTCTTTTTGTGGTTTTGGGCATTCTTAGTGTCTGGGCAGCCATTCGATACACTATGGGGTCAAATCCTTATGGATATAAAGGCCTGGGAGATGTCTTTGTTTTTCTTTTCTTCGGTCTGCTGGGGGTCTTGGGCAGTATGTTCTTGTTCACCAAAAGTTTGGACTGGACTTCCTTTTTGCCTGCAACAGCCATTGGATTATTATGTGTAGGTGTTTTAAATCTCAACAATTTAAGGGATGTGCTTTCAGACGAAAAGCATGGAAAAATTACAATGGTGGTTAAAATGGGATTCGACAATGGTAAGCGATATCATTTCTTTTTGATAACCGCGGCCTTTGCTTGCTTACTTTGCTTCACTTGGATCAAAAATATTCCAATACAGAACACATTTTATCTATTCGCCTTTATACCGATTTTTATCCATTTAAAAAGAGTTATGGGCACAAAAGAACCCGTAAAATTGGATGGAGAACTCAAAAAATTGGCGTTGAGCACCTTTCTATTGTCCATAATGTTCTTCTTGGCAGTTAAGATTTTTTTGTAATTTTGAGGTTAACCCACTAAACATTAATCGACTTGGAACACCCTATTAAGATTCTAATTGTAGAGGATAATGTAATAATTGCAGATGACATGCAATCGATGCTTGAGGAAATTGGGTATGAGATTGTGGACAATGTAATAGTTTACGAGCAGGCCGTAGAAGTACTCAAGAACAATCATGTTGACTTAGTGTTGATTGATATTATTCTAGCTTCCGACAAAACAGGTATAGATCTTGGAAAACATATTAGGGATGTATATAACATTCCGTTCATATTTGTGACCTCAAACTCTGACAGAGCAACAGTTGAAAATGCTAAGACCGTAAAACCAGATGGTTATTTGGTTAAGCCTTTCGAACAGCAAGACCTATATACTTCCATTGAAATTGCCTTGTCCAATTTCAATTATGCACGAAAAGAGAAGACCAAAGAGATAGCAGGGAATGAAGGCGACGCCTTTACGTCCAATTCTGTTTTGAAAGATTCAATTTTCGTTAAGAAACAACATTTGTATTATCGCATCCAATTTGGAGACATACAGTTTATCAAAGCGGATAATGTATACCTGGAGGTGAATACTGTGGATAAGAAGTTCTTGGTACGTTCACCATTAAAGGATTATTTGGAGAAACTGCCAAAGAACAAGTTTTACCGCGCTCATAAGTCTTACATTGTAAATGTGGACCATATTGATGCGATAAACTCCAAGGATATTATGATCAACAATAATCTAATCCCTATTTCCAAAGATTTCAAGGAATTTATTATATCATCCATGAATAGCTAAAGGATAGGAAATACATGATATTTGAAGTGCCCTTTTTTAGGGCACTTTTTTTTGTTACAAATACATTTAAATCAATGACCACAACTTTTGAGGAGTTCACAACAATAGTTTTCATTACTTGGTCCATGCCTATACTTTAGCAGTGTTATTAGTTCAGAAAAGTAATTTTTTCATTTTCATATAGTGTTCTCGTAAAAGGGTCTTGTTCGAAAGGATAAGGCCTTTTTTGATTGAAATAAGTTTTTGTATTCCATGAAATGCACAAAACATCGACAAAGTGGTTTTTTGCATACGGTCAAACACGTTTCACAACAGAAATTGACACTTTCACAACAATAGTGAACAAGTCAGTTATCAAGCTTTTAATTTTGTAGGTAAACCTACGTTCTAATAATAGAATGGTCACTTAAAAACTTGCCAGGTATTTCGTGTTTGGCATTGGGGCATTCAAACCGAAAATAGGTTCATTTTAAATAAAAATGACACAATAAATTGTAACAAGTAGTTCAACTTTTGCTGCAGATACCTTTGGTAAATTCATGCTAGACTATTTTAGAAAAATAACCCCGATATTCTTCCTCGCTTTTCTATTGGGAGCTTCCGCCCAATCCGAGAAAAATGATGAAATCAGTGCATTAAGGGAATTCCAGGCCGAGAATGGCTCCGCGAACCGATTCGATAGCTTTTTTGGCTCGGTCAATCGCTACAATGTCCATTCCGCATACGATTGGTTGGATACGATAAAAATCTACTTGTCCAATGCACAAAAAACCAACGATACCATTGCTTCCTATTTATATATGGTAATGCAAACACAGGTTTATAACGATTTGGGGGAGTACGATAAAAGTACGGCCTTGGCCAAGGAGCTTTATGCTTTAAAGGATACGTTGGACCCGGATTCCAGAAAAATCGTTCTTGATGTGTTGGATGATAATTATGCAAATCTCCAACTTTATGACAAGCAAATTGAGGTGCGAAAAGAAAAACGAGAACTTGGGTTTACCGATAACGTAGCTTTTTATGATATCTATAGCAATCTTGGATTGCACCGAAAGGCCAGAAACCAGTACATAATGGAGGTTAAGCCGACCATTGCCGATAACGATTCATACGGATTGGCAAAATACCATAACAAGGTCGGGAATTACCTAAGACTGGATAATTCAGCTCCCACAGCGGTAAGCGAACTTAAAAAAGCTAAGGCCTATCTCGATGTTTTTATTAACGATATTTCCGCACAGAAAACGGAGGAACAACTCTTCGAGAGCGATTTGTTGAAAGCTGAAATTGAGGGTAACATTGGTAAATGCCAAGTACTTTTAGGTGAATACGAAGAAGCAATACCATTGCTCGAAAGTAGTATCGAAGCATTGTCATCTGCCCCGGACACCCACTATAGAAATGAAGTTATAGAAAACACCTTAAATCTTGCCGATGCCAATTTACAACTGGAAAAGTATTTGGCTGCCAAGAGGAGTTTGGACATGGGCTTTGAAAACATCAACATGCTCCAAAACATCAAGCGTAATAGCTTGTTGGCTGCTTACTATGACAAGGTTGAAAACTATAGAAATGCCGCCACATACTACAAGCGCAATGAGAGAATCAAGGATTCTTTGGCCCAAAAACAATCTTCAATTATCAAACAACAACTGGTAACCATTGTTGCTAACGAAGATTTGGAAAACTCCCAGCGTTTGATTGATGAGCAAAAGAGAATCAATGAACTGGCCCGAAGTGAAATGAAGGCCAAAGATGAACGCATCAACTTGGTGTTTATATCATTGATTTTTACACTTCTTGGCTTTGCTGGCTTGGTATATGCATACTTGAAAAGTATCAAGAATCAACGTTTGATTGCGGAACAAAAACATATTATAGAAAATGCTTTGGTGGAGAAGGATTCGTTGTTGAAGGAAATCCACCATAGAGTAAAGAACAACCTCCAAATGGTGTCAAGTTTGTTGAGCTTACAGACCAAAAACACACGGAGCAAGTCGGCCATTGAAGCACTGGAAGAAGGAAAGAGTAGGGTAAAGGCTATGGCATTGATCCATCAAAAACTTTACCAAAACGATGATCTATCCGTCATTGAAATGCAGGGGTACATCGAAAGCTTGATCAATAGCGTTCAATCCGTATACAAGAAAGGAGGACATAATATTAGCATTACCATTGATGCCGAAGGAACCGAATTGGATATCGACCGAGCCATCCCATTTGGATTGATTTTGAACGAGCTTGTGTCCAACTCTTTCAAATATGCCTTCCCAGAGAATGATGAAAATGGAAAAATCTATATCCATCTCAGAAAAAATGGTGAGCAAGGCTATTTTGAATATACAGATAATGGTGTGGGCCTTCCGGAAGATACCGAAGAACGGACACATTCATCTATGGGTATTCGCTTAATGAACAGGTTAGTGAACCAGCTACAATCCAAACTCAACATCGATAAGGCGGATGAAGGGGTTCGATTCTGGTTTAACTTTAGTTAAGTAATAGTAGCTACAATTCAAGGATTCCATATTGTAATCCCACGCTTGCCTGCAATTGGCTTTGTTGCACGGTCTAGGAATTTTCAACTTTTTTAGATTTAAAATATGACTAAATTTGGGCAACCGCATGAAGGCTGTCTACAAAAAGTATATTCTTGATTTTAAAATTCCCAGTGGAACATCCAGAGGGATAATGACCCATAAGGAAACTTGGTTCCTCATCCTTGACAATGATGGCAAACTTGGTATTGGAGAATGTGGAATTCTTCGAGGACTGAGTATTGATGATGTACCGGACTACGAACAAAAACTTGTATGGGTTTGTGATAACATTCACTTGGGAGAAGAGCAATTGTATGCCCAACTCGCAGAATTCCCCTCGATTCAATTTGGTTTGGAACAAGCTATTCTATCCCTTCAAGCTGAAACACCTTTTCATTTATTTCCTTCGGAATTCACAAAGAGTGAAGCCCCAATTTCAATTAACGGCCTGATTTGGATGGGTGACGAGGCTTTTATGCTTTCCCAATTGGAACAAAAGCTTGAGCAAGGCTTTGGATGCATTAAAATGAAAATTGGTGCTATCGATTTTCAAAAGGAACTTGATATTTTGCAATCCATCCGCAAGAACTTTACAGTAGATGAAATTGAACTCCGGGTCGATGCCAATGGGGCGTTTTCACCAACAGAGGCTCTGGACAAACTAAATAGGCTTTCTGCCTACGAAATCCATTCAATTGAACAACCCATAAAGCCTAAAAATTGGGAAAGAATGGCCGAACTGTGTGAGGATAGCCCTTTACCCATCGCATTGGATGAAGAATTAATCGGCATTTTTGATGTAACGGAAAAGCAACAATTGCTACAAACCATACAGCCTCAGTATATCATTTTAAAACCAAGTTTGGTTGGTGGTTTTAAAGGCTCCACCGAATGGATAGATTTGGCCGGGCAAAAACAAATAGGATGGTGGGTCACCAGTGCATTGGAAAGTAACGTGGGACTTAATGCAATTGCACAGTGGACATTTGCGAAGAATACCTCCTTGCCCCAAGGTTTGGGAACAGGAAGCTTGTATACCAATAATTTTGACTGCCCTTTGGAAGTTGCAAACGGAAAATTGTATTATAGGGGCGCAAAAGAATGGAAAACTAATCTAATAGAAGATTTATGTATATAGAACAAGGATATAAAGGGAATATTGGACTTTGGAAGTACTTTGTAATCCCTGTGCTGTTTATTGGCTTTATGGCGTTGAATTATATAGCTACGGTTACTTCTCCCGTAAGTGTGGAAGATGCCATGCAGCAAATGATTGACCAATTGGGCTCCAATGTAGTTTTGATTATTCTTTTGGCACCATTGGCGGCAGGCTTGTTTTTTGTTTTGGGCTGGACTTATTTGGTACACGGGCAATCCATCACCTCTTTGACCACTTCGCGCAAAAAAATAGATTGGAAGCGAATATTCTATGCGTTCGCACTTTGGGGTGGAGTTACAATTCTGTTGACTGCTATAGACATTTATTTTTCCCCGGACGACTACGTATTTAATTTGGATTGGTCCAAGTTCATTCCCATGGCAATAATAGCTATTATCCTCGTTCCTTTGCAAACGAGTTTTGAGGAGTATTTGTTTCGTGGGCATATGATGCAGGGACTTGGCATTCTGGCTAAAAACCGTTGGGTGCCTTTAGTGGTCACTTCGGTGTTGTTTGGAGTGATGCATATTGCCAACCCTGAAGTGGAAAAACTGGGAATGGGTATTATGATTTATTATATAGGAACCGGCTTTTTCTTGGGTATCATGACGTTAATGGACGAAGGCCTGGAACTTGCCCTAGGCTTCCATGCCGCAAATAACCTAATTACGGCACTTTTGGTAACCGCTGACTGGACAGCTTTTCAGACCCATTCCATTTATAAAGATATTTCCGAACCGGCTCTAGGGCTGGATGTATTAATCCCTGTACTGGTGGTCTTCCCAATCTTATTAATTGTATTTGGCAAAAAGTATGGTTGGACAAACTGGAACCAAAAATTATTTGGAAAAGTATTGACCAAGGAAGAATTCGTGACGCGAAATGATGCAGAATCAAACATGGCGTAAGGTTCACCCTGATTTTAAACTAAATGGAGTCCATTATAAGTTTGATGAGCTTCAAGAGGTGGGATGCAGCCTTGTTAAGGAGGGGTCGGATTACGAAATACCTATGGGCGAGTTCTTGTTGGATTGGTCCACAGATAAGTCCGCTGCAGAAGTTTATACCTCTGGTTCCACAGGGAAACCCAAGAAAATCGAACTAAAAAAGTTGCATATGGTAAATTCGGCCATAGCTACGGGGAAACACTTTGGACTTTCTCCAAAAAACACAGCTTTACTTTGTTTACCGACCTATGGAATAGCTGGAAAAATGATGTTGGTCAGAGCTATGGTCTTGGGCTTAAATTTAAGGTCTTTAGCCCCTTCCTCAACGCCATTATTAGGTATTGAAAACAACTTTGATTTCGCGGCTATGGTGCCCATGCAGGTAGAAAACTCCATTGCACAACTATCACAAATAAGTACATTGCTTATAGGGGGAGCGCCTGTTTCCACATCTTTGGGAGAAGCCTTGAAAGATACACCTACTGATGTTTATGAAACCTATGGAATGACCGAGACCATTACCCATATAGCAGTAAAAAAGTTGAACAATGTCAGTTCGAGCGTAGTCGAGAACAGCTTTAAAACACTTCCTGACATCTCCATTTCGACAGATGACAGGGATTGTTTGGTGATTACAGCTCCAAATATTTCGGATCAAGAAGTTATTACCAATGATGTGGTTCAGATAACGGGCGAAACTACTTTTGAATGGTTGGGCAGATATGATTCCATTATAAACTCTGGTGGAATTAAACTAATTCCAGAACAAATAGAAAAAAAACTGTCCCCCATTATTGATGGTCGTTTTTTTGTTGCCGGTATTCCTGATAAATCCCTAGGACAGAAATTGATATTGGTGGTTGAATCCTCTAACATTTCCAGAGAAGAGCTCCTGAAACAAGTAGGAACAATAAAGGACTTTGGTAAATATGAGATCCCAAAGGAGATATTTCAAATTGACGCCTTTGTTGAAACCGAGAGTGGAAAAATCCATCGGTCACAAACCATAAAACTTCTATAACGTTAGCTTTACTCATTAAAAACACTTGTTCCCTAATTGGTTGTTTTTATTTTTTTAATGTCCATGTAGGTTTGTTTGGAAACTTAAACAATTACCAACATGAAGAAAAAAATTGTATTTCTAGTATTAATATTGGGTGCAATAAACCTTAAGGCCCAAAATGAAAATTCTGCTACAAAAGAAGACCCAATTATTATAAGATGCGGAGCTACTTTAATTGAAGATAAAGAACCCCTATATGTTGTAGATGGAGTACCATGGTCAAACAAAGAGGCATTAAAAGACATCAACCTCGATGATATTGTTTCAATCAATGTTTTAAAGAATACAGAGGTTGCATTCGGGTGCTACGGAAGAGCGGGTAAAAATGGAGTGGTCATCATTCAAACAAAAAGAAGTAAAAGTGAAAAATGTAAGGTAAAAACATATCCCTTCAAGGTGTATTGCATACCAAATACCAATTGGGTGTTACAACCTGACATCTATAACGCTTTGGAAGCTGGGGTCCCTTCATTACGTGTACAAAATAAGAATTTACTTTCTGGCATCCCTTCCATACGACTTAGAGGAACTAATGTTGATGAAGTAATTGTCGATGGTGTTCGCTACAACATTTCAATTCTTAACAGTTTGAATCCAAATGACATTGAATCCATCAGGGTCGTTCCTTCAGTAGCTGCAACCAGCTACTTCGCAAATATGAATGCATTTAACTAAAAACCATTCCGTCATGAAAAAATCAATAATAACTTTTATCCTATGCTTATTGGCTTTTGCCTCAAGTGCGCAATTATCTAAAATTAGCGGAAATGTATCTGATGCATCAGGACCTTTGCCTGGTGCCAGTGTGCTGGTTCAAGGAACAGCTAGGGGTATCCAAACCGACTTTGATGGCAATTTTGAGATAAGTGCTCAAAAAGGGGATACACTGATCATATCATACATTGGTTATAAAAATAAGTTTGTGACCATCGAAGATGTTGCGGTTGCTATAAAAATTGTTCTGGAAGAAGATGCTTCAAGTTTTAATGAAGTAGTGGTGGTGGGTTATGGTGCGCGAAGAGTGAAAAAATCCTTGGCATATTCAGTCTCAAGTGTGAGCTCCAATCAACCACAAAACACTCAAAAAATGGACATTGCAAGACTTCTACAAGGAAAAGTGGCCGGTGTCCATATTACTACAACGAATGGTTTACTTACCAAACAGCAACGGCTTTTAGTGAAAGAGGCACAAAAGAAGAAACCAGTTGCCGATATGATTTACATTGTGGATGGCAAGCCTATTGCACAAGCCAACAACAGTATCATTGAAAATTTACATCCTAATACCATACTGAAAAAGCATATTTACAAACCAACACGAGCCAAAAACACTTTTGGTATTACCGGACCGAAAGGCTGTATTGTTATAGAGACCAAAAGTGGGAATTACAAAGTTGAAGATGATGAGAGTTATGCGAGAATCAATGAAAACAAATTTGAACAGGTGCTTTTTAATCCATTGTCCACTTTTTCCATTGACATGGATAAGGCCTCCTATAGTAACATACGAAGGATGATCAACAATGGTCAGGAAGTGAAATCGGGAGCGGTGAAAATAGAAGAATTGGTCAATTACTTTGATTATGCCTATGAACAGCCACGAGGAGAACACCCTTTTAGCATACATGCCGAGGTTGCTACCACTCCTTGGAATACAACCACGAAGCTTGTTCGAATAGGACTTCAAGGCAAGGAATACGCTAGGAATCAATTGCCACCATCAAACCTCACTTTTTTGATTGACGTTTCAGGTTCCATGAGAGATCAAAATAAATTACCGCTTCTTAAAAAGACCTTTAAACTATTAGTGAATCAATTGAGGGCACAAGACAAAGTGGCTATTGTAGTTTATGCCGGTGCAGCGGGTTTGGTACTTGAACCAACCTCGGGAACAAATAAGAAAAAAATACTTGAGGCTTTGAACAATCTGGAAGCAGGTGGCTCCACTGCTGGAGGGGAAGGGATCGAACTCGCCTATCAGATAGCTTTAAAAAACTTTGTTAGAAAAGGAAATAATAGAGTTATCCTAGCTACTGATGGAGATTTTAATGTTGGGGCATCCAGTGATTTTGATATGGAACAACTAATAGAAAGAAAAAGAAAATCAGGCGTGTTTTTATCTGTTCTTGGTTTTGGAATGGGAAATTATAAAGATTCAAAATTGGAGATATTGGCCAATAAAGGTAATGGAAACCATGCCTATATCGATACCATGCAAGAGGCGCAAAAAGTGTTTGGAAAAGAATTTGGCGGCACCTTGCATACCATTGCGAAAGATGTGAAAATTCAAGTAGAATTTAACCCCGCCTTTGTAGGCTCCTATAGGTTGATTGGTTATGAAAACCGGATATTGGAAACAGAAGATTTTATTGATGATACAAAAGATGCTGGAGAGTTGGGAAGCGGCCATAAAGTAACGGCACTTTATGAAATTATTCCGGTCAATATTGAAAACGAGTTTACAAAGGACCATATTCCGTTAAAATACAGCGACTTAAAGATTAGGGACGAATTTTCAGATGAATTATTGACCGTTAAATTAAGATACAAGAAACCAAATGAAAATAAGAGTAATCAGATAGTCCATGTGGTATCAAATAGGGAAAAAATACTCTCGGGAGACTTTAGCTTTGCTAGTGCAGTAGCCCTATTTGGGATGCAGGTTAGAAAGTCAAGATATAGCAATGAAACTGATATCGATGATGTTATCGAACTGGCGGAAAATGGCAAGGGAATAGATATAAATGGATATCGATCTGAGTTTATCCGGCTGGTCAGAGCTTATGAAAGTAGCCAGTAATGATGCCCTGCAACTTGCCCAAATTTTGTACTTTAAGTCAAAATTTGGGTTATGCAAAAAATCATTGTTTTATGTTCTCTAATTTGTGTGCAATTTTCGTTTTCGCAGCAAATCCTTCCTGAAAAAGAACGAGCTAGAGTGGTTGACGAGATTCTGGAAGAACGTTTCAATACCCTATTGCCAAATTTAATGGATGATACGGGAATTGATATGTGGATTCTTATTTCCCGGGAATACAATGAAGACCCAGTTTTAAAGACAATGTTGCCTGCTACATGGCTAAACGCAAGGCGTCGGACTATTCTACTTTTTTATAGGAACAAGAAAGCGGGAAGTATTGATAAATTAGCGGTAGCCCGGTATGATGTAGGGAAAAGTATCAAATCTGCCTGGGACAAGGAGAAAGAACCCAATCAATGGAGACGGCTAATGGAACTTATCGAAGAACGAAATCCAAATAAAATAGGATTGAATTTTTCAAAGGACCACAACATAGCAGATGGACTCGATAAGACGGATTATGACGAGTTTATGGCCAATCTTCCCAAAAAGTATAAATCCAAAGTGGTCTCCGCAGAGCAACTGGCAGTGCGTTGGATAGAAACGCGCACAGAGAGGGAGATGATCATTTATGATCAATTAGTAGATATCACCCATGATATTATTGCTGAAGCCTTTTCTGAACAGGTAATTACTCCGGGAATCACCACAACCACAGAGGTGGAGTGGTGGATGCGCGAAAAAGTGACTAATTTGGGACTGGAAACTTGGTTTCATCCCACGGTCGATGTACAACGAACCAGCGAAGAGTTGGTAGGCCATTTATACTCATTTTCAGGAAGACCGGATGATATGGTAATTCAGCCAGGGGACTTGTTACATTGTGATTTTGGAATTACATATTTACGGTTGAATACTGATTGCCAAGAATTGGCCTATGTGCTAAAGCCTAATGAACTGGGGGCACCAAAATTTTTGGTGGATGCATTGAAAGCAGGGAATCGAGTCCAGGATTTTTTGACTTCCAATATGATAAAGGGACGTACCGGAAACGAAATTTTGGCCAAATCACTTCAAGAAGCGAAAGAAGCGGGACTTCGCCCAGCGATTTATACGCACCCTTTAGGGAGTTATGGGCATTCTGCCGGCACGACCATTGGAATGTGGGACGCTCAAGGCGGGGTAATGAAGGATGATGGGGAAAACTATCCTTTAAACCCAAATACGGTGTACGCCATTGAATTGAATACTACGGTCCATATCCCGGAATGGAAAAGGGATATCAGGGTGATGTTGGAAGAAGCTGGTTTTTATGGCGAAGAAGGATTTCGATATGTAAATGGAAGACAAACCGAACTTTTGCTTATTCCAAGACCAAAAAAGCATCTGGGTCACTGAAAATCTGATGTTTACCACTGATTTTTACATTTTTTAACTTTTAAATTTTCTAACTTATGGATGTTTCTTAAAAGTTATGGTCATGGTTAGAAAATTTTTACCCTATCTGTCTTTATTATTTAGCTCATTACTATTCGCCCAAACTTCTATAAAAAAAGTTAGTGGTTATGTCACTGATGGGACGGGTCCTTTGGAGAATGTCAGTATTCAAGTGAAGCATACAGATAAAGGCGTGAAGACTGAAAAAAATGGGAGATACGAGATTTATGTTGATGAAGGACAAACATTGGTCTACAGTTATCTGGGTAAACGCACCACGGAAATAATTATAGAAGATGTTACCACATTTCTGAATCTTACCATGTATGATGAAGTTGAAAAGTTGAATGAAGTTGTGGTCACTAGAAGGAACAAAAGAACCCAGAAAACACTTTTGGATGAATACCACACTAATAAAAATTTGGTGAAAACAGCATTTGGCATTGTAGACAAAGAGCGTTCAGGGTTTTCCATGAAAGTCATCGACGGTGATGGTCTCAGCTATGCGGGACAGGACTTTATTGATGCCCTTCAGTCATGGGTTCCAGGCATTCAGGTATTCAGACCAAATACTTTTAGACCTGGAGGGGGATCGCTGGGACGTCGAAGCAGAACCCCTACGGATTTAACAATTCCAATGGTGTTTTTGCCAAGATCGCTTCGTTCCATGATAAATCCGGTACCCGTTACTTTTGACGTGGATGGCGTTATTTATACTGATGCCCCAATTTTTATTCCAGTTCAAAATATTGAGCGTATAGCAGTGATTGAATCTCTGGGAGCTACCAATCGTTATGGTAACCTTGGGCTGGGTGGGGTAATTATAGTAAACACAAAATGGAGTGTTCCAAGCAGGAAAGAACCTGGAACAAATAAACCTTTTGACCAAGTAAAGCTGAGGGACAACTTTTTTGACGCCAACACATTGGATAATTGGTCTCAGATGCCCATTCCTAATTATTTGGAGTCATTTTATGGGGCCAAGACTTCGCGTGAGGCGGAAAGCATTTTTGAAGAGCTAGTTAATTCTTATCCGCAATCAGCGTATTTTTATTTGGATGCATATGCCTTTTTCGAAAATAACTTTGACAACAGGCAACTAAGACAAAAGATTGAGGGAATTATTGAAGATCGTTTTGGGACCAATCCAACGATTTTAAAAGCTTTGGCCTATCTGATGGAAGAAAAGGGCGAATTTGAAAAAGCACTCGAAATTTATAAAAAGGTCTTTATCCTGCGCCCCCATTACGTACAATCCTACATGGATTTAGCCAATGCTTATCAAAACTTGGGTAAAGCCGATAATGCGGCCACCCTGTATGCCCGCTATAATTACCTCATTGAAAAATCCCTATTTAGTAAATCAAAAACTTTTACACCTATCATACACAAAGATTTCAGAAGTGTATTAAGACAAAATAGAAATGTATTGGGCAGCAAGTACGCACTTGAGAATGATAATCATGAATTTAGGGGAACTAGGATTGTATTCGAATGGAACGATAGTGAAGCGGAGTTCGAATTAGAGTTTGTAGATCCAAACAATCAGTTTTTTACCACCCATCATTCCCTATTCCACAATCCTGACAGAATACGTGAAGAAAAGGAACAAGGATTTTCTTCTGAAGAATACTTGATTTATGAACCCATAGCAGGGGAATGGAGCGTAAATGTGAAATATTTGGGCAATAAGAGCGCGACCCCTACTTTTTTAAAGGCCACGCTATATCATAATTTTGGTCAACAAGAGTTGAAAAAAGAAATCAAACTCTTTAAATTAACCACCAAGAATGCAAAATTGGCACTTTTTAGAATAGCAAACGGTTCACATTCCGCAACAAACTGATTTTGCCTTTGCTTATATTTTATTTGGAAAACCAACGGTATGACTAGTAAAATTCAAAAAACTAAAGGAGTCCTTGTTATAATTTTTATGCTACTATCCTTAATAGTGGAGGCCCAAAATCAAAAAAAGGTCACTTTGCTGTGGGATGTCTCTTCTTCGATGAAAACCCGCTCAATTGAGAAGGAATTCTATTTTTTGGATGCCTACTTTAAAGATGCCTTGGATGCCGACGTAACCTTATTGACTTTTAGCAATCAAGTATTGTCAAAGGATGAATTCAGAATTAATGGTGGTGATTGGGTGGCCGTTAAGAACAAACTGAAGAATGTTGACTATGACGGAGCAACCTCCTTTGGATTGTTGGAAGATTATGTCCAAGGTGGAGATATCTTGATATTTACAGATGGAAACCAGACGATTGGCTCATCTACGCCTAATTTTGATGGCGAGGTATATGTGATAAACGGCAAAGATGACTTCGATAGGGCAAGCCTTAATTTACTGGCTATTGTGAACAACGGAAATTTGGTGAATCTGACCGAAAATAGAAGTTTGGAAAACAGCCCGAACAGTCAGATTTATTCAGGAAATATTTATAAGGGTACTTCGGGCTTACCAGATGCTGAAGTTTATGTGAAAGGAAATAAGGAAGAGGGTTCAAAATCCGATGAATCAGGCGCTTTCGAAATCAAAGCTGTTGCAGGAGACACTTTGGTTATTACGTATGGTACCACCAAGAAAGAAAAGGTTTTGGGAGAAGACCAATCGATTGATTTTTCATTTGAGGATAGCGGGATTCAGCTTCAGGAAGTTGTGGTTACGGATAATGCAAAAGTGGAAACGAGTGAAGCTACCACGGCTTATGGTAAACAGGGCAAGGAACAACTGGGTTACGCAGTGCAATCCATTTCTGACGAGGACATTTCCGATATCGCTACTTCCGGCAACAATGCAGTGCAAGGCAAATTTTCTGGTGTTCGCCTAGGTCAAAACGATGACCTGAGCCAAATCATCATGAGACCCAGTAACTCAATCCTAGGTAATAATTATGGATTGATTGTGATCGATGGGATTCCAACAAATAGATCTAATTCCGGAGTACCGCTGCGTACTCCAAATGATACTTCTCGATCAAACCCTGTGGGGAATACCGGGTTCATAGACCCAAGGAACATTGCAGAAATAACGGTTTTAAAGGGTTTGGCGGCAACCAACCGTTTTGGAAGCATGGGCGCTAACGGGGTGTTATTGATTACCACAAAGACCGCCCAAGTGAAAAAGGCAAAAGGAGAGAGGAAAGATCTGGCCCGATTGACCAATAATGTTTATGATGGCAAGATAAAAGTGAGTAACAAAGCGCTGGTGACCCCTTACCTTAAGGAACTAAAAAAAGGCAAGAACGTTCAGGAAGCCTATGATATTTATTTAGAGCAAAGGGATAAATATTCCAATACACCCGAGTATTATTTAGATATGTACTCTTTCTTTTATAGCTCAAACAAGGAAATAGCAGAAAGAATACTTACCAATGTTGTGGAGAAGCAACAACCAAGTTACAAGGAACTTAGAGGAATGTATTTGAAAGCTACAGAAAGCGGAAACTTTGGATTGGCCTTGTCCGCTGCCAATCGCATGTTGGAACAGTTTCCAAGTAAGATACAATCCTATTTTGATATAGCTATGTCGAACAAGCGGCTAGGAAACTTTCAGGAAGCACTTGATATGCTTAATAATATTGTGAATGGTTCGGCCAATATGGAATTAAACTTTGAGGGAATAAAAAAAGCTGTCGGAACGGAAATCAGGAATTTGGTCAATAAAGAAAGGAATCGAGTAAGTTTCGATAAAGTGGATGAGAAGTATCGAAACAATGTAACCTACAATGCCCGATTGTTCTTGGATTGGAACAACACCGATGCCGAATTTGTGGTGCAGGTGGTAAACCCACAAAAGCGTTTTTTTAATTGGGAACATACCGAAGCGGGTGACCGAACACGCATCTTGAACGAACTACAACATGGATTTAGCAACGAGCAATTTGAGATTGTTGGTGCCGAGACCATAGGAGATTGGATTTTGAACGTGACTTATTTAGGGAATAGGACCTCTGGGAGCAAGACCCCTACTTTTCTGAAATGCACTGTACAGTACAACTTTGGAAAACCCAACCAAACGAGTGAGGAATTCCTTGTTCGTCTTCAAGAACCCGGTGACGAACAGCAACTGGCAAAGTTTACGGTGCAATAACTACACTTGCAAAACGCCCATGTTGAATTGCTTTTCAATAGGGGAATGATTGGCAGCTTCAATACCCATCGAAATCCATTTTCGGGTCTCCAATGGATTTATGATAGCATCCGTCCATAAACGAGCGGCCGCATAATAAGGGGATATTTGATTGTCGTATCGTTGCTTTATTTTGTCAAATAGGGCCTTTTCCTTTTGTGAATCGAGAACCTCTCCATTTTTCTCCAAGGAAGCTTTTTCTATTTGCAACAACACCTTTGCCGCCGAATTCCCGCTCATCACGGCCAGTTCAGCACTGGGCCATGCCACAATAAGCCTTGGGTCATAAGCTTTGCCGCACATGGCGTAGTTTCCGGCTCCATAACTATTACCTATAACGACTGTAAACTTGGGCACTACTGAATTACTTACCGCATTTACCATTTTGGCACCATCCTTTATAATACCTCCGTGTTCACTTTTACTACCGACCATAAACCCGGTGACATCCTGTAAAAACACCAGTGGAATCTTTTTTTGGTTGCAATTGGCAATAAAACGTGTGGCTTTATCCGCGGAATCGGAATAAATGACGCCACCAAATTGCATTTCACCCTTTTTGGTCTTTACCACCTTTCTTTGATTGGCAACAATCCCAACTGCCCATCCATCAATACGGGCGTAACCTGTGAGAATGGTCTTTCCGTAGCCCTCTTTATATTGATCAAACTCCGAATCGTCGATCAATCGTTTGATGATTTCAAGCATATCATATTGATCTCCTCGAGATGCAGGTAAAATTCCATAGATATCCTCAGGATTTTCAATGGGAGCTTTAGCTTCAATCCTGTTGAAACCAGTTTTTTCAAATGCGCCGATCTTGCCCACAATACGTTTGATCTTATCCAAAGCATCTTTATCGTTCTTTGCCTTGTAATCGGTTACACCACTTATTTCGGAATGGGTGGTAGCTCCTCCTAACGTTTCATTGTCAATGCTTTCGCCAATGGCAGCTTTCACCAAATAACTTCCCGCCAAAAAGATGCTTCCGGTCTTATCTACAATCATAGCTTCATCGCTCATTATTGGTAGATATGCTCCTCCGGCAACGCAGCTTCCCATAACTGCTGAAATTTGGGTAATTCCCATACTGCTCATCACCGCGTTGTTCCTAAAAATCCTTCCAAAATGCTCTTTATCTGGGAAAATCTCATCCTGCATGGGTAGATAGACCCCCGCACTGTCCACCAAATAAATGATAGGCAATCGATTTTCAATGGAAATTTCCTGGGCTCTTAAATTTTTCTTTCCCGTAATTGGAAACCATGCACCTGCCTTTACCGTGGCATCATTGGCCACTACAACGCATTGCTTTCCCTGTATATATCCTACCTTCACCACAACTCCTGCAGACGGGCATCCACCGTGTTCTTCATACATTCCGTCTCCTGCAAAGGCTCCAATTTCAATGCACTGTGCGTCGGAATCCAACAGATAATCTATCCGTTCCCGAGCAGTCATTTTTCCTTTTGCAAGATGCTTTTCAATCCTTTTTTTGCCACCACCCAGCTTAATCTGGGCCAATTTTTTTCTTAAGTCGGCAAGCTTTAATTTATTGTGATCTTCGTTTTTATTGAAGTTGATATCCATAGTGTGTAAAGCAATTTCATCTTGTTGCTAAAGATAAGGAGTTATAATCATTACTTTTGGCTTCGTATGGAAAGTAAAATTAAATGGGGCATCATTGGTCCAGGTAACATTGCCAGAAAATTTGCATCAGACCTGAAATTGGTGGATGGAGCATCGATAATGGCTGTTGCATCTCGAAATTTGGAAAGAGCGCAAAGCTTTGCCAATGAATATGGAATTGCAAACGTATATGATAACTATGACGCTTTGTTCGCATCCGACACTTTGGATATTGTCTATATAGCTACACCCCATAATTTCCATAAGAATCTGGCCATAAGGGCCATGGAACATGGAAAACATGTACTTTGTGAAAAACCATTGGGGATAAATAGGTCGGAGGTTGAGGAAATCATTGAAGTGGCAAAGAAGCATAAGGTATTTATGATGGAAGGACTCTGGTCAAGGTTCAACCCATCCATCAAAAAATTAAAAACACTGGTTGATTCTAGAGAAATAGGCGATGTTTCCTATGTATATGCCGATTTTGCATTTTATGGATTGGACCGTGATGAGAAATCCCGGGTATTAAATCTTGATTTGGCCTCTGGTTCACTGCTCGATATTGGAATTTATCCAATTTTCTTGGCTTATTTGATTTTAGGAATGCCTAAAGAAATTCAGGCATCCTCAAATTTTCACCAGAATGGCACGGAGATACAAACGTCAATGATTTTTGAATACCCCAATGCCCAAGCTGTACTTTATAGCGGTTTGACATCCGATTCAAAAATGGAGGCCAAAATATCAGGAAGTAATGGAGAGATTATTGTTCCTCCACGGTGGCATGAAGCCGATGGGTATACACTGGTCAAGCAAAAAGAACCTCAAGAGGTTGAATTACCAAGAGAGGGCAACGGCTTTGTCCACGAAATACTGGAAGTGCATGAATGCTTGGAAAACAACAGATTGGAAAGTAGTCTTTGGACCCATCAAAACAGTCTAGATCTCGTGGAACTTATGGATACAGTAAGAAGAAAAACAGGAATCAGGTTCCCTTTCGAATCATAAACCTGTAAAGGACTTCTTTGATTATTTCTTTTTTTTACGATATTTGATTTTTACCAAACCAACAACATATGGGAATGAATAAAAACACAGTGCTAGCGTGGGCAACATGGATAATGATTTTTGTGGGATTGGGAATGATTGCCTTGGGTGCATTTAAATATGATGAGGTAGCGGGATACGGATTCGCTGCTGTCGGTATCGGTTTTTTTGCAATTGCATGGGTCTTCAATGCGCTAAAAGGCCGAGTATAAACTTCCATTTTACTTAACTTAAAACAACCAAATGTCAGACGATAAGAAAGTCATCTTTTCAATGGCTGGGGTTACCAAAACGTTTAAAACGGCAAATACCCCGGTTCTAAAAAATATCTACCTAAGCTTTTTCTACGGAGCCAAGATTGGAATCCTTGGTCTCAATGGTTCTGGTAAATCCACACTATTGAAGATTATTGCCGGGGTGGATAAGAACTATCAGGGTGATGTAGTTTTTTCTCCTGGATATACTGTGGGCTATTTGGAACAAGAACCTCAGTTGGATGAAGAAAAAACAGTTTTGGAGATTGTAAAGGAAGGAGTGGCTGAAACGGTTGCCATTTTGGATGAGTACAACAAGATCAACGATATGTTTGGCTTACCTGAGGTTTATGAGGATGCTGATAAGATGCAGAAGTTGATGGACAAGCAAGCTGAGCTTCAAGATAAGATTGATGCATCCAACGCATGGGAATTGGACACGAAGCTCGAAATTGCCATGGACGCTTTGCGCACACCGGAATCCGATAAAAAAATTAGTGTGCTGTCGGGAGGGGAGCGAAGAAGGGTAGCCTTATGCCGTTTATTACTTCAAGAGCCTGATGTATTGCTACTGGATGAACCTACCAACCATTTGGATGCGGAGTCCGTGCATTGGTTGGAACATCATTTGGCCCAGTACAAGGGAACTGTTATTGCGGTAACTCACGATCGCTACTTTTTGGACAATGTGGCTGGTTGGATTTTGGAACTGGATAGGGGAGAAGGCATACCATGGAAAGGAAACTATTCCGGTTGGTTAGATCAAAAGGCAAAGCGACTTGCACAGGAGAGCAAGCAGGCGTCCAAACGTCAAAAAACATTGGAACGTGAGCTGGAATGGGTCAGGCAGGGTGCCAAAGGAAGGCAGACCAAGCAAAAGGCCCGTCTTAAAAACTATGATAAACTCTTAAGCCAAGATCAAAAACAACTCGAAGAAAAGTTGGAAATCTATATTCCCAATGGACCGAGATTGGGTACCAACGTTATCGAAGCCTTGGGGGTAAGCAAAGCTTATGGGGATAAACTATTATATGAGGATTTGAACTTTAATCTCCCTCAAGCAGGAATTGTTGGAATTATAGGTCCTAACGGAGCCGGTAAGACCACCATTTTTAGGATGATTATGGGAGAAGAGAATCCGGACAAAGGAGAATTTTCCGTTGGTGATACAGCCAAACTTGCCTATGTGGATCAAAGTCATTCCAATATCGACCCCAATAAAACCATTTGGGAAAACTTTAGTGATGGACAAGAATTGGTGATGATGGGGGAAAAGCAGGTAAATTCCCGAGCTTATTTGAGCAGATTTAACTTTTCGGGAAGTGAGCAGAACAAACAAGTGAATATGCTCTCTGGGGGAGAGCGTAATAGACTTCACTTGGCCATGACCTTAAAAGAAGAAGGGAATGTGCTTCTGTTGGATGAGCCTACCAATGATTTGGATGTAAATACCCTTCGTGCCTTGGAAGAAGGATTGGAAAATTTCGCGGGCTGCGCTGTGATCATTTCCCACGACCGATGGTTCTTGGATAGGATTTGTACACATATCCTTGCCTTTGAAGGAGATTCCCAGGTGTATTTCTTCGAAGGTTCGTTCTCCGATTATGAGGAAAACAAAAAGAAACGCTTGGGAACCGATATCATGCCCAAGCGTATCAAATACAAGAAATTAATTCGGTAAGGAACGTTAATTCTCTTTTTCAAGTTCGGTAAGACCCTTTTCCAACAATTGTTTGGCCTCTAGTAAATAAGCCCTCTGGTGGGCTGATAAACTGTTGGGGTCATTTTCCTTTCCATCTGAATTCTGGGTGAACGATTTAGAAAACTGGATAAGTTGCTCAATGGCACTTTCGGTGGATTCTAACCTGTCCTTGGCGTGCTTGTCAAAGACTTTGATCATTTCCATTTCCATGGAAACCTGGTCAGTTTCTTCACTATCCACATAAGCCTCATTTTCTATAGTACTTTCAGCGCTGTCTTCAATTACCGTGGTCGATTTACCTAAAGTACATTCATCTAAAATTGTGATCAACTCATTGATTTGCCCTAATGCCTTTTTCGAAAAAAACCTTCCAGCATCCCAATCGTAAGGTTCAATCGCCTTATCTAAAGTCTCCAAGATGTCCAGAGTTTTATCCTCTGTCTTGGCACAACTACATTCGGCCAGGAATGATTTCGATTGCTCAAGAGCCGTCTTTGCCCTTTCAGCATAATACATTTGATGTTCAAAATTGGTAGCGCTCAATGCTTTTTTGGAATGACTTAGGCCGTAAGTGACCTTCGCATAATAATTGTCACATTGATTGGAGAAGGAATTGTTTATTGCAAATGCGAACGCAAGAGCAAACAACACATAGGATTTGGGAACCATGGTTAAGTCTTGATTTAGGTTAAGTCTCTTAGATTAACGCTAATAATGGCCCAATATTTTATACAATCAAAAATCGTCTTCAGGGTACCAATCCAATTGGATCACTTTTATTTCGGAATTTCCTTCATTTACAAGAGTCTTGAATTTTTTTACATCGCTTACGTTTGGACGTCCTCGATAGTGATAGGGATAGATTTCCTTGGGTGCAAATTCCAAAACCGCATCAGCTGCGCTTTCCACGGTCATCGTGTAGGGAAGGTTCATACATACAAAGGCTTTATCAATATTTTGCAAAGCTCTCATCTCAGGAATATCTTCTGTGTCACCTGAAAAATACAACCGTTTTCCACCCATATTTAGCACATAACCATTACCTCTTCCTTTGGTATGGAATTTCAGAGCTTCGGTTCTTAAGTTATACATGGGCACTGCTTCTACGGTAATACCATAGCGTTCTTTGGAATCCTCGTTGTTCAGCACATCAATTTGGGGTGTGAATTCATCAGGCATTTTATCAGCTACAGCCTGCGGGACCATGATTTTGGCTTTTCCGGTATCAAGTTCCTGAACAGTCTCTAAACTAAAATGATCACCATGTACATCCGTAATCAGGATCAAGTCGGGTAATTTCTGATTTTCAAATGCGTTCTTTCCACCAACGGGATCAATGTATATGGTAATATCGTTCCATTCCAAAACTGCCGTTGCATGTTCTATCGGAATGATTTTTAAGATATTGGAATCCTCAACTTGGCTATAGGCATACTCAACGTGGAAGGCAAAAAATAAGATCAAAACCAAGGATATAATTTTTTCTTTCATTTTTTGAAATCTGCTATTCCTACTAAAATTAAGGCATTAACAGGACAATGAATAGTTTTTTTAGCAAATTTTCGGGAATAAAAATCCAAACGAAAGACCTGAGCGTATATAAACCAAACACGATTGATTAAACGCTTTAAACTAAGGATCAATTAATTAAAAAGTTATGACTGAAACAAAAAGTAACAACGGATTAAAGGTAATAGCTGGCTTGCTTGGGGTGGTTCTTTTAGGAACTATAATTTATACAGTGAGCCTTTACCAAGATAAAAAGAAGACTACTACTGCACTTACTCAGGAAAAAGAGTTGGTTGTGGAAGATTTGAACAACCTGAAGTCTGAGTATGACAAGGCTATTTTGGAAAGTAATGCGACCAACGAAGAATTGGTAGCAGCTAGAGATAACATTGCAAAGTACATTGATTCGGTTCAGGCAATGAAAGCCGATATATCTACTTTGTCAAGATATAGAAGACAAGTAAGTGTACTTAAAGCTGAAAGAGAAAAACTATTGAAGCAGGTTGATTCCTTGACCACGTCCAATACTTTGTTGGCCATGGAAAGAGATAGCACATTTGCTGAATTGGAAGCACAAACTGTATTTAACGATTCATTGGTTGTTCAGAACACGCAATTGGCCGATGCTGTTGAAAGAGGTTCTGCACTTAGCCTTTCTAGTTTTACTGTTGATGCGGTAAGAGAGCGTAACAGTGGTAAATTGGTTTCTACTTCAAGAGCTAGATCTACTGACAAGTTCAAAGTTTGTTTTACAGTTGCTGACAATGTAATTGCAGAAGCTGGTGATAGAGAGTTCTTTATCGAAGTTTTGGATCCTCAAGGTAATGTAATGGGAGATAGTTTCTCAAAATCTACTGAAGAAGGTGCTTCAATTACATATAGCAAAGGAACCAACTTCTACTATGAAAACAGCACCTTGGATGTTTGTGATTACATCAACAAGCCTGCTTCAGATTTCCAAAAAGGAAACTACATGGTTAATGTTTATGACAACGGTTTAAAATTGTTGGGAACTTCTAAGTTCACTTTGAAATAGCATACACTATCCATATTTATAAAAAAGCCCGGTTGCATTAGCACCGGGCTTTTTTCTGTTTTTATGTCATGGAAGAGGATCTTGAGCTATACAGTTTTCATATAATTTTTTGATAGGTTTAGGATGATATGAGGTCAAGAATCAAAATCAATTCGTAATTCTTTTTACTTCTTCTGACTTCTGACTTCTGACTTCTGACTTCTGACTTCTGACTTCCGACCTCTGACCTCTGACCTCTGACTTCTTATTTTAAACTCCCTACCATATCTTCTGGTTTTACCCAGTCATCGTATTCTTCAGCTGTTACATAACCAAGATTAATGGCTTCCTCTCTTAGGGTTGTCCCATTCTTATGTGCCGTGTTTGCAATCTCAGCAGCTTTGTAATATCCTATTTTGGTATTCAACGCGGTGACCAGCATCAAGGAATTGTTCAATAAGGTTTTAATGACCTCATGATTCGGCTCAATTCCTGCTGCACAGTTTACATCAAAACTAACGCAGGCATCCCCGATCAGCTGGGCAGATTGAAGAATATTTGCCGCCATCATCGGTTTAAAAACGTTGAGCTCATAATGACCCTGGGTACCTCCAACGGTAACCGCAACGTCATTCCCCATTACTTGGGCGCATACCATGGTCATGGCCTCACATTGGGTCGGATTCACTTTTCCAGGCATAATGGAGCTTCCAGGCTCGTTGGCCGGAATAATAATTTCACCAATTCCTGAACGTGGACCAGAAGCCATCATTCTAATATCGTTGGCAATTTTGTTCAAGGAAACCGCTATTTGCTTCAAGGCGCCATGACTCTCAACGATGGCGTCATGGGCTGCCAATGCTTCAAATTTGTTTTTTGCAGTTACAAAAGGAAGTCCCGTGAACTCTGCAATATATTTGGCCACTAAAACATCGTATCCCTTTGGGGTATTCAATCCGGTTCCTACGGCAGTTCCTCCCAAAGCCAACTCGCTTAAATGATCCAAGGTGTTTTTTAGAGCCTTTAATCCATGGTCAAGTTGGGATACATAACCTGAAAATTCTTGGCCGAGGGTTAGGGGAGTGGCATCCATTAAATGAGTTCGACCAATCTTGACAACATCTTTAAATTCTTTAGATTTTTTGTCCAAGGTGTTTCTCAATTGCTCCACCCCGGGAATGGTTACTTCTACAATTTTTTTGTAGGCTGCGATATGCATTCCCGTAGGAAAGGTGTCATTGGAAGATTGACTTTTATTGACATCATCATTGGGTTGAATGGTTTTTTCGCCCTCTCCAATTTTTTTGCCAGCAATTTCATGAGCTCTATTGGCAATTACCTCGTTGACGTTCATGTTGCTCTGTGTTCCAGAGCCGGTCTGCCAAATCACCAAAGGAAATTGGGTATCATGCTGCCCAGAAAGAACTTCATCGCATACCTGTCCAATTAAATCCCTTTTATCCTGCGGTAAAACACCTAATTCATGGTTGGTATAGGCTGCGGCCTTTTTTAAATAAGCAAAACCGTAAACTACATCGAGAGGCATTGAGGCGGGGGTACCGATTTTAAAATTGTTCCTGGATCGCTCTGTTTGTGCTCCCCAATATTTATCGGCAGGTACTTTGACCTCCCCCATGGTATCTTTTTCTATTCTAAAGCTCATTGTCCGTATTTTTGAATATGCAAATTTAGGTGTTCAAACAGTGATATGCATAAAACATATTTACAATTGAACATTTTTTTAAGACAGATTTGTTTTTTTTATATAAATGAGGGTATCTTTGCTGAACAAAAGGAAAAAACAATGTTCGATTTTGACCAGTACTTAGGCTTTTTAGCTTTTTTAACCATCTTGACCATCGGTTTTTGGCTGATGATTTTCTTGTTGACTTTTGTAGTGCCATACTGGTTGTTTGGCAACCTTATGGAAATGTATAAAGAAAGACGCGACGCGAAACGCGCCAAGCGAAACGAATAAAATAAAAAAGAGGCTTAAAGCCTCTTTTTTTTATTCCTTTGATTTCTTCTTTTTCTTCTTCTTTTTCTTTCTTTTGGCCTTGAATTGATTTTCTTGAAGCTCGACAAAGGCTAGATATTTGTCTTCTGGGAGACCGGCTTTTAATTCCGCGTCCTGGGTATCCCTGATTTTCTCAATTTCTTCCTTTATTTTGTTGGGTTCCAACTTTAATATGCTCAATTCAATCCGTTGTTGTACCGATTTCACCAAGGTAGTACGTACAACTGCTTCCTCAAAAGGGTTCAACTCCAATGCCTCTGTTATGGAAGGCATCTGTTGGTCCACAATTTCCTCTGCGGTAAGGGGTTCCTCTTCTTTTGGTGGATTTGGAGTCTGGGGAACTGCGCTAACTCGACGTCCATATCTGTTTCCATATGGGTTGCCATATCCATATTGCGCAATTAAGGAATCCGAGAATAAAATTCCCAGTAATGTAAAAAGGATGAGAGCCTGTTTATTTCTCATAATGTTTCAATTCAGTGTCCCATACAAATGGGGTAAAAGTCTATTAAATAGCTTGTTACCGTAACAAAGATGTCTAAAATCTTTTAAAAATGCGATAATTCGCTATAATAATGTATCTATTTTATCAGCAGGGCGACCTATAACAGCCTTTTTTCCTTTGATAATGATTGGACGCTCTATCAACTTTGGGTTTTCAATCATCGCATCGACAATAGCCTCATCAGATAACGTTTTTCCCTTAAAACTTTCCTTCCAAACCGCCTCATTCTTTCGAACAAGCTCTTCCGGAGAAATGCCCAGATAGCTGATAACTTCTTTGAGTTCTTCTTTCGTGGGAACATTTTCCAAATATCGTACCACTTCGAAGTTTTCTCCGGTTTTTTCTAAATATTCCAATCCCTCTCTCGATTTTCTACATCTCGGATTGTGGTAAATCTTTATCATTTCTTTAATCAATTAACAATGTTTAGCAAGCAATTTTCAATCAATGCCCATTCTTAAGCTTATATATTTCTAACCTCTAACCTCTAACCTCTAACCTCTAACCTCTGACCTCTGACCTCTGACCTCTGACCTCTGATTCTATTCCTCCTTTTGCCCCATCATCATCAAAAAGGCTTTTAAGAATGCATTGATCTCACCATCCATTACGGCATCAACATTACCGGTTTCTTCAGCTGTTCTAACATCTTTAACCAGTTTATAAGGATGCATCACATAATTTCTGATCTGGGAACCCCACTCAATTTTCATTTTGGAAGATTCAATCTCCTCCCTTGCCTCTTGTTTTTTCCGAAGCTCAATTTCGTACAATTGGGACTTGAGCATTTTCATTGCCGTGGCCCTGTTATCATGCTGGGATCTCGAATCTGAACATGAAATCTGGATTCCAGTAGGCTTATGGACTAGCTGTACCTTGGTCTCTACCTTGTTCACATTTTGTCCACCCGCACCGCTAGAACGGGCTGTAGATATTTCGATATCGGCCGGATTGACCTCAATTTCAATGGTATCATCAACAAGAGGATACACATAGACCGAAGCAAAAGAAGTATGACGCTTGGCGTTGCTGTCAAAGGGAGAAATACGAACCAATCTGTGGACCCCATTTTCACCCTTTAGCCATCCAAAAGCAAACTCTCCATCAATTTGGAGTGTTACAGTCTTGATTCCCGCAACATCACCTTCTTGGTAATTGAGTTCTTTGACCTTATAGCCATTTTTTTCACTCCACATCAAGTACATGCGCATAAGCATGGAAGCCCAGTCACAGCTTTCCGTACCACCAGCGCCAGCCGTGATTTGAAGGACTGCGTTAAGTTCATCGCCCTCATCGGACAGCATATTTTTGAACTCCAAGTTTTCTATGGCCAGCTTGGAATGCTCAAAATGGGTATTCACTTCGGCCTCTGGGACTTCACCAGCCTGCTGAAATTCCAACAAAACCTCCAGATCCCCAATAAGGGCCTCAGCAGCGTTGAAATCCTCAACCCATTTTTTCTTGGATTTTAGAGCTTGCATTTGAACTTGGGCCTTTTGGGGATCGTCCCAAAAACCTGGAGCAGCGGTTTTCTCCTCTTCGTTCTCTATTTCAATAAGTTTGGCATCAATGTCAAAGATACCTCCTTAACGCACCAAGGCGTTCAATAAGATCTTTATGCTGATCTGTGCTAACCATACAAATTATTTCAGGCAAAAATAGTATTTCGACATAGTCAAGCAACGAAATTTATATAATTTTAGCAAGAACTCTTTTTGATATGAAACCGACATGAATAAAATAATCCTTATATCCCGATAATTAAGGATTATTTTATTCATCAAAGGTTACATGTGACCATCAAAGGAACAATAAAAAGGAACACATGAAAAAATACTTCGTCTGCCTGCTTGTGGTATTATTTGCCAACAATTTTATGAACAGCCAGAATTTTGAAAAAACCAAGGACTACCAAAAATTCAATGGATACTTTAATTTCTACTATGACGACGCTTCCGACAAGATTTTTTTGCAGGTCGGCGAACTGGAAAAGGAGTTTTTATATGTGTATTCCCTGAGCAGTGGAATAGGTAGTAACGATATTGGATTGGACCGGGGACAGCTTGGGAACGAACAGGTGGTATTTTTCAGAAAAGCGGGGAACAAATTATTACTGGTGCAACCCAATATGACGTTTAGGGCGATTACGCAAAATGAACTCGAAAGGAAGTCTGTGGAACAAGCCTTTGCCAAATCCGTTTTGCATGGCTTTAGTATTGAAGAGGAATCCAAAGGAAGCTATCTTATCGATATTACGGATTTTTTGATGCGCGATGCCCACGGAGTCTCCTCTAGACTTAAAAATACCAAACAGGGATCTTACAGTCTGGATGCGTCCAAGAGTGCATTGGCTTTTGAACGTACCAAAGCCTTTCCAAAGAATGTTGAATTTGATGTGACCCTTACTTTTAAAGGTAACCCCGAAGGAGCTTGGATACGTTCTGTTACCCCAAATCCTTCGCTGGTCACCGTGGCACAACACCACTCCCTAATTGAATTGCCAGATGATAATTATGAAAAGCGTGTTTTTGACCCTCGATGCGGTTCGTACCCATTTTCGTATTACGATTATGCCACACCCGTTCAAGAACCTATTTTGAAGCGTTATGTGACGCGACATCGTTTAAAAAAGAAAAACCCGAATGCAGAAGTAAGCGAAGCTGTAGAGCCCATTGTTTACTATTTGGATAACGGAACACCAGAACCTGTCCGTTCTGCCCTGTTGGATGGTGGTAGATGGTGGAACCAAGCCTTTGAGGCCATTGGTTACAAAGATGCATTTCAATTGAAGATTTTACCGGATGATGCAGATCCCTTGGATGTACGGTACAATGTGATCCAATGGGTGCATCGGTCCACTAGGGGTTGGAGTTATGGTAGCAGTGTTACCGATCCAAGAACAGGAGAAATCATAAAGGGTCATGTAAGTTTGGGCAGCTTGCGCATACGACAGGATTTTTTGATTGCCCAGGCACTGATGAACAAACCGTTTGCGGAACGTGACGATAATTATCAACCCATGTTGGAAATGGCATTGGCCAGAATCCGACAGTTGTCCGCCCATGAAATTGGACATACCCTTGGATTTGCGCACAATTTCGCGGCAAGCACCAACAACAGGGCTTCCGTTATGGACTATCCACACCCGCAATTTACTTTGGATGGAGATAATATCGATTTCAGCAATGCCTATGATACTAAAATAGGAGCATGGGATAAAGTAACTGTGGCCTATTCTTATTCAGATTTTCCAAACAGCGCTAACGAGAAGGGTGAATTGAATGCTATTTTGCAGAAAGCACAGAATGATGGACTTAGATATATTTCTGACCAAGATGCAAGACCAAGGGGAGGAGCCCATGCTTTGGCGCACCTTTGGGACAATGGGAGAAATGCTTCCCAAGAATTGGAAAACGTGTTGAAAATCAGAAAAGCGGCAATTGCTAATTTCTCTATGGACAATATTCGCTTGGGAGAACCTAATTCCGTGCTTGAAGACGTATTTGCACCACTATACTTTTTTCATCGATACCAAACAGAAGCAGTTTCCAAATTGATAGGAGGATTGGACTATAATTATGCCGTAAAAGGAGATGGTCAACGTACCGTGTATCCAATTAGCCAGACTAGCCAAGAAAATGCACTAAAAATTATCCTGAAAACCCTTGATGCTTCGGAAATTGCAATTCCCAAAGAAAAATTGGAACTTTTCCCACCCAGAGCTATCGGCTATGGAAGATCGAGGGAATCATTTAACGGGAGAATCGGAGTGGCTTTTGATGCATTATCGGCTGCGGAAACGGCTTCAGACATGACCCTGGGACTTTTACTTCATCCTGAGCGGGCCTCCAGATTGGTGCAACAAAAGAGTTTGGACAAGGACCAACTCGACCTGACCCAGCTATTGGAAGCACTGATAGAAAATACTATCGAAGAAGGCCATAAGGACACCTATTTGAATGAAGTGCAACAAACCGTCAATTTTAGGATATTGTACCATATCATGAATCTTGCTGCCCACAAAGAGGTTCACCCGCAGGTAAATGCCATTGCTTACGAAACTTTGAGAGCGCTTAAGGTTTCACTTTTGAATAATGGCAGAAATCCAATTGCTGTGGAAATGGTCAGAAGAATAGATGCGTTCACCAAAGCTCCTCACAACTTTAAGATTATATCTGTCCCTAAAATTCCAGATGGATCCCCGATTGGAATGGATTGTATGCACTAAACGATTTTAGATTCTAGCTTTTAACCCATAAACAATGATACGTAAAGTAGTTTATTCGATATTGACCATTGGTTTGATTTTGCTTGTCTATGTGGTTTTCAAAGGAAAAACGACATTGGATGAAAACGCACAAAATGAAACTGCTAAAGCTCAAGATCTAGACTTCGATAAACTGATTTGGTCCGATGAGTTTGATGGACAGGGAGCGATTGATTCAAAAAAGTGGTTTCTCCAAACCCAACTTCCTCCTGGGGGAAGCTGGTGGGGTGGCTTGGTGCAACATTACACCAATCGTGAGGATAACACTTTTTTGGAGGATGGATTTCTAAATCTTGTTGCCAAAAAAGAAGAATTTGAAGATCAAGGGGAGATCAAACAATATACCGCCGCCAGACTTAATTCCAAATTCGCTTTCACTTACGGAAAGGTTGAGGTTAGGGCCAAACTACCCAAGGGAACAGGCACTTGGCCTGCGATTTGGATGCTTAGCAAGAAAATAAATGAAGATGGTGCTTATTGGGACAATGAGGGTTATGGCGTTATAAACTGGCCAAACTGCGGTGAAATCGATATTCTTGAACATTGGGGGAAGAATCAAGACTATGTGTCCAGTGCGGTCCATAATGGATCCAGTTACGGTTACAATGTTAAAAATGTAGGGGGTCAACAAATAAAGAATGCTTCAGATGAATTTCATATCTATACTTTGGAATGGACGAATGAGAAAATGATCTTTAGTGTTGATGGAGTCGAACATTTCAGATATAATCCACCTGAAAAAAATGATGATACCTGGCCATACGATTCCGATTATTATTTCATTTTCAATATTGCAATCGAACCCGATATTGATTCTGAATTTACTGAAAGTGCAATGATTGTCGATTACATTAGAGTGTACCAATAAAACCTATGGAAATAAACTTGATCAGCGATACCGTTACCAAACCTACTCCTGGAATGATGGAGGCTATAATGACGGCGAAGGTAGGTGACGATGTATTTAAAAATGACCCGAGCGTAAATGCCCTGGAAGAAAAGGCGGCCAATTATTTTGGAATGGAGGCGGCCTTATTTTTCCCAAGCGGTACTATGGCAAACCAAACAGCTATAAAATTACATACCCACCCTGGCGAGCAATTAATATGTGACAAATATGCCCATGTGTACAATTATGAAGGGGGAGGAGTCAGTTTCAATAGTGGGGTGTCTTGTAAATTGGTGGATGGACAGAGAGGTATGATGACCGCCGAACAGGTAGAGCAATCCATAAATCCACCAGATTTTTATCATAGCCCCTTGACTTCTTTGGTTTGTATAGAAAACACCACCAACAAAGGGGGTGGAGCCTGTTGGGATTTTGGGGAACTCAAAAAAATCAAAAAGATTTGTGCCGAGAATAGCCTAAACTATCACTTGGATGGGGCGCGACTATGGAATGCCTTGGTCGCAAAGCAAGAGGACCCAAAGGATTACGGAAATTTATTTGATTCGATAAGCGTATGTCTGAGCAAAGGATTGGGTTGTCCCGTGGGTTCTGTTTTAGTGGGGAGTAAAAGATTGATTGATGATGCACTCCGAGTACGCAAAGTATTGGGTGGTGGAATGCGTCAATCCGGATTTCTTGCCGCTGCTGGAATCTATGCCATGGACCATCATATCGATCGACTTGCAGAAGACCACCAACGTGCCAAAGAGATTGGGGATGTATTGACGGGGATGGAAATCATCCAAAAAGTTGAACCCATTGAGACCAACATTATCATTTTTGAATTGGACGAGTCCAAAATATCTTCGGAAAACTTCTTGGCTAAACTTGAAGTAAATAACATTTCCATTATCGGCATGGGCCAAGGAAAATTGCGCATTGTCACCCATTTGGACTATACACAAGAAATGCATTCACATTTTTTAAAGGTGCTGAAAGAAATCGGCAGCTAATTACTTGAACAACGAGTCCATCCCAGGGATGTTGGGCATGCCTTCCTTGGCTACCGCAGCCAATTCGGTTTCGTTTACATGGGTTGCCTTTTCAATCGCCTTGTTCAAGGTTAGGATCAAGTAGTCTTCCAATTGCTCTTTGTCTTGTAAAAGACCATCATCAATACTAACGGATTTTATCTCTCTATTTGCTGTAAGCGTAATTTTTAAGAGTCCGTCAGAAGAACTCTCATCTATAAGAACGGTATTCAAACGTTCTTTGGTGGCCTTTACTTTTTCTTGGGTTTCTTTGAGTTTACCCATCATTCCCATAAAATCTCCAAACATAATCTTGAATTTGGTGTAAAATTGAACCCAAAAGTAATAATTTGGCACAAATCAAAATCCATGAAACATCGCGTTCTGAAATGCAGTTTTTTCATATTAAGCCTTATTTTTGCAGGCTCTTGTAAGAATACTAAAGAAAAATCAATGCAGGTAACACCTCCAATTGCCAAGAAGAAGCCTACAAAACTCGAAAAACATGGCGATGTTAGGATAGATGATTACTATTGGATGAACGATAGGGAAGACCAGGAGGTTTTGGATTATTTGAATGCTGAGAACGCCTATTACGGTGAAATGACCTCGCATACAAAGCAGTTTCAAGAGGACCTCTTCCAAGAAATGAAATCCCGGATTAAGGAAGATGATACCTCTGTCCCCTATAAATACAATGGTTTCTGGTATATCACCAAATATGAGATGGGGCAAGAATATCCCATCTATCTGAGACGTGAAAACAGCATGGAATCGGCTGACGAATTAATGTTCGATTGCAATGAGATGGCAAAAGATCATGAATTCTTCAATTTAAGGGGGATTTCCATCAGTCCGGACAATAAGTTGGCATCTTTTGCCACGGATACAGTTTCCCGAAGACAGTATACCATCCAAATAAAAAATCTGGAGACAGGTGATATCTATAAGGACAAAGTGGAAAATACCACCGGAAGCTCTGTTTGGGGCAATGATGGAAAAACTTTGTTTTATGCCAAAAAGGACCCGGTCACTTTGCGCTCAGATAAGATTTACAGACATACTTTAGGAACATCGGAAGCCGATGATGTTTTGGTCTTTCATGAACAGGATTCAACCTTCAATACTTTTGTATACAAGACCAAATCCAGAAAATATTTAGTAATCGGTTCTGTAAGCACCTTGACATCGGAGTATCGCATTTTGGATGCTGACAATCCTGAAGGTGATTTTAAGGTGTTCTCCGCAAGGAAGCGGGGAGTAGAATATTCGATTTCCCACTACAATGGTAACTTTTTTGTGCTTACAAATAAAGATGGTGCCACCAACTTTAAACTGATGAAGGCCACGGATGAGCAAACAGCATCTGAATTTTGGGAAGAGTTTATTCCACATCGTGAAAATGTACTTTTAGAGGATGTTGACATCTTTAAGGACTATTATGTGCTTTCTGAACGTGAAAATGGCTTGAATAAGCTCAAAATAGTTCGTTGGGATGGTGCTAAAAGCTATTATTTGCCATTTGAGAGTGAAACTTATGTAGCCGGGACTTCTGTTAATCTTGATTTTGATACCCAAGAACTTCGCTATTATTATAATGAAATGGGTTCTCCATATGCGATTGTTGACTTCCATATGGAGAAGAAAACCAAAAATGTACTCAAAGAACAGCAAGTGTTGGGCGGGAAGTTCGATAAATCAAACTATAGAACAGAGCGTTTATGGGCAACAGCCCGGGATGGTGTAAAGGTTCCTATTTCCTTGGTCTATCATAAAGATGTAAAGTTTGATGGAACCAGTCCATTACTGCAATACGCGTATGGTTCATACGGAAGCACCATAGATCCCTATTTCTCATCAGTTCGATTGAGTTTGTTGGACAGAGGTTTTATTTATGCGATTGCCCATATACGGGGAGGGGAATATTTGGGAAGATCTTGGTACGAAGATGGTAAGCTTTTCCAAAAGAAAAACACATTTACCGATTTTGTTGACTGCTCCAAGTATCTAATTGCCGAAAAATATACTTCTCCAGACCATTTATTCGCTAGCGGGGGGTCTGCAGGTGGACTTTTAATGGGTGCGGTGGTCAATATGGCTCCAGAACTCTATAAAGGGGTGATTGCCGCTGTTCCTTTTGTCGATGTGGTCACCACTATGCTGGACTCCTCCATACCGCTGACCACAGGAGAATATGATGAATGGGGAGACCCCAATAAAAAAGAATATTACGAGTACATGAAATCTTATTCACCTTATGACAATGTGGAGTCCAAAAACTATCCAAATATGTATGTTTCCACAGGTTTGCACGATTCCCAAGTACAATATTGGGAGCCCGCTAAATGGGTGGCAAAGCTTAGGGAGTATAAAACAGATGAAAACCTCTTATTTTTGGATACAAACATGGATGCCGGGCATGGTGGGGCCTCAGGCCGATTTGAATCTTTAAAGGAAACCGCGAAGGAATATGCTTTTATCCTTGATTTGGAGGGAAAAACGCCTTAAAATAAAAAATACTATTTTTGTCCCTGATAAATCGGGACGAAGTTCAAATTTATCCCTTACCTAAACCCAGTTATGAGAAAACAGATAAATGCGCATAGCAATATCCTTGATTTAATTGGAAATACACCCCTAGTAAAGCTTAACCAGATTGCCGAGCCCCTTACAGGAAACTTTTATGCCAAGGTTGAAGCCTTTAACCCTGGTCATTCCTCAAAAGACAGGATAGCCGTTTACATTATTGAGGAGGCGGAACGCAAAGGAATACTTAAACCTGGAAGTACCATTATTGAGACAACTTCTGGAAATACAGGTTTTAGCTTGGCTATGGTGAGTATTGTAAAAGGATACAAATGCATTTTGGCGGTAAGCTCAAAATCATCTCCAGATAAAATCGATATGCTTCGTTCCATGGGTGCCAAGGTATATGTATGCCCGGCACACGTAAGTGCGGACGACCCAAGGTCCTATTACGAGGTCGCAAAGCGCTTGCATAAGGAAACGAAGAACTCCATTTATATCAACCAATATTTTAACGAGTTAAATATTGAGGCTCATTACAGTACTACTGGTCCGGAAATATGGAAACAGACCAACGGTGCTATAACGCATTTGGTAGCTTGTAGCGGAACTGGTGGCACTATTTCTGGTATTGCAAGATATTTGAAGGAGCAAAACCCTGATGTTAAGGTTTTGGGAGTGGATGCTTATGGCTCTGTGCTTAAAAAATACCATGAAACCGGGGAATTTGACCATAATGAAGTGTATCCGTACAGAATTGAAGGTTTAGGAAAGAATCTAATTCCGGATGCGACTGATTTTAACTGTATTGACCGCTATATCAAGGTTACAGATGGTGAGAGTGCTCATATGGCACGAAAAATAGCGCATACTGAGGGTATGTTTGTAGGTTATACTAGTGGTGCGGCCATGCAGGCGTTATATCAATTGAACACCGAAGGGGAATTTTCTGAAGATAGCAATGTAGTTGTTATTTTCCCGGATCACGGATCTAGGTATATGAGTAAAGTTTACAGCAATGAATGGATGGAAAATCAAGGATTTTTTGATATTCAAAACGCTGAAAGCCCTGAAAAGATAGAATACATCAAGTAAACTACTAGCTTATCATATATATTGGAACGACAATGTAAATCATTGTCGTTTTTTTATATAGAAATATTAGTTATGTGAGCTTGGTAAAAATATATATTTTTGCAGTTGAATCAATTTTAAGGTAGATGAGAGATTTATTTGATAGAATCATTGAGAATAAGGGGCCTTTGGGAAAATGGGCGTCTCAGGCGGAAGGATATTTTGTGTTCCCAAAATTGGAAGGACCTATCTCTAACAGGATGAAATTCCAAGGAAAGGATGTCATTACATGGAGTATCAATGATTATTTGGGGTTGGCAAATCTACCTGAAATCAAAAAAGTTGATGGAGATGCTGCGTACGAGCACGGAGCAGCCTTTCCTATGGGAGCTCGAATGATGAGTGGCCATACCGACTATCATGAGCAACTGGAGCAAGAACTGGCAGCTTTTGTAAACAAAGAAGCCTCGTATTTATTGAATTTTGGCTATCAAGGATTTATGTCCGTAATAGATGCCTTGGTATCAAAAGATGACATTATTGTTTATGATGTGGATTGCCACGCCTGTATTATCGACGGGGTTCGCTTGCATATGGGGAAACGTTTCACATTTAAGCACAATGATCCAAAAAGTTTGGAAAAAAACTTGGAGAGAGCTACCAAGTTGGCAACAGAGAACGGAGGCGGAATTTTGGTCATTTCTGAAGGAGTGTTCGGAATGCGCGGTGAACAAGGTATCCTAAAGGAAATCGTTGCGTTAAAGCAAAAATATAAGTTCAGATTACTGGTTGATGATGCCCATGGCTTTGGTACTTTAGGTAAAACCGGTGCTGGAGCTGGAGAGGAGCAAGGCGTGCAGGATGAGATTGATGTGTACTTGGCCACATTTGCCAAGTCCATGGCGAGTATTGGTGCTTTCGTAGCGGCAGATCAAGAAATCATAGAGTATTTAAAGTACAACCTGAGATCTCAGATGTTTGCCAAGTCGCTACCAATGGTCTATGTAAAGGGAGCATTGAAGCGTTTGGACATGCTTCGCACCATGCCAGAACTCAAAGCTAAACTTTGGGAGAACGTAAATGCGCTTCAGAACGGACTTAAAGAAAGAGGGTTCGACATTGGAACCACTTCAAGTTGTGTTACTCCTGTTTATTTGAATGGAAGTATTCCAGAAGCGATGGCGTTGGTCAAAGACCTTCGTGAAAATTACGGAATCTTCTGCTCCATAGTTGTTTATCCTGTTATACCCAAAGGATTAATTCTACTTCGAATGATTCCAACGGCTACGCATACAATGCAGGATATTGAGGAAACATTGGACGCGTTCTCCGCAATTAGGGAACGTTTGGAAAATGGGACCTACAAAAGACTATCTGCAGCGGTTGCCGCAGCCATGGGCGAATAGTCAAATTTCCTTATAAACTTAATTGGATTTACCACGGATACTAGTGTCTGCGGAAACACCATGCTTTTGCAACATTCTGGTGTTGTGCTTAAGAAGCCTATAAGCGGCTTTGCTAAGCTTTTTCAGTGGCATTTGTTTCCATTGGGTGATATCCTTCTCGAAATTGTTATCAAATAGGGAGTCGGAAAGATTCTTTATGACATGGTAATTTGCCAAGGGATGCGGATTTTCACTTTGATCATTGGCGTTGGAGATAAATCCTTCAATGATATCGTAAAGCGTCGTTTTTGCTAAACTCAATTCGGAAAGCTTAGCACGATATTCCAAATCTGCGTTATCCAAACCGGGAAAAGCAGCGTTGTCCAAAAAATGTCTTCCTTCATGGGCCAAATAACTGATTTGAAAGTTCTCACTTTCGAGATCATAAGCATCCTCAACACAGAAAATGGTTCCATTTGCCGTCCATCCCCCTGGGTAATATTTACCTAAGGTGGCATATTCTTCCCAACCCAGCGTCACAAAATCCGTCATAAAAACCACCTTGGTTTGGATCTTTTCCTTTTTTAGGGAAAAAGCATAGGTGGTATCTCTCTGGGAGCGCCATACCAAAAGATCGTATAGCCCACCTGTCTTATTTACGGATGATGTAGTCATATACCCTTTACCCTTGATATATTGACTCAAGAAATAACCAAGACTATCACGGGTAATATTCTTATCCCTTACCTCAGCGAAATGGGTTTTCAGAAAACCAATAGTGTTCATTCCGAGGCTGCGTTCGTGTTTGGGATTCGGATCTAACAAGTATTGCCTCCAATAATCCCTGAAGATTAGGTGTAATTCATGAATTTTTGATTTTCCATCTTTCAAATATTTTGATGCATCAACAGTTCCCTTAAACCTTTCCTCAAAATCTGTTTTGAATTTGAGGTCTTTTTCGCTAAGACCGGAAACTGGAACATCGAGAAGGGGCAGGGCCGCTTTTACATCCCCATCGAGGCAATGTGCATATATTTTGGCATAGTCAAGATTGGATTGCTGCTGGCTCCATAGCCCACTTGAAGGAGCTAACAAAATCAATAGAACTAGATAACCTTTGTGGAAAATCTTTAGCATAGGTCTGTTTTTAAAATTCAAAAATAGACCCTCAAAACCAGATAAAATTGTACCGGATTAACCTTTTAAGGTATTACGAAACCTGTGTGGAGAGACCCCATAAACCGACTTAAAGGACCTAATAAAGTGGGGGTCATCGTAAAATCCGGTTTCAAAAGAGATTGTACTTATACATTTAGAAGAATTCAAAAGTAGATATAACGCTCTATCTATTTTGAGTCGTATTTGAAATTCACTTAGGGTACAGCCTCGAAATTTTTTAAATGCCCTGGACAAATAAACCGGATGAACCTTTACTCGACTGGCCAAATTTTCTAGCGAGTGGAATTGATCTAATTCATCATTTAGCAGGGCGACCACCTCCTTGATCCATTGCTTGTCCTGTTTGACAGCTTTTGGCGCAATAAAATCTAAATACCAATCATACACCTGTTCAAAGACCAAATCAGTTTCCTCGCCATTTTTCAGACCCAATATCAATTGATATAATGAAGGGTAATTGGAGGCTTTGAACTTTTGCAAGTTTTGGTTTTGGCGCTGCATTTGAGCATGCTCTAGCTCATACCAACCAGATTTGAACTCCACATTAAAACAACTGCCCTCGGTTTCCTGAAAATAGTTTTGGTGCTCATAACCCCTTGGTCTTAAGAGCGCTTCTCCCGCCGTTATATGTTGGGTGATCCCGTTCCCTTCTTCAATATAGCTACCTGAAAACAGTATACTCAAATAGGTATTCTCGTGGTGGTGCTTTTCAATGGTGGTTTCCTTGCCATGTTTGGTGATACAAAGCTTCAGCAGGTCGTTTTCCACCATATTGAAGCTGCTTCCGAAGTATTGTCCAGATGGTAAATTGACCATAACTTGTTTAAACCTTTTATTGTTTAGTCTTGCAAAAAGGGTTTTGTTACAAGATGAACGGATAATGCAACGACGAACAAGTTGCTCACTTAAGCATTAACTGCTCAAATTTCTGCGATACGTTCTTCTCCTTTTATGGGTAACAGGGTCAAAATGTTTCCACATTTGTCGTATGGCCACGTTCTCTTCCAGTTCTGGAGTTCTAATACAGTTGACGATACCCTTCTCCTGAAAAGTCTTATAGTATTCGTTAAAAATAATAGCGGTAACACCCTTGTTCTGATATTCCGGGTGGATGCCTATCAAGTAAAATATTACATCCTTGCTGTGCTTTTTTGCCTTCAAAAGATGAAACACACCTGTGGGGAACAGCTTGCCATTGGCTTTTTGCAGCGCTTTGGAAAAGGAGGGCATTACTATAGCAAAGGCTACTAAGTCATTTTCGGAATCGACAACAAACTTGATATACTCAGGATTAATAAAACTGATGTACTTCTTTTTAAAATATTCCTTTTGTACATCCGTAATCTTCACAAAGGAAGAAAGTACCGAATAAGTGTTGTTGAACAAATCGAACATTTTGTCCACCCACGGCATTATCTCCTTGCTGTTGGTAAAGTTGAGTTCTTTGAGCCCGTATCTCTTTTTAATGAGAATATTGGCTTTATAGAAGATTTTCGGGTCGGCATTGGCAAACAAAAATTTGTTTTCCAGATATTCCTTTTCCTTTACAAACCCTAACTGCTCATAGTGCGATTGGTAATATGGATGGTTGTACCAAGTAATCATGTTGCCAATATGGTCAAAACCTTCGGTAAGCACCCCCACCTTGTCCAGATTGGAAAAGCCCACTGGACCTTCCATATATTCCAAATTATTGTTGCGTCCAATTTCGGCTACTTTATCAAGCAAGGCCTTTGAAACATTATCATCATCCACAAAATCAAACCATCCAAATCGCATTTTTTTGATTCGCTGCTCATTTACCTCCAGCCAATTGATGATGGCAGCAACCCTTCCAACAAGTTTCCCATCTTTGAAGGCCAAAAAGAAAGTGGCTTCCGCATTTTTAAAGACAGGGTTCTTATCAGGATTGAAAGATTCGAGCTCATCCTTTACAATAGGAGGGACCCAATAGGGAGAACCTTTATATATTTTGAAAGGAAATTTTACGAATTTTTTTAAATCGTTTTTAGAAGCTACCTGCTTTATGGTGACCATACCCATAACTTTTGGGGATGTCTGGTCGAGCGCAGTCGAGACCTGATTCTGTTGCAAAAAAATTAGTGTCATTCTCGACTGCGCTCGAATTGACACTTAATGTTACTTCTTACAATATTAGGAATATTATCAGCAGAAGAAAAATGATACCGTCAAAACTTAAAAATCAAGTTTGTTCTTTTTCTTTTTAGTTTTCTTGCGACGATTCTTTTTGACATCCTTTTTGCGAATTTTTCCGCTTTGTCTGGATTTTTGGCTATCTATAGGTACCAAGGAATCCTTATGGAAGTCTAATCGATACGAGAAACCAAGAACCGCAAAAATTCTGGACGGTGAATTTTGGAAACCAGAGCCCATATGCAGATCAGCCTGAAAATTCTCGTTGATCAAATAAGCCACACCTGTTCGCAGTAGAATGTCTTTATAGCGATCACTTGTAATACCTTGGTTTTCCAGAAAGGCACTCCATTTTGGGTTTCTAAATGCATGTGTAATCGAAACCGCATAACTCAATTCAGGAAAATCAGTTCCAATACGGTCGTAAGCAAAATTGGAAATCAACACAAATCGCGGTGAAAGTCGACTTTGGGTAGCTATGGCTCCTCGGTATGAAATATTGGGGTCACCAGGATAAAATGGATTGTCACCCAAAGTAAAAGTTGCTCCACCATATAGAGATACAGCCGGGATAAGATTTTTCCACTGGAAAACATTATTCGCTCTCCAACTGTATAAATTCGGTTTGTTGCTTTCAGGATCTTTATAAGGATCGAAAATCAAGAACTTGAGACCTAATCTATTTCTGGAAAAATCGGTTAAACGATCACTGGTGTTTGCATTGATATCAGTTAAATTTTGGGATATGAAAGATCCCTCATAATTGATTTCTAGGGATTCAAATAGTAACCCATAACGAAGCGAAACATCGGTTCCCAATATGTTGGAGTCCGTTCCCAAGGATGCATTGTCCTGTTGCTCGTAGACCAAACCCATTTCAAACTGGACCACATTTTTCCCAACAGCGTAGGCACTAACTGCCCTACCAGGCCTATTGGAATTGATCACATCCGTGTATTGCGCGTTCAAAATAAACGGAATTGTACAAAGAAATAATGGGGTCTTTTTTAAAAGGGAGAGATCCATATAACTGATTTTAATACTATTTTATGATACTTTCAAGTAATTTAAAGGACTAACAATGTAATTTTGATCCAATAGTTATTGTTATATGGTTTTACTACAAACGATTTTAGTAGTCATATTAGTATACTACGCAGTTAAATTGCTGGCAAAATGGTTGGCTCCGAAACTGCTCAATTATGCTGTAAAGAAAACCCAACAGCGGTTTGGGGAGCAATTTGGCAATTACCAAGATTTTGGAAACAATACGCCAAATGAAGGAGAAACGACCGTTTCCAAAAAACCTTTTAAAAAATCCAATCCTTCAAAAAAAGTTGGAGAATATATAGATTTTGAAGAAATTGACTAATATTTGTCCATTCAAAATCCATCCATGAATCTTTCTCCAAAAGCCATTATCACCAGTGTTTGTGTTATAGCTTTCTTTATACTGGCCTCCTTGCTCTACTTTTATCCTGTGCTTCAGGGTAAGGCTATTTTTCAATCCGATATTGCCCAATACAAGGGCATGGCCAAGGAGCGAAATGATTATAAAGAACTTACTGGAGACGAATCCTATTGGACCAATAGTGCATTCGGTGGAATGCCCACATACCAGCTAGGGGCAAATTATCCCCACGATTATGTAAAGAAATTGGACCGATTGATTCGGTTTTTACCCAGACCGGCAGATTATCTTTTCCTGTATTTTATCGGGTTTTATATTTTGATGTTATGCCTCAAGGTGGAATATCGTTTGGCAATTCTGGGATCACTGGCCTTTGGTTTTTCCACCTACCTTATCATAATTCTTGGGGTGGGGCATAACGCTAAAGCACATGCGTTAGGTTATATTCCGATGGTCTTGGGTGGGATTGTCCTGGTATTCCGGAAAAAATACCTGCTTGGGTTTATTCTGACCGCCTTGGCGATGGCACTGGAAATTAGTGCCAACCACTATCAGATGACCTATTACTTTATGCTCTTGGTGCTCATTTTGGGATTGGTGCGCTTTATTTATGCCATAAAGGACAAAGAGCTAAAGCATTTTTTTACTGGTGTTGGAATTTTGATTTTGGCCGTAGCGCTTTCCATTGCAACCAATGCAACGGGACTTCTTGCGACCAAGCAATATGCCGATTGGAGTACTAGGGGTAAATCGGAATTGACCATAAATCCGGATGGAAGTCCAAAGATTGCCACAAGTGGTTTGGATTATGACTACATAACCCAGTACAGTTACGGTATAGCAGAGTCCCTTAACTTATTTGCTCCTCGATTGTTCGGTGGTTCAGGTAATGAGGATTTGGGAAAAGATTCTGAGGTTTATGAATACCTTACAGGCCAAGGACTGTCTCCGACCAGAGCATTGGAGCTATCAACCGGCTTGCCTTTGTATTGGGGAAATCAACCTATTGTAGCGGCTCCAGCCTACGTCGGTGCTATTATTGTCTTTCTGTTTTTTCTGGGCATGTTTGTAGTGAATGGGAAAAAGAAATGGTGGTTGTTTACAGGTGCATTGTTGGCCCTGTTATTGTCATGGGGTAAAAATTTTCCTGCCCTGACGAATTTTATGATTGATTATTTCCCGCTTTACAACAAGTTTCGTGCAGTATCATCAATCCAAGTCGTGCTAGAACTTTGCCTGCCAGTTTTGGGTATTTTAGGGATACGAGAACTTTTTAGAACCAAACTGAAACAAGCTCAAAAGTTACAGGCGCTTAAATTAAGTTTCTTTGTGACACTTGGCCTTGGTGTTTTTATCTTTTTGATGAAGGCCTTTTTCGATTTCGAAGGATTGCGCGATGAAACATATAGAGGTTATTTTGGAGACGAGCTCATGACGATGATTCAACGCGACCGTGAGGCGGTTTACATAAGTGATACGATTCGTTCTTTAATTTATGTTGCCTTGGCCGCAACGGCGCTTTGGTTTTTTATCAAAGATAAAATTGGGAAAAACCTGCTTGCCTTGGCCTTGGGAGCGTTGATTTTGTTTGATTTGGTAGGGGTAGACCGGAGGTATGTGAACAAAGATGATTTTGTTCGTCAACGAAACGTGAATTCTCCGTTTCAGGCCAGTCAACTGGATAATTTAATTCAGAAGGACGATGCCAATTACAGGGTATTCGATCCGCAAGAAGGGTTGAACGGAGCAAGAACGTCCTATTTTCATAAATCCATTGGCGGGTATCACGCCGCCAAACCTAGGCAGCTTCAGGACTTGTTCGAACATCATCTATATCAGAACAATTTAGAGGTGTTGAACATGTTAAATGTGAAATACATCATTCAACAAGATGAAGATGGCAATAGCATTCCTGCCGTAAACGACAATGCCAATGGAAGTGCTTGGTTTGTAGACAAGATAATACCGGTAAAATTGGCAAATGAGGAGATTCAGTCTTTAAAAGAATTTGATTCGAAATCTGAAGCCGTAGTAAACACCAAAGTTTATCCAACGGTAACCAAGCTGGGTTATGAAGTGGATTCTTTGGCTTCCATTAGTTTGGTTGACCATAGGCCCAATTACATAAAGTATCAATCCGAGAACAATAGTGCTGGATTCGCGGTATTTTCGGAAATGCACTACCCCTTTGACTGGCAAGCTTATGTAGATGGAAAACCTACCCCGCATTACAAGGTCAATTATGCACTTAGGGGAATGAAGGTTCCAGCCGGAAGCCATGAAATCGAATTCAAGTTTGAACCGGAAATCGTAAAAACCGGCAGCCAGATTACCTTGGGCAGTTGCATTCTATTGGGATTGATCATACTTGGAGGCGTGGGATATTCGTTGCGCCCTAAAAAGTCCAAAAAGGAATAATGAACAAAGTTTTGGTCATAGCGTACTATTGGCCTCCAGCTGGAGGACCTGGTGTGCAGCGATGGTTAAAATTTGTAAAGTATTTGCCAGCTTTTGACATTCAACCGACTGTTTACGTTCCTGAAAATCCTACCTATCCCATCATTGATGAGGATTTAATCAAAGAGGTACCCACCGGAATCACAATTTTAAGACAACCCATCAAGGAACCTTATGTCTGGGCAGGCCTCCTGTCCAAAAAAAGGACAAAGACCATCAGTTCTGGTATTATCAAAGAAAAGAATCCTTCGATTTTGGAGAAATTGCTACTGTGGATTAGAGGCAATCTTTTTATCCCCGATGCTCGAAAATTATGGGTTAAACCGTCCATAAAATTTTTATCCAAATATATTGCGGACAATGCTATAGAAACCATAATTACCACTGGTCCTCCCCATAGTGTACACCTTATTGGCTTGGGATTGAAGGCGCAACATTCCGTACAATGGATTGCCGATTTTCGCGATCCATGGACGTCAATTGGGTATCATAAAAAATTACGGCTGACTTCTACCTCCCAGAAAAAACACAAAGCTTTGGAGAGTGAAGTGTTGAACAGAGCTGATAAGATTGTTGTGACTAGCAAGACAACCCAGGAAGAGTTTAAAAGCCTGACACAAAAACCCATTAGGGTCATAACCAATGGATATGAGGACCAAGCGAATGTAAATCATTTGGATTCTGATTTCACCATTTCCCATATAGGATCTTTACTTACTGGTAGAAACCCAATTGATTTGTGGGAAACATTGAAAGAGTTGTGCACTGAGAACGATGCTTTTGGTAAGGCGTTGAAAATCCAGTTGGCCGGAGTAGTGGGGGAAGAGGTGTTGGAATCGATTAGTGCAAATGGGTTAGGGGATTATGTCTCGAAGTTGGGATATCTTTCCCATGACGAAGTGGTTAAGACCCAGCAGAAATCACAAGTATTACTGTTATTGGAAATTGATGCAAAGGAGACCAAGGGGATTATACCAGGAAAATTGTTTGAATATTTGAATGCCAAAAGACCGATTCTGGCTTTGGGTCCGGAAGGATGGGAGGCAGGTGATATTGTAAAATCTATCAATGCCGGAGTTTTTTATGGAAAAAAACAGAAGGAGGAACTAAAAACTGTACTTTTAAACTGGTTTGAAGCCTATCAGAGCGGTGAGTTGCACTGTGATTCCAAAGGAATTGAGCAATATCATCGTAAAGCGCTGACCGACCAACTGGCAAATTTCATTCAATGGGAATCGTCTTAAAGCAGTCCTTCAAAAATACCATAGTCACTTTTATTGGGTTTGCATTTGGCGCAGTCAACACCTTATTTCTATACACCAATATACTTGAATCCAAATACTATGGATTGGTCACCTTTATTTTGGCCACTGGAGCTATTTTAATGCCGATTATGGCATCTGGAGCACACAATGGGTTGGTGAAATATTATAGTGTACAGACAGAGCAATCACGGAACGGTTTTTTAACCCTGATCGTATTGTCACCTTTATTGATTATTCTACCGCTTACAGTGCTGATTTGGTTGGGATACGACACCATTGGTGATTTTTTATCGGTAAAAAATGCCTTGGTAAAGGATTATTTATGGTATTTATTTTTGGTCGGACTTGCCATGGCCTACTTTGAGGTGTTCTACGCTTGGAGCAAAGTCCATCTAAAATCCGTTTTTGGTAATTTTCTAAAAGAGGTCTTTGCCAGAATATGTGTATCGGTTTTACTGGTATTATTGTATTCAGATATTATTTCGTTGGATTTCTTTTTGAAGGGAATCGTAGGCATCTACCTGTTGCGGACCCTTTTGATGAAGTTGTATGCTTATAGCTTACGGAGACCTGCTCTGGATTTTAAATTTCCGAAGGAAACAAAAACCATCATTGGTTATGGTTTGTTAATGGTTGTTGGAGGTTCGGTTGCACTCATACTTTTGGAGATAGATAAATTTATGATCAACCAATTTAAGGCGCTGGAAAATGTGGCTTATTATGGAGTAGCAGTGTATATCGCCACCAGTATTATTGTTCCCGCAAGAGCGATGAATCAAATCACCTATCCTCTTACCGCCAATTATTTGAACGAGGGCAATTTCTTTGAGCTTGAAAATCTATATCGGAAAACATCACTAACCTCTTTTATAGCCGCTGGGATATTGTTCGTGTTGATTGTATTGAACATAAACGACTTATTTCTGATGTTACCTGAGGAATATCGCGGGGGTTTTGTCATCATCACCTTGATAGGAGTGGCCAAGGTGCTTGATTCCCTATTGGGGAACGTAAACGCGATTTTATATTATTCGGAATACTACAAATGGGTATTGGTCATGGGCGCATGTTTTGCCGCAATTACCATCCTGCTCAACCTTTGGTTGATTCCAATCTACGGTATAGAAGGTGCAGCATTGGCCAGCTTTATCTCCATTTTTATGTTTAACCTGTCCAAACTGGTTTTTGTAAAACTTAAGTTCGGATTTCTACCTTTCTCAAAAGCTACCTTTAAGGTATTTGCAACATTGTTATTGTTACTGGTTTTGTTTTACATGCTGCAATTTCCATTTCACCCCATTGTAAATATCATTTTAAAATCAGCCTTTGTTGTTGCAATGTATTTGGGAATATTATTTCGTTTTGAGATTTCTGAGGATGTTTCTGGAATCTTATCTAATTGGTTGAAGAGGAGGGAAGATTAAGAAACCTATTTTGGCTTGTACCAAAATAAAGAACCCCGTAGCGGATAAATCCAACTACGGGGTAAACAACTAACCAACCTAAAAACTATCTTTATTGCACGCTTCTTGTACTTCTTGATCGTGTACCTGTGGTGCTGTTTCTTTTATAATTTGTGTTTCCAGAACTTCTCTTTACTGTTGTCTTCGTACTTCTAGAAACCGTTTTTCTCGGAAGACTGCTTTTCTTCGTTACCGATCTACTCGTACTTTTTCTGCTCTGTGGCTTTCTGTACGTATTTGTAGTACTTCGGGTAACTGTTCTTTTTCGCGGGGTAGTAGTAACCTCTCTTTTGGTGACCGTTCTACTATTTGGCTTCCTTGTTACCTGTCTTTGGGTAACCGTTCTTCCATTGTTGTTTCGCGATACAGTATTTCCTCTTCTATAATCACTCTGTTTTACACTTCTGTTCGAACCAGAACTTCTTGTTACTTTGTTATTTGAACGACTTACAGTATTGTTTCCTCTTCTATAATCACTCTGTCTTACACTTCTGTTCGAATCAGAACTTCTTGTTACTTTGTTATTTGAACGACTTACAGCATTTCCTTTTCTATAATCATAGTCATTACGACCAACTCTTTGATTACTTCTTCCATAATCAGCACCATCTCTTCTAATATGATTACCACGACGGGTCACTCTTTTGTCATTTCTGTAAATTCTATCTCTTCTATAATGTCTATCATTTCTATAGGTCTTTCCAATTGAAGCATAAGCTCTTCTGTGGTTGTACCTATAAGGTCTGTAGTACGTATATCGTACTGGTCTATAGTACCTTCTGTACGGTCTGTAATACACGTTACAAAAGTTTACCGCAGGACGTGCAAAATATCTATGGAATGGTCTATATACATAGTGTCTATTGTATATGTTGATGAAACCGGTATAGTGACTGAACACTCCTCCATTGTAGAATACATTCAATCCTCCAACCCTACGTACGCGACCATTTCGGTACCATACATCCACATTTCCAATTTGGGAAACACGCCCATAATAATCATAATAAATTGGAACGTTCTCCACTTGGATCACCGCGCCATAGTCATCATACTGAACAAATGGGTTGTAATTGAATCCTGAGTTGAATGTGACACCAACATTACCTATTCTGGCACCAACACCTACATTTACTTGATTACCGATATAAAAATCGAACTCTCCATCTGGGTATACTGAAAAAGTTACCCCATCTTCGACAAAGATGAATGAGTTCCCGTATCGGTAAGTACTTGCAATTAACGTCTTACCTTCCATTGTGGCTGCTGAAGAGCTTGGAACTCCCAGCAAGACCGCTGCTATAGTGAGTACTAACTTTTTCATACTATTCGATTTTAAATTCTGAATGCAACTATTTACATTCGAAATGTAGATACCAAACAGCGTGCCAAAAAAAGTTATAAGATTGTAACTATCTGAAAATTAATGTATTAAAACCTAATTTTGAATAACAAAAACTGATCTTCGATTAAGCTGATGTTTTTGTTCGGAACATTTCACCCCATTCGAACACTCGTTCAACAATTGGGTTTCCCCATATCCTTTGGAAGAAAGTCTATTCCTTTCAATTCCATGTTTTACCAGCCATTCCATGGTGTACCAGGCACGTCTTGAAGATAGTCGCTTGTTGAACTCTGAGCTAGATCTGGAATCGGTATGGGATTCTATATGGATTTTTAATTGTGGATACTCCTTCATTGCCTGGAGAATCTTGGCTAACTCCACCTCGGCATCCTTTCGTATGGTGTATTTGCCGTAATCAAAGTATATCGGCTGAAGGTTTAATCGACATCCTAGATCATGAGCAGGACAGTCAGCGGAGGTAAGCGCTATGTTCATGTCCAGGGTATGGGTTCCCCTTGGCGTGACAATACTTTTTTCCATCGGATTATAGGCTCTGGTATCATGCTCCGCCCGTATGGCATATCTTTTACCACATTCTATTAAATCTTTAAATGCATAAAAACCGTTGTCATCCGAGGTGATTTTGGATACTTGGTCGTTATTTTCATCTAGCAAAACAACAACCGATGAAGCCAAAGGCTTATTGTTCCTGGCATCGGAAACAGTGCCTTGGATGGTGATTACCCCACATTTTTCCCAAACCCTATAGATATCGTCAGAAACACTACCCGCATTTCCGTCGCGGTTGGAGGAAAGGTAACCGATTTGAGTTTTTTCATCCATAATGAACCCAAAATCATCCTTATTGGTATTTATGGGCTGTTTGAGGTTTGTGACCTTGGAAAAAGGGCCATCATCATACAGGGAAACGGCAAAAATGTCAAGTCCACCCAGACCGAGATGCCCATCACTTGAAAAATAAAGGTTTTGGTTTGCGCTTATGTAAGGAAAGGTTTCCCGTGCCTCTGTATTTATTTGTGGTCCAAGGTTGATTGGTTTGGAGTAGGAATTGGAAGCGTTGTAGATTTCTACATACCAAATATCGGATTCCCCATATGTTCCCTCCATATCTGAGGAAAAATACAATCTGGTCTCCTCAGGATTCAATGCCGGATGGGCAACAGAATAGGAATCATTATTGAAGGGCAACTCTTTTACATTTTTCCAAGACCCATCAGAACTCCGCTGTGCGGTGTAAATTTTTAGGGTTACAAGTTTTTCCGAATTGGTTTTCTTCTTTCCATCGATATAGTTGTTTCGGGTAAAATAGATGGTGTTTCCGTCTTTGGTAATTATCGCGGAGGATTCATGATAAGGGGTGTTGATATCACCCTTAAGGGGTACAGGTTTTGATAATTTCCAATCTTCACCAATTCTAGCTTCGTATAAATCCAAGTAGGGGAGGCCATTCCAATCATGAATTTTATTTCCTTTGGGATTGCCCGAGGAAGAAGCATAGATGATTTTATTTTCAAACAACGATGGACCGAAATCGGAACCAGATTGTTTGTTCGTAATGTTTTCTACAACAAACTTATTGGATCGAAAGTCGACAAGACTGTCCAAGTAGGGATAACTTTCCACAAAGTTCTTGGCGATGTTGGAGCTTGCGGTCAACGAAGTATACGTGCCCATCATCTTTTTGGATTCATGGTACAGTCCTACACTTTTGTAGGTCTGGGCGGCCCGGTAATAGTATTCGGGTTCAAGTCCAGTTGGATATTTCTGAATCAGTTTTTGATACCATTTAATGGCTTCCACATATTCGCTATTAAAGTAATAGGTGTCGCCAAGCTTTTTATATAGCTGTGGAGATTCATACCCAGATTCAGCCACCTTCAAATAGATTTTTCTAGCGTCGATGTATGCGTGCTGGTCGAATTCCTCATTGGCCCTTTTTAGTTTTGATTTTTGGGCGAGCATGCTGTGCCCAGTCAATAAGAGAATTGAAAGAATGAAAATGTTGAGTATGGGAAATCTTTTTTTCATGAAATCTATGCTTAGAAAAATCTGGGAATCAAAACCTTATCGGATCTATTAAAAATGTCAAACCTTAAAAACACTTCGTAGGAACCATCACTATAGGCTTCCAAACTGGTCGATTGGTAATCGTACGCTATTCCTGCGAAGAATGATCGTGAAACATGAAAACCGGCCAGTGCACTGATGGAGGCATCCCATCTGTATGAAGCGCCCAACACAAATTTTTCATTGAACATGAAATTCGCCGATAGATCCAATTGTAAGGGTGAACCGCTTACCGTCTTTAGCAAAGTGGCTGGTTTGAACTTTATGTTTCTTTTCAAATCGAAAACATACCCCAAAATCAAAAAATAGTGCAAACGCTCCATGGCTATACTTGCTGCATCGGCATTATCGAGCGAATTCTCATCAAAGTGTTCAGTATTCAAGAAATTGGGTACTGATAATCCAGCATAAAATCTATCATTGGTGAAGTAAAGACCTGCACCGGCCTGGGGCTGAAGCTTTTGGTCAATATTATTCTGAAAATTAGGATCATTGGGGTTAATCAGGTTCAAGGTGTTGAAATTGACATCCAAAAGGTCCACACCTCCCTTGAGTCCAAAGGACAATCGACTCGTTTTGGATACATCAATGGTATAGGAATAGTCGATGGTGATATTGGATTCCGTTGCAGGACCAATTTGGTCATGCACAATTGATAACCCAAGCCCCATACTGTTGTACAATCCCACCGGTGCATTTGCGGTGAATGTTAAGGTCTGGGGGGATCCGTCGAAACCCACCCACTGGGTGCGGCCCAGCAAACCAAAACTTAGTGTTTCCCTCGAACCAGCATAAGCCGGATTGATTACTTGGGTGTTGTACATATATTGGGTGTACTGGGCATCTTGTTGACCTATACTCCTGAAAAAACAAATCATCAGTAGGGTAGTGGTTAAAAATTTGGCCTTGTTTTTTATCCTGTTTAAGGTTAGTAGGTGGTTCATGGTTTTGATTGGATAACTTTATTCACGGTTGATATACAAGTAACCGGTATAACTTTCTTGACCTGGGTTTTCTTCTGGAAAGGATAGGATATAGAAATAGGTACCGCTTGGTAATTCCTTTTCAAAAGCAATAGTAGCTCTACCGGATGAAGAACCGTCAAATAGATTTCCATCCATTCCATAGGGTTCAGCATCATAAACTAATACACCCCATCTGTTGAAAACTTGTAAGCGGTTATTGGGATAATTTTCAATATCGTCGATTCTGAAGTAATCGTTAAAGCCATCCCCATTTGGAGTCAGCCCATTGTAAATTTGAAAGTCACCAGAAGGTGTTGGGGTTATGGGTGGTTCTGTTGGATTGAAACAATCATTATCCAGCAATGTTATGGTAGGTCTGTCCTCATCCCTGGATTGAAAATCAGAAAGATCGGAAACACTGTTGGTTGTCCCTAGTTCAAATGCTGTTACCGTTGCTTGGTTCTCAACTTGTCCTTGGTTTATATCCTCCTGGGAAATGGGATAGAACAGTACATAAACCCAATATTCACCATTGGCGGAAAGAATGTTGTCATCGTTTTCATCCACCGCTGGTACAGGCCCATCGATAGCTACATTTCCTGATACAACTGCGTCCAGAATTTCGATGCTGTCCAAATCCCTGGTTCCCGTATTGGTCACTACGAAGGTATATTGAATGGTATCTGGACAGTTATCATCATCCAGATCTACCAATTCACTTCCTTTCACAAGACTTATGGAAGGTCCAGCATCGCATGCTCCAGCAGTTGATGTTATGGTAAAGTCATCCTCTGTAAAGGAATTGTCATCAGATAAATCGAAGATGATATTGTTTGTTGAACTATCAACAGCCCTAACTTCTGCACGGTTTTGAACTTGCCCGGCATCAATGTCCACTTGGGAAATGGGATAGAAAGCTTCATACCTCCACGTCTCTCCCACGGATAGCGTACCAATTTCATTAATATCATCTCCTGGGATGGGACCATTGATGGGCTGGCCTCCAAACAATGCCGCATCCGATAAAGAAATTTGAACTAAATCTGTTGCACCGATATTACGGACTTCAAAGGTATAGAGTATGGTTTCAAAGCAATTGTCACCGTCTTGATCCAGGATTTGAGCCGTTTTGATCAATCCGATTGAAGGGCCTGCTACACATGTGCCTACAGTCGAAGTGGTGGTATTGCCATCCAAGGTCTGATCGGTGGGATGTGACAGATCAAGTACTGCATTGTTACTACCATCAATCGCAGTTACCGTTGCTTGGTTGACAACCTGGGTTGCTGTAATATCATTTTGGGTAATGGGGTATTGGACCACGTAGACCCAATCCTCACCAACCGAAAGAACGCCATCGTTATTGTCGTCCTGTCCCGACGGAAGGCTTATGGGGTCATTGCTTATCACTGGATCGATCAGCGAAACTAGGGCAAGGTCTTCTACTCCGGTATTTATGACTGTGAACTGGTATTCGATGGTCTCATCACAGCCATCACTGTTTAGATCGAGCAGTTGAGAATCCTTTAGCAGTGCTATCGCTGGCCCGGCCACACAGGTACCTACTGTTGAAGTGGTGGTGTTTCCATCCAAGGTCTGGTCCGTAGGGTGGGACAGATCCTGTATGGGATTGTTTTCGCCATCGACCGCTGTCACCGTTGCCTGGTTGACGACCTGGGTCGCGGTGATATTGGCCTGTGTAATGGGGTATAGGGCCTGGTAGACCCAGTCCTCACCAACCGACAGGACTGCGTCGTTATTGTCATCCTGTCCTGCGGGCAGTGCGATGGGATTGTTGCCTATCAATACATCTGTCAGGGATACCTGTCGGAGATCTTGGGTGCCGGTATTGGTCACTGTGAACAGGTATTCAATGGTATCATCGCAGCCATCGGTATTTGTATCGAGCAATTGAAAATCCTTGACAAGCGCTATGGTAGCGGCGGACACGCAAGTGCCTACCGTCGATGTAGTGGTATCGCCATCCAAGGTCTGATCAGTGGGATGTGACAGGTCAAGCACCGCGTTATTGCCGCTATCAAAAGCAGTCACGGTAGCTTGATTGACAACCTGGGTCGCAGTGATGTCAGCTTGGGTAATCGGATATTGGACCACGTAAACCCAATCCTCACCGACCGAAAGCACACCATCGACAAGGTCATCTTCCGATGGGTCCAGTGCGATGGGGTCATTGCTTACAACCAAATCAATTAATGAGACCAGAGTAAGGTCTTCTGCTCCGGTATTTATCACCGTAAACTGGTATTCAATGGTCTCATCACAGCCATCACTGTTTAGATCGAGCAGTTGAGAATCCTTTAGCAGCGCTATCGCTGGTCCGGCCACACAGGTACCGACGGTTGAAGTAGTGGTGTTTCCATCCAAGGTCTGGTCCGTAGCGTGGGACAGGTCCTGTAAAGCATTGTTGTCGCCGTCGACCGCTGTCACCGTTGCCTGGTTGACCACCTGGGTCGCGGTGATATCGGCCTGTGTAATGGGGTATAGGGCCTGATAGACCCAGTCCTCACCAACCGACAGGACTGCGTCGTTATTGTCATCCTGTCCTGCGGGCAGTGCGATGGGATTGTTGCCTATCAATACATCTGTCAGGGATACCTGTCGGAGATCTTGGGTACCGGTATTGGTCACTGTGAACAGGTATTCAATGGTATCATCGCAGCCGTCGGTATTTGTATCGAGCAATTGGAAATCCTTGACAAGCGCTATGGTAGCCGCGGACACACAGGTACCTACAGTCGATGTAGTGGTATCGCCATCCAAGGTCTGGTCGGTGGGATGTGACAGGTCAAGCACAGCATTATTGCCGCTATCAAAAGCGGTCACGGTAGCTTGGTTGACAACCTGGGTCGCAGTGATGTCAGCTTGGGTAATCGGATATTGGACCACGTAAACCCAATCCTCACCGACCGAAAGCACACCATCGACAAGGTCATCTTCCGATGGGTCCAGTGCGATGGGGTCATTACCCACCAATGGATCGATCAAGGAAACCAGATTAAGGTCCTCTGCTCCGGTGTTTATAACCGTGAACTGGTATTCAATGGTCTCATCACAGCCATCACTGTTTAGATCGAGCAATTGAGAATCCTTGAGAAGCGAAATTGCCGATTCGGACACACAGGTGCCGGCAATCGAAGTCGTCGTATCGCCATCCAATGTCGGATCCGTTGGGTGGGACAGATCCTGTATTGGAATGTTATCTGGATCTAAGGCGGTTACCGTTGCTTGGTTGACCACCTGTCCGGCATCGATATCAGCTTGGGTAATGGGGTATTCTATCCGGTAAATCCAGGTCTCGCCGACATCAAGAACGCCATCATTATTGTCATCTCCTGACTCGGGTGATCCAATGGGGTCGCTTATTAATGGATCTGTTAAGGACACTGAGGATAGATCCACTGTGCCCGTATTGTCAACGGTGAACTCATATTCAATGGTCTCAAAGCAGCCGTCATTGTTTAAATCCAACAGCTGAAAATCCTTTAGAAGGCTTATTCCTGGAACGCAGGCATTTTCCACTCCAGTGGTCACGGTAATCCGGTCGTCGTTGGGATCTGAAGGATCTGAGTAATCAAATACGGGAAAATCGAATCCCACGGGTTCTCCAGAGACCCATGCTTGGTTACTTACCTGAGTGGCAGCTATATCGTCCAAAGTGATTGTATAAGTGGCATGGAAGGTCCATACCTCACCAACATCAAGGACTCCGGGAATACCGACGTCGACAGTTGGACCTGTAATCGGATTAAGGGAAAGAGCTTCATCCATCAATGTGATTTCGTCCAAGTCCACATCCCCTTCGTTACGAACTATAAAAGTGTAGAGTATGGACTCCGAGCAGCCATTGATATCTAAATCTGCTAAACTCCCTGTTTTTAATAGACTAATATTTGATATTCCAGTAGCACCTGGTAAACAGCTGGGATCATCAACAGGTGTAGGGGAATCATCATCCAAAGTAAAATCTGAATCATGGGAAAGATCGGAAATTTGTGCGCCAGTATTGACAACCTCTGCCATTACTGTAGCTTGGTTGTAAATAGTTCCTGCAACAATCAAGGTATCATCTATTGGCCATAGGATGCGATACTCCCATTCTTCACCGGGTGATAAAATGCCATCATCGCCAATATCATCGCCAGCTAGAGGTCCGGGAATATTGCCTTGTAAAATTTGCGTATCCGTTACCTCAATTTCATTTAGATCAAGGTGTCCTGTATTTCTTACGATAATGACATACTCGATACTTTCATCACAAAAATCCCCATCTATATCTATGGTAGTTCCACCTTTGATCATACCTATCGAAGGAATTTGGCAATGGGTAAGGTCGATAATGGTGGCTCCATCGTCCAAAACATCCGTAGGGTGTGAAAGGTCACTTACTTGTAGTGCCTGTCCCTGAACATTTGCAACAACGGTAGCCGGGTTGAGTCCAAATTGACCGTCAATGCGGTTTTGCTCGGTAATAGTATGGAATATAACAACTAGCCATGTTTCCCCAGGTTCAAGCAAGAAGTTTGCATTATCGTCCCCCGTAATAGGAAATGGTTGGGAATCAGCATCATAAACCAATCCCAGATCGATATCGTTGATCACGACATTGCTAAGTATCTCACCGGAGGTGCTCTCATTGGTTACGGTGTAGGTGTATTCAATGTAGTCGCAGCCTCCTGGGGCAGGGGGAAAACCCCAATCAAAAGTCGCCCCTGATTTGATAATGGCAATGGCTGGAACAAAGAGTTCAACGTTTGAAGTCATATGGGATGGACCATTTACATTCATCGAGATTAGGCCATCAAAACTCGGTCGGGGATTATGTGGCGCCAAGACTTGAATGGCAACCGCAAATAGCGCGAAGAGCAGTAGTACGCTATATAACTTTCTCTTTTTTTGAGTTAAATGGGACCTATGATACATGACGATTTGGGTTTTAACCTGTTTTTGGTTGGTTGGTGTTGGAAATACAGGGATTCCAAAGCCCGGCAGGATGCCGTGCACCTGTAGGTTGGGTACAACTTTGGCTAAAACTTGGTTGGGCTATTGGAGCAGCAAATGACAAATTGGAAGTACATACGAATGTTGTAGTACTTGAAACCACTATAGTAAAGACCAGTATGATAGCGCGTAAAAATATTGTCAAATGAAACCTGTATTTATTAGCAATTCATTTTTAAATCTATAAGCGTATGCTGTAGATATTTAAAAACGACCTACAGTCTCTTGCAAAAATTTGATTTTCAATAGGATTTCTTTAAGCTATATTTACCAAAGGGGAGTATGACTTGATAAACCATGCTTTTGGATTGATGGAAAATCTTGATAAATTGGAGTTTTTTACAGAATGACATGAAATTAATGTTCCTCTACAATGCGCTTAGGTGATATACGCCCCTTTTAGGGGAGAACGGTTTTATATATCTTAAAATCAAATCTTTAACAATGAAAAGAATACTAGTGTTTTTTACCATCCTCAGTATGGTTGCGTGCAAGCAAACCGAGAAAAAGGAGGAACCTTCAGCAGTTGTTGCTACGGATGCGGCACCTGCTACACCACAGTTTTTTGAAATGCGGACATACTATTGTCATCCAGATAAATTGAACAATCTTTTAGATCGATTTAATGATCACACCATGGATTTGTTTAAAAAACATGGTATGGTCAATTTGGGATATTGGCTACCCTTGGATAACCATGAAAACAAATTGGTCTATCTATTGGGATATCAAAACAAGGAAGATCGTGACAAATCGTGGGAAGCTTTTATTAATGATCCAGAGTGGAAGAAGGTAAGGAAGGCTTCCATAGCGGATGGCGCCATCATCGATTCAATAGCCAATAGATTTTTGACCTATACCGATTATTCTCCCGAACTCAAAGTTGAAAAAAAGGAGCCCAGGATATTTTCCCTCCGTACCTATTATACCTTTGAAGACAAGTTGGACAGTCTGCACAGTAGGTTCCAAGATCATACGCTCAAGATTTTTGAAAACAACGGAATCAACAACCTAGTTTATTTTGATTTGGAAGAGGGTGAGGAAGGTGCAGATAATACCTTGCTATATTTTGTAACATTTTCAGATACGACAGCGCGTAGGCAAAGCTGGGAAAATTTCGGTAATGATCCTGCTTGGAAAACCGCTTATGAGAACTCCATCAAGGACGGTAGACTTGTTGATTCCCTTACCGCAGAACTATTGGTTCCAACAGCTTTTTCACCAATCAAATAGATATGGGTTGACAGGAATTGCGCTTCGACTTCGCTCAGCGCCCCTGCTCGGATGATATACGATAGCCCGAGGTTATATTTTGTCCTTTAGGTATCTCGCGGTGTGTGATTCTTTACTTTGGATAAGCTCTTCCGGAGTACCTTCGGCTATTAGGTGACCTCCATTTTCTCCACCTTCAGGCCCCAAATCGACAATATAATCGGCACATTTGATCAGTTCGATATTATGCTCGATAACGATAACGGAATGCCCTTTGGATATCAATTCATCAAAAGATTTTAGCAACTTTTTGATATCATGAAAATGAAGTCCGGTAGTAGGTTCATCAAAGATGAATAGGGCCTTTTCCTTGGTGTTTCCCTTAACCAAGAAGGAAGCCAACTTAATCCGTTGTGCTTCACCACCAGAAAGAGTAGAGGAGGACTGACCTAAGGTCACATAACCTAAACCAACATCCTGCAAGGGTTGTAACTTATTTACAATTTTGTCCTGTTGATGGGTTTTGAAATGATGAATGGCATCATCAATGGTCAGACTAAGGATATCGTGGATACTTTTCCCTTCAAATTGAACTTCCAGGATTTCCTTTTTAAAACGTTTCCCTCCGCAGGCATCACATTCCAAATGCACATCGGCCATAAATTGCATTTCCACCGTGATCTCTCCTTCTCCCTTACATTTTTCGCAGCGTCCTCCATCAACATTAAAAGAAAAATGCTTTGCCTGGTATCCACGGAGCTTACTCAATTTTTGGGAAGCAAAAAGCGCTCGGATGTCATCATAAGCCTTTATGTAGGTCACGGGATTTGAACGTGAAGAACGGCCTATTGGATTTTGATCTACAAACTCCACATGTTTGATATGGGAATATTTACCTTCAACCTTGCTAAATTGACCGGCCTTTTCACCATAGCCGCCTACTTCTTTTAAAATAGTGGGATATAAAATCTTTTTGACCAATGTACTTTTTCCGCTACCGGATACTCCCGTCACCACGGTAAGCATGTTCAACGGAAAGGTGACATTGATATTTTTAAGGTTATTTTCACGGGCACCTATGATTTGTACATAATGTTTGGAATTTCGACGTTCCTTGGGCACCTCAATCTCTTTAGTACCATTTAAATAATCTGCAGTCAAGGAGTTGGCCTTTAAGATGGCATCCAAACTTCCGGTAGCCACGACCTCGCCTCCCAGGGTTCCAGCTTCGGGGCCAATATCGATGACTTCATCAGCAGCTTTCATAATATCCTCATCATGTTCCACCACAATTACCGTATTGCCCAAATCCCGAAGGGATAGGAGAACCTCAATAAGATTTTCCGTGTCCTTGGGATGGAGCCCTATGCTTGGCTCATCCAAAATATACATCGACCCAACCAAACTACTGCCCAAAGAAGTTGCCAGATTGATTCGTTGACTTTCTCCTCCCGATAGTGTATTGGATTTCCGGTTGAGGGTTAGATAGCTGAGTCCAACCTTGCTCAAAAAATCAAGCCTCGTAGTGATTTCCTTCAACAGTCGCTTTGCAATGGTATTATCATGTTCCGATAGTTGCAATTCTTCAAAAAATGGGATTAACTTCTTGATAGGCAGTTCAATCAAATCAGAAATGGAGTGTCCTCCTACTTTTACATAATTGGCCTCTTTCCGTAGGCGTTTGCCTTTACAAACTGTACATTTTGTCTTTCCGCGGTAACGGGAAAGCATTACCCTGTTCTGGATCTTATAGCTTTTCTCCTCCAATTGCTGAAAAAAGGCATGGATCCCCACAAAATGTTCGTTGCCATCCCAAACCAATTGTTTTTGTTCTTCCGTCAGTTCAAACCAGGGTTTGTGAATGGGAAAATCAAACTTATAAGCAGCATTGACCAATTGATCCCTATACCAGCTCATACTTTCTCCCCGCCAAGGAAAAACTGCATTTTCAAAAACGGATAAAGCGGTGTTGGGAATAACCAAATCCTCATCGATACCAATAACATCGCCATAGCCTTCACATTTTGGGCAGGCTCCGTAAGGGTTATTGAAACTGAACAGGTGTACGTTGGGTTCCAAAAACTTCAATCCGTCCAATTCAAACTGGTTACTAAAGGTTTTGGTCTCCCCATTTTCCAAATTTTCAATGGCACATTGCCCTTTCCCTTCAAAAAAAGCATTGTCCACAGCATTCGCCAGACGGTTATAAAAATCCTCATCATCTTTTACAATGACCCTATCCACAACCAAATCGAACTTTCTACCTATATCATTGGGAACATTATCAATTCGTATGACCTCTCCTTTATATTTGATTCGAGCGTAACCTTGTTTGGAAAACAATTCCAAGGATTTTAAAGGATCCCTTTCATCCTTTATGGTGATGGGGGCAAGCAATAATAGTTTGGTTCCCTCGGATAGCGGTTTTATATAGTTGATGACATCCGTGACGGTATTTTTTTTGACCTCATTGCCAGAAACCGGTGAAATTGTTTTGCCAATGCGGGCATACAGCAACTTTAAATAATCATATATTTCGGTCGTGGTACCTACTGTTGACCTGGGATTTGTTGAGTTTACTTTTTGTTCGATGGCAATGGCAGGGGCAATACCTTTTATATAATCAACCTTTGGTTTGTCCAATTTTCCCAAAAACTGTCGTGCATAGGACGACAGACTTTCTACATAACGTCTCTGGCCTTCAGCATATAACGTATCAAAGGCCAGACTGGATTTTCCCGAACCGGAGAGTCCGGTAATGACCACAAGCTTGTTCCTAGGAATAACAACATCGATATTCTTAAGGTTATGCAGTTTGGCACCTTTTATGATGATATTTTTCTTAGGATCTATGTTTTGGATCGTGGACATATGTTAAAATTAGGGTTCCAAAGATACAATACCCCACACTTAATACGTATATTGTATGAGTTAACATCGAAAAATGCCCAAATCACAACATAGTTTTTCTGCGAGCACACTGTTTTTCTATATTTGATGTGTAATTAAAAAGCTGATAGGCCTATACAGAAATAATTACTTTTTTAAAATTAAGCTAATAACTCCAAGTCCTTCTTGTAAAAGGGAGGGCCCTAGTTTTAACCAAAAAGTAATTTGTATGGAACTACAGATTGATGACTCGATATTAGTTAAGAATTACATTGCCGGAGACGAAAAGGCACTTGAAAGTCTTATCAACCGCCATAACCAGAGAATTTCCAGTTTTATTTATTCCAAAGTATTGGATAGGGATGTTGCAGAGGACATCTTCCAAGATACCTTCATTAAAGTGATCAAAACCCTTAAAAGGGGAACTTATAGTGAAGAGGGTAAGTTTTTACCTTGGGTGATGCGAATAGCCCATAACTTGATCATTGATCATTTCCGTAAGAACAAGAGGATGCCCAAATTTGAAGGTAATGACGATTTCAACATCTTCTCTGTAATCAAGGATGAAAAGCTAAATGCTGAAAAACAAATCATCAAAGATCAAATTGATAGCGATTTGACCCTTTTGATAGAAGAATTACCTGAAGATCAGAAAGAAGTACTGATCATGCGTATCTATAAGGACATGAGTTTTAAGGAGATATCCGAAAACACTGGTGTCAGCATCAATACAGCTCTGGGAAGAATGCGATACGCCCTTATCAACCTAAGAAAGATCGTAAATAGGAATAATATCGTTTTAACGAATTAATCTGCATTCTATCGAACACAGCAATATTTCCATATTAGCGGCGTTATCTAATTGTAACATTAATGCTAGAATATGGAAAATATTTACTCTGAAGAACAAAAAACCGTTAAATCGGTAAAAGCTAGAAGAGAAACTATTGATTTCTTGCTTAGCTATTCAAAATCGATTCAAGTAGTTGATTACAAAAAACACAAATTTGAAGTAACCTTGAATTAGGACTTCAAAACTGAACAAAAAGAGCCGCAATTAGCGGCTCTTTTTGTTTTTATGGTATTCATTAAGTACGGTCTTCCGACCAATGGTCTTGGTAATAATGTCCTTTTCCAGATCCCATCCACGTGCTGGAGAGTATTCGCGACCATACCATATAATCTGAAGGTGCAGTTTGTTCCAAATTTCTTCAGGAAACAATCTTTTGGCATCTTTTTCGGTCTGCACCACATTTTTACCATTGCTGAATCCCCAGCGGTACATAAGCCTATGAATATGGGTGTCTACGGGAAATGCTGGGATACCAAAAGCCTGTGACACCACGACACTGGCGGTTTTATGCCCCACGGCCGGTAACTCTTCAAGCAGTTCCATTTCTTTCGGAACCTCACCATTGTATTTTTCAATCAATATTTTGGATAACCCATGGATTCCCTTTGATTTCATTGGGGAAAGTCCTACCGGTTTTATAATTTCCCGAATCTGATCCACAGTAAGTTTGACCATATCATAAGGATTGTCCGCTCTTGCAAATAGGAGAGGGGTAATCTGATTTACCCTTACATCCGTGCTTTGGGCCGACAGGAGTACGGCAATTAATAAAGTATAAGGATCATTATGGTCCAAAGGGATAGGAATGGTCGGATAAAGTTCATCCAAGGTCCGAATTGTGAAAGCTATTTTATCTTGTTTTGTCATTTTTGTTTAACTTTGATAAAAATAAATTAAACAATTGATTTAAAGTTGAATACATATGAATACCTTAAAAGCGGGTGATAAAGTACCTGAATTTTCAGCAAAAGACCAAGATGGAAACACTGTAAATCTTTCAGATTTTAAAGGAAAGAAATTGGTGGTCTTTTTCTATCCAAGAGCGAATACACCAACATGTACCGTTGAAGCCTGTAATATAAGGGATCATTATGGAGAACTGCAGCAGCATGGATTTGAAATTTTGGGAGTTAGTGAGGATACAGAGCGCAAGCAAACCAATTTTCGCAATAAGTTTAAGTTTCCGTATCCTTTATTGGCAGACACTGACCATGCCGTAATCGATGCTTTTGGAGTATGGGGACCCAAAAAGTTTATGGGGCGGGTATTTGATGGTATCCATAGAATCACATTTGTCGTTGATGAAAATGGTGTTGTCGAAAAAGTAATAGATAAAGTGAAGGCAAAGAACCATGCAGCCCAAATTTTGGAAGAAGCATAATACACAAAAAGGCCCACAAGTGGGCCTTTTTAACATCTATTACTGGAATTTCTTAAGCTTTTTCCTTTTCAGGGAGTTGCTTCTTTTTGGCGAACAGCTGTTTCTCCTTGATCATTTCAGAAATCCCTTCAGGCAGCATTTCTTCCCAACCTTCTTCGTCATTTGTGATTCGTTTTAGCACCTCTCTTGAGAATATGTGCATGATATCAGGATCATAATCGATTATGTCCATCACCTTACCATTGTACTTAAAGAATTTGTACAATTCCTTCATCCTTGGATGCACCTTTACGTTGTTACTGGTCATGATTTGGCCGGTAGTCGCATCTTTCATCGGATATAGGTATACCTTCAAATCTTTAAAGAACAGTTTTCCAAATGCCTCCAAGATTCCACCGCTCAGGTCACGATAATATTTTTCATCGAATACATCCACCAAATTATTGACTCCCATGGTCAATCCTATTTTGGCTTTGGTATAATTGTTAAAGTACTCAACCAGTCTATAATATTCTTGGAATTTGGAAATCAACACGGTATGACCTAGGGAGCACAGTAATTCTGCGCGGTCCATAAAATCTTGCTCATCAATCTCACCCGCTGCCTTAAGGTTGGATAGGGTAATCTCGAACACAACAATGGTATTTTCGTATTCCACGGTTTGTTCCCGTATAAAAATGTCGTACGACTTTTGGAACATATCCATATTGACCTTGGTCACGGGACGGAAACTTCCGCGAAGTGCCAAAATGTTCTTTTTGTATAATACCGCGGCCGGTAATAAGTTATTCCCATCTGGACCAAACATAACCGCATCGGTCATATCGTTTCTAATAAGCTGCAGACTCATTAATCTATTATCCACATCTTTGAAATTAGGACCTGTAAAATTGACCATGTCAAGTTCTATGGTATCATGGTCAATATGATCATAAAGGTATTTGAGTAATTTTTTTGGCTTGTGATATTTGAAGAAAGCGCCATAAATCAAGTTTACACCCAACGTACCCAAAGTTTCTTGCTGCAGTCTTGCCTCATTTTGCTTGAAACGTACATGGAGCACGATTTCGTCATATTCCTTTTGTTTGGGATCCAGTTGAAAGCGGATACCGATCCAACCATGTCCTTTGTATCTTTTCGAAAAATCGATCGTGGCCACGGTGTTGGCGTAGGTAAAAAACAAATAATCAGGATTGTTCTCCCGGCTAATTCGCTCCTCAACCAAATTCATTTCATGAGCCAACATTCGCTTTAACCTAGCTTGGGTTACGTATCTGCCATCTTCTTCAGAGCCATAGATGGCATCACTAAAAGCTTTGTCATAGGCGCTCATTGCTTTTGCTATGGTTCCTGAAGCCCCACCAGCCCTGAAAAATTGCCTAGCGGTTTCCTGACCTGCGCCAATTTCCGCAAAGGTTCCATAAATGTTAGGGTTGAGATTTATTCTAAGCGTTTTCGCCTTAATGGACGGAATATTTTCAAACGCATTTTGATTGTTAGGTGCAGTGGCCATAACCTGGATTTTAATAAAAACAAAGTTACACTCTTAATCAAATCTATTAAATAAATAAGTTATAATTTTGATTTTAATGGATGACGTGATGACCATTACTTTTTTGGGCACGGGAACCTCCCAAGGAATACCCATTATTGGAAGCAATCATCCAGTTTGTCTAAGTTCAGATCCGAAAGACAAAAGGCTTCGTGTTTCGGTGTTGATCTCATGGAATGACTTTCACTACGTAATAGATTGTGGACCCGATTTCAGACAACAAATGCTAGCCAATCCCATCCCCAAATTGGATGGAATATTATTCACCCATGAACATGCAGATCACACCGCTGGTATTGATGATATCCGACCTTTCTTTTTTAGACAGGGAGATATTCCAATCTATGCGCATGAAAGGGTGGCGCAATCCCTAAAAAGACGCTTTGATTATATTTTTGCCGATGAAGACCGATATCCTGGGGCCCCCGCCGTCAAAGTCAATCTGGTTGAGAAGAATTCACCGTTAAAATTGGAAGGATTGGAGGTAATCCCCATTGAAGCTTACCATAACAGGCTTCCTGTTTTTGGTTATCGTTTTGGTGATTTTGTTTACCTGACCGATGTGAAACGTGTTGAAGAAGATCAAATGGAAAAAATCGCCAATGCAAAGGTCTTGGTAATCAATGCACTGCGCAAAGAACCCCATCATTCACATTTTAATTTGGACGAAGCCCTCGTTTTTGCTGAAAAAATGGGTGCTGAAAGGACTTATTTTACACATATTAGCCATTTACTGGGATTCCATGCAGAGGTGCAGCGCGAACTCCCTGAAAATGTTTGTTTAGCCTACGATAATTTGAAACTAAAGATTTAAAACCCATGAAGAATAAAATCTTCCTTTATTTATTTGTATTTGCCGCATTGATTGCATTGTACCAATTCATTAGTGCTAACAACCTGCAGAAGAGCATGAGTTCTGATGTTGAAAAATTGCGGACCGAAGTTGCCGGTCTTAAGGATTCACTTCAGCAATCGCAACTGAGAATAATGGATATGCAATACTTTTCTTTGGAAAACAATGATGATGCCTTGGCCTATTACGACCATTTGAACTTGAAAAATCCATCCAGATATATTGAGGACAAGCTGTTGGAGACCAACGAGAAAAAAGGAAATAACCCACTAGTTCCTTATGAGGGAATGGAGAGTGATTTCAAAATCAATAAAATCAAAATTCTAAATCACAGATGGTTGTTGGCCGATTTTTCCGACGGAAAGTACTGGGGTGATTTGGTCATCAAATATGAACTCAAGGATGACCTTGGTGTTGATTTTACCTTGATGGATCATTTATTGTATACGAGAAGCAACTAAATATGTTGCTTTAGCCAATCCCTGAACGAATAGAAGTTTTGTTGGGAAACCCCATGTCCAATTGGAAATTCCTCATATTTGTGTGACACTCCCAATGCGGTTAAAAAATCGGGCGTTTTTTGGGCCCATTCCAAAGGAATCACTTGGTCTACCTGACCATGAGAGGCATAAATATTAAGTGAGCTATGGTCCTTTTCCTGATAGCCTTGCAACAAGATGCCTTCATTGACATAACCGCTCAAGGCAACGACATTCTTAATTTTTTCTGGGAAGGAAAGTGCGACGGAATAACTGAGAATGGTTCCCTGGCTAAAACCTAACAAGGTAATATTCTCCCTGTCCAATCCATATGCATCACAGGCTTCGTCAATGAATGCGACTATTTTGTCTCGAGAACTTATGGCCTGTTCATCATCACTCCATTTTCCATATTCCGCGTCAAAGTTAATAGCATACCAAGCATGCCCAAAGGGCTCAAGGTCATAAGGAGCTTTAACGGAGATTACATGGAGTTCCTCAGGGAGTTCCGAAGCAAATGAGAACAAATCTTCTTCATTACTTCCATAACCATGAAACATAAAGATTGAAGGAATTTTTCCGGAGGTTAGAGACGATGGCCTCTGTAGGTATTCCAAAGACAGTGAGGTGGGGGACATCTATTTTTGTTATTCGTTGATATGTTATTGCGTTAGGCCAGTTTCCTTCATTGTATTTTTACTGACTACTGACTACTGACTACTGACTACTGACTACTGACTACGGAATAAAGGTAAACCATTTTTGAAAATGTTCGCCAATAATTGGAAGCGGTTTGGTTTTTCCGTTTAGGGCTTGCAAAAATCCATATCCCCAAATAATTAAATACAGAAAATACAATCCAAACGAAGCATAAACTATCCCCGTATAGGTCAATACAATGGCCAAGGCGTGGAAAATCAAATGGATGCCAAAGGCCTGTCGGGTGTGAAACCGGGCGTAAGCATTCTTTGGTTCGATGTTCATAGTAATGGCAATCAGACTTCCCACTATGGTAATATAGGCTATGATAGCAGTTGTTTTTCCGGGATTGGACTTGCTCAAAATATTAGATTGAAATTTGGTTGTTATTTATGATTCCATAAACCTTACCTTTTAGGGGGCTTTCCAAGAACATGCTATTTTTTGAAGTTGACAGAATATTTTCCGTTTCAAAAACTGATTCTGGTTCGGGATCAAAAAGCGTCAAACAGGCTTCTTGTCCTTCCTTTAGCTCTGGGGTAACCAGACCAAATCGCTCACGTCCCTTGGTCAGCATTGCAATGGTATCCTCCAAACCGAAAACTCGGTTCAAACTACCAAATGCCGATTCCATACCAATAGTTCCATTGGCTGCGTTGTCAAATTCAACCCGTTTTTCTTCCACATCGATGGGAAGGTGATCTGTGGTCACAAAATCTACGGTTCCGTCTTTAAGTCCCTTGATCAATGCCTTGCAATCTGAAGCACTACGAAGGGGAGGGGATACTTTATAAAAGGTATCAAATTCTTTTAGGGAATCATCCGTGTATATCAGATTATGAATGGCCGCACTACAGCTAACATTTAACCCTTTCTTTTTGGCGTTGGCAATCAACTTCACTGAATTTGCCGTCGAAATGGTAGGAATATGCAATTTGCCGCCCGTATATTCCAAGATAAAAAGGTCCCTTGCAATCTGTAACTCTTCGGCCAGACTGGGGATTCCTTTCAGGCCTAAAGAAGTGGAGATTTCCCCTTCATGAACAATGCCCTTACCTTTGATTTGGTTATCCACTGGAAAAGAAAGCACCAAACCGTCAAAATTCTGTGCATACAACAATGCAATTTTTAGAAGGTTCGGATTCGAGATTTGTTTTTTGAAATCATAGAAGGCCACCGCCCCTGCATTTCCCATGTCATATAGCTCGGCCAAATCAACACCTTCCGCATTTTTCGTCAGAGTTCCCAAAGGGTGCAAGCGCGTGGCGCTTCCATTTGCTCTTTCCTTAAGGAAAACAACATCAGAACTGGTATCCGGTACGGGTTTGGTATTTGGATTCAAAACGATATCGGTAAAACCACTACGGGCTGCTACCTTGAGACCGTTTGCTATGGTTTCGCGCTCTTCAAAACCAGGTTCGCCAAAGCTGATACTGGAATCGAACCACCCTAGTGAAACATGTAAGTTTTTCTTATTGACAATCTTGCTGTTTGAAGGTGCCTCAATAGAAGCTGCTATCTTTTCTATAACTCCTTTCTTAATAAGGATATCCCGCTTTTTAAGGTGTAGCGCCTTGTTCTCGGGGCATATTATTTTGGCCGACTTCAGCAGCATGTTCATGTAACAAATTTTTGAATGATTACTTCAATGAGCGCCAGAAGCAGCGCTAAAATAACAAACCATTTCCAATAAGCGGTAATGGTATTCTCTGATTCGAGATGGTCAAAGAGCGCAGGAATGGAATTTTGAACGTTTGCATTGTCCAAATTATCCAGATTTATGTAATTGAGCTGACTCTCTTTCCTGGGATAATTAAAACTGATATTCTTAAGGAATTCGTTTTCATTTAAAATATCGAATATGCCATCTGTTGTTGGGTTTTCATCAAAGGTCAAACTTACCTTGTTGGGAAAACTCTGTTGCAGGGGAATAAAAGCATTTCCTTGTTGCGAGACACTCAAGATGTTGTCATTGGCCAAACGAATGGAAACATCAATGGTCTTTGCTTCTCCAATAGTATGATACAGCTCAGATGTTTTCAAACTAAAGACCCCCATATTGTAGAAAGTGGGCACGATCAATGGCGAATTCTTAAAATTGGAGTTGTCATCTTCCAATGAAGCAGTGAACAGATAAAAGCCATCATTTCCAATCAAAAAAGCATCGTTTCCTTCCAGGGAAAGTATTCGCGGGGCTCGAGACTGAACCTTATACGAGTACTTCAGATAGGGATATTGAAAATTATCGACCTTCCTTTCAAATACGTTGCGATATAACGGATGTCCGAATGAGATCGAAGTGATTTTTTTCTCTGAGTCACTTCTTTCCGTCAACCTAGTTCCATAAAAACCTGATAAGAACTGATTATAAGAGGTCAAATCGCTTTCCTTGGATGGAATAACGATAAGCGTGCCACCATTCTGTTTAAAAATACGGAGCACTTGCTGTAAACTATTGGGAATCGCTGTCAAGCTATTCAATATAACAACGTTTTGCTGGTCAATAGCGCTATAATCCAACTGATTCAAGGTAGTCTGCACCAATTCGAATTCATCCGAAGTATACAATCTTGATAAGTAATCTGCAGGCTCACCAATGGACAAAACGCGTATCCTTTCTTTTTTATTGATGTTGAAGTAGAACTGATTATCATAGTTCAAACCCGCATCCGTGATTTGAAGTTTTCCTTTGATTTCCTTGTTTGCAGGAATGGAAAACTCCACTGCTGACCTGCCATCAATTTTAAACTTCGCAGAAGTCTTGGCAATCAAGGTATCACCGTTATAAAGCGAAATCGGTAAGTTTTCGCCATCATCTCCACCGGAAAGAAGCGTTGTTAGCGAAACCTGGTCCAAAGGACCATTTTTTATGTGGACGGAATCTATCGTTACGTTTTTAACCTCTTGGGGCAGCATTGAAACAAAATACGAGGTAATCGAGGAGTCTGCCGGTATCGATGTGGAAGCTAAATTTTGTTGAAAATCGGATATCAGGATGAGATTTTTTTGCATGGCATTTGATTCCGAAAACAGGGTGTTCCCCTTTAACTGGATTTCATCCAATGTCAGCTGTTTATGCGAATAGGGGAGTGACAATAAATTGTTCTGAATGTCCTTGACCCTAATATTTTTAAAGGTACGTTGGTTGGTGAAAAGACTAAAAACCTGCTCCGCATCCAGGCTCTTTATTAGGTTTTGAACCGATTTTTCAAGTAAAGTAATCCCGTTGGCTTTGGCCTGCATACTGAACGAATCGTCAAGATAAACCACAGTTTCCTTTTGTTGGAGCGCGGTTAGCGAGGCCGAGAACGGTTGGGCAAATGCGATAATTAAGCACGCTAAAAGAAGTAACCTTGTCAACAGCAGCAACCACTTCTTCAGCGTATTGCTCTTTCTTGATTCCGAAACCACTTTCTGTAGCATGGCCACATTGGTGAAAGGAGTTTTTTTAAACCTTCGAAGCTGAAATAGATGGATTAAAATGGGAATTAGTAGGAGAAAAAGGGCCCAAAGAATTTCTGGATGTTTAAACTGCATTCCCAACTTTGATTGGACAAATATAGATATTTAAACAATGTTCAATTAATAATTGGTCAATAAACAATAGCCAATTAACAATTTTTTATGTAGAGTGATCTGTTTGCATGTTCAGTAAGCAGTGAACAGTGAACAGTGAGCAGTGAACAGCAAACAGTGAACAGCAAACAATTTTCAATGATCAATGGACAGGAAATAAGAATTGTAAATTGCACTAGCAAAAGAAGAAGAAGTCTCGCATGGAAATTTGACCGATTGAGGCGAAGAAATCCCTTATTTCAGTTTGCGCTTGTTCATTGGCCACTGTCACGACACTTTGTGGGTTTTCCAATTTTTCCAGGGCTGTAAAATGTACCAACTCTTTACCATAAACATTTTTTCCAATCTTTTTGGGGTTGTCGCAGAGCCAGGTGAAATCGATTTTACGCTCCACAAGTTTTTTTGCAATGGTCTTTCCTTTAAATCCAGCTCCCCAAATAGCCAGCGGTCGGTTCTTATCGTGATCCAACTTCAAAAAGTAGTGAAGTTTGATATCCAAAAAATAGTTTTGGGCATAATGCTCATGGGTTCGTGAGGTTCTGTCATCATAATCACGCCACAAATGCAAGATTTCGTTACAGGGAATGATTTTCAAGTCTTTTTCATAGAATCTAAATGTAAGGTCATAGTCCTCAGGATATCTATCAGGATCAAAAGCTCCGCAATTGTCGAAATCATCGCGGAAAGTCATCCAACAGGGTGATGGAATTACACACTCCTTATAGATTTCCGTATAGTTTGAGCCCGTGGAGGTCAATCGATTTAGCCATTTTTCATAGCGCTCATACCCATTGCTAATACCTCTATGGGAAAAATATTTTACCAGACCGACCGAAACGTTTCCAATGCCTTTTTCAACCAAACCATTTGCCATGGAAGACAATCGGTTGGGTTTCATAATGTCATCTGAGTCCATTCGGGTGATTAAGGTTCCTACGGAGTTCGAATATGCAGTCCGCAAAGCTGGGATAATGCCTTCGCCTTGATTTGGAATTACTTTTATTCGTGAATCTTTCTTGGCATAGGAAGTCAACACATCAAAACTTGTATCCTTGGAATGGTCATCAATGGCCAATACTTCCCAATGCTGATACTCCTGATGCAGTATGGAGTCCAGACATTCCGGCAGAAAGTGCGCAGTGTTTTTAAAAGGGATAAGGATACTGACCTTGGGATTTTGCATTATGCAAATTAAAGAAAATCGATAGGGATGTTACTCTAATTAGTATTTAGCAGGACTTTGCAATAGGTTTATATCAATTTTGGCCTTGTACAGTCTGCTGTTTCCATTTTGATAAGTATCCAAGAACTTTGAAAGGGCGTCAATGGATTGAATCGAGCCATCTGGATTTTGACTTCTTCGACTTGTGAAATACAAAACATTATTATCCTCATCCATGAAAGGGCAGTAGTCCATATACTTGGAATTTATGCCGAAGGGTAACGGCTTTGCCTTGGACCACTCACCCGAGGAGTTTTTGTAGCTGATGTAAATATCACCACTTCCTTGCCCATCTTCTCGGTTGTAGCCACCAAAAAGAAGATAGGAATCATCTGAGGATATATAGGCATTGTATTCAAATCCTTCAGAATTGATATTGGCATTTAGGGGAGCGGGAGTAGCATAAGTCTCATTTTCGTAGCTGGAAAAGAAAATATCATCCCTTCCAAGTGCCCCTGGGCAGTCGCAGGTAAAATAGAGGTTCCCGTTTTTTGCTACGGCCGGATAAAACTCGTTGCTCTCCGAATTTACCGGAGCACCCATATTGATGGGATTGGACCATACCGAGGTCAAATCCTTTCTTTGAACGTACCAAATGTCAAAATCTTTGGTTTCCTTTTGGGTATTATCCAATGGTCTGTTGGATACAAAATATAATTTCAGGCCATCAGGGCTTAAAAAAGGTTCCAAGTCTTTATACGCCCCAGAAAAGAGAGCAATTTCAGGTGTTTGCCATTCATTTTCTTTCTTTTTGGAACTTGCTATAACCGAAATTTCCTCGTTTGCGGATTGAATCGTAAAATAGGCCTCATCTCCGGTTTGGGTCATAGCAAAATCCCGGACCTTATCAAATTGCTTCAGCACTTCCAAGGCAGGTGAAACAGAAACCTCAGTTTGACCGAAACCAACTACTGCACACAGGAGAAGAGGAATTAGCTTTAACCTCATTTTTTAAGTAATGCTTGTTGTATGGCTTTCTCTGCTAGTGATTCCATGATTTTGTACCCTTTAGAGGTGGGATGTACGCCATCCTCTGCCAATTCTTTGGGTAGTCCATTTCGTTCATCTGCCATCGAACTAAAATAATCCAGATAAACAATATCCATTTGCATGGCAGTTTCCTTAAGCAGGGAATTCAGCTTCGGGATTTTTAGGTTAGGTTCTAATCCAGGTCTCCACGGATAATCAAATGCCGGTACCACCGAACAGATAATGGGATGAATTCCATTGGACTGGGCAAGCTGGACCATGGAGAGGATATTGTCATGAATCTGTTGCAAGGTCATAGGTCCCGTATTTCCTGCGATATCGTTTGTTCCCGCTAGAATAAGTACAACTTTTGGTTGTAGCGCTATAACATCTTGCCGAAACCTCAACAACATTTGTGGCGTAGTCTGACCACTTATACCTCTGTTTATATATGGTTTGCCTTCAAAAAACTGTGGATTGGCAACAGACCATCCTTCTGTTATGGAGTTGCCCATAAAAACTATACGGTCTTCTCCTTTCATCGGAACTGAAAGACTGGAGTTGGCTTCTTGGTATTTTTGAAGATTAGCCCAATCTTGGGCTTGGAATGTTTGGGTAAATCCTAAAAACGAGAGCACAATAAGGAGTGTTAATTTGATTTTTTGCATACCGTTGATTTATCTAAAAATAAGAATTTAATACCCGCACCGGAACCTGTAAAAATCATCTTTACTTCTTTGGAGGAGTAATCATTATGTGGGCTCGATGGGTCCCTGGATCCATTAGCCATGCATGTCCAGGGGGTGTGGGAGTGGTAGGTAAACCTGTAGATTCTCCTGTCGCAAAGGGGATATAGAATACGTAGCGCACATATGGATTTTCAATTTCCTTGGTTTCCTGGTTGACGGTTCCGGTAAATACACACAAGGTGGCCTTGTCGGGCATTTTTAGTTTCCCAGCTTTAACTTCTTCTTCGCGCATGTCAAAAATCTCTTGACCTTCTTTTCCCTGCGCCTTTAATTCTCTTCCACGGGCCATAAAGGGCTCTAAATCCTTGTGATAGGCCGCTGTGGAGAATTTTTCCCTTTTTGGGTCATCCGCAAGGGCAATATAATCGTTGGTGCCATTTCTTAATGTGGTAAAATTCCCGTTTGAATCATAACCATACACCTTGGCTCCATCTTTATAGTCCTTTGGGACGGCCATTAAAGCTGTTTTTATCTGCCATTCTTTGGATGGAATTTCCTGAGCACTAAAAAGATGGCTGCTCAATACACAAACGATAAGTAGAAAGATGTTTTTTCTCATAACTTTAATTTATAGCCTTTTCGCTCCAGCCATCCTGTAAACAAAACGACCAATAGCGCAAAGCAGAAAGAAATCAATAAACCAACTATACCGGAATTCAACACTTCAGGCAGTCTAATATAACTTAAGTTTCGCAAAGGGTAGATAAAATAGGGAATCATATAGCAGGTCAACGTTGCTGTGCCTGCGGGTTTTATGAAATCGGCCCATTTGGTAATTTTATTGACATCTGCTATGTAATGCAATACAACAAAGGACAAAAAACCGATACCACTGCATACGGCCAGCCATGACGGGGTGCCTTGAATCTTCGAAATACCCCAGATGTGTCTAGTACCATAACCATAAACCAAACAGACAAGGCCCAACAACGTTAGAACCAGATATTGCATTTTAATGCCTGCCTTCGCCAATTTTTGGAATAACAATGTGGTAACTACTCCTGCAGCTGTGAATGCTGGGATTGTTCCGGAGTACAGTGCTGAAAAATAACCGATGAAACCATCAAATTGCAGCATATCGGTCGATGTTGCCATTACCGCTAGCACATTGAATAAAATCCATAAAACTAACATGGCAAATAAATTCCCTTTGGTAAATAGGTAGGCGAGTGCATTGGCCAAGTAAGCCCATCCTATGAGGCCAAGTATACCCCACCACTGGGGTCTCAGCCAATCTTCACCGACACTACCACCTTTGTAGACTATGGCCAAATACAGGAAAATTAACAAACCGGCAGCTTGGAGCGGAAGGTGCCATTTTTTACTAACCGGACTCTTTTTCCAGTTCATCCAAACAAGGACCGTTGCAGCTGCCATTAAAAAACACCACCATGACTTTCCTAATCCCAAAGTTGCATGATGCGTTTCATAATTGACCATAAAATACCCAATAAAAAGTAAGGATACTGAGCGAATTATGATATGTTTTCCGATAGTGAACCCACTTTCATTTTTTGAAATCCTATGTTGGATGGCATAGGGAATGCTGAGTCCAACAATGAAAAGAAACAACGGGAAAATCACATCGGAAAAACCCAAATAATCCTCTGAGCCTGAAGCATGTTGCAACCATTTTGGCACCTCTGTCAAGGTCCAAAAATCATTCACCCAAATCATTAGTACCATGGTCAAGGCCCTTAATATATCAATGGATGCTATTCTCATGTTCGCTATTTATGATTCCAATTATCTGGGTCCGCACTTTCATTTGGAGACAATCCCAAAATATCCCCCTTGGTGTTCACTCCGAGGCCCAGAACTGTGCGGTTAACATAGTTAAAGTAACTACTAACCTGATTTATTTCCAAAATCTGTCCGTCAGTAAAACCTGCATTCCTCAAACCAACAATATCATGTTCAGAAATTGCTGTATGGGAAACGGTCAACTTTTTGGCATACACCATTCCTGCCAAATACTTCTCCTCAAATATACCATCAACCTTATCTGCCTTGACGGCCTTCAAAAAGTCTTCTGCTTTTGCATCATCATTTAGCAACCTTTTGAATCCTTCAAAATGGTGTTGAACGCAATAATCACATTCATTTAGGTGGCTCACATAAATACCAATGGCCTCTAAATACCATTTGGGGAGCTCATTGTTGGAGTTGTGGAGCACATTTTTATAAAGTGTCATATGCCCAACAAGTGAATGTGGTCGTAAACTATGGATGGAAAGGACATTGTCCACATTGTTGTTCGGTCCTTTGACCCGGTCATAAATTCTTTTCAATTGCGGGTCCGCATTTTCGTAATCAACAACTTTTATCCAACTCATAGTAAATCGTTAGCAATACATTGAATTAATATTTAGCGCTTTTACCGGTAGCTGCGGTTCTCATAATAAATTCTCTTAGATCATCATTGGCCTTTTTAAGATCCTCCCGTCTTAGGTACATCATATGTCCTGAGCGGTAACCTTTGAATTCAAAACGATCTTTCATGCGTCCGCTTGGGTCAACCTGCCACATGGTATATTTGGCATTGAAATATGTGGTGGCGCCATCATAGTAACCCGATTGTACCAAAACATTCAGATATGGATTCTGCGCCATGGCCTGTCTAAGGTTGTCGCGCGTATTGTCATTCTCGTTGTTCCATGGGTGGACAGGACCGAACATATTGTATTTGATATCCGTTTTAAATTTCAATTCTTCTTGAAGATAATAGTTGATTGCCGGGGTAAAACTATGCAGCCAAGAGGTAAGCTCAGCCGAATAATCAGGACTTGCACCAAAGAGCTTTTTATCAATTCCCAAATAGCGACTGTCCAGTCTTCCAACATTATATCCGCCATTATCTTTCAATAAATTTTTCCAGAAGAACTGGGTAGGTACATCCAGATTGTGGTCCAGGATGTCTTTTTCCTTTAGCCCGGAATAGTAGGCCATTTTTTTGGCCACGCTTGTACGTTCCGCCTCTGAAATAAATCCTCCTTTGGCAATAGCGGGAATTAAGGTATTAACCGTGTATGCTTCAGATTCTGGCAAAACATCTAATAAATCTTTGCCTTGGAGTTCAGCAGGAAGAGCCTTATGATGCCATGCGGCGGCGGTATAATAAGGGAGGTTCAAGGCGCTTGAAACAGGTCCACCAACACGAATTACCTTGTAGTCTGCTGGTGAAACCATGATTACCCCATTGAGATACATCCACTGCTGATTCTGCAAGGCCAATGAAAGCCCCATTACCCGGGTTCCTCCATAACTTTCACCGATAATATACTTAGGAGAACGCCAACGGTTATTTCTTGTGACAAAGGTATTCAGCCATTCTGCCAAATATTTTACATCAGCATTAATACCAAAAAATTTATCCCTGTCCACTTTTTCACCCTTCTCTGGGATGGTTCTGGAATAACCGGTATTGGCCGGATTGACATAAACAATATCGGTAACATCCAATACAGAATACGGATTGTGTTTTACGCCATAGGGCTGCACAGGATAACCTTCATCGTCAATTTTGAGGATTCGAGGCCCTGTATAGGCCAGGTGCATCCATACAGAACCTGAACCTGGACCTCCGTTGAAGGAAATCAACAATGGGCGTTCGGCTCTGTTTCTTACGTTGTTTCTCGTATAATAGGTGTAGTGTAATGAGGCAACAGGTTCACCCATTTCATCCCAAACAGGTTGTGTCCCCGTGGTTGCAGTGTAATTGATATTCGTACCATTGATGGTTACATTGTGTTGTGTGGTGACAGTGGTGTCCACTGGTAATTTTCTACTTTGCGCAAAGGCAATGGAACTGCACATGAGAATGTACAGCATTAGCTGGATTTTTTTCATTTTATATTTGAATTAGTCAGATTCTTATACAATTGACGCTACTCTACGCTAAAATAGCTTCGATTTCAGCTAGCTCTTCTTTACTGAACGTCAAATTATCCAATGCTTTTATATTGTCCAAAAGTTGTTCGGTTCTACTTGCACCTATCAACACCGTGGTAATACGCTCATCTTTTAATACCCAGGCCAATGCCATTTGTGCCAGACTTTGATTTCTCGAATTGGCTATAGCATCCAATTTTTGGACCTTCTCCAAAACTTCCGGGGTGATTTGGTCGGATTTTAGATAACGCGCATCCTTGGCTGCCCTGGAATCTTTCGGAATTCCTTTTAAATATTTGTTAGTCAATATACCTTGCTCCAAAGGCGAGAACGGAATGGAACCAATACCTTTTTCACCCAAAACATCAAGGAGTCCATCCTCAACCCATCTGTCCATCATATTGTATCGCGGTTGGTGAATAAGCAATGGTGTTCCAAGATCCTTTAAAATTTCATAAGCTTTAGCAGTATCTTCTGCATTGTATTGCGATATCCCCACATAAAGTGCTTTGCCCTGTTGAACTATATGGTGCAATGCTCCCATGGTTTCTTCCAGAGGTGTTTCTGGATCGGGTCTATGATGATAGAAGATATCTACATATTCCAACCCCATTCTGGCCAAGCTCTGATCTAGACTGGCAATTAAATATTTTCTTGAGCCATAGTTGCCATAAGGCCCTGGCCACATATCCCATCCAGCTTTGGAGGAGATAATCAGTTCATCCCGGTAATTTTTGAAGTCTTTGGCGAAAAGACGTCCGAAGTTGTCTTCAGCGGCGCCGTAGGGAGGGCCATAGTTATTTGCAAGGTCGAAATGGGTTATTCCGTGGTCAAAAGAAGTTCTTAGGATTTGACGGGCGTTATTAAAGTCGTTCGTATGTCCGAAATTATGCCAAAGTCCCAAGGAAATCATTGGAAGTAACAGTCCGCTTTTGCCACAGCGTCTGTATTGCATTTTTTCATATCTACTTTCGTCTGGAATGTAATTGTCAATTCCAAAGGAATCATTCAAGGCCATAATTTAAAGGTATAGTTGTTTTTTAAGGGAACTAAATTTATCACATTTCCATAGAGATATTACCGTTTTGGAGATTTTAACTTAAATTTTTGATAATGCCAGATTTTGAAGAAGTATATTCAAAATAAATCATGCCGAATGTTTTATTTCTAACACCTAAATACTTCAAAAGCGAACACTATGGACAAACTTTCTAGACGGGATTTTAATACCAAGTTGGTTAAAGGCACAAGTGCAGCTGCCTTGATGTCGGTATCTCCTTTGGCTTGTGCCATGGGCACAAAAATCAACAAAAAGAAGTTGGGAATAGCACTTGTTGGCCTGGGGAGCTACAGCACTTATCAGCTGGCACCTGCACTTTTGGAAACGGAGCATTGCTATCTGGCGGGAATAGTGACAGGGACTCCTGAAAACGAAAGTGCATGGGCTCGTAAATATGACATTCCGGACGCGAATATTTATAACTATGAAAATTTTGATGACATCGCTAAGAACGATGCCATTGATGTTGTTTACGTGGTACTTCCGAATAGTATGCATGCTGACTTTTCCATCCGGGCGGCGAAGGCAGGGAAACATGTCATTTGTGAAAAACCCATGGCCATGAACGTGGAGGAATGCGATGCTATAATTGAAGCGTGCAAAGAAAACAATGTAAGGTTAGGAATGGGATATCGATTGCATTCTGAGCCTTTTACCCAAGAAATAAAACGTATCGTTAGGAACAAAACATTTGGGAGGATCAACTACATTTCTGCAGATGCGGGTTATCGGTCCATGTCAAATCCGGAACAGTGGAGACTTAACAAAGCGCTATCTGGCGGAGGGGCATTGATGAACATGGGGGTTTATGCCATCCAAAGTGTTATTTACGGCACTGGGGAGAACCCTATATCCGTTTCAGCACAGGAATATAGTACCCGTCCAGATTATTTCAAGGAAACCGATGAAACCATTACAGCCCAGTTTGAGTTTAAAAGCGGAGTAGTTGGTAGCATAATGACCTCCCATAACATTCGCGCCAATAGACTTTTTGCTTCCTGTGAGCGGGGATGGTACGAACTTGACCCGGCTAGCACCTATATTCCTTTGGCAGGCAGAACTTCAGACGGTCCGATGGATTTCCTCCAAGAAAGTCAACAAAAATTGCAAATGGATGATTTTGCCAAGCATATTTTATTCAATCAGGAGAATAGGGCTCCTGGAGAGATGGGTAGGAGGGATATGGTCATCGTGGAGGCTATCTATAAATCCATTGCTGAAGGTGGAAAGAAGATAGATTTAAACTTCTCTCCGAACTATGGATTTGGAGGATAATTATTTAATATAAAGGATAATACAAATCTTATTTAAAGTTTAACTATAAGATTATTTTTGACACTTTCCAAACCCAGCCCCTAAACCAATTTATTCAAAAATCTCGCTGATTTGAACCACCGGCTGAATGTTGGTATAGTTTGGTATGTCGCCCACAATTTGTTCCGCATTTGGACCAAAGGCATTTTGGTAGTCTGAAAGTTGGTCAAAATACAAATACCCGATGGCCAAGTAGGGAATAGGTTCGTCGGGTGTCCTGCCGCTTATCCCCTTATCAATGGCATAATGTTTTAATGCATCCCCCAGTAAATCGGCTACCATGGGCATATGGTTTTTGGAATAGTAATCCATATCAAAGGTTTTTCCATCACTGTTGGGATATAGTATAGTCACTTTGACCATGCCTTTTTCGCTTTTGGACGCAGGTTGTTGGCAGCTGACAAAGATTAATATAATGCCAAGGATTAGAAAGATTCTGGCCTTCATTTTGTTTGGTTTATTGGTTTGCTTAAAGGTAACATTTTTAAGACCGCTTTTGTTCATATAGGTGGGGTTCATAATTATTTTAATCGCAATCCATAAATTCTGGATTCCTCTCCCCACGGATGATACCCTTGACCCACATATTCGAATCCATGTTTTTCGTAATAGCCCACATGTTGGGTTGATAAATAGATATCTTCAAAACCGGCAGCAATGGCGTCTGATTTTGCTTTTTCCATGAGCAAGGAGGCATACCCGTTTCCGCGATGTTTTTCTTCAATAAATAGGGCACAGATCCATGGATACAAATCACCTCGGCTGATAAAATCATTGCTGATGAGTCCAGCACAACCTATGATATCATCGCCATTTTCCAACAAATACCATTGTGGCAGGGGATGTTTTGCACCAATACTGTGCGAAATACAATCTTCATATATAATTGGCAAAACACTAGGCCAGGCATTCTGGAAATACTGGATAGCCGCATTTTTTATTTCGGGCTTGTTCCTAACCGATAAGATTCTCATTTTTTAATTTTTTACTGTCTTATACCATCCAACTACTCCTTTGTGGAGTTGCCGATAAAAATATGCTCATGACATGTTGATTAATTCGTTCGGAAGTTATGCTTCATAGATATCAAATTCCGCAGAAACAGCCTTCATTAATTCAGCATTTGCAAAATCATCATCGGTCATTTTCGATAGTTTTTCCAGATACAGATCAAACTGGCCATTCTTAAATATTGTGAGCATTTTGCCCCCTTTTTTGCAACTTGCGGCATGCCAAACATTGGGCGGAACCGTGATGGTATCCCCGGGTTTTGCCGTTATGGATTCGTCGTCAAAAATTAACTCGACCTCACCTTCGAGTATGTAGAAGACTTCGGTCATTATTTTGTGGTGATGCCTGCCTAAATAAAACCCTGGCTTCAACGTATCTTCAACAAAACACAATTCTCCATTTGTGGAACGGGATGATAGTTTAACGAAGCAGTGATCTTGTGAGTAATTATAGTTTTCACCATTCCCATTCCGGATAATTTCTTTTTCTTTCATTTTTGTTGGTATTATTTTGTCATCTTTTTGATTTTTTCCAAATAAATAACTGGAAAACCCATTTGTTCTGCCAATGTGTGAAGTGACAAGGCGTATGAAGCATTGGTTCCAGTAAGGGACTCCAAAGGCAGATTGTAACAGATTGCCTTAACGGAAGTACCGTTGGCTATTACCACATCAATCTCTTCGGGAATATAATCGGAAACGCTTTTTTCGGCATAAAGTTTTTGAATCGCTTCGGCATCGCAGGTCATCACAACACCATAAGATTTTTCATTTTTAATTGGAATCAAAGAGGCGCGATTTCCAATTTTTAAGGCATAATCATTAAGGCAGCCTTTTCGCGGATTTATGGGCTTAATCCCATTTTTCAATAAAATATCCCGATCCATAAATAGGCCGTAAAAAAACACCTCCATTTTCTATCATATTTGGTTGAAATAAAGATACTACTAAATAAAAATGGATAAAAGGACTCTAGAAATGCTCAAAAACACCTAGACCAAATAGGGCAAAATCATATTTCACAGGATCCAGGGCGTCAAGTTTTCTTAGATTTTTATCTAATGCAGCCAAAGCTTTGGCATCATTTTGCTTTCGTTTCAGGAGTTTGAGTTTTCTGGCGACATTTCCGGAATGTACATCCAAAGGACAGGAGAGCTGGCCTGGGTTTAGACTTTTCCAGAGTCCAAAATCCACTCCGGTGGTATTGTCCCGAACCATCCAACGCAAAAACATATTGATACGCTTGGCAGCTGAACCTTTTAGGGGATCAGAAACATGCTTTTGGGTCCTTGATTGATGGGGGAGTTCAAAAAATGTGGATTTAAATTGGGAAATGGCCGCTTGCAATGAATCTTTTTCTTGGTGTTTGGCAAAGACCGATTCCAATCCATCGTGATTCTGATATATGTTTTTTAAACCTTGGATAAAATAGGTCAGGTCAATTCCATTGAAGGTTCGGTGTACAAAAGGCCCTAATTTTTCCAAATCATTTTCTGAGTGATTCAGCACAAAATCACACGGAGCGTTATCCAAGAGCTCCATCAAGCGAACGGAATTTTTGATAATACTTTTTCGATTCCCCCAAGCAATGGTAGCCGTCAAAAAACCACTGATTTCAATATCCTCTTTTTTAGAAAATCGATGTGGAACTTGAATGGGGTCATCTTCCAAAAATTTGGGATGGTTGTATTGCTCCACCTTTTCATCCAAAAAATCTTTGAGCTCAGATTGGGTCATAGCAGCGAATCAGGAGACTATTTGCCCATCGACCATGGTCAATTTGCGGTCTGCCATATTGGCCAATTCAGTATTATGGGTGACCAAAACAAAGGTCTGCCCGAACTCATCCCGAAGCTTAAAAAACAACTTGTGCAGGTTGTCAGCGCTCTCAGAATCCAAATTACCACTGGGTTCATCGGCCAAGATCACTGATGGATTATTTATTAAGGACCGCGCAACGGCTACGCGTTGTTGCTCACCTCCGGAAAGGGCATTGGGCTTATGGTCATGGCGATTGTTCAACCCTAAAAAGTCCAACAATTCCTTGGCCTTTTTTTCGGCTTCGGCTCGTGGTGTCTTTTTAATAAATGCTGGAATACAAACATTTTCCAAAGCTGTAAACTCAGGCAACAGCTGGTGAAACTGAAAAATGAATCCTACATGCTCGTTTCTAAATCGGGCCAAGGGCTTATCCTTCAGTTGTAAAACATCAATATCGTTGACCGAGAGCGAACAATCATTTGGGTTGGATGGAGCATCCAAAGTGCCTAGAATCTGTAGCAGCGTTGTTTTACCTGCACCAGAAGCACCAACAATGGAGACGACTTCCTTTTTTTGTATTTCCAGGTCAACTCCCTTTAGCACCTGCAGTTGTCCATAACTTTTTTGAATGTTTACAGCTTTGATCATTAAAGTTGCTTTATGTTGTGAAAGTAATGATTACTGGTCGCATGCAAAAGTCGAGATTTTAAATAAAGTTTTCCGCTTGCTTTACGACTTTTAAGAGTATTTAATTAAAACCAATGGTTGTAGAATCGACATCTTTGGTTTACTTTACATCTACAAATGGACAATCAAAACAATACGAAGTTGGAAACAGCCATTTTTGCCGGAGGCTGTTTTTGGTGTACCGAAGCGGTATTTCAGCGTCTTAATGGGGTATATGAAGTCAAATCGGGCTATACAGGAGGCTCGATTAAGAATCCTGCTTACCGTGAAATATGTACAGGACGCACCGGACATGCCGAGGCCATTGAAATTACTTTTGATCCTAACCAAATTACATACAACGAACTCCTAGAAGTGTTTTTCGCCACCCATGACCCAACTACCTTAAATCGTCAGGGTAATGACGTGGGGACGCAATATCGTAGCGAAATTTTTTACACCACCCCGGAACAAAAAAGACTCGCTGAAGAGTTTATTGGCTTATTGGAACAAGAAAAGGTCTTCGGAGCTCCTGTAGTGACTGCCGTTTCAGAAGCACAGCCTTTTTATTTGGCAGAAGAAGAGCATCAAAATTATTATAATGGCCATAAGTCGCAACCGTATTGCCAGTTCATTATTGATCCCAAGATCAAAAAATTGAACAAGCATTTCTCGAACAAGCTAAACACTATAAAATAACCATGGCACCATATAAAAACTTAGAGGAATACAACATAGAGGTCACCAACGAGGTGAAGGACAGATTTTCCCGGATTATTGATGAAATAGGGGAGGATGTCAACCGGGATGGACTTTTAAAAACCCCGGAACGTGCAGCAAAGGCAATGTTGTTCCTTACACAGGGATACAAACAAAATGCGGAGGAAATTCTTAAAGGAGCCATGTTTAAAGAGGATTACGATGATATGGTTATCATAAAGGATATTGAGGTGTATTCGCTATGCGAACACCATATGCTTCCTTTTTTTGGCAAGGCCCATATTGCATACATTCCCAACGGATATATCGTGGGATTGAGCAAAATACCTAGAATTGTGGATGTCTTTGCACGGCGATTACAGGTACAGGAGCGTTTGACACATGATATATTGGAATGTATCAACGACACCTTAAAACCTCAAGGTGTGGCTGTGGTAATCGAAGCTGCCCACATGTGCATGATGATGCGTGGGGTGCAGAAACAGAATTCAGTTACGACAACTTCAGGGTTTCGAGGACAATTTGAAAAAATTGAGACCCGAAACGAGTTTCTGAAGTTGATAAGCTCCGATTTGTCTTAATCGATTTCTTCATCTCATTTCGATTTCCTATTTTTCATCAATGGGAAAAGAAAAAGACCCCAAGTACAAACACTTACTGCTAGGACTGCTGTTTGATGGCATTGGAATGCTTTCTTTTGCGATACCCGGTATAGGGGAGTTTTCCGATGTAATTTGGGCTCCGGCCGCAGGTTGGCTTATGACCCGCATGTACAAAGGAAAAATTGGACAAGCGGCGGGAATTGTAACTTTTGTTGAAGAACTTGTTCCCGGATTGGATATAATACCGTCCTTCACCATCATGTGGATTTACACCTACGTGATTTCCAAGAATAAAAAACTAAAAGAAAGCCGCTAAAGCGGCTTTCCAACTAACCTAAATCTAAAATTGCTTCAAAAGCGTGATTTTACTGATGAATGGGTAGTATTTCCTAATGCCACATAACAGACGGTTCTGTTTGAATAGATAAAAGTTTGAAGGTTCAAAAGAACCAACCTGGTTTTGATGTACACGGAATAACGGTTATTTCCACTGTACTATAAAAAGAAGTTTAAGGAGTAGATGGAGGTCCTCTTCGAAGATTTAGACCAAGAAAAGGCTGCACTATTGCAAAGTCTCCACGGGAAGTTACAACGTACTTTGCAATGATATTCAAAGCGATTTTTGGTGCAAAAAAGAAGGTGGCAGGCTTTACATTTAATTTAGCACATAAGTCACATTCATAATCTATACCATAAATCGCCTCATTACTATTATCAACCTTATTTTGGGAATGAAATTCCGTATGTGAAGTGAAAACATGGATAGCAGCAAAGCCCCATTGAAACAACAAAATAGCGGCCAAAAAAGAACTGAACCTTATATGTTTGTTTTCTGTTTTCACGGTTTTCCAATTGTAAAAGGACAAAAGCCTTTTGCCTGTATTAGTTAATGGTCAAGTTAAAAGTTTCGGTAATATCGGTTTCTCCACCTGCATCTGCCAAGGTACCGTCGTTGGGTTTCTTTGGCTCATGACGCAGTGTAATGGTTAATGTAGCTGCACCTGCTGTATCCGTGTTGAGAGTAAATAGAATTCCAACAGGATTCCCATTTCCATCCTGATCACCATAGGTTACACTTCCAATGGATCCGGAGATATTAAAAAAGAATTGATGTTCTTCATCTTCTGCCGCTACTTCTTCGGTTATATTTTCTGCTGGAGTCTCTGTTTCGTTCAAGAGAACAATAGTTCCGGTATAAGCCGTATTGCCAGCGAGGGGGCCAGAAACTGTGACTACAGGGGCATTAGGGCCATCACCATCTAAATCCCGAGTTTGTAAGGTGACGTTATCACCTCCGCCCGAGGGTACCAGCGTAACCGTCATGGTAGTAATAGTTTCTTCTTCGTTTACTTCCTCTGGGTCGTTGTCATCGCTAGAACAAGCAACAAATAAATGCCCTGCAACTAGTGCCAATGATAAGAATTTGATTGTTTTCATTTTAATAAAGGTTTAATAGTTAAATTTTAATTGAATAATAAAGTTCCTACCCAGATCATCAGCGAAGAATCGCTGACGGTTCAGGTAGTCCCGGTAATTTGTATTTAAAAGGTTGTTTACGACCAATGAAGTGGTCAAGTTTGTGCCATGTCCAAAAGGAAATTCCAGCTTTGATGTAAGTCCCAACAGGTGATAGGTATCTGGAGCTGTATTGATCTCCAGCAGCACATCCTGTTGTTGTTCAGGTGAAAAGACCATGATGTTTTCAGGTACTTCATTCTGTCTAAAAACATATTGACTTTCCAACGAGAGCTCAAATTTTTTCCATTCTGGTCTACTGAAAGTTATTTTATTCCGCAAATTGGCCGATGGAATATTGATGAGGGGCATGTTATTTGAAATATCCCTTCCTTTTACCAAAGAGAATCGATGCTCGGTCCTTAATTGGTTAGTCCAATCCGAATATATCGAAGCGTCAAGTCCTAGCAATCTTGCGTCTGTCTGCCGATATTCCCAAACTGGAAAAGCTCCACGTAAGTTAAGCTCAACTCCAGAAGGTTCTAAGAGCAAAAAGTTGTTGACCCAATTGGCAAAGGGTTCAAAAACAAAACCCCAGTTATCGAAATCCTTGCCATAGGAAACCGATACTTTATTTGAGGTTTCACTACCCAGGCGTAAATCCCCCAACTCAATTCTCGCAGCTGAATGATGCAAGCCATCGCTGAACAATTCAGAAGGGTTCGGAGCCCTTTGGGCAAGGGCATAATTGATTTTAAGGCTCGAATCATCGTTAAACTCAAGGTAACCACCTATTGTAGCGGATACGTTGTGGTAGTTAAAAATTGGATTTACCAACAATTGCGTGCCTAAGTCTTCAATGACCAAATCTTGGAACTCTGCATCATAACCGCGTTCTTCCCAACGGGTGGTGCGATAGAATTTTTTTGCATCGATACGACTAAAGTCATATCGTACCCCGCCTTCCAACAATAATTGATCTGTAATCTGGTATTCTCCAATAATAAAACTGCCAAAATCGAACTTTTCATAATCAGGAATCAAACGGCGCACACCCGTGTCAGGATTGGCAAAATTGTCCTGGTATCTACCTAAAAGACCCACTTGCAACTGATGCCCTTCCTTTGCATCCCATTTAAAATCAGTGGTAAGCGTATGGGTAGTAAGTTCAAGATCTATGGAAGCCCTGTTATCTCGTTCCCCTCTGCGGATATCAAATTCGAATCTTCTGTTATTTTGAAAGTCATATTGCACATTCCATTTCCCAAGACCTTCAAATCTTTTATAGAAATTAAGTTTACCCAAATGATGGGTCACCTCTTGTCTAGGATTCTGAAGGTCATAAGTGAAAGATCTAATAATCGCGGGTTGCCCACTGTTGATGCTGCGGATCAAATCATCAACATTACCAATGTGGGAAGCTCTTAAAATTGCTATTTCCGTATTAAAATATGAATATCGAGCATCCCAGCCCCATGTAAACTGACGCTTTCCAAATTGTAGGGAGGCCCCAATCTCTTGCACTCCTGTGTTGGATAGAATATAATCAGGTGCCTCGCGGTCACCTAATCGTTTGAAAGACCCCTGGCCTTTAACAAACCACCCATTTTCGAAGGCTTTTGTCAACTCTGAGGTAATATTTCCTCCTCGACCATTGGACATGCCATTCAACAAGGTCTTTCCGTATAAAGTATCCTTAGCAGGAACCCTGGCTTGTTCCATTATGATGACACCACCGATGGCGTCGCCTCCGTATTGCAGTGACGAAGCACCTTTGATAACAGAAACGGCACCTACTGCGTTGATATCGATATTTGGGGCATGTTCATCACCCCATTCCATATCCTGCATTCGAACACCATCATTTAAGATCAATACGCGGCTACCATTTAAACCATGAATAGCTGGTTTCACAATATTGGAACCCGTATTTAGTGAGGAAACCCCACCTAATTCCTTTAAAGCATCGCCCAAACTAGCTGAACTGTAGAGTTCAAGCGTTTTTAATTTTAGTTTCTCTTCTTGCGCGGAATTGGTCTTATCGTTTATGGCATCCCCAACTACATTTACCTCATCAAGCTCTTCCAAGTGGTGTTCCAGTTTTATATCAAATACAGTGACCCCACCGACTTCAACATCGATGAACACAGTGGTACATTCTGGATGGGAAACTTCCAACTGATATTGACCTTGACATAGGTTAGGAATGTTATACCTCCCTTCCTTGTCCGTCATTACCTCCAAATTGGTGTCCACTATGGAAACACTTGCTCCCTCCAAAGGTGTTTTGCTGTGATAATCTGTCACTTGTCCCTTAAGAATGTCTTTGCATTCTTGTGATTTGCCCTGTAATGGTATTACAGTTAAAAGAACGATGAAAAGCATTGCTCTCATTCTCAATACAATAAGTTAAATGTGTTTGTGATGTTTCCCTGAAGAAACCTAAGAAATCGGGTAGGGGTAGCCTAGGCTATGCTGGCAGGTGGGGGCCTGGAAAAAAGGAGAAAGTTAAATCCAGTAGTCTTGCACTGTTGACTTTCAAAGAATATAAGAGCCCCCTGAGCTAATACTGTTGTTGAAACTTCTGGAGATTCAACTTGCAATTGGAAATCAGAACTCTGATTTTCCATAGCAATCTCGCAAGTGGAACAATTCTCTACTGAATCCGCCTCTGTATCATCATGGGTATATACGTGAAGTGCCGATACCTTGACAAGCATCAGGGTGGCAAACAACAAAAACCCAAAAAGTTTCTTAAAGCCGGGCATATTCTCGCAAAGGTATATTTTTTGAAATAAAGAAATATGTTAACAAAACCATAATTTATGGGAGCAAAAAGCCCAATCCCATACGTTTCAGCATTTTTTTCTCAAAATTCCAGAAGAAACGGAACTGTCCAAAAAGCCATCCAAAGCATACCAATAGCACCTGATAAATTGGGAAAATGAGTAAAATCCGGATTGTCCAGAAAATCCACCCACTTATTTTTCCCTGTTGTATTCCCAAGAAATCGGTAAATGGGCCGGCCAATTTTCCAGAGACACTTCCTGTTATGGCGAATACGATAAAAATGGCGATCATTTCCCAGCGTTCTTCTACGGGCCACTTATTGGCCAACTTTTTAAAGCACCATAGAAAGAATCGAATCATTAAAAAATATAAGATAGCACCCACACCTAAGGTGAAAACCCATTCAGCGGTGGTATTGTTAAGGTCAAAAAGGTGCAAAAGACGTCTCGCAATAACGTAGGCGGTCAACATAACCAGTGCAACACCAAAAATGGGAAAGAAAAGTTGCCAGTTTTTAGAGATGTCCCAGCGTGTTTTTATTTTTTCCATCAAACAAAATTCGACGGCTAAAATAGCACATTAAATTCTAGGAAGAAAAGGACCTAATCGCTGATTATATTTCCGTTGGAAATAAATAAAATAATTGTAGAGCTTGTAATTGACTTCGTAACCATAGTCTATGCCCGGATCATAGTCAATTCGCAGTTCATACAAATTGGAATTAAAAAACTGCGGCTGCAAGACCCTTTGATTCCATGCAATGACCATTAACTGATTTCGGTTCTCCAAAAAACTTTGGGAATAATAGCCTTCAGGTCTCGCTATACTTTGTAGCCAAGTAAAAAAACCAGGTTCAATAATAATGATTTCGTATTCGGTCTCGTCATCCTTAATCTCAACTTTTTCCTCATCATCCGAATCGAAATAGGCTTGTTCATCTGGCGTAATGTCCAGTGCTTGTTTTTGCGAGGTGCAAGAAAGTAACATTGCTGTAGACACAAAAACTCCAATAATATGATATAAAACTCTCTTTTTCATAATATTAAAGTACAAAAAAAGCCATTTGAACAAACAAATGGCCTTGTTAAATAAAGTTAATGTCCTAGTTTACTTTCCAAAGAGTCCTCCCAAAAGGCCACCTAGACCACTTTTTTTCCGTCCTCCGCTGTTGAGGACCATTCCGGCTAAATCATCCACAACACTTCCATCCCCATCAGAATCCAAAAAAGTTTCAATAAGGGATTGTTGCTTTCTGGCAGAGCTTCCACCACCCATTAATCCACCTAAAAGGCCACTAAGGGCATCGGGACTGCTTACTTTTTGTTGTCTTGTTTGTTTTCCTAGATATCCGAGCAGGATAGGGGCCGCGATTTTCAAAATTTGCGAGATGGTTCCGGCGTCCATTCCAGATTTACTGCTCAGTGCATTCTCTACTTGAGGTTGTTTAGCACCAAAGACATGTCCTAGAATTCCTGCACCGTCATCCATCACACCTTTATCCACGCCACCACCGAAAAGACCTCCAAGATCGTCCAATATACTTCCATCATGTTTTGATGAAAGGGCATTCAGTAAGCCTTCAGCTCCACTCGAAGTGGAGGTATTTTTTTTCATAGCACCCATTAAAAGGGGCATGGCCATACTTAAAACATCTGCTGTTTTATTTTCAGGTTGTCCCGTTTGACCGGCTACTCCGCTAATCAATTGTTTCCCCATCGGGCTATTCAATAAATCTAATAATCCTGACATTTTGTAGTGTTTAGTTTAGAAGGACAATGTACAAAAAGAAAAAGTATCGAACCTACTTTAGCAAATTGATAATTTGATCCGCCAATTCCAAACCTATCCTGTCCTGTGCTTCTTTGGTTGCTGCACCGATATGGGGGGTCAAGGAGATTTTTGGATGCATCAATATGCGGATTTCAGGACTTGGTTCGGATTCAAAAACATCCAGTCCCGCAAATGCGATTTTTCCACTTTCCAATGCATCTATCAGCGCAACCTCATCCAAAACCCCACCTCGTGAAGCATTGATTACCGCAGCGCCTGTTTTCATCATATCAAATTCCTTTTTGCCCAACACATAGTTTTTTTGGGCAGGCACATGAACGCTTATGAAATCTGATTCTTTTAGCACCGACTCCAAATCAATACTTTCCAACTCAAACTTCACGGATTGACCATCAAAAAAGGGCACTTCCAAGGTAGCATCGGTTACTATCTGATCGTTGAAAATGACTTTCATGCCAAGTCCCAAAGCCATTTTGGCAACGGCCTGACCAATGCGTCCAAAACCGATAATTCCGATGGTCTTTCCCCGTAATTCGATACCTCCAGCATAGCTTTTCTTCAACTGTTTGAACTTGCTGTCGCCATCAAGGGGCATGTTTCGGTTAGAATCGTATAAAAACCGTACACCACCGAACAAATGGGCAAAAACCAATTCCGCCACTGATTCGGACGAAGCGGCAGGAGTATTGATGATGTGTATGCCCTTTGACTTCGCATAAGACACATCAATATTGTCCATGCCAACACCACCACGACCTATCAGTTTTAGATTAGGGCATGAATCAATCAATGATTGTCTAGCCTCAGTTGCACTTCGAACCAAGAGCGCATCAATATTGTTGCTATTGATAAAATTCTCGAGTTGCTCCTGGGCCACTTTTGTTGTTATGACTTCAAAGCCTTCAGATTGAAGTTTGTCTATTCCAGATTGGGCGATACCGTCGTTGGCTAAAATTTTAATCATAATTTTTAGTGCTAAATTTTAAGTTGTCAGTGTTGTGTGCTAAACGGTTTCTTGACTTGTCTTGACAATCTTGGTTAAAATTTTAATAATCTGATCTATTTCATTCAAAAATGAGGATAAATCGACGGCAATCAAGTCACTTTCATTTAAAAGCCTTAACCAGTACCTTGTTTCTCTAGCTTCTTTAGAAGCTATTGACATCTTATGTGTAAAATCTTTTTTAGTTAGTCCAGCACCAGCCTCGGCCACGTTTGCTCCAATACTTGTCGCGGATCTTAATAGTTGATCTGCAAATATGTATTCTCTCTTATTTCGCAGCTTTTTCACCAATGAAATAATGGCAAGAGAAAATTTAAAACTTCTTTCCTCAATCAATATTCAACACTTAACATTACAAAGTAACCTTATCCTTTCTTTTCCAATTCGCTCATAATATCCACCAGTACACCAACACTTTCCAAGGGTAGGGCATTGTACATAGAAGCTCTATATCCTCCGACTGAACGGTGACCATTGATGCCACTTATTCCGGCTTCCTTGCACTTTTCATCAAAAATCTCTTTAAGTGTTTCATTCGTTATATTGAAGGTGGCATTCATAATGGAACGATCCTCTTTGGCCGCGAATCCAGAGAAAACAGGGTTTAGCTCTATTTCCGAGTAAATAAGATTCGCCTTTCGTTCGTTGATTTCTTCAATAGCTTCAATTCCACCTAAATCTTTCAACCACTGCATGGTGAGCATGGAAGTGTACACGGCAAACACGGGAGGAGTGTTGAACATACTGTCCTTGCTAGCATGCACTGAGTAATCCAGCATAGAAGGGATTTTTCTGGATACTTTGCCCAAAATATCTTCTTTTACAACAACAAGAGTGGTACCAGCAGGCCCCATGTTTTTCTGGGCTCCGGCGTAAATTATATCGAATTTTGAAAAATCCAATTGACGGGAAAAAATATCGGAACTCATGTCACAAACCAACGGGACATCGGTTTTCGGGAATTCCTTTATTTGGGTTCCAAAAATGGTGTTGTTGGATGTAAGATGTAGGTAGTCCAAATCTTTTGGAATAGTATAACCTTTGGGTATATAATTGAAGTTCTGGTCTTGGGACGAAGCTACTTCGGTAATTTCCCCAAACAATCTGGCCTCTTTTATCGCTTTAAGGCTCCAGGTTCCAGTATTAACGTAACCTGCTTTTTTCTCCAATAAGTTATAGGCGGCCATCAAAAATTGTGTGCTTGCACCTCCTTGAAGAAACAATGCTTGGTAACCTTTGCCTTCCAGACCCAACAATTCCAAAGCCAAAGAACGGGCTTTCTCCATAATCGCAACGAACTCCTTGCTTCGGTGCGAAATCTCTATTAATGAGAGTCCTATGCCGTCCAGTTCAACAACTGCTTCAGATGCTTTTTGCATCACTTCTTGAGGTAAGATACAAGGTCCTGCGCTAAAATTGTGCTTTTTCATGTGTTCGTTAAAAGAGTCTTTGTTGCAGGATTACTGCGAGAAACCCTGCATGGTTATTTTTAAATAAGCGATAAAGGTCTAAAAAAAACTTGGATATGAAAACAATGGTTTTGGCTAAAGTTCCAACAAGAATTTCATGGTATCGACGCCATCGGCATAATCATCCAATTTAGGTTTTTGGGTTCGACCGAATGCAATTTCATTGTCAAACAAGCCATCCGACACTATACATTGAATATCCTCGGCTTTGCTTGTCAATTCGTTCTTCAGATCACTTTCCGAATTATAAAAGGTATAAAATAGGGATGCAATAGGTGAGGAAAAGCTTGCATCCTCTTTTAAGATCAAAAATCCATTGTCCAGAATTTTAAACCCGCTCATCAAATAAACCGCCTTGTTGTAATCGTAGTTATTGGCATATTTGGTTTGATGGATTATATCTTTGAACGAGAATAAGGCATTAAAGAGCTTGTCGAAATCATAGTCTTGGGGGATGTAAACTCTGGAGACATTCCGGCACCCCAATCCGTAGTACCTAAAAATATCTTCTCCCAGTGCTGTTAGCTGCTCTTCGGACTCATTTCCTGTCAAGATGGCAACGGCATTCCTGTTTTTTCTAATAATATTTGGCTTTTTACCAAAGTAGTATTCAAAATAACGGCTGGTATTGTTGCTACCAGTTGCAATTACGGCATCAAAATGTTCAAACTTGCCTTCTGTATATTCTATGGAACCTTGAAGACTTTGATCTTCCTGCATTAAAAAATCCGATAAAAACGGTAGCAAAACATTGTCGTTCGAAGATGTCTTGGCTAGCACCTTATTGCCCGAAAGCAGAATACAAATGAAATCATGGAACCCTACAAGTGGAATGTTGCCTGCCATTACCACGCCAATGGTCTTAGGTTTTTGCTCCTTGGCGAAAGTGTATTTTGAAAGCCATTGCATCAGATTTTCCTCTGTCAGCAACAGTGACCAATGTTCCAGTGTATACAAAAGATTCTCCTTGGTAAACCATGAATTCTGTTGCTCCGCCCTGACCAGGACATCATTAAATGATGCAAAGATTCCTTCGGAATCTGAATTGTGATTTTCACAAAATTCCTTAAGATAATTTCCAAGTTTAACAAAAGCTTTCAATCTTTGGTTATCTGCCGTCATTATATTTGTACACTAATTTGGTAGGGTTTATTTTTGTCCTCCAAAAGTAAGCATGCTGAAATGATTTCGGCATAACGGAAAAGGAAAATTATGGCAATTATCATAACAGACGAATGCATTAACTGCGGAGCTTGCGAACCAGAATGCCCGAATACTGCAATTTATGAGGGGGCTGATGAGTGGAGATACAGTGATGGAACTTCTTTGGTGGGGGATGTTGTGCTTCCTGATGGCAAAGCGGTAAATGCGGATGAGGTGCAAGAGCCCATTAGCGACGAGATTTATTATATAGCTCCTGATAAATGTACAGAATGCATGGGCTTCCATGAAGAGCCGCAATGTGCTGCGGTATGTCCTGTGGACTGCTGTGTTCCCGATGAGGACAGGGAAGAGTCTGAGGATGTACTTCTAGGGAAGCAGAGGTTTATGCACCCTGAAGGGTAGCTACTAAAGCATTTTAGCAGCAATTTCCTTAAATAATTTTGCGCTGACCATAGCGGTTATCTTGTTGATGTCTCGTGTTGGATTGTATTCTACGATATCCGCGCCCACTATGGGAACATCAATTTTCTGAATAATATCGATTACTTGTCGTGTACTTAGGCCACCAGGTTCATGATGCGAGACTCCTGGAGCAAACGCCGGATCAAGGGCATCCATATCCAAAGAAAGGTATACGGGATTTTTGAATTCAGGCATTTTGAAAGCTTCAAAATCCTTCATTTCATTGATTTTCACGCCAAACTTTTTGGCATTCGCCCGTTGTGTATCGTTTAAAGTTCGGATCCCGACTTGGTGTAAATTTTCGGCAAGTCCGTTCTTCATGATGTTGTAAAAAGGGCAGGCATGGGAATAGGGGTCACCTTCAAAATTTTCATATAGATCACCATGAGCATCAATATGTAAAATATCCAACTTCCCATGGATCGCATGGAATGCTTGGATAATGGGAAAGGTTATGGAATGGTCCCCACCGAAGGTTATGACGGGATTTCCCATCTCCAGGTTTTTTGAAGTTGTCTTGGAGATATCAAAATAATCTTTGATGTCATGGTCACCTGTATCCTCAAACAATTCTGGTGCTATAAGACTGCCGTCCTCTGCATAATAATTGGCGGAGTGACTATGGTATGCTTCCCGAATTAACGCCGGAGCTAGACCAGGGCCTCTTAAAAATGAGGATTTTTCATCATAGAGGATTCCTTGAACGGTAATTTTGGCCATAACCCAAATTTAAAAAATTGAAATGCGAACCTAGGGGTTAATTTCGATATCGCCAAAGAATTGTATCCTACTATTTCTTGTTATTTTTGCATGATTTTGCAAAATGAAACTATGGAGGAAAAGGAACAGGAGTACAAAGGATTTTGGAAAAATGCCGGCTGTATACTTTCGGTACTGGCCATTTTAGGTATCATCGCCATCTTTGTAATTGGCCTGTATATGTTGATAAAAGGCTTTTAGCTTCTTTAAACATAGTTTTCTATCTAAAACTTCAACTTATATTTGCAGCCTTAAATCAATGAACAATTGTCAATGTTCAGTAAGCAAAGAGGATAAACGAGAATCTGATGACTTATTACTGAAATCTGACATCTAATATCTTTTGAATGAAAGCTGGTATTGTAGGATTACCCAATGTTGGAAAATCAACGCTCTTTAATTGTCTGTCCAATGCGAAGGCGCAAAGCGCCAATTTTCCGTTCTGTACCATCGAACCAAATATTGGGGTGGTAAATGTTCCTGACCCAAGATTGGAAAAATTGGAAGACTTGGTAAATCCAGAAAAGGTTATTCCTGCAACTGTTGAGATTGTCGATATTGCCGGTTTGGTCAAAGGAGCCAGCAAAGGAGAAGGATTAGGGAACCAGTTTTTGGGAAATATCCGGGAAACTGACGCCATTTTGCATGTGCTTCGGTGTTTTGACAATGACAATATCGTTCATGTTGATGGATCCGTGGACCCTATGCGGGACAAGGAAACCATTGATATGGAGCTTCAACTAAGGGATTTGGAAAGTGTTGAGAAGAAATTGGATAAGGTAAAGCGCGCTGCCAAAACAGGAAACAAAGAAGCTCAAAAGGAAGAAGCGGTCTTAAATGTTTTAAAGGAAGGTTTGGAAGCTGGAACGTCTGTTCGGGCCATAACAGTAGGTGAGGAGGATAGAGATGCCTATGTTAAACCTTTACAATTGATTACGGACAAACCAGTGATGTACGTTTGCAATGTGGATGAAGATGCCGCGGCGGAAGGCAATGCCTATGTTGAACAAGTAAAGGAGGCTGTTGCTGATGAAAATGCAGAAGTAATTTTCCTTGCCGTTGGAACGGAAGCGGATATTACGGAGCTGGAAACTTATGAAGAACGACAACTTTTCTTGGAAGACCTCGGATTGACAGAACCTGGTTCTGCAAAGCTTATTCGTGGGGCCTATAGATTATTGGATTTGGAAACCTACTTTACCGCAGGACAAAAGGAAGTAAGGGCTTGGACCATTCCAGTGGGAGCGACCGCTCCTCAGGCCGCAGGAGTCATTCACACCGATTTTGAAAAAGGCTTTATCCGCGCGGAGGTCATTTCCTATACTGATTATCTAGATTATGGCAGTGAGACCAAAGTAAAGGAAGCGGGCCGTATGCGAGTAGAAGGGAAGGAATACGTTGTAAAAGACGGGGATGTCATGCATTTTCGTTTTAATGTATAACAGAATATAGGTATATCAACAGTATTTGTTGATTACTTTCCCTTGTCCACACTTTTATTTTTATCTCTAAATTTTATATTAGCGAGGATTAACCCTTACTAATGGCACAAACCCAGTATACAGAAGACAACATACGTTCGTTGGATTGGAAGGAGCATATCCGTATGCGCCCTGGAATGTACATTGGTAAACTCGGAGATGGTTCTTCTGCGGATGACGGAATCTATATTCTCCTTAAGGAGGTTATCGATAACTGTATCGATGAGTTTGTCATGGGTGCAGGTAAGACCATCGAGATCAATATTCGGGAAAATGTTGTCCATGTTAGGGATTACGGACGTGGAATTCCACTGGGAAAGGTGGTGGATGTTGTTTCCAAAATGAATACCGGTGGAAAATACGACACACGGGCCTTTAAGAAATCGGTCGGATTAAACGGGGTTGGTACCAAAGCGGTAAATGCGCTTTCAACTTACTTCAAGGTAGAATCCAATCGTGATGGTAAATCAAAAACTGCAGAATTTGAGACCGGAAACTTGGTCAACGAGGAGCTTTTGGATGAAACTTCGAGAAGACGAGGCACCAAGGTAAGCTTTACTCCAGATGAGACCATCTTCAAAAAGTACAAGTATCGTAATGAGTATGTGGAACGCATGCTCAAAAACTATGTATATTTAAATCCAGGACTTACGATTGTCTTCAATGGTGAAAAATTCCATTCAGAAAATGGTCTAAAGGATTTATTGGAGGATAACAACAATCAGGAAGATTTTCTATATCCTATTATTCACCTAAAAGGAGATGATATAGAAGTGGCAATAACCCATAGTAAGACCCAATACAGCGAGGAGTATCATTCTTTTGTCAACGGGCAGCATACAACCCAGGGCGGGACCCACCAAGCAGCATTTAGAGAAGCAATTGTAAAGACCGTGAGGGATTTTTACGGTAAAACCTACGATGCATCCGATATCCGGAAATCGATAATATCTGCCGTATCCATTAAAGTAATGGAGCCGGTTTTCGAAAGTCAGACTAAGACCAAGTTAGGTTCTACGGACATGGGTGGCAAATTGCCCACGGTGAGAACTTATATCAATGATTTTATAGGAAAATATCTTGATAACTTTCTTCATAAGAATCAGGAAACCGCCGATGCCTTACAACGAAAGATTGTTCAGGCAGAAAAAGAACGCAAAGAACTTTCAGGTATACGAAAACTGGCAAGGGAGCGGGCTAAAAAAGCAAGTCTGCATAACAAAAAGCTAAGGGATTGCCGTATTCATTTACAGGATATGAAGAAGGATAGAAGGTTGGAATCCACCCTGTTTATCACAGAGGGTGATTCAGCTTCAGGTTCCATTACCAAATCAAGGGATGTGAATACCCAGGCTGTTTTTAGTTTGCGTGGAAAGCCCTTGAATTCTTATGGGATGTCCAAGAAGATTGTATATGAGAATGAGGAATTCAATTTGCTTCAGGCTGCGCTGAACATCGAAGAGTCGATGGAAGACCTTCGATACAACAATATTGTAATAGCTACGGATGCCGATGTGGATGGTATGCATATTCGCTTGTTGCTCATTACTTTCTTTCTTCAATTTTTCCCCGAGCTGATCAAGGAAAACCACCTGTATATTTTACAGACCCCGCTTTTTAGGGTTAGAAATAAAAAGGAAACTATTTATTGCTATAGTGAGGAAGAAAAGCGAAACGCGATTCAAAAACTTACTGGTAAACCAGAAATAACCCGATTTAAGGGGTTGGGTGAGATTTCTCCGGATGAATTCCAGCACTTTATAGGAGATGATATTCGTTTGGAACCGGTAATGCTGGATAAAGCGATGAGCATTGATAGTTTGTTAAAATTCTACATGGGTAAAAATACCCCTGATCGTCAAGAATTCATTATAAAAAATCTTAAAGTAGAACTTGATTTAGTTGAAGAAAAGCAACTATAAACCAAATAAATGCATTCCTTCTAAATGGAAGAGAACGAAGAATTGAATGATGAAGGTCTAGAGAGCCAAGAAAATCCCCAGGATACACTTACCCGGGTAACCGGTATGTACAAGGATTGGTTTTTGGACTATGCTTCCTATGTGATTTTAGAACGTGCGGTTCCGGCCATCGAAGATGGTTTTAAGCCGGTGCAACGTCGTATTATGCATGCATTAAAGGAGCTGGATGATGGTAGGTACAATAAAGTTGCCAACGTAGTTGGGCACACAATGCAATACCACCCCCATGGCGATGCCAGTATAGCGGATGCCATGGTACAAATTGGTCAGAAAGATTTATTGATTGATACCCAGGGTAACTGGGGAAACATCCTTACCGGAGATGGAGCGGCAGCATCGAGATATATCGAAGCGAGACTTTCCAAGTTCGCTCTTGATGTGGTCTATAGCCCCAAGATTACCGAGTGGCAGCTTTCGTATGATGGCCGTAAAAAGGAGCCTGTAAATCTACCTGTGAAATTCCCCTTGCTTCTGGCTCAGGGAGCAGAAGGTATTGCGGTGGGACTCTCAACCAAGATATTACCACACAATTTCAATGAGCTGATTGATGCCTCGATCAAGCACTTGAAAGGACAGCGTTTTAAGTTATTTCCAGACTTTCCTACTGCAGGAATCATTGATGTCACCAATTATAACGAGGGTCTACGTGGCGGAAAGATTCGGGTAAGGGCCAAGATATCAACCTTGGATAAAAACACCTTGGTCATTAAAGAGATACCGTATGGCACCAATACGTCATCCTTAATTGATTCGATATTAAAAGCCAATGATAAGGGTAAAATCAAGATCAAAAGGATTGAGGACAACACTGCTGCAGAAGTTGAGATTTTGGTTCATTTGCCAAGTGGCATATCACCAGATAAGACCATTGATGCGCTATATGCTTTCACATCCTGTGAGTCCTCCATTTCTCCATTGGGATGTATCATAGAGGATAACAAACCCCTGTTTATTGGAGTACATGAAATGTTGGTGCGCTCTACGGATTATACCGTTGAATTGCTCAAAGCGGAGCTCGAAATCCAATTAGGGGAATTGGAAGAACAATGGCACTTTGCTTCCCTGGAACGAATTTTTATCGAGAATCGAATCTATCGAGATATTGAAGAGGAGGAAACCTGGGAAGGGGTAATTGCCGCGATTGACAAAGGATTGAAGCCCCATGTAACAAACTTGAAAAGAGCGGTTACTGAAGAAGATATTGTCAGGCTGACCGAAATTCGAATCAAACGGATTTCCAAGTTTGATTTGGAAAAAGCCCAACAGCTTATTGAAAGCTTGGATGAGCGAATTGCCCAGACCAAACACCATTTGGAACATTTGGTGGATTTTGCCATTGATTATTTCAAGGAGCTCAAAAAGAAATACGGCAAAGGACGCGAGCGAAAATCTGAAATCAAGATATTCGACGATATCGAGGCGACCAAGGTGGTAATTCGTAACACCAAATTATATGTCAATCGAGAAGAAGGATTTATCGGTACATCACTGCGTCGCGATGAGTATGTTACGGATTGTAGCGATATAGACGACATCATAGTATTCACCAAAAAAGGGGAGATGATGGTGACCAAGGTCGATTCCAAAACGTTTGTTGGCAAGAACATAATACATGTTGGTGTCTTTAAAAAGAAGGACAAGCGCACCACCTATAATATGATTTATAAAGATGGCAGGGGAGGTCCCAGTTACATCAAAAGATTTAATGTTAGTGGAGTGACTCGCGATAAAATGTATGAGCTTGCGGGAGGAAAAACTTCAGCTGAGGTGCTTTACTTTTCTGCAAACCCAAATGGAGAGGCTGAAGTGATAACTGTATTGCTTCGTCAATCTGGTAGTATCAAAAAGTTGAAATGGGACCTTGATTTTGCCGATTTGATGATAAAAGGTAGGGCATCCAAAGGAAATCTTGTCACCAAATACCCTGTCAAAAGGATTGAGCTTAAAGAAAAGGGAGTTTCCACCCTCAAACCAAGAAAAATTTGGTTCGATGACATCGTTAGCCGATTAAATGTTGATGGGAGAGGCGAACTTTTGGGCGATTTCAAGGGAGACGACCTATTGTTGGTCATAGATCAGAAAGGGAAAGTGAAAACTATACCCCCAGATTTGTTGACAAGATTTGATGAGGATATGATAGTATTGGAAAAATGGAATCCTAAAAAACCAGTTTCTGTGGTTCATTATGAAGGAGAGAAGGAACGATACTATATCAAACGCTTCCTTATTGAGAATCCCAACAAGGAAGAAGTTGTAATTTCCGAACATCCAAAATCCGTATTGGAATTGGTTTCCACCGATTGGAGGCCAGTGATAGAGATAGAGTTTTCCAAACCTAGGGGAAAAGAAGCTAAGCCCAACCAGCAGGTTGATGTCGAAGACTTCATTTCTATAAAAGGGATTAAGGCCATTGGAAATCAGCTGACCACTGAAAAAGTAAAAAACATAAATGCTTTGGATCCACTTCCCTTTGAGGAGCCCAAAGAGCCTGTGCCTGAAGAGATTGAAGTTGTGGATGAAGAACGAATTGATATTTCAAAGGACAATCCGAATCAAAAAGATGAAGGTTCTGACCAAACTACTTTGTTTTAACGGATTATTCCGCTATTTTGCTGGACAAGCTATCGAGACCAAACCTAAAGCTTAATTACTTTTATGGATTTAACAAACCCGCTGGTATACGGCGTACCCGTTTTTATTGCCTTTATTTTAGTTGAACTTACGTATAGCAAAACGCACGGGGACGACCACCTATACAATTGGAAGGATTTGGCAGCCAGTGGTTTTATGGGTGTTGGTTCCGCACTTTTGGGGCCACTTTTCAAAGTTATTTTTGCCATTGTACTCTTTGAGTGGGTATATGAGTTTTGGAACCCAGTGATTGATGGGACACGCACCAATCTTTTGGGCTATGAATCTTTCGGGTATGCCTGGTATGTTTGGCTGTTGTGCCAATTGGCGGATGATTTTACCTATTACTGGTTTCATAGGGCAAACCATGAGATTCGCATATTATGGGCGGCACATATAGTACACCATTCATCTGACAATTTCAATCTTGGCACCGCCGTAAGAAATGGATGGTTTACAATTCTCTACAAACCACTTTTCTACATGTGGTTGCCTGCTATTGGTTTTCCTCCTGAAATGGTAGTGGTTTGTTTGGGAATAGAAGCACTGTGGCAATTTCAACTGCATTCCGTCTATGTTCCAAAAATGGGCTTTATCGAAAAAATCTTCAATACCCATACAATGCATCAGGTGCACCATGCCCAAAACGTAGAATATTTGGATAAAAACCATGGGGGTTTTCTAAATATCTTTGATAAGGTGTTTGGGACATGGAAGGAATTGGACGATGATATTGACGTAAAATATGGCGTAATTCATTCACCTGAATCGTACAACCCTGTTGTCATTCTCACTCACGAGTTTAAAGATATTTGGAATGATGTAAAAAAGTCCAACAAACTATCCCATAAACTCATGTATATATTTGGCCCACCGGGATGGAGCCATGATGGCAGTACGCTTACCGTGAAGCAGCAACAAAAACTTCACGAAGAGCATAAGGTTTCACACCCTGAATTAGTTTATCAAAGGCCAAATTAGCTATTCTTCCAATACTTCATCACTCTTGCCCTTGTTCTTTTTCATTCGAAGATCAAAGAACTCGACCATTAGTGAAAATGAAATGGCAAAGTAGAGATACCCTTTCGGAATAGCACCTACTTCGTTATCGAATACAATTAAATGGGATAGGTGGGCCGCCTCGGCAATCAGCATAAAGCCTATCAAAATAAGAAATGACAACCCTAAAACCTGTACGGACGGGTGTCTGTTGACAAATTCTCCTACAGGATTTGCAAAAATCATCATTATAATTACGGAAGCCACCACAGCTGTAATCATCAATACCAAAGCATCGGTAGGATTCGGAGATATTCCATTGGTCATTCCAATGGCCGTCAATATGGAATCAAAAGAGAAAACGATGTTGATCACGGTTATCTGAACAATCGCATTGGTCAGTGAAGAGGATCTTGATTTGGTAACTTCACGCTCATCATGTCCTCTGTCTTCAATTTTCTCATGGATTTCCTTGGTGCTCTTGTACAAAAGAAAAAGCCCTCCCAAAAATAGAATAACGGCCTGCCAACTGATACCGCCAGTTATCCACCCTTCATCAAGAACCAAAAAGGGTTTTTTCATTTTGGTCAACCATGTTATTCCAAACAGCAACAAGATTCGCATCCCCATGGCCAATACCAATCCTATGTTGGTGGCTTTTCTTCGGTCTTTTTTTTCAAGCTTTCCTGCAGCTATCGAGATAAAGATGATGTTGTCTATACCTAAGATAATTTCCAAAAAGGTAAGGGTGAGCAATGCCATCCAGGCATCGGGGCTGGTAAAAATTTCAAACATGGTCAGTGTTTTTTAAATGCGGTTCCTTTAAATTTTCGTTTATCGCCTATGGCGTTGTATTCAAATGTATAAGAAGAATCTGAAGTTGTCAATATTTTTATGTGGATTGATTTTTCTTCTGCTTTGTTTTTTGGATTTAGATTCTTCAAAACATATTCACAATCATTGATCCATCTTACCGAGGAGGTATCTTGCTTGCCTTCAAAAAAATCCACTTCCCTATCTAAACTTCTAATAAAAGTTGTGGTTTTCTCTTCACCATCAATTATGGCGGTAAACGAAAATTCTCCAGTCTTGAAATTATTACAATTGCGTTCCGGTGGGGTTTGGCAGGAAGCTATAAAAATAAACCCTGTGATAAGGAGTAGCTGTTTTGACATAGATGCAAAGTAAAAGTAAAGAATGGAATTTGACCGACTGTCTTACGCTTTTTTTGCATTGAAAGATTCGAAGGAACCATCAGAATAGAAAATAACAATCTTCACAGCTTCTCTTTCTTTTTGATTATGAATTTCGCCAACAATTGGATTGACCTTTTCCAGTTGATTCTTACCCTGGGTAGGAGGGGTGGGTTCCATGTTTTCATTGGATGGAAATTCCCCCTTGCCATTCAACAGCCAGTACAAGTTTACCTCAGGATATGTTTGAACAACCTTTAGGACAAAATCTAAGCTAGGTCTATTCCTTCCATTTAGCAAATGGGATATGCTAGATCGCTGTACGCCGATCTTGTCAGCAAAAGTGGAAACTGTCAACCCATAATGCTTGATTATTGTCCGAATTCGTTCTATGATAGCGTTATTCACAATTGTGTTCATTGTTGCGTCAAAATTAAAAGAAGTAAGCCGTCTTGGCAAATTAGAATCAAACCAAAATGCATTAATATTATAAATTAAAAGGTTATATAAAATAGTATAAATAGCTAATTATAAATGAAATATGATGCATCATCTAAAACTTATTAATTTTTGTTTACAACTGTAACTTATTGACGCATTCCAGATAAACTTTTGTGAAAAATGGTGTTGAAATCATTTACAATTGTAACATTTTTATGATTTACTTTTGTAACCTTTGATAGGAGACAGCGGAATGATTGATCATAAAGATTTTAAGGAGGAATCGATTTCTGGACGGTATGTGACTACCACTATGTTGGAGGAACATTGGTTTCCAAAACTGAAAAACTTTGAAGTTACTAAAGTTGGCGAATCAGTTAATGGTCATGAAATAAAAACCATATCTCTCGGAAAAGGACCGCTAAAAGTTTTGATGTGGTCGCAAATGCATGGGAACGAATCAACCACAACCAAAGCAGTTTTGGATTTGGTCCATTTTCTGAGCCCCCAAAACGAAGTTGCAGCTTCCATTTTAGAAAGTTGCACGCTGCTGATTGTTCCGATTTTGAATCCGGATGGAGCAGAGAACTATACTAGGGTAAATGCAAATGCTGTTGATCTAAACAGGGACGCAAAACAATTAACGCAGCCGGAGAGTAAGGTACTTCGCAAACTCTTCAATACGTTTAAACCGAATTTCTGTTTCAACCTGCACGATCAGCGTACCTTGTTTAGTGTTGGAAAAAACGACAGGCCTGCTACAGTTTCTTTTTTGTCACCTTCCAGCGACGAGAGTCGAAAGCTTACACCAACCCGTGAAACAGCAATGAGGTTGATTGTTGCCATGAACGAGAAATTGCAGCAGCTGATACCTGGGCAAGTAGGGAGGTATGATGATGGTTTTAATGACAATTGCGTGGGCGATTCTTTTCAAATGGAGAAAGCACCCACCATCTTGTTTGAAGCGGGTCATTATGAAAATGACTACCATCGGGAAAAGACAAGGGAACTTATTTTTTATGCACTGGTAGAAGGCATCAGGACAATTTCGACCATGACTATTGAGAATTTCAAAACCGAGGATTACTTTAATATCCCCGAGAATGGAAAATTGTTTTTCGATATTCTTGTTCACAATGCCCAAAAGCTCAACCCCAAATTGGAAGATGATGTCAGTCTTGGTATTCGATTTAAGGAGGTGTTGGACAACAATATCATACAGTTTTATCCAGAGGTGGCCGAAGTTGGTAATCTGGAAGATTTCTTCGGGCATGAAACCTTTGATTGCTCTAACAAAGAACATTTGAATCTCCTGTCTACCAGAAAAGAAATTCTGGATTTGGTTCAAGGTGTAAGAAAATAGTCGGGCATTTTTGAACAAATGTTACATTTTATTTAAAAAAACCTCATTTTTTTTAAATATAATTTCTTAATTAACTAATTTTGCTGCAAATAATCACACTATGAGCAAGGTAAAATTAGACGAGATAGACCACCAGATTTTGGATATGTTAATTGACAATACCCGAACACCTTTCACGGATATTGCCAAAAAACTTTTGATTTCTGCAGGAACGGTCCATGTAAGAGTAAAGAAAATGGAAGAATCAGGAATAATTAAAGGTTCTTCTTTGACATTGGATTATGTAAAACTTGGTTACTCGTTTATAGCCTATGTGGGCATCTTTCTTGAAAAAACCCACCAAACCAAATTTGTATTGGAACGTTTGACACAAATACCTTATGTCACTGTTGCCCACATTACCACAGGGAAATTTAATATCTTCTGTAAAATACGGGCCAAGGATACAACGCATGCAAAGAATATCATTTTTAAGATTGATGATATTGATGGTATCAGCAGAACGGAGACCATGATCTCACTTGAAGAAAGTATCAACGACAAAAAACGTTTGATGCATACCATTTTCAACGAACTTTAATTTATTTTTTACATACTGATGTTGGTTTCTGAACTTTCACCTTCGGAGTACAATCCCTTTTATCACAATTATGTCCAGTCTGTTGGGGAAGGCCCCCTGCTTTCGGAATTGGAAAAGGGTAGGGATGAACTGATTTCATTTTTGGAAACTATCCCCGAATCTAAAATGGACTTTGCGTATGCAGAAGATAAGTGGACTTTGGCTGAACTTTTGGTGCATATAATTGATGCCGAAAGGGTATTTCAATATAGAGCCTTGCGTTTCGCAAGAAACGACAAAACAGCTTTGGCTGGATTTGACCAAGATATATATGTACCGCAATCCAACGCAGGTGCTCGGACCATGAAAAATATGCTGGAGGAGTATAAAGTGGTTCGGGAATCGACGCTTGTTTTGTTCCGTTCTTTTGACGAAGAAGCGCTAAAACGGATTGGTGTTGCCAGTGGCTCCGAAATGAGCACAAGGGCCATGGGATTTGTAATATGCGGACATCAGGCCCATCACCTTAAGATTATCCGCGAACGTTATCTGGTTTAAAGTAGTTTTTTACTATAAGTCGTCGTTTTCAGCGTCGTTTTCAGATTCCATGTCCGGATTGGGTGCAGGATTTTCTTCGGCGCCTAATACTGCTTCCGCTTCAGAGGATTTGTCCAGTTCCTTTTCAATAGTTGCCTCAAAATTGGAAATAAAGTTGGAAAGGCTTTTACTGATTTTTACCAAATAAATGGCATCGTTGGTTTTTACTTCAACAGCTTCTATGATTTCACCATTTGGTTTTTTCAAGGTGATAATGTCCTCATCCCCATAACCATAGGGGTAAGAATCAATAAGAACTGCAGCCACATCGTGGTCGAGCTTTTTGTAATCGATCAGGATTCGTTTCATGGTAGATTAGGTTTTTGATTTCTTATCCTAATCTATAAATTTTTAAAACCGATAGGTGTAAAGAGTTGTAAACGATACATTTTAGTATATGTACCCGTTATTCTTTGTAGTAAGCAAATGCTTTTTCAAAAAGATTTTCTGGAACCCTGACGTCGGTAACGGCATTTCCAATAGCTTGCAACAAAACAAAGTTGACATCGCCATGGGAGTTCTTTTTGTCATAGACCAAAAGTTCCAAAATGGCCTTTATATCATTCGAATCGAACTCCACGCGATTAAAGTGCGCTAGAAAAGTGTCTTTTATTTCTTGGAGCGACAATTTTGACAATCCTTTAAGCTCATGCGAAAGATATCCTTCAAGAATCATCCCAACCGCAATCGCTTCACCATGCAGTAAGGTGGGTTTGTCCATACTCTCGAGAAAATATGATTCTATTGCATGGCCCAAGGTATGTCCAAAGTTTAGAATCTTTCGGAGACCCTGTTCAGTGGGGTCTTGACTTACCACATCATTTTTAATGGCAATAGATGTTTTAATACATTTTGCGTCCGCAAAGTTATCCGCGGTGCGTAACCCTTTCCAGTATTCTGCATCGACAATAAGACCGTGCTTTAGCATTTCGGCAAAGCCACTCTTGACCTGCCTGGGCTCAAGTGTTTGCAAAAATTCAGGAAAAACCAACACCATTTGAGGTTGATTGATCACCCCAATTTGGTTTTTCAGTGCCCCCAGGTCAACACCTGTTTTCCCACCAATGGAAGCATCGACCATTGCCAGAAGGGTGGTGGGTATGTTGATAAAATCTATGCCCCTTTTAAACGTAGATGCGACAAAACCACCAAGATCCGTTAGTACTCCACCGCCCAGATTGAGCAAAAGACTTTTTCTGTCTCCACCTTGATCAGACAACCATTGCCATACCAAGGAGCAGGTACCAATGTGTTTATGGACTTCACCAGCTTTTATCTCGAAAATATCATCAGGTTGCTGTCCCAACTTGCCAATGAGTTTGGAAAGGCAGTGTTCCTTGGTATTTTCATCGACTAAAACGAAGACTTTAGAGTAATCACTTTTGGCAATATGCTGTTTCAGTGAAGCTTCTGCCAGTTCCTCCATATGTACTTCGTAAGCGTGTGATTTGATTGATTCCATAATTTGGTTTGCACTGCAAAATAAAGACTATTTTAATAGATAATCTTCCCAAAGTCCGACTTATATTTGAATCTTTAAAAGATTCCTAATAATGCATCCAAATTTTGAGAATACCGCAACCGCATTTCAGCTAAAAACGGACTCCGAGCTAGAGCGCGCTTACTTTCTTTTCAAGTTGATCGCCAACGAACCTTTGGTTAAAATTGGCACCGCAGTCACAAACTTTGCGCTTAAGGCCCATTTACCCATAGAAGGTTTGATAAGAGCAACCGTATTTGATCATTTCTGCGGAGGAGTGAATGAAGAGGATTGTTTGCCGATTATAGATAAAATGTTCGAAAGAGGTGTCTGTTCAATTTTGGATTATTCAGTTGAGGGGAAAGAGGTGGAAGACCAGTTTGATTTTGCTTTGAAGAAGACATTGAATGTCCTGGATTTTGTAAAGGAGAAAGATGCTATCCCGTTCGCAGTTTTTAAACCTACAGGTTTTGGACGTTTTGAACTGTATGAAAAAGTGAGCGCTGGAGAAAAATTGAATGAAAAAGAGTCCATGGAGTGGGCTAGGGTAGTAGATCGCTATGACCAGGTCTGTAAAAAAGCCCACAAACTTCAAGTGGCATTGCTTATTGACGCTGAGGAAAGTTGGATGCAAGATGCTGCAGATGCCATTGTTTTGGATATGATGCGGAAGTACAATACCGAAAATACCATTGTCTTTAATACCCTTCAGATGTATCGTTGGGATCGAATGGACTATCTAAAAAAGATACTGGACAACGCCAAATCAGAAGGATTTAAAATTGGACTTAAAGTGGTTCGGGGTGCCTACATGGAAAAGGAAAATGACAGAGCTGAGGAATTGGGATATAAAAGCCCGATCTGTCCATCTAAAAAAGCTACGGATGAGAACTTTGATTCAGCTATCACATTTATGATGGAGCACTTGGATGTCATTTCCATTTTTGCCGGAACCCATAATGAGGAAAGCTGTCTAAAGCTGATCAGACAAATGGAAGCGAAGGGCGTGGCTCATGATGAACCCAATATTTGGTTTGGTCAACTCTATGGAATGAGTGATCATATCACCTATAATCTTACAGCTGAAAAGTACAATGCGGCCAAATATGTGCCTTATGGTCCGGTAAAGGATGTTATGCCTTATTTGATTCGGCGCGCTGAAGAAAATACTTCTGTTGCTGGACAAACTACAAGAGAACTTTCATTATTGCAAAAGGAGAAGGAAAGAAGAAAACTGGATTTGTGAAACTAAGAAGCTTTTGAAAGCTCTCGTAGGAAAGCTCCCGGTGTTACTCCAATTTTTGATTTGAGCGCTTTGTTGAACACGGTTATGGAATTGAAACCGTACATTTCGGCGATTTGCACCATAGAATAGGTATTGGCCAATATAGGATTCTCTTTTAAATTATTAATGGCATAGGTGATCCTTAGATCTTTAAGGTAGCTAGCAAAATTCTGGCCCTTGTGATGGTTGATAGCTTGGGAGAGATAAGCACTGTTGGTACCCAAGTTCTTTGCCAACGATTGCTGGCTTACAGCATGATTCAAAAACTTCTTCTGGGATTCCCACTGATCTAGTTTCTCCAATATGCTTTGAAGCACGCTCTTTTCAATTTCCTTTACAGGTGGAGCCGAAAGATCTGAATCGTTTCTAGTATTTACTTTTACAGGATGATTCATTGCATATACGAGCCGGTTTTTAGTGCTTTTATATTTTAGATAATAACTTGATAGACCAAATAGGGACAGAGCCAGTAGAAAATAAAACAGCTGGATGAGTTTGTTTTTGGATGAAATCACACCATGTAATATCGAGGTCTCTTCTTCTTGTAAAGGAACATCCAATTCTTTTAGGGTAATTTCTTCGAGACGATTTTGGGTTCTTGTTAGAAGACTGTCATAGTGTACCAGTATGTCCAGATACTCTCGCTCTTTTTGCTCATTTCGCTGGATAATAGCATCCTTTAAAAGAAATTGGTACACCTCGTTTATGTTATCGATCAATGGGTAATTGAAGGCCTTCATTATACTATCGATTGAACTGAAGTATTCCATTTTTTCAGGATTATGCCCTAGTTTGCCTTCGATCATTCCCAAATAATAATACCTGTCTGCTTTGGTGGTTCCAGATTCCATTTTCGCATACTTGGTCAAACTATCCCTGGCCTTTTCAAAATTATCTTCATAATAATCCAATTGAGCTTTCAACACGGCTAAATCTTCTGGATTATAAAATTTATCCCCCAATTCATCTGCAAGTTCTATGGATTTGTTTATATAAGTACCTGCTGAATCTAGTTTTGCAGCAAACAAATAACAATACCCCAAATTAAAAGTGCACTCCAAATACAAAGACTCATACTCTGGATGCTTATGACGTTTTCTTACAAACTCCAGTGTTTTTCGTTGAAGTTGTATACCCTCAATTTCTTCACCATAAGCAGCCTTTAAGTATGCTAAATGACAAAGCGTGTTAACCATCAAACCTATTCTATTGCTTCTTTTGGACAAGTGCAAACTCTTTAACAGTTCTTGTACTACTTTTTCATCCAAATCATTATAGTGAAAAACAGCAGATCTGGCATAGTGAATTGAAGCCATAGTACTGTCTAAGGTTGTTTGGTCAATTGTTTTGTATTGCTTAATTATTGAAACTGCGGTATCAAGACTTTTCAAAGCCATTTCCATAGAATCAAAATCCCAGGACCTATAGCGATGGGCGGTGGCCCATTGTATTGTATCCTTCTCTCTTTTGGCTTTGGCTAGATGCAGTGGAAATATTTCATGGAAATATCTTTTTCCTTCGTATCTGTAGATATCATACATTTCTTCATAACTCAACTCTTTGGGAGTTTCAGCAAGAGTTGCTTGTGAAAAGCAAAAGTTAGTTGAACAGCTGAGTCCAAAGAAATATAAGAAGCGGAGAAATTGAAGTGGTTGCATTTACTTACAACTATTGGTGACAAATCATCAATAAGTTTAATGAAAATCTTAGGTATAAAGCAAGTAAAATATGGAAATAATAGACTTTTCTGTAAAAGGAGCTAATCTGTAACCGTCAAAACTAATTTTTGATGCTATTCGTTATGTGCGATGGTCTCAATCACAATATTTTCAGAGCAGTTTTTGACTTTCAAAACCAAACTCTTTTCATCAACCCTGTTCGAAATAAGGTAAGTTTTACAGGGTTTGGATTTAGTGTTGCTCTTTCCAAAATCGATATCGCCATCATTTAAAAAGGACTGTATTAGAAGTGTATCCTTTTCTTGATTAAAATCCTCTGAAAAGATTATTGGTTTTGACCGCATATCTTTCAATACCCTGCAATTGGGAAAGTAGCAAAACTCGATTCCGTTTTCACCAGATTTCTTCTTTAGAAAGAAAACAAGAAAAATAATTCCAATGGACAGTCCAACCAGATACCATCCCAAGCGTTTCAAAAATGCCATTCGTTGTTAAAAAATAAGAAAATTAATATCGTTGTAGGTGAGTCCGAACCAATCACCAACAGATTTATTGGTCAATATGCCGTGGTACATGTACAGACCGTTTCGCAGCCCCTTGTCAAATCGCAAAGAATTTTCCAATCCACCATCTTCGCCGAGTTTCAAAAGATAAGGTGTAAAAATATTGCTGATGGAAATGGATGATGTTCTTGGATATCGTGATGGGATATTTGGGACACCGTAATGAATTACATCAAACTTTTCTATAGTGGGTTTATCATGACTGGTGACCTCCGAAGTTTCAAAACATCCGCCCATGTCAATACTTACGTCGATGATGACTGCACCCTTTTTCATGTTTTCGACCATGGTGCTGGAAACCACAACAGGGGAGCGGTCTTTTCCTCGGGTCGCTCCAATGGCAACATCACACCGCTTTAAGGCCTTCAATAAATTTTTGGGTTGGATGGTAGAGGTGTAAACCGTCTGGTTCAGATTGGTCTGTATATTTCTTAGCTTGGTGATAGAGTTATCAAATACTTTGATGTTGGCACCAAGTCCCAAAGCGGACCGAGCGGCAAACTCACCCACAGTTCCGGCTCCAATAATAACAACTTCAACCGGAGGGACGCCACTGATGTTTCCAAACATCAATCCATTTCCTTTGTTCGTAGTTGCCATCAATTCAGAAGCCACAAGGATGGATGAAATTCCAGCAATTTCACTTAACGAGCGGACGGCGGGATATTTGCCATCTTCATCACGAATGTATTCGAAAGCAATGGCAGTCAAACGTTTTTTGGCCATACCTTCGAAGTACTCCTTGCTCTGCGTTTTAATTTGTAGTGCCGAAATAACTGTTGTCTGGGGATTCAACAAATCAATTTCTGAAAGGGTAGGAGGTTCCACTTTAAGAATGAGCGGACATGAAAATACTTTTTTAGTATCCCGTGTAATTTCTCCACCGGCATTGGTATAATCTGCATCTGAAAAATTGGCCCCTTCTCCAGCTCCGGATTCAATTAGAACACGATGTCCATGGGCGGTAATCGCATTGACCGCATCAGGAGTAAGACAAATTCGTTTTTCTTGATATTGATTTTCCTTTGGGATACCAATAAAGAGTTCTCCTTTTTGCTTTAGGATCTCTAGAGTTTCTTCTTGGGGTAAAAGTTGCTGCTTACTAAAAGGAGAGGATGGTTGATTCATATAATGTAAATCTGTTTGTAGTCCCTAGCCTACAAGGACAAATTTACATTTTTTTTGCAAGGGTTTGTTGGCGCTGCTCCAGTTTCTCCCGTTCTTTTCGGAGTTCTTCTTTTTCTTTTAAGATTTGGAGTTCGGTATCCATAGCATCCAAATCAATACCATGTACATGTTTGTCAAATAACTTTACCCTAATGAAATATACAATAGGTACTATTACCATAGTGACAGCGATGACATACAAAATTTCATTTTCATCCAAATCTGATTCCGTAGCAATTGCGGAGTATAGTTGAAACCCATACATGGCAATAGGAATCAATATAGCGTGATACCACCATTGTTTATTGGTGACAAACCAAATGACCAACAAAAACAAAGGGATTATTTTTTGGAGGTAAAACCAAAGTGCAGTTCTTGCGTCGGCAAATCCATTGGATGTGATCTCAAAGAGAAACAAATCCAATACCTCAGTATCATTAGGAGAGTATTTGTACGAATATATCAAAACAGGCGACAATGCTATAAATAAGGTAATCAACCCTTCAACTATCAGCCTTTTCTGAATATTTTTTTTACTGCGCATACACTAATAACTGAAGAAGCCAAAAATTATTGCATGAAAAAACCCCTTATCATAAGGGGTTCTTTAAAGAAATATTTTTTAATACTTCTTAACGCTGCCTAAGATCTCCTCTTTTTACTTCAGTGGTTTGATCTTCATCAATGTCAATAACATTGGTAGAAACCGCAGTCATTGCCAAAAAAGCAACAGCCAATAATCCAAAAAATAGTCTTTTAGTGTTCATCGTAAAAGAGTTTTTGGTTAATAAATGAATTCATTTCAATAACAAATGTAGGAAATTTTACTTACCCCACATGCATTTCATCGATAAAAATTGCATTTCATCCTAAAATGAAAGCTTTTTATCGACAGATTTGCCGTTTATCGAAACTCGAAAGAAGATAGCTGTAATTAATATCATTAAACACTAAACTCGATTGAACGGGTATTTTCATCGATTAAGTGTAAGAAAATGGAAACCGAATCTTGAGGTAAAAGTGATTCAATTTTCTCTGGCCATTCAATAAAGATCCAAGCATCCGAACTTAAATAATCTTCCAGTCCCAAATCCAAAGCTTCCATTTCATTTTCAATCCTATAGAAATCAAAATGATAGGCTAAAAGATTCCCTTTTTGATCATGATATTCGTTGACCAATCCAAAAGTTGGACTGTTGGCATTATCAATTCCCCCCAATTCCTGGACCATGGATTTTATCAATGTAGTTTTACCGGCACCCATCTGTCCATTAAAACACAGGACTTTACCTTGGGTGTTTTCCAAAACATATTTTGCCGCAAGCTGGAGTTCCTTCTTATGGTAGTTCATTGAGGGCAACTATTTTGCTTCCAAAACTACAAAAGGAACAATCATTTCTTCCAAAGAAACGCCACCATGTTGATACGTATTCCTATAATAGCTTACATAATGATTGTAATTATTGGGGTAGGCAAAGAACATATCGTTTTTGGCAAAAATGAAGCAACTGCTCAAATTGATATTGGGCAGATGAATATTCTGCGGTTTCTCCGCAGCTAATACTTCTTTATTTTCATAGGTAAGGCTTCTACCTGTTTTATACCTTAAGTTAAGACTGGTGTCACGATCTCCGATAACTTTGGATGGCTGTTTTACATTGATGGTGCCGTGATCTGTTGTCAAAATTAATTTCATTCCCATGTTCTGGGCCGATTGGATAATCTCCAAAAGCGGAGAATTTTTGAACCAGCTCAACGTAAGTGAACGATACGCTTTGTCATTCGAGGCCAATTCCTTTATTACTTCCATCTCCGTTTTGGAATGGGAAAGCATATCTACAAAATTGTAGACCAAGACTGTGAGGTCATTATCCTTTTGCGACCTAAAGTTTTGTGCCAGTTGTTTCCCTTGCCTTAAATTACTAATCTTATGGTATTCCCATTTAAGGTCGAGGCCCAATCGCTTAAGCTGGGCTCCCAAAAATTCTGCTTCAAACAAATTTTTCCCACCTTCATCTGTATCATTTTTCCACCAATCAGGATGTCTCTTTTCCATATCTAAAGGCATAAGTCCAGAGAAAATGGCATTACGCGCGTACTGTGTGGCGGTAGGTAAAATGCTGTAGTAGGAACCCTCTTGCTTCTTCTTGTAATGCATGCTTAGTGTTTCCTCGAAAGCCAACCACTGATCATACCTAAGATTGTCAATGACCACTAATAAGGTCTTGTTTCCTTCAAGTTCCGGTTGGATCTTTTTACGAAACAAGGTATGGGACATTGTTGGTCCGTCACCATCTTGAAACCAATCTGGGTAGTTTTTGTCAACAAATTTACTGAACTGCGAATTCGCTTCAGTTTTTTGGGATTCTAGAATCTCTGTCATCCCTGTATCTTCAATTTCTTCCAACTGTAATTCCCAATAGATAAGCTTTTTATAGAGCTCTGTCCATTCTTCGTGACTGTTGACCATGGAAAGATCCATAGCAATTTTTCGGAATTCCTGTTGATAGTTCGCAGTCGTCTTTTCTGAAACCAAACGGGAATTGTCCAGACTTTTCTTCAGCGACAACAAAATCTGATTTGGATTGACTGGCTTTATCAAATAGTCGGCAATTTTGGAACCAATGGCCTCATCCATAATATATTCTTCCTCACTTTTGGTAATCATCACCACGGGAATGGAGGCATCAAGTTTTTTAATCTCGTTCAAGGTTTCCAAGCCCGATATACCCGGCATGTTTTCATCCAAAAACACAATATCAAAAAATGAATTGCGAAGCTCTTCCAAGGCATCCTGACCACTTTGGCTTGTTACTACCTTGTAATTTTTATTCTCTAGAAAAAGTATATGGGGTTTTAATAGGTCAATTTCATCATCGACCCACAGAATTGTGATCTTGTTCATATAGTGGTTATCTTTGTGCTACTAAAAATTAACTTTCTTGGCCAACACCAATAAGCTCAAAGTATTTAACGATCCAATTTACGGTTTTATTGGAACTCCAAATCAACTTATTTTTGACCTGATCGCCCATCCCTATTTTCAGCGGCTACGCAGAATTGCTCAGATGGGCATGTCTTACCTGGTATATCCTGGTGCCCACCATACACGATTTCACCATGCTTTGGGGAGTATGCACTTAATGACTAAGGCAATCCAAGTGCTTAAATGGAAGGGAATTGAGATAAACCAAGAGGAAGAAACAGGTTTATTATGCGCTATTCTTTTGCATGATATTGGCCATGGACCTTTTTCACATGCGCTGGAGGGGTTCTTTATAAATGACATCAGCCATGAGAAGTTGTCCTTGGAGTTTATGCAAGACTTAAATAATGAATTTGAAGGACGACTGGAAACTGCCATTTCAATCTTTAAAGGTGAGTACGCTAAACCTTTTATGAATCAGCTGGTGTCAAGTCAGTTGGATATGGATCGATTGGATTATCTGAAACGAGACAGCTTTTACGCCGGGGTCACCGAGGGCAATATCAATTCTGAGCGTTTGATTTCCATGCTGAACGTGGTTGATGGTAATTTGGTGGTAGAAGAGAAGGGGATTTATGCCGTTGAAAAGTTTTTGATGGCGCGAAGATTCATGTATTGGCAAGTATACCTGCATAAAACTGGAATAATGGCCGAGCAGTTGTTGATCCGAATTATGGGCCGTGCGAGACATTTATTACATGAAGGAACCACGATACAGGCAAGCCAAACATTATTGTCCTTTTTGAAGAATGGTAGCGAAGATGTTTTCGATTCCAATGCGTTAAAACAATTTGCGCTTCTTGACGATATCGATGTCCTCGGTGCAATCAAAGCATGGCAATTTCATGATGATTTTGTGTTATCGAAGCTTTGCAAAATGCTTCTGAACAGAAACTTGTTGTTCATCAAAATCAAGAATAAACCGATTCCTTCGGAAAAAATGGATGGTAAATTAAATGCTGTTGTAACCCAGTTTGGTATTTCTGATTCGGAAGCCTCATATTTTGTTTTTCAAGGCGAGATCTCGAATAAGGCGTATAGCGATGGCCCCCAGGCCGTAAGAATCCTTAAAAAGAATGGAAAAGTTACCGATGTACTAAAGGAATCCGACCAACTAAGCCTGAAAGCCCTCTCCAAAACAGTGACAAAATATTATTGCTGTTACCCCAAAGAAAGCGTTTAACAAATTTTGTTACTTTTGCACAAATGAAATTTACAGCCACCCAAATTGCCGGAATTTTAGAGGGAGAAGTTGAGGGTAATCCTCAGATTGCTGTTCACAAATTATCTAAGATTGAAGAAGGAGAAAAGGGGTCTTTGACCTTTTTGTCAAATCCAAAATATACTTCTTATATCTATTCCACTAAAGCATCCATTACCATCGTAAATAAGGATTTCGTTCCAGAACAATCCTTGTCCACAACCTTGATCAAAGTAGATGACGCTTATAAATCCTTTTCAAAATTGTTGGAATACTACAATCAAGTAAAAAACAACAAAGTAGGCATTGAGAACCCATCGTTTGTTTCTGAAAGCGCTGAATACGGGGAGGGGTTTTATCTTGGTGCGTTTTCCTATTTAGGGAACAATGTAAAGATTGGAAAAGATGTTAAGGTATATCCTAATGTATATATCGGAGACAATGTCACCATTGGAGATGATGTACTCATCTTTGCCGGAGCCAAAATTTACTCCGAATCAATTATAGGTAAAGGATGTGTGGTACACAGCGGAGCAATTATTGGAGCTGATGGTTTTGGATTTACGCCAAATTCGAATGGAGAGTATAGTAAGGTGCCCCAAACAGGAAATGTGATTCTTGAAGATAATGTCGATGTGGGTGCCGGTACCACTATAGACAGGGCCACTTTGGGCTCAACAATCCTTAGAAAAGGAGTAAAACTTGACAACCAAATTCAAATCGCCCATAATGTAGAAATTGGAGAGCATACAGCGATTGCAGCACAAACTGGTATTGCAGGATCTACCAAAATTGGAAAATACTGTTTAATAGGAGGCCAAGTGGGTATTGTAGGACATATCACCATAGGTGATCGTGTCAAAATACAAGCCCAATCAGGAATTGGACGAAATGTAAAGGACGATGAAGTGTTGCAAGGGTCCCCTGCATTGAATTATGGTGACTACAACAAATCATATGTTCATTTTAAAAACTTACCAAAACTGGTGAACAAAATCAACGACATAGAAAAAAAGGTCGAAGGTGAGCAAAACTAGCACGAAACAACGCACAATTAAGAAAAATGCAACGCTAAAAGGAGTAGGGTTGCATACCGGGGAAAATGTCACAATGACTTTTGTACCGGCCAAAGAGAACCATGGATTTGCATTTAAAAGAGTTGATCTAGAGGGTGAACCCATCATTGAAGCAGATGCCAACTATGTGGTCAATACACAACGTGGAACAAACTTGGAAAAAAATGGAGTCAAAATCCAAACTTCAGAACATGTTCTGGCCGCACTGGTTGGCTTGGATATTGACAATGTTCTTATTGAATTGAATGCTCCAGAACCTCCGATCATGGATGGTTCTTCTAAATTTTTTGTTGAGGCCCTCGAGAAAGCGGGCATTGTGGAACAAGAGCAAGATAGGCAAGAGTACGTTGTTAAGGATGTTATTTCCTATAAAGATGAGGCGACGGGAAGTGAAATCACTGTTATTCCATCAGAAACCTACCAAATTACAACTATGGTTGATTTTGGAACCAAGGTTTTGGGAACGCAAAATGCTTCATTGGACAAGATTTCAGATTTCAAGACTGAAATTGCAGATGCCCGTACATTTAGTTTTTTGCATGAACTGGAAATGTTGTTGGAACATGGTTTGATAAAAGGAGGAGATTTGAACAATGCCATTGTTTATGTAGATAAAGAAATCTCGGAGTCTACAATGAAGAAATTGGAAAAGGCCTTCAAAAAGGAGAAATTGTCCGTCAAGACCAATGGAATTTTGGACAACCTTACTTTACATCATCCGAATGAGGCGGCTCGCCACAAACTATTGGATGTGGTTGGAGATTTGGCGCTAGCCGGAACTAGAATCCGCGGAAAGGTCATTGCGAACAAACCTGGTCATTTCGTAAATACGCAGTTCGCCAAGAAACTTCAAAAAATTGTAAAGCAAGAAAGACGGAATTATGTGCCTGATGTTGACTTGGCTGCAACCCCAGTGAAGGATGTTAATCAAATTATGGACATGCTTCCCCATAGACCACCGTTTCTTTTGGTCGATAGAATTCTGGAACTATCTGAACAACATGTTATTGGACTTAAGAATGTGACCATGAATGAGCCCTTTTTTGTTGGACATTTTCCAGGAGCCCCCGTAATGCCTGGGGTACTTCAGATTGAAGCCATGGCGCAAACAGGAGGAATCTTGGTGTTGAGCACTGTTCCAGATCCAGAAAATTACCTTACTTATCTTTTAAAAATAGATAATGTTCGTTATAAGCATCAAGTGGTACCCGGAGATACCCTGATTTTCAAACTTGATCTTTTGTCTCCGATAAGAAGAGGCATCTGCCAGATGCAGGGAAGGGCCTATGCCAATGGTAGATTGGTTTCCGAAGCAGAAATTATGGCACAAATCACTAAAGTAAAGGGAGAATAATATGAATCAACCACTTGCTTACGTACACCCAGGAGCTAAGATTGCTAAAAACGTTGTGATCGAACCCTTTACAACCATACATAATAATGTTACGATTGGAGAGGGGACATGGATAGGTTCCAATGTTACGATCATGGAGGGTGCCCGTATTGGAAAGAATTGCAATATTTTTCCAGGGGCGGTAATTTCTGCGATGCCGCAGGATTTAAAATATCAAGGAGAGGAAACCACTGTTCATATCGGTAACAATACTACTATTCGAGAATGTGCGACAATTAATAAAGGTACGGCCGACCGTATGAAAACTGTTATAGGTAATAATTGTTTGATTATGGCCTACTGTCATGTTGCCCATGACTGCTTGGTAGGTGATGGTTGTATTTTCAGTAATGATTCCACTTTGGCGGGGCATGTCACCATAGGTGAAAATGTGGTTCTGGCCGGGATGGTAGCAGTGCATCAATTTGTTTCCATTGGCAATCATGCTTTTGTAACAGGAGGTTCCCTTGTTCGAAAAGATGTGCCTCCGTATGTAAAGGCAGCCAGGGAACCGCTTTCGTATGTGGGAATCAATTCCATAGGATTGCGTAGACGTGGTTTTACTGCTGACAAAATCAGGGAAATACAGAATATTTACAGAATACTTTATCAGAAAAACTATAATAATTCCCAAGCAGCTTCAATTATTGAGGCCGAAATGGAGGCCACTCCAGAACGTGATGAGATTTTACAGTTCATCAGGGACTCACAACGTGGAATTATGAAAGGTTATTTCAGCTCAAACTAAAACTATGGCCAATACTTCAGATATACGAAAGGGATTGTGTATTAAGTACAATCATGATATTTATAAAATTGTTGAGTTTCTTCATGTTAAACCCGGAAAGGGCCCTGCTTTTGTTCGGACAAAACTAAAAAGCGTTACAACCGGAAAGGTCATCGACAACACCTTTTCAGCCGGACACAAAATAGAAGATGTTCGTGTGGAAACAAGATCATATCAATATTTATATGCGGAAGGTGACACCTTTCATTTTATGAATACCGATGATTACAACCAAATTTCATTGCAAAAAAGCTCTTTGGATGCTCCGGATTTATTGAAGGAAGGTGAAGTGGTAACCATTCTTTTCAATACCGAGGATAGTATGCCACTTTCTGTTGATATGCCCGCAAGTGTTATTTTGGAAGTAACACATACAGAACCTGGGGTGAAGGGAAATACAGCTACAAACGCCACTAAACCTGCCACGGTTGAAACAGGAGCTCGAATTAATGTGCCGCTCTTTATCAATGAAGGGGATAAAATTAAAGTGGAGACAGAAAAAGGTACTTACCAAGAAAGGGTTAAAGAATAATAAGGAATGAAATTCCCAAAACCCCATACATTAAAGGAGATTGCTGAAATCATTGATTCCAAGTTTGTTGGGGATGAAAACTTTCCTGTGCTGGGAATGAACGAAATCCATGTTGTCGAAGAAGGCGACATCGTTTTTGTAGACCATCCGAAGTATTACGATAAAGCACTGGAATGTGAAGCATCTGTGGTGCTTATCAACAAGGAAGTTGAGTGCCCGGAAGGAAAAGCTCTTTTGATTTCAGAGGAACCCTTTAGTGATTTCAACAAACTAACCCAGTTTTTTTCACCCTTTAAAAGCGCTAGTTCAGCAATAGCAGAAACAGCCAAAATAGGCGAAGGGACAGTTATTCAGCCTAATACATTTATAGGGAACAATGTGCAAATTGGCAAAAACTGCTTGATACATGCCAATGTCTCCATTTATGACAATTGCATTATTGGGGATAATGTTGTTATCCATAGTGGTACCGTACTCGGGTCAGATGCATTTTATTATAAGAAAAGGGAAGAAGGTTTTGAGCGACTGCTGTCCAGCGGGCGTGTGATCATTGAGGATAATGTAGATATCGGAGCATCTTGTACTATTGATAGGGGTGTGACCGGAGATACAACCATTAAAGAATGGACCAAGTTGGATAACCAAATCCAGGTTGGACATGACACTGTTATTGGTAGAAAGTGTCAAATAGCCTCTCATACGGGAATCGCTGGCTGCGTGGTCATTGAGGATGAAGTTGTTCTTTGGGGGCAAGTAGGTGTGATAAGTGCCATTACCATTGGCAAAGGAGCTGTAGTCTACGCACAGTCTGGTGTTGCAAAGAGTTTGGAAGGTGGGAAAACCTATTTCGGTAGTCCAGCGGAAGAAGCAAGGTCTAAAATGCGAGAAATCACAGCGATAAAAAACCTTCCGTCCTTGCTAAAATCCCTAAAAGGAAATAGCTAATAAATTACTTTAACTTTTAGTGTCAATAGTATACTTTTGTCGTGGCTAATAAATTAAAAATATGAGCGTCTTAGTAAACAAAGATTCGAAAATAATTGTCCAAGGTTTTACAGGAAGTGAAGGTACCTTCCATGCAAGCCAAATGATTGAATATGGGACTAATGTAGTAGGAGGTGTTACTCCTGGAAAGGGAGGACAAGAACACTTGGGAAAACCGGTGTTCAATACCGTGGATGAAGCTGTTGAGAAGGTAGAGGCCGATACTACCATAATCTTTGTTCCTCCGGCCTTTGCAGCTGATGCAATTATGGAGGCGGCAAGCGCTGGCATTAAAGTGATTATAACGATTACAGAAGGTATTCCAGTAGCCGATATGGTAAAGGCGAACGATTATATCAAAAAATTCGATTGCACCCTTGTTGGGCCCAACTGTCCTGGTGTTATCACTCCTGAAGAAGCTAAGGTGGGTATTATGCCAGGCTTCGTTTTCAAAAAAGGAAATGTTGGTATTGTGTCCAAGTCAGGTACTTTGACCTATGAAGCTGCCGACCAGGTAGTACGACAAGGTTTGGGGATCACCACAGCTATTGGAATCGGTGGTGACCCAATTATCGGAACCACAACCAAAAAAGCGGTAGAGCTATTGATCAATGACCCAGAAACCGAATGTGTTGTTATGATCGGTGAGATTGGGGGTCAATTGGAAGCAGATGCAGCCAAGTGGTACAAAGAAAGTGGAAGTAATAAACCAATTGTAGGTTTTATTGCAGGTGAGACTGCACCAGCAGGTAGAACTATGGGGCACGCAGGAGCGATTGTTGGTGGTAGCGATGATACCGCCCAGGCTAAAAAACGCATCATGCGGGAGTGCGGCATCCACGTCGTGGATTCCCCTGCGGAAATTGGTGTAAAAGTCAAAGAAGTAATAGGATAACCAATAGTTAAATCTATTGTAAATCCCGTTTAATACGGGATTTTTTTGTGCCAGAACATAAAACAAAAAACTATATTTGGTTAGATAACCGGTCAAACAAACACAGAATATTATGAAACTTTTAGAAGGCAAGAATGTAATCATCACAGGAGCCAGCAGGGGAATTGGAAAAGGGATTGCCCAAGTATTCGGTCAAAATGGAGCAAATGTGGCTTTTACCTATAGCTCGAGCGAAGCTCCAGCACTTGAACTTGAAAAGGAATTATTGGGAATGGGTGTCAAAGCCAAGGCGTTTAAAAGTAACGCGGCCAGCTTCTCGGAATCTGAAGAACTTGTCAAGCAGGTACTAGAAAGTTTCGACTCCATCGATGTGTTGATCAACAACGCCGGAATTACAAAGGATAACCTCTTGATGCGAATGGGGGAGGAAGATTTCGACAAAGTAATAGAAATCAATCTCAAATCTGTTTTCAACATGACCAAGGCAGTACAGCGCACCATGCTTAAACAACGAAAGGGGTCAATCATAAATATGAGTAGTGTTGTCGGGGTGAAAGGAAATGCCGGCCAAACCAATTACGCCGCATCCAAAGCCGGGATGATTGGTTTCACAAAGTCCGTGGCATTGGAATTGGGATCTCGTAACATCCGTTGCAACGCCATTGCTCCAGGGTTTATCGAAACTGAAATGACAGATAAGTTAGACGAGAAAACCGTTCAAGGTTGGAGAGATGCTATTCCTTTGAAAAGAGGAGGACAGCCCGAGGATGTGGCCAATGCATGCGTGTTCTTGGCTTCAGATATGTCTGCATATGTCACTGGCCAAGTATTGAATGTTGATGGTGGTATGCTAACCTAAAACTGCATGGAAATACGTACGGTGCTCTTGATTATTTTGGCTGTTCTGGCAGCTTTTGTCATCGTATATTACCAATATTCCTATAAAAATAAACGAAAGGGCCAATTCTATAAAGTATTGGCAGGGCTGCGCTTTTGCACCTTGTTGGGCGCTTTCTTATTGTTGATAAATCCTAAATTCACCAATAATGAATATTTTCTGGAAAAAGCTAACCTCGTCCTCTTAGCCGATAACTCTTCTTCCATTGATGCGGATGATAGGGAACGACTCTCAAATGCAATTGCGGATATTTCCGATAATCCAGATCTAAAGGAGCGTTTTCAGATAGAACAATACAATTTTGCATCGCAATTGGTGCAAGATTCGTTAAGATTTAATGGAACAAACACCAACATTGCCAATGCGCTTTCAAAAATCGACGAAATCTACGCGAGCGGAGCTAACGCAATTGTTATGTTTACTGATGGAAATCAGACGCTTGGAAGGGATTATGAATTTCTCAACTTAGGGGAGAATGTTTCGATTAATCCTGTTGTTGTAGGTGATACTACGCAATATGAGGACGTTTCCATAGGATTGGTGAATAGTAATACCTATGCCTTTTTAAGAAATAAATTCCCTGTTGAAGTTGCTGTTAATTATAATGGCGACAGGGAGGTTTCCAAAGCCCTTACAATATCCATAAACGGAGTGATACAGTTTCGCCAGAGATTGGATTTTTCGCGAAATGGGAATAGCAAGACTATTAATGCATTGTTGGATGCAAAATCCGTTGGGATTAAAAACATCACTGTACAGGTAGAACCCCTGGCAACAGAAAGAAACATTTTCAACAATAAAAGAGAGATTGCCGTTGAAGTCATAGACGAAAAAACTAAGGTTACCATAGTGTCTGAGATACTTCATCCGGATATTGGAACTTTGAAAAAGTCGATAGAGTCCAATGAACAACGTGTGGTCAATATTAAAAAACCATATGAAGCTCTGGAGCAAAGAGAAGAAACGGATGTGTTTATTTTATATCAGCCCACGAGCCAATTTAAACCTATTTATGATTACCTGGCCAGAAGTGGGGCCAGCACGCTGACCTTTACGGGAACAAAAACCAATTGGGGTTTCCTGAACAATGTGCAGACTAGTTTTTTTAAGGAAACCTATAATCAACCTGAGGAAATCGAGCCAGTTCTGAATACAACATTTAGTTCGTTCGGGCTTTCAAATTTTTCAATGGAGAATTATCCACCCCTCTTAAGTAATTTGGGTGATATTGAGCTAAAAGTGGATAGCGATGTTTTAGTGAATCAGAGGATTCGTGGTGTGGATCTGGATAAACCCTTGTTCGCGGTTCTGAAGGAACCTTCTAAAAAAGAAGCCGTGGTATTTGGTGAGAATATTTGGAGATGGCGGGCCCAGACCTATCGTAACACACAAAGTTTTGATGAATTTGATACGCTGATAGGAAAATTAATGGTGTACTTGACCGCCAATAGTAGAAAGAGCAGACTGGAATTGGATTACAAATTGATTTTTGAGAACTCAAGTGAAGCCAGAATTCGGGCATATAGTTTTGATGAGAGCTTCAATTTCGACCCTAATTCACACGTCACATTGAAATGTTATGCCAAGGACAGCAACTTTTCAAGGGAGTTGCCAATGTTGTTGAAGGGCAATTATTTTGAAGCAGATCTTACAGATTTTCCAGCTGGAGAGTACACTTTCACGGTCGCTAAACAGGGAGACAACAGCAAACGTTCAGGTTCTTTTAAAATTCTCGAATTCAATCCAGAAAAGTTGACGGTTTCGGCAGATTATCAGAAGTTGCAGCGACTTTCTGAAAAGGCAAATGGAGCGATTTTTTACTTGGACAACACTGATTCTTTGGTAGAAAAACTGAATACCTCCAATCAATTTATCCCTGTACAAAAGAGCAGACAAAATGTCGTATCTTTAATCGATTTCAGGGTACTATTGGCCCTTATGGCATTAACACTTGCACTGGAATGGTTCTTGAGAAAATATAACGGATTAATATAAAATATTATAAAAATGGATAGATTACCTAGAATTGCATTGCCCGCAGTTTTTATTGCAATTGTCTTAATCATTTTGGTGACCAAAACAATTGTACGGATTGGTCCTGGTGAGGGAGGTGTTTTGTTTAGACCTGCTGCAGGCGGGGTTGTTACCGATAAAACCTATGGAGAAGGGTGGCATATTGTTGCTCCATGGAACGATATGCTGATTCATAAAGTACGACAGCAGTCAATTACAGATGAAATGAATGTGCTCTCTGTAGATGGTCTTCAAGTAACTGTAAACGGTACTATTTGGTTTGAACCAGAATATGAGAACCTAGGAAATTTAATAAAGACCAAGGGACAAGATTTTGTTGTGGAATTACTTGACCCAGCAATCAACTCTGCAGCTAGAAGTGTAGTGGGTAGGTATACCCCAGAACAGTTATATTCGAGCAAGCGCGATGCTATTGAGCAAGAGATTCTTGTCGAGGTGAGAAAAGAATTGGAAGGTCAATATGTAAACGTAAAACGAATTTTGGTTGAAGACGTTAAGTTGCCGACCACTATTAAGGATGCTATAGAAAATAAGCTAAAGCAAGAACAGGAATCTCTTGAATACCAATTTAGATTGGAAATAGCTGCCAAAGAAGCAGATAGACAACGAATCGAAGCCCAAGGTAAGGCCGATGCAAATAGAATATTGAGCGCATCCTTAACGGATAAAATTCTTCAAGACAAAGGAATTGAGGCCACATTGAAGCTTTCAGAATCTCCTAATTCAAAAATTGTCGTTGTGGGATCAAGCGGAGATGGACTTCCTTTGATTTTGGGAAATAACTAAATTGTGTTTTTTTGATATAAAAATAAATTCTACATTTGAAGTCGAAATGAAAAATAGAAACACACATCATCACCATTTTTATACTTGCCCTCAAGCGAGATAGAAATGTATTGTTGTTTGTAAAATATATTCTAACCCGTTTGAGAAATCAAACGGGTTTTGTTTTTAAATCAGTTTGGTTTCCGAACATAATTAAAAAGAAATGACAAAGATTCGGATTGCTGTTCAAAAGAGTGGACGCTTGAACGAGGATTCCCTCAAAATTTTGAAAGACTGCGGAATATCTGTTGACAATGGAAAAGACCAACTGAAGGCCACTGCAAGAAATTTTCCTTTAGAGGTCTTGTACCTTCGCAACGGGGATATCCCTCAATACTTAAGAGATGGGGTAGTGGATGTAGCCATCATCGGAGAAAATGTTCTCATTGAGAAAGGGAAGGACATTTCCATTGTGGAAAAGCTGAATTTTTCAAAATGTAAAGTTTCATTGGCTGTTCCAAAATCTGTGGAATACAACTCAGTGACTGATTTTCAGGGAAAGCGGATAGCTACGTCCTATCCCAATACAGTAAAGGAATACTTGAAATCCAAAGGGGTTGCCGCTGACCTTCATATCATAAATGGTTCCGTTGAAATAGCACCTAATATTGGATTGGCAGATGGTATTTGCGACATCGTGTCCAGCGGAAGCACCCTGTTTAAAAATAATCTGAAAGAGGTCGAGGTGATCTTAAAAAGTGAAGCGGTATTAGCAGTTTCACCTGAAATATCCTCGGAAAGAAAAGAGATTCTCGAAAGGCTTCAGTTCAGAATAAAATCAGTTTTACAGGCTAGACAGAACAAATATGTACTGTTGAACGCTCCTAACGAAAAATTGGATAAGATCATTTCAATCTTACCGGGAATGCGTAGTCCCACGGTTTTACCTTTGGCCGAGGAAGGTTGGTGTTCTGTACACACGGTTATCAACAGAGATACCTTTTGGGAAGTTATTGATGAATTGAAGGAGGCCGGAGCAGAAGGAATTTTGGTATGTCCAATTGAAAAAATGGTATTGTAATGCAACGCATTGATTATCCATCATATAAAGATTGGGTAGAGCTTTTAAAACGGCCTACATCGTCTGTTTCTGATATTGAAGGAGTGGTTACTTCAATTTTTGAAGATGTTAAGAAGCAGGGAGATAGTGCCATTCAGAAATTCACCAAAAAATTTGACAAGGTAACACTCGACTCTTTTTTGGTTTCCGAAGAGGAATTAAAAAGTGCTTCGGAAAAAGTATCCGCAGATTTAAAAGAGGCCATTTCCTTGGCCAAAAGCAATATTGAAACGTTCCACGCTGCCCAAAAAACCAAAAAAGTAGAAGCGGAAACGCTGCCGGGAGTGTTGTGCTGGCAGGAAAAGCGCGCCATTCAAAAAGTTGGGTTGTATATACCAGGAGGAACAGCACCATTATTTTCCACAATTTTAATGTTGGCTGTTCCGGCAAAGCTGGCGGGTTGTCAAGAAATTGTACTCTGCACCCCTCCAGATAGCAATGGGGAAGTGAATCCGTCCATTTTATACACAGCTGACCTATGCGGGGTAGCTAAAATATTTAAAGTTGGAGGTATTCAGGCTATTGCGGCTATGACCTTTGGTACGGAAACCATTCCGAATGTCTATAAGATTTTTGGTCCAGGAAATCAATATGTGACCGTTGCAAAGCAATTGGCCACAAAGCACAATATTTCAATTGATATGCCAGCTGGCCCCAGCGAATTATTGGTTGTTGCTGATGATTCCGCTAACCCTTCGTTTGTTGCTTCGGATTTACTCAGCCAAGCTGAACATGGAGTGGATAGTCAAGTTATTTTGGTCTCCACATCGGAAAATTTACTTAAAGAGGTTCAAAAAGAGATTGAAGTTCAAATTGCCAAGCTTCCTCGCAAAGAGATTGCGGAAAAGGCAATTGCCAACAGTAAATTGATCCTGGTCAAGGATGACAAAACAGCGGTTGATTTGATTAACGAATATGGCCCAGAGCACTACATCATCTGTATGGAGAATGAGGAGTTCTATTTGGACAATATTCAAAATGCGGGATCGGTATTTATTGGGAATTATACACCCGAAAGTGCTGGGGATTATGCCTCTGGCACCAATCACACCTTACCCACCAATGGATATGCCAAACAGTATAGTGGCGTGAACCTTGACAGTTTTATGAAAAGCATGACCTTTCAAAAAATCACTGAGGAAGGTCTTTTGGGAATTGGAAAAGCGGTTGAGCTTATGGCAGAAGCCGAGGGTTTGCAAGCACATAAAAACGCCATGACGCTACGATTGAAAAGTATAGAAAAGAATTAAATGTCAGGTCGAGCGTGGTCGCTGAGCGAAGTCGAAACGAAGTCGAGACCTAAACAAAAATGAAGGATTTTAAATTAAACATATTGGTAAGGCAAACGGTAAAAGACCTAAAACCATACTCCTCGGCTAGGGATGAATATGTGTCCGATGGCTCCGAAATGATTTTCCTGGATGCCAATGAAAACCCTTTTGAAAATGGAGTCAACCGGTATCCCGACCCCCAACAAAGAAGCTTAAAAGCTATTTTGGCCAAACAACGGGAGGTTTCCGAGGAGAATATTCTCTTAGGGAATGGAAGTGACGAAGTGCTGGATTTGATCTTTAGGGCTTTTTGTGAACCTGGCCACGATAATATTATCACCATGCCACCCACATACGGGATGTACAAAGTACTGTCAGGAATAAATTCGGTGGAAAACCGTGAAGTTTTATTGAAGTCAGACTTTGAATTGGATGTGCCTAAGATTGTAGAGGCTGTAGATGCTAGGTCCAAATTAATGTTCATTTGCTCTCCCAACAATCCTACCGGGAACGCCTTTTCAATAAAAACTATTGAAGCATTGTTAGTGGCATTTAATGGGTTGGTGGTAATCGATGAAGCTTATATCGATTTTTCCGAAAATGAAAGTTGGGTGGCTTCATTATCCAAGTATCCAAATTTGTTGGTAACGCAAACCCTTTCGAAAGCTTATGGAATGGCGGGTATTCGTCTCGGTATTTGCTACGCTTCCAAAGATGTGATAGCAATTCTGAATAAAATAAAACCACCGTACAACGTAAACCAATTAACGCAGGACAGGGCCTTGGATAGGGTAGTGGCAAAGAAACTGGTTCAGGGGGAGGTAGAGCGCATTTTGGAGGAAAGGGACTCCCTTGTCAAAATTTTGAACAAGCTTGATTTCGTCCAAATGGTTTACCCAAGCGATGCCAATTTTGTGTTGGCCAAAGTGGATAACGCTGATAAGCGCTACAATGAGCTATTAAAAGAACAAATTGTGGTTCGAAACAGGAGCAATCAACCCCTATGCAAGAACACCTTGCGCTTTACGGTTGGTACTTCTGAAGAAAACAAGAGATTGATTACGATTTTAAAAGGATTGAAATAATGGGCAAAAAAGTACTGTTTATTGATAGGGATGGTACCATCATCAAAGAACCTTCCGATGAGCAAATTGATTCGTTTGACAAATTGGAGTTCTACCCCAAGGCATTTGCTTTTTTGGGTAAAATAGCCAAAGAATTGGACTATGAACTGGTGATGATCACCAATCAAGATGGATTGGGGACTGAGGTTTATCCCGAGGAAACCTTTTGGCCTGTTCATGATTTCATATTAAAATCCTTTGAAAATGAAGGGGTTGTTTTTGATAAGGTATTTATTGATAGAACCTTTCCAAAAGACCACGCGGATACCCGAAAACCTGGAACCGGAATGCTAACCGAATTCTTTTCAGAAACCTATGATTTAAAGCATTCCTTTGTAATCGGGGACCGGTTGACCGACATTGAGCTGGCCAAAAACTTGGGGGCAAAAGGTATTTTTATCAATGACGAAACCAACTTGGGCACGAATGAGATTACGGTAAAAAGAAATGAGTTGGACGTCTATATTGCTTTGGAGAGCAATGATTGGGAAAATATATATGAGTTTTTAAAATTAGAATCTAGGGTTTCCGAGATTTTAAGGAAAACCAATGAGACCGATATTAAGATTAAACTCAACCTGGATGGAACGGGCCAGAGTAAAATTAATACTGGTTTAGCCTTTTTTGACCATATGCTGGATCAATTGGCACGACATGGCCAGATGGATCTTGATATCAAGGTAGATGGAGATCTTGAAGTAGACGAGCATCATACTATAGAAGATACCGCAATAGCATTGGGCGAGGTTTTCTCAACTGCATTGGGGAATAAATTAGGAATGGAGCGTTATGGTTTCTGTTTGCCCATGGATGATTGCCTGGCACAGGTCGCTATCGATTTTGGAGGTCGGAATTGGCTGGTGTGGGATGCCGACTTTAAACGTGAAAAAGTTGGGGATATGCCAACAGAGATGTTTTTGCATTTTTTTAAATCATTCTCGGACGGGGCAAAAGCGAATCTGAACATCAAGGCCGAAGGAACTAATGAGCATCATAAGATAGAAGCAATATTCAAGGCGTTTGCAAAGTCAATTAAAATGGCGGTCAAGAGAGATCCAGAAAAAATGGTGTTACCATCAACTAAAGGAATGCTGTAAAAATTGGAAGAACGAGAATTGAAATACAAAGTAAGAGGTTAAAAATACAAGGATGCAGGATTTGATTACAAGGACCAAAAAATTTGCCGTCGATTGTTTTCGATTTTGTAAAACCATTCCCAAGTCAAGAGAACTTGATGCCTGGGTAAGGCAATTAATTCGTTCATCAAGTTCCGTTGGTGCTAACTATCGCGCTTCACAACGGGCAAAAAGTACGGCTGATTTCATAAACAAACTGAAAATAGTGGAAGAAGAAGTCGATGAATCAGCATATTGGCTTGAACTTTTTATGGAAGTGGACAAAAATGAACTTGATACTATTAAAAGTTTACATAAAGAAGCAAAAGAACTACTGGCAATTATTGTGGCATCAATAAAAACGGCAAGAAAAAACAAGGACAAATGAAATTATCACTTTGTATTTCGCACCTTTAATTTTTAACCTTTCATCATGAAAATAATAATAATCGATTACGGTGCTGGGAACATTCAAAGCATCAAATTTGCCATTAAACGCTTGGGATACGAAGCGATATTGAGTGACAAGGTCGAAGAAATCCAAAATGCGGATAAAGTTATATTTCCTGGGGTTGGTGAGGCAAGTTCGGCAATGAAAAAGCTTAAAGATAGTGGACTGGACAAACTTATCTCCAAGTTGGAACAACCAGTTTTGGGAATCTGTTTGGGCATGCAGTTGATGTGTAATTCTTCAGAAGAGGGAAGCACAGAAGGGCTTGGTATTTTTGATTTGGATGTAGTAAGGTTTCCAAATACGGTGAAGGTGCCCCAGATAGGATGGAACCAGATTGAAGGGTTAAAGTCTGACCTTTTCGAAGAAATTAAAGACAAATCGCACATCTATTTGGTACATAGTTATTATGCCCCTAAGGGAGAAGATACAATTGCAACAAGTGAGTATGCTCTGCCATACAGCGCAGCCTTGCAAAAGAACAATTTTTACGGCACACAATTTCACCCAGAGAAAAGTGGAGTAGTGGGAGCTAAAATTTTGCAAAACTTTCTTGAAAGGACTTAACATGGATTTTTATATATCTGACGACAAAAACAAATTGGATGTTCAAAGAGTTCATGTGGAAGTCAAGAATTCCTACTGGGGAGATTATCGAACCAAGGAAATGACCCTTAAAACCATTGAAAATTCCATGTGTTTTGGAATGTATACCGAAAACGAAGGTCAAATTGGGTTTGCAAGGGTGTTGACAGACAAGGTGGTCTTTGCATATATCATGGATGTCATTATTTTTGACCCCTTCAAGGGCAAGGGACTGGGGAAAAAATTGATGCAACATATTTTGGAACATCCAGAAATCAAACAAGTGCAGACCGTAGCGTTAAAGACAAAAGATGCCCATGGATTATATGAAGCATTCGGATTTCACAAAGTTGGCGATTCGGAAATGTGGATGGCAAAAGACAGAGCTAAGTATAATGTACAATGAGAAATGGGAAGTGTTAAATAAAAAATAGCATTACCAGTGAGTCAAGAACTTAAGACTAGTAGTTGCCTCAATCAATACAACCACCAAAAAATAGGTAAATGATTTCCAATTTCCAATTTAAAATTTTCAATTGCATATGAGAGTTATTCCAGCTATTGACATTATAGAGGGGAAGTGTGTGCGACTCTCTAAAGGAGATTATGATACCAAAAAAGTGTACAACGAAAATCCTTTGGAGGTGGCCAAACAATTTGAGGACCACGGAATCAAATTTTTACATCTGGTTGATTTGGATGGCGCAAAATCCAAGCATATTGTCAATCATAAGATTTTGGAAACGATAGCCACAAAAACCGACCTACAAATTGATTTTGGAGGAGGGTTGAAAACCGATGAAGATTTACATATCGCTTTCGAAAGTGGGGCAAACCAGATCACGGGAGGCAGCATAGCCGTAAAGGACAAGGATACATTTTTGGGCTGGTTGACAAAATATGGTGCCGGAAAGATTATTTTGGGTGCAGACGCCAAAGATGAAAAAGTGGCCATATCGGGATGGCAAGAGGAATCGGACCAAGCACTATTACCCTTTATAGCATCCTTTCAGAAAAGAGGTGTTAAATACGTGATTTGTACCGATATCGGTAAAGATGGAATGCTTGAAGGACCTTCTTTTCAGCTCTACAAACGAATATTGGACAAAACCAAAAAAATCGAAACCGTGGTGACCGGCAGTGGAGTGGAGGATAGGGAAGTTTTAGGAATCAACCTAATTGCAAGTGGAGGTATATCCCATTTTGATGAACTTCCAAAATTGGCAGAATTGGGATGCGAAGGAACTATAATTGGCAAAGCCATTTATGAAAATAGAATCAGCTTAAAGCAATTGGAAAATTATATTTTGAAAAATGGCCAATAACGACAGCTTTCAGGACGAATTCATACAGAACGCTTGCTATCGCATGGACGAAAGCTTGCGGATGGTCAAAATATGCATGGATAAATTGGATGAGTCTGTGATATGGCAAAAACCAAATGCCTCCACCAACAGCATTGGAAATCTGATTTTGCATCTCTGCGGTAATATTACACAATATGGCATTGCTTCATTGGAAGGGTTGGAAGACAATAGAAACAGGGATAAAGAATTTGAAACCCTTTCCGGATTTTCGAAAAAAGAACTTTTTCTGAAACTTGAGGAAACGGTGGAGAAAGCCAAAGCAAGTTTTACCAACACTTCAGAAGAGGAGTTGATTCGAAAAAGGGAAGTCCAGGGGTTTGAGTTTTCTGGAATAGGAAATATTATTCATGTTGTAGAGCATTTTTCCTATCATACGGGTCAAATTGCACTTTGGACAAAAATTTTGAACAATGCGGATTTAGGGTTTTATGATGGCATCAACCTGAATGCAAAAAACCAAAACCGATAAGTTGGAAGTACAATTTTAAAAGTACAATGTATTGCAGCAAGAAAAAATCTAAAAGCAAAAGCCAAAACTTCTAACCTCTAATTTCATATTTCTAACTTTAGCATATGCTGACAAAACGAATCATACCCTGTTTGGACATAAAAAACGGAAGAACCGTAAAGGGAATCAATTTTGTTGACCTTCGAGACGCTGGTGACCCTGTTGAACTAGCTGAAATATATGCGAGGGAAGGAGCGGATGAATTGGTTTTCTTGGATATCTCCGCAACCGAAGAGCGAAGAAAGACACTTGCCGATTTAGTGTACCACGTAGCCGAAAAGGTGAATATTCCCTTCACCGTGGGTGGCGGAATTTCATCGGTGGAAGATGTAGACATCCTATTAAAGAATGGTGCTGATAAGGTTTCCATCAATTCTTCGGCGGTAAAAAGACCAGAGCTTATCAATGAATTGGTGGCTAAATTTGGTTCCCAGTGTATTGTTGTGGCCATAGATGCCAAACAAATCGATGGAAGCTGGAAGGTTCATTTAGTGGGAGGCAAAGTTCCCACGGAAATAGATCTTTTTGAATGGGCCAAGGAAGTGGAGGAAAGAGGTGCTGGCGAAATACTGTTTACCTCTATGGATCATGATGGCACCAAAAACGGATTTGCCAATCAAGCTCTTGCGAGATTGTCGCAGGAACTGAATATTCCCATAATAGCTTCCGGTGGAGCGGGAGAAGTATCGCATTTCACTGATACCTTTGTTAATGGAAAATCAGATGCTGCCCTGGCAGCAAGTATTTTTCATTTCAAGGAGATTGAAATAAAGCAGTTGAAAGAAGAATTAAAAAAAGACGGAATTCCCGTCAGATTGTAAGATGAAAATAGACTTCGATAAAAACCAAGATGGTCTTGTGCCGGCAATTGTTCAAGATGCAAAGACCAAAAACGTCTTGATGTTGGGCTATATGAACCAAGAAGCTTTTGATGTAACACAGCAAACCAAAAAAGTAACTTTTTATAGCCGAAGCAAGCAACGCTTATGGACCAAGGGCGAAGAAAGCGGAAATTTTTTGGAATTGGTCAGCATAAAAAATGATTGTGACCATGATGCGCTGCTGATTTTTGTTAAACCTTTGGGCCCAATTTGTCACAAGGGAACGGATACCTGCTGGGGAGAAACCAACAAACAAGATTATGGTTTTCTAACCCAACTGGAAGAGGTGATAACCTCTAGAAAAAATGATGTGGAGAACAAAAACAGCTATGTGGCGTCCCTTTTTAGAAAGGGAATCAATAAAATTGCCCAAAAGGTAGGTGAGGAAGCTGTTGAGACAGTTATTGAATCAAAAGATTCCAATGATGAACTCTTTCTCAATGAGAGTGCCGATTTATTGTTCCACTACCTTATACTTTTACAGGCTAAAGGTTTTCGATTGGAAGATATCGTGAAGACACTGAAGAGTCGACATTAATGATCGTTAAACAAGACCGTTAACTTTTGTTTAAAAGCATAGCCCTTAAACTGAAATAGTTTAATTTTATGTAATGGCTATGAATACTAGAAAAGGGTTTCGTTTCACTACCTACGAAGCTCCCGATCAAACCCCGTTTGAAAAGCTCTTCGAGATTTTTCAAGAACTCATTACCCATACTTCTGGTGATGTTGAGGAGGCTTTGGATTGGCTACGGGAATTGGATAAGGAATATGAGCTTACCGATGACGACTATACCATTGATGATTTTATTGAAGATTTAAAAGCCAAAGGTTTTATCCGGGAGGAAATTGACCCCGATGCGCAACAGGGCGAAGGTGAAGAAGGAGACGAAGACGGAGAGGGCGGCGGCAATCTTTCCATCACTGCAAAGTTGGAGCGAATGCTTAGACAACGCGCATTGGACCAAATTTTTGGAAAGCTCAAACGTAGTGGTGCAGGAAACCATAAAACGGGTAAGTCTGGTAGGGGCGATGAGCATACAGGTGAATTTCGGGAGTATCGTTTTGGGGACGCCCTGGAACATATTTCCATGACAGAGAGCCTTAAGAATGCACAAATCAACCATGGTATAGGAAACTTTTCCTTGAGTGAAGAAGATTTGGTGGTGGAAGACACCCAGTACAAGGCCCAAATGAGCACCGTTCTGATGATTGATATCAGCCACAGTATGATTCTGTACGGCGAAGATCGGATTACCCCGGCCAAAAAAGTGGCTATGGCATTGGCGGAGCTCATCACCACAAGATATCCAAAGGATACATTGGACATTTTGGTATTTGGAAACGATGCGTGGCCCATTCCCATCAAGGATTTGCCGTATCTAAAAGTAGGACCCTATCATACCAATACCGTGGCTGGACTACAATTGGCCATGGATATGCTTCGGCGAAAGCGAAATACCAACAAACAGATCTTTATGATTACGGATGGGAAACCATCATGCTTAAGACTCCCAAATGGCGATTACTATAAAAATAGTGTGGGGCTAGACGATTATATCGTTGAGAAATGCTATGCCATGGCGCAACAGGCCAGAAAATTGCATATACCCATAACTACTTTTATGATTGCCCAGGACCCCTATCTTATGCAATTTGTAAGAGAGTTTACCCAGGCCAACAAGGGAAAAGCCTTCTACACAGGGTTAAAAGGTTTGGGTGAAATGATTTTTGAAGATTACGAACAAAATAGAAGAAAACGAATTAAATGAGCATGAAGCTAGTTCATGCAATCACTCAAATTCGTGACATAAAAGCGAACAATTAAGAATGGACCACAACAAAATAAAAACGCTTGGAGAACTAAAGGCTGCAGGATATCAAAGTAAAAGTATCAAAGATGAGCTTCGCGACAACCTTCTTGAAAAACTGTCCAACGGCGAGGAAACTTTTCCTGGAGTATGGGGGTATGAAAACTCGGTGATTCCAGAATTGGAAAGAGCCATACTTTCTAGACATAACATTAATCTTTTGGGGCTGCGCGGACAGGCCAAAACAAGATTGGCCCGGTTGATGGTCCAATTATTGGACGAATGGATTCCGATTATTGCGGGATCAGAGGTTCACGACGATCCCTTACAGCCCATATCGCGATACGCTTCTGAGCTTATTCGGGAGAAGGGAGAGGAAACTCCGATATCATGGATATATAGGGATGAACGATTTTATGAAAAATTGGCTACGCCAGATGTTACGGTTGCTGATTTAATTGGAGATGTTGACCCTATTAAGGCCGCCAATCTTAAACTTTCCTATGCTGATGACAGGGTGATTCACTTCGGAATGATTCCACGCGCAAATCGCTGTATTTTTGTGATCAATGAACTTCCAGATCTTCAAGCAAGAATTCAAGTAGCTTTGTTTAACATATTGCAGGAAGGAGATATACAGATACGGGGATTCAAATTAAGATTGTCACTGGACCTTCAATTTGTTTTTACCGCTAATCCGGAAGATTATACCAATAGGGGGAGTATCGTTACTCCGTTGAAGGATAGAATTGGCTCTCAGATTCTGACGCATTATCCGGAAAATATTGAAACTGCAAAAATGATTACAAAGCAGGAAGCCCTATTGGATAAGCGACAATCCGATGCTGTATATGTACCTGAAATAGCGCTGGATGTTTTGGAACAGATCAGTTTTGAAGCGAGAAACAGTGAATATGTTGATGCAAAAAGTGGTGTGAGTGCAAGAATGAGCATAACAGCATTTGAAAACTTGCTTAGCACTTCAGAAAGACGAATTATTAAGTCCGGAGATAAAAAAACAACTGTTCGGCTGACTGATTTTATTGGGGTCATTCCATCCATCACCGGAAAAATTGAATTGGTCTATGAAGGAGAGCAGGAGGGAGCAGGTTCAGTGGCTGAAAACTTGATTGAAGAAGCTGTAAAATCATTGTTCACCAGCTATTTTCCTAAGATAGACAAACTACAGCGCAAGGATGCCGTCACGGTGTATGATGACTTGATCAGTTGGTTCTTTGAAGGACAAGGTTTTGAACTGTTGGACGAGGATACGGATACAGAATATCGCGAGAAATTGGATGCAATACTACCCTTAAATGCACTTCTGGAGGATAATCTTCCCGATATCTCGAAAGAAGACTCATATTTTATGAAAGAACTGTTGCTCTGGGGGCTTGTAGCGCATAAAAAGCTCAGCAAACATCGTTTTGTTCAAGGAATCCAGTTCAAGGATCTTTACGGTAGTTATATCAGAGGACTTTAATCTTTATTGCTGCCACACATTTAAATTGTCATTATAGTTTTCAAAGTTGTAAACTCCAACAAGCCGTTTTCTGTGCCAGAAAGACAAGAATGTTAATGCTGGCAAGAAGCTATATAAAACCAAAGTCAATATACTGATAGGTCGAAAAGCTCCAGGGAGTATATGCTCCTGAAATTCAGAAAATGAGTTCACCACAGTCACGCTGTCATATATTTTGAATGCATAGACAATCAAAATCACGTAAATCGCATATTCAAGATTGCGCATTTTTGGATCTGGAAGTTCTCCCTCTTTTATTTTGAACCAAATCACATAAAGGTAGAGTGTGTGAATGGCGGCCAAAACGGGAAAAATGTAGTTATCTGCCTTCAAAAAGTAAAACCTATCGGTATAGATGCCATAAAAGTTGAGGACGATCAAAACCGAAAGGATAAACAATGTAATAACATTGACTACTTTCCAATTGAATATTTTACGAAACATTCCCATTGAATTAAAGATTTGGGTTAATTATGATGTAAAGAAAAAGATTACATCACCCGTAATTAAAAAATTTCGATGAGAAGAAAGCTATTCTAGCCCATTGGAACGGAATTCAATTTAAAAAGATTGGTGCTCTACTTTTTAAGCGGGAAACTTTTAAAAAAAGTTGCACTACGCCAAAACCACTCCAAAGGACCATACCGGAATTTTTTTAGCCACCAGCTGCTAAAAAGCATTTGCAGCGCTATGATAACCAGAGCTAAACCAAACGTATATATGTTTCTCAATTCACCCAAGTATCCCATGCCCCAACCAAATAGAAGAAAAGTGCCCACTATGCTTTGAAAAAAGTAATTGGTCAAGGCCATTTTACCATAAGGTGCAAACTTGGAAAGCCATTTTTTCGGCAAAGCTCTTTTGTAAAGTATGACGAATAGACTTATTAGCAACATGGTCATGGAGATATTGTTTAAATCATAGGCTGTCAATCCTAGCATGGCGACCCAATTATCAAAAGTTACATTTTCTCCAAGGCTTCCAAAGGTTACGCCCATTAATACACCGGATACCACAAACCCCACCAAGGACCAAATCCAAGTTCTTTTTATCAGTTTTTTATTGTTTTCATAGGTCTTAAAAAAACCCATTCGACCTACAATCAGGCCCAGTAAAAAGAATCCGAAGGTAATATACCCTCTGCCAAAAATCCCCAATTGAAAGTTGAGTTTGTTTAAATGACTGTTGTAAGCATTGGCACTAAAAACATCGGATAGCGTACCCTCTTTAAGTGTATTGTAATAATCAAGTACGGCAGGATCATTTGGCTGCATTCCCATAGTACCAAACATATTTGCGCCTTCCGTGAATGCAAATACGGTAAAGCGACCCACCCCCAAGAAAATCAGCACAACAAGCATCAGTATCCATTTGGTGTCAACTCGGTAGAAGGGAAGCAATAAAATACCTAGCATTGCGTAAATGGTTAAAATGTCTCCTGCGTAAAACAGACTATGAACGTAACCTATAACCAACAATAGCATAAGCCTCCAAACAAAACGACCACCGAAATACTCTCCCTTTTGGGCTCCATTATCCATTTGGATAAAAAAGCTCAGGCCAAATAGAAAAGAAAATAGGGCAAAGAACTTACCGCGCAATAAAAATCCGATGAAACCGTCTACTATGTAATCCCCTACACCTTGGTGTACCGCTTCAGTGAATACCTCAGGTGCTGGAGCGCCGATATAGTTCTCAACCATATGAACGATTACAATACCTGCCAAAGAAAATCCCCTTAAGGCATCAACAATTTCAATTCGCTTGTTCGGAGTGTTTGTTTCTTGGTTTTGCATAATTGAGTGGTCAATTCAGTCATTAGACTGATTGATGTTCAGTATGTTACACTTTTCGTTAAAAACTTTTATTTGATTGATTCATCTAAAATCAGTTACAATGGATTTTTTTGTATTTTGTGTGAAAGCGCTGAACATGCAAGATTGGCTTTACATTCTGCTCCTAATATTTTCCGTATATATCTTAATTAGTGTCTTGCTTTATGTATTTCAGGACTTCTTCCTTTTCAAACCGGAAAAATTGCCAAAGGATTTTGAATTTCATTATGCCAATCAAGAAATAGAGGAATATAATGTGGAAACTAGGGATGGAGCTGTAATTAACGGGGTACGCTTTAAGGCCAAAACTCCAAAGGGAGTGGTGTTCTATCTGAAGGGAAATTCAAAAAGTATCAAAGGCTGGGGAAAGTTTGCCGTCGATTTTACGCGGCACGGATATGATGTAATCATGGTAGATTACCGAGGATTTGGCAAAAGCACAGGACGGAGGACCCAAAAGGCCGTTAAACGCGACATGCAGGTCATTTACAATAAGATTAAAGAAAAAGTAACCGAAAAATATATCATCCTATACGGACGTTCACTGGGTTCTGGCTTTGCAACCAAGTTGGCCTCTATGAACAACCCAAGGATGTTGATTTTGGACGCACCATACTATAGTTTGAGCAAGGTAGCCAAAAAGTATATCCCCTTTATGCCTTTATCTTTATTGATCAAATTTCCCATGCCAACCTACAAATGGCTTAAATATGTCAATTGCCCCATCCATATTATTCATGGGACGGATGATAGGTTGATTCCATATAAAACCAGTGTAAAACTATCCAAAATCAAACCGGAACTTACCAAACTATATACTGTGATCGGTGGTGGACACAAGAATTTGAACAACTTCGAATCATATCATAAAATGTTATCGGAGATAATTCATTCCCGTCCGCAAAAGGTCGATTTGGAAGGTTCAAGTATCAATGTAATCCATACCTCAAAGCGGGCCAATGCGAAAGCTTAAGCGGATAGTTCTCCTTGGTTTAACTTTTTTGACCCTATTCACAGCTATGTTCTATTTTCTCCAAGAAAAACTGATTTTTTTACCCACAACACTTCCATTGGATTACAATTATTCATTCGATGTGGATTTTGAGGAGGTTTTTATGGATACAGAAGATGGTGCCCGATTGAATGCACTTAACTTTCGAACTGAAAACCCTAAAGGGTTGATCCTTTACTTTCATGGCAATGCAGGGGACCTTTCCAGATGGGGAAAGATTGTTGAGCCCTTTACCGACCTGGGATATGAGGTTTTGGTGATGGACTATCGTAGCTATGGCAAAAGTAGTGGTGAGCTTAGCGAGGAGGCGCTTCATAAAGATGCACAGTTGTTTTATGATTACGCAAAGCAGAAATTTGATGAAAAAGAAATCGTAGTTTTTGGACGTTCTCTGGGAGCGAGCATAGCCACAAAAGTGGCCTCAAAAAACAACCCTAAAAAGCTCATTTTGGAAACCCCATTCTACAGTCTACTGGATGTGGCGAAAGAACGTTTTCCAATTTTACCATTGGGTTATATGTTAAAATACAAGTTCTCTTCTTTTGATTACATTCAGAATGTTACTGCACCAATTCGAATCTTTCATGGAACATCGGATAATGTAGTGTCGTATGAATCCGGTAAGAAGCTTTTTGATGTCATTCCACAGACAGATAAAAAATTATACACCATCGAAAATGGGGAGCATAATAATCTAGCTACTTTCGAATCCTATCAAACGGACCTTCAAAAGGAATTGGAATAACTACTCAAAAAGGTCAGACGATAAATACCTGTCACCACGATCACAGACTATGGAAACTATGGTTCCACTTTGTAAGGAACTGGCCAATCGTAATGCTACCGTTGCAGCCCCTCCGCTGCTAACACCTGCAAAAATGCCCTCCTCCTTGGCTAATCGTCTTGCCATATCTTCAGCTTCAATTTGACTGACCTCCATAACGGTATCCACTTTTTTTGGATTAAAGATTTTTGGCAAATATTCCTCTGGCCATTTTCGAATACCAGGTATCCTAGAGTCATCGGTGGGTTGGACCCCTACAATCTGGATGTCTGGATTCTGTTCCTTCAAAAAGGTGGAGGTACCCATTATAGTACCCGTGGTTCCCATACTCGAAACAAAATGGGTGATTTGTCCATCCGTATCCTTCCAAATTTCCGGTCCTGTAGTTTTTAAATGGGCCTGCCAGTTATCGTTATTGGCGAATTGGTTCAACATTTGGTATCCTTCATTTTGAACCTTGGCTTCGGCATAGTCCCGAGCACCTTCAATACCGATATCGGAAGAAGTTAGGGTAACCTTGGCTCCATAGGCTCTCATGGTTTGGACTCTTTCCTTTGTTGAGTTTTCAGGCATCACCAACTCAATGTCCAAGCCATATATACCGGCAATCATAGCCAGGGCAATACCAGTATTACCGCTTGTGGCCTCAATGAGTTTGCTATTGGTGTCAAAATCGCCCCGCTCCAATCCGCTTTTGATCATATTATAAGCCGGCCTATCCTTTACACTGCCGCCAGGATTGTGGCCTTCTAGCTTAAAATATAGTTTTACATTGGGGTTGGTGTTCAAAACCCGGGAGGCTACCATTGGGGTATTCCCGATAAGGTCTAGAATACTGTCAGACATTTGTAGGTGTTTTAATTTTTATTTCAGGAGTGTGGAACACTGTGGAATTTGCTGGTACCGACGAGGTCAACCAAGCGTTTCCCCCAATCACCGAGTTTTCTCCGATAACGGTCTCTCCTCCTAAAATTGTGGCATTGGCGTAAATGGTAACATTAGACATGATGGTAGGGTGCCTTTTGGTCTTCTGTAGACTTTTGGCAACATATAAAGCCCCTAGTGTAACACCTTGATACATTTTTACGTTGTCATGTATTACCGCAGTCTCACCAATAACCACGCCTGTGGCATGATCTATAAAAAATGATTTACCAATCTGGGCTCCAGGGTTGATATCCACACCGGTTTGGCGATGTGCATACTCGGTCATTAATCTTGGAATCAAGGGAAATCCTCGAATATAAAGTTCATGCGCCAATCGGTATATGGCTATGGCATAGAAACCAGGATAGGCCATATAGATTTCCTGCATGGAAAGTGAAGCCGGGTCACAGTTTAGGATAGCTTCAGCATCAAGATTTAATTTCTCCAGAATCTCCGGGAGCTTTGCCACATAATTTTCCCAAACCTTGCTACAAGGTCGCTTTAACTCCCAACAAGCCAAATCCACTAAGTGATTAAATTTTTCTTCTAGAACTTCCAAGTTTTCAGGCACTGGAGTGTTCACATCGAATAATGTATAAAAGAGGGTGTTGGTAAATTCCTCTGTTTCTTGTTTTAACCTATAGTCTAAATAGGGTTGTTTCTTATGCTTTATCAGTTCTGAGATGATTTTTTCCTTATCCATAATCTGAAATAAAGTTTAAAAATAGCCAAATCATTACCACTCCGATCTAGAATTGGCTAACTTTAGCTTAAAAATAACACATCATCCCTGAACTGTGAGTAATCCCGAAATAACTAAAGAGATATTTGGCTTTTTAAAGGACCTGGCCAACAATAATAACAAGGAATGGTTTGAGAAAAACAAACCTGTGTTCAAACAGCATGAAGCCCATGTAAAGTCGTTTTATTCGAGTTTACAGGAGCATTTGGATGTGCATGATGAAATTGAAAAGATGAAAATGTTTCGAATTTATCGGGATGTTAGATTCTCAAAAGATAAAACACCATATAAAACCCATTTCGCGGGTTCTTTTTCAAGATTGGGAGCTCGACTTCGAGGTGGTTATTACCTTCATTTGAAGCCCGGAGGAAGTTTTGTGGCCACCGGATTTTGGGCACCCGATAAGGAGGATTTATTTCGAATCCGCAAAGAGTTTGAAATGGATGCAACCGATTTTCGCAAGGTAATCCATGAGAAATCATTCAAGCAGATTTGGGGTGATTTAGAAGGGGAAGGAGTGAAGACAGCTCCAAAGGGATTTGACAAAGAACACCCTGATATTGATTTGATCAAAAGAAAGCAATTCATCTTTGTTCGCAACTTCTCGGACAGCCAAGTGCATTCCAAAGATTTCATAAAAGAGGTGGACAACTCTTTCAAAGCAATTAGGCCTTACTTTGATTTGATGAGCGATATTTTGACCACCAATCTAAATGGAGAGTCCCTATTAGACTAAAATCGCCGTTTCCAAAAGTTGCACTTGGTCCTTCAGACGTTCTATCACAATATTCATCATTCGTTTGTTGAGTGCAGACGAATTCTGGATATAAATCTGATATTCTTCAACCGTAAATTGACCTATGACCATTCCCTTAAGGGAATTTCTAAATTTGATGTCCTTCTGGATCGAGTTTTCGATATACTCCAACCGCTTTTCCAACGATAGATCATAAAATGCTCCCTTATGTTTTCGGATGTAATTTTTATACACCTCCAAGAGCAAGGGGTTCTGGAATTTGATAATTGGACGTAAAGTTTGGTTTTGAAAACGCTCGTCTGAGCTCATGTCATCATGCAAAATACTTTGCTTCAGCTCGGGTCGGATACCCTCTAGGTGATCGGATCTTGAATCCATATCGATAAGTTTCCCTTAAAATTACACAATCATTAAACGGACACAGATTTGAGTGGTTTTAGTTTTTAACGATGTTATGAACAGCCTGTAATTATTCATAACTTAGGCTCTTCCTAAAACAAGGCCCATGAAATTTGGAAAGGTTGAGAACCCAGAATTGATTGATTTCACCATACCACAGGACCATCCGGATACGGATGCAATCCTATCAAAAAACAAGTCCGACGGCAAACCGAATATCTATATTGGATGCGCAAAATGGAATAGACAGGATCTTAAAAACTTCTATCCGAGGGGTACCAAAGATGAGCTGGGGTATTATTCTTCCCAGTTTAATAGCATAGAACTTAATGCCACATTTTATCGTATTTTTCCGGCAGAGCAATATCAAAAATGGTATGACAAGACTCCGGAGGGATTTAAGTTCTTCCCTAAAATGACCCAAGATGTGAGTCATTTACGCCGACTAAACGACAAGGTGTATGAAATAGCAGATCGCTATGTGGAGGTTACTTCCAACCTAAAAGAAAAGTTGGGCACTATTTTTCTACAGATGCACAATAATTTTGGTCCGAAGAATTGGGATAGGGTAGTGCGTTTTGTGGAGTATTGGCCCAAAGAATTTCCCTTGGCCATTGAATTTAGACATACAGATTGGTTTAATGAAGAAAATGTTGCACAAGAACTTTACCACCTATTGGAGGAGAATAATATGGCCAATGTGTTGGTCGATACGGCTGGAAGGAGGGACTTAATGCATATGCGTTTGACCAATAATGAAGCTTTTGTGCGATATGTGGGCGCAAACCATAAATCGGATTACCCAAGGTTGGACGATTGGATAGAACACCTATCAAACTGGAAGGACAAAGGCCTTAAAAACATCCACTTTTTTGTGCATCAAAACTTGGAGCTTGAATCCCCTTTGCTTTCTGCTTATTTCATTGAAAAATTGAACAAAAAACTGGACGCCCAGCTTATGGTGCCCAATACCTTGGTAAAAGCAAAGCCAAATACGTTGTTTTAATAAGGAACTCCGACTTCGACAAAGGTATTTTTTGTATGGTGTTTCGGAGCAATGGGTGCCGCCATACAACAGGTGGAGCCCAGATAGAAAAGGGAAATCTCTTGAAGCTTTGAAACCCTGCTACCTTCATGTATATTGTCGCATAGTGCGATGGTTCCCACCGCCGGCCCACCTACAATGGACAAATACCATGTCTTTCCGAGCTCGTCCACAATATCAATATTATAGCGTTCATTTCTGAAAGCAGGTAGCGATGGATTCTCTTTATAGATCCAAGGACGGAGTACGACCAAATCACCCGGAACATGTTGAATTCTGGTTATTGTACCATCAATGGGAGAGTGAATACGATGGTAGTTTTTGTTATGGAGAAACACATTGGTAAATGTATAATCTTTGGGAATTTGTTTATCACCCACACCAAACACGGCAGCAACCGTTCGGATATCCGATTTTATACAAACAAGACGTAGGTTGTCAATGGACTCCTCGTCGCACAACAACCCTTCACATGGCCATACATATGGACTTTTAGCCTTTGGAAGCGATTTGAACTCCCTGATAAAAAAGTCTTGAAAGCACTCAAAATTGTCCTTCCCATTCGGAGGTTTGAATTTATCCAAATAGTTTTTGTCTGAATAATTTAGACGGACATACGGCTCAATTATGCTTTTGGAAATTGGCTTGTTATAAAAAGAACTGTACCAGCTGGAAATGGTTCGTTGCAGATTACTGGGGACATTCCCCCAAATATCCACGGATAGAAACTTGTAGAGCTTAGCACGCCATTTAGGAACTTGAAAAACGGTAAAACTTGGGTCGGAGTAATAATTGGAAACGGCTTCCATGATTGTTCGCTGATTTAGATTGATAGCTGAATTTATGACGATGCAATCTGATACCCCAACGAATTAAGAAAAGTTTATTTTTTGATTAACAAAATTTATAAAATGGGAATCTTTCTGTTAAAAGTCAATAAGCTATTGATACTTTATTCCAAAAGGCTAAATTTTGTTGAAAGAAATTCAGAACACCACCTATGCGATTCCACACAAGAAAATGGGTAAAACCGGAAGATTTAAATGCAAATGGAACCTTATTTGGAGGTAAACTTTTAGCATGGATTGATGAGGAAGCAGCGCTTTACAGCATTATCCAGCTCGAAAGTAAAAAAGTGGTCACCAAATACATGTCGGAAATAAACTTCATGAGCAGTGCCGAAAAAGGGGATATTGTTGAAATCGGTATTGAGGTTGTAAAATTTGGTGTTACCTCAATTACCCTGAATTGCGAAGTAAGAAATAAAATGACCCAAGAAAGCATTGTAACCGTGGACCATATCATTATGGTGAACCTAGATGAAATGGGAAATCCTACGCCTCATGGAAAAACCAAGGTTGAGTTTGTCAAGGACAGACTTGAGGAACGCAAAAAGAATGGAGTCTAGGATTCAGAAGCTATTTGCTGTACCTCATCCAGGACTCTTAGCAGATTCTCTCCCCAAAGTTTAGCAATTTCTTCTTCTGAGTATCCGCGTTTTACCAGCTCTAGGGTAACATTAAAAGTTTCAGAAGCGTCTCGCCAGCCATCGATACCGCCTCCGCCGTCAAAATCAGAGCTAATGCCAACATGGTCAATACCAATTAGTTCTACCATATAATCAATATGGTCCACAAAATCTGCAACGTTAACGGGTTCAGGGATTTCAGCATCGGTTATGCTGTCTTTTTCCACACTTTTGAGGTATGCTTTATGTTTTTCGTGTTTCTCTTTGTTCAGATAGGCGCTAAAAGCGACCGTTTGGACAACTCCACCATTTTTCTTAAGGGCCAGAAGTTGTTCGTCATCCATGTTTCTGCTGTGATCACACAGTGCCCTAGCAGAAGAATGGGAAGCAATAATCGGCGCCTCGGAAAGTGCTAACATTTGCATGATGGATGCTTTGGAAGGATGCGAGATATCAATCATAATTCCTAACCTATTCATCTCTTTTACAGCCTCTTTGCCAAGCTCACTTAAACCATTATGCAACCATATATCATCGCTTTCACCAGTGTTGGAATCACAAAATTGACTGTGATTATTATGGGAAAGGGAAATGTAACGTGCTCCTCTTTCGTGATATTCTTCAAACTTAGATAGGTCATCACCGATTGGATAGGCATTTTCAACACCGATCATGGCTACTTTTTTGCCGGAAGCTACAATACGTCTCACATCTTCCGAATTCAGTGCCAATTCAATTTGGTCCGGAGCGTATTGCTCGCATAGTCTATGGATGGCTTCAAATTTGGAGATGGCGTTATCGGACGCTTTTGTATATCCCCCAGCATTAAGGGAATCTTGTTTTGTATAAACAATTAACCATGCCACATCTAACTCTCCAGCTGCCATTTTCGGCAAATTGATCTGGGTGTCGAGGTTTTGGGTGTAGTTAATGCTGTCGGTAAAATTTTTCACGTTGATGTCATCATGGGTATCAATCGTAATAACATTTTGATGGATTCGCTTAGCTTTTTCCTCCAAGGTTTCTGCTTTTTTTACGCATGAAAATAGCAACAGGCTGCCCAGTAAAATAGGTAAATGCTTCATGACGGTTGCTTTACACATACAAATAAAGCAATTTGACAACAAAATTATGGGACTATAGAACAATAAATTGGAAACCCCCTGTCAAATCCACACTTTTAAATTCTACAATAAAATTGATTTGGAAAGTTTGGGAACAAGGGAATTACTTGCGTATTTAGAAAAATTGGAAATTGGGCTAAGTAGCTTTTCATATGAAGAGCTTGGCACTGCAGAGGCTGGAAAACTCAAAAAATCTTTTGACGAGTTCAAGAATGGACTGGAAGATAAGGTATTTGGAGTTCCAGAAATGGATCAACTTGAGGTTATTTATGAGCAAGTTGGTATTCAAAGCCCGAATAAATCAAGAGAAGGAGGTGCTGACAGCAACAAACAGACCAAGCCAAGCGAATCAGACCTGTTTGTTTCATTGCTCTCAATGTTGGAGAACACAGATTTGACACCTAAACAACGCGAGATTACCAAAGCGTTGACCACCGTAGGTCAACGTATTGCTGAATTCAATAAAGACAAGGGTGCCAGTAGGGCAAGTAAGGCTGACCAAACACACACCAACACACAGCGAATAGAAAGAAACTTGCAGTCTTTTTTGCAAACGGACAAGGTCAACTTAAAACCTGTACTAACAGAATGTATGGGACAAATGGAACTTTTGGAAGAACTTATCCGATTGTACAAGCAGAACATTTTAGAGTTTATTGGCAGTGTAAAAGTGCATTTGCAGACCAAAAACTTTAGGGGTGTCGATTTTGCCTGTCAAAAAATACAGCCTTGCTTAAGAATGATGAAAACCGTAAGTTTATTGGAAATCACGGAACAAATGATTACCGTATGCAAAACGGACAATGATCTTAAATACTTAAATTTTCTTTACAACCAATTCTTGGTTGAGTTTCCAAAGGTTGATGAATTGGTTGATTTTGAAATAGAAGTACTGCGCAATATGTAAAAACCAAACCTGACATAGCATGAAAGATAATAGTCTTCCTGATTACCATCAGAGCATCTTTCATCAGTTGTTTGAACACGCTTCTGACCGAGATTGCAAACTAATTTTACTGGACCAAATTTTAGAATTTGGCGACAAAAAAGAAATTCCGTTGTTATTGGAATTGGAAAAAAGCCTTGACCCCAAACTAAGCCAGAAAGCTACTAGGGTCAAGGAACACTTATTACACAGATTCAACAAGTCCAAACGGGAAGAAAAAAAGCTTCTACCCATGAGCTTGTGTTTTTTGTATGAAGAATTCAACATCAGGCCTTCCAATTTCAATCCAAACACAGGTATCGATTTTGATATTACCCCTGATATCTATGAAATGGAATAAGCTCCAAAACTGAAGGATTTATCCTACGAAATCTGATTTTATGGGTTTCACAACTTGAATGCTCTGTTTCACCACAAATTATTGTTAAAGCATAATCTTTCTGTTAGGTTTACGTTATAAGTACAACCCAAATAATAAACTGCCTGTACTATGTTATACGATACCTATGGAGAAGAATATTTAGCATTTCTTCAAGAGTTGAACGAAATATTGAGCTCAAACGAACTTGTAGAGTTGGATTACCTATAGTCTAAGCCCCAAACTATATCCCATGAAAAATCAAAATCAAGAAAACACGGCATATTTAAACTTCATTCAAGATTTAAATAACATTTTGACAGATTTTAATATCAGTCAATTGAGCCGTCCATGATCGTTTAAAGTGAAATCGTAAAAAAGGGATGTCAAAGGCATCCCTTTTTTATTTGAATTAGCTATCCTCCCAAATACGATTTCAGGATTTTACTTTTTGAAGTATGTCTTAATTTTCTAATTGCTTTTTCTCTTATCTGCCGCACCCGCTCCCTGGTTAAATCGAAAGTACTTCCTATTTCTTCCAGCGTCATGGATTGTTGATCTCCGATGCCGTAATACAGTCGGACCACATCTGCTTCCCTAGGTGATAAGGTTTCCAGAGCCCTGTTTATTTCGGTATTTAGCGATTGATGCATTAAATCTCTATCTGGTTTGGGAGATTCTGCGGAATTTAACACATCATACAAACTGGATGTTTCCCCTTCTTTCAAAGGAGCATCCATGGAAACATGTCTGCCGGTATTCTTTAACGATTGTTTTACCTCATCCACCGTCATGTCAAGTTCCTTGGCAATTTCCTCCGCAGATGGCGGCCGTTCGTGGGCCTGTTCCAAATACGAAAAAGTCTTTTTGATCTTATTGATCGAACCAATTTTGTTCAATGGTAACCTTACCACTCTGGATTGTTCGGCCAAAGCTTGAAGAATAGACTGCCGTATCCACCACACGGCGTAGGAAATAAACTTGAATCCCCGGGTTTCGTCAAAACGTCTAGCGGCTTTGACCAAACCAACGTTGCCTTCATTGATAAGATCGGGCAATGTCAATCCTTGGTTCTGATACTGCTTTGCAACCGATACAACGAACCTCAAATTGGCATTGGTCAGTTTTTCCAGCGCAATCTGGTCACCATCCCTAATGCGTTGTGCCAATTCAACCTCTTCTTGAGCAGTGATCAAATCGATCTTGCTAATATCTTGAAGGTATTTATCGAGGGATTTGGATTCGCGATTGGTTACTTGCTTGATAATTTTTAGCTGCCGCATGGAAATATTCTGTTACAGGTGGTTATAGCTTACATAATACATCATAAAAGATAATTTTCCAAACGGCTTTTCAGATTGTTATCAAAATGTTATCAGCAAATCCAAAATGTTGTATTTGAGTTAAAAGTTAGCAGTTGTTGATAGTAGGTTGATAGAAATAAAAATCCTATATCTATCCATAGGATAAAAACGCCTAATTTTGTAAGGTTTGTTAGTTTCCAACATTTAACCCATTATTTCATTGGAAGTAGAAAAAGCTGTAAGCCGGAAAACATTATACGATTACCAACATGAGGATTTAAAGAAGATCTTCAAACATATCAATGAGCTTCCACAAGGAACCAACATCCTTTACCAGCTTCCTACAGGTGGGGGCAAAACCGTGGTCTTTTCAGAAATTACACGAAAGTACATCCAAGAGACCGGTAAAAAGGTCATTGTACTCACCCATAGAATTGAATTGAGCTTGCAGACTTCCAAAATGTTGCATGGTTTTGGAGTGAGCAACAAGATTATCAATAGTGAGGTAAAGGAACTCCATGACCAAGATGAATATACCTGCTTTGTGGCCATGGTGGAAACCTTGAACAATAGACTTCAAGAGGAAAAAGTGACCATTAACAACATTGGATTGGTCATTATAGATGAAGCACACTACAATTCCTTCAGGAAATTGTTCAAATACTTTGAAAATTCGACCATACTGGGCGTTACGGCTACACCATTGAGCTCTAACATTAAGCTGCCCATGAAGGATCACTATAAGCATTTGATTATAGGGGAGTCCATAAAATCATTGATTGAAAAACGCTTTTTGGCCAAGGCCAACCTTTACAACTACGATGTAAGTCTAAGGACGCTCAAACTTGGCATAAATGGGGATTACACGGTAAAATCGTCAGATGAGTTCTACGGTAACCATAGTATGTTGGGGAAACTGCTTTCTTCTTATGAAGAGATAGCCAAGGGTACCAAAACGTTGATCTTTAATAATGGAATCAGCACTTCGCTCTATGTTTACGAAACTTTTAAAAAGGCGGGTTATGAAATTAGGCATTTAGACAATAAGAATAACGCCACCGAACGACGTGAAATACTGGATTGGTTTGCCAGCACGCCCAATGCTATCCTAACCTCGGTCAGTATCCTTACCACAGGTTTTGACGAACCTAGTGTTCAGACCATTATTCTAAATAGGGCTACAAGGTCGTTGACACTGTATTTCCAGATGATTGGTCGTGGGTCGCGCGTGCTGGAACAAAAGGATGAATTCAGCGTAATTGACCTTGGGAACAATATTGCCCGGTTTGGGCCTTGGGATGCTCCCGTGGACTGGCAAGAGATTTTTCATTTTCCTGATTTTTATCTGGAGAACATCAAAAATGATGAGGATATTGAACGGGAGTTTGTTTATGAAATGCCAGAAGCGCTCAAAGCTAAATTCAGCAAGTCGGAAAACATAAGTTTCGACATAAAAGAAGAGTATAAAAAGGTGTTTGCTAAAGGAGGGAAGTCAAAACAAGTGCTCGAAATGAGCATTGAACAGCATGCCCAAATATGTGTTGAGAACAGCGAAGATGTTTTTGATGCCCGAATTTTGGCCAAGGAATTGAGGGAAGAAATCGCTTATCGTGTTCGACAGTATTCCTACTGCATAATGAACAATACCAAAAACTACAAAGAGTGGCTCGAAGAAGATTATGAGCGTAAATTACGCTCCAGTATCTCTAAAAAGTTCGCTGCACTAATGTAGTCCGATGAAAAGATTGCTGATTATTGGATATGTATGGCCAGAACCGAATACCACGGCTGCTGGACATCGTATGCTCCAATTGATTCATGCTTTTAAAACCTTTGGATATCAGATTACTTTCGGTTCTACTGCAGTTAAAACAGCGTACAGTGAAAACCTGGAAGTCCTTGGTGTTGAATGCGCACCCCTTAAATTAAACCATGAAAGTTTTGATGATTTTATCCAGGAACTAAATCCCAACCTTGTAATATTTGACCGTTTTATGGTTGAAGAACAATTTGGATGGCGGGTAGCTGAATTTGCTCCAAATGCGATTCGGATATTGAATACTGAAGATTTACACTCCCTCAGAAATACAAGGGAGATCTGCCATAAAAAGGGCTTGGAGTTTTCTATGGACCAGTGGCTTCAAACTGATATGGCTAAAAGGGAGATAGCGAGCATTTATCGTAGTGATCTTACACTTCTGGTTTCGACTTATGAAACGCATCTTTTAACCAAAGAGCTTGGACTGCCGAATGAAATTCTTTTGCATCTGCCATTTATGTTGGAAAATATTGACGAAGCAAAAGAGGATACCTGGCCCGATTTTGAAGCTCGGCAGGATTTCATTTCCTATGGAAATGGAAAGCATGCACCAAATGTTGATGGCATCAAATATCTAAAGGAAAACATTTGGCCCTTGGTTATAGAAGCGTTACCAGATGCTTGCCTGAAAATTTATGGCGCTTATTTGCCTCAATCCATTAGGCAAATGCACCATCCAAAAGAAGGTTTCCATGTAATGGGGTGGACTGAAAATCTGGATGAAGAAATCCAAAAAGCGCGGATCTGTTTGGCACCCCTTCGTTTTGGAGCGGGTATCAAAGGAAAACTAACGGATGCTATGAGAAATGGCACGCCTACGGTAACCACTGGGATAGGGGCAGAGGGAATGCACGGTGACCTGAATTGGTGCGGTGCAATTGCCAACGATGCTGCTTCGTTTGCAAAGGAAGCGGTGGCGCTTTATCAGAACCAACAACATTGGAAACAGTCCCAAGGCAATGGTATCACGATTATCAATGAGTTGTATCAAAAGGAAAAGTTACAGCAAAGGCTAGAAAATCGAATACATACCATTGAAAAAAGATTGCAATCCCACCGAAACCAAAATTTTATAGGGCAAATGCTGCAGCATCAAACACTTGCCAGCACCAAGTATATGGCCAAATGGATTGAAGCAAAAAACAAGGATTAGATTCGGGCAGGCGCCCATGGAACCTTATTTGTACCGATATACCTCATGTGGGCCAAAATCGAGGAGGTCAATGGTTGTGTCATATTTTGCTCCCAGTCTAAGAGCCAACTTTTTAGAAGACTCGTTTGCTGTATCAATATAACTCACCAAGGACTTGAGATTCAGGGTTTCCAGTGCATATTCCTTGACAGCCAAACCGCCCTCGACGCCATATCCTTTTCCTTGGGCTGTGGGCAACAACCAATAGCCAAGCTCAGGTTCTGGCCAAGGATCGGAGTTCCATAGGCCTATGGTGCCTATTAAATTCCCTAATTCCTTTTCATCTATGGCCAAATAGGAATACCCATTGAGCTCATAGTGCCCGATATAGGTGCTCATCAATCGCCATGATTCTTCTGGGTTTTTGATTCCTCCAACAAATCGGGCATTTGCTTCCGATTTATAAAATTCAGAAAAGAGCGCATAATCCTCATGTTTCCATTGACGGAATAGCAATCTTTCGGTCTCAAGTCCTATCATAAACTTATTTTATGTTTTTAGGAAGTCAATTTCCATCTGAAAATACCTTTTACATTGATTTCAGCCCCTAAATCCTTATAAAATTGAATAGCTCTGGTATTATCTTTTTCGACTTCCCATCGGATCAACTCCATTCCCTTTTCCTGACACATATTTTTTGCGTATTCCATTAATTGTAGCCCAATCTTTTGACTTCTTTGGTCTTCCAGAACAAACAAATCGTCCATATTCATGTATTCGCCCCCGGTCCAAATGGAATAATTCCAGGTATAGGAAAGATAACCAACAGACTTGCCGTTCACTTCGGCAATAAGTGCACCGTATCTTGGGTTCGTTCCAAATCCATCGTTCAGAAGTTTTTCCTCATCTGTGTTAACATATTGTTCCTGATTATGGTATGCTGCAATTTTTAGTATCAGTTCGAATAGAACATCGATATCATCGCTCGTGGCTTTCCGGATTTTTACCATGTTATACAGTTTATACTTTCAGTAATGCACATATAACTATCCATTATAAATACCTTTCTTTTATAATGTTGACATGATGTATTTCATGCCCAATTTTGGATTTTAAAAAATCATGCAGTGTAATCTCATATTGATTGGCCATTCCCTTTAGGTTCAACTGATTTTCGGATAGCCCTTCTATAAAACTTATGGATGCTTTTCGAACATTTTGAAAATCAGTGATCAGCTCTTGAAACCCCAATGCTTCAAAACGGCTATTTTCTACCAGGGTATTTTGATCATATCCCCAAAGTTGCGTTGGCAGATTTCTGCTGGCTAGAAAAGCTCGATGCATTTTTATTCTTTCATGATCTGTTATATGGCCCACAACCTGCTTAATGCTCCACTTGTCTGGAGCATATCTGTAGGTCGCCCTTGCTTCATCTATCGAACCCAAGAATTCAAAGGTTTCGGTCGAGCTGAAAAGAGATTTTGGGTCGGTGTTTCCCGCCAAAGCAAAATAGTAGGGGAAACCATCCTTCGGAGTATACTGCACATTCAAAAATTTAAGCTTGAAAATTTCAATAATGGTTTATTAATTCAAAACCACTTCTAAGTAATTCAAGTTAGTCATAATTTCTTTGAAGTTATAGTGTCACCAAAAAATTAATGTACAAGGCAACCCTTAAGTAAAATTTGGAGTCTATATCTATATAACCAACCTTTTAGTTCATGCATCAAAGACTGCATTATATTGACTGGCTTCGGGTAATGGCCTTTGGCACCCTGATCCTTTTCCACTGTGCTGTTCCCTTTGTGGAAAATTATACCTGGGAAATCAATAATAAGGAGACTTCCCCATGGATAACACGTGTAATTTGGTGGCTACACCAATGGCGCTTACCCTTATTGTTCTTTATTGCCGGTGTCGGAGTACGCTTTTCTTTGCGTAGAAGATCTATTGTGGCTTTTGTTGGGGAACGCTTTGTCCGATTGTTTATTCCCCTGGCATTTGCGATATTCTTTGTGACACCGATTCAAGTTTATTTTGAATGGTTGCAGAAGGGTAGAATTTCAGAAGGATTTTGGGAGTTTTACCCCTCCGTTTATGACATTGTACCCTATCCTGACGGCTCGTTCACATGGAGCCATATGTGGTTTGTGGCTTATTTATTTGCATTCACTTTGTTGTTGCTACCCGTGTTTTCCCTGGCCAAAGTGCAATGGTTTAATGGAATCAAAGCCTTTTTGGACAAGTTATTCAATCCCCCCATAACACATTTGATATTGGCACTTCCCTTTGTGGCGTACTTCTATCTGTTGTATATCGATTGGCCTGAGCAAGGGAGTTTGATCAATGATTGGTATGTCTTTGTTTCATCGAGTACATTTTACCTCCTAGGTTTTCTCTTGGGAAGCATTCCATCATTTTGGAAAACCTGTTTGCAACACCGTAAGCTCTTTTTAAGAGTAGCTTTGCTATTGGCTATTATTCTGATCTGTAAATATTATTGGAATTGGGAAATGAATCGACCCAGTGTGCAAAACCAAATATATGTCTATGGACTCTTGAACGCCTTTCACATTTGGACCATCATTCTAGCGGCTGTGGGATACTCAATGAAATATTTAAACTTTGGTAACAGATATCTCTCTTACCTAAATACGGCGGTTTATCCGTTTTATATTCTACATCAAGCGGTTATAGTGGCTTCTGGGTATTATGTATTGCAGTGGGATGTAGGTATCGCAATAAAATTGGTGATACTAGTGCTAATTTGTCTAAGCACAATTTGGGTACTCTACCACTTTTTTATCCGAAATACCATACTGACCAGAGTACTTTTTGGGATGAAATGGAGGAAAAAACCAAATCAACAGTCAACACCTATTCCGTAGGGTCGTCAACTTTAACCACGATCTTCCCCTGGTGCTTACCTTCTCCAAAATATTGAATCAGGTGAGGTAATTCTTCAAAAGGGTATGGCCCATCCAAAATGGATTGTAATTTATTTTGGACAAATAGTTCCCCGATACGGTCAAGACCAAGGTTAGGCTTTAAGCTTAAAATCTGAAGTTTTTTTGAAGAAAATAACTTGCCCCACAGTGCCAAAGAAATTAGACGGCCAACGGTACCACCCACGGTAATGTAAGTACCTTTTGGAGTCAATGAGCTTAAGTACCTTTTTGGAGGTCTAGTTGTTTTACAGTCCAAGACCAGGTCATATTGAATGCCATTTTTGGTAAAGTCTTCTTTTTTGTAGTCCAACACATGATCAAAGCCAAGCTTCTTCATCATTTGTAATTTATCGCCTGTGTCAACCCCAGTGACTTCACAGTTTTTCATTTTACAAAGTTGTAATCCCAAAGTTCCAACACCTCCACCTGCACCATTGATCAACACTTTTTGATTCTCTTTCAGTTCAGCTTGTTCCAACGCTTGCAAAGCCAACAGTCCAGCGTGGGGTAGGGCGGCGGCTTGTGCATAATCCATTGCCGAAGGCATTTTAATTACTGCTTGTTGGTTTACGCAGGCATAGGCTGTGAAAGTTCCAAAGCCATGTCCAGAAATATCCCCATAAACTGAATCACCAACCTTGAAATCCGTTACTTTGGCGCCAATACTCTCAATAGTGCCTGCCAATTCCATTCCCGGAATGGTATATTTAGGTTTGAATAGTCCAAACATTAAGCGGTAAAGTTTGGGTTTTCCTGTAATCATGGCCCAATCATAATCATTGACTACAGTTGTGATTACCCTAATGACCACTTCATTTTCCTTGGGAATAGGTTTTTCAATCTCCTTTAGCTGCAGCACTTTTTCAGGAGGTCCGTAGGAACTATAAACAAAAGCCTTCATAGCTAACGAAGATCATGAAATTTATTTCTAATCCCAAGAAGGAAGTCCTTCAGAAAAGATTTAGGGATATGAAACAGAGGTACACCTATTTCAAATTCCCGTTTACAATGTCAAAGCTAAATGTTGCTTTCCCAGAAGTTGCCTTCCAAAAGTTATACAGACTGCCCCAAGAAGCATCAGGGTCGCCTTGCTTTGCAAAATTCTCCAAATTGGCATTAAGGGTGTCCCATTTTTCTTGGGAAACATCTCCAATGGAAAGCACAACGACCAGCGCTTTAAATTCAGTTTGGGCATTTTCGTGCGAGGGTACACGACTTCCATTTTCCGCTATAATATCCGCTGCGGTGTACGTGGTAAGGGCATCTGCGGTAAAAACACCAAAATCACCTGTAGATGCAGGGTTTTCGGCGACAATTACGGATTCAAGCTCGTCAGGACCTATAAGTCCCATGGAATATAACTCTAAGTTGGAATAGGGTACAGAATTTCCGCCATTGGCGATTGTGCCGAATCCAACTTCACCATCGACACTACCTCGATAGGTATTATTGCCCAAATCCTCGATCTCATCAAAACCTCCCAATTGCCCTCCCGCGCTGGAATAACCCCAGTGTCCTCCGACAGTGGTTGGAATTATACCATGGTTGGTCCAGTAATGTTGGATTTCATGCAAGAAAGGTCCGTTTCTTATATATTCTACCCGTGGCATATGGATAACGGTCTTAAGTTTTCCCGAAGACCCAAATGAACCAGTATTATCCCAGATATTTCTGCCAAGCCCTTCTATGTCGTTCTGGGCAGGGGTCGATAATCCATAGTAAAGGTTGTTAGGTTGGGATTCTTCAACATTAAGAATGATGATAAAATCAAAATCATCATTGAAATGCTCATAAACCTTGTTGCTTACCATTCTCATATCACCTTCATCGACCAAAAATTTATTGTAATCACTTTCTGAAAGTACGAGGTTGGTAAACTGATGATCCTCGTCAATGGTAAATCCAGATTCGAGAACTAAGGTCTCTGGGGTACCGGTATCCTCAGGATTATCGGTAGTGTCGTCATCATTGTCATTGGAGTTCTCATCATCCGTGTCGGACATTTCACTATCCGAATCCATTTCCGGGACGGCTACCTCTTCGGTGCTACAGGAAAGAATTAAAATGGAAAAAAAGAATGATGTGGCTAGAACAAAGTAGGATTTGAGGCTGCGCATAAGTGTTCATATTTATATGCATGAACGCATAGGAATAATACATATTTCAAAAATTACAGAGATCTCGATGAAATGCAACTATCCATTTCACAGCGAATTACCACTTACTGTCACATTCTAGCGCAAGTTTTGCCAATCTATTTATCTTTGGACAAACACTTTTTTAATGACTAAGACACCCAACTGGCAAACTGCCATCGAATTTGAAGATATTACCTATAAAAAATGTGACGGAGTAGCGCGAATCGCATTCAATCGGCCCAATGTTAGAAATGCTTTTCGGCCTAAAACTACCAGCGAGCTTTACAAAGCGTTTTATGATGCCCAAGAGGACACCTCAATTGGGGTTGTTCTGCTTTCGGCAGAGGGGCCATCAACCAAGGATGGGAAATGGGCATTTTGTAGTGGCGGAGATCAAAAAGCTAGAGGGCACAAAGGGTACATAGGAGAGGATGGATACCACAGATTGAATATTCTGGAGGTACAACGTCTCATACGATTTATGCCCAAAGTGGTAATTGCTGTAGTTCCGGGTTGGGCCGTTGGAGGAGGGCATAGCCTTCATGTAGTATGCGACATGACCTTAGCTAGCGAGGAGCATGCTATTTTTAAGCAAACCGATGCCGATGTCACTAGTTTTGACGGAGGATACGGGTCAGCTTATTTGGCCAAGATGGTCGGACAGAAGAAAGCCAGGGAAATTTTCTTTTTGGGAAGAAACTACTCTGCACAGGAAGCGTATGAAATGGGAATGGTAAATGCTGTGGTTCCGCATGCCGAATTGGAAGATACGGCATATCAGTGGGCACAGGAGGTATTGGCCAAATCGCCCACATCCATTAAAATGCTCAAGTTCGCTATGAACCTTACTGATGACGGAATGGTTGGACAACAGGTGTTTGCCGGTGAAGCCACACGTTTGGCGTATATGACGGATGAGGCCATAGAGGGTAGAAATGCCTTTTTGGAAAAGCGAAAGCCAGACTTTGGGAAGAATAAGTGGATTCCCTAACGCAATTGTCGCTAGACAATGAATAACTCACAGTTGTAGCCTTCGAATAAAAGAAGGGCCAACTGATTTTCGTGATAATGGATAATCTTTGTAATTCGTGTCCAGCCTACGGTGAGTTAAAAACGTATAAAATCAAAAAGAGCCTTGCCATTTGGTCAAGACTCTTTTACGAGAACACTATATGAAAATGAAAAAATTTACTTTCGTTATTATTACATTGTAAATGTACCACCAGTGTTCCCGCAAACGAAATTATTGTTGTGAAGCGGCGTTTTATTGTGGTTTGCTGTTCTTTTTAAGATATATTATCGACCTACGGTACGGATTTAACGACCTCTGACAGGAACCTATTTATATCAAAATCAGGCTCTTCGGCCAATCCGGTGCGAACAATCACCAAATTTTTGGAAGGAATCACAAATACATATTGCCCTTGATACCCATTGCATGAAAACAAATCTTTCGGCACATCAGGATATTTACCTTCGGCATTCAACCAAAAGTGGGCACCATATGTACCTTCTGAATGAAGCGTGGGTTTGGTAATATAGTCTACCCAATCTGGTTTAAAGATTTGTTCCCCGTTCCAGTTTCCTTTGTCCAAATACAGCTGTCCGAACCTGGCCCAATCACGGGTGCTTGCCCAGCTATAGGAAGAACTTACGTAGTTCCCGGCAATATCAGCTTCTAAAACCATGGAATACATCCCGATTTTATCAATTAAAGTGGCATAGGGAAAGTCAAGATATTCTTGATGCGACCGAAATTGTTGTCTCAAAATACCGGATAACAAATTTGTAGTTCCTGAGGAATAGTTCCATATCTCTGTGGGAGCTGCGATGCTCTTTTTGGTTCTTTGGGATTGGGTCATATCGGTTTCCAGAAAGAGCATACGGGTAACATCGGATATTTTGGTATAATCCTCATCCCATGCTAAACCACTCTGCATGCGTAATAAATGGTTTAGGGTGATGTTTTTACGCTCATCCTTCTCCCATTCTGTTATAGGAGCAGGCCATGACATGTCCAATTTTCCTTGATTTTCCAATATACCATAACAAGTGGCCAGTACACTTTTGGTCATGGACCATCCCAAAATAGGAGTATCCTTGGTAAATCCGTCCACATACCTTTCGGCAACCAGATGCCCTTTGTAAAGAATTAGCAGTGTACGGGTTTTTTGAATAGCGGAATTTTCAAAAGCTGAGGCAACTGCTTTGTTTAACTGTTCCGTATCAATACCATTCGGGATGGTATCCTTGGGACTGGCTTGTCCATAAGGGTAGGGGATGGTATCCAAAGGCTGCATCCTTACTGGAGCCGGAACGGTCTTGGCTTCATCATAATCATCATTGACCAACACAGTTCCCAAACCTTCCCGGTAAACCGCTTTGCGGTTCATTAAACCATATACAGAAGCGGAAGCCCATTTATGATCCGTGTCCACTTCGGTATCCGCCAGTTCGATCAAGGGTACGTTATTGTCATGCTGCGTAAGGGAAGCGGCCGTTCGGTCTGCCACAAAAACCCCGGAAGCCATATTTTTAGATGCGTATCCTGAGATTATGTTCAATTTTGGATAATTGAGATAAACAACAACTCCTATGACTATTACCAATAAGATTAGCGCGCGCTTCAGTATTTTCATGATTAAGATTTGTAACTTTCAGGTACTAAAATAAACAATTAGAACATGTCCAATATAGGAATGATCATTGAGGAACGAAGCAGGGATATTGGCGACTTTTTAGTGGGACGTCTGATCCCTTTCCGAAAGAAGCGAATGATAGGCCCTTTTGTCTTTATTGATCATATGGCCCCGGTACAACTTGGGCCCCATAAATACATGGATGTGGATCAACATCCCCATATCGGTTTGTCTACATTGACCTATTTGTTTGATGGTGAAATCATGCATGAGGACAGTCTGGGATCCAAACAATTGATTAAACCAGGTTCGGTGAACTGGATGACTGCTGGCAAGGGCGTTTCGCATACGGAGCGTACTCCTGAACATTTGAGAAACGGTAACACTTTTATGGCTCAGGGATATCAAATATGGGTGGCCTTACCAAAGGATTTAGAAGATATGGAGCCCCAATTTCATCATATTGAAGCCGAGGATCTGCCCAGATGGCAAGATGGTGATGCAGAGTTTACATTAGTTGCCGGTGAAGGGTATGGAAAAAAGTCTCCGGTGCCAACATATTCCCCATTGTTTATGGTTGAAATTAAAACCGCCAACGAGTATCAATTGAACGTGAATGGGGAACTTAAAGGCGAAATAGGGATATGTGTGGATAAAGGAAGTATCGATGCTTGTGGAGAAATTATTGGGAAGGGGAATATTTTGGTAAGCAAAGTTGAAGATACTTGCGCTATTAAGGTGCATCCAAATTCCCATCTCTTATTGTTTGGGGGAGAGGTTTTTCCCGAGGAGAGACATATCTACTGGAATTTTGTATCAACAAGTAAAGAAAAGATTGCCCAAGCCAAGGAAAATTGGAAAAACAGGACTTTTCCTATGATGGAAGGTGACCAAACTTATATTCCAGCACCTAATTAAATCCTTGATTAAAAAAAGTATTTTTAGAAACAAAGCAGCCTCAATGCCCAAAGACCACAAAACACCTTGGTTACAAACTTTACTGATATTGACATGTATTCTTCTTGATTCCTGCGCACCGGAAAAGCCGAATAAAGCCTTGGTGTTGTATGATCAATATTGCACCAGTTGCCATATTGCCCCAAGAATTGATGAATTACCAAAAGAAATATGGAAAAATGCTGTTTTACCAGATATGGCGTCTCGCATGGAAATTGAGGAAATGTACCAAGATCCAAATGAGATTAAAGTAGGCTTTCGTCCAAAAATAAAATTAAAGGACTGGGTGCTACTTCAGGATTACATCGTGAAAATGGCCCCAGAAACGTTGGCTGCGAATAAAAAGATCGCTTTAAACCCGTTGAAACTCTTCGAAACTTCAGAAATAGCCTTAGACCAACAAAATGGAGCGCTGATTACCTATTTGGAGTTCAAAGAGAATACATCGAATCTTTTTTACGGTGACGTCTCTGGCAATTTGGCCTCCTATAATTTACAAATAACAGATAATAAGCATCTATATAGTGGTAAAACTCCGGTGACATGGTACAATCATGGGAATTCGCTAGAAGTTATCACCGAGGTTGGGATTCTGGATCCTTCCGAATTGGAACAAGGAAAACTAACACTAAAAAAGGAAAAGGATACAATAGCATTGGAAACCAAATTCCACAGGCCGGTGCATACATTGGTCGAGGATTTGAATAAAGATGGTAAAGTTGAAATGGTGGTCTGTGAATTTGGCAATGAAACTGGACGATTGTCACTATTAAATCAAAATGATTCAGGCCAATACAACAAAACAGTACTTTTAAATATTCCTGGAAGCATTCGAACCCTTACGAAGGATATGAACAACGATGGGAAAACAGACTTAATCGCCCTATTTTCCCAAGGAAACGAAAACCTTACCATACTATATCAGGAGGAAAACTTAAGATTTCGAGCGGAAAAAGTATTGGAGTTTAGTCCCGTATTTGGAAGCAGTTGGTTTGAACTTGTGGATTATAATGGCGATGGATATGATGATATCATCACGGTAAATGGTGATAACGCGGATAAATCGTATGTGCACAAACCGTATCATGGTATGCGAATTCATATAAATAATGGGGACAATACCTTTAGTGAAGCTCATTTTTATCCCTTACATGGAGCAACAAGAGTCTTAGCACGGGATTTTGATAAGGACGGAGATATTGATTTTGGGTTGATCAGTACCTTTCCGGATTATGACACCGCTCCTGAACTGAGTTTTGTGTACTTGGAAAATAAAGATTCTGATAATTTTGAATTTTCGACCCAAATATTGGAAAACCCCAATGCCGGACGTTGGTTTTTGATGGATGCAGCGGATGTTGATGGGGATGGAGATGAAGATATGGTGTTGAGCTCATTTACTTATGTGTTTACACCTGTGCCGGATTCGTTATCTGAACAATGGGCGGACAATAATGTTGATATTTTGTTTCTGGAAAATAAATTATACTGAAAAGGTTTTTAGACATAGCGTTGATTACGATTGGTTTCCTTTTGTTTTCTTGTGAAGAAATACCTGAGCAAGAAACAAAGGAGCAAAATCAACAATATCAGTGGTATGGACATGAGGTGGTAGTATCGGCGTATAATTCCGTATCATGGCAAACACAGGGTGACCCGAGTATTGCGGCATGGGGAGATACTTTAAAACCTGGCATGAAAAGTATCGCGGTGTCCAGGGATTTGTTGCGGATGGGATTGGATCACAATACAATGGTCAAGATCGATACATTCCCAGATACCTTTTATGTTAAAGACAAAATGAACAGACGTTGGAGGAATCGGATTGATCTGTATATGGGTCTTGATGTAAAGAAGGCGCGTGAATGGGGCAGAAAAAAACTGTTTATATGCTATGCTGTTCCAGTTGATAGTACTTTTATAAATAATTTTGAATGAAAAGAATAATTCTCGGATGTATTGCGTGTTGTTTGCTCTGGTCCTGCCAAGTGCAGCGAACTATAGCTGATAAACCCATAATTTTTGATGATGAACGCATTGCTTTGACCAAGGAGTACCTGTTACAGCGGTACAACTTAGAGCAAGATACCCCAGAAATTAAGCCGCAAATGATTGTTCTCCACTGGACCGCCATTCCAACCTTGGAAGAGTCTTTTGATGCGTTCAACGAGACAAAACTACCCAATTGGCGTCCGGATATTGAAAATGTAAGTGGTTTGAATGTTTCCACACAATTTCTGGTGGATAGGGATGGGACCATTTACCGATTGATGCCTGAAACTTATATGGGCCGTCACGTTATCGGATTGAATCATTGTTCCATCGGAGTCGAGAATGTTGGTGGTACCGATGAATGGCCTTTGACCAAGGAGCAATTAAAATCCAATATTTGGCTGGTTGAATATCTGGCGGAAAAATATGATATCGATTATATGATTGGTCACTACGAATATACGCTGTTCGAGGGCCATCCACTTTGGCTTGAGGTTGATGACGGTTACCGAACAGAAAAAACAGACCCAGGAATAGATTTCATGCAAAAAGTCAGAAAAGCAACGAAAAGGTTTAATTTTAAACCCATACCTTCAAATTAATACTATGCGTCAAAAGTTTTTTCTCCTAATTGGGTGTCTTGGTTTTTTAGCCTATCCCCAGGAAACCATTACCTCCAAACTTTATGAGACCTACGAAGAGTTCAAAGAACCCTCATTGCAAAAACGCAGGATCAAACATCATCAGATTCAGCCCCTGATTCAACGATTTGATGCAAATCCAAAATTTGAAGTTCAAAAGGTAGGTGAATCCATTGAAGGCAGGGATTTACATTTGGTCAGTATCGGTTCTGGACCTGTAAATGTGTTTCTCTGGTCGCAAATGCATGGCAACGAACCTACCGCCACACAGGCAGTTTTTGACATTCTCAACTTTTTGGATGCGCAAGAGTTCAAGGATGAAAAAAGGGAGATACTTTCAAAATTGAAGCTACATTTCCTTCCAATGCTCAACCCAGATGGGGCAGAGGTATATCAACGTAGAAATGCTTTGGGAATCGATATAAACAGGGATGCACTGAGATTGCAGTCCCCTGAAGGACAAACACTGAAAAGATTGCGAGATAGCCTTGATGCCAAATTCGGCTTTAATTTACACGACCAGAGCACGTATTACAATGCTGAGTTAACGGATAAACCCGCAACTATTTCGTATTTGGCAACAGCCTATAACTACGAAAAGGATATCAATGAAGTGCGCTCGAATGCCATGAAAGTAATTGTTTATATGAACAACATCATTCAAAATTATGCTCCTGGTCAAGTGGGGCGTTATAGTGACGATTTTGAACCAAGGGCTTTCGGTGACAATATTGCCAAATGGGGAACAAGCCTTATTCTTATAGAATCAGGGGGCTACGCAAATGATGTTGAAAAACAGGAGATTCGTAAACTGAACTATGTTTCCATCCTTTCAGCGCTGTACACAATTGCCAAAGAGGATTATTTGGACATCCCTATTGAGGATTACGAGAAGATCCCGCACAATGACAGGAAAATGTTTGATTTGAAAATTGAGAATGTGACCTATGAGCTTTTGGGAAAAGATTACATTCTGGATTTGGGAATTTATCGCCAGGAGGTCGACAACGCTACACACGATTCCTTTTATTATAAAAGTACCATAGTGGACCAAGGGGACCTATCCACTTTTTACGGTTATGAAACTTTTGATGCTTCGGGATATAAAATTGTTCCACCAAACATGGGAAACCCCAATGTTTCTATTTTGGATGGTCCGTTAAAATTACTTCAACATGGTGTCGGATTCATTTTCAGCAGCCATGCGGAAGGAGAGGATTTTACCTTATCTCCAATCAATCAAGTAGAAATGGGACGAGATTTACCTGAGTTTAAAATCGCAGTAGGTCAAAACCCCAATTTCTTTTTAGAGAAAGATGGAAAATTGACCCATGCCGTTATCAACGGATTTCTTATTGATTTGGACAAACCTATCAAAGATCAAAAATTTGGCAATGCATTGATTTTTCGCTAGTATCCGAATTGGATATTCAAATCAGGACCTTTGATGATCAAAAAGATTAACATGGTCAATAAGGTTCCCACGATTGAGGCAAATAATGAAAGTATCAATCTTTGGTATCCTTTAGATAGAGGACCTAGAGCACTGTTCTGAATTATTTCTTTTACTACATCCATAACATTCTTTTTTTGGGTTCATATTTATTAGGTGTTTAGGATGTAATTAGTTGCTGTCTATACTTTAAAAACAATCATTGGTCTAAAAACCCTACCAAAAGCTGTTCCAAACCCATCCATTTATTAGGGAAATCACTACCTTCAAATCCTTTAAAACCAGATAAAATCGAAAAATGAAGACAAATTCAGCCTTAATTATCTTATTGTTTGCAGCATTTCAACTCACATATGCACAAAAGACCATCGATCTGTTCAATGGAAAAAATTTGGACGGTTGGGTGAATCATGGTGAAGAAAAATGGTATGTTGAAAATGGTGAATTGATCTGTGAAAGTGGGCCAAAAGCAGGTTATGGGTACTTAAGCACTAAAGATTTTTACGATAATTTTCAGCTTACGCTAGAGTTCAAACAAGAAAATAATGGCAATAGTGGGGTGTTTATCAGATCTACCGTTGAAGGAACAAAAGTTTCAGGTTGGCAGGTAGAAGTGGCACCTCCCGGACACGCAACTGGAGGAATCTACGAATCTTATGGGCGTGGCTGGTTGATCAAACCAGATGCTGAAAAAGATAAAGCCCTAAAGATGGGAGAGTGGAATACCATGAAAATTTTGGTCCGTGGTCCAATAGTCTCCACTTGGCTCAACGATCAAAAGATGGTTCATTTGGTCGATGCCAAAATAGGACAAGGAAAGGGTGGTATAGCACTTCAAATACATGATGGGGGCGGTATCCGTGTAAAATGGAGAAACATCAAACTTACACCCCTAATTCCTGAATAATAATAGTTTTTAAATATTTGTAAGGCACATCGGTTTTGGTTGATGTGCCTTTTTATTTTATCTGACAGGTGTCACTACAAACTTTCTAAATTCCACTGGCCCGTGATCTCCTTGTATCATAAATGCCCCTGGTTGCCCCTCCTTACTATCCAAGGCTCCTCCCGTAATGCCGGGAATGGTTTGGTCAGCAATCACAGTTTTGCCGTTGGCAACAATGGTTACCCTTCGACCAATTAGGGTGATATCGTAGGTTTGCCATTCTCCGGGGTCTTTGGCAGTATTTTCATTAGGCTCAAGAAAGCCGTAGATTCCGCTGAAATATACATCGGATGGTTCCAACCCCTTATTATCGGCTATTTGTACTTCATAACGCCCTCTTAGGTAAATTCCACTGTTACTTCCTTCTGGATAACGAAATTCAACTTTGAGCTTAAAATCGGTAAATTTTTGATTACTGATCAGGTTGGCACCTCCCTTGGCATTTTTTAGAATTCCGTTTTCCACAGACCATTGATTCTTGTCCGAATCCAAATGCCATCCATCCAAACTCTTTCCATTAAAAAGAGCAACAGGGTTACCCCATTCCGGATTGGTAGTGGCTTCCAGTTTTGGTGCACGAACCCCCTTCCAAGAAGTTACGCTGCCGTCGGTATATATCATAGTGCCCTTAAGGGTATCGTCCGAAAGCTCTCCATGGAAAACCATATCGTTTCCAGCTGGCTCCCATTGTTTGGGAATATCAAAGGTGAACTTATTTCCATGGATTTTAATTTCAGAAATCGGACGGGCGCTCCCCATCATAAACACAAATCGACCTACTAAAGTCTCAACCCCGGAATGACGTACCTCCAACCATGATGGCACTGTTTTTCCTTCGAATTCCATTTCCAGGTCCCATCTTCCCTCAAGGGCATGGAACTTCTGCGCATTACTTTGGAAAGAGCCAAAAATTAAAAGGTTGAAAATTAGAGCATAGAAATGTTTTCTGCCAAAAATCATAATGAAGTGCGTTTAGTTTGGAGTCGAAGATACTAATTTATGGTAGACTCCAATCCACTCTTTTGTTAGATGAAAAACAACCGTAAGGACCATTTATTCACACCCTCCAGTAAAACCATTGGCGTTGAATTCGGTCTGGACCGCACCTTGCAGCCCACTGTCGGTAAGCTGGATGACCAAATTATTGACACCACTTCCATCACGTTTTGGTGTGCAATATTCAAAAAGGTAGAAACTGTTGGCCTGTTCAGAAACCCTTTGTGAAATCTGGGTAAATGTGGCTTCCAATTCTTCCTTATTGCTGGCAAAAACACTTGCCGTTTTTCCAATTTCTTCCAAGATATCAGCATCTATTTCCGCTCCTAGTCCAATAGTAAATAAGGAAATGTTTCGATCCGCCTGATCAACTGCCCTAAGGGCCTCATCCCTTGTGTATCGAGAAGCCTGATCTGTTCCATCGGTGAACAAAACAATGGAAGCTGCTCCAATAACGGACGCTTGATTGCTCTCTTGCAATAAATCTTCCGCAAAATCCACAGATTTGATTACGGCACCATACAGGTCCGTAGAGGGATCATTGCTAATATCGGTGGTAATCCCTTCGACAGCTGCTACAAGTTCAGTAGTGGAGGAAGTCAGTTCATTCAATAGATGCAGTTCATCCTCACCATCAAACCAATAAATGGCCATTTTAAAAGAATTTGTTTCAGGGGAGGGCATTACATTATTGATAAAACTGGTAGAGGCCGCTTTTAATTCGTCCAAACTACTTTCCAATACACTGTTGCTCAAATCCAATACCAATAAAGTATTGTTACTGAACACCTGGGAATTTGGTGAGATTCTGGCAAGGGATTCAGAAGAGGAGATGGTGTTGAAGCAATCATCATTCCTACCTTGCTCATATACGGTAAATTGATTTGCGGTAAGTCCAGATATCGGATTCCCCAGTAAATCGGAAACCTTAAAAAGAATGGAAACCTTTCCTGGCAATGTGGTGAATTGATCCTGAATGGAAAGTAAAAGTTCGTTATCATCAAAACCTAAACAGTTGTCAGGCTCCTTTCCCTGTCCCAGTTCCCCTAAATTGAGGTTAAAATTGACGTCATCATCTGCATTACCACATGAGACAAGAAGAATCGTAAAAAAAGTTATGGATAGGTATTTAAGTGCGTTTTTCATTTTCATAAACTTGAGGTTCTGGTTGAAAAACGCTTAATTCTTCTGAAAATTATTTTGAATGCCAACAATAGATTTAAAGAAAAGTTAAAAAAAGTCGCTTGTTGTTAAAAAAAAAGCTGTGAGATTAAATTTTGGTAACTTCAAACAAACAACATCTCAATTCAAGAAACTATGCCAACGTATCAAATCAAAGTCAATGGAGAATCTAAGTCAGTGGATGTGGCAGAAGATACTCCAGTTTTATGGGTGTTACGAGATCATTTAGATCTTGTGGGCACGAAATACGGCTGTGGAATAGGGCAATGTGGAGCTTGTACGGTTCATGTTGATGGTACCGCAATGCGAAGCTGTTCCCTCACCTTAGCACAGATTGATGGAAAATCCATCACAACGATTGAAGGACTATCCGAAGATGGAACCCATCCGGTTCAAGAAGCTTGGAAGGAAGTCGATGTACCACAGTGTGGTTATTGCCAAGCAGGCCAAATTATGACGGCCTCCGCGTTCTTGGAAAACAACCCAAATCCTTCAGAAGAGGATGTGAAAAATGCTATGCACGGAAATATTTGCCGATGCGCCTCCTATTCCAGAATTCGAAAAGCGGTTATGATTGCTGCTGAGAATATGGATTAAAGATTCCGTTTTACACCTAAAAACAAAAAAATGTCAATAAATAAATCCAAAACATTAAGTAGAAGGGCCTTTATCCGTAATTCTTCGTTAGCTGGAGGAGGTATGGTAATAGGTTTTAACCTTTTCCAAGCCTGCAAACCAAAGGTTGTTGCTGAACCGGCAATAGATTTGGCCAGTCTGGATTATAGCGATTTCAATGCCTTTATTAAAATTGCGGACAATGGTGCCGTGACGATATTCTCACCCAACCCCGAAATAGGACAAGGTGTCAAAACCTCCATGCCGATGATCATTGCTGAAGAGCTTGATGTGGCCTGGAAGGATGTTTACGTTGAGCAAGGTATCCTGGATACTGAGAATTATCAGCGTCAGGTTGCTGGCGGTAGCCAATCCATCAGATTCGGATGGGATGCACTTAGGCAAACCGGTGCCAAAGCACGACATATGCTCGTAAGCGCTGCAGCCGCCCGATGGGGAGTTGACCCTTCGGAATGTACGGTTAGCGAAGGTGTAATCACCAATGCAGCCGGCGAGACGTTAGGTTATGGCGATGTGGTCAACGAAGCGGCCCTTTTGGAAGTTCCAGAGGATGTACCGTTAAAAGAGCCGAAAGATTATAAAATTATGGGCAAGGATGCTTCCAATGTCGACATCAGTAAAATCGTCACAGGGAAGCCTTTGTTCGGATTGGATTATAAAACCGACGGTATGGTTTATGCGTCTGTACTGCGACCGCCCTCCTTCGGACAGAAACTGGTTTCTTTTGATGATGCTGAAGCCCGCTCAATTCCAGGGGTGATAGATGTAGTTACCATTGGAGAAAAAGTAAGGGGACTATTGGCCGAGGATCCTGGTTTTGGCAGCAAGATTTCTTCCAGTGACAAAGTCGTGGTTATTGCTGAATCCACTTGGCAGGCTATGAAAGGTAAAGAAGCCATCAAAGCTGTGTGGGAAGAGGACACCAAGGTTGAAAGTACCGAAGAACACGATAAAATCTTGAACGACTTGTTGGATGGGAATACATTCAACACAATGCGTTCCGACGGAAATATCAAAAAGGCCTTTGCTGAGGCCGATGAAATATTGGAACGTACTTACGAATCTCCTTTTTTACCACATAATTGCATGGAACCTATGAATTTCTTTGCAAATGTGACCGATGAGAAGGTGCATCTTGTAGGACCAATCCAAACCCCGGCATGGAAAGCTGGATTGGTTTCCAAAATGTTGGGAAGGGAAGAAAAAGATATACTTCTCGAAATGACCCGAATGGGAGGTGGTTTTGGAAGAAGACTGTATGGTGACTTTGTGATAGAAGCTGCTGAGATTTCCGATAAAATCAGAAAACCTGTAAAGGTGGTTTACTCCAGGGAGGATGATATGGAAGATGGTATCTATAGGATGGCCATCAAGTACAGAATCAAAGCGGGTATCAAAGATGGGAAAATCACGGCATATCATTTAAAGGAAGCTGCGGTAAACGACAATATGTATGGACTTATACCCAACTTCTTCCCAGCTGGCGCCATTGAAAACTATCAAGTTGATGCAGCCAGTTACGATAGCAATATTACCACAGGTGCTTGGAGAGCGCCCTATACCAATTTCTTGGCCTATGCCGAGCAAAGTTTCTTTGATGAATTGGCTGAATTAATGGAGGTTGACAAGATCCAACTGCGATTGGACCTATTGGATAAGGTAAAACCTGAAGAAGATGAACGCATCCAATACTCTCCGGAGCGAATGAAAGAAGTCATCAGGACCGCAGTGGATAAATCCGGATGGGGGACCAAACCCAAACATATTTACCAAGGTTTTGTGAACTATTATTGTCACAACACCCATGTCGCAGAGGTTGCCGATGTAGAGATTGAAAACGGTGAGCCTGTAGTGAAAAAGATTACCTGTGTTGTAGATTGCGGTATCGTGGTGAATCCCATGGGTGCACTCAATCAGATTGAAGGTGGCGTAATAGATGGGGTAGGACACTCTATGTATGGTGAGCTTCAATTCAAGGATGGAAAGCCAACGGCAAACAACTTTGATAAATATCGCATGATACGAATGAAAGAGGCGCCTGAAGTCGAAACTTATTTTGTTCAAAACGAGCATTCACCGACAGGTTTGGGTGAACCAACACTTCCGCCAGCAGGAGGAGCTGTTGCCAATGCATTCAAAGCTGCCACGGGAAATAGACTCTACCAACAACCATTCACCAAAACACCTGAATTATTAAAAGTACCTGAAAAGGAAATTATAGGTTGATTTTATGACGATATTATTGTTTGGGATTACCAAGGACATTGTGGGAAGCTCCACCCTGTCTGTCCCCACTTCCAGTGCCACAGGCCGGAGAGTTCCAAGAACAGTAAAAGAATTAAAACAGTTTTTGGGTGAAACCTACCCAGAACTCAATAAACTTTCCTCTTTGGCAGTGGCCGTGAACAACAGCTATGCTGAAGACGAAGAACTTATCAATTCTTATGACGAAATTGCACTTATTCCCCCGGTAAGCGGGGGATAATAGGTGCAGAAGTAGTATCTTTCGAACACTTTGGAGATAATATATGTTGGTCGACAATCACAATAGACAAATTAACTACCTAAGGCTTGCCGTTACGGACAGATGCAACCTTCGATGCAATTACTGCATGCCATCTGAAGGAATTGAATTTGTAAAGAACGACAAGTTACTTACCATAGATGAACTCTCTAGAATAAGCGAGATTCTTGTTGGACAGGGAATCGATAAAATCCGGATTACGGGTGGAGAGCCCTTTGTAAGAAAGGATTTGATGGTGTTGTTGCGAAAATTGAGCTCCATGGACAAGCTCAAGGACATTTCGGTGACCACCAACGCCACCTTGATTGGCCCATATATAGACGAATTGAAGGCATTGGGCATAAAGAATATCAATGTGAGTTTGGATGCCATCAATAGAGAGACATTTGAACGCATCACACGACGCAATCAGTTTGATACCGTACATAATAATTTGATTAGATTGATAACGGAAGGATTCAATGTCAGGATCAATTTTATTGTATTGGAAGGTCAGAACGAACAGGATATCATTCCCATATTGGAGTTGATGAAACATTACAATGTTTCTGTGCGCTTCTTGGAGGAAATGCCCTTTAACGGTGGAAGTAAGAATTTCAAGGGTATCAAATGGAATTACAAAGCTATACTAGAGCACATTTCAAAGTCCTATCCTGGTTTCCATAAGCTCGAATCGCCGCCAACGTCCACCTCAATCAACTATAAGATTGAAGGACATAAAGGTACGTTTGGCATTATACCTTCTTTTAGTAGAACCTTCTGCGGAAGTTGCAATAGACTTCGGGTTACCGCCACAGGTGATGTCATAACATGCCTCTATGGCAAACCCAAAATCAATCTTAGGGATATTGTCAGAGGAGAAAATGAGCAGCAAGAAGTGCAAAATGCTATTCTAAAAGCCATTGGAAGTCGGGCCAAAACAGGGTTTGAGGCGCAGGAAGAGCATGCAAATACCGTCTTTGAAAATTCAATGACCTCAATAGGAGGATGATAGTATTTTAAATGGGCGGGATTAATAACTAATTGAATGTCATTCCTGCGAAAGCAGGAATCCAAATTCCGCATCAAGTGCGGAATGACAGCATTACTGAAAAATTTACGAAGCATATTAATTGTTGATTTCAATCTAGGAGTAATGGAAAAGGATGTACCAAAATTATTTGGTTTGGTCTTGGCCGGTGGAAAAAGTACCCGAATGGGATCGGACAAGGGATTATTGAAATACCACTCCGTTCCACATCAAGAACACTTATATAATTTACTGGATGAAGTATGCGATACCGTTTATCTGAGCATGCGCGCGGATCAAGAAAATCCGTTGACCAAAGATTTCAATATCATTGAAGATCAAAATGAGTACAGAGGGCCTTTCAATGGGATATTAAGTGCCCATAAAACCCATCCCGAAGCAGCTTGGCTGGTACTTGCCTGCGATCTTCCATTGATTGATTTGCCCTCCCTGAAAAAATTGGCTAAAAACCGGGATCCTGAAAAATTCGGAACCTCTTTTGCAACTAAGGAGTCTGGATTGCCAGAACCACTGATTACCATTTGGGAACCAAAGGGTCTTAAAAAAGCAATAACTTTCATGGAGCAAGCGGAAAGCAGTTGTCCCCGTAAGTTTTTGATCAATTCTGAAATAGCTTTGGTGCATCCAGAGCACGACGAGATTTTGTACAATGCAAATTCTCTGGAAGACTATGAGTTTATAAAATCAAAAATTGCAATGTCCAATGGAACCTAGGTACACCAGACAAACAACCCTCAAGGACTTCGGAGAGGAAGGACAGGCCAAACTTAACAAAGGTAGGGTGCTTGTTGTGGGGCTGGGCGGTCTCGGACTTCCGGTTCTCCAATACCTGAATGCGATGGGTGTTGGAACATTGGGTTTGATGGACCAGGATGTAATAGAGCTACATAATTTGCAACGACAGATTTTATATTCGGAACAGGACCTGGGAAAACAAAAATTGGAGGTCGTTCTTCAGAAATTGAGCGAACAGAATTCGTCCACAAATCTCATTCCACATGATTCTTTCTTGACCAAGGAGAATGCGTTGGACATCATTAAGGACTATGATGTTATTGTGGATGCGACGGATAATTTCCCGACACGCTATCTTATCAATGATGCTTGCGTGATATTGAATAAACCTTTTGTCTATGGTGCTTTGCACGGATTTGAGGGACATGTGAGCGTTTTTAATCATTTGGATGGTCCAACATATCGTTGCCTATATCCCAACATGCCTTCTGCAAACGAAGTACCCAATTGCAATGACAACGGAGTTTTGGGAGTTGTCCCTGGTATCATAGGAACTTTACAAGCGCTGGAAGTGGTAAAGCTGTTAACTGGAGTAGGGGAAGTGCTTTCAGGAAGACTGTTGTTATTCAATGGTCTGAATCAGCATGTGAGCAAAATAGCTTTCAAACCGAATCCAACGAATAAAAATATTAAGCAGCTGCAGGAGTTTTATGAACCTTTGGATTGTGAAATAGTTCGAACGATTGATGCAGAAAGGTTCCAATCCATTCGCGAATCCAATGCAGAAATTAGGCTTATCGACGTGCGCACAACGGAAGAATTTGAAGGTAATCATTTGGAAGAAGCTGTAAATCTACCTTTAAGCGAGCTAGACCAATATATTCCGACCAACCAGGACAAGGAGGTTTATATCATTTGCCAATCTGGAAAACGAAGCGAAATAGCAGCCAGACAACTTCAGGAAGCCTATCCCAAATTGACTTTTTATTCTATTTTAGGGGGAATGAACAAAATGGTGACCGTATGTCCGTAGCCCCTGGCGACTTTATCTTATTGCTTATTTCCTTTTTTGTTGTAGCTACTTTATACTCAGCGGTAGGTTTTGGTGGGGGCTCAAGTTATTTGGCCATTTTGGCTTTGGTTATTACCAGCTTTTTGACCATCAGGAGTACCGCACTGCTTTGCAATCTTACCGTGGTGACCGGAAGTTGCATTTTGTTTTACAGGAGCGGACATTTGAATTTAAAGAGATTTCTCCCTTTTGTGGTCACCAGTATCCCCTTGGCCTTTTTAGGGGCATCTTTTCGATTGGAAGAACGAAGTTTTTTTATCATCCTCGCTTTGGCACTCATTGTTTCAGCCATTGCATTGATATATCAAACCATGGTTCTTAAATCCAGCAACACCATAAAAAAATACCCCAGCTACCTTTCTTATCTATTGGGAGGCGCAATTGGCCTGTTGTCAGGTTTAGTTGGAATTGGTGGTGGAATATTTTTGGCGCCTGTGCTCAACCATATGAAATGGGATAGGCCCATAGTAATTGCTGCATTGGCCAGTTTTTTTATTTTGGTCAATTCAGTTTCTGGACTAGGGGGATTGTTTTGGAGTGGTTCTTTTCAGATTTTCTGGCCAGAAATTTTAGGATTGATGTTCGCTGTTTTATTGGGTGGACAGCTCGGAGTCAGAATCAGTTTGGGAAAACTCTCCGCAAAACGGATACGATTGCTCACTGCCGCCCTTGTACTGTTTGTAGGTATTAGAGTGCTTATAAAAAATGGATTCCAACTAACGCTATTTACATGATTGCATTTGAAACAGCATTACAAAAGGTTCTAGATCGTACCCAAGATTATGGTGTTGAAATGGTTTCAATGGAATCATCCTTAGGACGAATTCTTGCCGAGACTATTGTTGCGGATAGGGATTTTCCACCTTTTGACAGATCTACAAAGGATGGTATCGCCATCAAGTTCAACCAAAATATTGATACCAATACTTCATTTGGGATAAGTGGTATTGCCCAGGCTGGAAGTCCTCAATTAAAACTTAAAGATGAAACAGCTTGTATGGAGGTGATGACGGGAGCCGTGGTTCCGGAAAACGCGGACACCGTGGTAATGTATGAGCATACCGAAAAAGAAAATGATCGTTTCAATATTGTCAAGCCAATTAAAAAAGGACAAAATATTCATTACAAGGCCAGTGATACTGCTATGGGTGATGAATTACTCTTGTCTGGAACACCTATCACTTCTGCGGAAATCGGGGTTTTGGCTACTGTGGGTAAATCGCACGTTTTGGTGAAAAGACTTCCAAAAATTGCGGTCATTGCTACAGGAAATGAATTGGTGGAAGTTGATCAAAAACCACTTCCACATCAAATCAGAAAATCTAACACCCATACGCTAAAAGCGCTTTTGCAGAATGAGGGGATTGTGGCAGCTATGTATCATTTTACAGACGAACCCGAAGTCTTAAAAGATAAGATTGGGGAAATATTAAAGAATTACGATGTGCTCTTACTGAGTGGTGGTGTTTCCAAAGGAAAATTTGATTTTTTGCCATCGACCTTTGATCAATTAGGAGTGGAGAAAATTTTTCACAGGGTTCGGCAACGACCTGGAAAGCCCTTTTGGTTTGGAAAACATGAATCCCTCAAGACCACTATTTTTTCATTTCCCGGAAATCCCGTTTCTACCTTTGCAAATTACCATGTCTACTTTAAGCCATGGCTTAACAAAACTTTGGGAGTCACCACTCCGCAATTTGATGTATTTTTAAGTGAACCTATGGTAAACAACACGGATTTAACTAGGTTTTTGGGAATTGAAATCAATATTCAGCACGGAAAACTAAAAGCGAAAGAGATCGGCACCACGGGTTCAGGAGATTTACTAAGTCTGTCAAAAGCCGATGGTTTTATCCGATTAAATCCAAGCGAATCCCTTAAGGCTGACAGTTTGGTTCCATTTATTCCTGTGAAAAGGATTTTGTAAGTATGACGCACGAGTTAAAGAACATCATCAACCATTATGAAAAACGTGAAAGTGAGCGTGCTGTATTGGCCACTGTGGTTGCATTGGATGGATCCTCGTACCGACGGCCCGGTGTACGCATGCTGATTTTTGAAAATGGAGATATGATTGGCGCTGTCAGTGGCGGTTGCGTTGAGAAAGAGGTGCTTCGACAAGCGCAATCGGTCTTTGAAAACGGAATTTCCCGAATCATGATTTATGACGGGCGTTATCGTTTAGGTTGTGAAGGCATTCTGTACATTTTATTGGAAACTTTTGAACCAGACCAAAACTTCTTGGCCCAATTTTGGAGTACAATTACGAAAAGGCTTCCATTTCGTATCAAATCCTATTTTGAAAAAGACCAGGGAGATAATCAAGATTACTTTACCAGCTTCCACTTTGAAGATGCTTCACTACCTGTAAATCAACAGATAAAGGAGATTGAAAAGGAACTCCCTGATTTTGAACAGGAAATGCATTCTTGCTTTCAATTGGTCATTGTTGGTGCTGAGCACGATGCCGTACAGCTATGTAACTACGCATCCCTGACCGGTTGGGAGGTTACTATCGTCGCCAACCCCAGGGAAGAAAAAACCACGGAGGATTTTCCAGGCATACATAAATTGATAAACGTAGAGCCAGAGGCATTTCAATTGACCTTGGACAAGCAAACCGCTGTGGTCATCATGACCCACAGTTTTGTAAAGGACCTTCAGTTTTTAATCGCTCTAAAAGATGAGGAAGGAGCTTACATTGGGCTTCTGGGACCCTATAGGCGTCGAGAAAAACTGTTCGATGAGTTAATGGAAAGGCATCCGGATGTTTCGGAAGAATTCTTGGAACAAATCCATGGGCCGGCTGGAATCGATGTTGGTGCGGAAACACCTCAAGAGATAGCGATTTCCATTTTGAGTGAAATTCTCTCCGTTGTAAACAACAAAGAACCTTTGCTGCTAAAGCATAAAATGGGAAATATCCACAGCTGAACACCGACCATGCCCATTGCCGTATTAATTCTAGCTGCAGGTGCCTCTTCCAGAATGGAGGGGGATATCAAACAGTTGTTGCCATGGGGGAACAGTACGCTCTTGGAAAACGCCATACATCAAGCTAAAGGGGTTGCCGACAGGGTTTACATTGTGTTGGGCGCCAATGCTGAAAAGATTTTGGCATCCATAGCAATTCATGCTGAAATAATGCATAATCCCAATTGGCAATTGGGAATGGGAAGCTCTATATCCACTGGAGTTCGGCATATTTTGGAAAAGGAAAACCCGGAAGCACTTTTAATCATGGTAGCGGACCAACCCTTGATAGATGCCACCTTTTTATCACAATTAAATAAGGTACATGTGGAAAGTCAAGCCAAAATCACAGCAACTTCATATCACAACGGGGCAGGGGTTCCTGCCATTTTTGATAAATCCTTATTTGCTGAACTCAAAGAACTTCAAGAGGATTTTGGAGCACGAAGAATCATCAAATCCCATAAAATGTTGGTAAAACAGATTGACCCACAAGGGAAAGAGATTGACATTGACACAAAAGAAAAATATTTAGAAATATCTGGTAAACAATACTTTAAATATGATTAAATATACCATTACTTTATCATTTGCGGTTATATTTTTAAATTTTGACCTAGAAGCCCAAGAAATGAGCTTTGAGGACTACAATCCAGAATCTACTTTGGTTGTACCTCAAAATCCGATCAGCAAGGCAAAATTTACCTTTATAGACGTCCACAGTCATCAATTTCGAATGGCCACTCAGGATTTATCCCAATTGATTGCCGATATGGATAATCTTAATATGGGGGTAATGGTGAATTTGAGCGGTGGTTCGGGAGAGGGGCTCCGTGCCATGCTGAAAAATGTGAATGACCACTATCCCAATAGATTCGTGGTCTTTGCAAATGTTGATTTTAGTGGAGTTGGCAATCCAAACTGGGGAGAAATGGCTGCGGCCCAGCTGGAACTGGATGTAAAGAGTGGAGCTAGAGGGTTGAAAATCTACAAAAGTCTAGGACTTCGGAATAAAGATGTCAATGGTAACAGAATTGCCATAGATGATCCAAGGTTGGATCCTGTCTGGGAAAAATGTGGGGTACTGGGGATTCCTGTGCTGATCCATGCTGCTGACCCAAAATCATTTTGGGACCCTATGGACAAGTACAATGAACGTTGGTTGGAATTAAAAACCCGACCCCGAAGAAAACGCTCCGATACAAATCCCGCACCATGGCAACAGATCATTGATGAACAGCATAGAATGTTCAAAAACCACCCTAATACCAAATTCATAAATGCCCATATGGGGTGGTATGCCAATAATTTGGACAGGCTAGGGGAGTTAATGGATGATATCCCCAATATGTCAGTTGGCATTGGTGCTATTATTGCAGAATTGGGTCGTCAACCCCGAAGGGCAAGACAGTTCTTCATTAAATATCAAGACCGGATTCTATTTGGGAAGGACAGTTGGAAGCCCGAGGAGTTCCCTACCTATTTTAGAGTATTGGAAACAGCGGATGAATACTTTCCGTACTATAAAAAATACCATGCGTTCTGGGCGATGTACGGACTTAACTTACCAGATGAAGTATTGGAAAAGGTGTATTATAAAAATGCGATGACCCTGATTCCAGGATTGGATGAGTCGTTGTTCAAGAGCTAGGCTTTCTTCTTATGGGGAGCACCATTTGATTTGGAATCTTCCAAATCCTGGAAAATTCCACATGAGATTTGTCGCTTGACCAAGGATTTGGACTTTTTGTTTTTTACCAAGGTTTCGATTTCCTTATTTAAAAAATTCATGAGCAGCGCTTTTGAATACATTAAACGAAGATTTCGCCTTCATATTTTAAACGGTTACAAGCATTCGTTTTTCTACGTATTCCAATACCGACATCCAGTTCATTTTAAGAATCAATGCGGCCGTTGGAATATTGTCTTCTTCAATAGCCTGTACAATGGCCATACTTTGATGCTCTAAATTGGCGTAAAAACCTTCATCATGGGCAAAACTGTACTCATAGAACAAAAGCCTGGCCTTTAAATCTTCCAGCATTTGCAACAACATGGTGTTTGAAGATTTCTGGGTCAATAATTTATGGAACTCAAACCGGGCATGTAATCTATCCTCGAAAGTATCGGCCATTTTCACCTTTAGCTGTTGGGATTGAAGGCTTTCAATGTCTTCTTGGGTAAAGCTCGAGCTTTCCAAAGCCATCACCTCCAATTGGGAGAGGGTTTTGTACAAATCCTGTGCCTCCTTCTGGCTCAAACGGGTCACTACGAATCCCCGATTGGGAATTGCTTGAATGATTCTAGCCTGTTCCAATTGACTCAGCGCTTCGCGAATTGGAGTAACGCTAATCCCAATCTGTCGGGCCAAAGCAGCCAGATTGATGGTCTTTCCAATTTTTAATTCGCCATTACGAATTTGGTCTAATAGATGTAACCGCACTTGGTCACGGAGGTTAAAGGTTGATTGCATATCCCTAAATTACAAATCGTATACGATTTTAAGGATTTAATGTTGTAAATCATGAAAATTCGGGTATAAACCCTATTCCATAGGATAAAATGCAGCCTTGGAAATGATGGTTTGGAGCTTCTGCGAATTCAAAATAATTGCTTACTTTTCACAACTAACTTTCTCATGTAACTCAAACTGACTGACTCGCTATGAAATTTCATTCCATATTTATTTTAGCTGCTGTTTTACTCGTCGCATCCTGTCGAAAGGAGATAAAAACCGTTGACAGTTTATACGAAACACAACTGTTCAATGATGTGCAACTGAGTGATGCTTTTAAAGATTCCAAAACCTTTGTGGATTTGGTGCCAAAAGAGGATGCGAATGTGCTTGAGGCTAAGTATTTAGATCAAAAAGACAACGAAGGGTTTAACCTCCAGGTTTTTATCAATGAAAACTTTGAAGATAGGTCAATGAGCGCATTGGAATTTGAGACGGACACTACCAAAACCATGTATGAACATATTACGTTAATGTGGGATAAGTTGACTAGGGGGCCAGATACCATTATCCCCAATTCGTCTAGGATAGCATTGCCCTACAAATATGTTGTTCCTGGTGGACGTTTTCAGGAAATCTACTATTGGGATAGCTATTTTACGCTCGAAGGTCTACTGGCCGATGGGAGGGATGATCTTGCGAAATCCATGGTGGATAATTTCTCCTATTTGATAGACACCATTGGCTTTATACCAAATGGTACAAGAGATTATTACGAAACACGTTCCCAACCTCCATTTTATGCCCTTATGGTCGATGCCTTGGCACGAAAAGATGACAATCTGATTTTATACTACCTGCCTGAGTTGGCTAAAGAATATGAGTTTTGGATGCAAGATATCGATAAAGTGGTTTTGGCAAGACCGCAAAAACACGTTGTCAATATAGAGGGGTCCGTTTATCTAAATAGATATTGGGATGAAGGAGATTCGCCCCGTCCGGAAGCTTATAAGGAAGATATGCACTTGGCCAGCGGATTGGAAACAGATTCGTTGAAACAGATCCTATATAAAGATTTACGGTCTGCAGCCGCTTCGGGTTGGGATTTCAGTTCTCGTTGGTATGGTGAAAAAGGTGAATTCAATAGCACCGAAACTACTGCTATTTTACCGATTGATCTGAACTGCCTTCTATATTTTATGGAACGAACGCTCTTTAAAGCTTGTAGATTAAAGGGAGATGAAGAAGCTGGAACAACCTTTTATCGTAGGTCACAGAAAAGAAGATTTGCAATCCGTGAATATTTTTATAATCAGGAAACTGGTTTTTTTCATGATTATAACTTCAGAAAAAAAGCAGTAACGCCGGAATTAACCTTGGCTGGGGCTTACCCACTTTATTTCGAAATCGCAACTAAGGAACAGGCAGAGAAAGTAAAAGAGGTAATAATGGCCGAGTTTTTAAAGGACGGAGGTTTGGTCACCACCTTGGACCACTCAGGGCAACAATGGGATGCTCCGAACGGTTGGGCACCACTACAATGGATTGCCGTTAACGGATTGCTGCGGTATGGATACAAAGCAGAAGCTATCGATATCATGGAGCGCTGGCTGGCCCTGAACGAAAAAGTCTATAAAAACACGGGTAAAATGATGGAGAAATATAATGTGGAGGATCTTTCCTTGCTTTCCGGTGGGGGAGAATATGAGACCCAGGATGGCTTTGGCTGGACCAACGGTGTTGCCGTAGGTTTTAAGCAACTACTAGAAGATTTGAACCAGCAGGCAGCGAAGTAAGCTTTGGTTTTTTAGTGAGACCAATTGCCTAACAACTTCAATCAAAAACATGTCCAAGTCACTACTCTTTATTCCTGATATCTCCGGATATACAAAATTTATTCAGACCACCGAGGTTGAACACAGTCAGCATGTGATCTCAGAATTGCTTGAAGTTCTGGTCAATGCCAACACCCAGGAGTTAAAGTTGGCCGAGATTGAAGGAGATGCCCTTTTCTTTTATAAGGAAAACGAAATCCCATCCCAAGAGAATCTTTTGGCGCAGATAGAGTCCATGTTCACGGCATTTTACAGTCATTTGAAAATGCTCGAGAAAAATAGGATATGTCCATGCAACGCTTGCGCAACGGCTCCAAATCTTCAGCTAAAGATTATTGCGCATAGCGGCAATCTTCAGCATATTGAAGTGCAAGGCACCCGAAAACCGTTTGGTGAACAGGTTATAGAAGCCCATAGACTATTGAAAAATTCGGTGGACAGTGACAATTATGTGTTGATAAGTCGAACACTTGCTCTGGATATTATGCTGTCACGGTACTACTCCAGCAAGATTTATAGATTTAGACAGGGCTCCGATATATACGATGACAAGGAAGTGGAATATATCTACTCAGTTATCGATCCCAAAGAATTGAAACTACGCAGTTTTTCCAATCCAACGAAGGTGTCCTTTGATTATCCGGCTCCAGTGACCATGAAAGAACAATATCCGGTATCAGCAGAAGCGCTATTGGAATACGTTACAAACTATTCGCTACGACATCTTTGGACGGAAGGAGTGGATCGATTGGATTTTAACGAGCATGAGGTAACAAGGGTAGGCTCTGAGCATACCTGTGTGATCAACGGAAAACATTTTAACTTTACCACCATCACAAAGGAACCTAGGGAAGGAAGCATTATTTATGGTGAGCTTTTGACGAATCCGCCGCTTGTGGACGAGCTATACCAATTCTACCATTTTTCACCAATATCCGAAAATAACAGTGAATTGGAGATAGAGGTATTTTGGAAGGTAAAGTCTCCCATAAAAAAACTGATCGTCGCTCTTATAGGTAAGAAGTTGTTCCGGAAAAGCGTTGATAAGGCCCTGACCGGTTTGCTTCAATTTACCCAAAATAGAAGTGGAGCTTAGTTGGTGTCCAAATAATTTCCAAGATTGTCCAAAGTAGCATCCCAGAACTTCTCATAAAAGCTTACCCACTCAGTAATCTGTTTTAAAGGTTTCGCATCCGCAACACAAAAACGTTCCCTGCCGCTTGATGTAATTTCCACCAAACCCGCTTGCTCCAAGGTTTTGATATGTTTGGTAACTCCCTGCCGGCTAATCTCAAATTGACCGGAAATTTGGGAAATGGATAGGGCAGAGGAGGTAATGATCAAGGCGTGAAAGATTTCACGCCTTTTGGGATCTGCAATTGCCTTTAAGACTTTGGTGATACTATCCTGCATGGACTTCTTTGGTTAAAAATGAAGTTAATTCCGTAATGCAGTTGTCCCAGCCTCCGTCATAATCATTGAAATAGGTAATGGCCGAGTCACCAGGATATCCAGATATTCCGGAATGCTCCAAATGCAGGAGTGTACCTGCTTCGGTCTCCCGTAAATCCCATTTCACAACAGTTTCGGTGGTGGTATTTTCCACCACCCAAGTGTAGATCAAAGTGTAGGGAGATGCGCTTTTCACCTCCCCGGTAATGTTTGTACATCCATGTTCCTCGCTCGCTACGAAGGTATATTGATACCCTTTTTCTGCTTTAAAATCAGCTTTGATAAACCAAGTCGAGATTTCCTCAGCTACGGAAATGGCGTTCCAAACTTTCTGGATGGGATGAGCGAATACATGCTCTTTTGTGATTACATCTTTCATAATGTTCGTTTTTTGAATTTATTTATGCAACTAATCGGTTGCTAATATACAAAATGATTTTTAATGTGCAACTTTTTGGTTGCTTTTTATCAAAAGTCACTTCACTATATTTGATACAAGAACCTTAGCAATGAAGAAAAAATTCTGGAGTTCGGACAAGTTGGTTGGTCTAGTGGCCATTCTAATTAGCTTGATTACCCTGATCATTTTTGTGAAGCAGACCAACATCATTGAGAAACAAAGCCGTTTGTCTGCGATGCCGTATCTCTTACTTTCCCAATCCTACGTAGGAGCAGAGAACAAGTTCTCCCTTGAATTGATCAACCATGGGGTAGGGCCGGCGATTATCGATAGCACCGTGATCATATATCAAGGAAAGGTGCACCACAAAGAACTTTATGAATTCCTGACATCAGAACTAGAGGCTATGGATAGCATTCCAATCCTTAATTATGCTACCCTGGAAAAAGGTTCTGCTATCCCCGCTGGAGGCGAACGAAATATTCTTACCGTCGGAGGAAGTAAACAGGCTTTTGACGCTTTCTTGGTTCTTTTTGAAGAGCTTCAAGCCAATGGTCTCGATTTTGAAATTAGATATCGCTCCATTTACGATGATCAATGGCGGATTGGCTCCGATACAGATTTACCCGAAAAATTGAACGACTAATTCCATGCCAGAAGGATACTCAGGAACGCCCTTGGCCAAAAAATTGGGAATCAAAGCAGGGTTTTCAATGGTTTTGCACAATCCCCCGAAACAGTATTTCAGTTTGTTTTCTGATTTTCCCGATGATGTGATTGTTGTTGAGCAACCCGAAGCGGAAACGATTGACTTCATCCACATATTTACCACCACTTTTCAAGAACTGCAACAAATCGCAGACCAATACAAATCGCTGTTAAAAAAGAATGGAATGCTTTGGGTCAGCTGGCCCAAAGGCGCTTCGAGCATCCCCACAGATCTAAAACGGGACCCTATCCGGGAGTATTTACTTTCCATGGGATTGGTCGATGTCAAGGTCGCTGCTGTCGATGAAGATTGGAGCGGTTTAAAGTTTGTCTACCGCCTGAAAGATCGTACTTGAAAATTCTTCAAAAAGGCAGATTATTTTCACATTTTTTTTGGAATTAAGGCTAATGCTTTTGGTTATCTTTCAATGCTAATTCAACGTAAACTAAAACGCATGAAACACTGTACAAAATTCTCTTATGTCCTAATCTTTACATTTCTTTTTTCTTTTCAATTATTTTCCCAAAAACCCGATTCCACAACCTTTAAAGGCTTGGAATGGAGGAGCTTGGGACCTGCTTTGACATCTGGGCGGATTGCGGATATCGCCATCCATCCGAAAAACGAAAGTGTTTGGTATGTTGCCGTTGGCTCTGGAGGTGTTTGGAAAACCATCAACGCCGGAACCACATGGAAACCGATTTTTGACAAGCAATCCAGTTATTCCATCGGATGTGTCACTATTGACCCCAATAATCCGAGTACCATTTGGGTAGGTACTGGTGAAAACGTTGGTGGTAGACATGTTGGTTTTGGTGATGGAATCTATGTCAGCCATGACGAAGGCAAGACCTGGAAAAATATGGGGTTGAAAGCCTCTGAACATATCTCGGAAGTGATTGTGCATCCTGAAGATTCCAATACGATTTGGGTGGCTGTGCAAGGCCCGCTATGGAGCAAAGGAGGCCAGCGTGGTTTCTATAAATCCACCGATGGCGGAAAAACATGGCGCAAAACATTGGGTGATAACGAATGGACCGGGGTAACAGACGTTGTTCTAGATCCGAAAAACCCGAACATCCTATATGCCGCAACTTGGGATCGACACAGAACGGTAGCCGCTTACAACGGTGGTGGACCTGGTTCTGGAATCCATAAGAGCACCGATGGAGGAGAGACGTGGACAAAATTGACCACTGGAATTCCTGCATCCAACCTTGGAAAAACGGGATTGGCCATTTCTCCATTCAATAGTGATGTGATCTACGCGGCCATTGAGGTCGATCGCAGAAAAGGTGGACTCTACATATCTAAAAACCAAGGTGCATCATGGACCAAACAATCCGATGCGATTTCTGGTGGAACAGGTCCACACTACTACCAAGAATTATACGCCTCCCCGCATCAAGAAGGGAAGCTATACCTTATGAGCAACTATGTGTTGGTTTCTGATGACCACGGAAAGCATTTTGAACAAATGAACGAAAAGGGCAAGCACGTTGATAGCCATGCGATGGCATTCAAAAGCGATGACCCAAATTATGTGTTGTTTGGTACCGATGGAGGTTTGTACGAGTCATACGACCTGACAAAGACATGGAAATATTTCAGCAATCTTCCCATCACACAGTATTACAAAGTGGCGGTGGACGATGCAGCACCTTTTTATAATATCTATGGAGGAACACAGGACAACGGTTCCCACGGTGGACCTTCAAGAACTAGAAGTAGTGCGGGAATTTTAAATGCTGACTGGTGGATTACATTGGGTGCTGACGGACATCAGTCCGCAACAGAGCCTGGAAATCCGGATATCACCTATGGTGAATTTCAACAAGGGTGGTTATGGAGAATCGACCAGACTACTGGGGAAACTGTGTTTATCCAGCCGCAACCTTCCGCTGGTGACCCGCACGAACGTTTCAATTGGGATGCTCCCATTTTGGTGAGTCCACATAACCCAACACGACTGTACTTCGCTTCGTATCGTGTTTGGAAATCTGAAAATAGGGGAGATGACTGGACGTCAATTTCCGGAGATCTTACCCGAAATGAAGAGCGATTGGCACTACCCATTATGGGGAGGCAGCAAAGCTGGGACAACCCATGGGATGTTTTGGCCATGTCCAATTATAACACCATCACCTCTTTGGCTGAATCGCCAATACAGGAAGGGCTGATTTACGCCGGTACTGATGACGGAATCCTTCAGGTGACCGAAGATGGCGGTAATACTTGGCGAAAAGTCATGCTAGGAAATATTAAAGGTGTTCCGAACAGGGCTTTTGTAAACGATGTACGTGCCGATTTGTACGATGCCAATACCGTTTATTTAGTACTGGACAATCATAAAGAAGGAGACTTTAAACCGTATTTGCTGAAGAGTAGGGATAGGGGTAGAACTTGGTCCTTTATGAACGGAGATCTTCCAAAAAGATTGGTTACTTGGAGAATTGTCCAGGATCATGTAAAACCAGGGTTGCTGTTTGTTGCTACGGAGTTTGGTATCTACTTCAGCAGTAATGGCGGGGTCAACTGGTTGGAGCTTGATGGTGGACTGCCAACAATTTCCTTTAGGGACATTACCATTCAGCGCAGGGAAAACGATTTGGTCGCTGCCTCTTTCGGTCGTGGTTTCTATGTTTTGGATGATATGTCCGCGCTGCGTGACTTTGACACTTCCAAAATGAATGAGGCTACGCTCTATTCTGTTAGACCAGCCTATTGGTATGTGGAAAAAGCAGGGATGTATGCCCAGGGTAGCAACCAATATGTTGCCAAGAATCCAGCATTTGGTGCCACTTTCACATATTACTTGCCAGAGAAACTAAAATCCCTGGAAGACACACGAAAGGAAAGGGAAAAGGATCTTAACAAGCAGAAAAGCAATATTGCGTTTCCAGGATATGACGCTTTGGACGAAGAAAAGAACCAGGATAAACCAGGGATAGTGCTATTGGTGAAAGATAGTCAAGGAAATGTCATCAATACCGTAAAGGGAACCAACAAAAAAGGTTTCAATCGAGTAGCTTGGAATCTTACCTATGCGGATAGGACAGGGGTTCCCCTAAAAAAACCAAAAGGGGGTGACGATGATTTCTTCGGATCTCCGTATTTGGCAACACCAGGAAACTATACGGTTGAATTGTATCAACGTGTAAATGGCGGGATGCAACAACTTTCAAGCGCCCAGACCTTTGAGGTAAAACCATTGGCCAAGGGAGCATTGCCTGCAAAACCAACATCGGAAATCGATGCATTTAGGGGAATGTACCAGGATTTCCGTCAGGATTTGTCCGCCACAAACTCCGTGCTTAGCAAAAGCTTGGAGAAAGTGGGTGCTATGAAGCGTGCTTTTGATGAAGCCCAAAGACCAACCGCGGCATTGGCGACCAAGATTGGTAATGCCAACAAGCAATTGCAGCAGTTGAACAAGGTAATGAACGGTAGTCCGGCCAGAAATGAGATAGGAGAGAAGACGCCTCCATCTCCGCAGGACGGTACTTTTATAGGCTTGGTTGCCCTACGTAACACTTATGGTCCAACAGGCAATCAAAAAGCTGCGATGCAACGTGCCATGAATCAATTGGATGAGCTCAAAAGAGAGCTTAAAGCGCTTGCCAACAGCACTTTACCAGCACTTGAAGCAGAACTTAAGGCTGCAGGCGCTCCATGGATTGAAAGTCAGGGACTTATAGAAGATTAAAAATATAAATGAAAGCTCATCGTTCCTTCCTTTTTATCTTGTTGTTACCATTGATAGGGCTCAATGCCCAATACGGCAAGGAAGATTGGAAGGAACGCGATGAGTGGATGCAAACCGAAACCCTTTTAGCGTTAGCAGATTTATCAGAAGGGGATAGGGTAGCGGATATTGGCTGCCATGAGGGCTATTTGAGCATTCATCTGGCCCAAAAAGTACCGAACGGAAGGGTTTATGCCGTTGATGTAAGGGAAGACCGCTTAAAGACCCTACGGGAAAACGCTGCTGACAGCAACCTAAAGAACATCATCACCATTTTAGGGGACTACGATGATCCAAAGCTTCCGGAACGGGAGCTGGACATGGTTTTTGTGATTGACACCTACCATGAAATAGATTCCCATGAAAAAATGCTTCGGCTTATCAGGCGTTCACTCAAGCCAGGGGGCAAGGTCATGTTTCTTGAAAAATTAAAAGAGTGGGTAAGGGGCAAATCACGTGAAGATCAGGTGCGGTCGCATTCCCTTGGACCAGAATATGTTCGTAAAGAGCTGCGTCAAGCGGGATTCACCATAGTTTCAGAAATCGAAGATCATGGACCGTGGGAGCGTGAGGAGAACAAACAAATGTGGGTCATCATTGCGCAAAAGACCCCTTAAAACATCATTCTTTATGCAACTCCTCCTGTAATTGCTCATAGGAAGCAATCCAACTGTATAACCTTCCACCTAAACTAATAATGGGATTTGCAATCGAATCCATCTCTTCAGGGGATTTGGACAAAAATTTACCCAGTTGCTCCTTCACATCGGGTTGTTCATCCAACGAAACACTTCTGAATAGATAGTTATCCACAGTAAGTTTGGACACAATGCTATCGCAAGAGGCACAGTTGGTTCTGGTATAAACTGTTATCTGTTTTTTCGGTTTGATCTTTGGCGGGGGAATATCCAATTTCTCATATTCTTTTTTCAGCGCCCGTTTGGAGAGGCTATCGTTCACCTTAATGGTTTTGGTGTAGACGGGCTGTTTGTCTCGAAACAGAATAATGGTCTTCAAATTCACCCTTGAGGTGGCCGGAATATGAATCCATCGCGGTCTAGCCGCACTCTGTCTAAAATTACTTCCCTTGACCTCAAAGAGCACGTCGTAAGGAGTATAGGTTTTATTTACCGCATAGAAGGTAATCCTGTTCTTGCCTTTCTTTTCCTCAATTTTTATAGGATGCGCCTGGGCATACAGTTGGGATACCCCCAAACCTAAACACAACAAAAGAACTAGTAGAGGTTGCTTCATATTTTTAAATCTTTATTAACCTACGGCCTCAAGGCGTAGACATAGCTTACGATTCCCGGTAAATCGTCACCAATCTGATTCACCAATTGGTCATTGATAATAACAAAAGGATCTGGCGCATTATCGCCGCTGAAGGTAACCTGACTTCCGCTCGCATTCCAAAGTCCCGTAGAAATATCCGTACCGGTACAATCCGCAAAAAACAACCCTCCTGTAATCGTGGTAATGCTGATTCTGGACTGTTCCAACGTCCAAATCAAGTCGCTGTCGATCAATAGTGTGCCCGAAATACAATCCACTTCATCCAATAGGTTTGTGGAGGAAGTACCATCGCTATTCATATCCTGTGCACTGCTAATATTGACCTCCACCAAATCCCAAATACCGATTACGGCAGTGTTTAGGGTATTGGTATCGCCATTATCATCAGAATTGCAGGAAGAGAGGCCAAGGAGCAAGGCCAAAAGCGGTAGAATTTTAAGAATTTTCATAATTCAATCTTTTTCAAACAATATATACTGTAAAGTAAAACAATTTTCACAAAAGCTGGGATAACATCTTTTTTTAACAGTAGTGTATTTCATCGATTAGTCAATTTTAAAAACACTAAAAACAGCTGCGTTGCGTTCACCAAACGTAACCAAAACTTAAGTAATATGTATAGACTCGCAAGAATCACCTCCTTAGTAGCTTTTTTAAGCCTTGTTTTAGTATTTGTAGGATGTAGTGAGGACGCCAAACCTTTGGGAGAAGGGCAGGAGCTGAGCCAAACTGAAGTAAAGACCATATTGGAAACCGATGATGTTACCAGTGTAGTGGATAGTGTTTTGGCCGAACTATATGCCAACAGTGCAGCTGGAAAAGCTGTGGAAAAATCAAATGAATGTTATTCCGTAGAGTATTCACAGAGTGGTTTTGTAGCCACTTTTAACAATTGTGAGCTCAACGGAACCGATAATATCAATGGTACGCTGACCGTAGCGTATCAAACCGACGGGGAAACCGTATCGTTTACAGCGGTGTATTCCGATTTTTATGTGGGTACCATCAAAGTGAACGGAACCAGAACCTTTGTAATTAGTGGTGACGAGCAGCAAGGCACCATTTCCTTTACCGTGACCAGCGAGTTGTCGGTTGTTATGGAAGATGAGAGCGAAATTACCGAAAGTGGAACCAAGACCTTTAGCTTCACCTTTGGTGATGGACTTGAAAACAGCGGATTTAGCATCTCAGGTAGCTGGACCATCACTGCCGATGGCAATACCTATAGCATAGCGACCGTGGATGACCTTCAAGGTAGCTTGGGATGTGAATATCTTACCAGTGGTAGCATGACAGTCTCTAAAAACGGATTACAGGTAACTGTTGATTTTGGAGATGGCGAATGCGACAACGCAGCTACGGTGACCTATCCTGACGGAACCGTGGAAGACATCGAACTATAAGATATCTCCCTTATAAAATAGCAAAGCATCGACCGGGGTCGGTGCTTTTTTTGTTTGTCCGCTTTTTATTGGGAAGCCAGTCTTACCGATTTCTTGTAACGGATCAACCCAATGGTCTGAAAGGTGGCGAACACCGCGACCAAAAGGTTGGTGCCGATGATCAATAGTGTTCCGCCTATGCTGATTTCGGAGGCGACCAAACTTAGGGTGTACAATCCGAGCAGGACATATAGAACGTCGAGGACTATGATTATCCAAACGAGAATGGTGGGTACCTTTTTCCGATAAGCGGCCAGCAGAACCACCGCTGCAAAAAAGAAGAGTTGCAATGAAAGGGCCGTAGGTTGCCCATTGGCCATTTCATTGATTGCAATAACCGTGCTGCCCAATATGAGTGTCACCGCTGCCATGGTCAATGAGAAAAATCCATTGGCTTTGAGCGCAGTGCGTAGTATCGTTAAACCTTCCATATCTATTTATTTTGATGGCAAGGTTAGGGTATATGTGTGTCAATCGAGTGTCTATGGCTTTAGAATGACCCATTTTAGGCTCCTGGATTCGGTGATGGCAGGGAAGCGCTTACATTTGTAGTATGCGAAACCGTTTTTGATCATGCAGCAATTTTCTGAAATTACCTTTGACCTTTGGTCGGCCCTTTTAATTTTTGGGCTGCTGCAGGGCGTGTTCTTTAGTATTGCGCTGATGGTGGGGTTTCGCGGAAGAAAATCCAAGTATTTCTTGGTCTCGCTGGTGATGGTAATTTCCTTGAATTTGTTGAACTACCTGATCATCAATACGAATTTATATACAACCTTGCCGCATTTGGCGCATATAAGCCTTCCCTTATTGTTTTTGATTGGTCCCTTGTTCCTGTATTATATCAAATCCAGCTTAACGGATCAATTGAAGCTCCGCGCTACGGATCTGTTGCACAGCATACCGTTTTTGGTAGCGGTGGTGTTTATGTTGCCGTTCTTTGGATTGGCAGGGGAGATCAAAATTGAATTATTACAGGCCCAAACACGGCCCGGAGGTCAGGAATTTGATGTAGCCAGTCAGATATTTACCATGGCGCAGATCATCCATAGTTTTGTGTATGTACTTGTGGCGCTACGGTTGCTAAATACAAAGGACTTGGCCACCCATTTGAAGGGTATGGACAGGAGGGTAGGCTGGCTAAAAAAGTTCGCGGTTGGATTCTTACTGTTCTGGGTTGTTGATTTTTTGGCGGTGCTCTGGTATTTTCAGCAGGGGTATATTGATATCAGGGCCTATTATTTGACCATGTTCTGTTGCGCATTTGCAATTCATTTGCTGGTTTTTCTGGCAATGGGCAGGAATAGGGTGTTTATGGAGATCTTTTTGGGGCTGACCAAGCCAAAATACCGGAATTCAAAGCTTTTGGAGGAGGATTTAAGCCGACATTTAAGGGAAATCAAGGCCTATATGGATGCTGAAAAACCGTATTTGGACCATGAATTTTCGCTCTCCAAATTGGCCAAAGACCTGAACAAGTCCAAATATTTGGTCTCACAGGTATTGAATGTCGAGTTTGGCAAAGGCTTTTATGAATTTTTAAACGAATACCGTTTCGAAGAAGTAAAACTGCGCTTAAAGGATCCCCAATACAGACACCTGACCATATTGGCGATTGCATACGATTCTGGGTTTAGCAACAAAAATACTTTTAATAAGGTGTTTAAAAAGCAAGCTGGAATTACACCTTCGGAATACTTACGGTCGGTTTCTTGAGGCTATAATGAAGCTGTTGCGTTCATAGTTGCGATAAATAAAACAGAACATAAGGAGGGGAAGGAAAACTAGGAGGATTCGGGGTTATTGAATATTCTATTTTACATAATATGGATTATAGTACAAGATGTGACAAGTTTTGGACTACAAGTTAAATTGGTATGGTGACGTAAGAAGTAGGAAAATGAATCGTTAAACCCAGAACGCACTAGTATAAATTGGTGTGACTACCCTCTAGTGCGTTCTTTCAATTTCATCTGAATGAGTGACCAATTTACTACAATTGGCGTTAATCGACAACGCCGTTTGACGAAAATCGTCAAAAAACCCTCCAAAAAAGAGCTTTTGACCTTGGAAAGGGTCAGAAAAATGAACTACACTAAGCTGTGTGGCAACACTTTACAGCGCAACGCCTCTCGTTTTTATTTTACAAGTAAGATAGGCTCAAGATTGGTGCTTTCACATCCGTACACCGATGTACATGGTAGGCATATAAAATCTGTGCTGCTTGATTTTTCCCTGCACAAGAATACGGGCTATGTTCATGTACAACCTTTTGCGCATGTGAGTGAAGATAGTCACGGTGTGACCACTACAAATTACACTTTATCATTATGGGTTGATTCCCATAAAGCCCTGTACAGGAAATTACTTGAACACAAACTATTGTAAATGAAGGTGTGCAGGCACTGTCTGCACTTCCGCTTGCATCTTCCAAGGAATACAGAGGTTGGCCTATGCTCAAAATGGGTACAGACCGAGGATAGTAACGGTAAATGTGGTTGGTTCAAATCAAGACCTCCAGAGCCTATTTTACATAATCCTTGGTCACGTAATGGCAAATCCTTTGCCGAATGGAAAGCACTAACAAAAGGTGTTGACTGTATGACGGGCTACCCTCTTGAATACTGGAAGATAAAGGCCATAGCGGACAAACACGGCATTCCTTCAAAGGACATTGAAAAATTCAAAAACAACGCTGTTAAGCAGTTGGATATAGGATACGAGCTAAATCTATTTTCTGATGGGAACAACAATAAGCCAAGGTCTGGTAAAAGTGGTTTACGGTAACAAAATCGATGGTGTTTCACATTTTGTGTGGCACCGTATAAGCCGTCGTACTTGGCATTCCTTGGAAAGTTATTACGGACGGCAACCCAATTTTTATTACGCCAAAGTTTACGAGTACAAGCGTCTGGGCAGGAAAAAAGGCCATCCCACTAAACAGATTGGATTTATCCATTGGGATAGTGACGGGATTTTGACCACAAAGATTTTTTAACTACTGCCAATCCCCCGCGCTCAACAGCGTAGCGAACACCATAAAAACTAATGAACACAAAATAACATTGAAAATGAAAAAACTTATAAAACGAATCTTCACCCTTAAACAACCAGAGACACCCCAAGAACTGTTATTGGCAATGGTGCATAGTCTGTCTCTGTCCGCCTTTGTTCTGGCGTTATTCGTATTGATTCTCGAACTTTTAATCCTTTATAAGTAATGCTATCACCTCAAAAACAGGGCGTTAAAGTCCCCGATAGGTATAACGGGGACTTACTCGATTCGGGTTATGCGCTCAACTTGGACTATTTGATTTTGAACCTCACGGGCAATCCATTAACTGAATCCTTCGACGGTCTAAAAATTGATGTTGCCGACTACGGCACGAAAGTTTTTGCGCATCGTGCCACCCTCACCTATTTGGGTGAATCTTTTGGGACAATGGTATTTAAGCCTAGAAGCTCCGTTATAGATGAAGATTTGGTACAGCTCCAACTCGAAAACCATCTTTTTTATACTGACACCCCCGAAAAGCTCAGGGACAAGGTAAAGGCCGTTATAGATATTCTTGGTCTGGAATTTTCAGGCATAAACCGCCTCGATATAGCACTCGACTTTAGCGAAAAGCAACACGATATACCAAGTCTTTTAAGGGGTATTTTCAATGGTGAGTTTCTGATCTCTGGACGTGAAAAGGATGTGAACGTGTACACCAAGACCAAAAAGGGAAAGATTGAATTTACGGGTGTCCAAATTGGTAAGCGTTCCTCCTCCCGTTTTTGCCGTATCTACAACAAGTCCCGTGAAATGAAAACGGGGGCTTTGAAGCCCTATATAAGAACGCTTTGGGAAACATTGGGGTTTGAGGGCGATGTATGGCGTTACGAATACCAATTGAGCAATAAATACTTGACTGAAATTGAAGGTATAGACCTTGATAGCCTATTCAGTAAGAACTTTATCTATAACCTCTTGGAAAAGGCACGTGCAAACCACTTTGAAATAAAGCACAATACGGGCAAATCCGAGGTAAACAAGGAAGAAACGCACCAATTTATAGACTTTGGAAAAGTTGGTAGAATGGTTGGCGCTATCAAGGGGGCTTTGGGAAAATTGGTGCGCACTATCAAAGAGACTTTTATAGGCCAACAACGTATGATTAAGGGGCTGCTCCGCTCCTACTTTTCATCAAACCATGATATACGGTTTTTACTGCCTGTGCGTAGGATTCTGGATGATTTTGATTTGTGGGAATGGTACAGCGAAAAGATAGGCCAGTACATACACGAATTTAAGTTTAAGGAAATGATTAAGTGTGTTGATTTACGGATTTATGAACGTGATTTTGAATTAGATTTTTGATATGAAGGTTACAAGAAAAATGCTGGCAAATTATCTGGGAATCCACCCCAACAAGTGTAAACCCTTCTATGATGATTATTTAAGGCTTGCGGACAATGGCCGTGATTACTTGACATTATCGGATGTGGCTAGGGTCGATGGCATTCCGTTAATCTCTGTTGTAGAGATAATGGGTCTAAAATCTGTTGTGAATTTATCGGCTTTTGATACTCGAGTTGGACAAACAAAAGCAAACTAATTCAAACAAATCCAAACCAAATCAAACATAGTCAAACCATTGTAAAAGCGCAATTTAAAAGCTCTTTATACTTGTGACTGAATTCATTAAGAACAAAATTTTTTAAATAATACAAATATGAAATTAGCAAGTGCAGCAGCAGCGAATGAATTGGTCTTTGAGGTCGATGTGCCAAGCCAAGGTCTTATTTTGGTGGGTGATATACCTTCCGAATGTAAAGTGAAGGTGGATTTGATTACTTCAAATGCCAATGACGTTAACAGGATTCCAGAGGTCTATATTGAGGACTTGTTGGACATTAACACCTATATCGGTGCTGATGCGGTAAGAACTTGGGACGATAACAATGCGGTTCATCAGAACTACCCTCTTATTCTTTTCTCTGCTGGTGGTGTCCTTCTTTTTGATGATGACACTAAGTACAAAGTGACTTTTACCGAATTGGGCGGTGCTACCTTCGACGTACACAACTTGGACAACTCAAAATTGGGTGTTCCTATGGTTGTCAAAAAAGCAGAGGTAAAGCAAACCCAAGCTGAAAGAACCGAAAACTACTCAAATGTTGACTTCCTATTGTTCAATGGTGACCACTCCCCTACCAAATTGACGCATTTGGTAAATGACAATGTGGGTGTTAATGGCGCTCCAAAAGTTAGGAAGGTTGAAATTGATGAAGAGCAGATTAAGGCTTACCATGCATCCTTTGAGGCATCTCAGAGGGCTACTGTAGGCGGTCTTTTTAGTAATGGCGTGGGTAGTTATGGTTTTCCGATTGACCAGTTGGACGCTCTAACGCTCCATCATGATACATCCTTGAATGAGGATATGTCCTACCTGACGGTTGACTACAGTTAATACAAAATAAATTTGGTCGTTGCATGTTAAAACCCCCGTTATCTCCTTGACGGTATGCATAATGGGGGTTTTTATTTAAAGTAAAAAATTATGGTTTATAACATATATAGCGGTGGTTCTACCCTACCAAAAACACAACCTGTAAAGGGCGGTGGAACTAAAACCGGTTCTGGTGGTGTGCTTGGTGCTGTTGGTCAAATATCCGCTGTTTCAAGCCTGTTGGGTGGCATTGTTAGTGCAGAGGTGATAGGTAAGACCATTGGGCAAGCGTTAAAGGATGGTTGGAAATGTTGGGGCTCTACTTGGACTCCCACAAGGGCGCAAAATGAATTGCCCCAATGGGTTGCTGTTATAGGTGAGCAGTTCAAAAACGCTTTGAACGTAGATAGGAATCAGCTTGAATCTTCTGTAAACACTTTCTTTAAGAGTTTTTGGGGGAAATCAAGGGTCACGGGTACTACACTTGAAAACTGGATAGGGTGGCGTTATGATTCTGCAAAGGATTGTACGCTAAAAGGGCTTATCTCTCTTGAAAAGGGTGTTGATGCCTATTTAAGTGAGCTTGAATCTGCTTTAAAGCTGATTGGCCCTGAAATAAATGCAACGGTGGTTGTCCGAAGGGAAACGATAACACTCTATCGTACGGAAGCTGGTGGAAAAAAGGTAAACAAGCCTTATAAGAAATCAGTACCGCAAATCAAGGTGACAATAAAACCTGATGTAATAGATGATACCAAAGATGCAGTGGATAACGTAAAAAAATTGGCTGGTAACAAGACGTTGCAATTTTTCGGTGGCTCGGTGCTTGCTCTTGCTGCTCTGGGTACTCTTTTTGTAAAGTCTGGTAACGGTTCAAAAAGCAAATCTAAATCAAGAAAACTTTTTAAATAATGGAAAAGGCAAAGGAATATTTTATGAAGCCCCTATTCTGGGGAATTACAGTAGGTCATCTCACATTGACCGTACTTAGTGTAATTGCAAGTGTAGTGTACTTGCGTAAATTTTCAAAATAGCAGGTTATGTACGGAAACAATAACGGTTATGGGAACAATGGTTATCGAAGGGGTAACAACTATAACAATAATGGTTATCGCAATGGTAATGGTTATCAAAACGGTAACAATAACCGCCCTGCACCCAAAAGAAGTGGTGCAAAATACTCAATCATCCGTAATGGGAAGTTTGAGGGTGGTACGATTGTGAACGCTTGGAACAAATCCAGAAGTAAGGGATTGATTACGGCAAAGGTTGCACCTTATAAGGATTCCAAGGAATATACTGCTGAATCAAGTGGCAAGACATATATTACTATGATTGCGGAAGTGACTTATCAAAATAGCGGTCATACAAGGATTATACCATGTAGTATGAACAAGGCTACGAAGGTTATTGTACTTAATGACATTGGTATGGTTATCACTCCCAATGGTGCGGGTATTACCTCTAGTGGAAAAAAAGTTACTGGCTACTTCGGGAAATTTAGTAGGTAGCTATGGTGCATAAAATCTTGATGGTTCTGTCATATGGCAGAAAAATAGAAAAATATGCACGTTCTGCGCAAGCGATTTCCAAGGCTTTTAAGATGCTCCATGATGATTTGAGCGAAATATGGGGCGATAAGAAGAAAGAAGTAGGAAGTAAAAAAGTCTTGGATTCGGTGAAAGAGGTAATTAAGGACGAAAAATAGAAACAAGATGTTTAAAAAAGAAAATACGGGGTTTTGGCTGTTGATGACGGTGTTAGCGCTCCCTTTTGTGATATGGTTCATATTCCCAGACATTTTGGAATCAAAGAAAAGCTAATTGTTAGCTTGATAATATTGTTGGTTTTATCAATATCAAGGTTTATGAGGTTTAGCATGTTGAATTTTAAAGAGGGTCTTAGGCTCTGTGATGCGTGGGGCTGTGGACATTTTGGCGCAAATAGAAGTCATGGAAAACATAGGGGTATGGATTTTAAGATTGCTCCTGATGGCGCTGTTTATGCTCCATTTCCTTGCAAAGTGATTCGTCAAGGCTACCCCTACTCGGACGATTTGAGCTATAGGCTTATTGAGATTAAAGGTTTGGAAGGGTATAGCGATTATACCGCTAAGCTCATGTATGTTAAGAATTTACCTGCTGTTGGTTCAACCTTCGGTGAAAAAGAAAAAATGTGTATTGCGGATGACCTTTCACGCAAGTTTGATGAACGTATGGTAAACCATGTTCATTTTGAGCTTTACGCAAAGGGAAAATTGGTCAATCCTGAAATTTATTTTTAGTATGAAAAGTCAAGTTAAGAATACCAAATGGATGTATTTATTGGGTGGCCTAGTGTTTTTGTCTGGGTTGTTGATTCTTTGGTTACTGAAAAAGAACAAAAAACCCTGTGTCTGTAAAGAGGCGGATATGGATTCAAAATCTAGCAAAGGCGGTGATACCTCTAAGGGTTCGGCTGCTGTAGGCGCAAAAGGAAGCGTTGCACCTGATAATAGCGAAGTGCTTGATTCTGTGGATGAATTGAAAAAACTTTTGGTAGAAAAGGGTAACGATAATTGCGGATGTTGAACAAGGTAAAGCAAATATGGTCTAAAAATCCAATTTTGGTATTGGTCTTTGTGGCCTTTACCCTAGCTATTCTAATGTTGGTTTGGAGTTGGTTAAAAAAGGGGTTCGCTTACATTTTTGATAGTGTGAAGGGTGTTGGTTCAACCTTATCCAAAGATGAAGCCGAGGCTTTAGCATCAGCGATTTACTCAGAAATAAACTCCATGTTTACCGATGAAGATAACATAGTTGATTTGGTCGTACCGTTGACTTTGGCAGATTATCATAAGGTAAAAGCTGCATTCGGTATTCAGCCCTATAATGCTACTTTGGATGAATTTAGCGAGTTGGGTGGGGATGATAGCAATTTAACGGAAGTATTGAATAAAACATTAAGTGAAAGTGACAAAGAAAAAATCAAATCTCAAAATCCTCTGCTACCGATTACTTAAATGGGGGTTGTTCATACCCTCTTTTGTGGGGCTGTTGGTCTATATATTGGGCTTGTCCATTGAGTTGTTTTCTATTAAGGCTGCCAAGGCCGAGCATACAAAACGGGATGTAAAGAATGCCCGTTTGTGGTTCATTTATTTGGCCTTGCCGTTTTTCGACTCAAATCATTTTAGTGGTATGGCGTATGAAATGACTGGCGATGAACTTCGTAGGATGTATGAGGTTTACGGAATGAAAAATTTTAGTTCTAAGCTGAAAATGTACGTGCCATTCGTTGGTAAGAAACTTAACGCCTTTGATGCTGTACATGCTAAAAATGGGCTTTCACTTGAATTGGTAGGTTAATGAAGCTGTGGGAAGTAAATACTATTTCGCTGTTCTCTTTGGGCAGTTTGGCGGTTAACGTAGAAAAGGGGTTGACGATTTTGTTATTGATAACCGCAATAATTCTGAACATTAAAAAATTCTTCGATAAAAATGATTGATAAGATACTCGGCATATTTTCCAGCCTTGCGACTAGTAGGGAATTTTTGGCCTTATTCAAAGGGAAGGAAAGGAAATTACAGGAATTTCAGTTAGCAATGGCAAAGGAAATGCAAAAGGCTAATTTCCATCAAATTGAGCTTAATAAAATTGAGGCCAAGCATAAAAGTATTTTTGTGAGTGGTTGGAGACCGTTTATAGGTTGGGTCTGTGGTTCTGCACTTGCCTACCATTTTATTTTACGGGATTTGGTGTATTGGTTTTTGGATGCTGTTGGGCTCAATGTCTCTCCCCTACCCGCTATTGAGCTTGGGCAGTTGATTAGCATTCTTCTTGCTATGCTTGGTATGAGTGGTTATAGGACTTATGAAAAAATTAAAAACGTTAGGTAATGATTGATTTTAGTTGTTGTGAAGTTGAAAAAGCTGTTAAATCTCTTTTTTCTGATAATGAAGTTTTGAGGGTTAGCCCGATAATCAAGTCTTATGGGCAAACGTTTACGGATGACGGAAAAACCGCATATTATGGATTTTTTACTAATGTGGGTGACGGTCATCAAGCAATGTACGGGGCTTACCCCCTAGCCTCTGATGGCGTTACGTTGTTTAGTCGTGTGCAGAATCCTAGGTATGACTTTTTTCAAGGTTATGAGATTAGGTTAAAGAACAATTTGGACGGCTCGGTAGATTACCAGCAGCTTAAATTGATTGATGATACGGTGTTTGGTGATGATTCGGTAACGTTTAATATCAATTGGACTTTGTTTGTTGGTACTTATCCATTGTTCCGGTTGACTTTTTCAAGTGGTGATTATATCATATTGAAAACTCATGCTGATGGTGTTCAACCTTATGACTTTTTGGGATGGCCTTTGAATATGGGTAATTATTTGGGGCAATCTGTAAGGATTGAATGTTTGAATGATGATTTAACGGTAAGGGGGCTTGGTGTGAATATACCAGGCGATATTGTTAGGGAAGAATATTATGATATGGAGATAAAGAAAGGTTACAATACCGTGAATTTGAATGCGCAGCCTGTTTTTGCTTAATAATTGTTTGTTGGTTTTGGTGCAATATGTTTCAATTTCATTTTGCTTAACCTAGTTGTTTTATCTGATCTAGAATATTTAATCAATGTGTTGTGGTCTTGCTCTGTCCATTCGTAAATTTCTAAACCTTCGTGCCTGTATAAATTGGTAGGTGGTTTTAGGATTCTATAAAGTGTGGGTTGACCATTTTTACATAAACTCTTTAAGAGTTTGTGACGTTCTTCATCATCTTTGGGTGCAATTAGATAACCTAAAATTTTTGTACCGTTTAAGGTTGATTTGGTGGTTTTATCTCTAACCTTTTTGTCGAAAAGTTTCTTTCGTATTGCTAAGGCTTTGGTGATTTCCATTTTAAATTATTGCCTTTTCGATGAAGTGCTTGTTATACATTGAAAATATAAGAATTATTATTGTCGTATTACATATAAATTACTTAATTTGGCAACAAATATTACTTCACATACTGATTTTTTTCTAAGGCAAAACTTGTGCCTCACTTGACAATAATATGGATTATAGTACAATATATGACTGATAGGGTCTTACAGGTTTGGTAACAAAGTTTACTGAAATTGTAGGAAACGGACACGTTTATTAACCCAGAACGCACTGTCCCCAACTTCCCGGTTGTCACAGTGCGTTCTTAATATCATTCTAATATGAGTACGCAATTTACTACAATTGGCGCAGAACGCCAACACCGTCTGACGAAAATCGTCAAGAAGCACAAGAAAAAGGAACTCCTGACACGTAAACATGTTGACTTCATGCGTGACACGCCTTTAAATCCAACAACATTTCAAAAGCATGCCAGACAGTATTATGTGACACATCTTGTGGGTACACGTCTTGTACTGAGCCATCCATACACGGATATCCATGGTCGTTATATCAAAACCGTTGTGTTGGATTTTTCCGTGTACAAGAGAACAAACTATGTATATGTACAGCCCTTTGAACCTGTTAAGGGCAATGAATATGCTGTTTCGTCGGTCAACTATACTTTTAGTTTGAACGTGCGCTCACATCGTGAACTGTACAAAAAACTTCTGGAACACAATCTATTGTAAATGAAGGTCTGCAGACAATGTCTGCATTTCCGCCTGCACCTTCCAAGAAATACGGGAATCGGTCTATGTTCACAATGGGTTCAGACCGAAGAAAGTACGGGTTTTTGCAGTTGGTTCAAGGGAAAAACCATAAAACCAACTGTATATAATCCTTGGTCACGCAATGGGAAATCCTTTGCCGAATGGTCGGCACTCAAGAAAGGTGTTGACTGTATGACGGGCAATCCCATGGAATACTGGGAGATAAAAGCGATAGCGGGCAAATACGGCATTCCTTCAACTGATATTGAAAAATTCAAGAACAACGCTGTCAAGCAATTGGAAATGACATGGGAACAATAAGCCAAGGTTTGGTAAAAGTGGTATACGGTAATAAAATCGATGGTGTTTCACACTTTGTGTGGCACCGCATCAGCCGTCGTAAATGGCATTCCTTGGAAAGCTATTACGGTAACCAACCCAATTTTTACTACGCCAAAGTTTATGAATATAAACGCCTAGGCAAGAAAAAAGGCCATCCTGTTAACCAGATTGGCTTTATCCATTGGGACAAGGACGGGATTCTGACCACCAAAATTTTCTAGCTCCCCTCCTGCCAATCACCCGCGCTCAACAGCGTAGCGAACACTATAAAAAGTATTGAACACAAAATAACATTGAACAAAATGAAAAAATATATAAAACGATTCTTCACACTGGTAGAGCCAGAGACACCTAAAGAGCTAATACAGGCAATGGCACATACTTTATGTCTTTCTGCCTTTATGCTGTCAATTTTCTTGTTGATTCTCGAACTTTTAACTCTTTAAGACCATGTTAGATATTGAAAATAAAGGCGCTAACGTCCCCGATAGGTATAACGGGGACTTACTCGATACGGGGTATGCGATCAACTTGGACTATTTGATTTTGAACCTTTCCGGTAGTCCATTAACAGAGTCCTTTGACGGTCTAAAAATCGATGTTGCCGATTACGGCACAAAAGTTTTTGCGCATCGTGCTACCCTCACCTATTTGGACGAATCTTTTGGTACGATGGTTTTTAAGCCTAGAAGCTCGGTGATAGATGAAAATTTGGTACAGCTTCAGTTGGAAAACCATCTTTTTTATACTGACACTCCTGAAAAGCTAAGGGACAAGGTAAAGACCGTCATAGATATTCTTGGTCTGGAATTTTCAGGCGTAAACCGCCTCGATATAGCACTCGACTTTAGCGAAAAGCAACACGATATTCCCAACCTTTTAAGGGGTATTTTCAATGGTGAGTTCCTGATCTCAGGACGTGAAAAAGATGTGAACGTATATACCAAAACAACAAAGGGTAAAATTGAATTTACTGGCGTTCAAATCGGTAAACGCTCCTCCTCCCGCTTTTGCCGTATCTACAACAAATCCCGTGAGATGCAAACGGGTTCTTTGAAGGCCTATATAAACACGCTCTGGGAAACCTTGGGGTTTAAGGGCAATGTATGGCGTTACGAATACCAATTAAGCAACAAATACCTGACTGAAATTGAGGGCGTAAGCCTTGACAACCTGTTCAGCAAGAACTTTATTTATAACCTCTTGGAAAGGGCCAAGTCGAACCATTTCGAGATAAAGCACAATACAGGCAAATCCGAGGTGAACAAAGAGGAAACTTATCAATTTATAGACTTTGGAAAGGTCGGTAGAGCCGTTGGCACTATCAGGGGTGCAATTGGAAAATTGGTGCGGACAATCAAAGAGACCTTTATAGGCCAACAACGTATGATTAAGGGGCTGCTTCGCTCCTACTTTTCGTCAAACCATGACGTGCGCTTTCTTCTCCCAGTGCGCAGGATTCTCAACGATTTTGACCTCTGGGATTGGTACGATAGGAAGATTAGTCAATACATCCATGAATTCAAGTTCAGAGAAATGATAAAGTGTGTCGATTTAAGGATTTACGAAGAGGATTTTAAACTTGAATGTTAGTTATGAAGGTGACTAAGAAAATGTTTGCTGTTTACTTGGGAATGCATCCTACCAATATAAAACCATACTATGAAAGCTATTTGGAGGATTTGGGTTTGAAGAGGAACTATTTGCTTATTTCGGATGTTGCCCGTTTGGATGGGGTTCCCATTAAATATGTATCGGACATAATGGGCGTAAAAATCCCAAGTCAATGTGACTTTGTGCCACGGAGAATGTTATAATTCAATTTCCTTAATTACAAATTCCTTGATATCGTTTTTATTGTATATATAATTTTCTTTAGAATTAACTTTTCTAAAAAAAAGATAGTCGTTCGTTTGTCCAAAAAAGAGAAGCTGTTTGTTAGTTTCTATTAGTTGTTCATCAATTGTAAATTTTACATGGTACTCGGGCTCTCCACTGATTATTTTGTCAGCTTTGTTCAATGTAATGTCAGCATAAACGATGAACATGACTATTAATAAAATGAAGTAAACGAATAATTGCATTCTTGGATTAAATTTCGATTTAGAATTTTGAAATCTAAACTTAAGCATAAATAGAATCCCCCAAATTATCATCAAAACAACCACTAGTTTGGAAGTCAACATGGTATATTCAAGATTTTTGGTTATCACGAAAAATAAAAATAGAAGCATGGGGACGTAATCAAGATATATGATGGTAATTATTGCGAGTATCCAATATGTTTTTCTTGATATTTTTTGTAGTTTTTGGTTTTTGATTTTATCAATTAGACGATAGATATTATGCTTGTCTTTCTTGATTTCGGATTCTAAATCTTCCTCATCGTCGGCTCGAAACACTAACCATGGAGACGAGACAATAATTAGAAAAAGTATTGCTGCAACTATTGCCGAGCCAGCTGGAATAAACATTAAAACCAGTTCCTGTATGCTGAGGTAATACAGGATGTCAATTCCGAATTTGTCATAATACAGGCTTTTGCTGAAATAACCAAAGCATACTAAGAAGATGTAAATCAAAGGCAGATATTCTTTTAAGGTTTTTAAGCGGGAATCTTTTGTAGCCATGTATTGTTCTATCCAAGTGTTTTAAAGTTTAGTAAAAATAAGTGATTATTAGAGATTCTTAGCGATTCCTGATTGTACACCCCCCTACTCCATATGTTTGTTTCATAATTCCTTAAGAACGAAAAATTTAAATAGTATAAATATGAAATTAGCAAGTGCAGCAGCAGCGAATGAATTGGTCTTTGAGGTGGACGTACCAAGCCAAGGATTGATTTTGGTAGGTGACATCCCTTCCGAATGTAAAGTGAAGGTTGATTTGATTACTTCAAATGCCAATGATGTTAACAGGATTCCCGAAGTCTATATTGAAGACTTATTGGACATTAACACCTATATCGGTGCTGATTCGGTTAGGACGTGGGATGATAACAATGCGGTACATCAGAACTACCCTCTTATTCTTTTCTCTGCTGGTGGTGTCCTTCTTTTTGATGATGACACTAAGTACAAAGTGACCTTTACTGAGTTGGGCGGTGCTACCTTCGATGTACACAACTTGGACAACTCGAAATTGGGTGTTCCTATGGTGGTTAAAAAAGCTGAGGTTAAACAAACCCAAGCTGAAAGAACCGAGAATTACGGAAACGTTGACTTTCTTTTGTTCAACGGTGACCACTCGCCTACCAAGTTGACACATTTGGTAAATGATAATGTGGGTGTCAATGGCGCTCCAAAAGTAAGAAAGGTAGAAATTGATGAAGAGCAGATAAAGGCTTACCATGCATCCTTTGAGGCATCCCAGAGGGCTACAGTGGGTGGTCTATTTAGTAATGGTGTAGGTAGTTATGGTTTTCCGATTGACCAGTTGGACGCTCTTACGCTTCATCATGATACGTCCTTGAATGAGGACATGTCCTACCTGACAGTTGACTACAGTTAATACAAGATAAATATTGGTCGTTGCATGTTAAAAACCTCCGTTATCTCCTTGACGGTATGAATAATGGGGGTTTTAATTAAAGTAAAAGATTATGGTTTATAACATATATAGTGGTGGCTCTACCCTACCTAAAACACAGCCTGTAAAAGGTGGTGGAACTAAAAGCGGTTCTGGTGGCGTGCTTGGTGCTGTTGGTCAAATATCTGCTGTTTCCCAATTGTTGGGCGGTATCGTTAGTGCAGAAGTCATAGGTAAGACTATTGGTCAGGCGTTAAGGGACGGCTGGAAATGTTGGGGCTCTACTTGGACACCTACAAGAGCCCAAAATGAATTGCCCCAATGGGTTGCGGTTATAGGTGAGCAGTTCAAGAACGCTTTGAATGTAGATAGGAATCAGCTTGAATCCTCCGTTAATACATTCTTTAAGAGTTTCTGGGGAAAATCAAGGGTTACCGGCACTACGCTTGAAAATTGGATAGGTTGGCGTTATGATTCGGCTAGGGATTGCACATTAAAAGGGCTTATTTCCTTAGAAAAGGGTGTTGATGCCTATTTAAACCAATTGGAATCTGCGTTAAAACAGATTGGTCCTGAGATAAACGCAACCGTTGTTGTGAGAAGGGAAACAATTACGCTCTATCGTACGGAGGCTGGTGGAAAAAAGGTAAACAAACCTTATAGAAAATCTGTTCCGCAAATAAAGGTGAGCATAAAGCCCGGCGTTGTGGGTGATGTAAAGGAATTGGCAGGTAACAAAACAGTACAGTTCATGGGCGGTTCGCTTCTAGCTCTTGCTGCGCTAGGAACTCTTTTCGTAAAGTCTGGCAACGGCTATAAACGTAAATCTAAATCTAGAAAACTCTATTAATTATGGAAAAAGTAAAAACATATTTTATGAAGCCTCTGTTCTGGGGGATTACAGTAGGTCATCTCACATTGACCGTGCTTAGTGTAATTGCAAGTGTAGTGTACTTGCGCAAATTTTCAAAATAACAGGTTATGTACGGAAACAATAACGGTTACGGTAACAACGGTTACCAAAGACGTAACGGATATGGAAATAACGGTTATCAACGTGGTAACGGTTATAGGAACAACAACCGTCCTGCCCCTAAAAGGAGTGGCGCAAAATATTCAATCATACGTAATGGAAGGTTTGAGGGCGGTACAATTGTCAATGCTTGGAACAAATCCCGGAGTAAGGGTTTGATTACGGCAAAAGTTGCTCCCTATAAGGATTCCAAGGAATATACTGCCAAAACAAGTGGTAAGACCTATATCACCATGATAGCGGAAATCACATATCAAAAAAGTGGACATACCAGGCTTATCCCTTGCAGTATTAACAAGGCCACCAAAGTTATTGTACTCGGTGATATTGGTATGGTGATTACCCCCAACGGTGCAGGTATAACTTCTAGCGGAAAAAAGGTGACAGGCTACTTCGGCAAATTCAGTAGATAGCTATGGTGCATAAAATTTTAATGCTCTTGTCGTATGGCAGGAAAATAGAAAAATATGCACGTTCGGCACAAGCTGTTTCCAAAGCCTTTAAGATGCTCCATGATGATTTGAATGAAATATGGGGTGATAAGAAGAAAGAAGTAGAAAGTAAAAAGGTTCTGGAATCTGCAAAAGAAACTGATAAGGAAGGAAAATAGAAATAAGATGTTTAAGAAAGAAAACACGGGGTTTTGGCTGTTGATGACTGTATTGGCGCTCCCTTTTGTGATATGGTTCATATTCCCCGACATTTTGGAATCAAGGAAAAGCTGATTATCAGCTTGATAGTATTGTTGGTTTTATCAATATCAAGGATTATGAGGTTTAGTATGTTGAATTTTAAACAGGGTCTTAGACTCTGCGATGCATGGGGCTGTGGACATTTTGGAGCAAATAGAAGTCACGGAAAGCATAAGGGCATGGATTTTAAGATAGTTCCAGATGGTGCTGTTTATGCTCCCTTTCCCTGTAAGGTGATTCGACACGGCTTCCCCTACTCCGACGATTTGAGCTACAGGCTTATAGAAGTCCGAGGTTTGGACGGTTATGAGGATTATACCGCCAAGCTTATGTATGTCAAGGATTTGCCCGTTGTTGGTTCAACTTTTGATGAAAAAGAAAAAATGTGTGTTGCGGATGACCTTTCACGCAAGTTTGATGAACGTATGGTAAACCATGTGCATTTTGAACTGTATGCCAATGGGGAATTGGTCAACCCTGAAATCTATTTTTAGTATGAAAAGTCAAGTCAAGAATACCAAATGGATGTATATGTTGGGCGGTCTTGTGTTCGTCTCTGGGCTGGTCATTCTATGGCTGCTCGGCAAGAACAAAAAACCTTGTTCGTGCAAGGATTCCGATAAATCGGGAAATGTCTCTAAGGGTAGCCGCGGCAAGGGTGCAACTAATAATACGGATAACATTAAAGAATCTGTGGATGAATTGAAAAAATTATTGGTAGAAAAAGGTAATGATAACTGCGGATGTTGAACAAGATGAAACAAATATGGTCAAACAACTCCATTTTGGTACTGGTATTTGTGGCCTTTACTCTAGCTATTTTAATGCTGGTCTGGGGTTGGTTGAAAAAGGGATTTTCCTATGTGTTCAATAGCGTAAAGGGTGTGGGTTCTTCTTTATCCAATGATGAAGCCCAAGCTATTGCCTCCTCTATCTTTTCAGAGGTAAACAGTATTGCCACGGATGAAGATAAGATAGTTGATTTGGTGGTGGTTTTGACATTGCCCGATTATCACAAGGTAAAAGCGCAATTTGGTATCGTTCCATATTCGGCAACCTTTGACAATTTTGATTCGCTTACAGGAACTGACAGCAATTTAACTGAAGTATTAAACCAAACATTAAGTGAAAGTGACAAAGAAAAACTTAAATCTCAAAACGCTGTGCTACCGATTAGTTAAATGGGTGCTTTTCATACCCTCTCTCGTAGGTCTTTTGGTCTATATATTGGGCTTGTCCATTGAGTTGTTTACCATTAAAGCTACCAAAGGTGAGCATACCAAACAGGATATAAAGAACGCTCGTTTATGGTTTGTTTATTTGGCTTTGCCCTTTTTTGGCCCTAATTATTTTGAAGGTTTTGTGCATGGCATGACGGGAGAGGAACTTCGCAGGATGCATGAGGTTTACGGAAAGAAAAACTTTAGCTCCAAGCTTAAAATGTACGTTCCGTTTGTAGGTAAAAAACTTAACGCCTTTGATGCTGTCAATGCTAAAAATGGGCTTTCACTTGAATTGGTCGGTTAATGAAGTTGTGGGAAGTAAATACTATTTCGCTGTTCTCTTTGGGCAGTTTGGCGGTTAATGTAGAAAAGGGGTTGACCATTTTGTTATTGTTGACCGCAATAATTCTCAACATTAAAAAATTCTTTGATAAAAATGATTGATAAGATACTCGGCATATTCTCCAACCTTGCGACCAGTAGGGAGTTTTTGGCGCTGTTCAAGGGTAAGGAAAGGAAATTACAAGAATTCCAATTGGCGATGGTAAAGGAAATGCAAAAGGCGAATTTCCACCAGATTGAACTGAATAAAATTGAAGCCAAACACAAAAGTCTATTTGTTAGTGGTTGGCGACCGTTTATAGGTTGGGTCTGTGGTTCTGCTCTCGCTTACCATTTTATTTTAAGGGACTTGGTGTATTGGTTTTTAGATGCAGTTGGGGTCAATGTATCTCCCCTACCCACAATTGAATTGGGACAATTGATAAGTATTCTTCTTGCCATGCTTGGAATGAGCGGTTATAGGACTTATGAAAAAATTAAAAAAGTTAAGTAATGATTGATTTTAGTTGTTGTGAAGTTGAAAAGGCTGTGAAATCTCTTTTTTCGGATAATGAGGTGTTAAGGGTCAGCGCTATAATCAAGTCTTATGGGCAAACGTTTGCGGATGATGGCAAAACTGTATATTATGGATTTTTTACAAATGTTGGTGACGGTCATCAAGCAATGTACGGGGCTTACCCCCTAGCCTCCGATAGCGTTACGTTGTTCAGTCGTGTGCTGAATCCTAGATATGACTTTTTTCAGGGTTATGAGATTAGGCTAAAGAACAATTTGGACGGCTCGGTAGATTACCAGCAGCTTAAATTGATTAATGATACTGAGTTTGGTGATGATTCGGTGACGTTTAATATCAATTGGACTTTGTTTGTTGGTACATATCCATTGTTCCGGTTGACTTTTTCAAGCGGTGATTACATCATATTGAAAACCCATGTGGATGGTGTTCAGGCATATGACTTTTTGGGCTGGCCTTTGGATTTGGGAAATTATTTGGGGCAATCGGTCAGGATTGAATGTTTAAACGACGATTTATCAGTAAGGGGAATGGGCGAAAATGTTGATGGTGGTTTAATCCGAGTGGAGCATTATGACATGGAGATAAAGGAAGGTTTTAATACAGTTAATTTGAATGCCCAGCCAGTTTTTATCTAAATATGATTTAAATATAGCTTAGGAAGGTTTTATTTTGGTATTCCCTTCCTTTGTTCATCTTTCATCCACAAACTTATTCGTTTCATAAAACCCCAAACATCATCGTCTCCGGGTTTAACATATTCGGGGCTATCCGAATTTGCTCCCATTTTCTCGAATACTTTTGAAATCCAATTAGTTTTATTAGCTTCTATGTTCAAATCTGACAGCCAGTTTTCAACTTCGCCTATTCTAACAGTAAAAATTCCATATTCTTCTAATTGGTCAAACAAATTGTTGGCCGCCTCTTGCTCTTCACTTGGCAATGCATTCACTCCTCCATCTTTTTTCATATCCAGTCCGAGTTCGACAAATTTACTTTTCAAAAGAGTCCTGGCCTGCCCAAGTGGAGTTCTACTAATTTCGGGAATAAACGATGACTTTAAGGCATTTGTCCAATTGCTTCCTTCATTTTTTAGGATATCAATATCATAAATTCCCACAGCAGGAATTCCCATCTCTCTTAGTGGTTTTATTATCTTATGTATTGTATCCTTGCCAACGGCGTTTATTATTAGACAATTGTCAATTGAATTTTCTGTCTCAAATTCGCTAAGTCTTTCATTTATCTCTTGATAAAATACTCTATCAGAATCTCCTTCTGTAACAATGACTGTCTTATAAAATAATGCATTTAAAACGCCTATTGATTTTAAAAGCGGGTCTTTCATTAAAGATTCAATTTTATCTTTATTGAGAAGTCTAGCTGTTCCTATTTCATTGGAATATGTAAGCCTAACAATATTTACTGGTGAGCCGCTCTGAATGCAGCCCATTAGAAAATTTGAACTATGGGTTGAAACAAACAATCTATTTGGCTTATTCTTGACAGAATTGGAAATTTCTTTTCCTAACTTGTAGGATAAAGATGGGTGCAAAAATGCTTCCGGTTCATCGAGGATAGTAACTTTTGGGCTGCCAGCTATGATAGAAGTGATTATTCCCGTAAAAGCCTTAACTCCGTCGCTAGCATTTTGAATTTCTAATGCTTTCTTATGAAACTCCACAGCCTCTTTGTGTAATCCTCGTTCTTGTTGATGGTTTTTGGGTTTAACCTTTGATAATCTAATTCTTAATTTTCCAATCAGAGTCGGGTCAATAACAAAATAGAACTTAAAGGCATCATATATTATTCTTCGTGCTTCAAGTCTTTTTTTATCCTGTTTAAACAATATTGCCAAGTTGTTTCTTGGAGCTTGCTGCAAATCACCTGATTCTTGTTGGTTAACTAAAGATATCCGATTTAATGCATCTAACTTCAATGTCTTGAGTCTTAAATAGTACTTGCAAAAATCTGTTTTATGCTTATTTGGGTCTGAAAGAATTAGTGCAGGTATCTGATTTTGTAATTGGAAATTTCTAATTCCATCTCCAAATAGCACGTAACCTTCAATTAATCTATCAGATGTTTTTGGTTCCACTAAATGAGCCTGTATTTCCTTGGAAAGTTCTTCAATTTTAATTGGAACGAAAGTCAAATCTTCTATTAGCTTAAAATTATGTTGTATTGACCCCTCTGTACATAACTGATTTATCTCTGACAATAATTTACTTTTACCAGAATTGTTGGGTCCTACAAAAACTGTAACGGGCGTAGTTTCAACCAAAAGATTTGAGCTATCAGGATGTGCCCCAAATTGAAGTTTAATGTTCTTTATCACTAGTGTACTTTGTTTATGTTTTATTAATTCATTTTAAAATATTCTTTCGCAAGAGGGATATTGTTCTTATATATTTTTAGAATTTTTGAAAAAAATAATTATTGATCCGCTCTCATATTACAGTTGAAATTTTGACAGTTCTAATTATGAATTTGAGGGAAATTTTACTGAGCTAATAAACTTAAAGAATCAATAGCATATTTCCTACATTATGAGAAGTATATTTAATTGATGCTATACATCGAAAATTCTATTTTGTACAACAAAATTTTGGGTTTAAAATACTATATTAGTAGCCTCTTATCCGTCATCGTACTCTCCCAAATCTAAGTTATAATACAAGTAAATTATTAAGGCAGAAAATCTAGGTCACCACGGCTTAGACCTATTACCTCTGGATTGTTAAATACAATTCCCGTTAGGATAAGTATGATTATTAATAAGATAATAATCAGTGATTTGTTTGTGTTGTTTGAATTAGCCATTAGGTATTACACCTAGGCATCAATATACTGAAAACAAATGAATGTTTTACATCGAAAATTCCATGTTGCGCAACAAATTTTTGGGTTTAAAATACTATATTAGTAGCCTCTTATCCGTCATTGTACTCTCCCAAATATGGATTATGATACAAAACAATATTCATAAGAATTCGAGATTTTAATTTCATAAGATTTTATTCGCTTGTAGATACGACATCGCATCTTTCTATAAGCAAATCTGTGACATCCTTATTTAATTTCCGGAATCCTTCAACTGTCCAATCCCTGACATATTTATTTTCGGTATCCTCTTCATGTACTTTGTCGGTTGCTCTTAGGATGCAATGTATTAAAGCTTGTCTAGTATCAGAAATAGTATCTAATTCTCCGAGGCAATAACAAGCTTTTTGTGCAATCTTATATTCGTATGGCAATTCAGCTATGGTATCCTTCTGACTTTGACCAAATGTTTGAGCCACGCAACAGAAAACTACGCAATATGTTATCCATTTCATACCACTAATCTAAACCAAAATGTTCTTTTGTAAGCCACAAGCGTATCGTTCTGGTACGGGCGGGTTAAAAACTCAACTTTTCGTTTTTATTGAAACCTTTGGTTTAATTGAAAATTTGGAGAAGAAAAATTTCAAGAACTGTTCGTCAGCCTGCCACAAAACTGAAATTTTCTCTGCGAGCAAAATTCTTAGCACTTGCTTACTCCTTATCGCAGACAAATTGGCCTTAATTAATCTATTTTACATAATGTAACTATTTTAGTCTATACAGCGCAACTGCCTCATAATCAATAAATACTGTCAACTCTCTAGCCCGTGTTATATTCTTAAGTTCTATTTCAAACTCAAGTTTTCCATCTTGACATTTTATATCACCCAGTGAGTATTGCTTCAAATCAATATCGTAATCAACAGTATAAGTCCCAGGTTCACATAAAAAGCTAAACCTCACCCTGTTTTGACCTTTTTTAATGATACCATCTAATGGAGATATTAAGGTATAATCAGTTTCATATATAAGCGGTGCTTTAGAAAAACTCTCTTTGCTAATCTTATCTTGAAGCAAAGCATCATTATAGTTTTCAGGATAATGGCGATTGATAAAAATTCTTGGAGAGGTCAAATAAAATGAGTTGTCAAGTTCTTTTTGGAAACCAGGACCATATGAGCCAGCTCCCCAAGTCACATCAACCAAATACGAACTTCCATCAATTTCTACTATGTTCCACGCATGATTTGAATAGAACCTTTTACCTATATCTTTTACGGTTGTTTTGGAAGCACCTTCAACAACTCTAGATTTGATTCCTAAGTCCGTACAAACTTTTGTAAACAAAACGGAATATCCTTCACAGACCGCAACTCCCTTGGAAATTACTCTTTCAGAAAGTTTGTTGTTGTGTTTCTTTTCTTTTTCTAGATATTCAGCTCTGTCTCTATATTCAAAACCAAATTTCCCATCTTCTTTGGGATCATATTTGACATTGTCAGCAATCCAGAAAAAAACCGCTCTTACTTTGTCTGTTTCAGTTTTAAAGTCCTTGGATATCAATTTTGCAAGTTTGGCAGTTGAACTAAATCGGTTTGGGTATTTTGAAACGACTGTATCAATTCGAAGATAATCTTGCGAATAGATTGCACTTAATGACAAAAAAACAAGCAAAAAAACGATTCTTCTTACAATAGGCATTTAGTTAGGTTTTCTATACATATTCAAATATAATACCAAGGCAATTGTGTTGTCCTTTCTTTTTTCTTGACCCTGCTCCGTCGAAGCGGTTACGCAAAGGCGAGTAAAAAAGAAACAAAAAATCCATCGGCCGCCAGAGGCTTTCCGACGTCCAAGCAAGAAGAAAATATGCTTCCACGCTCTCTTTGTGTCTTAATAGCTTCGCTGTTTGGGCTGCGCCCCTACACAAAGCCCAGGGCAATGACGCTGCCGTGTTAGCCACAAATTCACTCCCCTACTGGCCCGCATTTTCTTCTGGCCTATCCATTTTTGTAAAGAAAGAATATATTTTCATAGTGTTTAATCTTCTTTATCGACCACATGGTAAGATATTTCTATTTCATCTTCCCTCATCTCAAATTTGTTATTCACTTCCTTATATTCAATTTTTTCAAAAAATTCAGGTTGAATTTCAATTTCTATAACTTCTGTGGTATTATAATCCCTTGCGAGAAGTTCACATTCCAAAATCATAATGTTGCAATATGGCTCTGGTAAAAGTGATACATTGAAATACCTATTATCTTTTTGTATCAGAGGTTGATTCTCAATTGGTTTATATGTTATTCTGTTATTCTCATCATCAATATATGTTGTTGAAGAAATTTTTGGAAAGAATGGATGTCCATTGTCCAGTCTTCTTACGCCCTCCACAAAATTTATCTCTACTTTCCAGTCTTCTATTACTGCAGAACCCCTATTTTCCATGACAAGGTCAAAACTTACCCAAGATTTGTTTACCTTATTCGATTGAAAAGAACTAAATAGAAAAGGTGAGATTTTTGGAAAATCAATCTCCATTGTATCCTTAAGAATTTGATAGTCTGATTTTTGAGAAAATTTGTACTTGGTTATTTTTTTTTCAAAAATGGGTTTCAACACCAATTTTTCCTGCATTTCGTTGAATAATACACCAAAATCAAACCTTCCTTTTTGACCTACGTCATTAAGGTACCAATTATAGGTGTTTGGGTTCTCTTCAATTAAATCTACTATGTCTTCCCAGCAAAAAAGTAAGATTTCAAATAATCCTTTTTCCCTGTTTTCTTCGTCTTTTAGTCTTACAAACTCCTCAATTTCGGAATCCTTGTTTTGTGTTGTAGCGATTACGTAAACTCCTAACGCAGGTTTGAAGCTTTTTGCTTTTTCAATTTCTAGCGTAATTTCATTTTTAGAGAGTTTTGCTTGAGCATAATCATCCTTTCCCTTAGCCTGTACTCCCCAATAAAGTTTTTCTTCTTTTGGCCGACCATATACATCTACCCCAGCTTGAGGCTGACCCATTCTGCCATTTTTTTTGATCTTGTTTGGAATTCCCAAAAGTTCGCCCCATAGTTTTTTACAAAGAGATTCAAAGTCTTGCCAATTTTCAGGTTTACCTAAAGTTTTTTTCATAAAGTGTACCTAAACCTAATGATAGTTCTCTATTAAATTTTTTAAAACAATAGCAACACCTAAAATGAAAACCCCTATTGTGAGAAAAAATAAGGACATGCTTAAATTGAACATTACTCTATATAATATACCTCTTATAAAAGTGCGTTTGGGGTTATTAATTCTTTTATCAAAATAGCTTTTTGAAAACCCAAAACGATTTGCATAATCAAGTTTAAAACTATCCAATTGTTTTTCTATGTCTTTGGGTTCTGCAAGTGCTTGGTAATAGTTTATAAGTAATTGTCTATATTCTTTTTTCTTTTCTTCTGACAGTTGAGAAGTTTCCAAAGTCCTAACTTGCTCATTAAAGTCCAATCGTAGGTATTCGATTACGTCTTCAGCGGAATCATTTTCGTCAATTTTTCTTGTTTCGTTTAATTCCGGGGTGTTGTTTAAACCTTCCGAATAACTAGCCAGCTCAATTACAATAGTAGAATATCTAATTTGCGTAAAGAAAGAACTAATTCTAAAAAGCAGCCCAAGTATTACTACGGATAAGGAATAAACGTAAATTTCAAAAGTCAAATCAAGAATAAGTCTATTCTCTGTTTTTTGGCTTATAAGTAGAACGAAAATACCAATTGAAAAGCCTACAATCCAGATGATTATTTTATCGGCTTTTTCAAAATTTTTATTTATTTGATCCGTGTGTGTTATTAATACCTTGCTGGTAGTAGAATAAAGATGTTTTAACAATTCATAATCCATTCGTAGTTTAATAAAATGACATTACTAAATTACCTAAAAAAGCAACTAGTGATTTTGAATTCTATTCTTTTGTTGGAACCAAAAGCTCTCGAATATCCACACCCAAGGCCTCAGCGATTTCTCGAAGAGTTTCGAGCGAAGGTTGCATATCGTTAGTACACCAACGGGAAACTGTAGTTCTGCTCTTCCCTACCCTTTCAGCAAGCCATTTGTTAGTTCTATCCTGTTCGGCAAGAACAACTCGAATCCTGTTAATTGGCTTTTTAGTGCTCATTTGAATCGTTTTATGTTAAATGCATAGCATTTTACACAAACTTAGTTTTCTTATTTGCATTTTATTTATTACTTTAAACGACCATATTGAACCGTTTTATATCACATTAATATCGTTTTAGGTGATTATTTAATGGTTAAACGATATTCAATAGACGTTTTTAGTTTTTTCAACAATCAAATAACTGACTTTATGAATCCCAAAAAACTTGACCTATCACCAATTTCAAATTATATAGAAAAATGCCACGAAGGTGACCTTCTTTCCTTTACCCAAAGTTTAGACAAGACCGTTTTTATGTTCCACTTTCTTCCTTGGGACACCTTTTCAGATATAGAAAGGCAAAATTGCTGTCATGTGCTTATGGAACTTAAAGAGGCGGTGATGGAGGTTTACTTAAACATGAAAAAGGATATTTAGCTTACCCTCCCCTCCTACCTCGGGTTGTATAAAATGTTCTGTTAAGTTTTTCAAGGAGATAATTGAAAGAAATCGAAGTAATCAAATAGTGCATTTTCGAAATTGAAAATTAGATTTAACAGGAATTATTTTACTTTTTTTCTTATATTGTTCTGTATTTTTTTACGAATACTCCCCCCCTTCCAGTTTAAAAAAACAGAAAAAAGCTATTACAAACTAACCATATAAACATATAATGTATTCGTTAATATTTCAAGACCAAACTACTGACTTCTTAAGTGGACCCTGGAGTGTTATTGATAAAATAGGCAACCCAATTACATTAGCAGCCTTTATCGTCGCAATTGTGATTGCATATTTTCAATTTAAAATAATACAACAAAGAAGGTTGATTGAAAATCTTCCTGAGGACAGAAAATATGATGCAGCGGCGGAATATTTAGGGAATTTGGGTATAAACCCAGAAGATTTAACCAAGCAGCAAAGGTTTGAATTGGCTATGCAAACTTTAAAGGATAAATCAAGTCATCGCAGGAATCTAATTTTGCTTGCCATTTTTATTTCCACTATTCTTGGTGCTTTGGCTTATACAGCTAACAAAAAGGCTGTAAATACTGAAATACCAATGTTAGAATATTCTGTAAAATATAAAATTCCTTCATCCAAGGATTCAATAATCACTAGAAAAATAATAGATACTAAACAGCATCGTAATGGCCATTGTTCTTCTCCTACTAATATCAATTGGATAGTCAGAAGTGATTCCAATGAAGGATGGAAAATTATTGTGGACAGCATTAAAGTTTTGGATGTATCTAAAAGGTCTAATGATGTTTTTAGCGGTCTATTTGATAAGTCAAGTTCAGGATTTTCCTTAAAAGGGATTGTTAGAAATAGAGGCGGCTGCACTCCTTTTTCCAGAGATTCAAGGGGAAAGCTAGTAGTAACCTACTCATATGTTGAGGAAAGAAAAACTCAAGTTCCAGCTTTAGATGATATTGTTTTAAAAGGAAGCAGTATTTTCGGGAATGAGGTGTCCGTACTATTGCCTCAAAATGTATTAGATTATGATATCGAGTTGATTGATCCCAAAAAGAATAAAATAAAACTATCTAAAGATAATCCGTCAGCGGGAATTTTTACTGTCCAGGAATCAGAGGGAAAACTATTTATAAGAAGTAAGAGTAATATTTAAGTGCTCCTTTTTGTAAATCATTCCACACATGTTACCCTTCCCTTCTACTTCTCGGGTCGTGTAATAAGTGTTCCATTACCTTTTTAAAGAAGATTTTAGAAGAAATTTTCGGGATTTGCAAGCAAAACCGTTGTTATGTTTTTATGGAACTTAAAAAGGGTAATGGGTAATTACCTAGCTAGTGAATAGAGTAATTAGCACGTACTTCATAGCGCTATTTTTTAAAAATACTTTGTGTGGATTTAACTAGCCATTCATAAAACTGCTTGGAACTAAAGCCAGCAATTAAACTTAGAAAAGCTAAGGTTAAAGGTTCCACATTACTTTCTCCATCTACGAGAAGATTTGGGATTATTCTCGAAATTGCCAATATTAAAATCCCAATCATTAAACCTAATATAGGAGAAAAGTACACCTCAATATCCTTAAACAGAACTTTATCCATGGCTATTTCTTTATTTATTCTTGTAATTACACCTAGAACGCCAAATGCCATCGCTGTAAATAAATAAAGTAAATTGGTAGGTAAATTATTAAGAAGTATACGAAAATAGCCCATAGCTTTTACTTCATCGGAATGTACTTGCGCTATTGCTTCATTTTTAAATTCTATGCCGTGATAGTCCACTATCTTTTCAGGCTGCTCTCTAGCTTTTTTATGTTTATCCTCTATGTCCAATGCAACGTATCCACCAATGCCAAAGTATAACGCAATACCAAACCAAAGCAAGTAAACTATTATTTTTAAAATATAACCCATTCGCCTCATTAATCTAAGTGCTAAATTCTTATAATTTAATGAATTCCAGTACACCCCTTTTCCTTTAATTCATCAACTTTATCAGCTGACCTACAGTGTTGTTTATCATGGTTAGAACAACAATATAAGCCAGCTAAAGCAAAATCTTGGGAAGCTAGATTATTAGCGGGAGCTGTTGTCTCAGCTATCTTTAAATACTTTAACGCCGTTTTGGTATCCCCGAGTGCGGAATATCCCCGGGCGAGACCATAGTGTACTGGCCATGTGTCTTTGTGGTTTTTGGCATTCCATTTAAAGATTTCTAAAGCCCTCTGCGCGTTTCCCTGTCCAATAAGTTGCCTTCCATACCCATGTACTTGGAAGACTGTTCCTAGAGGCAGTGCTTCCTCCATTATGGCATCCGCTTCAGCTGTTTTACCCTGTTTAGCCAATATCTGGGATTTGATGCTCAAATTATTGAACGTTTTTTGGCTAAAAAACTGTCCAGCAATAGCAGCATCAATCCAGTCCAATGCCTCGTCCAAATCCCCTCCATTGTTTTGGGCATAGTTTGCTGCTTGCTCCCAGCTTTGTCTACTAAATCCAGGAGTGGTCTGTAACTGTCGTCGTATTTCTGCCAATACATTGTTGGTCACATCCACTTCAAGTTTGAATGGAATTTGTTTCTTCTCCCAATTCAAAGAAACAACAGCAGAAGTAGCGTCTACATTGTCGAAATTAAAAGTAAGCTGTTCCACATGTGAAATTTCCTTGGTTTCAACATCAACACAAAGTGCATCATCACTTGGCTCATAAAAATAACTCCCCCAGGACGTATGATTTTTGGAAAAAATTACGGTTGCCGTGTTGTCTTCGTTCACTATCATGTGAAGTCCATACTTGCCAGCTGGTAACTTTTTGCCTCCGATTGTAAGGTCGTGGGTAGTGTTAAAGATTGTGTTTTCATTGGCACCGGCCCTCCAAGGGGACTTGGTGGCCGTACCAAATCCAAGGTTGTTCATTCCATAAGGTACCAAAGAACCCCAGATTTCCCTGTCATTGACACTTGGCCGAGAATAAATAATAGTGACATCCGTATTTCCAATTCGCTGAGAAACTTCAGCTTTTTGACTTTTTCTAGGAAGGTCTAATTGTGAAAATAAAGAATTAGACAACGGTGAGGTTGTCAAAATTAGAACCAATATAGCTTTTAAATAATATCCTTCCATTTATCTTTTTTATAGTGTGTTTTCAACTTTGGAATAAAGTGTAGGAAGTTAATTCTTTGGAGTACCTAAATATAGAAATAGACCCACAGAATCTATTGCAGAAAATCCTTATAATTTCTGGGGATTTTCTCCATTTCATGCTCTTTCGACACTTTTCAGGAAGTTTAAGACAGTCATTACCAATCCTAATTATCTGTGCCATATATTTTTATTAATGGAATATCCCAGCTTAATCGAATCATGAAACGCAAAGAATTAGAACTTGTCTCGATGGCATTGGCGGTAACTTTCCTTAATTCAGGGGTATACTGAATTCCGGCACCTATAGTAACAGGTGAATTTCTGAATCCATGATTTAGAGATATCCCTGGTGAGAAAATTTGCTTGAAGGTAAGTTCTTCTGGCAAATCACTTTCCGGATCATTTAATCTATAGTTGAAGGCTGCACCTATATCTGCAAATGAAGCAAAAATACTCCAGGAGCTTCCTTTACGATGTTTAATCTTGTTATCATCTACAATAAAATTGGATTCATTCTTAGCATATCCCTCCTTTGCAGTAGCTATAGCAAACTCAAATCCAATAGGAGCCGTAATACCAAAATTAGCTTCAGTCTCATCGTTGGTTTTAAGTTGTTCAAAACCACCATAGATTCCCGGATGCGCACTGACAGTAATACTAAAACGACTGCTTCGCTTATCTAAATATGAGAACTTAGTTACATTTCTTTTAATGGCCTCTTTTACCTGATCAGAATCGTCTGCAGTAACTATGTCAACCATAAAGCCACCATATTTGTTGACAGCTTGAGTTACTTTTACAACCTTTGAATTTGAAAGACCAGCCGCTAATAAAACATTTTCAGTTAGGTATAGGCTGTTTGTAACTACATAGCCATATTCTTTGCTTTGCACAGATTTATAAAGATCAACTATCTTATCTATAAATTCAAATAGATCAATTTTTTGTTGGTTATTTCTTCCAATTACTGCAAAACCGGATATTTGAGGAAGCCGTTCTGCCGATTCTTCCTTACCATTTATGTGCTTAATAAGTGACAGTGTATTGCTCATGATATCTACATAGTCATCAGCGGTCATATCTTTACCCTTGGACTGTAAATTCTCAATAGTATTTAAGATTTCTAGAGCAGGGTATATTACTTCATTTAAAAACTTCTTGCCTGATGCGACTCCACCAGCTATTCCAGTTATATCGATTTTAAGAACAGTAGAGAAATAAACCGGATCCTGATGATATATCATAGCGGCAAAAAGCTCTATTTTTTTATCCGAATCTAACCTTTTTAGGTCCTTGAAACGCAACCAAATATTTTCGAATTGCTTATTTAAAACATAATCAACATCATCTACTTTTCTTCGTTGGATATTATACTGCAATAAATTCATCCCATGGATGACATTATAATAGCTTTTAAAAGCTGCAGCATCTGGATGGTTCTCATATCTGTTCTCCAAAAAATCCAATATTTCGATAGGATGGTACCCTTTTATTAATTTATCTGATAATTGAAGAGCAAAATCTAATGGATAATATACTCCTTTGTTCTTTAAATTGGAGGAAAGCCCATCCGTATTCTCAACATAATTACTTAGATTCACCAACACATTCTTCAGGTCCTCTTCAAAGGCTTCTTTAAAATCATTCCCAAGAGAACGATAATCAAAAACATTTGCAGTTTTTAAAAAGGAATGGGTTTTGGGATACAAGCCCTTTAACTCCTCAATTTCATCTAATTTCTTTCTAAACTTATCTATATAAAGTGTTGTAATATCTTCTTTAAAGCGTTCAGCCAAAAACTTGGCGGTACCATCAATGATTGTGGATTGTGCTGATACAGGGATTGACAAAAATCCTTGGTTGACTAGACTTGAATTTTGTAATCCAGCTACTTTAGCTAATTGCGTCTCAATACCAATCACACCTTCCTCATTAATAACAACAGCCTTCCTAATTGCCCTGAGAGTTTTATCATTTAAGGGCGGTGAAGTAAAAGGAGAATTAATAAATGAATTGAAGTTATCTATATCAGGAATAATATTTATGTACTTTTCTTGGGCTTTAGTAAGCGAATTATTTAATTTCTGAATATCTGTAGATTTACGATTATAATCAGCACTATAATCCTTTTTATACTTTTCAATAATTTTTGTAAAGGGTGTGTTAGTTGGCATAGATGACATTCTGAAAGCAGAAGAACTTTCTAATTCGCTTTTCAATGCCACACTATCTCTATCGAAATCAGCTTTATGTGCTTTCAATTTTGTAAAGTGATTTTTAGATAAATACTCAATTTTAAGGGCATCGTAATAAGCATTTTGACCGTTAATATTTAAACTAAAAGTTAGAATAAAGAAAATCAGGATTAAAGGATGGAATTCTGGAAGTTTCATAGTGTAGTTTTATTTATATATTGAAATTTTCAGATTAATCATAATGTCTGATAAATGTTGAGCCCAACAAAACTCATGACTAGCTTTTACGTCTTCTGTTTCGCCAGCAAAAAGTAAACCTACACCTTCATTTGTCTTAAAATCAAACCAAATGGAACCTGAATCTCCTTCATCTGATATTTGAATATTGTCGGAATTATGATCATCAATTGGCACTAATCTAAACCCTTTTATAGCTCTTCGTCCATAACGCATTGACTTATAATAAACTCCTATCCCGTCAACCAGTGCGGGTGTAACGTTTGTTGTTCTACCTGACTTAGTCAAAGTTTCACCAAGTTTTACATCTCTAAAACTCTCAATGATATTTTTAGTCTCAAACTGTTCAGGTATTACCTTTCTATTGCCCCTAAGGGTAGCAATCGCAGCATCACCATTTGAATCGGCTCGTAATTTTTTGGCTATTCCATCACGCAAAATAATTCCCCTGTCCAAACCGAAAGCAGGTTGAAGAACAATTTTACCTACGTTTCCCGGAATGACATGTTCTGCGGTAAGTAGGCAGGGACGGTTACTTAAATTATCATAACATATTAAACCTAGAGTTCCTACAGAACGAGACATTCCAATACTAATGCCAGGTTGAATAATTTGGCGCCTTTGTCTGCGTTCGGAATTTAAGGGAAGAACTTTGCGACGTTTGTGTAAATTAAGATTGGTATAGTCGAAAAAATATATTAAATCATTATTTGAACTTTGTCCGTTATAAGAATCAAAATGGACTCTTACACAATGGTCATCCAAACGCTTGGGACCATCATATCGAAAACCAATATCAATAGCAAATACATCCGTATCATTCTCGTACAAAAAAACGGCCTCTTTAAATGCCTCAAGTAGATTATTGGAAAAATTAAATCGTTGCATATTTTATTTTATTACAACTTCGCTTTCCTTTAAAACGACACTGATGTCAATGGGCTCAGTATTCTCAATAATTTCAATATGACCCTCATCATAATATCTTTTATCACCAATCACTAGCTCAGATTCAATTTTATAATTACCATCAGGAATATCATTGAAAAAAAACATTCCTGTTTTATCTGGATTGACCGAATCCATATAGTCCGATTCAATTCCAGTGATTGTTACGGCAACATACTCATTGTTCATTTCTCTAACAGTCTCATCTACATTATCGATAACCACATTACCTCTTATACTATTCCCTTGTTCATCGGGTTTAATTGGCCTGTCCTGATTACCATTTCGAACTGGTAGTATTAAATCTTTTATCCTTCCAATTAAAACAACCGATCTTCTAGTAAAAAAACCAAGAACAAATGCCAAGACAATGACACTTTTTCCAACACCATCAAATTGAATAGTGCCTTTATTGACAATACCATTGATTGAGAGGTATATAACAATTACAACAAATGGTGTATAAAAAATTTTTCCAATATGTTCAGGTATTCTTTTCTTATCAAATTTTTCAGTAATGGGCACCGTGTACATTAGATTTGCCATTAGTCCAAAAAGTGCCCAAAAGATGATCTCAAGAAAAAGTTTGTTTCCAACAAGCCAAAAGAAAGATTCAACTCTAAATGAGTATTTAGGTAGAATCGCACTTAAATGTTTAGTATTGTAGTCTTTAAATAACTGCCCGATTTCTGTGGAATTATCTCCCGGCAAAACATTCTCCAAATAGTTATATATTAGGTTTTTGGTGTTGTTTTCAATACTGTCCAATTCCTTCTGAGACAAATTTTCAATACTACTTGGATACTCTAATGTAATCATGGTGTTAATTGCAGCTAATTGGTCTCCATTTAAAAACACTTCTTCGCCACCATGATTATTAATATGTGAGATTAGATAAGTGCTTATCAGTAAACTGGATATAATACATGCTTTTATAAGCCATGCCATTTTATGGTTCGTCCTGATTTTTGACATTTTGAAGTATTTTTTTATTAGCAAAACTTAAATCTGTTCTTAATTAATTGCCTAGCAAACTAGGAGCATTTCTGATCGTTAATCTCGCTTCTTGTTCCCCATTGAGTGCCTTATGAAATAGTTTCATAGTATCCCTAGAAGAAGTGATATCCATAATTTCATCCCCGTCCAAGAACTTACGGTTGTTTCCCAAAGCAATGCAGCCGTTGAGTTGATACCAATAATTGGCAGAATGGAACTTGCACTCGCTACGACCAGGAACTTCTTTTATCTCCCAAAGCTTTTTTTTAAACCGTGGACTGTATTCCAAAACCAAAGGGTATTCCCCTTCCGGGATACAGCTTATATTTCGTTGATTGTTCACCCAACCTCTTTCCAAAGATTCTCCTTTGAACAATTTGTTTGCTTCGTTAAGAACAAGACAAACCCCCAAACTTGCTTCTTTGCCAAAAAACATATCTCTTACTATAAGTACTTGTAGCATTTTGTGTGTTTTGAATTAATAAATAAACTGTGCCGAGCTGCTCAATTGAATAGCATAAAGAAATAACCTATAATAGGTATTCAGATGGGGGAAGTAAGTAGTAGGAAATCAATAACTTGAAGCACCCACAATATATAAAACGTATACAACAATCCATTGCGGAAAAACCTTAGAAATTCTGGGGTTTTTCTACAGTTTTAGTGTGTTTTGGGCAGTTTTTATTAACAAATAGATACTCGTGTACTCTAAAGAGATTCATCACCTTTCTTAAGGGATACTATGCATTGTTTGCTTTAATCGATGGATTAATTCATAAATTTCTTCATCGTTATAGGAAGCAAAACCAATTCTAATTGCATTGTGCCCTAATTTGGCTGCATCATACCGCCACCATTCTCCAATTTCCAACCCATGTTTTCTTGCCGCTTCGGAAATTGTTTCCCAAGAATAATCCGGATGCAACTTTGTCCAAACTGCCATACCACCTTTTGGTGTTTCAAACTGAAAAAAATCACCTAATTCATCCTTTAAAAGTTTACAAAACAAATCACGTCGTTGCTTATAAATTTTCATCACTTTACGAATGTGCCTATCCAAATCACCAGACTTTATAAAGCTCGCGAAGGTCAATTCTAAAAGTGCATCACCCTGCCTATCCATATAACCCCGTAATTTTGAGGCTTCGTCCACAAACTCTTTTGACGCGATTAAATACCCAATTCTAAACACTGGAGCGACCGTTTTACAAACAGAACCAATGTAAATTACGTTTCCGTTCGTGTCATGACTTGCCAATGGAAGAATTGGAGCATGATTGTAGTTAAAATCATAATCGTAATCATCTTCAATAATCGCAAAATTATAGTGCTGTGCAAGGTTTAAAAGGTGAATTCTTCTTTGTGCTGAAAGCGTTACCGTGGTTGGATGGTGATGATGGGAGGTCACATATACCGCTTTAATTTGGTGTCGCTTACATAGCTTTTCAATGTCGTCGGTCACAAGTCCATCTTTATCTACCGCTACGCGTTCCAATTTTGCTTGTTGGTTTAAAAAAGTAAAATCAGCAGACTCATAATTGGTATTGCCAACTACAATAACATCCTCTTTTTGAAGCAATAGTTTCGCCGACAACCAAATTCCCATTTGACTGCCACGGGTAATCAACACATTTTCCTTGGTAATATTCAGACCTCGGGTTGAATTCAAATATTCAACCAACACCTTTCGTAGGGTCTCATTGCCATATGTGGAGCCGTAGGACAAATGTTCATATATCTTTTTTTTGGAAGAAACGCTTCTGTACGTCCTTGCGATTTCATCAATAGGAGTTAATCTTGCATCTGAAATGCCATCGTTCAGATACATAAAGCCATCCCGCTTTTCGATGAACACTTTTGGTAAGACACTACTCTTATAAAAAGAAAAATTAGCATTCTTGTTTAAGCCAACAACTGCAGCATCATTTAATTTTTGCTGATTTAACACGGGTAAATTTCGAAGTACATAAGTGCCTTTTTTAGGAATACTCTCAATCCAACCCTGAAGCAATAACTCTTCATAACAAGCCACTATTGTTTTCCTATGCACATTTAGCTGCTCCGCCAATGTTCTACTTCCAGGAAGTTTGGTGTTGGGTGCCAACTTTTGATTTTTAATCAATTGAATTATTTGATTGGATAATTGAAGATACAGTGCCTGATTGCTTTTTCTATCAAATTGAATACTTGTTTTAAATGGAAACATCTGGACTATTAGTTATGTCTATTCTGGACGATTATAACAGTCCACAAATATATTACTTTCGAGCTATACTATCATAAAGACACCAAAACAAGACCATACATATGGATCAAGACCATTACCAAATATTTACAATATGTTAGAAATAAGACCCAATTGCGAGCACTGCAACAAAGATTTGCCAAATACGTCAACAGAGGCCATGATTTGCTCCTTTGAATGCACCTATTGTAGCACCTGTGCTATAGAAATATTTGAAAATGTATGTCCAAGTTGTGCAGGAAATTTTGTTCCACGCCCCATAAGGCCACAAAAGGCAATTGAGAAATATCCTGCTTCAATCAAACCCATATTTAAACCAAAGGATCTAAAAAAAGCCAGAATGAACATAGCACGGTATAAAAGCATTCCACCAGAAAAAAGATGAGCCCAATTTTAATTGATATCATTGGTTACGCAGCATTGGTAGTTAATCTATATTCAATGTCCACCAAAGGTGAATATAAGCTGCGATTGATTTCACTGATAGCAAACATAGGCTACATAATTTATGGTTTATTGATCAGTGCCGCACCAATAATAGTGGGGTGCACCATTGCAGTGTTTCTACACGGCATTCACCTAAGAAGATTACAAATACAAAATAGCAATGATGAACATAAAAACAGCTAACGAAGCGGATCTTGACATATTAGCTCTGTTGGGAAGAGTAACATACGCTGAATCACACGGTCATTTTATAGAAGATAAAAACGACTTAACCGTATATCTCAATGAAGCTTTTTCGGTCACTAAAACGAAGCAGGAAATCAACAATCCCAAGCATCTTTACTATATCATTTATGTTGATGACCTACCCGTTGGTTATGCAAAATTAGTAGTAAATGCATTTCACAAAGATGTGGTCTCACAAAACAATTGTCGATTGGAAAGAATCTATATTTTAAATGACTTCATACCCCTAAAAATTGGACAACCCTTTCTAAATTTCATTGAGGAGAAAGCCAGGGCCCTGCGATTGGATACGATGTGGCTTTCGGTGTACATAAAAAACAACCGGGCCATTAGATTCTATCAAAGAAATGAATTTAAAAACGTTGGAGAATTAAATTATCTAGTCAATGGCAAAGGTTATGAAAATGCCGTTTTATCAAAGGAGCTATAAACATGAAGGAATATCCAAAATCTAAATTAAACAGGGTAAAACGCGGTCATAACAGGGCAACTTATGATGTTAAAAATATCAACGCCATTTTAGATGCTGGTTTTATAGGCTATGTAAGCTACGTTTACGAAGGCAAGGCTATTTCACTACCCATGGGGTATGGAAGAAAAGACAACAAAATTTATTTACACGGTTCCCAAGCCAACAGAATGTTGCTGGCATTGGTGGAGGCCAAAAAATTGAGCATGACGGTTATGCATTTAGATGCTTTGGTTCTAGCACGATCTGGTTTGCATCATTCTGTAAATTATCGTTCTGCAACCCTATTTGGTTCAATACGTAGAATTGACAATACCAAGGAAAAAGAAGCTGCGCTGTTCTGTGTTATGGAACAAATGATGAAAGGACGTTGGGATGGCATTAGACCAATGGACCAAGAAGAATTGGACAGAACATTGGTTGTAGAAATGACTATTGAGACAGCATCGGCAAAAATAAGGGATGTCGGTGTTGCGGACGAACCAGAAGATTACGATTTAGATGTTTGGGCCGGGTTAGTACCTTTAAAGCAAATAGCGGAATACCCGATTGCTGACAAGGGTTTGCCCCAGCAAATGGAAATTCCTAAACACGTATTGGATTTTTATCAGCAAAATAAATGAACTATCACAACAAACAGTTTAAAGTAGTCGAGAGCTCAGCAAATGCTGATGCGACCGAAGAAACCCTATTTACTTATGAGCATAGCGGAAATATTGTAACATCTGAATATAAAGGTGGAAACATAGCAAAAGGCCATTTGATCGGATTAGTGGACAAAAACGGATCTATCGATATGCGTTATCATCAAGTCAACATAAAAGGTGAATTAATGACTGGAATCTGTCATTCAACACCTAAATTGACCGAAAACGGAAAAATCAGGCTTTTTGAACGTTGGCAATGGACTTCCGGAGATAGGTCAAGCGGAACATCCATTCTTGAAGAGTTATAAAGTATACGAAACGGAAGAAAGCCATATGCACTTTTGGCAACTTTTCAAAAAGTATGGGAACGCAGTAATAGCAAAAAAACGACCCCGGGTAATGCCTAGGGTCGTTAACATCTTGCCATGCTATTTTACTTGGAAACCCGAACTATTCTTTACCAAATGCAGGCACCACGGTTTCAAAAATGGGTTTCATAATTTTGTCATCATCCCGATCATAACCTGAGATGACCATGGTCAAATCAAGTTCCTCCACGACAATAACGCGCTGTCCACCGCCTCCCCAGGCCAAGGTCATATCATAGCTTTTATTACCAACCTGTACAGGGGTGTGGTACCAAAAATAGCCATAACGATAATTCTTGGGCATCCAATCTATGGCTGGTTTTACAATACCGCTGGTCGCTTTTTCCAAATATGCTGCAGAAATGAACTGTTTCCCATTCAATTTACCCTTGTTTTCCACTAAATGCCCAAATTTGAGCATGTCACGGGGCACAATCCTGGCCTGCCATCCCGCCTGTGGCAAACCACTGGCATGTTTGGACCATTCATAATTGGTAATGCCCAGTTTGCCGAGAAATTCTTCCTGTATAAAATCCTCAGCAGTTCCAGGCACCACAGCATCAATAACCGTCATGACCATCATGGGATTAAAATTACCATACAAATAGGTCTGCGTCTCCTTGGTAATGGGCGCACTACGCTCAAGAAGTGTCTGCACCAACCCCTGCCCTTTTAGTGTAACAGAATCATTTTCAACTGCTTTCCATTGTTCACGGTCGATCGTCAATCCCCCTTGCATGGTCAATGCCTTATGAAGGGTAATTTTCTCAGTTCCCTTCGTGAATTTTTTAGGGTCTAAGTCTTTCAAGAAATCCGTCAAAGGTCTGTCCAGGTCTTCCATGGTCAGATACCCCAACTGCATAGCTCTTCCCAATATCAAACTGGTATACCCTTTAACCGCAGATGCTTGTCCGTGTGGCAAATTGATACGCCCTTTTTTATAATAGGACTCAAAAACAAGCTTGTTTTTGTGCGAAATGAGCAGGGCATCATAGTTCCCGTAGTTGCCATCAAAAATTTCTTGGGCAACCTTTAGGATTGCGTTCTTTTTATTGCTGTCCATGGATAATTCACCAACGGATATCCCATCTTCCCGATCCTCAGGCGCTGTGCTCACAAAGGCATTATTAAGAAGTGGGATTTCGCGGAATGATGCCTGATAGTCCTCAACTGCAACGTGGGACATCGAGGATGCCAACCAGGCGACACTTTCTACAGCGATCCTTGGGAAAGCCGTTCCGTGATCACCTTCAATGGTTTTGCTCTGTACAGATGCCCTTAATTTTGTTCTAGCCCTCAGTAAATCCTTAAAAGCCTCCGTAGTTTCGTCCCTTCCTTCCTCCAAGGTGCCGTAAGCCATAAATACATTGGCATGCAATGTCTTGCTCTTATCCGACTCGGCAGCTACAAGTTTGTCATTGATCTCCGATAGATAGGGCATTATGTTATTGCTCAATGGACTGCCAAGAATATAATTATCAAAAGTATCAGGCTGCGCAAGTAGTATGTAAGCACCGAATGCACCGCTTAGGGAGTAACCGAAGTAGCTACGACTGTTGGGATTGGTTCGATAGTTTTTATCCACATAGGTAATCACATTGTTTCGAATAAATGCCAAATGATTTTCGGCTTCCCCAAATTTTAGTTTGGGGTGATTGGGGTTTGACTTTTTCCAAAATGAATAATCCGTAAATCGGCTGGCGTGCGCCCCATATTGTTCCCTTAAATCTTCTGCTACGTCCTTCTGCCATGAAATCCCCACTAGAATAGCGTCTTCCAGCATAAACTCCGCGGCCCCGGATAGCATTTCGAGATGCCACATAGCATCGGTATAATAAAGGACAGGATAGGTTTTAGTAGGGTTCTCGGTATAATCCTCTGGCAACTCTATATAAAGTTCGTAGTTCCTTGCTGTGTTGGTATCTTTTATCGGGACAACCTGAATCTGTGGCAATACCAAGGAAGCGCTTTTGGTGGATACGGTTCCTTTTGCGCCATTCTCCTGGGCAAAGGCAGTATTTATACTAATTGTTAGTGTTAGTACTACTAATTTGATGACCTTCATTTTGAAATTCTTTTTGTTGATGATAGATATTGACCTTTAGCATCCAGCTAAATGGCTTCTAAAATTATGTCTTAGTTGGTGTCGGATTTTTAGAATTGTATCAACAGATCAATTAAATGACAAAATCATTTCATCATAGATATGCTGCATTTATACAGAAATTATGAGACCTTGAATCTCAAGACAGTATCTTTATTTCGTTTTTGATACCATCGAAGGGATGATTATGATGAAAAAATCTTTACGCAATACCCTGCTTATCAATGTAGGTGCCTTTGTATTGGTGCTTATCCTTGAGCTATTAGGCGGATGGATGCTCATAGATAAATATGACACGCTTTATTCCTTTTATTTATGGGGGCTTAGTTTTACGATCAGTATCATGATAGTAATATGGATAAATCATTTTGTTCTTATCCCATATCTTTTTGATAAGAAAAAATATATTTTATACGGATTATTACTTATTGGAGCCATATTTCTTGGAGCCAGCATAAAAATATATCCGAAATTTAATTGGATCGGTATTACTAAAATGTCTTCTTTTCTTATTTATACTACAGGTACTGGTATGGCCGCTTTCTTTTTAAGGAGAAGTGTACTCATGCAAAGACAAAAGGAAGAAAAAGAAAAATTGCAAAAGGACATGGAGCTCAACTATTTGAAGGAGCAGGTGAATCCGCATTTTTTATTTAATGCTTTGAACAGTATTTATGCATTGTCAAGACAACGATCTTCCGAAACTCCTGATGTTGTCATGCAGCTTTCAGATTTGGTGAGGTACCAATTGGAGAGTTCTAAAAAAGATACGGTTTTACTAAAGGAAGAACTTGAGTTTATAGAAAACTATTTGCTGCTTGAAGAAAAAAGGTTGAGTAAACGTTGTGTCATCGAATTTTCAATAGATGGTGATGTATTGGGATTGAAGATCCCTCCAATGTTGCTCATTCCATTTGTGGAAAACGCTGTTAAACATGGTGCCCAGAGCACGAATGAACAGAGCGAAATTACCGTTGTTGCCGCCATTAAAAATGCGGTCTTTCATTTTCAGATTGCCAATTCCAAACCCAGCAACTATACTGCATTGGACAGAAAAGGCTTGGGTCTTGAAAATGTCAGGAGACGTTTAAACCTCTTATATCCCAATTCCCATACATTGGAAATTAAGGATACAGCAAAAGCATATTATGTAAATTTATCCATTGATTTAAAACAGGCCCAGTAGTACACCACGAATGATTCAAATTGGTATCATAGACGACGAAATACTGGCACGTAAAGTGTTGGAAGAGTACTGTTCCAAAATCAATAACTTCCAGTTGGTATTGAGCACGGGCAATCCACTTGAGTTTATCAATTTCGTACAGCAAAATAAAGTCGACCTTATCTTTCTTGATATAGAAATGCCAGAACTTAACGGCATGGAAATCTTGCGATCTATGATAAAACCGCCTAAAGTTATTTTAACCACCGCCTATTCTGAATATGCTTTGGAAAGTTATAATTATGGGGTTGTGGATTATTTATTAAAACCCATAAAGATCGAGCGTTTTTTAAAGGCCATAAATAAGGTGGAGCCGTCTAAACTAGAGGAATCCAAAAAAGATAGCTCCAATGAAGAACTTCAAATAAAACACGATGGTGTTCTGGTAAATATCCCATTTAAGTCCATACAGTACATCCAGAGTTTTGGAAACTATCTAAAGATTTTTACGGATTCAAGAATGTACCTGATCACCGAAACACTCATCAATATCACTACCTTATTATCTGATAATTTTCATCGTACCCATAAATCGTACATCGCCAATTTGGACAGAGTTACAAAGGCAACCCGGACCTATTTGTTAATTGAAAACAATAAAGTTCCCATCAGTGCTATGTATAAGATTGTTGTCTTGGAAAAACTGGAAGGTTCCAGTAAGATTGTGAAATAGTCAAAGTATAAGTTTTCTTAGATTTGAATTATAACCAGTTTAGTCAGGCACAATTGTTTTATACCTACCTTTTTCTACTCCTAGCTTTCGTTGTTTTTCTTAGACCAATTTCTACCCTTATACATGAGTTAGGACACGGGATTCCTGCTTTGTTGTTGACAAAAGGTAAGGTTACTTTGTATTTGGGTTCTTATGGAGATCCAAAGGATAGCATCAAAGTCAATATTGGAAGGCTCGAAATATTTTTTAGAAAGAACCCCTTTCATTGGAAAATAGGCCTTTGCAAGATGCATGATGAGAGAGTGTCTATAAACAATCAGATTTTTGTGACCCTTATGGGGCCAATTATGTCCTTGGCATTGGCAGCAGTTGTAACCTATTATGTGTTTTTTGCCAATTTGAATGATGACTTTGTGGTTTTGCTGTTCTTTTTCGGTATATCAACATATTTTGACTTCTTTACCAACATCATTCCAAAAAAAGCGCCTATAAAGTTGCATGATGGAACCATTACCTATAATGACGGCCAATCTATTCTAAATTTATTAAAGTACAAGAAGCTCCCATCAGAATATGAAGAAGCTATCAACCTATACAACGACAAGAAGTTCTTAAAAGCGGGAGCACTATTCAACGAACTTATTGCTTCGAACCATAAACTGGATTACATATATCGTTTGACAATTTCCGCTTATTTGAATGCACATGACTATCAAAAAGCCAAGTTGGTAAATGAAGAATTTGAGAAAAAGGATGGTAGAGCAAATTTTGATACAAACGATTATAACAATTCAGGGCTGCTAAAATCATATTTAAAGGATTTTTCTGAAGGTTTGAAGGACTATGCAAAGTCACTAGAACTCAATCCTGATAACCCTTTAGCTTATAACAACAGAGGTTATACCTATAATTTGGTGGGAGAATATGAGAAAGCAATCAGTGATTTTGACAAGGCAATTGAGCTGGAACCGGAACATGCTTATCCCTATAACAATCGAGGCTTGGCAAAAATAAAATTAGGAAGAACCGAAGAAGGTCTTCAAGATATTGATAAATCCATGAGTTTAGACAAAGACAATTCCTACGCTCATATGAATCTAGGGGTTTACTATTTTGATCTGGGCGATTATTCAAAGGCGTTGGAAAAATTCAATCTAGCTCTGGAATTGGATGAAAACACCTATGAAATAAAAGAACGGATTAAAGAAGCTAAGGAAAAACTTAATCAATAGGCCATTTCATACACTTTCACCTCCCCCACTCTCTCCTTCTTCGCTACTCGAGCTTCGAAGGATTCGCTTGCGGTTTGGTAAACTTGAACCTATAGCAGTCTCTTTGCTCTTGGTTTAAGATCTGTAAGTTCGGATACCTTTATCGGGCGACCGCTCTCAATACTCTTGCGAGCTGCCACTCCAATCAAAATGGACATTGCACCATCCCTTACCCCTGCTGCCCTATCAAAAGGGTCCTTTGCGTCTGGGGTTTCAAATATTTTGTGATGTAACCGCTTATCGCCACCGCCGTGTCCTCCCCGCTCATAGGGAACTTGAATGGTTTTGTGTTGTTCCCATAAATTATGCAGAATCACCGGTTTGTATTGCTCTACCTTGGTGCCAGCTTCCCCTTGGCTCATTTCAAGGGCATGTAGCTCTTCTTGACTTAGCTGCTGGTTGGAGTGATATGGAATATCAAGCCAAGCCTCGATTCTCCCATCGGTTCCATTGAAAGCCACTCTCCATCCCTCAAAAGGTGAATAGGTGGTCAGGGAATAGTTTACCACGGTGTTGTTGGCGTACTTGATTTGAGCGGACATTTTATCGTAAATATTGATTTCATGCCTGAAAACACAATTGTCCCGTATGTATCCGTCGTGTGTTTCATTGTTCACATAGAGTTCCATGTCCCTTTTGCTCTTGGTAATATCCCAGTAATAATCACAGGTATTCGTATGTTCACAATTCCTGCAATTTTTGCCCCTAAAATTGTTGGCGCTGCCATAATGTTCCAAATCGCCATAGGCAAAAATCTCAACAGGATCGGAATCAATCCACCAGTTCAAAAGATCGAAATGATGGGTCGACTTATGAACCCAGAGTGTGCCACCAACCTGACGAAGTCCGTGCCACCTTCTATAATAGGAAGCCCCGTGGTGGGTATTCAAATACCAATGGAAATCCACTGATGTAATTTTCCCGATAGCCCCTTCCGACAGCAATTCCTTTACTTTGGTGCTATAAGGGCTCCAACGGTAGTTAAAGCCTACGATCACCTTATTCTTATACTTTCTTTCCGCATCAATAATTTCTTGACATTTGTCCTCATCCGTGGTCATCGGTTTTTCCGTCAATACATCACAACCTAATTCAAGGCTACGGATGATATATTCATGATGCGTGGCATCCGTTGTGGTAACGATTACAAGGTCGGGTTCGTTTTCAACAATCATTTTATCGAAATCGGTATATGTACCGCATTGGACTCCCATATATTTTTTGGCATAGGATAGTCTTCCTGGGTTGTTGTCGCACAGTCCAACAAATTCCAAGGTATCCGAATAAACATCCACCAATCTTTTGCCCCAAAAACTGGTGCCCCTAACGCCGGTTCCGACCAGAACTACTTTGAGCTTTCTTCCCAAAAATGAGAAGCTCAGTTCGGATGCTTCAACCATGGTGCCAGCCGCCAAAATGGAGACAGCAGATAAAAATCTTCTTCTTGTCTGTGTGGTACCCTTCATTTTAAACAAGCCTAAAGTGATTATTTCTTGAAGATAGCATATTCCCGCCCAAATTTCATAAATCCATTTCTGGTGCGGTACTTTTTAATCACTTAAGGCAGTTGGCCCAGTCATTTCATAATCCTAAAATAAAGTGGAGTTCTATTGCTCAGGTACAAGGCGAATAAGTCTGCCGGGGCCTTCTACCGCAATATAAAGATATCCATCTGTGCCCATTTCCGCGTCACGTACCCTACCTATGCCATCCAAAAGGGTTTCATGGCCAACAACCGAGTTGCCATTCATCTTTAAACGATGGAGGTATTCGAACTTAAGGGAAGCGACAAAGAGGTCATTTCTCCAATTGCCATAAAACTCACTGGATACAAATGTCATCCCACAGGGTGCAATGGACGGTGTCCAGTAATGTACAGGTTGTTCCATGCCAGCCATTTCGGTAAGGTCGGTAAATGTGGTGCCATCATAATTGATACCGTATGAAATCACGGGCCAACCATTGTTATTCCCCGCTTCCAAAAGATTGATCTCGTCACCACCCTGGGGTCCATGCTCGCCTTCCCAAACCGCTCCCGTCTCTGGATGCAAGGTCATGCCTTGGGGATTTCGTGTTCCGTAGGTAAAAATGGAATTGAACGCTCCTGCTGTATTATAAAAGGGATTGTCAGTGGGAATTTGACCGTCGTCATGGATACGGTGTATTTTTCCGATGGCATTGTCCAATTCCTGCGGGTAAACATCACGATATCCACGATCCCCTACCGAAACATATAGGTAGCCGCTGTTATCAAATACCAATCGTGAACCATAATGGTGACTGCTGTTGAGATACGGAAGTGCCGTAAATATATTCTCAACGTCCACCAAGCTGTTTCCCTGCAATCTACCTCTCGCAACTGCTGTGGTTCGCTGGGACCCATTATCAGGATTGGCACGGGAATAGGACAGATAAACATATGCGTTGCTTTCAAAATCTGGATGTATGACAACATCCAATAATCCTCCCTGTCCTTGCGATACAACACCCGGAACACCATTGATTTCCGTTAATTGCTTATCCGTACTTACCAAATACAGTCCTCCCCCACGCTCGGTAACCAAAATTTCACCATTGGGTAATTGTTCTATCCCCCAGGGAATACCGGGAATGTCGTCGGTCATGGTCTCCAATCTGAAGGTCAGATCATCGGATGAGATCAAACCGGACAAATCAGGGTTGTCCTCCTCCAACATCGCTTTGGTCTTTCCATCGATCTCGGTAAGAATGTAGTTGGTAAGATCCTCAATCTGTTGTGCGCTTAAAGTTGAACCGTAGGCTGGCATCCCGTTGCCAGAATATCCATCAGTTATGGATTGAATAACATCTTCCACGGTACTGCCATACGACCAATCGCGTTCCACAAACGAGGCCAGATCTTGTCCATGGCAGCCGCCACACTGATTTCGATACGTGAGGGCTACATCTGTTGGATCAATAATTCCATCGTCCGTACCCATGCCTTCTTCGGGTGATTCGGGATCCTGCGAATTGTTGCAGCCAAACAGGATGAACATGCAGGAGAACAGCACCAATTGCGCTGTTTTTAACCCTCTGCAGGTATATTTGAATTTGAATGTAATTTCAGAAAACGGATTGGAGGTGATTGGGGCCATAACACTTTGTACATCAACGTTATATAAATATAACGATGTTTGGTGGAATAAAGTATTGGGTCTGGACGTTTGGCTTTGCTTCTTTTAGACCTGTATTTGAATTCACGAAAGCATAATGGTACATTTTGCGGTTTTACCAATGGAAATTCTATGGTCCATTGAACAAAAATCAATTTTGTTAAATTTATATACTGGTGCTTGCCACCTTTATAATAACCATTTAGATGCCAACCAACTCTAAGGATATACATCCCGTCAATCCAACCAAGCGTTTTGAAATCATCGATATTATCAGGGGATTTGCTCTGTTTGGTGTGCTTTTGGCAAATATTCGATGGACGAGTCAGGATTTCGCATTGACAAACGCCCAATTGGAAGCTATTTCCTTGACCGAAATCAATGTTTGGTTGGATGGGTTCATTTTGACGTTTATTGAATTCAAATTCTACACCTTGTTTTCAATTTTGTTTGGATTGGGTTTTGCCATGCAGCTTAACAAATCCGAAGAAAAACAGCTGAATATAGTCCCCATTTTTAGAAGACGCATGTTTATACTCTTTGTCATTGGAATAGTGCACGCCACACTGGTATGGTTTGGTGATATACTACATATTTATGCTGCATTGGGGTTTGTTTTGATGCTATTTCGAAATGCCAGCAATGCAACTTTGATTAAATGGATATTAGGAATAGGTATTTTGACAGGATTGTTACCGTTTATTGACTGGTTAATTCAGTCTTATGTGGACCCCGTAGCGAATACTGTAGATTATGAAGCGATTAAAAGCATGCGGTTTGAGAGCTTATCCAGTACAAATTGGATTGACGTAATGCGATTGAATACCGAATGGAACATGGCAGAGTATACCAATTTGCGTATTGGTGGTGATGGTATTTTCTATTGGTACCTAAATGTTTTTTGGAAGTTTTTGTTAGGGTTTTATATGGGTCGAAACCTGATGTTACAACGGGCCCAAGAACAGTTAGGGAAATTTAAAAAACTGTTTGTGTATGGTGGAGTTTTGGGATTGATTGGATGTCTGGCCTGGTCTATTTCTTCCTTTGTTTTTGATAGATGGCTCCCAAGTAATGAATCCCCTTTATCCATTTCAGCACTTCTTTTGGAATTTGGAGTACTAGCCTTATCCATGTCCTATCTGTCGGCATTGGTGTTGTTATATTTTAAAACCGGATTTAGCAAACAATTGGCCTATTTGGCCCCATTGGGACGAATGGCGTTAACCAATTACTTAATGCAGAGTGTATGTATTATTGTTGTTTTTTATGGGGTCGGGCTAAATCAATTGGGTAAAATTGGTACATTTTATTGCCTAGTTGCCACCATTCTCATATTTGGCCTTCAAATCGCAATCAGTAAATGGTGGCTATCCAAATTCAAGTTCGGTCCAATGGAATGGTTATGGCGCAGTTTGACCTATGGTAAATGGCAACGTTTTAGAATTAGATAACTTTAATAGTGCAGGTTACCATTCAAAACTATCACATCCCTACCTCTATTTTGGAGGTTTTCTAAATGATTGCGGTGAAAACATACTTATATTAGTTTAATAATTTGGACTTACCGTAAAAACGTGATTTTCAGCCAACACCAAATACCGCCTCGATTAGAAAAATATGTAGCGGATTTGCTATATCATAAGGACTATTATCCGAAGCACGAAAAGGATAAATACTTACCGGACGGCACTATAAATATGATCTTTGAACTTAGTGATAATCCCAAGTTTATTTATGATAACAATACAGGTAAGAAAGTACAAGAATACAAGGATGTTTGGTTTTCAGGTGTATTGAAAGATTATATCACTATTAGCAGTCATCATGAGGAAATGATGGTGCTTGTCCTAAAACCAGGCGCTGGTTTTCCTTTAACAAACAGGAATGTCTCAAAATTTACAAATCAGGTTATACCTGCCGAACAGGTTTTCGGAACTGACATTCTTAAATTATTGCAAGAATTAAAATTACCATCTAAACCACAAAAAAAATTCTTGGCCATTGAAAACTGGTTAGACGGACAATTAAGGGAGGACGATTTCTATCTAGAAGTCATCCGATATTCCATTGAGGCTATAGAAGAGTCTCCAACACAGATCAACCTAGGGGAGCTTTCTGAAAAATTGGGATATTCCCAAAAACAGTTTATCCAATTGTTTAAAAAGTACGTAGGCCTAACACCCAAGCAGTTCCATCGAATTGTTCGATTCAACCAAATACTAACCGCTGTAGAGAACAAAGAAAAGATTTCTTGGACTGTTGTTGCTGCGGATTGCGGCTATTTTGATCAAGCACATTTTATCAAGGATTTTCAATCTTTTTCTGGTATCAACCCGAAAAAATACCTTAGCGATATTGAGGATTACCCCAATTTTTTACCTGTTAAATGACATCTTGATTTTTCTGGAGAATATCTGAAGGTAAATTTTTTACAATTTTTAGAAAAGCGCTTCCTATTTCTTTGCGGTGTATTAATCATCAAATAAAGATTTATGGAAACCATGTACATCAATCACATCGCGGTAGTTGTCTGCGCTATATTAAACTTGGTAATAGGAGCCATATGGTATAGTCCTGCACTATTTTACAAAGCTTGGAAAAAGGAAAATGGACTTACGGATGCCGACTTTGAAAATGTCAATATGGGTAAACTGTACGCAATCAGTTTCTTTCTGGCCTTGATCATTAGCTACAACATGGCGTTCTTCTTAGGAGATGCCAGCACTGATTGGATTTGGGGAATGTCAGCAGGCTTCCTTACCGGCTTCGGATTTTGCGCAATGATATTTACCGCCATAGCGCTGTTCGAAAGGAAATCGTGGAAATATATCCTCATCAACGGCGGTTACATCATTTTTTACTTCACCCTCATAGGATTCGTTTTGGGAATCTGGAGATAACTCTGCAATTATGAAAAAATTACTTTTTACAATAGGTCTAGCTTTAACAACATTGAGTTGCCAAGCACAAAAGAAAATAGTTTACAATGTATTGGAAGATGCGGCTACACAGGATTATGAAATCTATGTGATGGATACTGATGGGAAAAATCCCAAGAATATTACCAATTCTAAGTCAGTAGATTGGGTCTATGCAAGTTTTGATGACAAGATCTACTTTCTTTCAGATCGTAACGAGTGTTTTAGATGTCTATACCTCTATGAAATGGATGCTGAAGGAAACAACCTCAGAAAAATAACGGATTTCAGAGTAGCCGACAGTTGGTTCAATAGCCGAAACAATGGCCAACAATTTATTGTTAAACCAGCTGAAGCCAAAGATGCTACATTTTATATCATAGACTTGGAGGGTGAAATTCTTGAAAGGATCAATGTTGATATGGCCTATGCGAACGACCCCTCTTTTTCGCCAGATGGAACGCGTATCGTTTTCCGCGGAAGCGCTAAAAACTCTCCCCGGGAACTTGGTTTTACCGATGCGCTTTATGTAATGGATTTGAAATCCAAAGTGATCAAAAAAATAACCTCACATCCTGACGAAGGAGCTGGCAAGCAGTGGACAGGTTATTTGGCAGGGGCACCGAGATGGCGGGGTGACGGAAAAATTTCCTTTGCTTCAAAACGGGACAACAATTATGATATCTATCTTATCAGTCCAGATGGGACTGGGATGGAATCGGTTACACCCAAAGAAAATAACCAAGTGTTCCACCATTGGAACAATAACGGCGAACTCATCTTTGAGGCCTCTATGAACAACCATTCAGGATACGAGCTATATAAGCGGATGACCGATGGCAAAGTCATCCAACTCACCAATGATGATGTCGAACAGTACGCACCAGTATTTGTCAAATCAAAATAGGAAATCGCAAAAACACAGATATCTACAGAAGGAATGGTTATTGGACTTTAAGTAAATCAGCTATATTTTGATGATAGACTTTTTGCAGAACAGCTTTTGAAAGACCTAGGCCCATCGTTTTTTGGTTTCGTATTTCCAATGAATCCGTACTGCTTAAATACCTCCATTTCTGGCGGTAGGCTTCATGCAGTTCGTTACGCTCTTTTTGAAGTGCATCAGAACTCAATAAATCTTGGGAGCTGTTGTTGCCATAGTCCGTTCCGAACATGATCCTGTCTTGATATTTTTCGAAGAAGGCCCGAACTTTTTTTGAATCCTGACCCGCTAAATCGCCAAATCTAGCTGCTGGTTCGACGTAAATATTTCCAAATTTATCAAGACGTTCCGCAATCATGTCAACATCATGCGACATACTGCCCATATGGGCACACAATATCTTTAGGTCGGGATTTTTTGAGATCCAATTATCCCTCGCCGCAATAATGGTCTCGTAACTGGGAATTTCTGAATGTTTAAAGGCGTGGTATTGTGGATTTTGGGTATAATAACCATAGTGGGGATTGTTGGGGTCATCCAAGGGTCGCCATGCTTGGACTGGTTCGCCAATATGGGCCATGACGGGTATCCCCTTTTCCTTAAGAAAATCCCAGATGGGTTGTAACCGCTCATCATCTATCTGTATGAAAGCTCCACTGGCATCTTTGGTTACCATACCGAAGTTCTTCCAAACCTTGACCATTTTTGCGCCCTGTTCAATTTCCCCGGTAAGACGCTCAATCTCCTTGTTTACAAAATCAGGATCATTTATTCCGACACCGATGAGCGAAGAGCATAACCAAAAAACATCCGGCCTGGCTTTGGACAATTCAACATAATCATTCCAACTTCTCCGAACCCCAGTTGAGTCCTCAATAGCCACATCGACCAATATCCCTTGCATGTTCCATTCCTCGAAAAAGTCTTGTAGGTAATCACGATCGTAGTGATAGTGGGTATGAACGTCTATTTTTTGTATGGATCTCTCATCGAGGTTTATAGTTTCTTTTTTCTCATGATCATTGTTTGACTTTTCCTTACAGGAAGCGATACATATCATGACTACCAGCAAATACACATAATTTTTCATTGAGTGGTTTTTTGGTTATGCATTCAGCTTAATTCCTATTCAAAACATTGCATGACAATGAATATCGGTGATAGGTTTTAGCCAGCTATAATTTAGTGCATTTTTGAATACAAGTAAAATGTACCTTCTCACCAATTAAACCAATGCGTAAACTTTAGGGTAAGGGACCAACTTTTGCCCACATTGGGATCTAACAGCTGGGTATTCGTATACACCAAGAATAGGTCTGATGCCGGTTTATACCGCCACTGAAAGCGTGAATTCAAGTTAAAATTCCGGGATTGCTCATTATATTGGAACAAGGTGGCGAAGAATAGAGTGTTGGTAAAGGTTATATCCACCTCGGAACCGATCAGCCAAAACTCCGTATCGTTCCAGGGCGCAGGCAGACTGATGTGGTTATAACTAAGATTCGCATTTAAGCTTACATAGGGCTGAAACCGATAGCCCAAATTCCCGTTTAGGTTGATACGCTTTCCATCCTGATAATAGCCTCCATAATATCCGCCTGCGGTATAGGTGAACATACTCTGGGGCTTGGATGCATAATCCATTCGCACACCACTCCAACGATGTTTGGTGCCCGTTGCCAGGGAATCCTTGCCCGAACGTGTCGGGTCAAAAGGTTCCAACAGTTCCACATACTCATCCACATAGCCTACCTCAAAACTGCTGCGGTTTCGGAAACTCAACAAATATTCCAATTCGGTAAAGTCATCCGTTCGCTCCCATTTCTGGTTTAGAAAATAGCTGCTGTTGATTTTTGGACCATGACTCACCACTTTCCCCTCCTCATTCTTTGGAAAAAAGGTATGTCCCACAAAAGCATTGAGGTTGATAAAATCCTTACGGGGCACAAAACCTACTTCGGCCGTATAGTTTTCCCCTACCGATTGCTGCTGCACGCCCCAGTTCCAGGTGCGGCTCTTATACTCCAAATTGGCAGCTTGCGTAATCCCATTTCCATTTACTCGGCCGGGTGCGAAGGATTTTAATACAAAAGCCTTACCTGTCCAAAGGTTGTTGGAGGACGCCAGGTTGTATTCCACGCCCAAATTCCTGTTGAACTTTGGAAAAACCGTTCGCAATGAATCAGTTTCCTGCGGATAATTAAGCGACTCTTTGTTCACCAACAACAATCCAAGGCTTGATCGGCTAAACATCTTACGTTGCAATGAAAGCACGGCAAAATTCTGGCTGGGACGTCCGGTTTCGTCAACACTGGCCGTTTGCATGTCCATCACTCCCAAACGCCAATTCTCGTTCAGGTTTCCACTGAGCCTCGCCCCTGCCCGTATGGGGACACCTAAACCAATGCGCCTAGAGAAAAAAGGCCGTATGGTGGAATAGCCAAAACTGGCAAAGAGATCTGCGTTTTCAAGGAAAAATTGACGTCGTTCAGGGAAAAACAGTTCAAATCGGTCCAAATTGGTGACCTGACGGTCCACTTCGACCTGTGAGAAATCGGGATTTACGGTCAAATCCAGATTCAAGGAAGAACTTAAACTGATCTTTACGTCGCCCCCTACCCTTTTTTCAAACACTTCTCCCTCGTCAAAATCCTGGATCACTTCGCCCAACACATAGGGAATCACCGAAAAATTGGTTTTAGGCGTTGGAGGTGGTTCATCCCAGACCAACACACCCGTATAGGCCAAGGAAGCTGTTGGGAATTGTCGGGGTATGGGGGTCCAACTGGATTTTTCGCTGGATTTTAGATCTAACCTACTAAAATTGATGCCCCATTCGGTTACTCCATCCTTGTAGCGAATAGATTTAAAGGGGATGGCCATTTCCACCACCCATTTATCAGGGTCTTGTTTGACTTTGGATATCCATTTGGTGTCCCAATTCAGATCCACCCGGCCACCGTCGAACATGGTACCATCCCATTGTGCTCCGGACGCATTGGAACCAAAGGAAAACCCAGTGGTCTGATTGTTGAAAGGATCCATGAACAGCAAAAAGTTATCATTCTTTCCGAAGGAAAAATCACGCCGTAGCGATTCCACAAAATATTGGCCATGAACGCTGTTAAAAAAAGTAGCCGCTAGATAGATGTTCTTGACATCGTAGGTCATACGAATCTCGGAAGGTTCGTTGGCCCTTCCGGTATCCATGGGCAATACCATAAAGAAGTCTTTGGCCACATCGGCCACTTGCCAAGCTTGCTCATCCACAACCCCATCGATTATAATCGGTTGCGTTGTTTTTCGAATATGGTAACGAAAATCAGCGTTCTTTTTTTGAGCATTGGTTTGAAATATTCCAACTCCTAATACTAAAAGTAAAATCCCTAAATACCTTGAAAAGTTAAAAGTGCTTTTTAATCCCATACTAAACAGATGGGAAATTAGGGATTTCCTTGGCTAATCCGCTCGCTTTTTATCTGAACGACGTTATTGTGTACCTAAAAGACAGAAGAATCCCTTTCGATTTTCGAAAAATGTTATGATTGCAAACTAACACGAACCGCATTCATTCCTTTTTGACCTTTTTCCAGTTCAAACGTCACCGTGTCATTTTCATTGATTTCATCAATTAAGCCAGAAACATGTACGAAGTGTTTTTCTTGGGTTTCCGTGTCCATAATAAAACCAAAACCTTTGGAGTGGTCAAAAAAAGCAACTTTACCCTTACGAACAGGGTCAAACTCCTCTTCCTCTTTTTGCGGAATACCCAAAACAATTTCAGAAGCGTCGATCTCCTCTTCTTCCGATGGTTCCGGGGGAGTTTCGGTAAGATTACCGAACTTATCAACATAGGCAAAGGGTATGCCCTCATCGCTGTCTTTGGCTTCTGCCCTGCGAGCTTCTTTTTTCTTTTGTTTTTCTTCGCGCTTTTTTTGTCTTTGCTTTTCTTTCTCTCGTTTACTATAAGTTTGCTGTGATTTTGCCATGTATGGATTTATGCCATTAAGGTAGTGGATTTATTTATTAACCAAGAATTCTTGGAAACAAAAAAGCCCATCTTTCATAGATGGGCGTAAAAAAAAATCGGTTTTATGAATTTAGATGACCTTTACGTTTACTGCATTCAATCCTTTTTTTCCTTGCTCTAAATCAAACTCAACTTGGTCACCTTCGCGAATTTCGTCGATTAATCCAGAAACATGTACAAAGTGCTCTTTGTCTGCACCTTCTTCGTTGATGAAACCAAAACCTTTGGTGTCGTTGAAGAACTTTACTGTTCCTTTACTCATTACTGTTATTTAAAAATTAAAGTGCAAAGGTCGGATTAATTATCCAGTATCCCGTTATTTATTTCAGATTAATTTAATTGTTACCAAGGATTAAGGGATTATGTCATGTTTTAAAGTGAAAGAAATATGACGGAAGAACACTATAGACCACTTCATGATTTGATTACTTGGCATTTTTGCCATTCTTTTTTTTGATGTAATAAAAAATACATTGGATGAGGTAGTCGAGCACAAAAATTCCGATAATTACAGGAATCATCAATAGGTAAATGAAATCACTCCAGACATCTTCTATCCCAACGATATAGGTAATTATTGCGAAAAGAAAAATTACAATGCCAAGCGCATTCAAAACTGTTAATCTGTATTTCATTTAGAATCTATTCTTCTGTTGTAGAACTATGGCAATGGTTTGTGAATATACTAAAACCTAAATGGTCTAATCTACCCCCCCCATTTAAATACCCCTTTTACAACAGCTTTTAGGGTCTTGCCCACATTTTTTTTTCGATTCCACTGTTTTCCGCTTAATTACCATATGTTTTTTGTGTTTTCCCCCGAATTGAAACTTGTGGATAGATTAACGTCCATAGTATTCCTGTTTTGTTTTTCCATTCTTGGCAGTTTTTTGCTTTCTGCCCAGTCAGTCCTGGACACGATTTCTTTTCAACATCTGGAAACAGGGCTTTCCCAAAGTTCTGCAACACAAATATTCGAAGATAGTTCTGGCTTTCTTTGGGTAGGGACTCCAAATGGCTTAAATAAATTCGATGGCACGGAATTTCAAATATTTGACAAAAGTGTCGACGGGAAGTCGGGCTTGACCGATGGATACATTGAAAGCATTTATGAGGATCCTGATGGTGTTCTATACATCGGTACAAATCAGGGATTAAACGTATACGACCATGAATTCAATATTGTAAAACCCTACCCTTTTCAACCCAAAGGAGAATTTTTACAATCCAAGTACATCGGAGCCATCGCCCGTTCCCATAATTGGTTATGGTTGGGGACTGATAATAGTGGTGTCTACAGATATGATCTTAAAACAGGTGAGACCAAACAAATACGTTTTAATCCAATTTATCAGGATGGCCCCAGCAATCAATTCATTGTAGAACTGTTCCCCTTAGAGCAGGATAGATTGATGATTATCACACAAGCTTCGATTTACATCATCAGCAATGAGTTGCAAGTGATTTCCCAAATTCCCAAACCCCAAAATTTAAGCCATGCGCTAAAAATATCAGATGATTTGTACATGCTGGGAAGCTATGATGGAAAATTGATTGAGCTTAGCGTTCAAAAGGACTTTGAACTGGTGGCCAAGGAAATACAGATATTCCCAGGTCACGCCATCCTATCCATCGCTCACGACGATTTCGGTCAAATATGGTTGGGAAGCGAAAATGGCGGTCTGTCCATTTACCAGCCGAAAACTGATAAGGTGACCAACATCAAAGCCAATCTTAGAACTCCAAATTCTATTTCCAGTAATTCCATATGGTCCCTTCATAAAGCCCAAAACGGTGTAATGTGGATCGGACCCTTTAAAAAGGGATTGAGCTTCTATGACCCCGAATATTTTAAATTCAAGCATTATCAGACCCATCCATTTGATTCCAGCAGCCTCAACAATAATATCGTCAATAGCTTCTTGGAAGATAGCAAGGGCAATTTTTGGGTGGGCACGGATGGAGGTGGACTCAATTATTGGAATCGTAAAACCAACAGCTTCGAATCCCTTTCCCTCGCTAACGGAAAACTCAATACCGATGTTGTGCTTTCCCTGATGCAGGATGACCAAAATAGACTGTGGATTGGTTCATGGGCGCATGGTCTGGCTATACTAAACCCTAAGACAAAAAGATTTCAAACCTGGAATAAGTCGAATTCGTTTTTGGGATCCAACAACGTCACTGACATGCTACAGGATAAGAAAGGGCGGATTTGGATCGTGACCCTTTTTGGCGGATTGCATGTGTTCTATCCAGAAAGTGATACCTTCAAACATATACGAATCCGATCCGAAAAAGATGGCTCTGAACCCATAACCCTAGCACGACTTTTTGAAGATGAAAATGGCCAGATTTGGGTTGGATCCCAAACCTCCGGGCTCTTTAGAATCGAAGAATATGAAAGCAAGTGGGTCCCGATTCACTACCACACGCTGCATGATCAAAGAACGATAAGCAACGATTTTATAAACACCATGACCCAGGATGGTGATGGGAATTTTTGGGTGGGCACCCAAGCAGGTTTGAACAAATACATCCCTAAGTCCGATTCATTTACTTCGGTCACAAAAAAAGACGGCCTTCCCAATGATGCCATCAAAGGTATTATTCCCGATGATGGGTATTTATGGCTCAGTACAGGTAAAGGAGTGGTACGATATCACCCAGAAAACCGCGAGGTCGTCGAATATGATGCCAATGATGGTTTGCAGGGCGATGAATTCAATGCAGCTTCATCGTATAAGACTTCCTCGGGAGAATTGCTTTTTGGAGGTAGCAATGGCTTCAATATTTTTAGGCCTCAAGACGTGTTGAAAAGGCAAGATGTCCCTAAGGTCTTCATTTCCAACCTTCGTATTTTCAATAAGCAAATATCCCCAAATGATGAATTTGGCATATTAAAAAAAGATATAAGTCAAACAGATACACTGGTTTTGTGCTATGATCAAGATGTGATTGATTTTGAATTCCATGCGTTGACCTATCGTCATCCCAAGAAGGTCCAATTTGCCTATTTTCTGGAGGGCTTTGAAACAGAATGGAATTATGTGGGAAGAGATCAACATGCAACATACACCAGTTTGAACCCCGGGGACTACACCTTACGTATAAAATCAACAAATTCAGATGGTGTTTGGGTAGATAATGAAACAAAATTACTCTTGAAGATTACGCCTCCTTTCTGGCTAACATGGTGGTTCAGACTGATTTTGGGCACATTTATGATTTTGGCCGTTCTTGTTGTTTATCAATTACGTATCAGAAGTTTGAAAAAAACCCAGGTCAAATTGGAAAAAGAAATTGATCAACGCACCCAGGAATTAAAATTGAAACATCAAAAATTAATGGAAGCGGCAGATCAACTCTCCATTAAGAATGAAGAGATAAAGCGCTTCGCTTTTTCAGTATCGCACGATTTAAAAAGTCCATTGAACAGTATTAAGGGCATTGCCAGTCTCATACCTATGGAGTTGGACATGCAAAAACATCCCGAAATACAGGAGTATGTCGAATACATTGATGATACCTGTGATGTCATGAATAGTTTGATCACGGACATTACAAAAATTGCGAAGCTGGGAAAAATTGAAAATAAATTTGAGTTGATCGATACCAACAAAATTCTTGAAATATCCAAAGGCCTTGTTCAGGGCAGGATAGCTGGCACCAACATCAAACTCTATATTGACAAAAACCTTCCAAAGATTGTGGGGGACAGAAACAGAATGATCCAGGTATTCGAAAACTTGCTGGATAATGCCATTAAATATATGGGCAAGCAGGAATCACCAGCAATACGCGTCGAAGCTTCGAGACTTGAGAATGGGTGTCAATTTATGGTTATTGACAACGGTTCTGGTCTAACTGAAAAAGAACTTGATAAGTTATTTACGCCATTCGAACGTTTTGATGGTACTGTTGAAGGTTCCGGGCTAGGACTTTATATGGTAAAAAAGATTATCGAGGCGCATCACGGAACCATATCTGTAAAATCTGATGGAAAAGGAATGGGTACCACCTTCACAATTGCCTTACCAAATAACATTAAGGCCCATGCTTTGGAAAAGATATGGAAAGATTCGTCGAAGCCATAATTAAGTGCGTATTCCTAATTGTTTCTAGTAAAGCCGTCAAGGAATAAAATCCAAATCTGCGCGACTCATACCTATAATTTCGGGATTGCTGAGTACAATACCCAAAAGGATAAGTATGATTATTATCATGATAATAATCACAAGTCTGTAATTGTTATTTGAATTAGCCATCAGGTATTTTCAGGTAAACACCTATGGGTTAAGATAGTAAAAAGAAATGAATATAGTTTTTGTGGGCTAATATGAAGCCACTTTTTATATAAATTTTAAGGTCTCTTTATCCCTACCACTATGCGTTCCACAATGTCCTTGGCCGTGGTAAGGGTGGACAAGTCGGAATATATCGTTCCATTTTGGGCGGAATGATGCCCGTGCCCAATCAAATCCATTAAGTAATATGCTTTTCCGTCTCCAGAATCGACCAGCGCACTGAATACTATGGACGGCTGCCCCAATTGTCCTGTCCCATTATGAAAGGTTTCATCATCGGGAAAATCATATTCGGAATAGAACTCATTATCATCAAATGCCACATTAAGCTCTACTTTTATGCGGAATTTGGACAGTGGCTCGGTTGACATGGTCAGGATAAAATTATCAACCAGGGTTTCGCCAGTTATGGCATCGGGTAATGGCATATCCCTAGTCGGAACCACCGCGCCATCTTTGTAACGTACCCCTCGTTTATGGGACCAGACCGGTAACGCATTTACACGGCGGAACGAATATGAGCTTTGTTTTTCGGTATCGAATGTTTTAAAGTTTGATTTACTCCTACCTCCAAAAAACAATCCTTTAGCCGTCGCTTTTGAGACAAACAAGGTTTCGATATAATTGCCCACTTCGTCTTCTATCCAAACCGCCATCTGGGGATGCCAATAATGTTCTCCCCTTAAGAGATCAAGGGTTATGTGCATGCCTTTAGAAGTATTCATTTCAACCAATTCGTAGGCTTCAGGGTTCACCATTCTTTCTGAATTGGACTTTGCGCTGGCCCCAAAATCCATAAGTTGCTTAAAGGGAGGGGTTTCGTATTTGGCTCCCACAAAAAATAGAGCTCCTGCACAGACCACAAAAAGGGTCATTTTCCCCTTTGAATATGAGGCCAGGGGCCTAAAGTTATTTTTTAAATGAAATAGAACGCCCACAGTAAACAATAGTCCGAAAACGGTGTGTAAGGTGGCAATGGAACGTGAATAGGTTGTATAGAAGGATAGCAGGCCCGTAATAAACAGTACGACAAAACTTATGCCAATGGACAATCCAATTAGTTTTCTAAACTTCATAAGGGAACAAATAAATCCCCAGTCACATTGCTGGGGATTATTTATGTATACAAATTGTGGTTTAGAGTGAATTTTTAAGATTGGAAATCCTTTCACGCAAAAACTGTATTTGCTTGGCCTTGTTTTCCGGTAATACAAATGCAGAGGTGCTATACTTCAATTTTGAAGCAAAATCTTTTTCTATCAGTTGAACTTCTTTGCTAATGATGTCCAAACTCTGTTCATCCGTTTCCCCTACAATTCCATGAATATCAAAGGTCCGGGCTTCGAATTGAAGAGGTTGATATAGCTCCAGTTCGGACTTGAGTGCAACAAGCTCCTTTCGCAATTCGGTTATGACCTTGGCCTCTCCGAATTTGGTTTGTGCTCCCCTGCAACTGGAAGGCTTGCAACCCGATGTGAGTTCGGTTTTATCCTTCACTTCGCTTGGAGTCGTACATTCAGCGGATTGTGCATAGGTCTTCGCCGAAAAAGGCAAATACATCGCGAAAAATAGGATTGAAAAAGTTGTTTTAAGATTTGATTTCATGCCAATGGGTTTTAAAATTTACTTACCCATTAAGACGATATCAATAAAAAATGATGCAAATTGTTTCCAACTAACAACAACTAGATTTGTTGTTGTAACAAAGGATAGCCCCTCTCCCGCCCTGTTCTACTTGACAGCATTCGGCAAAGAGCTGTTTCAATTTAACCCGCCCACGCTGGATTTTGGAACGCACTGTAACATAGTTCATGTCAAGCCGCTCTGCAATTTCTTTCTGGGGAAGCCCCTCGATCTCATGCAGCTTTAATAGTTGGGCGTAGTCTTCGGGTAGGTATTCTATAAAAGTCTGAACACATTTACTAAGTTCATAAACAGTTGATGCATCGTCCATGCTTTCTGCACTGAATTGTTGTTCCAGCTCGATAAGTTCTATTTTCTTTTTGCGGTAATAATCGATAATGGCATTTCTGGCGACAGCATAAAGCCAGCTCTTTAGGTTATCGATCTTTTCCAGATCTGACTGTGATAGTTTTAAGAAGATATCCTGCAACAGGTCTTCTGCATCCAAGGTGTTGTTGACCCTTTTATTGATGTATCCCAAAAGAGGTTTATAGTAATGGACCAGCGTATCTTCCATAGCTTAAAATTATAAAAATAAGTACCATTAACTATAGACGCACGAATCGGAAAATGATGCATTAAATCTTTGCCAAAATATTTTCTTAGCTCTACGTCCGCTATTGAACTCTTGTTGGCGTCATAAACCATGTTGAACACAAACAAAAAAGTCAAAATTTGTGAACAAGGAACATGGCTAGAATGCTTATTTTTAGCAAAACAAGAATATGTTCCGCACCACCCTACTTATCGCTCTTATAGCGGTGTTTTGCTTTGTTTCTTGCAAGACCGACACAAAAAAGGAAGATCAAACTTGGCATACAAAAAAGAAGGCCATTGAAAACCAAGTACACAATCAATTGCTGGATATTGAAAAAGAACAAGGTTGGACCTTGCTTTTTGATGGTGAAACACTGAATGGATGGCATCTTTACAACAAACCCGACTCTACCCAGTTCTCCGCCTGGGAAGTTCGGGATGGCAATCTTTTTTGCAACGCAACTGATGAGTCCAAAGTCTTCGGGGATTTAGTCACTGATAAAGCATACAAAAACTACGAATTGGTATTCGAATGGCAAATGGCCCTTAGGGGAAATGGCGGTGTTTTTATCAATGTACAGGAGTCTCCAGAGTTTAAGGCTACCTATAATACCGGACCGGAATATCAATTGTTAGAACCGGCTCATTCGGATATAAAAACGCCCCTAAAACGACCTGGTTGTCTATGGGGATTATCTCCTCAACTTAATAAAGTTGAAGCCAAGAAGGTTGGACAGTGGAATACCGCTAAAATTATTCAACAAAACGGAAAGATCCAATTCTACCTTAATGGAAAATTGACCGCCCAAGAAGATATAAAGTCCAACGATTGGAAAAACAAAATTGCCAGTTCTGGCTTCAAGGACTCCCCGGCCTTCGGTAAAGCCACCCATGGGAAAATTGCCCTTCAAAACTGGTATTTTGAAGCTTGGTTCAGAAATATGAAGATTCGCGAGCTTTAGAAAACCTCCTTAAACATTTGTTGTAGACTTGCCCATGATTTTTCATCCGCATCCGCGTCATACGCAAGTGGCATTTGAAACTTTTCACCATTGGCATCAGCTTCCTTCGAAGTAAAACTATGTTTTACCCCAGGATAAGAGACATACTCATAAGTAGCGCCAATAGAATCCATGGCAGATTTAAATGCATCAACAGATTCTGCACTTACAAAGGGGTCATCGGCTCCATTGCACACCAATACGCGGGCTTTAAGTTCCTCACTTGGCATTATCGGTAGCTGAACCCCACTATGAAAAGCGGCTACAGCGTCCAAGTCAGCGCCACTATTGGCCATGGTTAAAGCTACGCTACCTCCAAAACAATATCCAATGGCGGCAATTTTTTCCGGGTCCACGGATTCTTGCTGCTTTAGCAAAGCAACAGCAGCATTAAAACGCGCTGTGGCTTCAGGTAAATTATTTATGACACTCATGGCAAACTTCCCCGCATCATCTGGGTGGTTGGCCTGTTTTCCATCTCCATACATATCCACCGCGATTGCCGTATATCCAAGTTCAGCCAACATATCTGCACGTTCCCTAACATAATTGTTATGCCCCCACCATTCGTGGATGACTAGTATTCCAGGACGCTTACCCTTTTTATTTTCGTCATAGGTGATATACCCCTTAAGGTTGGTGGAATCAGTAGCATAGGCAACCTCGGTTCCCTTCACTTTTGGAGCAAGTTCTTCTACTTCTGGCTTAGTTTCTTTGGATTCCGTTTTTTGCTTACACGAAAAGGTAAGTACGAGAACGGAAAATACGATTACGGTGGAAAGTGTTTTCATTTTCAAATCATTTTAATACCATAAATGTAAGGATTGCCAGCTATAGATGGGCAGTAATAGAGTCTAAATTAATAGGGAAGCCTATTTTGGATATGCCACAATGTTTCCTTATAGATTGCATTCAACGATTCACCTTTGGTAATGGTCGCCCACCTATAGTCCTTGCTTTACTTTTTGATACTCATCCTGAAGTTCGCTCAGTTGGCTTTCGGCTAACTTAATGTTATCCCTTTGGGTTTTTGTAATCTGAGAAGTTTCCCAATGTGCTCCCAACACCCGTTCTATGCGCTCTCGAATTCCAGGTAAATAATATTGAAATCTTTTTCTCTTGGTATCATTACCACCGAGCCTGTACTCCATTTGTAATAACTGTTGACGATTTTCCTCCAATTGTTCTAATTCCTCCACCATATTGATTCCCTTCAAAGCCTGCTTTCTTTTTGCAATGGCATCCAAGGTTTTGCTCAACTCATCCTGAAGTTTTTCAGCTTCCATGGAAAGTATAGCTGTTTTTCCATAGAACTCAAAACGGTCTGCTGCTGGTTTTTCTGAGGTTACTTCCAGTTCTTTCACGTTAAAACTTTGTGGAGAACCCAAGGCTCTCAATTTTCCTTGCTGTAACACAAACAATTGGGCGATGTACTTATCCTTGGGAACAAAATTCAGGGTTCTTGAATAGTCTGCATCATCAGATTTGATCTTTGTCGACAGGTCCCAGTACACTTCCTGAAAACCTTTTCTGTTGGCCACTGGAATAATGGCCACATTCTGGTTTTTCACAGTATTGATCCGAACAAAGATCTCGGTCTTGTCCTCAAAATCCTCTTTTTGTAATGCATCAGATGTGGGGTAGCTTTCTTTGGCGTCTTGCTTTTGCTTTCTAATGCTTGCCAATGAAGGATAGCTTTCATCCAAATACAATCTAATCTTGGCTCCATATTCGGGATTATCAGCAGTAAAACGGTCATCGCCCAGTGATCCCTTTCGTGAATATCCTATATCTCCCCGTTGAAAAAATTGCAATGCATCCTTTATTGGAAACAAATGGTTTCCCGAGACATTTTGAGTATGCCGCAATGGTGTGTAATCGTCCAGTACATAAAATCCCCTTCCAAAGGAAGCGGCCACCAAATCATTTTCACCTTGATGGATTTCCAAATCCCTAAAAGCGATAGTGGGCAATCCACCCTTCATACGCACCCACTGCCCTCCTCCATTTACACTGGCAAAGATTCCGAACTCCGTAGCCGCAAACAGTAGATTGGGATCAACATGATCTTCAACAATACTCCATCCCGTGTGTGAAGCACCAATTCCTGTGTTGATGGAGGTCCATGTTTTTCCCAAATCAACGCTCTTTACAAAATAGGGCCTAAAATCGCCCTCCTTGTGATTGTTGAATACGGCATAAATGGTATTTGTATCATGGTTGGAGGTATACACATCTGCTACATAAGCTTTTTGGGGTACCCCTTTTATATTGTCCGCAACACGCCACGAGGCTCCGTCGTTTTCGGTTATTTGGATAAGTCCATCATCCGTTCCAGCCACAATTAGTCCTTCTTTAATCGGAGATACTGATAACGACACAATAGTTCCGTATGGTGAGGTGAACACGTTTTTGTAGACAGCTTCAGGCGGCCAGACTTTGCCCATAACTTTTCTGTTGTTCCTATTTTCGCCCCTACTTAAATCTCCGCTAATAGGTTGCCAGCTATCTCCCCTATCATCACTTTTAAGAATGCGTTGGGCGGCATAATACAAACGCTTTGAATTATGGGGGCTCAATACCAAAGGAGAATCCCAATGCCAACGAAGCGCGTCATCGCCAAGACCTGGCTGGGGCTGGATGTCTATCCGTTGCCCAGTGCGTTTGTCATACCTAACGATTCCAGCATATTGGTACTGTCCATAGACAATATTTGGATCGTCTGGATCCACACGGGCCTGAAAACCATCTCCTCCTATGACCATCTTCCAATCACGATTTGAAATGCCGTGTCTAGTAGTATTTCGAACAGGAGCATATACGGTTGAATTGTCCTGCGTCCCTCCATAGACATTGTAAAATGGCTTGGCATTGTCTATTCCTACTCTGTAAAACTGGGTGATGGGTAGGTTGGAATGGTATTTCCATTTTTTTCCATAGTCCCAACTTTCGTAAATACCACCATCGCCCCCAACCAATTGATAATCAGGGTCAGTTGGATGGAACATCATCTCGTGTGTATCGCCATGCATATTGTTCATATTGATACGGTTGAATGTTCTTCCTCCATCCGTCGTGCGATGAATTCTGACATCCATGGTGTATACATGGTCAAAGCGATGGGGATCGGGATAAATCTCCCCATAATATTGAGGATCAACCACCGTTTGATTGCTCATCTTTACCCAATTTTCGCCACTATCGGAAGACCGATAAAATCCTCCACCCTCATTATTCATTCCCGGAATAAGAGCATACAACACATTCGACTTTTGAGGTGAGATAGCCAAAGCAGGACGGCCCCAATCCGAAGAAGGAAGCCCCGAGGTCAACTTTTTCCAGGTTTTTCCGGCATCGACAGATTTGTACATCCCTGTTTCCGGGCCACCTCCAATGAGTATGCCCACGTGGCGTCGTCGTTGATAGGATATGGCATAAACAATATCTGGATTTGTGGGGTCCAAAACCACATCCGTTACACCTGTATTCTTACTGATTTTAAGTACCTGCTCCCAAGTCTGTCCCCCGTCAATCGTTTTATACAATCCTCTATCTCCTCCCTCTTTCCATAATGGTCCTTGGGCAGCCACGTAGACAGTATTTCCATCCCTGGGATCAATCAAAATCTTTCCAATATGTTCTGATTTTTTGAGTCCCACATTGGTCCAACTCTTTCCATAATCAATGCTTTTATACACGCCATCACCCCATCCCACGGAACGTTGACTTTGATTCTCCCCTGTACCCAACCAAATAGTTCTACTATTGTTGGCATCGATGGCCAAGCAACCCGTGGAAAAAGATCCTTGGTTGTCAAAAATGGGTGTCCATGTGGTTCCGTTATTTTGGGTTTTCCAAACGTTGCCGGAAGCTACTGCCACGTACCAGGTACTCAAGTCATTGGGGTCTTTCTCAACATCAGCGATTCGTCCGGTCATAAAACCAGGGCCGATATTCCTAAAGGTGATGTTCGAAATGGTTTCTTTGGCCAATTGGGCATTGGTCAAAAAAGTAAATAGAGAGATGGATGCTAAGAGAATATTTTTCATGCTACACGGATATACTATGAATACATCTTAAATGTAGCAATTGGTCAAAAATTAGTAAAAAATATGCCTTCCAAATGAAACAACGGATAATATAGTATCAAATAGAGATAAAATTGAGTTATTTATTAGGTCTAGCTATTGGTTTTATAGCTATCAATATGCCTGGTTATGGCTTTTTCCAATTCTTCATAACTGGTCTGAATCAACCAATGACCTGAGTCCAATTCCAAAAACTCATAATGGTTTTTCATAAACTGATGGCTTTCACCAACGGAATATGCCCCAACAGCTAGGTCTTTGTTTCCCCAAATAAACAATGTTGGGACATGAATATCTCCCAGTATCTGTTCTTTGGCGGCTTTCTTTAGCAACTTGTAGTTGCTTCGATAGTAATTCAAAGTTGCTGTCAATTGCCTTGGATTTCGAAATACCTTTAAGTAATCCTCTATTTCCTCTGGAGGACTGTTCTTCCATAGTCTTTTGAATGCCTTGAAATCATCTTTTCTAAGCCCTCTTTCAGGGAGGTATGGCAGTTGAAAATTTTTAATGTACTGACTCTTTTTTTGTTGCTCTGCATCCGCCATGATCGCTTTTCCAAATGCATGAACATGCGGCACAGAAATCCCTGTCCAACTCAAAACCACCTGGGGATGGTCATGAACCAGCTTCCAACCAATAACAGCACCCCAGTCATGGCCGACCAGATGAAAATTGGGTTTTTTCAGCACTTGGGCAATCCCTAGAGCATCATTGACCAACATATCCAAACCATAGTGTTTTTTTCCTTTCGGACAGGCTCCTTTGCTATACCCTCTTAGATTGGGTGCAATACAATAGAATCCACTCTCTGAAAAATGGGACATTAACTTTTTCCACATGTACGATGTTTCGGGAAAACCATGTAAAAACAGTATCAATTCCCCGGTTTCGTTTCCATCGACTCGACAGTCAAATGTCAAATCTCCAACCTGAACCTGAATGATTTTTTCCATGTCTCATCTAATATTAGTTCGTCATTGCTTTTGTTGTCGATAGAGCTGGAAGTAGCCCCAAGCTGCAACACCTCCAATAAACGAAAATACGGCCAACATCCAAAACACATGCTGGTGCCCTTCCGCACCTGGCGAATTTTCCAAAAGATAGCCCATCGCCGGGCCGGCAAATATATCTGGAGTATATCCGACTAGCGAAATAAGGCCAACGGCGGTACCGGTAAGAACCAAAGGTATCCTACCCTCCTTCATTACTGCAAAGTATAGGGAACGAGCAGCATAGACTCCAGCCGCAACAATTAAAATTGAAATGAAAAATAAGGCCGTTACGGACTGTGTAACCATTCCTGTGGCAAACAATAGTGCCCCAAAAAATGAAACCACAAAACCAATGACCAACCAAAATGTAGTTTGCGTACGGTCCCCCAAAACCCCGATCAATACCCCAATCACTGGGCGGATAAACAATAAAAAGGTGCCAACTTGGGCCGACTCCACTTGATCATATAACATTACATCCTGCGCATATAGGGAAAACACATCCGTCATTTTATAGCCGACATATGCACATAGTATAATGATCATTAACAACCATACAGAGGGTAGACGAGACACTTCCTGTATTTGGGAGATTGTGATTTTCTCCAAAACAATCTCTTTTTCGGATTGTGGGTCAATTTTCAGGAAGAACCATACCAAGATACCAACAAAGGCTACAATTCCGGATGATACCAAAATCACATGTTTAAAGGCTTCCCGAATTTCTGAATCATCTGCTTGAGCAACCTCAGAAGTTATAAAAAATGAGAAAATAAATACCCCCATGGCTCCGAACAATGCACCTACCAATCCCCGTCCACCATCCAAAAATCCAAATGCTTTACCCTGTGAGGTTTCTCCTCCCCAAACCCGGGTAGCCTTGATCATAGGGGCCCAAAACAAAAATATAGTGGTGAAACCCCAATAACCATATAGTATTTTCAATACTGTAAAACTTGGGAAACTAGCATAAACCAATCCTCCAATAGCGGTCGTCCACAATGCTATAGCTATTAATTTTCTAGGAGGAAATTTATCGGCCAATAGACCTCCAAATGGATAGGATAAAAAAGCCACTATACCATATATAGAGCCATAAATGCCTATTTGTATGTTATCTAAATTAAATACTTCCAATACTGTGGGTCTAAAGACCCTTGCCAGGACAAATGGAAGTATAAATACTGACTCCCCGGCCAAGATGAGCAATAGGAGGAAATGCCAAGGGGCCTTTTTTTGACTCATATAGTTTGTGAACTCGTCTTTAAAATCAAGACATAATGATTGCCCCTAAAATAACAATTTGTTATGGTTTTCAAAATGAGTTACAACTCACTAGTGGTTTTCTTTTTTCCTTCAACAAATATTTCCCAAGTATCTATGGTAAGTTCACTTCCGGTGTCCGAATTGGTATATATGATGTACCCCATTTTTAATTTATCATACATTTCGAACTGGCATTTAAAGTCACCATTATTTCCCCCATGGAAAAAAGTGTCTCCATAATCTGTTTTTCGAATAAAAATGCCAAGTCCTGCACCTTCGGTCTTATCTGGGTAATTCCAATATTCTGAATTCGATTCCGTATGAATTGTTAGAAAATCGGAATAGGTCTTTGGTTTCAATCCCTTTCGCTCCAAAATGGTCTGGGCATATTTGGCAAAAGCGTTGGCCTCAGTATGCATGCTGAAGGCCATACCAGCTTCTTGGGGAATGCCCCAATTGGTCGGACGACCGCCTACGTGACCGTTGGACACTACCTCCCGTAACACCTCACTATCACTAAATTCCATGTGATAGAGACCATTGGGTGCAATGAGCTCCTCATCAAGAATTTGTTCAATTGGTTTACCTGTAATTTTTACAACCACTCGTTTAAGATATTCAAATCCTTCACCTGAGTATCCATATTTTTCTCCTGGCTCGTTGATCATCTCGATACCCCAATTCGGTAATCCACTGCGGTGTATCAGAACATGTCTTGCAGTCATTTTTTTGTACTCAGGATATTTTGCAAGTTGCTCGAATGGCAAATATTCATGTAAAGGCTTATCAAGATCAATGATATTGCGATCTGCCAATCTCAATACCACAAAAGCAAAAACCGGTTTGGTAATAGAAGCGGCCTCAAACAGGGTTTTTTCGTTTACAGCTTCTTTTGTTTCTGAATTCTTTACACCATAAGTCTTATGATAGACTACCTGCCCCTCTTTGATCAAGGCCAATGAAACACCTGGAATATTATAGAATTCACGGTAGGCTTCAATAACTTGATCAACCTCTTGTTTGGTGGCATCGTCAAAATCGTGCAATAATCCTTCCGCAGGAATTACATCAGGTTCGGGAAGCATTTCGACCTCGAGTACGGGAAGTGGGTCATGACCATCTTTTCCCAATGAAAATGTAATGGGACTGATCGGTGCCATTCTTTTGAACCTATAATCCACTTCCACAATCTTTGTTGGAATTTCAATTTGATAATCCCCAAGGGGCAATGGGACAGAAAAATTCCCTAGCGAGTCAACCACAGTCTGAACCCACATGTTTTCGTTATCGACACTACTGATTCTAACGCTTACGGGTATGGGTTCTGTGTCGAGTTTAGCCATATCTAGCTTGCCTTTGGCCAAACCTATTTCGGTATTATCCGCTATAAAAATCACATTGCCCAATCTATCTGGGTTTGACACTTTTTGGGTTCCTCTTCCCCAAGAAAGCCAGGTGAAACTATCATCACCATCCTTGTCAATAGCTACCACATCAACCCCCAAGGACATACCTTCATCAATTTTCTTGTCAAGCTTTACCTTCCACTCAACAGTTTTGCCATTTTCAGTGATAACTTTGGCCATTTCTACATTGTCCCATGCTGTTCTTGCACCATAGGCATTGCGATCATTGCCATACTCACTATATTGGGTAACAGGTGAACCTGATTTTAGGCTTTTTTCATTGATATACAGTTCCAATCCATCTTGATTATCCCAAAACGAAACCTCGGGAGATTCAATGACAAGGGATTCATCCATGATTTCCATGGCTATATAAATTTCACCATGTTCACTATTATAGCCAATACGAAAGTTACCTTTGAAGTCTTTGTCATTATCTGGAACTTTCCCTAGTTCAGCATTTTTAATGGGATATTTGACCATATTCGCTGGCCATTCCGATAAATCCCCATCCAAAACAATATCACTCAAAGGTGAGGCATAGGCAATTGCATCATCCGTAATGATGTTTTTGTTCTTTGTTGAATTTTGACACGAAGTCATCAAAAAAACTAAGAGTAAAGGCGCATAAAAAAATGAGTGGATCCGACGGTGACCAAGGAAGGTTTTCATGATACGGGTTTTTAGTTGTATAACTAAAGAGTCACTAAAAATCAAACTGTTACAGTAAAAAATGTAGTTTTTTGACCTCGGTCCTATTCAAGAAATGGCAACAGTTTTTGCAAGGAGGATTTGCCTTTGGAGGCCAAATAAAGATTGGTCTCAAATTGTCTGAGCATTGGAGATTCACACTCATGTTTACCGAAAAGCGTCTTTAAATCCGGTTCAAAGTTCAGTCCGGTTTCACTTCCAGAAGCAAGTATCCATATGGCCTCCATTGCTGTAGCATTCGCCAATGCCTTGTGCATACGTCTGAAATCCTCCTCAAAATAAGGTTTCATATAGTAGATTTCAGGCTTGGTAAACCCTTTCGAAGAGTCTACATTATGTTGCGTTTCAACGACTTCGTATTGAATGGAGACCTCTTTGTACTTTGCCGTATTTTTGGAAGCACAATGGTCTGAAAAATATTCCAAATATATCATCAAGTAGCGCTGGTACTTTTTCATTTCGTTGATCTTGCTAAAGCCGCTCATCAAATTTGGTTCTTGCAAATCATTTAGACCAACGGGAAATCCTTCAAAATCTCCATCATATACCTTTTTCATAAGTGCACCATTTGTATACGATATAAATTCTTGACTTGGTGCGGCATTCCCTTTAATGGTGTTCAAGATAGTTCGCATTTCAGCAGCTTCTCTTTTATAGTCTGCCTCAGTGTTCACCCTATCCTTGGGACTGGCATTATAGGCATTTGGATTTTGTGTTGTAGCTACTGCTCCTCTCCTACTTCTCGTGGCCCTTTGCCGGTTATAGGCTTCTCGTTGTTGCGTAACCCGCTGTTGCTGCGCTCGATTCCGGGATCTGTTTTGAATTTCATATTGGGAAATCCGATCATTTTCTGCTACTGAGCTATTGTTGATGGCTTTTACCTGGCGTTCCCAGGAATAGGCCATGTTTCCATTTTCAAACGCGGTTACAAAACCATTGGCCACATAAGGTTTACCATTTGCACAATGAAGTACATCAGTTTTTATTTTCTCCTTGTCCGTATTGGACAGGTCAGCATAGTTCTTTCCAAATACGGGTTTAAAATGGTCGTTATGAAAAGCTGGGGATGTGAACTTCATAACGGCAAAAGCGGCGAGGTTGTTTATATCAGTACCCTCAGCATAAGATTCCGCCTTTTCCAGCCAGTTATTGATTTTGTTGCAATCTTGAGCATATGCACAAGGAAATCCAGTACAAATCACCAGAAATAGGAAGGATAACGTACAAGTACTATTTTGAAATTTCATATCGATTGAAGATGCTTACTAAAGATACTGTTTTAAAAGATCCTTTTTGCGTTAGATTTCTTCAAAAACATTAATCCCAGTTTCCCCAGGCCTTGAACTCCATTCAAAATGCTCGATCAATCTGATTTTTCCATTGGCTGATAGCTCCAGCTCAGCATTTGAGGTTCCGTTGTCCAATACTCCATCGGTTTGTAGTTGACAATAGCTGAATTTAAGTGTATTGTCTTTTAGCACCCCAACTAGAAAGCCCGCTAAAATCTTTCCACCCTCGTATTTCGCTTCAACAAAATTGTTTTTCTGTTTGAATTCGAAAACGGTTTGGTCGTTCACAACACCATTTTCAGCCGTTTCCACAACGGTCATTTTTATCTTGTCCAGATGTATCATTTGGGTATAATCCTTGACCCTAAGGTAAAAAGTCCATATCACTATGCCTAATACCTAGCATCTCCGGATTACCGAATGCTACCCTAATGGCTACCAAGACAATCAGTATTAGGAGTATAATCAATAATCGATTCGTTTTTTTAGAACCTAGTTTTTTGTGGTTGTCATCTTGCATACCTGAACAAGATTTGTCCTATTCAAGGTACGCAAAACATTGAGAACAAGAAGGTTTTATCTTTTTTAAATTCTATCGCAGCTCAAAATTTCAAACCTTCACCCCAAAATATGAGCTTTAAGGTGTCCGATTATGAATGATTTTCTTTTTTATAGGCGGAGGGAGTGGTTCCCTCAAATTTTTTAAAGGCACTATTGAATGATGACAAGCTGCTAAAGCCCGAATCAAAGGCAATTGAGGAGATGGTATAATTTTTATTTTCCGAGTCGAGAAGCATCCTCTTGGCCTCTTGAACTCTATAATGATTTATAAAATCATTAAAATTCTGTTTGGAATGTTGGTTAATCACCTCAGAAGTTTTCTGGGTACTAATGCCCAAGAGCTTACTTAAGCTTCCCAACGAGACATCGGGTTCAAGATATAAGCTCTTATCCTTGACAAGCTTGGTTATTTGATCAAACAAATTGATGTTGTCATTCTTTTTAAACACATTTCCATCAATATCCGTCACCTTTAGTTGAAAGGCCTTAAAGCTCAAGAAGTAAACAACCGCTGAGTACATCATTGGCCCGATGATATAGGGAATTGTATCTTCAATAATGTTCAAGAAGTAGGAAATCCAGATAATCACAAAACCGATTACCACCAAACTTAGCCATGCTAGAATGGCCTTCTGGGATTTTGTCCGTTGTTCCACAGGAGTACTTCTCTTCGATTTCTTAACGGCCCGACCAACAATAAAAATATAAAAGGCAAAATGTAGATATATAAAAATGAGTCCGCTGCCGAATACGATTATAACTTCCTTGTTATGACTTTCGAACCAATCCCTGGTCACAAAAAGACTGCCTAAAAAGAGTAAGGCAAAGGGTAACAACTCAAAAATGAAGGACTTTGGCAATCTAAAGCCGACCGTTGTCATTCCAGCACTATACCAGCGCAATAATGGGCCTATCAATAACAAAAGGGCCAAGCCCGTAAAAATAAATACGGGCTCTAGATCATTACCAAAATTCAACATTACCGATTTGCCAATCCTAAACGCCATAAAGACGAGAATCAGTGCCAGCAAATAATTGGTCAGCGTTTTTTTCTTTTTGAAAAAACATAGGTATAGCGCAAATGTGATTCCATGCAAAAGACCTGCACTACTTATAATAACAAGAAGTATATCTAAAAAACCCAAATAGCTGTTTTTCCAAATTTACCTATATTTTCTATGTTTTGGATTCACATTTCTTAGCAAAGGAAACCAATCCGATAAGACCGGGGAAATCTGTTAATTCTCCTTTCATCACAGCAATTATACTGTGCTTTGCTATCAAAATTCTATCCACAGGCTCCCCTTTTTTCACCAACATGTTCTCAATCATTTCCTTAGCCTGTTTTTTGCCGTTCTTTTGATACTCCAACAGCACTTTAACTGCATTTTCCTCTCCACTTATTTCCCTATGTTTAGGCGTGTATCCCAATTGTTGGATCATGCGTTCTGCCAAACTCCATGTTGACCAAGGGTTCTGCCCTGTAATCAAATTTTGATCATGGCTTATGTTATCCAAGTACATGGAACCTTCATCAAAATTGGCTCCTTGCTCCTCGATCTTATCTTGCAAGAGAAATGGAAATATGGATTTTGCATCTGAAATCAACAAAAGCTCTTCCTCATTCGTAAACGCGCTAACTTTTTTGTTTTCCAATAGCGGGCGTCCATTGTCCAAAATAACATTCACCAACGCCGATGGTCCATGACAAACTGCACCAATAACTTTATTGGATTGGTAATAATTCTTAACCAGGGATTGAATCGCCGTATTGTTTGGGAAATCAAACATGGCTCCCTTGCCTCCCACAAAATAGACAGCTTTGTAATCGTCGGCAACAACATCCTTCATAGGAATGGTATGACTGGTTTTATGCTGGGCGATTGAATCGTTCAAAAAAGCGAAATCAAAGGCACCCATGTCCTCATCATCGATTACCACAGGGGGCTTCCCTCCTTCCGGACTTGCTACATCAACATCAAAACCATTGGCCATAAAGGTATAATAGGCACGCGCTAGTTCGGTTAACTCATACCCCGTACTTTTATCACTTTCCCCCATTTTATCAGTACTCGTTACAACAGCCAATATCTTTCCGCGGGCAGGAACAATGTTTTCCGATAAATAGGGCAAATCCTTTACCTGTGCGAATTCGACACTTTTATCGATGGGCGGCAGCAGGCTTCTAAACCAAAATCCAAAGCAAACGACCAGAACAACTACACTAAGAATAAAGAGTGATATCCATTTAAGAATCCGATACTTTTTAAACATAATCTTTCGTTTATAATTTTCGGCTAAATAAGAGCAGGTTGCCGACAAAAGCTGTCGAAATGATAATTCCGTCAGAGTAAAAGATTATTTCGAAAGGTATTGGTTAAGCAAAAATTACATCCAAGTTCCTCTGTCTATACTGATTTGGGGTGCATTTTTCATGTTTTTTAAAAACCGATGAAAAATACTGGCTGGTGGTAAAGCCGCATCGATAAGCCACTTCTGTTATGGTAAGATGGGAATCTTCCAACAGCATATTTTTGGACATCTCAAGACGTCTCATCGTCAAATAGCGCATCGGGGTTAGATTGGTGATTTGCTTACAGTGGTAAGTAAAACGGGTCACCCCTACTCCAGCCGACAATGACATGGACTCTATGGTCCAATTTTCGGTCAGGCTGTTTTCCAATTCCTTTAAAAAGAAATTTACGCTTCTGGAACTCTCCATAAGGGATTCGTTCAGCACTATATCGTCAGTATCCAATAAATCGAGCAAAAGTATTAGCAAATAATTGATGTGCAATCGAATTTTTGAAGCGCTACTCCCCGATGTATCGCTATCAATCGCCTTACCAATATTGATAAAGCAGTTCCGTACCTCTTTATTGGTCTTTAGGATGGATTTTTCATTTTGCCGTAATATCGTGGTCAATTTAAGCAAGTCCTTTTCGGTCATGGTAATCCAATCGGGCCATTGCCAATCCTGATGTGGCCTACGTACTCCCAAATCAATAATGACCCAATAAAATTTACCCATGCCGACATGTGGGTTTCCCACCTTGTGTACCTCCCAGGGTCTTGTAATGGTCAAGTAGTCCGGTTTCAGGATAACTTCCTTGTTCTCTTGCGCATACGGCATCGTTCCTGATTCCAAAAAATGAAATTCGATACCTTCATTTCTATGCCAGTCCAATCCCCAGTCCTGCGGTTCGTGTGCATCCCAATATCCAACGCTGTTCAGTCCCAAAGTGTTATCATCCAATCTGTCCCCTGGATAGGTATGTCTGGATAGCATTTTGGATTTAATCTTTTTGCGACGCGCTGCATCCACCAATGGTAGACATTTATCCGCTCGATACACTATTCCCTCTGCCTGGTAAGGTTGAATTTCCTGTACACTTTCTTTCATTGAAATTATTTAAACAAAATCGAATGAAAAGTAACTAAATTTATATGTTCAATCAAATTTGAGTTAAGTTTTAGCAGAAACAGCTTTCATGGAAAATCAAAATAAAACGTTCTCCCTAAAAAAAGTCGTAAATCTTCTTTTGTTTGGTCTTTTCGGTTTGTTTGCTTTCCTTCAACTCAACGACAAGGATGGCTTAATGTGGTTTTCGATCTATGGAGTTGTGGCATTAGTACATTTATACGCTGCTTTTAAATCCTTGAATCGAACATTCCTTTTGGTGTTGCTGATTGGACTGCTATTATATTGCTTGTACCACGCTCCATATTTTTGGGATTGGTTGCAGGTGAATAATAAATCGGAGCTTTTTGGTGAAATGGTTTATGAGAAACCGTACTTGGAAGGTGCCAGGGAATTTCTTGGCCTTCTCATTGCGATAATTTCATTGTCATTTCTACTTAAAAGCACAAAAAAGCGGTGAAATCAAAATCTTTACCGACCTTAATTTGATATGGAGAAATGATCATGAAGGAGATAAAATCACACATAAAAGAGTTGTTATGGCCTAAATTGTTGTCTAAAGAAAAGGAATGGGTCCAAGAAAAAACAGCCTTACCATCGGTTCAGTATAGCCAAAAATTCCCCATATTATTCAGTCAAGCATCCCGATATATTGAAAACCTTCCTACCTTATGGGAGCGTTCGGAGCTGCTGGAAATGCAGCAATTATATCCAGGTTTTGATGAGAATGCATGGACTAAACGAGATTTGGTGAGGGTTTATCTGATGCTGTCCCTAATACAGGATGATAATGGACAAGTCATCAAATCGTTCTTTACAATGGCTGAAATGAACGAACTGGTCGCTTTGTATAAGGGATTATTTTTTCTGGACAATGCCAAAGAGTTTACTGCACAAGTTAAAGAAGGCATCCGTACAAATATGGTCAATGTTTTTGATGCCATTTGTTTGGGGAATCCCTATGCTGCTGAATATTTGGATGAGGCCGCTTGGAACCAGTTGATTCTCAAAGCTGTTTTTATGGAGAGACCCTTGTTCAAGATTCATAATATTGATAAGAGAAAAAATAAAGCCCTGGCTGAAATGCTTCAAGATTACGTCAAGGAACGCTGGGCCGCAAGTAGAGATGTAACCCCCGAGATATGGAGAATGATGGATACCTATTTGAATGAAGATGTTAAAGCACTAATACTGAAGAGAGAGTTAAAAGAATTGGAAAAACAAGCCATAGCTGTAGTTATGCATCAAGATACTGTAGACAATGGGTTTTGGGATTCCGTCGGAAAAATGAACATAACAAAAACATAGCAATGCATTATATAGATCCACACATACATATGGTCTCCAGGACTACGGACGATTACGAAGCCATGAGAGCCGCGGGTATCGTAGCGGTTATCGAGCCCGCCTTTTGGTTGGGACAGCCACGAACTTCCGTTGGTTCGTTTAAAGACTACTATAGCATGTTGGTCGGCTGGGAACGCTTTAGGGCTTCACAATTTGGAATCAAACATTATTGCACCATTGGGTTAAATTCCAAGGAAGCCAACAATGAGGAATTGGCAGAACAGGTAATCGAAATACTACCCCAATTTTTGGTAAAAGAAGGTGTCGTGGCCGTAGGAGAAATTGGATATGACGACCAAACAGAGGCCGAGGACAAATATTTTCGCATTCAACTGGAACTGGCCAAGGAATTCGATTTGCCGGTCATGGTCCACACGCCTCACAGGGATAAAAAGAACGGAACTTCTAGAAGTATGGATGTCATCAAAGAACATGGTATTCCTGAACATATGGTAGTCATTGATCATAACAATGAAGAAACCGTAAAAGAGGTTTTGGACAGAGGCTTTTGGGCAGCTTTTACCATCTATCCCAAAACTAAAATGAGCAAAATGCGTATGGTCAATGTTGTGAACACCTATGGTTCAGAAAGAATAATTGTGGATAGTTCTGCGGATTGGGGAGTGAGTGACCCGCTTTCTGTGGCAAAAACAGCCGCCTTGATGAAGGAAAATGGCATAGCTGACCATCACATTCATATGACCTGTTATCAAAATGCATTGACGGTTTATGGACAAAGTGGACAGTTCAATGAAGCGGATTGGAAAAAAGAACTTACCGTAAACCGGACAGACCTGCATCAGGGAAACAGCGTACTTCGCGGACAAGAAGCCAAGGAAATCAACTTTAAGAATATCGTTGAGGAATAGCATATGGGCTGGTTTGGTTATATACAGCTCGTTCGACCTGCCAATATAATAACGGCCATTGCCGATATTATCGCCGGCGTTTCAATAGCAGGTGTTTTAACATTGGCCACTGACCAGCATGTATTGCTGAATCTAATCCTATTGATAATTTCCACTTCGTGTCTTTATGGGGGTGGCATTGTTTTTAACGATGTGTTCGATATTGAACACGATAAGGTCCATAGACCGGAACGGGTCATCCCATCAGGAAAAGTAAGTCTAAAAAATGCAACCATTTTTGGGATACTACTGTTCGGCTTGGGTATTCTTTTGGCCTTTGGAGTGTCCTACCTCAGTGGTTGCGTCGCTGCTGGGATTGCCTTATGTGCTTTACTGTATGATAAATATGCAAAGCATCATTTTTTATTGGGCCCGTTGACTATGGGTGCTTGCAGGGGAGGAAATTTGATTTTAGGGATGAGTATTTTAGGAAGCATCCCTCATCAATTTTTATGGATTGGGTTGTTACCTGTCATATTTATTGCTGCAATCACACTTACCGCCCAAAAAGAAACCCAAGGGAAAAATAAGATGGCCATTGTGGTTGCCATGTTATTGGATACGCTTATTGCAATTGGTTTTGTGCTGATGGGCAATTATTTTGATTTCTCTATGAAATCTGCTTTGCTATTTATAGTATTTTGGTACATAGTAAATGCCACAGCCAAACTAAAAGCCATTTTGAACAACCGCCCTGAATCCATCCAAAAAGCAGTAAAAACCGGAATATTATCACTTATCCCACTGAATGCGAGCTATGTTGCAGGTTTTAGTTCAGTGTATTTAGGGGTTGCAACCCTCTGTTTATTGCCACTGTCACTATACCTATCAAAAAAGTTTGCTGTAACCTAGTATGAAGAAAGATTTATGAGTCGAGAAAGAGTAATAGAACAAAATTTTCAAGTGAACTTTCACTTCAAAGTGGTGTTTACGGAGGATTTGTTTGACACTAACAATACCGTTCTTTATAATCTGCTATCCAAAGCACCGGAAAAAAGTAAAGCCTTGGTCGTTGTGGATACCGGCGTACTCCAAGCACATCGAATGTTGGAAGGGGCTATCCAAAATTACTTTGACCATTACCAAAATGACTTGGCCTTGCAAGGTGAAATTATACCAATTCCCGGAGGCGAAGCGGCTAAAAACGATGAGCGCTACATTAAAACCATACTGGACCAAGTGAACCATTATGGAATCGACAGACATTCCTATATCATTGCCATCGGAGGTGGTGCCGTATTGGATGCTGTTGGATTTGCAGCCGCAATAGCCCACCGTGGTGTCCGACTTGTTCGAATTCCCACTACGGTTTTGTCTCAAAATGATTCCGGAATTGGCGTAAAAAATGGGGTAAACACCTATGAAAAAAAGAATTTTACCGGAAGCTTTGCATGTCCCTACGCAGTAATCAACGATAGCTCCTTTTTGACCACCTTGGACGATAGGGATTGGAGGGCAGGAATATCCGAAGCAATCAAGGTTGCTTTGATCAAGGATGCTGATTTTTTCCATTGGATTGAGACAAATGCAAATGTTTTACAGCAACGGGATTTGAAAGCGATGAATGACCTTATCTATCACTGCGCGGATTTACATATGCATCATATCCGAACTTCGGGAGATGCTTTCGAACAAGGTTCTTCCAGACCTTTGGATTTTGGGCATTGGGCCGCGCATAAACTGGAACAGTTGTCCAATTTTTCATTACGCCATGGAGAGGCTGTGGCCATTGGTATTGCCGTAGACTGTGCGTATTCCTATTTAAAAAGTTATCTGGATGAGGCTTCCCTCTCCCGTATTCTAAATCTGATGAACAAACTTGGATTTGAACTTTACCATAAGGAACTGACGGATCATATTTTGTTAGGACTGGAAGAGTTCAGGGAACATCTGGGCGGTCAATTGACCATCATGCTGATCAAATCGGTAGGTCATGGATTTGAAGTCCATGAAATGGATAAAAAACTCGTATTGGAAGCCATCGAATACATCAAAGAATATAGCACCCAAAAGCTGGAGATCTAATGCATATTGAAAATAGTGGTCATCTAAGTTACTGCACGAATATTCATCCTGGGGAAAGTTGGGACGAGGTTTTCTCAAGCTTGCAAGAGTATTGTGCGCAGGTAAAGGATAAAATTACGCTAAATGAACCCTTTGGGATTGGTTTGCGACTTTCCCATAGAAGTGCAGAAGAATTGCTGCAAGGCGATGAACTACCAAAGTTTAAAGCCTGGTTGAAAGCCAACAATATGTATGTTTTTACCATGAACGGGTTCCCTTTTGGGGATTTTCATTATGTGGCGGTTAAGGACCAAGTGCACACTCCCGACTGGACCACCGCGGATCGCGTGGTATACACTAAAAATCTGGTCAAAATTTTAGCCTATCTGCTACCAGACCATATGGATGGAGGCATTTCCACCTCTCCACTTTCCTATAAGTTATGGTTTAACAATGAACAGCTGGAAGAAGTCAAAGACAAGGCTACATTTTCATTGATGTCCGTGGTTTTGGACTTAGTACGTGTTTGGGAGGAGACGGGTAAACTTATTCATATTGATATTGAACCGGAACCCGATGGTGTGTTGGAGAACACCCAAGAAGTCATTTCCTTTTATAAAGATTATTTGCTCCAGAAGGGGGCGGATATTGTTCAGGAGCATTTAAATTGTTCCAAAACTGAAGCTCAGGCCCACATCCTGAGACATTTGCAGCTTTGTTATGATGTTTGCCATTTTTCCTTGGCTTATGAAGAACCTAGGGATGTTATTTCCAAACTTCAGAAAGAAGGGATAGGAATCGGGAAAATACAAATCAGTGCATCGATAAAGTGCACCCCATCCAAAGACATATCCTTGGAGGAACAGCAAAAATGCTTGGAACAGTTTGATGAGCCTGTTTATCTGCATCAAGCCATAGTTCAAAAGTCAGATGGTCAACTCGTACATTTCCCCGATTTAAAAGAAGGTATTCAAGCGATGCAGGATGAAAATTTCAAAGAGCTTCGCACACATTTCCATATTCCCATCTTTATTCCTGATTTTCAGGTGTTGGAATCCACACAGGACGACATTATAAAAGCCTTAAATCTCTGGAAAGAAGTCAATTACACCCACCATCTTGAAGTTGAAACGTATACATGGTCCATTTTACCCGACCATCTGCAAACTGATATAACAAATTCAATTGCCAGGGAGCTCGAATGGGTGTTGGATCAATTGAAGCAATAATGCTATGAAGCAAGCCGTAGTTATAAACGTTGTGGGATTGTCCTCTTCCCTGCTCCAATATGAAGATTTATTTTTGGTGAAATGGTTGAAGGACAAGCAGGTTTCCAAAATCAAACCCGTACTTCCGGCAGTAACCTGTGCCGCCCAATCCACCTATTTAACCGGGAAATGGCCCAACAAACACGGAATTGTCTCCAACGGATGGTATTTTAAGGATGAATGTGAGGTAAAATTATGGCGACAGTCCAACCACCTGGTCCAATCACGCAAAATATGGGATATGGCCAAGGCGAAGAATCCTGATTTTACCTGTTCCAATATGTTCTGGTGGTACAATATGTACTCCAACTCGGATTTTAATGTTACCCCGCGACCGCAATACCGTGCGGATGGACAAAAGATTCCTGATTGCTATTCAAAACCCCCTGATTTACGTGATAAACTCCAGAAAACCTTGGGTACATTCCCCCTATTCAGTTTCTGGGGTCCGCGAACAGATATCAAGTCCACCAAATGGATCGCTGATGCTTCCAAATTGGTTCATAATTGGCATGAGCCCACCTTGCAGTTTATCTATCTTCCGCATTTGGACTATGTCCTTCAAAAATCCAATGACGCGTCCACCATCCATAAAAACCTAAAGGAATTGGATACGGTACTTGAGGATTTGATCAAGTTTTATGAAGCAAAAGGGATAGCGCCCATTATACTTTCAGAATACGGCATAAATCCTGTCAAAAAGCCCTTTCATATCAATCGTTTACTGCGGAAAGAGGGCTATATCCATGTACGGGAAGAAAACGGATTGGAAATTTTAGATGCTGGGGCAAGTGAAGCCTTTGCGATGGCGGACCATCAGATTGCCCATGTTTATGTCAATGATAAAACCAAACTATCCCAAATAAAACAGCTTCTTGAAACTTGCCTTGAAATTGATTTGGTTTTGGATGCGGAAGGACAAAAGCAATATCATTTGGATCATGAACGATCTGGAGATCTGGTCGTGGTAGCCAAAAAAGAATATTGGTTCACCTATTATTATTGGTTGGACGATAAAAAAGCACCCGACTTCGCCCGAACGGTTGACATTCACAAAAAACCGGGTTACGATCCCGTGGAAATGTTCACCGACCCGAACAAAAAGATGATGTTGGGTAGAGTGGCCCTTAAACTGCTGAAAAAGAAGCTTGGGTTTCGGACGCTGTTCAATGTAATTCCCTTGCAAGCTGAATTGATCCAGGGATCCCACGGCTCTGTAAATGTTGAAGATGCATATTACCCTTTACTTATTGGCAAAGCAGATGGAAAAACCAAGGCTGAAGAATATCTGGAGCCAACATCTATTTGTGACTACATTTTGGATCACATATTTGAAAAGTAAGTTTCAAAATGAGGTTGATTTTGTATAAAATTTTTCACTGTCCAAATATGAACAGATAAAAACCAATAAATACGTAACTTTCGCTGTTTAAATCCCAACGCTTAAGATAATAATGAATGCAATAAAATATCTGTCCGTACTTCTGTTGCTCAGTACGGTACTTTCCTGTGGAAAAAGTCAAAAAGAAATTTTAGTCCTTAGTAAAACGGCAGGGTTCAGACATGGATCCATTGAAGCCGGAATCACCGCCCTAAAAAAATTAGGGGAAGAAAACGACATTAAGATAGTCTTTACCGAAGATTCCGCTTATATCGTTGAGGATTCCTTGAAAAATTACAATGCAGTGGTATTTCTGAATACTACGGGGGATATTCTAAATGCCGGTCAAGAGGCCGATTTTGAAAGATACATTCAAGCCGGTGGTGGTTTTGTCGGAATTCATGCTGCAACGGATACCGAGTACGATTGGCCTTGGTACAACAAACTTGCCGGGGCTTATTTTATGGGGCATCCGGCGGTGCAATCTGCTACACTCAATGTAGTTAATAGAACCCATCCGACCACCCAAATATTGGACAGCACTTGGGTAAAGGAAGATGAATGGTACAATTTTAAAAACGTCAATAACGACATCAATGTATTGATAGAAATTGATGAAAGCACTTATGAAGGTGGAAACCATGGAGAACATCATCCCATTTCTTGGCATCATGATTATGACGGTGGAAGGGCCTTTTATACGGCCATGGGGCATACCGATGAAACGTTCATCGAGGAGGCCTTTTTAAAACATTTGTTAGCCGGGATACAATATGCCATGGGTAATGGTTCCCTCGATTATGGCAAAGCCAAAACAGACAGGGTTCCGCTAGAGAACCGATTTACCAAGGAAATTCTGGACTTCAACCTGGACGAGCCCATGGAATTGGATGAATTGCCCGGAAAGGGAATTTTATTCATTGAGCGCAGGGGTAGTCTCAAATTGTTTGATTTTAAAACCTCTACCACCAAGGTCATTTCCAAATTGGATTTGTTTTACGGGAATGAAGATGGACTTCTGGGACTGGCGGTAGACCCCAACTATGCTGAGAACAATTGGATCTATCTTTTCTATTCCGCTGCTGATGCAATAGAACAACGTATTTCCAGATTTACCTTAAAAGATGATATACTGGATTTGGATTCCGAAAAGCTCTTGATCCAAATTCCCCTAATACGCGAATGCTGTCATAGTGGTGGTGGATTGGAATTTGGACCGGACGGCAACCTATTTATAGGGACTGGAGATAATACCAATCCTTTTGAATCGCAAGGCTTCGCCCCTATTGACGAACAGGAAGGCAGGGCGCTTTGGGATGCCCAAAAGTCTGCAGCCAATACCAATGATCTTCGGGGTAAAATTCTACGGATAAAACCAGAGAACGACGGTACCTATTCCATTCCCGAAGGGAATTTATTCCCCGAAGGAACGCCAAACACTAGACCGGAAATTTATGTCATGGGTTGTCGTAACCCCTTCAGGTTCCATATTGATTCCAAAACAGGTTATGTGTATTGGGGAGATGTTGGGCCTGATTCTGGGAAGGATCTCGAAGATCGTGGTCCCAAAGGTATGGGTGAATTTGATCAGGCCAGAACAGCAGGATTTTGGGGATGGCCTTATACCCGTGGTAACAATCAGCAATACAACGACTATGATTTTGCCAAGGAAGCATCAGGTCCCAAATTTGACCCCAACAATCTAATCAATGATTCCCCGAACAATACGGGATTACAGAAGCTTCCACCAGCCCAAGAATCCCTTATCTGGTATTCCTATGACCGTTCGGAAGAATTTCCTTGGCTGGGCGAAGGTGGTGTAAATCCCATGGCCGGGGTGGTGTATCATGCCTCAGATTATCCGAATGCAAAGGATGATACTTTTCCAGCATACTTCGAAAACAAATTGTTTGTGTATGAATGGATGCGGGATTGGATCTATGTAGTGACCTTGGATGAGAATCAGAACTATGTAAAAGCCGACCCCTTTATGCCAAGCACGGAATTTTCACATCCCATGGATATGATTTTTGGGTCAGACGGAAATATGTATATGCTGGAATACGGCCAAAAATGGAACTCCCGCAACTTGGATGCCCGTTTGAGTAGAATCTCCTATATCGAAGGAAACCTAACCCCTGTGGCTCAAATAACAGCAAATAAGGAAATCGGAGCTGCCCCCTTATCCGTTGAATTCTCAGGATTGTCCTCCGAAGATTATGATGGTGATGCGTTGCGCTATGAGTGGTTCTTTACCAGTGGTTCAAAAGTTGAGTCTACTGAGGCAACTCCCACCCATACGTTTGAAAAGGAAGGTCTTTACAACGTTCGGTTAAAAGTGTCGGACCCATTTGGGAACGTTGGCACAACCAGCACCAAAATATTGGTGGGCAATACCCCACCAGAGCTCGAAATCCAAATTGAACCAAAGGATTCCATGTATTTCAACAACAAAAAAGTAAACTATAAGGTTGTGGTTGACGATGTAGAGGACGGCAATTCGGAAGCTGGAACCATCGCTTCAGATAAAATCAAGGTGACCTTTAGCTACATTCCTGAAGGTGAGGATATGATCAAAGCTACTGTAGGCCATCAACAAAATGTGGTGCCCGAAGGGAAGGTGATTATGGATGCTACCGATTGCGCCGCCTGCCATGCCATCGATGTGCAAGTAAATGGCCCAAGCTATAGGGAAATTGCGGAAAAATACACCAAGGAAAACCGCAATTACCTGATTGATCGCGTCAAAAAAGGTGGTTCCGGTGTATGGGGAGAGTCCCTGATGTCAGCCCACCCACAGTTGGAGATTGAGGAAATCGGTAAAATGGTCGATTATATCCTATCGCTCAGTCCGGACGAACAGGTGAAGGAAAAATTATTGCCCCTATCCGGAACAGTGGAGTTCAAAGAACATATAAAAGGTGATAGCGGTGGAAAATATGTGTTGATGGCCTCCTATCTGGACCAAGGCAACACCAAAGTGCCTAATTCCGCTTTGGCGACCAGCTCACAGGTCATTTTTAAAGCCTCAAAAATTGAAGCGGAAGAAGCGGATGACATGAGTGAAGATGTTGGGGAATGGGAAGCTGGTGGAGCCGAACTTGTTGGATCTATCAAACATGATAGCTATATCGGCTTTGAAAATATCAACTTAAGTGGGTTAAAAAATATAAGCTTTTCCGCCTTCTATATTGCTGACTATGCATACAAAGGTGTATTGGAACTGCGCGAAGGCTCCCCAACAGGCACAGTGATCGGGAGTACCGCCTTGGGCTATTTCCATGAGACCAAAGAAGGTTTCAAAAGTTATGAAATTCCCGTACGACCTACCGCAGATCTAAGTTCGCTTTATCTAGTGTTTAAAAATCCAGTCGACGAAAAGCAATTTGTGGCCAACGCCAACTGGATTATTCTGAACTATTAAACAAATCATGGCAAAGCCTGCTGTTAATTGCAGGCCTCGTTGGTTTGTTGATAATCGGATAGCTTAAGTGTGGGTATCGATTGTCCGCTATCAATTTGAATGCATAATAAATCAGGATTTCTATTGGCACTTAAGTAGTCCAACGCTCCAAAATTACTGACATCCAAGCTGGTCAATACGTTGCTAAAGCAAGACAGGTACTGCAAGTGCTGTTTTTCACCAAAATCAATTTGGTTCAATTTGTTGTCGCCCACATCAATGGTCTCCAGCAGTTTATTTTGGGTAAGATCTAGTGTTGTCATTTGATTTGTGGGTATAAATATGCTCTCTAAATTCACTGCAGCAGTGGCATCAAAGGTCGTCAGGTCATTATGGCTCATTAAGAAGTTGACCAAACTTGGGTTTTCAATGGTATACGCCTCAAAATAGTTAAAGGAAAGGTTTAACCATTTCAAGTTGGTCGCAGCCGACAGCCCGTTAAGCTCCGTAAGGTCGTTCACTTTTAAATCCAGTCTCACCAAGGCCTTGTTCTTGCTTAGATCAATTGCGGACAAATCATTACCGGATAAATCCAAAGTATCCAAAAGCACATTATTGCTTAAATCAATCTCGGACAAGCGATTTCCAATGGCAAAAAGCCTTTTCAAATTGGGGAAACCTTCAATACCTGTGAGATCATGAATCTCTTCTGATGTTATTTGCGTGGATATATCCAAGTATTCCACTTGGGCAGCATCAGATTTAAGTACTTTTTCATTCACTATTCCGTCGGTGTCTATGCCTAAACTGATCAATTTGGATTCAAACTGGGCATCTGGAACATAGATCTCTGTTTCGGGATCAATACGGTTGGTGTCATTGTCATTGGAACATGCGGCCATAAGCGCAAAAAGCGCAAGCGAAAAGCTCGGAGTTTTGAATTTCATAGGGAAATTTTAGGTTGTTTTTTGATTTGATAAATGCAAAAACAACCGGACAATAACCGTGCCCGAAACGCCGATTTTTTATGTCTCGCTCACAATGAGAAGATTAGAATTTTCAGCACATTTTGTCACCCATGTCCTTTTGACAGGAATGCTTTGGGATACTTTTAACCAGCTCGCTACAGTGCCCGCAAGTTTAATTTCTTACCAAATTTTGCTGAATATTGTCGGGAACCACCTCAAAAGAAGAAAACATCGAATTAAAAGTGGCCTTGCCCTGCGTCAGCGAACGTAAGTTTGTAGAATAACCATAAAGCTCCATCTCGGGTGTGGTACACTTTAAAATCTGGTAACGGTCTTCATTGTCTATTCCAAGGATGGTGGATCTACGGGACTGTAAATCCGTCATTACACTCCCCACCATTTCTTCAGGTACTTTTATGGTCAATTCGCGAATAGGTTCCAAAAGTTTGGGCTTGGCATCTAAAAATGCTGCCTTAAAGGCATGCGCGCCTGCAATTTTAAAAGCGATATCATTCGAATCTACCGAATGCATTCTTCCATCGTAGACCATTACCCTTACATCCCTTACGTATGAACCTGTCAACGGACCTGATTCCATCACTTCCAAAATTCCCTTTTTGATGGAGGGCAAATACCGAAGGTCTATTACCCCTCCCACAATACAGTTATAGAAAACCAGTTTCCCGCCCCAGGGAAGCGTTACTTCTTCCTTTCCCCTTATATTGAAGCCTTCAGGTTCTGGCATGCCCTCGTACCAAGGTTCAATTTTCAAATGTACTTGAGCAAACTGCCCTGCCCCTCCAGATTGTTTTTTATGGCGGTAATTGGCCGTTGAAGAACGTCTTATGGTTTCCCTATAAGCAATCTTTGGCTGTTCAAATTCGGCTTTCACCCCATAACCATTTTCAAGTATCCAGCCAATGGTGGCCAAATGTAACTCACCCTGGCAACCCAAAATTTGTTGTTTCAGCTCTTTGGAATAGTTGACTACTACAGTCGGGTCTTGGCTATGTAGTTTTTTCAGGGCATCACTTAACTTTTCTTCATCGGCCTGCTTTAGGGCCACTACAGATTTACGGGTCCGGGGCTCTGGATAGCTTATGGGCCTTATGGTAACCTGATGTCCTTGCTTGTAAAGCGTATCGGTGGTTTCGGTATGCTTCAATTTTAAGGTAGCACCGATATCCCCCACCATTAGTTTTGAAACCGGTTCCCGCTTTTTTCCGTCCATGATAAAGAGCTGGTGCAGGATTTCCGTCTCTCCGGTACGGGAATTCACCAATTTATCATTGGCATTGACGACACCGGATTTTACTTTAAAAAATGTTAGCTGTCCCAAATTGGGCATATGCACCGTCTTAAAGACGAAAAGGGCCGTTGGAGCCTCTTTGGTGCGTAAAACAGTTTTGTCCTCCACGCTTTGTTCCGGCTTTAAATCTGCGGCCGCGGGAGCTACATTGTCAATAAAGCCCATTAGTCGGCCACTTCCCATATCTTGAAGCGCGGATACACAGAAAACGGGAAAAAGTTCATGGTTCAACATACCTGCTTTAATGCCCTGGCGCATTTCATCTTCGCTCAAGGTTCCTTTTTCAAAAAACAGTTCCATCAGCTCCTCATCGTTCTCTGCTGCTTTTTCCACCAGTTCATTGTGCAATTGGTCAGCCAGTGCTTTTTGGTCATCGGGAATGGGCAACTTTTCAGGCTTTCCACCTTTAGGTGGAAACTTGTAGAGTTTCATTTTTAAAACATCCAGGATGCACTGGGCACCATCAATGACCAAGGGATATTGGATTTTTACGGCATTGTTGCCGACCAATTCTTTGATATCCCGGAAACTATCCTCAAAATTGGCATGCTCATGGTCTATTTGGTTTACGACAAACAGCGTGGGTTTATTATAATGATCAATATGGTTCCAGATGATCTGTGTGCCTATCTCCACCCCATGCCGGGCATTTATTACCGTAACCACGGTATCTGCCACCCTAATGGAAGAAAGTATTTCGCCAATAAAATCATCCAACCCAGGGGTATCTATGATGTTTATTTTGTAATTGCGCCATTCGGTATGCAAAGGTGTTGCAAAAACAGAAGCACCTCTTTGGTGCTCTATTTCATGATAATCGGATACTGTATTTTTACCTTCTACCGTACCCCTTCTATTGATCAGGCCCGCCTCAAAAAGCATGGTCTCGGCCAGGGTGGTCTTACCGCTGTTGTGGGCACCCACAAAAACGATGTTCTTTATGTGTTTGTCATCATATACCTTCATAATCACAACTGTTTAGAACATAAAAATCCCGATTCCTTTTTATAAAAAATATGACATTTCGCATCGCTTTATATGAAATAAGAAATGCTGGCCTGCCTAAAGAGGAGTTATCGGAAGTTTTGGTGTTATTGGATTCACTATCAAGATAATAAATATCTCGTCAGCACGCAATACAAGTTATATACCCCAGGAAACCACTAGCTTTTGGAAACCAATGGAAACACACGTTGCAAATTGGGCATTCTGAGCCATAGGGCCAGCCAGATGACTATCCCAAAAATCACGGGAAGGAAAATATTCAGCATGGGATCTTCGTGGATAACATGCGTAGCAACGGCTCCGCCCAACCAGCCTGTTAGCAATACGGCACCAATAATGGTAGTTTTGGGAATGGCATACAAAAGTGTACTCGCGAGCAGCACAATGCCCAGGCAAAGTACAGAAGATTCAGGGTAGCCCAAATCGGTGGCCCCTGTGATGGCATCTTCCGATTGGAAAATATTGCCTGCGGCTCCCATAAAAAATAATAGGACGATCAAGCCCTGAAGAATGTACGAAGTCCATAAACGGACTTTGGAGGTTTGTTGGTCTGTTGTCATTTTTTGGTGTTTTAGAGGATTGCGGTTCCCTACTAATGTACAAATTAGCTAAGTATGTTATGCAACTTAAACTCCCCGCCTTCAACGGGTTAAAATTGAATTATTCAGGCCATGCCATTTTATTGTAAATGGCCATATATCGAGGATCTTTAGCTTTTCTAAAGGACTGTAACCGGTGTTCCGTTTTAAACCAACAGGTCTCCACTTCTCTTCGTTCATAGGATTTCTGGAGCCATTCAAAAGCTGTGCTGTCCTCTCCAATATAGAAATGATACATGGCCAAAAACCATGCGGGCGAACCGGCCATCCCCTCATCAAATTGGTGTTGTAACATGTCCAAACGTTCCTGGATTTTTGCAGGGTCCGCGCCATCATAGGCCATTTCCACAGCATCATAGTACAGGTGTACGGCGGCCTTGTCCAAGAAGTTTGTGTTAAGAATGTGGTTCATCTCTTTAAAGGCATCCATATTGCCCATGTTCAAGTGTACCATGGCCACATCGCGCATATAAAATTGGTCATTTTTGAATTTGGCATCATAACGTTTCATTAGGCTATCCGCCTTTTTCACTTGCCCGGATAAAAAATGCGCCCGAATCATCTGCGCAAAGCCATTGCCAATCTCTGGAAAGCGTTTCACGTACTTTTCGGCATAACGGATACTCTCCTCAAACCGTCCCATGGTGCTGCAATAAACGGTATAAAAGGCACCATCGGGAAACGAGGGTAAAATGGCCACCAGCGATAAATGTTCATCGACATACTCAAAGTTTTGATCAAAGAAAAATTTAGTGATCAACAAAAACTGGGAAGCCTCCAAATTGGGCTTTAATTCCATGGAACGTTGCAGGTTTTCCGTGGCCTTGGCAGCCGCCAAATCTTGATTAAAAACGCCCCAGATAATTCCGCCCATGGCATAGATCCTACCCAATCCCCTATAGGCTTCGGCAAACTCGGGGTCGAGCTGGATTGCCTTTTCGTACAAAGGAATGGCCTGATAGAACGATTGCTTGTCCATTTTATCCGTTAGGGCATTTGCTTGGAGCACCAATTCGTACGCCTGTTTGTTTTCGGTAATTACCTCGTTGTTCGGAACATAGGCCGTCTGCTGAATATCCTCATTTAACTGTGAAACGATCTCGTTACCGATTACCCGCTGTATTTCCGTTTTATAATTCGCTCCCGAAATATGCAAGTACCGTTGCGACCAGATATATTTTTGTTTCAGGGGATCCACCAAGCGCATATCCAAGCTGTACAAACTATCGGAATGGTGCAGGGCACCTTCCAAAATGTAGCGGACCTCCAAGGCATTCGCCAAATCCTTTAAAGCTCCCCCTCGATTAAGAAAATCATTGACCAAGGAATTGGGCACCACCTTTCCGAGCTCCGATGTGTTGGACAACTGCTGCAAAAGCTCCCCGGTCAAGGATTCGGTCAAAACATCGTTCTGGTCCATGCCCGATAAGTTCTGAATGGGCAAAATGGCAATGGAACTTGAAGGGGTCGTACCTCCCTCCTCTTCCTTAGCACCGGAATTGGAGTTTTTATAAGCAAACAACAAACCTGCTGTTACCACTGCAATCAAAAAAATAAATCCTGCTAATTTTAGGAGTTTACTTTTTCTGTTGACGTTTGAAGTGCCGTCATTTGAAGCAGCTTCCGCTTCCGTTTTATCGTGGGAATCCTCATCGGTCACTTCCGGGACATGGATGGCATTATCATCCAGCGCAAACACAGGAACGGCATCCTTCACGTTTTTAAACTGGAATACCTTTAGGTATTTGGTCTGTATTTTTTTATGGCTGCGCAACTGGTCGTTCACATGGCCCGAGAAAAACACGGCCCCCGGTTCGGCCACCGCTTCAATTCGGGAAGCAATGTTCACGGCATCGCCAATGATATCGTTCTCCATAAAAACAATATCACCCGCATGAATGCCGATTCGTACAGGTATCACAGGTTCCTCCAAAAAAGCCTTCTGCAATTCCAGACCGCACTCCACGGCATCAACCGAGCTGTCAAAAACGGTCAAGGTGCCATCTCCAAAATACTGGATGATCTTCCCGCGATGGGCTTTTGTCCATGACTCAAAAATCTCGCGATGGCGATTGCGAAGTTTGATTGCCGTTTCCTCATCGTCCTGCATCAAAGCGGTATACCCTTGCATGTCGGTGAACATAATGGCCGCTAATTTGCGATGCATGGTCATTGGTTGGTACGGTTTTCAACCCTAAAATAATGAAATGACCCCATAAAACGGTCCGTACGGGTTTAATTCACACTAAATAGAACCTTCCGTTGAAATTCTATGTAACTTTCTGGCACTTTAGCCCGCTCGCAGCATTCCCTACAAATTGTATATCTGAACTATGAGCGTCCGTCCTACCAAGGAACAGAAAATTAAGGTCTTAAATTCTGTTGATGTCTACGATATAATGCAGTAGATACTGCTGCGCGAAAACAAGATCCGCCGCAACCAAGAACATTTTTGGGTGGTGGGGCTCAATACTAAAAACAAGATCCTTTTTATAGAGCTGATCGGCCTTGGTGCGGTAAACCGCGTAAATGCCGATCCGCCCGATGTGTTCCGTATGGCGATTTACAAATTGGCAACCAAGGTAATCTTGGTGCACAACCACCCCAGTGGTGTTGTGGATGCCTCCAAAGGGGACCAGGAGTTTACCGACCGTATTCTTCTTTCTAATCATTAAAGTATCCCTGAAGAGCTTAGACTTAAGAAATACGCTGTTGAATCTCAGCAAACAATTTTTGATAAGTTGGCGTATCAACACTAAAGTGTTGTGCTGCTTTTACCACGTAACCCACCAAGGCCTGTACTTCGGTATTGGCTTTTTTGGCTTTAACATCAGAATGTAGCGAAGAGGTTACCGCATGGGGCAAACTTTCCAGTTTGGCCAATACCTGTTCGGCCATATTGTTGGAGATCTCAATGCCTTTTTGCTTTGCAATCTGGGCCACTTCGTTGACCAGGGCGATCACGGTGTTTCGTTTGTCGGGGTCCGCAACTATGGGGCCTACGGGCTCGTCAAAATAGGTGGTGGCCGTGGCGGTTACGGAGATAAAGACAAACTTTTCCCAGATCACCTTTTTAATCTGTGGGGTCAGGGTCACTTCCATCCCAGCCTCTTGGAACAGCCTTTCCAAAGTATCCAACCGGGCATCGGAAAGGCCCTCCACCCCAAAAAACAGTTTTTTAATATTGCCCAGGTTCTCCACCACCCCTGGTCGTGACAGTCGGGCAATAATGTACACACAGCCATCGCACACCAAGTTGTTGGGCAGCAATTTTTGGATGCGTTCCCTACAGTCCACCCCGTTGAGCAGGGGCAAAATCACGGTTTCAGGGCCAATACAAGGTGCGAGCTGTTGTATGGTTTGCTCCAGATCATAACTCTTGGTAGCAACTATGATATAGTCTACCTCACCAATTTGAGTGGTGTCGTCCGTCGCCAACTTGGGATTGGTCACAAACTGCTCGTCACCTTCAACAACCTGTAATCCTGATTTCCGAATGTGTTCTAGATGTGCTCCACGGGCCAAAAAATGAACCTCCACAGCTTTGCTGTCCTCAAATTGCTTGGCAAGCAGGCCTCCAAAGAAACCTCCCACCCCTCCTATTCCGGCAACAAGGATCTTTGAAGCTGCCACGGTTACATTGCCCTTGGGTTGGGGTAATTATCGGATTGGTCCTCAGTGGTGCGGTCCATGCAGATAAAGTCTTTTTCCACCAACAAGAACAGCTCATTGCCATTGTTAAGGGCCAGGATGTGCTCAAAACCTACCACTTCGTTCTCGTACCAACCTTTGCAGGTGGCCGCGGGCACAATCAAGGTAATAGTGTCGTCCATAAATTCGGCATCCATATGCGTTTTGGTGTCCGATACCTTTACGGCATAGGTAAAGGTTCGACCATTGAACTCTGTGGTTTCGGTAAAATGGCCTGTATTGCAAAAAGTTTCCACCTCGCTGCGTGTAAGTCGATACCGGACGGAATTCCCTTTGATTCTTATTTTCATCTGTTTATTTTTTATTTCTTTTTGGATGTCACCTCGAGCGCCGCACCTTCCGAAGTTTCGTTCGGTGGACAGGCAGTCGAGAGGTCTTTTAAAATTTACCTGTTTAATTAGGTCTCGCCAGCTCCTTCGACAAGCTCAGGATGACAGCTCGACCTGACACTTTTTTTCAACATTTCAACTTAACGATAATTAAGCTGTTTCTGATTCCAGTACTTTCTTTTTCTTGTAGCGCAACTTGCCCAGTTCAATACCAATGGATGTTTTTGCCAACATGGTAAAGACAAAGGCGCCCATGGCCCAGATGCCCAAAGTTACCCAGATTTCAATCCAAGTAGGGGTGTATTCCGCTATTTTTCCGTAGGGCCCGGGGATAAAGCCGGGAACTATAAGACCAAATCCTTTTTCAATCCAAATGGCCACAAACAGCATAAAGCAACAGAAATACAAGACCTTAAAGTTATTGCGAAGTTTATGGAATGTCAATAAAACGGTTGCTAAAATATTCAGGGGGATTGCGGTCCATATCCAAGGCAGCAATGCGGTCTTTCCTTCCAATCCAAAAAACAGGTAATAGGCGCTTTCGCTATGGTGCGTAGGCGCATAAAATTCCTTAAAGAGTTCGGAAACCAACATGATCAGGTTGATCTGCGCCGCAACGGTAACGATCATGGCTATTTTGCTGATGGTCTTATCCTCTATTTTGAATTCTGAAAATTTTCGAATAGCCGCCAATACCAAAATGATCAAGGCAGGACCGGCGGCAAAGGCCGATGCCAAAAACCGGGGACCCAAAAGGGCATTGTTCCAAAACGGACGTGCCTGAAGCCCCTCATACAAGAAAGCGGTAACCAAATGGATGCCCACAGCCCAAAGCACAGATAAAATTGAACCGGGAACATATATTTTGGACTTTGCCTCTTTTCCCTGATAATGCCGAAAAAGAATGTACAGCGGAATGGTAATATTGATAAAGAGGTAGCCATTGAGCACGATAACGTCCCACGCCAGCATGGAATTCGGAAAATTAAAGACCCCAATCCCCGGAATCATATGCCACAATACCGAAGGACCTCCCATATCGGCCACCACAAAGGCCAAACACATAACAAGGGCGGCTACAGCCAGTCCTTCTCCGATCAAGACCGCTTGTTTAAAGTCAATGTCCTTTAGGACATAGGTGGGCATGACCAGCATTACGGCGGCTGCGGCAACCCCGACCAAAAAGGTAAAATTGGAAATGTAAAGCCCCCAGCTTACACGATCGGTCATTCCGGTTACGCTTAGGCCTTCATCCAACTGAATGGAATAGCAATACATACCGATGAGCATGATCACGGTTAAAAATATCATCCAAATATGGTAGGTTTTGGATCCATGGGTGATGTAATCCAAACTGTCCCTCACCATATGTCGAAATGCCCTAAATGTTCCCATTCATTTTATTTTTTTAAGGTTGAAAACCTGCAAACTTGCCCGACGATCCCTAATTTTATTATGGTTACCTTATTTCTATAAACTTTTCACATACAGTTTGTCATTCCGTACTCGATACGGAATCCACTATTTTCTATAGATTCCTGCTTTGCGCCACCGCTAAAGCTTTTGGCGGCACGCGGTCGCAGGAATGACAAATAGATATCAAACAACTTCATTTTTTTATTTAAATATATGGTTTTAATACCCTTATTATCAATATATTACTTTAATCCATAAAATACCAGAACTTCGGCTCGGTTCCCAAATCTTCTTTTAATCGAAATACCTGCTTGTTCTCCAATACCCATCGAATCGTACTATCGGGGTCCAACAAGTTGCCAAAGATTCTAGCGCCCGTTGGACAGGCCTCTACACAAGCAGGATCCTTCCCAGATCTGGAGCGCTGCACACAAAAGGTACATTTTTCCATCACCCCTTTTTTACGCAATCGGTTCCCCAGATAGTGTTGATTTTTATTGATTTCATCTTCGGGTACTTCAGGTTTGCTCCAATTGAAACGTCGACCATCATATGGACAGGCCGCCATACAATAGCGACATCCAATACACCAATCGTAATCCACCACTACAAGACCATCTTCTTCACGCCATGTAGCCTGGACCGGGCAGACATTCACACAGGGGGGATTGTCGCAATGGAAACACTGTGTCCCCATATAAAAATGTCCTTCTGCAGGGACTTCGTGATAATAGTTGTCGTCTGCTTCATTGAATTTAAAGCCTTCCCCATCCTTCATTTCGTGGATGCGGATATATTGCATCTGCGAATTCCGATCCTGATTGTTCTCCTTGACACAGGCACTTACGCAATCCATATAGCCCTGACATTTGGAAATATTAAAGGCGTATCCGAAGAGCACATCTTTTGATGCATCAGCGGCTGACATTTTTATGTTTTCCTTTTTGCGCAATTGATAGGATCGTACCAAACGATCTACAGTAGCCTGTTTTTCTTCTTGGGTCATCAGTTTATAGTTGCCCTTAAACTGTTCCTCCCAATCTATTTGTGCTTTTTCCTTGGCTTCTTCCCCGGCTGTTACGCTACAGGAAGTATGTACGGCTCCTGCACCTACCAACAGGCTTGCCGTGAGTTTGCGAAAGGCAGTTCGTCTATCCATTTTTACATCGAAGACCTGCTGAAAACCATCCTTACGGGTCTGTTCCACCATGGTTTCTCCCATAAGCTCTTGCTCCACAGCGGCATCGAACTCCTCGGCTGAAATGGCGTAGTCATCTTTTGGGGGTTCAACTGCATGTGAGCCACAACCACCGCTTGTTTTACCGCAGCCACAGCTACCGGCCACAACTTGTTTTTTGTTGAGGCCTAGATCCAATTGAAACCATTTCTTTTTATCTCCCATGATACGCGTATTGAATGGTTATTTCCGTTCTTTCTCTTTTTCTGTGTTGAACCGTGCCGGCCATTTTGAGGCAATCTGTGGTTCATGTGGGTTATGACAATTGACACAGGTCATTGCCGCCCTGGGTTTTGCCCATCCACCAATATTTTTGCCGTGGGCACCGCCTTTCCAATCTTCTACCTGATTATTATGGCATTGCGCGCACAATTGATAACTCTGGTTGAAGTCGATGGCATTCCCAGTTAAGCTATGCAGATTATCCATGTCGTTTCCGCTGTGACAGGTGGCACAATTCATCGCATTTGCATTGGCATGATCTATTTTGATATCCCAGTGCGCCTTTTGCTCTCCAGGTCCTTTTTGTAACTGCTTCAAAGGTTTCGAATGGCACTCGGTGCAGGCATATGATTTGATTTGACTCTTGCGTTCCGGAATCAAAAAGGTATGCCCACCTTCGGTAATTTCGATGGTTTTGATGTCACCAATATATGCTTCGGATGAAATCCCTGGGTCTTGGTAGTGTTTCCCCTCCTCCTCAATTTTTTCCTTGAGACTATGGTATTCGCCCTCTTTGTGTTTACAGGAAAACAAGCTGCAAAGTATAAAGAGGCCACAAACTATTCCAAGCTTTTTCATTCTATATTGGTATTGGCCCTTACGAACAGTTCTACATTTTTTACTTCTTGCGCCTTCGGTACATGGCATTGTCTACAATTGACCCGTTCGGGATGGTCTATCCAAAGTTCTTTTACGGCCGCTGGCCCTGCATGGCACGAAAGACAGTTCTCCCGCATCTGCAATTGATGTGGAATGGCGGGAGGACTGCCTGGCAAGGCATTATTGACTCCTACTTCAGGAGCCGGTTTTTTATAAAAATTGGTAGCGACAAAGTTGGACTTTGTTTGTTGCTCTACATGACATTGCTTGCAATTGATCATTTCAGGATGTGGTGTCACTGGTGCGTAGGCATTGAACTTTTCAACAAAACCCCCATTTTGATGACACTGCAAACAGACCTTGGCTCCCATACCGAGTTTTTCCTTAACTGGATGGGGAATACTGGGCGGTGCTCCAACGTAAGCCCTGTTGTTATAATAAGTATCCAAGGTCCGCTGATGGTTTTCATCTACGGGCATATTGAGATAGTCCAAGGCATAGCCAGACCGTTCAAAAACCTTTTTCTCCGAAGGAATAACAGGAATGTCACTTACTTCATGAATAGGAATATAGGCTTCCTCCAAACCCTGATAGTAACTATAGGTCCAGTTTGCTAAAAACCCGATGAACAAAAGGGCAAAAACCAATAAGATTCCGACTCTTTTTTTCATCTTAGGCTTTTTCAACTTTTACGGCACATTTCTTATAGTCCGGTTCTTTGGAAATAGGACAGAATGAATCCAATGTAATGTCATTGATGAGCATATTCTCATCGAAAAAGGGCACAAATACCTGCATGGGTGCTGGCACTCCCCTTTCATTTACAGAAGCCGGTAAAGTGATTTCACCCCTTCGTGTGGTAAGCTTCACGTTATCCCCTGTTCGAATCTGCATCCGCTTGGCATCGTCGGGATGTAATTCCACATAGGCGTGCGGCATGGCTTGGTGCAAAACGGGAATACGTCTTGTCATAGAACCCGTATGCCAATGCTCCACTACCCTTCCGGTGCCCAGCCAGTAAGGGAATTCGGCATCCGGCTCTTCCGCTGCGGGCTCGTAGGGACGTTGCCAGATGATGGCCTTTCCATCCTTCTTTCCATAAAAATGGAAGTCTTTTCCGTTGGAACAAGCCGGGTCATATTTAGCATTAAAACGCCATTTGGTCTCCTTACCATCCACGTACGGCCACATGGCACCTGATTGCGATTTCAATACTTCAAGCGGGGCCATATTGTGTTTTTTGTTATCGTGATGCTTTCGGTATTCGTTATAGATTTCCTCAATATGGGTTTCGTCCTTATAATAGAATTGCTTCTCAAAACCCATACGTTTTGCCACTTCGATCAATTGCATGGTATCGCTCATGGCTTCTCCAGGTGGCTCCACCATTTGTTCAAAATATTGTGTTCGGCGTTCTGAATTTCCATACATACCTTCCCGTTCCACCCACATCGCGGAGGGCAGAATCACATCGGCAATATCCGTGGTCGGAGTTGGATAGATATCCGAAACCACGATAAAACGGCCTTCTTTTTTGGCCCCATCCCGATATCTTTTCAGTTTTGGCATGGTGACCATGGGATTGGTAACCTGGATCCACATAAATCGAATATCACCGCGATCTAAAGCTCGGAACATTTCCACCGTATGATAGGTAGGTTTTGAAGGGATGTTTTCGGCCGGGACATCCCAAATTTTCGCTGCGAATTCTCGGTGCTCTTTGTTCATGACCACACCATGCGGCAGTTTATGGGTCAAAGTACCTACTTCCCGAACGGTCCCACAGGCACTGGGCTGGCCTGTTAACGAAAATGGACTGTTTCCTGGGCTCGAAATTTTTCCTGTGAGTAGATGGATGTTGTACACCAGATTGTTTATCCAAGTTCCCCTAGTGTGTTGGTTCATCCCCATACACCAAAGCGACATTACTTTTTTATTCGGGTCGCCGTAATGCGCAGCCAGATATTTGATGTCCTTTACCGAAACCCTGGATAGTTTGGAAACTTTTTCGGGAGTATAATCTTCTAAAAACTTCTTGAAATCATCCAGCGTTATGGGTTCCGGCTTGTCAGTAAATTTATAGTTGTCCTCCAAACCATATCCCATATTGGTCAGGCCTTTTCTCAGATTACAATGTTCTTCCACAAAAGCCTTGTTCATCCAACCATTATTGATGATCTCGTAACAGATGGCGTTCGCGACGGCTAAATCCGTCTGCGGATTGAAAATGATGGACTTATCCGCAGCCATACTCGTTCTGGTGGTCCGGGTCGCAAAATCTATGATTTTCACACCTCTTTTTAACCGTTGGTCCAATAATCGAGAGAACAGCACGGGATGCATCTCCGCCATGTTATTGCCCCATAATACAAAGGTGTTTGCGTGGTCAATGTCTTCATAGCAACCCATGGGCTCATCAATTCCAAACGAAGTTAAAAATCCAGTAACCGCGCTGGCCATACATAGACGGGCGTTGGCCTCCACGTTATTGGTCCCTATACATCCTTTAAAAAGTTTTGAAGCTACATATCCATCAGGAATGGTCCATTGGCCCGAACCGTAAATTGATACAGCATCCTTACCATGGTCTTTGATGGTCTCCTGCATCTTGGAAGCCACCAAATCCAAAGCCTCTTGCATAGAGGTTTCTACATATCTTCCATTCCTTTTGACCAAAGGTTTCGTCAAACGGTCCTGTCCATACATCGCCATAATGGAATGGTAGCCTTTTACACAACATAGTCCTTTGTTCACCGGTGATTTTGGATCTCCTTTGACAGCAATGGCCTTGCCGTTTTCTGTCCCGATAAGCACTCCACAACCTACACCGCAAAAACGGCATGGGGCTTTCTTCCAATCCAAATTGGCATTGGCCGGGATGCCTCTCTCCTGCTCCTCGGCGAAGACAATTCCCGGGAACATACTGGCCGCAGCTGTCATTGCCGACAACATCGCCATCTTTTTGATAAACTCGCGCCTATTGGTGTGTACGGATTGATACATAATTATGCGTTTTTGGGAGTGTTAAAGCCAGACACCAGCGCCATCAACTTTATATCACTTATTTTTTCAAGGTTTTGCTTCAACTCTTCTTCTTCCTGTTTCGAGTCCGTTTCTGTAATCAAAATCAATACGTCTTCGTTCTCCGCAGGGACTACCTCACAATGTTGCATATTGGCGAGTTCATTGGCCAATGCTTCTTTTTTTCCTTCCGTTGGATGTACCAAATAACTTTTTATCGGCATGATTACTGGTCTAAGGTTGTTTGGAACAGTGTCGGTTTTATGGTCACCATGACCCATCCCCAATAGTTGGCGTTACCGTCAAAATTATTCTTGAGGAATTCCATTCCTTCGGAAGCAAACAAATGGGAATACCCTGCTTTGATGTTCACATCCTTTTTGAAATTATAATTAAGGACAAAATCCGCTTCAATTCCCAATTGTTTGGAGTCGGTACCTGCTAAATCGGCGGCGGCTGAGAAATTATGGATACGCCCGCTTAGAGAAGTCTTTTCTCCCAATCCGACAACAGACCCAATATATACATCCAAAAGCCCTACATTGTTGGCGTGGTTGCCCACAAAAAAGTAATCCATGAGACCATTGAACTTGTGATTGGTGCCATAAAATGGTGTGAAGGCCTTGTTTTCACTATTTGTAACTACTCCATTATCATTACCACTTATCAGTTCACCCCCAAGAATCAAAGACCATTTGGGTTCTATTTTATAGCTTCCTTCAAGAGCCAACAAATAAGCGCTTATGTCATTGTTACCTACATCGTTTCCGAATTGATAATATAGGTTTGCGAACCATCCCAATTTTTCTTTGGCACCTTTGAGGTGGGTGCCAATGGTTTGGCTAAACCTTGTTTCATTATTATCCGCGTTTATGGCATCGGTAAATTGCAATCCGTTGTTCAAGAAAAGAAAACTTGCCGATACGCTCTCCCAATCCTGGTGAAACCAAGCATATTGAAGACTCTTATAAGTATTGGTTGTAAGCAGATTGTTCAGGTTGGCTTCCCCATCTTGATTGAAAGCCGCTCCAATATGGAAACTGGTTTTATCTTTTTTGTATTTCAATAACGCTACATCATGACTTCGGGCTTGCTGCGCCCAGGCCACACCACCAAATATCCGTTGGTCATCATAGTTGAGTACCTGTCTTCCCAATTTCAAGGAAAATTCAGGGGAGAACAGCAATTCGCCCCAAGCTTGGTGTACGCCAAACCCGTTACGGTCAGCTCGGTTCAATTGGGGCACATCGCCCCAAACACGAATATCCTGAACACTGAGATAAAAATTTAAGTATTCATTTTTATATCCCGCGTTCAACCGTGACCGCTGCGAAATAAAAGCGGATGGATCTGCATTATCCGGAAATAGGGATTGAAAACCATGTCTGAATTCAAAACGGGGCCTTAACTCCGCGTCAACCTTAACCTGCGCACGCGCTACCACTATGGCAAATAGAGATAGAAACAAACATGTAGCAGTTCGTATCATTTGGGAGGAGGTTGATTGTTGGAATGCGCTGTTTGAATTTACAAAATTTTTGTAGAAAAATTCCATCAAAATCGAAATATTAAGGGTTTATAAATCGATTGGAAATTTCTGATTTAAAAGGGATTCAAAACATGACAAACATCATGTTTTGTTGGATTGCTTTATTTATCTTACAGCCTCAGCTCCAATGAAATTTTATGTTTGTGCGTATATATTCATCTTTTGTCCAACGAAATAGTTTACCCAAACTGGCCGAATGAAGGTAAAAACAGAAAAAATAAGGGAGCTTATCGCTCAAATAGAAGCCATTTTGGAGGCTATCCGTAAATCAGAACCAAATTATAAAGGTTTTTTAAAGGAGGTAGACCCAGTTTATACAAAAAGTGCAAGAAATCTTGTCCACTATACCACCTTTAGAACATTCGATTTAAGAACGACCCAAAAGAGATTAAAAAATATTGCACTGACAAGACTCTCAAAAGCTGGGGGACATCTAAAATCCAGCTTATTGAAGACAAGATATATTTTATATAGTTTGCTTGGTGAACCCCCTACTCCAAATGACAAAGCCGGTCTATCCATTAAAAATGGAAAAAGGTTGTTAACCCGAAATACAAAAGAACTTTTAGGGTATCGTTCCAAAGGTCGTCGGGTGCGAATTATGGTTACCCAACCAACGGAGGCTGCCATTAATTATAAATTGATCCATGATATGGTGGGTAATGGTATGAACTGTGCGCGAATCAATTGTGCCCATGATGACAAGGAAATCTGGGGAAAGATCATCACCAACATTAAAAAAGCCTCCAAAGCACACGGGAAACAGGTCAAGATTGCTATGGACCTTTCCGGGCCTAAAATTAGGACAGGTAACATTGCACCAGGACCAAAGGTTAGGAAGTTCACTCCGGACCGTGACGACTCTGGAAACATCTTAAGTCCAGCTGAACTCATTTTTGTACCGGAGGTTACGGAGGATTCGGAGCCCAATACCGTACCGGTTCCTTTGGAATGGCTCAAAAAATTGAATCTGGGCGATGAACTAAGGTTAACGGATACACGTCATAAGTTGAGACGACTGAAAATAGTAAACGTAGGTGAGCTACAAGTCCATGCCCATTGCTATGAAACCTCCTACATCGGCACGGGTACGATCATCCGAAGTAAAGATGGTATGCTAGAGGAAGTTGTTGTTGGTGAACTCCCTCCAATTGAACAATACATTCTCCTAAGAACCGGTGATCTACTTACCATTATCAAGGCTAATGTAGATGGCAAGCCCGCAAAATTTGATGAGGATGGAATTCTTATTGAAAGCGCAAATATCTCTTGCCAGTTACCCGAGGTTTTTGATCGCGTAAAAAAGGATGAGGAAGTATTGTTTGATGATGGAAAAATTGAAGGCCGCATAGAAGCTGTGTTTAATGACCATTTTGAAGTACGTATTACCCGTGCAAAAGAAAAAGGATCTAAACTGAAAGCGGAGAAAGGAATGAATTTTCCCAATACGGATTTAGGAATTAGTGGTCTGACTACAAAGGATAAAGAGGATTTGGAATTTGTTGCCAAGCATGCCGACATCGTAAACTTTTCTTTTGTCAACTCCAAAGCTGATGTGGAAGAGTTATTGACTGAACTCGAAAAGTGGAAGGTTACCAACAAATTGAGCATCATTCTTAAAATAGAGACCAAATCAGCCTTTGACAATCTGGTGGAAATACTCCTTACAGCTATGCAAGTGAAATACATTGGTGTAATGATTGCAAGGGGAGATCTTGCTGTCGAAACCGGATGGGATTCCATTGGAAAAGTACAGGAAGAGATATTGGCCATTTGTGAAGCTGCCCACATCCCTGTCGTGTGGGCGACCCAGGTCTTGGAGAATTTCGCAAAGAAAGGGCTTCCCTCAAGAGCTGAGATAACTGATGCCACTGCTTCCTTAAAAGCTGAATGCGTAATGTTGAACAAGGGTGCATATATCAATGAGGTATTGCTCTTGCTTAACAACATCTTATCCGACATGGAACGGTTTCATGACAAAAACGATGCAATGTTGCCTAAAATGGAAAAGGCATAAATTGCCTTCAACCCAAACTTTTTTTCAGCTTAAAGGTGCTTTTTCAAGTTATTCTGTGTCTTCGAAGTTCTAAGTTCGGCCCTTGAATTGGTTGATGTATTTCCCCACCACTGCGGCGGTAATGATCACCAGATAAAACTGTCCCATCAACCCAATCAAAACAGCAGCTTTTTGGGCGAGCGCGGTGGTCGGTAATATATCTCCGTAGCCAATGGTGAGTAAGGTTATAAAGCTATAGTAAAGGAGTCTTTCTGTAAGCTGCTCCGGCCCAGTTTCAATAAGAAACAATCCTTGGAAGGAGCCTGGATAGGTCATTTCAATGCCCAGACAAATAAAAAATCCCAAAAGTCCCAATGAAATATATCCACTAATCAGCCCTAAAATCACATTCTTATTGACCTTTTTTATTGACCATACTTGCGAAATAATTTCGATTGTGACCACTATATAAAACAAAAAGAAAGACGCCATTTGTAAATAATCATAGGCTTTTGAGTCACTTTTCTCGAGTAATGTTGACCCAAATGCAAAAATTGTTACTACCAAAAGAACAATGAAAAACCACATCAATTTTCTTTTTTTGGAAATCAATACAATTCCCGCTGCGAGATTTGTAACAAAAAGTAATGGTGCCAAAATAGTTTCGAAAAATATGGGAGGAAAAATCAAAGAGCCGAATAAAATTGTAATCTGGCTAAAAAAGAAAATCTCGAATCGATAGCGGTATAGCTCTTTAATCATAGTGCCCAATGGAATAGATCTTAATTTCTTTCTTTTTTCCTTTCAACAACACTTCACCAATGGGTTTTGATGAAAAAGTTTCCTTTACGCCCAAATCCTTCAATAACTTTTCGGACAATAGGAAGTTTACATTGTGCTTGTTGCATTCTGCTTGGATACGCGCAGATGTATTGATGACGTCTCCATGGTACGCCAATTCCTTCTTTATAAAACCTACTTCAGCAGCCATTAAGGTGCCTCCATGCATACCGGCCTTAAATTCTGGAAAGACGCCATACTTTTCTAAATAATGATTATTTCTTGATGCCCGTTTTACTTCAAAAGCAAAGAAGATTTCTATACAATTGCTGTTGGACAACCCTCTTTTGTAAGACCAACTTAAAACCGCTTCATCCCCGACATATTGGTAAATCTCAGCTTCATATTTTAGTACTACCTCATTAAGGTCGAAAAAACAATCTTGTATAAACTGACTATACTTATGGTGACCCAACCGTTCTGCAATGGTGGTGGAATCCTTTAAATCCAAAAACATAAAAATACGCTCCTCTTCCTTCGGATTGCTGTAGACCCCCCGTAACATTTTTAGGAAGACACCGCTCCCAAACCGCTCGACCGCCATTTTTAAGGTTGAAAAAACAAGAGATGCAAGCAATAGGTAAAAAAGCAAGCCCCAGACCATTTTTTCCCGTAGCCACCAGCCCGGCTCTACATCAATATGAACAAAGGTGAACACCTTGGAAACTATTGTTGCGGTGATGGTAAGGACTATGATGGTCGAAATAAATTCCAAAAAGGTCTTTACGATCAGCATAAGACCTAGACTTAATCGCTTTGAAATCAGTTTGTCAAATAAAAAATCTATGGAAGCGTAAAGCACTCCCAATACTGCTCCCATAGCTGCAAAGGATGCCAAGGGTTTTAGAAAACCAGTCGGTCCAGCGATATCATCGATTACAGTAATCCCGTTTTCTTCATCCAACCCGAAATAACGAAATATGGCAAAACAAGCTAAAGCGGCACTCCAAAAGATAATGGATTGCCATAGCAGATTCAGGTAGCGTTTAAGGTTATGACCCATAGTAAATGGACTATTCATCCAATAAAGCCTCATTAAACTTATATCCCTTATAACTGACCCTAAAGAGGGCGCTGTATAAAGCCGGTATGAACAATAGGGTGATTATGGTACCAAACAACAATCCAATCATGATGCTCACTGCCATACCTTCCCACATTTCCCCTCCACTGAGATAGAGCGGAATCAAGCCCAATACCGTAGTAAAGGTAGCCAATAAGATCGGCCTGAAGCGCTGTAGACAAGCCCCAATAACAGCATCTTGTTCCGTACGACCCAAATCCCGTTGTTCAATCTCCATTCGGTCAATAAGCACAATGGCATTATTGATCACGATTCCCGCTAAGGAAATAACCCCCAAAAACGGCATGAAACCAAAAGCTTCCTGAAAGACCAACAAACCAATGACAACCCCGATTACCGCCAGCGGGATGGTAAGCACCACCATGGCCATTTTTCTAAAGGAATTGAATTGAATGATCAAGAGCAAAACAATGATAAAGGCCGATATGGGCAAATACCCTATCACAGAGCCCATACTTTCTGCCGTACTTTCTGCATCTCCACCAAATTTATAACTGTAATTATCGGGCCAGTTAATCGATTCTTGATCCAACCAGGGTGTAATTTCAGCGGTTATGGCCGAAGCGTTCGCTCCTTCACGCAACTCACTGCTGATATTGATGGTGCGACGCAAATCCAGGCGTTTTATCTTGGAGTATTGCCAAGCGGGGACAATTGATGCCACCTGCAATAAAGGAACTGTTTTCCCCGAATTTTGCGAATACACATTTAAGGTTTCCAAGGAGGCCAAGGACTGCTGTTGTGAGGCATCACTACGCATAATAATAGGGATTGATTTATCATCCTCTCGGAACTCTCCTGTTTGAAATCCATCCAAAACCGTTTGGAGTGAAGTGGCGATATCCTGACTGGTCACTCCTGCAGTTTGTGCCCTATTCTGATCGATCTCGATCAAAAACTTTTTACTTTTTGGGCCCCAATCATCTTTTACATTTTTGGTTCCAGCAATGCTGGCAAGCTTTAACTTAACCCGCTCAGAGATTTTGGACAATTCATCGGGATCACTCCCAGATACTTTGATTTCTATTGGGGTGCCGCTACCTCCAGACCCCAATGCTCCCACTTTAATATCCGCATTTGGGAAGTTATCAAATGTATATCTGTCCAATTGGGAAATCATGGCATTGTTTTCATTAAAGGAAGAGGTATTGACCAAAATATGGGCGTAGTTGGAATTGGCCTCATCCGGAGAATATCCAAGGTCATAAGATTCAGGTCCCTCGCCGATATAGGAAGACCAATCGACAATACCCAAACTTCGATTAGCATTGGTCTTGAGCGAATCGGTCATAAATTGTTCAATCTTATGAACCACTTCGGTGGTGCGTTCAATCTTATTTCCTTCTGGCAAATTAATATCGACGGTAATCATGTTCCGGTCACTATCCGGGAAAAAGATGAATGGAATCTTGGTGAAACCGTATAGCGAAACGAAAAAAGTAATAATTATGGTAATGATCACTTTGTATTTGTTTGCCAAGGCCATCAAAATCAAATTTTTATAATAGCTCTTACAAGCGTTGATGATTCTATCGACCAAACTTGGCTTTTTCTCTCCTTTGGGAGCAACCTTGAGAAACATATAACAGAACATGGTGATTACCGTAAGCGCAATAATCCATGAAGATGACAAAGCGATGGTTATGACTACAAAAATTGGCCCCACAATGTCTCCCATCGTGGTTGGGGATAGGTAAAATGCCAAAAACGCAGCCGATGTGGTCAAGGTGGATATCAGCAATGGCATCCATAGTTCGGAGAAAGCGTCTACCGCTGCTTTCTTTTTTTCAATCCCCTGTTCCAATTTTACCATAATGGTCTCCGCAACAACTATGGCATTGTCCACCAGCATCCCCAAAGCCATAATCAAAGCTGCAAGTGTTACCTGGTTCAATCCAACATTGATGAGCCCCATGATCATTAAGGTCATAATGGTCACAATGGGGATAAGACTTGCGATAACAAATCCTGTTCTAAAGCCAAGAAAAACCAGCATCACCAATAAAACAATGGAAATGGATTGCAATAGATTATTTATGAAATCGCTCACCTTAACGTCTATGTACGTATCCAGCGAAGAGACCCTTGTCAGTTCCAGTCCAATGGGTAATTTCTTTTTCCAGCCGTCCACAACTTGGTTGACAGCTTCACCCAAAGCAACGATGTTTCTGTTTTCTTTTAGATTGACATGCAATGAGATTGCCTCCCTTCCATTTATGCTCACGATTTGGTTGGGTGGGTCTATATAACCTTTGGTTACGGTGGTAATGTCTCCCAACTTTACTAACTGGGTTCCATTTCCAACGGCGATCAACATATCCCGAATGGCTTCTACGGAATCAAAATTACCCGTAGGTTCCAGTATGATGCGTTCGTCACCCACATTTACCTGACCACCAGAATTTAGAATATTGGTCGCTGAGATGCTCTGCTGTAGTTTGGATGCGGAAAGCCCATATTCCTTTAATCGTGTATTGTCGAACTCAACAAAAACCCGCTCTTCTTGTACGCCACCCAATTCTACTTTGGCAGCATCGGGCAATTTGATGAGTTCATCTTTGATGTCATCGGCATACTCCTTCATCTCGGCATAGGAATATCCGTCAGAGGTCAATCCCACCACAATACCATAAACGTCCCCTACGCCATCATCATTTAAATTTGGATTCACTCCACTCGGCAATCCCTGAATGGCATTCAATTTTCTTCGCAAGCGATCCCAAACAGATTGCATTTTTTCTTTGGATACTTCATCCTTTAGTGTAACGCTGACAATGGAAAGCCCGGTTCGTGACGTACTGTTCACTTCATCAAGCTCGGGAAGTTCCTGGGCTACCTTTTCAATTTTATCGGTTACCAGTTGCTCTACACGTTCTGGGCTGGCCCCTGGAAAGGAAGAGACCACGGTTGCCACACGTACGGTATAGGGCGGCATACTATCCCTTGAAAGTCCAAAATACATGGAAATACCCAGCAAAATAATGGTTGCTAGGACCATGAAGGTTATTCTGTTCTTTTCAATGGAAAACTTAGCTAAATTCATAGGTTGGTTTTAGTGAAAGTGCTCTTTTATTGCAATTTTACCTCTTGTCCATCCAAAAGGGTCTGCAAACCTGCTGTCGCGATTTTTTGTCCTTTTGATAAGCCGGATGTTATTTCGAATCCATCGGCGGCAAGGTCACCAATTACAATGGCTTGCTTTCTTACTTTGGTCATTTCGCCCTCCTCTTCAATCAAAAACACGAAACGGCCGTTGCTGTCCTCGCCCACAGCATGGGCCGGAACAACCAGTCGGTTTTCATCAATTTCATGATCTCCAAAATCAAAGGCAACATTGGCCGCCATACCACTTTTAATGGCCTCACTTGGATTTACTACTGTTACCCTAACCGGATAGGTGGCAGTATTCGCATCTACGGCCGGAGCCACTTCGGTTACCTTGGCCTTAAAGGTTTGATCAGGTATTGCTGAAAAATCGACAGCAACCTCCATACCTTCCTGTACACCGTTGATAACACTCTCGGGCAATCCCAATGAAATTTCCATGTCGGTTCCGGAATTCAGAATTGCTACGGACTGACCGGCTTGGGTGTTCTCATCAATCTCTGCGGAAATCGATGCTATGATACCATCCTCAGGGGCATAGATGTATCCATAGTTTATTTGTTCTTGTTGAATCTCGACACCTCGGTTAGCTGATTTATAACTCTCCTCCGCATTTTTAAAGGAGTTTTTTGCGGCTTCAAAATCGCTCAGCGAGGTACTTCCTTTTTCGTATAGGGAACGAATCCTATTTAAGTTTAACTTACTGGTATTCATTTGTGAAGCTGCGCTGTTTAGCTGGGTAATCGATTGCTCATAAGCCAATCTGGATTGTACATTATCCAATTTGGCCAATAGCTGTCCTTTCTTCACCTTTTGTCCAAGTCTCATATCAAATTGAGTGATAATCCCAGAGCTCCGGAAGCTTAAATTGATGATTTTGTCAGTACGGGCTGTTCCACTAAACGTTCTTACGCGTTCACCTCCCAGAAATCCCACTTCTTGGTATTTGACCGGTCGTAAGAACTTCTCTTCCTTCTTTTGCTCCCCACCGCAGGATAGGATCCATCCTGTTAACAGGAACAACAAGCCTAGTTTTGATATCACTTTCATCAGTCTGTATTTTTTGTCAGTTAATTTCTGGTGTTTAAATATTCAAAGAATCGTTGTCTGAACTCATTGTTTTTCTCCTCAGAGTTCAATAAAAAATAATAGCCTAAAAACCGTTCTACCTGCAACGAATTGATCAAGTAATTATAGGTGGCATTGGCTCTGGCCAACTGGGCATTCAAATAATTGTTCTGTGCATCCAACAATTGGACAATATTGACTGCTCCATTGGAATAAGAGGCTTGGGTCAGTTCCAAAGCTTCCTCAGCTGTTTCTTCGGATATTTTTGAAAGCTGGATATTGGAAACTTGGTTGATCAAATTCAATACAGCATTTCGAATATTCACGGCAATACCGAGTTCCACATTGTTTTTATTGATTTCCAACTGCTCCTTTTGGATGATGGCCGTTTGACGGTTGATATTGGATAAATTCTGATTTACAATGGGAATGGACAGGTTAAGGCCTGCGTTATAGGTATTGTCCAATAGCGAAGTACCTTGTGGAGGGGTACTCCCTGCACCTGATCTGTTGAACGTGGAGCTATATTGTCCCTGCAACGCCAAGGTGGGTAGAAGCCTTCCATAACTATTGAGTTTTATATTTCGCTCGGTTGCAAGCAGGTTGTAGTCCAACGACTTTAATTCGGGAGCATTGGTATAGGCTTCCTCAATCAAGAAATCGATAAAGGGTTCCCGTAATGTGGGGTTATCCAAAAGTTCAAAGAATTCTTCATAATTATATCGTTGAAAAATACCTTCATTCAATTCTACATCCTCGACATCGATCTCAAGGCCCACCTGGTTGTTCAATAATTGATTAAGTACCAAAAAGCCTTGCTCCAATTGGTTGACCGCCTCTATCATGGATTGGGTGTTTTGTGCCATTTCACTTCGGAAACGTAGCATATCTGATTTTCCAGATTGCCCAGCCTCAAAATTTTGCTGCGCGATTTCCAAATTACGCTTGGTTAGGTCAACGTTCCTATTTTGAATCTGCGCATTGACCTTTAATATCAATGCATTGAAATAAGCGTTGGACACATCGAAGATCAGATCCAATTCCGCGGCATTAAAATTGGCCTCTTGTGCCTTCTGCAAGCTCTTTTGTATGGAAATATTGGCATTGGCTGCCTCGGAAAACAGCGTCTGGCTCAGGGTAATATTTCCTCCCGTGGAGAATTCGGGATTCTGGCCTAGACTTGCTTCTGCAGCATCCGGGTCAACATAGGTGGCGGTACCTGCGGCGGTCAAGTTTGGAAGGTAATTGCTGTTCGCTGACTTTATATCCTGTTGGGCCAGCTCCACATCCTTTTGATTGGACAGCAGGGAAAGATTGTTCTCCATTGCATCATTGATAGCGGTCAGGAGGTCATAATCCTTTTCGGAAATAACATTTTTGAATTCCCCAACAAAATCGGTTTGTCCCACTAAACTGTATTTAATAGGGACGCCTATGGCTTCCGCAGTATTGTAATTGATGGTCAGTCGTGGGGTGTAATCAATATAAATGGGAAGTTCCGAGAGTGGCGTACCGGTAACATAGGCTTCAATGGTTAGCGCAATGCGTCTAAAAAACTGATTTAGATTATCATCCGATTGATAGGTCGCCATTATACCATCCTCAACAACTTCGACCCCATTTACGGTAAATGACGGGAGTTTGGCCTGGATAAAAGCGTTGGCCAATTGTTGATTTTCTTCTTTGCTAAAGAAAAAACCTCCTGCCATATAAATGGCGTCAATGCCTTGCAAATTGGAAAGGATATCTTGAACATTATTGAAGGGAATCAAGGTGTATCGAGAATCTATGTTTTTGAATTCCCTATCGAAGGTTTCCTTAAGTGGTAAGATTTCAAGAAAAGGTGCATCCACAGCTATGCCCAGGTTTTCGAAGTTCGTCAATTCATGAAACTTTTTAAAATCCTCTTCATAAGATTCAGATTCTACCAAATAGGTAAAATTTTCTATCCCTGAAGTAGCATTGGTCAAATCGAGGTTATGAAGGTCCCTATTGACCGCGCCAAACAAAATTGTGGGTTTTCTATGGACTTTAAGCGGGCTGATAATTTGATTGTTGACGATGCCAAAGGCCAGAATAATATCCGTACTGTTGTTCAAAAGCTTGTCATAGTTCTGCCTGGCTTTGGTCAAATCGAAATTGTTGACCAGTATATTTTCCTCCGGAAACTGTATTTCAGCATCCTCTCCCACCACCGCAACGATCTCGGATTCTAATTTTTCGAGCAATGGGGACAGCTCTGGGTTTATTTTATCAATAAGTATCCCTATCTGATACGTTTTGTCCGTTTGGGCGGCAAGTGTCAACGAAAAGAACAGGAACAGCAAAGGCAGTATTCGTTTTATATGGAAAGTAGCAACGCAACGGAAATTCCGGTTGATAGTATTCATGGGAGGTTTTTGTGTCTTCTTAAATTTAACAAAAAATATAATGCTCTCCATGTTATGATACACGAAGTTATTTGTTCCGAAATGTATCAAAAAAACAAATGGATATCGTCAATAAAGAAAACTAAATGCGTCTTCTGAGCTAGCCAGTAACTTTTGATTTAGTCCCTTCCGGGATTCTTGGGCAATACTTCCTCTGGAAATGGGAATAGGATCGTCGAGTTCTTTTCAGCGGCTATATTGGACAATGTTTGGTAGAGTCTTAATTTAATGGCTGATGGAGATTGGTCTATTTGAAGTCCCGCCTCTAGAAGTTTGGCGGCGGCCTGTTCCTCGGCCTCAGCAAGTATTATTCGCGCTCTTCTTGAACGCTCAGCCTCAGCTTGGTTGGCCATCATTCGCTTCATGTTCTCGGGCAATTGAATGTCCTTTATCTTAACATCGATAATCTCAATGCCCCAGTGATGGGTTTCGTTTTCAACAATGCTTTTGATATTCTTTCCCATTTCTTCCCTTTTGGACAAAATGGTATCCAGCTCTACCTTTCCACAAACGTCTCTCAGTGCAGCTTGGGAAAGTTGAGTGATTGCAAAATCGTATTCCTCTACTTCTAAAACTGCCTTTTCTGGATTATTTATCTTAAAAAAAACTACTCCATCTATACTGGAAGGTACATTGTCTTCGGTCATGACCTCCTGTGAAGCAATATTGATGGTGATGACTCGGATATCGACCACTTGAATGGTTTCCACCAGTGGTATAATCCATCTAAACCCAGGTTGGAGGGTCTTAACGTACTTTCCAAAGCGAAATTTTAGTGCTCTTTTATACTCAAAAACAATTCGAATTCCTGCCAATAGGACAATGCCAACAAGAATGCTTGCAAACATAGGAAAACCCATACTTTTGATATTATTGGTTTAACGTAAAAATCATCTATAAGTTACGAAAATAATTTGAAACCAAAAAGTATTAAACCGCTGAAAATCAATGTTGAATGACTACCTGGACACTTATAAAGTAGACCTTGTTTTCTCCTTCCATAAAACGTTCTTCATCTTATGGTCTTTGAAAACCTATCCATGCTTTTGTTTTCCCTTGGTTTCAGTTGTATTCCTTAATACGGCTCGCTGATCGCACTAAGTCCTATCAATCAACAGTTTTCAGTCGATCAAAAAGATGTTTTTGTTATTTTTATGGAATCAATTAATCAAAAAACATCTCCAACCCGCAGGATAACATGCCCACTAGTAAGTACGACCTGGAACAACGCATTACCGTAGCAGTGGACTGCATCATTTTCGGATTTGATTCTGAAAACCTAAAACTACTCCTGTTTAAGCGAAAAGTCGATCCCTTTATAAACTCGTGGTCCTTGATTGGATCATTGATCAACAACTATAGCTCTTTGGATGATGGAGCGACAGAAATCCTTTATCGTCTCACAGGTCTTCAGAACGTGTATTTGCAGCAACTAAAAACCTATGGAGAGGTGAACAGGGATCCCTTGGAAAGGGTGATTTCTGTGGCATACTATAGTTTGATACGAATCGAACAGTTCCACCTGGACTCGATTCAAAGCCACGATGCCAAATGGTTTAATTTGGATGAAACCCCAGAACTTATATTGGATCATGGTCAAATGGTAAAAGATGCCATACGAAGGCTTAGGACACAAGCGAGTTATCAGCCCTTTGGTTTTGAGCTTCTACCGGAACTGTTTACCCTGCCGCAATTGCAGACCCTTTACGAGAAGATTTATAATACCTCTTTTGATTCCAGAAATTTCAGGAAGAAGATGCTCTCTTTGGACATTCTTGCAAAAACGGATAAGAAGGATAAATCCTCATCTAAAAAAGGGGCTTTTTTATATAAGTTCAAAAAGAATGGCTCCACCCCTTCGGATTTTGAAATTGAAAGTCATGATTCGTTCAAGCCGATTATTAGACTGTAAAACAGATAATTATAGTTTATTTTGATTTGGATTAGAATGAATGATTTTTCGATTCTTTTTTAAACGTAAAAACTACGCTTATTTGTTTTATCTTAGCTCTGTCCATTCTGGAACCGTTTCCGAAAAACTAGCAAACCCAACGCTCAATCTCATGAATCAATTCAAAAAGATTACCCTATTCACTTTAAAAACTTTCTTGGCACTTTCCTTCCTGATAGCTCCAATGACCCTACTCTACGCACAGGTCAAAGAACCCGCAATAACGACCCAATGGACCAATCAAGTTGATAAGGAAAATCCACTCCAAGAATACCCCCGCCCACAAATGGTGCGATCCAAATGGAAAAATCTCAATGGGCAATGGAACTACACGGTTCAGCGTAGAACTAGTGGTATTCCCAATAATTTTGATGGAAAAATAACCGTTCCCTATCCTATTGAATCCTTTCTATCCGGAGTTCAAAAAAGAGTAGGTTCTGGAGAGGTTGTATGGTATCAAACCAATTTTAAGATTCCCTCAAACTGGAAAAACAAGAATATTCTCCTGCATTTTGGCGCTGTTGACTGGGAAGCGACAGTTTTTGTGAACGGAAAGGAACTCGGGACACATCAAGGTGGCTACGATCCGTTTAGTTTTGATATTACCGGAGCCTTGAACGGTTCTGGCTTGCAGGAGCTTACTGTAAAAGTGTGGGATCCCTCAAGTGAAGGCACCCAACCCAGGGGAAAGCAAGTGACCAAACCCCAAGGTATCTGGTATACCCCGGTTACCGGAATCTGGCAGACCGTATGGCTAGAACCTGTTCCAAAACAAATCATTGAATCTATTCGGATTACACCAGATATTGACCAAGAAAGGGTTTTAGTAGCCGTTAAATCGAATAAAAATCTTGGCAATGACTATGCTATCAACCTCAAGGTATTGGCAGATGGAAAACAAATCGCTTCAACAAAAGGAAAGATTGGGGAAAATATTGCCATACCGATTGCCAATGCCAACTTATGGTCGCCTGACAATCCATTTTTATATGATTTGGAAGTAGAATTATCGAAAGGCAATAGGCAGATTGACAAGGTGTCCAGTTACTTTGGAATGCGAAAAATTTCAACCCAGAAAGACGCCAATGGCCATGTCCGCATGGCATTGAACAATAAAATACTGTTCCAATATGGGACATTGGACCAAGGATGGTGGCCCGACGGACTTTACACTGCTCCTACCGATGAAGCACTGGCTTATGACATCGAGGTAACCAAAAACTTAGGTTTTAATTCCATTAGAAAGCACGTAAAAGTTGAGTCCGCTAGATGGTATTACCACTGCGATAGATTGGGGATGCTGGTTTGGCAGGATATGCCAAATGGCGACAAAAGCGCCGATTGGAGGGCGCCTTCAGGTTATGATGGCAGGGAAATGGAAAGAACTGCACAATCGGAACACCAGTTCTACGCAGAATGGCAACGGATCATGGATGCCTTTTATAACAACCCAAGTATCGTGATGTGGGTACCATTTAATGAAGCTTGGGGACAGTTTAAAACCGTTGAAGTCATCAATTGGACCATGGATTATGACCCATCACGATTGGTAAACGGGCCTAGCGGCGGAAACTATTTTCCAGCAGGACATACCGTTGATGAACACCAATATCCCGGTCCTAGCATGCCAAGGGCCAATCTTCACGCACCGGACATTTTAAATGGAAGAGTCTTACTTTTAGGTGAATTCGGAGGTTTGGGATTGCCCATCAAAGACCATTTATGGCAGAAAGATAAAAATTGGGGATATAGAAATCTCACGGGTAAGGATGAGCTATTACAATCCTATAAAAAGTTGATTGACCAAATGCCTGCGCTAATCAGCAAAGGGTTGGCAGCGGCCATATATACCCAAACCACCGATGTTGAAGGTGAAGTAAACGGATTGATGACCTACGATAGAAAAGTCATTAAGATGGATGTTGAACAAGTAAACAAGATCAATAAGGCATTGATAAATGGACAATAGGACCTAGTTCATTCTTCCCTTGTAAAGGGGACAAACCGGACAGCCATAAGGTCCTTTTTTACAATCTTGTTTTTTTTCTTGTGGATCAGTACTAGTTGACGAACTCCATTGTGGGGGCCGACTGGAATGATCATTCTCCCACCAACCTTTAGTTGGTCAACTAAAGGTTGGGGAATGTATTCCGCTCCTGCGGTCACCATTATCGCGTCAAAAGGTGCTTCTTTCGGCCAACCATTGTAGCCATCTCCCCTTTTGACTTTCACATTGGTATATCCTAGTCGTTTTAAACGTTTTTCCGCACTCAATGCTAAATCCTCAACGATTTCTATGGTAAACACGGCATCCACAACTTTGGATAGTACCGCAGCTTGATATCCAGATCCTGTTCCGATTTCCAACACCTTATAGTTCGACTTCAACTTTAAAGATTGGGTCATAAAAGCCACAATATAAGGTTGGGAAATCGTCTGCCCCTTGCCAATTGGCAAAGCCCTGTCGTAATAAGCAAACTGTTGGATATTCTCAGGTACAAATTCATGTCTTGGAACATTTAACATGGCGTAAAGTGTTCCGAAATCATAAACCCCTCTGGCCTTTATTTGCGTATCGACCATCTGCATTCTCTCGGTAGTAAAGTCAGTTTGCCCAAATGAAGCAGTGGCAGCGAACAAAACACATAAGGTGATGATAATAATCCTGCACATGCTATTCAACTCTAAATCAATCCCTTATAATTTACAAAAAGTTAATGAGATATGCTCGACCTGACCCAAAGTGGAAAAGCCTTAATAAATTAAGGCTTTTCCATGATTTTCATGCTATTCGGAATTTCCACAACACTACTGAAATGAAAGTGAAAATTTATGGGACTGCTCCCATTTCCTTTTTGAAAATCATTTTTGTTCCAAGATCAATTTATTTGAGAGATACATATAATTCGTATACGCCTTGGACCGCTCACCGGCATGTTCATAAGCCTTTCCAAAGTGAAAGACCACTTTCTTTTGATTTCCATCTTTGATGTAATATTCCCCCATGGCCAGATTAGCAATCCAATTGTTAGGGTCTTTTTTGAGCATTCCAGATAAAATTTCAAAAGTCTTAGCCTTGTTTCCTTCAAGCAGTATGAAGCTGAGCGGATAGTAATAATAATATGGGAAGCCTTTTCCCGCGGCTAAAGCCCGTTTTTCATATGCCCTGCTTTCCGATACCTTTCCTTGCTTTGCCAGCAGATTCGATTTTAATATTAGATTCCTAAACTCCTCACCAATTTCAAAGGACTTCTCAACATATTGCAACGCGGCATCCACATCTGAAGGATCTTTTACTATTGTCAACTGGGCTATTTTGACATAATCATCTACATTTTTCTCTTCTTTGGTTTTCAGGTCGGCCAGCACGGTCTCGGTCACATCCACCTCAATCTTAATACCACATTTTAAGTTCGACCACTGCAGCTCCAATACTGCTGACTGAGGCTCTCGAGTCACAAATTCGTAGTTCAACCATTCTTGATAAGCATTTTGCTGTGGGATTGCCGTTACTCGTAGCGCATCCTCTTCTTTTTTATAGCTGAAACTACCCCAACTATCGGCATTTTTCGAAAAAATATAGGTCCACTCCTTCTCTTTCACAAAAATGTGTAATCCGTATTTGCCTTTGGCCAATGGCTTCCCCTGTACCTTCACATCGTGACTGAACTCAACAGTGGTATTCTCGTTGGAACCCGCTCTCCATGGATATTCGACACCATCGACCACAAAATCATACGGCACAATTCCTCCGAAAATCTTTCGCTTCTTTGCAGATGGACTATGATAAACAACAGTGACATCAGTAGTTCCGATACGTTGCATAACTGAAGCCTTTGGGCTTACCTTGGTAGCCACGAGCATATCCTGGGCACTTAAAGTGAAGCTTGCTACACCTATAAAATAGATGCAAAACAGTATGGTATTCTTTATCATGATTGTTCGTTTTTGATTTGTTTTATTTGATTTTGAGACTCTCGGGGTTCGCAAACCTTCCGGTTACAAGCCAACCACCAAAATCCTCGGAAACAGCAATTAGTAAAGTGTTCTTACCCTTCTTTAAATCCAGATAAACAGCATCAAAAAGGCCAATAGTACCCAGATACCTGTAGTCCCTACTTCGAAAGCGATTGGTTCCCTTGTAGATAGGTTTATTGTTTAAAAAGACCAGTGCTCTATCACTATAGCCAAAATCGAAAAGTTTCATCTGATCTTTGTCCGAGGTTATATTCAGCCTGGCAAAAACCGTATTTCCAGGAACATCACCATCAATTTTTATGGCTCGAGCAATGTTGGCGGCCACTCCCTCCTCTACAGAGATTTTATTATTCCATTTTAGGCGCGACACCAAAGAACTTATCGTTTGTGGGTTGTCCAATTCTTTTTCCTCGAACTTGTTGGATACCGTCCACTCCCCTATGACATTTTCAATAGGTTCCCTGGTACCTGGCTTAAAATTTTGGATAACCGGGGTCCGTTGGTCCACTTTGATATTGGCGATGTGAAAGCCGCGAACCAATCCACCTGACAAACTAATACTACCCGCTTTGGGCTCATGGAACAATTGCCAAGAAAGGTGGGGTGTTTCCGAATAATCCAAAAACACTTGTGCTTGACGGTCATTGACGACAATTTTTACATGGGTCCAGGCATCAAAGTTATATTCATGGGGAAAGGAATATTTGGGACCGAAGTAAAACTGCCAATTGGCAAGTCCATTGGTTACCGGCGTAGCTTGGTTGGCATCCGGATTTCCAGATTGATGTGGTCTGATATAAAATTGTTCGGCATTGTCATCGTTAATTCTGAAGTATACCCCTGGGAATCCACGGTCTTCGGTTATGTAAATGTCATATTCGATGGTTCCGTTTAAAAAGGATATATCTTTTAAGCCAACTGTACCTCCTTTAAAATAAATGGTTTGATGACCTTTGAATTCTTCAAATATGTATGATGAAGTATTCATTTTGAGATGGACCGTATCGAGGGGAATAGCTTCTTGACTGAAACCAAAGTATAGGTTGAAAAGAAAGAGAACGGATAAAATGATTGATTTGTTCATGACTGAATATTTTTTTTGATGTATCGAAGCTCCAACAAGAGGCGCAAAATCCAAAAACAAGTTGGTTCAAGTTAATTCATTCCGGTTCAGGAACGCATTTTTTTGTGATCTTTGCTTTTATAACACATAGTTATGTATCCAGAGCATAAATGGGTTCAAAAATGTTTGCAGCAAATAGAAGCACAGCTTGGCTGGGGCGCTTCAAATTCGTGGCATAATGATATGTTCATAGAATTGAGTGAACGCATTCAGCAAAAGACCAAAGTGCTGCTAAGTCCGGTTACCCTTAAGAGAGTTTGGGGCCGAATTGATTATCACAGTGCACCAAGCATCACCACATTGAACACGCTTTCCCAATTTGCCGACTTCGATAACTGGAGGGATTTTAAGGGCCGGTATTCCAAAAAAAAGGGTTCAAGTATATCAAAAAAGATAAGCACCAATTTGGGCGTCATTATGTTGAGTGCCTCCGTAATGACTGTTATTTTCATTTCATTTTATTCTTTAAGAGATCCAAACACCGAGAATACTTCAATTGACATCTCGAAGGTGGTCTTTGAAAGCAGGCCTATTGCCAAAGGATTGCCCAACTCCGTTGTTTTTGAGTTGGATCTAAGTGAAATCAATTCGGATAGCATCCATATTCAACAATATTGGGACCCTACAAAAACCATAGACCTTAGCCCAGGTCAGACGCAGGCAACAGGGCAGTATTACTTTCCTGGATACTTTAGGGCCAAGCTCTTGGTCGATGGCATAGCCATAAAACAACACGACCTCTTTATAAAAACAGAAGGATGGCAAGGCACTTTGGATTATAGGCCAATTCCTAAATATGTCGCTTCACAAGATATCTATGATACAAAACTTTCTTTTCCTTCCGGAATTATAAAAGAGATGTCATCCGAGGAAAACCCTTTGAGTGCCACCTTTCATATGGTCAAGGATTTTGGGACCATTTCGGGTGATAATTTTGAGCTTCGGTCTACGATTCAAAATACCTATAGGGACAAATGGGCCGTTTGCCAAAAAGCTTGGGTCATAATCCTCGGAACAAAAGGTGCTATGGTCATATCATTTTCCATTCCTGGATGTGTTTCTGAACTTGGTGTAATGATGAATGATGTATATGTCAATGGGAAAGAGCATGATCTATCAGGCTTGGGACTGGATTTATCCGAACCGAAAGAAATCTTACTACATGTAAAAGACAAAAAGTTAACCATACTTCTAGAGGACCAAGAACTTTTTTCAAGCAGCTACAATGAAAGTATTGGCCGGGTTGCGGGATTGCGCTATCGCTTTTTAGGAGCTGGTGAAGTTTCAAAAAGTATACTTTCGGACCTTCAAGGCGAAACCACTATTGATTTTTTGGATAGCAGCGTAGTCGCTGACTAGATTTGAATACTTACGGTTTGTTAGGAATATTACTTTATGTTTCATTTTTGAAGAGTTCTTCATTATTACTCATACAATCGCTAATATTGAATGATAAATAATTGGAAATACATGAAAGTGCAAAAGGTATTGGTTGTAGGATGCGGAAATATGGGCACTTCGCATGCCCGAGCTTATCATAAGCTTGAACAATTTGAAATTATTGGATTGGTAAGTCGAAATCCTGAAAGTAGAAACAGATTGTCCAATGAATTAGGCGGACTACCCACGTATTCAGATTTTGATGAAGCGTTGAAAATCACCCAACCCGATGTGGTTTCCATCAACACCTACCCTGAAACTCATGCTGACTACGTAAGGAAAAGTCTAAAGGCCAAAGCCCATGTTTTTGTGGAAAAACCTATTGCAACTACCGTTGAAGATTCCATAGCATTGGCCCAATTGGCCAAGGCCAATAATCTAAAGTTGGTGGTGGGTTATATTTTAAGGGTGCACCCCGCATGGAAAAAATTTGTTTCCCTTGCCCAAGGTTTAGGCAAACCTTTGGTCATGCGCATGAACCTAAATCAGCAAAGTTGTGGTATCCAATGGGAAACGCATAAGAATCTCATGAAATCGATGTCACCTATTGTGGATTGCGGTGTGCATTATGTGGATGTCATGTGTCTTATGACGCAAGCAAAACCCGTAAAGGTCAGTGCCATTGGTGCCAAACTATCCAATGAAATAGATGCCGAAATGTACAACTATGGCCAGTTACAAGTGACCTTTGATGATGGCTCCGTAGGTTGGTATGAAGCCGGCTGGGGGCCTATGATAAGCGAAACTGCCTTTTTTGTGAAGGATGTTATGGGTCCAAACGGAAGTGTGAGCATCGCGGAAAAAACTGATACCGAATCCCAGAATATTGACGAGCATACGCAGACGGGAGCGTTGCATCTGCACTACAGCGATGTGGATGAAAATGGCAATTTTACCAAGAAAGATGAATTGATTCCCATTGAAAATGAACCTTCCCATGATGAGCTTTGCCAATTGGAACAAGAATATCTGATCAAAGCTATTGAAGAAGATTTGGACATGACCCAGCACTTGGACGATGCTGTGAACAGCCTCAATATTGTTCTGGCGGCTGATGAATCGTTTCGAACGGGAAAAACGGTATACCTCGATTAAACCGGGTTCTCGTTCAAAATAAAGCAATCGACATTAGGATGCTTCCACAGCAAAGAGGCTGGGCACATAGGGTCAACTTTTGAAGACAGCAATTGTTTTTTGGCTTCCTCCTTTCCTTCCCCAGAAACCAGAAGCAACACTTTTTTGGAATTCAGGATGTCTCGAATACCCAATGTCATGCCATACTCTGGTTTTTCTGCTTGACCCGCAACCATACTATGTTCCTGGGATAATTGGCTCAATCTGGCCACATGACATTTTTGGGCCGGAGAAGCAGGAGGTTCATTGAATCCAAGATGTCCATTTTTACCGAGACCCAATACACACAAATCAATGGGGCCATGCTGGTTCAACAAATGTCCTATTCGAAGACATTCATCTGTTGGCTCGGTGGTTCGTGCATTAAACGCAATATAATTTTTGTCCGGGATTTCCAGCGGAGCGATAAGTTCCTTTTGCAAATACGCCTCACAGCTTCCATTTTGATTTTCCAATCCCACCCATTCATCCAATTTGATTATGCGCAACTTGTTGTAGCGTTCTTTATAGATTTTGGCATCTTCAACCAATGCACGATACACCGGTAAAGGTGAACTGCCTGTTGCGGTACACATGAGCAAACCCGGGTTCCCATCAATCTCTTGGATTAACAAATCTGCAGCAGCGCCTATGAAATGTTCCTTGTTTTTAAAATGGTGGATCCGCATGTTGTCATTGGGTTTTGACCTTCTCAACCAATCGCAAGGTGAACCATCCACTCAATAGCCCTACCAGCAACAAAACCATTGAAAGCGTATATCTGCCAAGTACCGCGTGGCCAACACTGAAGAGAATACTGTTTAGGAAAACAACACCAAAAGCAAATCCCATCCAACTCTTCTTCGTCCCTTCGCTTTGTGTCTTATTGGAAACTTCTTGAGAGGCTATTGGTGCCCACCACCCTTTTGGTCTTACTTTTTTATAAAAAGAAATAAGCTTGTCATTTGCTACCGGTTTGGTCATAAACGTAACACCTAGACTGATTGCAGTTGATAACAGTAGAATAACCGTTGCCCTGATCAATGCATGCTCATCATTGTACCAAATATTTATTTTGTTGAGGAAAGCTTCATTACACCACCCTATTTTATGAAGTCCTTTGACGATTAAATGTCCATTGGCCAATATCAAAGCTGAAATCATCGCGGTTATTTCCGACCATGCGTTGATTCTCCACCAGAACCATCGGAGCATCAAAATTATAGCAATTCCCGAAACAATTTCAATGATGTAAATCCAAGCTCCAGCGATACTTTCCATTTGCCAAGCCGCCATTGCGGAAAGCAATAGCAAACCCGTAATACCTATTCGCGAAACCAACAGGTAGTGGGAAGCTGTGCCATCTTTCTTTATAAAGCGTTTATAGATATCATTTACAATATAAGATCCTCCCCAACATAGATGCGTATCAACGGTACTCATAAATGCAGCCATAAATGCCGCCACTAAAAGTCCCTTCAAGCCAGCGGGCAATACTTCTAGAATCATCATGGGATACGCCAGTTCTGGATCAGCCAATAAGGCATCAGAAGCTTCTGAAATTGGTAAAATAACAATTGACCCCAAACCAACCACAATCCATGGCCAAGTAAGGATGACCACGCCAGCAACTGCAAACCACAAAGAGGCTTTTATGGCATGCTTTTCCGCTTTGGCAGAAAACAACCGCTGAACGATATAACCATCTCCTTGGGCCTGCCCCAACCATAGAATTCCTATAAGGCATACAAATGCAATCATCTCCGTAGGTCCAATATGTGAAAGGTCGGGTAGCATATCCAGTACGCCTGGTGGCGCATCCGTGCGTGAAGCTATTTGAACGGCCAATTCCGTAGGTCCGCCTACCTGGACCAAAATCAGAATAGCCAATAGTATCGTGCTGATGGTTCCTGCTGAGAAGTGAAGCATGTCCAAAAAAACCACTCCTTTGATGCCTGAAAGCAAGGTGTGAATCAATGCGTAGCTGCATGTAACAACAAGCGCAAATTCAGCACTCCAACCCAACATGATCTGGGAAAACTTCAACATGGCCAACATAACCCAGCCCAATGTGATACAATTCTTGAAAATTCCGTAGAATGCGGCAGTAAATCCACGAAGTGCCGAGGCCGATTTCCCGCTGTACCGCATTTCAATAAGTTCGGCATCGGTCAAGATTTCGGACCTCCGCCAGTATTTGGCATAAAAAAACACCATCATCATAATCCCAAGTCCCAAATACCACCAAAGCCAATTCGCATAAATGCCCTTACTTCTCACTAAAGCGGTCACCGCTAGTGGCGCATCCGTAGCAAACCAGGTTGCCGCAATGGATGTTCCCAACAACCACCAGGGCAAACTTCTTCCGGCCACAAAAAAATCTGTGATGTTCTTGGACTTATGTTTGGCAATAAAAAGACCTATTGTCACGGTAATCAACATATAGAGCACAATAACAACCCAATCCAGTGTTTCAAGCCCCATATATTGCCTTATTTATTTTTTGAAAAGAATATGTCATCAATTTAAGGTAGGTAAAACTTCTTTTTGCAAATCCAACATCTCATTGCACATCGCAATGGCATTTTTATAGGAATCTACCGTAGGTTCAATTAAAATGGCCTGTAACAATTTATCCTTTGATTTTTCTTGATAGGCTTCAACCAATAATTGATGGATGCTTGCATGCAATCGTATGGTGGCAGCGATAGCCTCGGGCATGGCCTCAAGTTGAATCCCCTGGATTCCAGATGCATCACAAAAAGCCGGCACTTCAACAACAAGGTCATCTGGTAAATTGGGAATTGCTCCGTTGTTGGGTATATTAACCGCTTCCAACCATTGTTTTTGGCCCGTGACCATGGATTCCATAATTAGTGTTGCTATTTCCCCTGAGCTTTTAAAGCTGCCATCTTCGTTCTCCAAAACAATTTCTTCAGTGCTTCCGACCGGTAACAGTTTTTTGTTCCAATCCTTCACCCAAGGGCGCTCGTAGTTTACACGGTCCACGGTGTAAACACCTTCAGGAATCTGGTCATTTTCCCATGGGTGCCCATCATATGGATCATAGAAGAATTGCAATTGGGGTATAACAAATTCCTCGGCCCAACGCAGGTATTCCCCATAGTGATTGGACGCTGGCGACGGCCATTGACCAAATCTTCTGAATAAAATCCTTCCCAGTGCCAATTCATGCCATTTTGCAAGCCAATCCCCTTTTTGTTCTATTTCACGCAGTGTTGGATAAAGGTCCTTCCCAGTAGTTTTATGCTTTATTTCTTGGAACCAGGTAAAATGGTTGATTCCACAGGCTTTGGTCTGTAATTCGTCCAAGGGAATGTCCAGCAATTCCGAAAGCTGTTCACGGCCCATGAAAACACCATGGCAAAGTCCAACGGCCTTAATGCTGGTCAATCGAGTTACGGCCTCACATATTTTATGTTCAGGATTGGAAAAATTCAACAATAATGCATTCGGACAAAGTTCTTCCATTGCTCTTGCCAGGTCCATAATAACCTTAATGTTCCGTAATGCATGAAACAGGGAACCCACTCCTCCATTTTCACCATAAACCTGTTTAAACCCATATTTTCTTGGAACATGAAAATCCTGTGACCAGTAGACATTCCGGTCTTTTTCAAGAGCACAGATGACGAAGTCCGCATTTCGGATAGCCTCATCCCTGTTTGTTCCTGAATTGATTTTTACATTTCGATTCAATTTTTCCTTGACGTAGGTTGCATGGGAATGGACATGGTCTAAGTGTGCTTTTTCAATATCCATAAGGTATATTTCCAAGTCGCGGGAACACAACGCTTCGTTTAACAAAATATCTTGAACGATAATTGGACCAAATTGAAGACTTCCAGCTCCTATGTAGGCAATTTTCAACATAGTATTGGTAATTAGTTGGTTATGGACAACCTTTAAAATACGATTCGATTTAAAGTTAGCGTAGTTCCTTCAAATAAAAGAAACAATGGACACAAAAGATTTTATGTTTTAAGGTAAAGGGCTGCGTTCGTAGTTAAAGAAATTATAGGTGTTGAAAAACCTCTTGCAACAGTTCGTTGACCAACTCATATCGCAAAAGTGGTCCATTTTGGGATCTGCTCTGATTATTCAGCATGGCGATGCTGACTTTTGTAGTTGGGTCATAGAACATATAGGAGCCATATCCGCGCATTCCTCCAGTATGTCCCCACAAGGAGCTATTCCCAAAAGTTACCTCCCTTACCCCTAGTCCATACCCAGTAGCGATAGGGTCACCTAGAGGAGTAAAATTCAACATCTTATTTTTGGTAGCTTGTGACAATAGGGAGCCATTGAATAAGTGCTGTGCCCACATGGAGAGGTCGGATGCGGTTGAAAATACGTCAGCTGCTGTATAAAAGACACTATGGTAGGCCGGACCAAATTCAGAGGATATGTCTTGTAAGGTGCCATCTCCGTTGCTATCTCTCCAGGGCGTAGCAATTGGACCAACCAAATTTTCATTTGCAGGAAAATAGGTGTTCCCCAACTGCAAAGGCGTAAATAGTTTTTCCCGAAATACCTCTCCCACTGTTTTTTGGGTGACAGCTTCGATAATCAATCCCAAAATAAGATAATTGGAATTGGAGTATTCAAATCTATCCCCTGGAGCAAATACCGGTTCTCCAACATAGTCTGCCAATTCTACAGGAGGGATCGCAGTTCCGAGATCGCCTTCAACCCTGGGCCAAATATCTGGATGTCTGAAATAACCCAAAAGTCCAGCAAAATGACCTAACAGTTGTTGAATGGTTATGGACTCATCAATATTCACAGAATTAAGCGTCAGCCATTTGCTGATAGGATCATCCAAACTTAATTCACCTTCTTCCTCCAACTTAAGGACAGCAGCTGCAACAAAGGTCTTGGTGATACTGGCGATACCAAAACGCATATCTCCTGTAATGGGAGTGTTATTGTTGGAAATACCTCCTTGCAGCCTCCAACGTTCTTCTCCATCCACTCGAATGGAAACCGATACTCCCAGTAACTTATCCGAACCAATTTTTGAATCGACAACGCCTTGAAGTTCTTCAAGAAATAAGGCCGCTTCATCGATAGGCACCTCATTATTTTCTCCGTCGCTGGAACAGGCAACCAACAGTAAAACGCAAACAAAAGCTTTAAGAGTTTTCATGAATAGAGTACTATTTGAATTCGGCAAAGCCAATTCTAACTTAGAATGCACTTAAAAATAACAGATTTAACCTTTGAATTATAAAGATTCGTCGGCTTTTTTACTTTTAATCCACTCTACCATATATTTAATAAGCTTCCCGTTCACTCCTTCAACCTCCTGGTTAAGGCTACTCTTTTCCGAAGGGGTGTCCAAAAGCCAATGGTCTGCATTGGGAAATTCCTTGTAGGTTGCGATTCCTTTTTGATTTTTATTGACCATTTCGGCAATCAGTTCGTGCTCCTTCCCTGAGGAAACAAAATCTGAACTCCCATGTATGGCCAAAACATCTACTTTGTTTTCGCTCCATGTTTTATAAGTGTCCACATCAGCTACATCCTGAAAATAACTGTAATGCATTGGGTAGTTTTCACAGTTATCGCCCATGGTTTTATCAATTTTTCTGATTTCATCCGGAGTCATCTTCTCTGTAAAAAAATAATGTAGACGTTGTTGTTCCCGCTGCATATGTGCATTCAATTTTTCTGGGGAAATACCACTGAGCCGTGCTTGACGAAAGGTGTTTTCCAATTCATAGGAGTACCAGTCTTTCCCTCCAGTACCATACACCACCATTCCCTTTACATCAATTTCCGATGCCAGCAGAGGTGCCATTATTCCGCCCATACTTATACCGACTATAAAGACATTGGTTTGATCTACATTTTCATAGGATTTAAGTTTTTCCAATCCCGCCTGAAAGTGATTCAAGTCGGTGGTAAAGTTGATGTCCTGGCATGGAGGTCCTTGGCTATCCCCCACCCCAGAGCGCTCCATACGCATCGTAATAAATCCGTTTTGGGTCAAGGAAGTGATCAAATCGGAAACCCCATTCATATTTTTAAAAGGATTTTCGACCCTGCCACAGCCAATTCCCTGGATGATATAAACAGCCGGAAGTTTGGCCTCATCCGATTTTGGTGTGGTGATAATGGATCGTATCATATAATCGTTCACATTCACCGCATCATAGCTCGTTTCGTAGTCCGGGTGATATTCTCTTGGAAATTCCGTCAAAGTCATTTTCTTTGAAATCACCTTTTCATTCCTAATCAATTTAATTTTGACCTTATCGCCTGAGCGTTGATTGCCAATGAGTTTTTTGAAAGTAGCCTTGGAATCTATTTCAGCATTGTTATAGGAAAAAATAATATCCCCTTTTTCAAGTCCGGCACCTTCAGAAGAAGATTTAGGAACCACATACTTCACCTCTACTCCTTCAGGTAGTCGGTCTGAACGTTTTTGCTCCGGGGTATCATAAGCAACACCCAACAGTGGTTTGCGTTCCAAGGTCTGGGCGGTCAATGAGATGGAAAGAAATAGTACAAGATAACTAAGGCTGATTTTGATTGATGACATAATTTTAAGTTTATAGATTGTTTAAATATTTCTCGGGAATCTTGTTCTCTTCGGTTTCAGTGGCCCATGTGGTACTGGCGATCCACCATCTTCCATCCATTCGAACCAGCTGATAACTGTTTATCCCTTTTTTATCGTAAGTCCCTTTTAAATTTTTGGCATGATAGGACTGAAACACATTTGCAACCCCATTGAATTCATTGATGCTTAAACCAAGCACTTTTTCATCAAAACCATCCCTTCCATAAAGCGGGCCTACGTATCGAATGAATTCTTCGACGGTAAAGGACTGCACTCTGTTTGCAGGATTTTTTGCCTTTGGATTCAACAGTATTTTTTGTGCTGTTGGCAGGAACAGGTTCCGATACTCTTTCCAGTCGGGTTCCTCGCCTACGTCCACAGATATAATTTCGAGCATTTTGTTTACAGTTTCTTCCACCGTTTGATACTTAGAGTGCTGAGCCACACCAACGTGGATGGAAGCCATAAATAGAATTTGTATTATTTTCCTGCTCATAATTGTTGTTTATGGGTTAAACTTTGCCAGGCCATTTCCAATGTCGTTGAGACCATCTTGTCGGTCACTTCGAATTCGTGATTTAGCTTTATTTGAATGATGGTTGAAAGACTGTTGTACAACCATCTCATGATCAGCACTGGATGAATGTCCACGAAAATGCCAGCGCTTATCCCCTCTTCGACCAAATCAAAAGCGTTTTGGTAAAAAACCCGGGCATCTTCCCGAAGCTGGTTCGGAATTAAGGGGGAATAGCTATAGGTATCATGGAATCGAAAACGATTGGGATACTTTGTATAATAATCATAACCTTTCATCCAAAGCAAAGCGAATCGTTCTTTGAAAGCCATCGCATCCTCATCCTCATTAAAGGCGATATGTCTTCCCAAATCTTCAAGAATATAGAGATATACTCCTTCAATAAGTTCCTCTTTACTTTTAAAATGATGGTAAATGGTGCCAACAGCAACGCCAGAAGTCTCAGAAATCTGCGCCATCGATGTTTTTTGAATACCTTGATCTACAAACAGATTTAAGGCGGTTTCCAATAAATCTGCCTTTTTATCTACAGTTTTTATCATAATGACTGAATGTTCATTCGGTAAGTTATAAAATTTCCATGAAATATGAATCTTTTTTGTTTTTCAGGCTTTGACTGTTCTAAAATTTGAACGAGCACGTTAATTGCTTATTTTGTAAATTTTGAAGACCGATGAAATGGATTACTAGAGAACGTCCAAAAATAGATCGTTTAGCCTGCCCCTGGCTTGTTAAAAAATTTGTTGACCCTGAAGCCGAATTCTTTTACGTAAAATACGAAGATGTAAAAGCTAAGGCAATTGAATTGGGTGCGGTGCCATTCGATATTCCGGATGTGGAATATACCCATTATCGAGATCAATGCACTTTCGATTTCATTGTTGAAAAGCATGGGATTACAGACCCTGCTGTTTTTACCATAGCCAAAATTGTCAGGGCAGCTGATACGGATAGATATGACCTGGCCTCGCAAGCCTCGGGATTATGGGCAATTACGGCAGGGCTAGCCCACAATATTGAAGATGATCAAGAATTGCTACAAGTGGGTATGCTTATTTATGATGCACTCTATTCGTGGGCGAAATATCATAAAGGTGAAAAGCACGGCCAAAACCCAAAAGAGCATCTTCTTTTGGAGGTTTACCGAAAATTCATCAAGCAAAAATCCACTCTTAAAAAAATTCCCGATTGGGTCAACGAACTAAAGGAAATCATCCAAGATCAGATAGATACGGAATTAACCTTGAGCTTGAATGAAATATCCAAGACCCTTCAAGTCCACCCCTCCTATCTTTCAAGAGAGTTTTCAAAATATTTTGATAATGTTGGTTTTGGTGAATACATCCGAAAATTACGGATAGAAAAAGCTCTTGATTTACTGGAAACGACCAACTATTCCCTGTCTGAAATTGCATATTTAAGCGGGTTTTCGGATCAAAGTCATTTCACCAGAATTTTTAAAAAACACATGGGGATTCCTCCAAGTCTTTACAGAAAAAACAAATCCCTAGGGACCAAAAAGTAAAGTATATACCAATAGTAAGATTCGTTCTATTTATTGCAAGTATTAGTTTTTAGTCTTGTGAAAAAAGACAATGTATAAACTATTGTTTAAATCGGCTCTCCGAAACATCCTGAACAAAAAATTCTATACTGTAATTAACGGTGTAGGGCTTACCCTGGGACTCCTAACATTTTTTGCCGTTGTTCTGCATGTTTCTTATGAAAAAAACTATGATAAGTTCCATAAAAAAGCTGACAATATATATAGGCTCACTTCGGCTACAAAGGAAAGAACTGCAGCTATAGTCCCATATAGATGGGGCAATCAAATGAAGGAAGATATCGCCGAAATTGAAAATGTCGTATCCTTTCAGAACATTACTATAGCACTTACGGTTAAAAAAGGCTCCGAAATCTATGCACAACATGGTTTTCTGGGAGTTGATTCTACTTTCTTGGACATCTTTGATTACCCTGTACTTCAAGGAAACAGAAATGAACTCTTAAGAAAACCAGATAAAATGGTTATCACGCCCCAAATAGCAGTTAAATATTTTAATGGGGAAAATCCTATTGGTAAAACTCTAAAGGTAAACCTCTGGGGAACTGATGTAACGTTTGAGATCGAGGGCATTGTAGATTGTCCAAAGAATGCACATTTACAATTCAAGTTTCTTATCCCTATTGATCCCGTAAAAAAGAACTTTTTTGCTCCCACAGCATTTGACTCTTGGAGCACACATTTTGCACACTCCTATTTTCTCATGAAAGATGGTTTTAACCAACAAAAGGTAGAACGGGATTTAAAATCTTTCCTAGTCAACCACGGAGGTAATCAATTAGCGGACAAATACACTCCTGCCCTGCAGCCATTAACAGATGTCTATCTAAAATCGCATGGTATCCATTTTGACTTTCAACCTAGAGGTGATAATCAGCAAATCTATATTTTATTGGCCGTTGCTGTTGGGATTCTGATCATGGCCATTATCAACTTTACCAACATTGGTTCGGCCCAATCATTAAGTCGTTTGAAAGAAACCAGCGTACGAAAGATTCTAGGATCGCGGAAAACGGATTTGTTTCTTCAGTTTATCCTTGAGTCCACCATTTTGGTGCTATTTTCAACCGTAATCGCCATACTGCTGTTGTTCTTTTTCAATACATTTTTAACCAATTTTGCTGGAGTAACTTTTCTTTCTCCTGAATCCATTACACTGCCTAATCTTCTTGTTGTTCTTAGTATTGGTTTACTAATAGGAATAATCAGCGGAATATACCCAGCATTACTTACTTCCTCTTTTAAACCCATCAGTATTTTAAGCTCCAGGTTTGGTGGTAAGTTAAAAAGTGGACGAACAGGAAAGATTCTTGTTGTTATTCAATTTAGTCTGGCAATTGTTTTATTAAGTGCTACGGGCATAGTGTATAAACAAATTCAGTACATGGTCGATAAGGATCTGGGATTTAACAAGGAACAGATAATTATTTTGAGCAGTGCAAGAGAGGTGGCTTCAAATCCTTTAAAAATGGAACTGTTTAAAAATACCATTCTTGAATTTGAGGATGTCCTTTCTGCGACTGCCACTTCTTCTTTTCCTGGTGATCATGAGGGACAGTGGTCTGCCAGATACATTCCAGAAGGCATGACTCCTGATGAAAGTGTTTCGCTGTGGTCCATCTACGCTGATCATGATTTTGTTAAAACATATGATCTTGAAATTGTAAACGGTCGCGACTTTAACAAAGACATAAGTTCAGATTCAACTGTCACACTTCTCAATGAAGCAGCTGTAGAGCTATTTTCCAATTCAAATCCTTTATGGAAAAGTGCTCCATTGGACAGGTATCTGGAATCCGGAGGAGTACGAAGTCGGGTTATCGGGGTTCTTAAGGATTTTCACTTTCAATCTCTAAAACAAGAAATGAATCCATTGGTCATACAAATCAATCCTGAAAACGCGTTTTCAATCCAGATTCGGTTAAAGGCTTCTTCAATTGCCCAAGGAATACAAATAGTGGAATCTTCATGGAAAAAATTGTTTCCTGAAATTCCGTTTGGCTACAGTTTTTTAGATCAACGATTTGCCATTCACTTTGCATCGGATCAAAAATTGGGGAAAGCGCTGCAAATCTTTACATTCCTTTCCATTGTAATAGCAGCCCTTGGATTGTTTGGACTTGCCACGTTCTTGGTCCATCAGAAATCAAGGGAGATAAGCATTAGGAAACTTATGGGAGCGCCGGAAAACCAACTGACTTTGATGCTTTGCTGGGATTTTCTCAAACTGATTGTAATCGCAAATATTATTGCAATTCCCTTGAGTTATTTGCTAATGCATAATTGGCTACAAGGGTTTTCATTCAAAGAAAATCTGTCCTTGTCCGTATTTGCCCTGTCATCAGGATTGAGCGTTGTAATTGCCACCATAAGTATTTGGAAACAAGCGTACAAAACATCCACCGTCAACCCTATTGAAATTTTAAACAAAGAGTAGCGCTTAAATCAACTTCATTAATGTCTAAGATGTTTTCAGAGGATTATGCTGTTGTATCTCCTAATGTCAGTTATAGGTAACCCGGTAAATGGCATCACCAAAATCATCTGAAATCAACATAGAGCCATCCTTCAAAAACAGCATGTCAACCGGCCTACCAAAGGCTTCCTGCTTTTCTTCGTCAAGCCATCCGTCGATAAAAGGTTCATAGCTCACGGCCTTATTTCCTTCAAGTTTTACCAAGGTAATGCGGTAGCCCACCTTTGATGACCTGTTCCAAGAGCCATGTTCTGCCACAAAAGCATAGTCTCTGTATTTTTCTGGAAACATATCTCCCCTATAAAACTTCACCGCCAATGGAGCAACATGCGCTCCCATGGCCTGCGCAGGAGGCACAAAATCAGAACATGGAAATTTGTCCCCGAACTCTGGATCCTTAACCGTTCCTCCGTGGCAATACGGGTATCCAAAATGTTGACCAGCTTCTGTTGCAACGTTCAATTCACATGGTGGAATGTCATCCCCTAGCATGTCTCTTCCATTATCGGTAAACCAAAGTTCCCCAGTTTCAGGATGCCATGTAAATCCAACAGTATTTCTGACTCCTTTGGCATAAATCTCCCTGTTGCTACCATCTGGATCCATTCGTGTTATGGTTGCAAAACGCTCATCTTCAGCCGTACGTTCGCAAATGTTACAGGGTGCACCAACCGGGACATACAACTTATCATCGGGGCCGAAGGCAATATACTTCCATCCGTGATGGAACTCCGTCGGATAATCATCATAAATCACCTCAGGCTCAGGTAAATTCGACAATTGGTTTTCGATATTTGGATAGCGCAATAATCTACTGACCTCTGCAACATAAAGTGATCCATCCCTAAAGGCCACGCCATTGGGTGCCTCAAGAGTCGTATCCAAGACCATTATTTTTTCTGCATAAAAATCATTGTCCAAATCCTGAAGCGCATAGATGGTGTTCTCATTTCGGGTACCCACGAACAAAGTACCATCATCTCCCATGGCCATAGATCTGGCTCCATCCAGTCCTTGGGCGAACACCTGGATCTTAAAGCCGGGCGGCAGGTTTAAATTGGCAAGTGGTAAATCGGTTTCATGCTCGACTGCAGGCGCGGATTGTGCCATTTGGTCTTCGCTATCATTCTTCTGCTCCTTCTTGGTGTTGCAAGAACCAATCAAAAGGAATAAAAGAATCAACAAATAAGGCTTCGGGAGTGTTACATTTCTTTTTAATGCATTCATAACATCAAATTGCTTTAGGTTATGAAATTAGCCTAATAAAACCAATATCTAGCGCAAGAATGCTTAAATTTTGATATATAACATTCTCTATTGGGAAACATCGAAATTTAACTTATAGAATTCCGAATACTATTCCATCTTAAACAATACGTTGAAAGTAGAAATTACAGTTTAATGACCGTGTTTTGTTTGATAATTAATCCTCAAAAACCGCAGTTGTTTCCGAAACAGAAAAATTGCCTGCACCATCTTTGCTTATTACCTGAATTTCATAAATGGTGTTCACAATAACAGCTATTGGATCCAAAGTTGATACGGTAAGGTCCACATGTTCCTCTATAATGGCCCCATCTTCGCTTATGGTAACATCAAACATCAATTCATCCCCATCTTCATCACTCCCCTGCCATGAAACATTCATTTCTGAAGAATTGGAATTAAAATCAACTGTAATCTCGGCTGCATACGGCACATAATTTCCAATGGGTTCCCCAGGGGCGGTGAAAGAAAATGTATCACTTGCCGTTTCTCCGTCATCATTTTTAGAAATAATGGACCATGAATATGATTTTCCTCTATCCAAAACCACCTTAGTTTCGGTTGCACTTAATGTCTGGCTAAATATTTCATTTTGTGATTCAAACACTTTTAACTCGTAGCTATCGGCAAATTCTGCTGATGTCCATTCAAAAAAGATTTCTGCTTTGGAAGGCTCACTTGAGACATCTTGGAATTCTGAACATGGTTCGCCGTTAGCCGGCAAAAGACCTTGCGCTTTTTTAGGTAAATTAACTACTATAGGGTCTGGATCAGGGTCCGGGGTTGAATCGCCAGAGCCACCACATGAAAATAAAATTCCAACTAAAGAGATTGAAAAAAAAGCATTTCTGATATTTCCCATCATTTTTTGATAATCTTAAAGGTTTGGGTCTGTCCATTGGATGTTATCTGCACCGGATAAACTCCAGCCTCCAAGGATTGTACATTTATGAACGCATTCTCATTTTGAATAATTTCCTTTTGCAAAACCAACCTACCAGTTAAATCGAAAACCTTAACTGATAAAGTGTTCTGGTAATATCCTCCGATATTTACATTGCTAGAACTTATGATAGGATATAAATGCAATTCCTCAGAGAATGAAAAAGAATCGAAAATTTTACCCTGACAATCACTTTTTCCAGAAATGGAGATAGTGTTTTGAGCGTCTAATTTGGTAATTAAAATACTATTCTCGCCAGATGATTCAAACCGGTAATTTCTTATTTTTCCATTGAGCTCAACCGTATATTCATAACTTCCTGAAACTTGATAAACAGCAGTTTTATTTTGAAAATCCAGTGATTCTCTTTTACCTGTCACTGAATTCACCTCATTTATCGTAACTCCATAGACCTGTTCATAGCGTATATTAGGTATGGTAACCGTAATACTGTAATCACCTGTTGCTAAATCTTCAATGGATAAAGGTTTCGAAAGGGAAATATTGGAGAAATTGTTGGAGTAATTTTCACCTTCTATTGAAATGTCAAAAATATGGGAATCGAGTACCGTAGAAATCTCAATTTTGCCATTTGCCATACCCACGCATGTTGGAGTTTCTGCGTAAACCAAAATCGCATCAATGGCAATCCTCTCACATCCATTTTCATTTACCTCTACCCCTTCCCGAGTATCCAAACAAGTGTCCAAATGGTCTAAAACTCCATCACTGTCATTATCTTCATTGCATAATGGAATTTTTCCATCATCAAAAATCACCCATCCGTAATCATCAATCAAACTTTGTCTTGCTTCTTCCCCCGCACAAAATTGCCTACCATCTGCACCCATAGCCACTCCATTTTCAAGGGTTGGTAATTGACTCCAAGCAATCAACAGCTTATCATAATTATCCAAGGACAGTCCAGAGTCACTTAACATACCACTCATGTCTGTAACTTTCCCCACATCCCAACCAGAAAGGTCTTGATTGAACGAAGATGCCTCATTAAACATTGAGTTCAAGTCCGTAACGTTGCTTACATCCCACACTCCAATATCTTGATTAAATTCAGACGCCCTTAAAAACATTCCTCCAGTGTTGTTGACGTTACTTATATCCCATCCACTGATATCTTGGTTAAAAGAGGATTGCGCAAACATTACATTCATACTGGTAACATTGCTCACATCCCAAGAGCCAATATCTTGATTAAATGAAGCCGCTCCACTGAACATGGCATCCATTGTCAAGACATTGGAAACATTCCATGCATCTATATTTTGGTTAAAGCTGCTCGCCGCGGCAAACATTTGTGTCATGCTATTAACATTGCCCACATTCCACAAACCTATATCTTGATCAAAAGTAGAAGCTCTGTAAAACATGGAAAACATTATTTCAACATTTGCCACATCCCAAGAACCTATATCCTGATTGAATGAACTTGAACCTTCGAAAACCGATGTCATTATGGTAACATTGGATGTGTCCCATTTTCCTATGTCCATATTAAATTTGGAAGCATCCCTGAATATATTGCTTAAACTTGTGATGGTACTGATATCCCAATCCTCAAAAGCTGATGTCCCTATTAATTCCTCACAAGCGACAAACATCGTAGCCAACGAAGTAGCGGCAGAAAGATTAGGTAAATCAATAGCTTTTACATCAAGGTTTGAACATCCCGCAAATGCCCATTCCATGGATTCCCATGCCATACTTCCCCATTGGTCTACACTTAAGATTTTTTCTGTATCCCCTTGTTGCATAAACTGAATTTGGGGGAAATCCCCGTCGATGGATATTTGATACGTTCCAGGAGCCGAATAAGTGTGCGTTATATCGCCGGTTACATTTGTGTCCGAAGTGCCATCTCCCCAATCCACTGTGTAGGAATATGTGTTTCCAATATTTGTGGGAATCGTGATTTGGTTATTTTCTGAAGCTCCAGGATTGTCTGTTTTCCAGGTGGTGATAAAAGGGCAATTTTTACCGCCATCAGTGATGATCCAGCCATAGTTATCGATAATTCTTTTCCTTGAGACTTCCCCTGAACAATATTCCACACCCCCAAGGTCAAATCGCACATTGTTCTGAAGCGAAGGTAATTGGCCCCAACCTACTAAAATAGTATCATAGTTATTTTGAGATAGCCCAGAGCCTTGGAACATTTGAGTCATATTTTCAACATTGGTCACATTCCACAGACCCAAATCTTGGTCAAATCCACTAGCATTTCTGAACATTGATTCCATATTGGTCACACTTGAAGTATCCCAATTACCTATGTCCTGGTTAAAATTAATTGCTCCCTGGAACATAGATTTCATATTGGTCGCTGAGCCAATACTCCAATCACCTAAATCTTGATCAAACAGAACGGCTCCGTTGAACATAGACTCCATGTTTCTAACCGAGCTCACATCCCATCCGCTTATATCTTGATCAAAAGATGTGCTTACAAAAAACATTCCTGCCATGTTTTGTACATTTCCCACATCCCATCCACTAATATCTTGATTAAAACTAGAAGCTCCGTTGAACAGTGACTCCATAGTAGTGGCTGAACTTACATCCCAGTTGGTGATATCTTGATTAAAATGCGATAGGCCCCCAAGCATACCGGCCAGATTTATAACATTGCTAACATCCCAATCTCCAATGGGCTGATTAAATGGCGTTGCCCCTGAAAACATGGACCCCATTCGGATTACATTACTTACGTCCCAGAGATTAAAAGAAACGTTGCCAACCAGGGATTTGCATCTAGAGAACATATTGTTCATGGAGGTTACAATGGTCAAGTTAGGGGCATCAAAAGCTTTTACATCCAAATTTGTACAACCTATGAAAGAATTCTCCATAGAACTCCAGATGTTATTGCCCCATTGATCCACGGATAAAATTTTATCAACGTCACTTTCATTTCCAATGAAACCAGCAAAATAAATTCTTGGGAATTCTCCAGTAATTTCAATCCGATAGGTTCCCGGAACTTCATAGGTATGGTTAATGTCACCGTTTACGCCTGTATCGAAAGTACCATCACCCCAATCAACGGTATAGTTATAAGATTCACCCGAAAAAGTCGGAATAGTAATCTGGTCATCCGCGGAAACTCCGGGGTTATCTGTTTTCCAAGTTGTTGTAAAAGCTCCAGGAGTTGGCGGAAGTAAAGCTTCTGCTCTTGGGAGCTTCCAAACACTAGAGGCGAAAGCCCCTGCAAATATTTCGTCTCCCTTTAGCAGCAACTTGTCAAGAGCCTGAAGGCCTATACCAGGGCTATGACTATACCAGGAGTCCCTATTTTCTGAGGTCATAAAAAAACCATCACGGGTCGCAGCAAAAATTCTTCCTCTACTAATTTCTACGTCGTGTACCGGAATAAATTCAAAATGTACAAAAGACCAGTTTTGCCCCAAATCCTCACTCACCAGAAGCCCTCTAGCAGTGGCAGCATAAAGCTTACCCTCCACCAATTTTAGGTTATAGGTATAATAAAATCCATTGGGAATGGTAATATTGTCCCATGAAGCTCCCAAATCTTGTGTTATGTACATTTCAGCATCCGCAGTGCTAACTACTATGGTATTTCCTTGGATTAAAATACTTGTAAAAGATGTCCCTTGGTTAAGACCATCAATCTCCAAGGTGTTCCAAGTATCTGTGTTATCAGTGGATAAATATATTCCTGTGTCCGAGGGAGATGGACCCGTTACGAACACACCGTTATCATATCCGAAAACATCAGTGGCATTATTTAGACCTGGGTCTAACTTTCTAATCCAATTGTCTCCCTCATTGGAAGATTCATAAATACCCCCTCCAGTGGCTATATAGGTATTCCCTCCAACTTCGATGATTTCATTTATCGTCCAAGAATTAATAGCGTCAAGACCATTGTTTACCCTGGTCCATGATTCTCCGTTATCTTTCGACCTATAGATTCCTTGACTGTTGGTGCCGGCTAGCAAGGTATCATCATAACCATAAAGTGCATTGATGTTAACATTTAGAATTCCTTCATTGGACAAGGACCAAGAAACTCCAGAATCCAAAGATTCATAAATCCCCTCTGTGGTACTCATTAATATTTTTCCACCTGCAAAAAACAAATAGTTTACAAAACTATTGGTATTTGAATTCTGGGCCTGTGTCCAGTTTAGTCCTTGATTATCCGTATAAAAATATCGCCCTGAACTAGTTGCTGCATGAACTCGACCTTCATGATTTATAAGTTCAACAATAGTACTCCCTCCAGTCAGGGAAACTTGACTCCAACTAGCAAAATTGTCATCGGATATAAAAACACTTCCATCATTGGCGGCATAAAATACATCGTCAGTAGCGTTCAAAGCCCTCAGTCCATTTGGGCTTAAGCCTGGAATAGCAATTTGTTGCCAAGAGGCTCCGTTATCGGAGGATTCATATAAAGTAGGTCTCCCAGCGGCATAAACCTTTCCATTGTATACTTCAAAATCTTGAAATTGAACATTTGCAATATCTCCCCCGACGTAGGACCAGTTTAAGCCGCCGTCATTGGAATATGAGATTCCACCATTCGCATTGCCAGCGTAAATATTGGGGCCATCAACAAGTAAGGTATAAAAAGTATCATTAAATGTAATGTTTACATCCTCCCAACTTTCACCGGCATCAGTAGATTTATAGATTCCACTATATGTAACAGCCGCATAGAGATTATCTCCCGATGTAACCAGTGCATTAATTCCTGTGTTCATTGGCAACCCGCTATTGCTCGCTTGCCACGAATCTCCATTATCGATCGACCTATAAATACCTCCATTACCCGATGACGCAATGAGGACAGAACCTACTTGAACTATCTCACGTATTGAACCACCCGTAGGTCCATTGGTTTGTTGCCATTGGGCGTATCCCGTTCCGAGTGAAGTAAAAAGAATTATGGCTAACAGTAAAAATCTCTTCATAAGTAGGTTTGAATTGGTTGTTATTATTTGGAAAATGCACAAGTAACAAAAAAAATATTTGTAATTCAATTTATTGGCATTTTGTAAGAAGTTTAGACATAATCACTTGTTTTATCCACAAAGGAATCAATGCAACTTAAATTCTGAGCGGGCAGAGGCTATCAATTGATTATTAAGACCCTACTTAGCTATTACATTTATCCAGAAAGACAAATCTGAAACGTTCATGACGTTTTCATACAAGTTCAAGACAAAACTTACTTTCATGTTATTTTAAAAAATTCAATTAACCTTTTTTGTAGTATCATTTTAAAACGAACGGTAATGAACAGAAAAACTTTTCTAAAACAGAACTTACTTTTTGGCGGAGTCATGGTATTGGGCCCGGGTACTCTTAAAGCAGCTACAGGAAGCGGTCAAGAAGATCTTTTTGATTCGGAATTAATATTGGAATTTGTTTTCTCTGCGCATAAAAGTCTGGAAGAAACCAAAAAAATACTTGACAGGTATCCTCTTTTATTGAACTGCACGAGTCAATTCAAAAAGGGGGACTTTGAAACAGCCGTTGGCGGTGCATCCCATATGGGCAGAAAGGATATTGCGGACTTCTTGGTAAGTAGGGGCGCAAGACTTGACATCTTTAACTATGCTTTTTTGGGTTATGATGATTTTATAAAAAAATGGGTCTCGGACTACCCAAACTTTTTGAATGCCCCAGGACCTCATGGGTTTACCCTGCTGCATCACGCGGAAGTTGGCGGCCGTAAAGACTTGGCAGCATGGCTACGATACCAAGGTTTGACGGAAAAGATGTTCAAAGGAGTTTTTGGATAATATTGAAGACCGTTGGTTTTAATTCAATGGGATATATTTGGTAACTTACATGTTCTCTTTTTAAACTCCAGCGCGTGCTAATTCTTAGAAACGAAAGAAGGTTCTTGTATATATCGACCATTATCTTGATCGTGGTTTTTGCGATTACCTTGGTCCAAAATGTGATACGGTATAGCAATCACGACAGCTATAGTATATGGGTATCTATACTTTACCTCTGTGTTTCGGTGCTGTTCTTCATCCCTGTGGTTGCCATTTCTTTGAAAATCCAAATTGAGCTACATAAAAAGTATGGTAAATGGTATTGGGGGTTGATTATAGGGTTGATACCTGTTAGCCTATTCCTTTTTTATTTGATCACGAATATCGTCCTCCACGCACTTGGTTATTTTGACCATTTTGTTGATATGGAATATGCCCGTTACTATTTTGGGAGAGAGGCGCTCTATCATTTATTGATGCTGCTTGGATCTGCAGTGTATGTTCATCTTACGAAAAGAAAGGTCCAGACCATCGATGTGTTCAAGGGGCGAAAAAAATTGACAATCGAACTGCAAAGTGTGGATTGGATTGAAGCAGATGGCCACTATGCAAACTTTTATGTATCCGATGAAGCTTTTATAAAGCGCGAAAAACTAGGCTTACTTGCCAAAACATTAGGGCCAGGTTTTGTTCGAATCCACAGAAAATACATTGTAAATAAAAGTCAAATAAAGTCCAAGGAAAAGCAAGGAAGAGACGAATACCTTATCCTCAATTCCGGAATACGTTTAAAAATCGGGCAGTCATTTAAACCAATAAACTGGTAACCACACTTACTCAGAATCGTACTTTTCAACCTCTCCATTGTACCAAATAGCAGTTCTATGTGTACTGTTGATATTAATGGTACTTGATAAATCAGGGAACAACTCGGCAGCGACATCAAATGCTTCCGTACCGTCGGCTATTCTGAACGTGACAGTATATCCTGATGTTCTGGCATTGGAAACAATTTCGAAATCCTTGGGAACGCCATCAAACTGAACACCAGTTCTATTGGAATTGTACGGCGCAGCTATTTGTCGTTCGCCGTAGTACGGCAAATCCGCAGAAACACTATCCTTAAAAACCCTGAGATAGCTTGAGCTGCCTGTAAGGTCAATTCTGTTGACAGTGCTTCCCTGTGGCAACAGACCGGCATTGGCAACTCTACTTATCGTTCCGGTCGCCAAAGGTCTAGCGGAAATAACATTGATCACAAAAGACTTATCCGAAACCAACGAATTTAAACCTTCTATTTGAGCGGCAGTTGGGGCCATTTGTTTACCGGAGCCACAACCGACCAAAATCAATAGAGAAAAGAAAAATGAAAATTTCTTGAATATCGACATAGCTTTTTTTTCAGCCTATACAAGATACATGATCTTCAAACAATTTCCGATTTTAACTGTATCTTTAACGTATAACCCAGCCAACATTTATGAAAGTCCTGCTTCGCGGCGCTGTCCTTTTTTCAGCCTTATCCGTTGTTTCATTATCAGCACAAAAAACCTCTGAACGAGATTCAGTTCGCACCACACCACAATACTCCGCAACGGAGATTCCCCAAGGTCCAGAAATTGATGGCGAAATATTGAATGATCCCGTTTGGCAAAGTGTTCCGGCCATTGGAAATCTAATCCAAATACGACCCAATTATGGTCAACCAGTATCCGAAAAGACAGAAATACGCATAGCCTATACGGCCAGCACCTTTTATGTTTCGGTTATTTGCTATGATACCGATGCGGCCAATATTGTGGTCTCCGATTCGCGTCGCGATGCCAGTCTTAATGATGAGGACAGTTTTTTGTTCATTATTGACACCTATCACGACCGGCAAAATGGATTCCTTTTTGGAACCAATGCGCAAGGAATGGAATATGATGCACAAATTGACAACGAGGGAATTGGAAACTTTAATACCAATAGGCAGCAGGGAGGTGTAATTGGAGGGACAAACCTAAATTGGGATGCCACATGGACCGTTAAAGCACAACTGGGAGACTATGGCTGGAGTGCAGAGTTCGCCATTCCTTTTCGATCTCTGCGTTTCGCCCCTGGAAAAAATAGGACCTGGGGACTTAATTTTAGACGAAACATCAGCAAGAACACAGAAACTGCATATTGGACCTCCCTCCCACTAGGTTTTGATATGAAGCGGCTTTCGATGGCGGGTGAGCTCAATGGTCTCAACCTGAAGAATCCCGGTAATCTAAAATTGATTCCGTATGCTTTGGGCCAATTTGTGAATGACCAGTCTGTTTCACCAAGTGAGACAGATACCAATTTTGAAGTTGGCGCCGATATCAAATACAGTATTACTCCAAGTTTGACATTGGACCTCACTTATAACACCGATTTTGCACAAGTAGAGGTTGATGACCAGCAAGTAAACTTGGACAGATTCAATCTCTTTTTTCCAGAGAAGCGGGCCTTCTTTCTGGAAAACGCGGGACAGTTTAGTGTGGGAAGCCCAGGCGAGGTCGACCTCTTTTTTAGTAGAAGGATCGGTATTGGTAATGATGGAAGTCTAGTACCCATTATCGGTGGTGCCAGACTATCAGGAAAAGTAGGGCAAACCAATGTAGGTTTGTTGAGTATGTTCACGGATGATGTGGATTTGGCCGGAATCCAAAAGAACAATTTTTCAGTGGCCAGGGTGAATCATGACTTTCAAGGAACCAGATCTTCGCTAGGTGGAATTTTCATCAATAGGTCCGGGCTTGGCGATGTGGATAATGATTATAACCGGGTATACGCCATGGATGGAAAATGGGGAATCGGAAACAAGGCCGAGATCAATGGTTTCATTGCCAAAAGCACAACTCCAGGCATTCAAGATGATGACCATGCCTACAAAATCTTGGCAAGATACAACTGGAATGGATGGGATTTGCGGGCAGGATATACCGAGGTCGGCGAGGGATTTAATCCAGAAGTGGGCTTTTTACAACGTACGGCCTTTCGCAAACCGGAATTTTTGATATGGAAAGCACATCGCTTAAAAAATGGAGGACAATTATTGGAAATGCGTCCCCATGTCTCCTACAGAGGCTATTGGAATTTCGATGATGAGCTGGTCACCGGATTTTTGCACGTTGACAATCATTGGGAATTTAAAAGTGGTTTCGAAATACATACGGGGATAAACTTTACAACTGAAAGAGTACTCCAGGATTTCAATATTTCGGATGTTACTGTGCCGATTGGTAATTATAAGAATGAAGAACTACAGTTTATACTCATCACCAATCCGAACAACGCCTTTTCGTTGGATACACGAACGCTCATCGGAGGATATTTTAATGGAAAACGTATTACGAACAGCGGTACGGCTAGATATCGAATAGGAGATCGCTTTAATTCCTCACTCATATTTAGTCATAGTGACATTCAATTGGACACTGGAAACCTAACAGCACTTGTGGGTGGTTTGCGCTTGTCTTACTCGTTCACGCCAAGGTTATTCCTCCAGAGCCTTATCCAACGAAACAATGTATCTGAAATCACTTCGGCCAACATACGCTTTGGATGGCTTCAAAATGCCAATACCGGTCTTTTTGTGGTCTTTAATATCGTTAAGGATGATAACGATCTGGACCTTTTGAACAATCAGATCATTACCGTAAAGTATACACATCGAATAGATATACTCAATTAGATTACCCGGAAAACAAAACTGGAGAGTCCTGTCTTAGCTATCTTTTAAACCGCGCGAAAATGGCAAGGCTCTTCTTTGTATTGATAAAATAAACGCCCGTTAGAAGAATTACGGCTGCAATCACCGATTGCATGGTGATTTTTTCTCCCAAAAAATACCATCCTAAAATAAGCGCCACTATTGGGTTTACATAGGTGGATGTGGCCACCTTTTCCGGAGAAACGGACTTTAAAAGATAGTTGAACGAGGTAAACGCCAAAATGCTCCCGAAAATCACCAGCAAAACCATTACCACTTGAACCTCCGTACTCCAATCCACAGGGGACGCCCACTCCTCTCCAAATCCAAAGCTCATCAGGGCCAAGATTATTCCAGCAGTAAACATTTGATATCCTGTGTTCACAAAATAGTTGGATGGTAAATCCGCTTTTGCTACAAAAAGACTTCCATAACCCCAACTCAACATACAGACGAAGATCATGATCATTCCCATGATGGACCCTTCTTGGGTTATAATCTGCTTTTGGCTCACCAGCAGATAGATTCCAACAATTCCTAATATCACCCCGATAATGGACATGGGTTGAATCTTTTTTCCTTGCAAAATCCACATCAACAACAAAATTATAAGTGGTTGGGCGGATATTTCCAGGGCAGCGAAGCCTGTGTCCACATATTTTAATGCCCAGACCACTACCCCATTGCCAAAGCTCAAGAACAAAAATCCTGCGATAATGGTATTTATCAGTTGCTTTCTGGTAATGGAAAGATTAATGCCCATGATTCTTGCCAAAACAAAAATCAAAATCCCAGCTGTGGTAAACCGACATGAAGCCAACATAAAGGGTGGAAGTTCCAATACTGCTATCTTATTGAGCAGGTAGGTAGATCCCCATATCACGTAAATGGCAAAGAAGGCCAGGATTATCAAAGTTGTGTTTGAGGACTTGCTCATAACATTGTCTGATTGATGCATACAATATTACGGATGTTTGAAGGAGTAGAAAATAGATGCTTCAAGTTTTATTCAAACTTTCGCAGAAACCAAACAATGTTCTCTTAAAAATATTTATTGGTGGCCAATAAGTAAGCTGCCATGCCTTTTTCCAGTTCATCAAACCGCTTTAGATGCTCTTTGATCTCCGTTTCCAAATTACTTACCATGTCAGATTTCTTCTTAAGCAAATCCATGATACGATTTTGGTTAAGGTCGAACTGTTTGAAACTATGTTTTAGGGCATAGAATTTTTCAAAACAAGAAGAATCATGGGGCTCACAAGTGTATGAGTTTAGTTTCTTGGACAAGGTCTGGATAATCGTATGGTTTCTATCCATCCGAATCAACAACTCTTGGATTTTGGCCTTATTTTTTTGAGTTACATTTCCCATTCCGTTTTGTTTAACGCCCCCAACCATTAAAACACTCCTTTAAGTTACTAATTATCTTACAATTTTCCACGAATTTAACGCTAATTTTAACCTCAAAACTGCAAGTACCTTGGCGGTAGGATTAAATAACACTTTAGTAATCAAAAGTTTACAATTTAAACGAGCGAGCACGGCAATATGAGCATATCTCTGGAAAATGGATTTTTTGAAATGAACCAAAGGTTCAACAAAATGGCTTGTGCTGGTAGAATCGTAAGTTATTTAGTATGTTAATGACCAAGTAATCATTCTGAATTTGTGAAACTATGAAGCTTCCAACTACTTTTTTTGCCGTATTCGTTTTACTACTGACATCTACCGGCATTCAATCACAAAAAGTCGAAATTACCAATGCGGAAATCTCGTTTGTCTTTGTTTCAAAAGAGGTAAAGGGAACGTTTTCAGGTTTCGAATCCACATCCAGAATTGATTTGGATAATCTTGAAAATTCAGTCTTTCAAGGTTCGGTGGTTTCAAAAACACTGGATACCAACAATGGCCTTCGCAATTGGTCCTTACGCGGAGGCAAGTATTTTGATGTGAATGACTTTCCAAAAATTCACTTCCGAAGTACCAAGACGCTTTTAGAAGGTGATAAACTGATTGTGACCGGTGATTTGACCATTAAGGAAACATCAAAACCTATAACCATAACATTTACACGAAACCAAAATCAGTTGATTGGCAATACTTCGCTGTATGCTATCGATTATGGCATCAAAATCAAGAAAAAGCGGGAAGATAATTTGGTGAAGGTGAAAATGATTTTTGATTTAAAATAATCTATCTCCCGAAAAGAGCTGAATGTATTTTTCCTACTCCCCAGTTTCCCAAAGGAAAGTAGAGTGCAAAGAACAGCGCCATTCCCAAACTGAAATTCCTGATATTGAAAAAATGATCTAGTATATTATCGGGAAAGGCGTATGAAGTCCCCAAAGCATAGCCGCCAAATTCCAGCAATCCCATGGCTACCAATCCATAGGCGTATTGCGCATGAAATGGTAGACCGCGCAATAATAATGATATGGGCACCATATAAAAAATATAGCAGCTAATTACTTGCCACCAATAGGTGAACTTGGCAATCTCAACTTGGGTTCCAAACCAATCCATACCCATCCCCCAGAGAAAATAAACGATACAATAGATAGCAATAAGACGCTTATCAACTGATAATTTTCCTTTTGCATAGTCCAAAAAGTCCTTCATAATTTTATGGTGTGATTTTATTTGTCAGCTATCTTGGCATCTATAATATTCAAAGCATCTTTTACGGTTTGCATCCCGTCCATATCCTCATTTTCGAGCATAATATCGAAGGCATCTTCAACATCCAAAACGATATCCACAAGGTTAGCTGAATTGATATTCAACTCTTGGGTAAAGTTACTATTGATGTTGATGGATTCGGCGGCAACGTCATCTGGTAAATAGGTTTGTACTATTTGCTTTAATTTTTGATATCGTTCTTCTTGCATTCTTATTTGGTTGTAACCTTAACTATGGGCTTTAAAAATAACACAGGCATTTACATCTCCAAAGCCAAAGCTTGCTTTTGCTATAATTTTAGGTGTGATGCTCAAAGTTTTTTGCGGGATTCTGGAAACATCCACCACTTGAAGAATTTCAGGATTAATGTCCTCACAGTTCACATTCCCGAAAATTTGGTTTTCCTGAAATTGAAGCAGCGTCCCAATACATTCGATACTTCCTGCAGCTGCCAAACAATGTCCCATCAGACCTTTGAAGGAATTGACGTATGGGAAACTTGATCCTGCTAAACCAAGGGCTGAGCTCCAATTTTGTATCTCAACAGCATCTTTGGTAGTCGCTGTCAAATGTCCATTGATAGCGCTCAGTTGCTCTGGGACTATGTTGGCATCTGAAACGGCCTCTTTTATACATCGGATCACCGCTTGGCTATTCGGTGCTGTCATGGAGCCTCCTCCTCGCTGTCCCCCACTATTGATGGACCCTCCAATGATTTCCCCATAGATCTTTGCACCACGTTGTTGTGCACTTTCCAAAGATTCCAGCACCAAAGCCCCGGCACCACTACCTGGGACAAATCCAGCTGCAGTAGCGCTCATGGGCCTGCTCCCCTTTTCAGGATTGTCATTAAAATTTCTGGGAAGTATGCGCATAGCATCAAAGCCACCCCAGATATAGGGTCCACTATCCCCACAACTGCCAGCAAGGATTCTCGTAGCCTTGTTTGATTTTATCCGCTCATAGGCCATAAGGATAGCCTCGGTTCCAGTGGTACAAGCAGATGAATTGGTTGTCACTTGATTTCCACAGCCCAACATTCCACCCAAATAAGCGCTGATACCGCTGGCCATGGTCTGAACAACCGAAGTACTGCCCAAACGTCTTACGCTCCCCTCGTCCACTTTATAAATAGCTTCCCTAAACTTGTCGACCCCTAAAATTCCTGTTCCGAAAATAATTCCACTATTCCAGTCAGGGTTTTCTTTGTTGGCTAGTTCCAGTCCAGCATCTTGCCACGCATCTCTCCCGGCCATTACGCCATAGACCAATCCACTTGCATTCAATCCTTTCAACTGAACATTAGTAAAGTATTCATTTAAATTAGTGTTGTCAATATCCGGTTTACCAGCTATTTGACATGAAAAATTAAGTTCAGATAATTCTTGTTGGAATCGTATGCCGCTTAGCTGTTCTTTTAGACTTTTTGTAAACTCGGGAATTCCAACTCCATTAGGTGCACAAACCCCCATTCCTGTGACTACCACCCTATTTTCCATGAGCCCCCATTTTTATCATACCCGCTAAGATTCCTTTGCAAACCAATTCCTGTTCCGCATTGAACATTTTTACCTTACATTTAAGTTTGTTAAAACGGAAATATTCTTTTTCTGATACCACTTTTACCGTTTCCCCAGGAAAAACAGGAAGGTAGAATTCCATTTCTGAGCTGGATAGTGCGATTTGCATCTCTCCCTCATCCATGGCCTGTTCACTGTCGTTATCCAATAAATGAATGCCAAGACAAACCAAGCCTATTTGGGCGCAACACTCTGTCAAGATAACCCCGGGCGTAACCGGTTTGTCCTTAAAATGACCTCTATAGAATTCCAAAGTCTCCTCAAACGTATAAGTTCCCCTTGCCGAATTTTCATCGACATGTTCCAGTTCATCCACAAAACGAAAGGGTTCGGTATAGGGCAAGCGGGAGTATATTTTATTCGTATCAACCATTATTGCAAACTTTCCCCTCCATCAACTTTAATAACCGTCCCTGTAATCCATTTTGCCTCATCGGTGGACAACAGGTAGGCCGCATTTGCAATATCTTCAGGTTTTGTAAGTCGCTTGTTGGGATTTCTTTTCAGCGCCTCCTCCTTCAATATATCACTATTTGGTATCATCCGGAACGATTTGGTATCGGTAACTCCTGCTTGAATGCAGTTAGCCTTAACTCCCAAATCCGCAAACTCCAGGGCGATACTCCGGACTATGGCCTCTAAAGCAGCCTTGGCTGCGGAAACAGCTGCGTAGCTTTTCCAAGCTTTACTATTTCCTTCACTGGTATACGCCATTATTCGCACATCATCTGAAAACAATTTTTTATCCATCAATGCTTTTACCCAATCGTACAGGTTTATGGCCATGGCATCAATTGTTAAATGAAAATCTTGATTGTCCAAAGTACTTTCGCCATCAGCAACCATCGGTTTAAGGTTTCCTTTGGCCAGACTGTGTACAAGTACACCTATCTTCTCTTTTCCAATCAACTCCTTAATGCTTTGGAGCACTTCATTTCGCCTTTCCGGGTTGAGGGCATCAACATTAAAGCTGTGAAATCTCGAGGTCTTTTTAGCAATATCTTGAAACTGCTTTTGGATTTCCTCCATGTCTGTTTTTCTATCCCTGTGCAACACAATCACCCCGAAGTTATGCTTAGCAAACTTTTGTGCGGTTGCCAATCCAAGGCCACTGCTTCCCCCAATTATTATTGCCCATTTATCCATTAATGCTCGTGTCTATTACCACTCCAACAACACGCGTTGTGCCGAAAATCCAGGACCAAAACTCAGAATCAGACCTTGCTCCCCGGCTTTAATATCCTTCTGTAAAAAGCGTTCCAGTACATAAAGCACCGTTACGCTACTCATATTCCCAAATGCCCGTAACACTTCTCGTGTATCATCAATATTCTTTCCCAATTTACCGAACAATTCTTCTACTGTCCGAACAATTTTCTTGCCTCCAGGGTGAAAAATCAAATGGTCCACATTTTCTATGGAAGTGTTGTGCTTCTCAAGAAATGGATGGATGATTTTTGGAAAGTGCTCCGAAATCACTTCTGGAACTGCTGGATCCAGAATCATTTTTAATCCGGTATTGGTCAAATCAAAGCCCATAAGATGTGTGGCATCGGTAAAATGGTACATCTCCTCTCCAAGAATTTTAGGTCCATTCAGGTTAGTTTCTGAGGACAACAGTGCACAAGCGGCCCCATCTCCAAAAATTGCGGCACTTACCATATTGGCCATCGAATAATCATCGAGCTGAAAGGTGGCGGTCGGACTTTCAACAGCAATAATTGCTGCGCGCTTTCCAGGATTCGCCCTAAGAAAGTTAGTAGCATAAATTAATCCGGAAACGCCTGCGGCGCAGCCCATTTCGGTCACAGGAAGTCTTACAATATCCTGACGAAGTCCAAGCGCATTGATGAGATACGCATCCAGTGAAGGAATCATTACACCGGTACAGCTGACCGTAATGATGAAATCAATAGAATCAGATTCCCAACTGGCCTTGTCCAATGCTTTCTGCAGTACTTGCTCGCCCAATTGTTTTACCTCTCGAACGTAGATATCATTTTTTTCTTCAAAAGAGGTTGCCGTAAAAACCTCTTCGATATCCATAATTCCATAACGATGATCTACATCCGCTCCTTCAAATATCTTTACCACCTTCCTTCGAAAGCGATCTTCTTGTCCTGAGAGCCAAAGATTGACAAATGGGATGATGTCCGAGGTTTTTCTATTATATTTTGGCAACTGTTTTGAGACAGCTACCATGCGCACTTGCTCCATTAATCACTGTGGGTTGAGTTTCATAATCCATACATATCTAAAAGCCCATTTCCATTCAATTTCATGTATAACACCTGGTATTTTTTTGGAGAGATTGACCAACTCTTTCCTTTTAAAACCTTTTAGTATGGAAACAAGGCCATCATATCTGGCCACCTTTGTCCTTAGAAAGAGATGACTGAAAATCTTGAACAGGTAATAGGCCAATCCACTCCTATGCAGGTCATTAATCACCACCCCAGTTTTGGCCAATTTCACAAATTGGTTCAAGAAGGCATCGATGCGCTCTTCCTCAAAATGATGCATGGTCAATGTGTTGATCAAAATGTCACAACCAAAGCTATCATCTGCTTTTAAGATGTCCATTTTCTCGAAACTTATGTTGGGATATGCTGCAGTTTTTTTCTTGGCAATATGCAAAACATCATCCCTTAAATCGACTCCAATCATCCGATGGGAAACATGATGTTTGTTGAGAAAACGAGATAATTTCAACAACATAGTACCGTCACCACATCCCATGTCCAAAATCGTATACGATTTACTAAGGTCCTGTTTGACCAAATTCCAGACGGCATAGAGGGTAATGTTGTCCCCGCCCAGCCATTTGTTGCATCTGTTGATATCCTTGTAAGCGGCTTTTAGCTCCTCAAATTTCATATTGGGGTCGTCCATCATTTCCAATTGCCGACTTCTTAATGTCAAATCCATTAGCTCAAAATTGGGGTTCCATGGGTTCTACGTATCAGCCCTTTTACCAACAGCTCCGAGTTGGCCAAAGTGTTCATTCCAAGATTAAACCAGTTGGTATGCATCATCAGTCCTTGCAATTGCCTTCCCATCCAAAGACGCTTTTTAAAGTTTTTGCGCCATAGCATTTTATAGGTTCTTTCCATATCATTTCTGGAAAAACTGGTGTCTTCCAAAAAGGAAACAACCTGGTCGACAGCTAGCTTTGCACTGTGAATTGCCATGGCCATCCCATTTCCACACAATGGATGGATTAATCCCGCCGTATCCCCACACATAAGCACATGATTTTCCACAGGCTGCTTTTTATCAAATGATATCTGTGCTATGGTCTGCGGTTTTTCAAATACAGAGCTTGAATTTGCCAAGAAGTTTTCTAGCTGCGGGTTTTTCGATACCACATTCTCATTAAAAGAAGCAATGTCTGCACTTTGCTTAAAATATTCATACCTGACCAAGTAGCAAAAATTTATCTTCCCCTCTTCAACTCTCGATAAACCTCCGTATCCTCCTGGAAAATTATGCAACGACACTAAATTGGATGGATATTCTTGATTCAGATAGTGCCCCTTTACGGCCAACCATGGAGATCTTTGTTTAGTGAAGCCTCGTTTCATCTTAACATCCAGATTGGAACGCTTGCCATAAGCTCCCAAGACTACCTTACTTTTAAGTATCTCGTTCGATGACAGTTCAACATGGAGTAGGTCATTACGAAATTGGATGTCGACAACGGTATCATGAATAAACTCTACTCCTCTCGCTTTGGCCAACTCATAAAGCTCGAAATCAAACTTGTATCGACTAATTCCAAAACCACCCAAGGGTAGATTGACATCCAACACATTTCCTTTGGATGTACTTAAACGAAGCTTGTCAATTTGCGGAAGATCAAAATCGTGAAACGCAAAACCCAACTGTTCCAAATAAGGTTTTACTTCGTTGGAAACATACTCCCCACAAACTTTGTGTAATGGATATTTGTTCTTTTCAATAACGAGCACTTGCTTTCCCCTATTGGCCAAATCGAGGGCAGCAGTAAGCCCGGCCAATCCACCTCCGACAATAAGTACTTCAAATTGATTCACTCTTTGAAGATAGTCGATTACAAACAAAAAAACCGACATAAATATGTCGGTTTTAACAAAATCACCTGTAACAGGTACGATTTATCCTTTTGTTTTTTCGTAAGCTTCTTCCTTAAGTTCTTCGCTGGCCATGATAGCCAATTCAACTCTTCTGTTTTTAGCTTTTCCTTCGGAAGTTTCGTTACTCTCCCTAGGTTGGGTTTCTCCATACCATTTGGTGGTAAACCTTCCACTTGAGATTCCTTTACTTATCAAATAACTGGAAACGGATTCGGCTCGTTGCTTGGATAAATTCCAATTATATTCCTCGCTCCCTGCACTGTCCGTATGTCCTTCAACCAAAATAATGGAATTTGGATATTCTTTGAAGATTCCAGCTAATTTATCTAAAGTTGTAGCGGAAGTTCCTTTGACATCTGACTTATTAGTATCGAAATACACTCCAGCATCTTCGTTAAAGGTCACATTGATACCCTCACCAACCCTTTTTACCTCTGCTCCTGGTATTTCTTCTTCAATGCGTTCTGCTTGTCGATCCATTCGGTTACCGATGTATCCTCCAGCTGCACCACCAACAACGGCTCCGATAATGGCTCCAAGTGCTGTATTTCCACCTTTCCCTACGTTGTTTCCAATTATTCCCCCGATTACAGCTCCACCTGCAGCACCTATTGCAGCACCTTTCTGGGTATTATTGGCATTTTTAACCGCATTGCAACTTACCACTAAGCTAAGTGCCATAACCAATGCTGTACTTTTGATCAGTATATTTTTCATGTTATTATTTTTTTGTGAATTGGTAAACGATTGTGACAAGTTCTCCTTCAACAGATACATTGGACTTTAAGGTCATTGATTGCTCGTTTATACTTGCAATGTTCAATCTATAGCCAGTACCTCCTGAAATATCCTTTCTTTTATCGTCAATAAATTTGAACTGCAGTTGGCTGCTATAATTTTGTGAAGGCTCCACGACGGACCATCTAAAAAAACGATCTCCGCCTGTGCAAAGGGAACTTTGGGAAATGGTATATCTTCCGGTACTGTTATTGTCCCTGAAAAACCAATCACTCCCCTCAAAGCAGATGTCCTCCGCATCATTAAAGATTACCGATTTGAAATTTCCTGTGTTGTTCTCATAAGATACATCGTTCAGGGTCCAGGAACCGCTGAAAAGGTTTCGTTGTGTCCTTGCGCTCTTAGAAACTGAGCAAGACATCAAGAAAACCCCAATCAATGCTGTAAAAATTAGTGTTTTTTTCGCCATAAGAATTGGAATTAAATTTTAGTATATACGATTGAGACACCATATCTACCTTTTCGTTTTGTTAAATATTTGTTAAAACAAAAAGATCAATATGCGATAAGCTCCAATAATGTCGCCTCGAATCTTTTTTTCGGAAGGTAATTTTCCTCCAACTCCTTAGCAAAGGGCACAGGGGTCTCCAAACTTCCTACTCTTCTGACTGGTGCGTCCAGATATTCGAAGCAGTTTTCCATGACCATTGCGGCGATATCACTTGCAACGCCACCAAAAATGGTATCCTCATGCAAAACAATCAGTTTTCCCGTCTTCTTCACCGATTCGAAGACAGCATCTATATCAAGAGGTTGAAGTGTACGCAAATCTATGATATCTGCGTCAATTTCTGGATGTTTATCTAAAATTTCCAAGGCCCAATGAACCCCAGCTCCATAGGAAACCACCGAAACAGATTCTCCTTTCCGGATTAAGCTCGCTTTTCCAAATGGCAATGTGTAGTAATTTGTTGGCACATCACCGTAAACGCTGCGATACAATCCCTTATGTTCAAAAAACAAAACAGGATTCGGATCATTAACGGCCGTGTTCAAAAGTCCTTTGGCATCAGAAGGAAAGGCTGGATAAGCCACTTTGAGTCCTGGAGTCTTTGTAAACCATGCCTCATTTGTCTGGGAATGAAATGGTCCGGCTCCCACTCCGCCACCACAGGGCATTCGTATAACGACATCGGCATTTTGTCCCCAGCGGTAGTGTACTTTTGCCAAATAATTGACTATTGGATTAAATCCGGAACTTACAAAATCAGCAAATTGCATTTCCACCACAGCTTTCATTCCATTTATGGAAAGCCCCATGGCTGCCGAAACTATAGCGGATTCACAAATAGGAGTATTTCGAACCCTGCTTTTGCCAAACTTACTGGTAAAACCATCGGTTATCTTAAAAACGCCCCCGTATTCGGCAACATCCTGCCCCATAATGATGAGTTCATTGTACCGATCCATAGACTGCTCCAAGCCTTCGGATATGGCATCTACAAATCGAATGTTTTTTACTTCGGATTTTTTTTCAATATGTTGATATCTAAACTTTTGAAACACTTCATTTAATTCTTTAGTTTCATCAAGTTCCACTGGGTTTTGATCAAAAGCCACCTTCAGGTTTGAGTTGATTTCCTCGGTAATTACGGTCTTCAGCCCTTCAATTTCTGCTTCAGAAATCACCTTCTCCTTCAGCAGAAAGGCCTCGTAGTTGGCAATAGGGTCCTTTTTAGCCCACTTTTTCATCAATTTTTCCGGCACATACTTTGTTCCGCTTGCCTCTTCATGTCCGCGCATTCGGAATGTCTTGAACTCGACCAAAATGGGGCGGGGCCGTTTCCTAATGGATTTACAGAGCTCATTTATCTTGGAGAATATTTCCAAAATGTTGTTGCCATCAATAATACGCGACTCAATACCGTAGCCCTTGGCCCTATCCGCGAGATGTTTGCAATTGTATTGCTCATTTGTAGGTGTGGACAGTCCATAACCGTTATTTTCAATACAAAACAAAACAGGGAGATTCCATACTGAAGCAACATTAAGGGCCTCATGGAAATCTCCTTCACTTGTAGCTCCTTCTCCAGTGAAAACCGCAGTTACCCTTTTCTTTCTTCGTAGCATATCGGCAAGGGCGATGCCATCGGCCACACCAAGTTGAGGGCCCAAGTGGGATATCATCCCCACGATTTTGAATTCCTGGGTTCCAAAATGAAAACTTCGATCCCTACCCTGTGTAAATCCCCCAGGCTTTCCCTGCCATTGTTTAAAAAGAAGGTGCAAAGGAATATTTCGAGAAGTAAATACACCCAAATTCCGGTGCATTGGCAGAATATACTCTTCAGTTTTTAAGGCCTGGGTCACCCCAACGGAAATGGCCTCTTGCCCTATGCCACTAAACCATTTGGAAATTTTACCCTGCCGTAACAAGACCAACATTTTCTCTTCAATCAGCCTGGGCTTCAGCATTCCAACATATAAGTCGAGCAGTTTTTGTCGGTCCAATCCACCAATATGATATCTCATTCAGTACAAATTCAATGGGGCTAAATGTAATAAAAAAGCTATCGATGACGAGCGATATTTTCAGAAAGGTTTCGCAATATTCTGTACTTTTGGAATAACGTAAATTTGATATTATGAGTGCGATACCAAGTGTTGATTTAAGGGATTTCGTTTCGGGGGATGCTGCGAGAAAGGAAAAGTTCATACGGGAAATAGGGGCTGCATTTGAGAATATAGGTTTTGTTGCCCTTAGCGGTCATTTTCTGTCAGATGAACTTGTGGAGCAGCTTTATTCTGAAATCAAGAAATTCTTCCAGTTACCCCAAGAGGTCAAGGATGGCTACGAAATAGAAGGTATAGGTGGTCAAAGAGGCTACACTTCCTTTGGAAAGGAACATGCCAAGGGAAAAAAGGAAGGTGATCTGAAAGAATTTTGGCACTTTGGCCAGTATGTGGAGAACAATCCAAAATTAGAGGCCGAATATCCCGATAATGTTTCAGTCAATGAACTTCCAGAGTTCGACAAAGTTGGCAAGGAAACCTATAAGATGCTTGAAAAAACGGCGCAATACGTGCTGCGGGCACTAGCTTTACACTTGGATCTTGAAGAGACATATTTTGATGGGTGGATCAAGAACGGAAATTCCATTTTAAGGCCCATTCATTATCCCCCTATCACCAATGAACCGAAAAATGCTGTAAGAGCTGCCGCGCATGGCGATATTAACTTGATCACCTTGCTTATGGGAGCACATGGGAAGGGTCTACAGGTTCAAAATCACCAAGGTGAATGGGTAGATGCCATCGCCAAACCGGATCAACTGATGATCAATGTGGGCGATATGCTCTCAAGACTCAGTAACAACAAGTTGAAATCCACCATTCATCAAGTGGTAAACCCACCTAGGGAACTTTGGGGGACATCACGCTATTCCATTCCATTCTTTATGCACCCGATAAGCGAAATGCCTTTGAACTGTTTGGAGAATTGTGTTGATGAAGCGCACCCAAAAGGTTTTGAGGACACCACAGCCGGCGAATATCTGCATGAAAGACTTATAGAGCTCGGGCTAGTAAAAAAATAACATATGGACCTCCAAGACCAGCTTAAGAACCTATTTCCGGATCATGTTCCCGAGGATATTGATGGTGCCAAAGATGCGGAACCTGCTTATTGGATGCAGGATGCACCCATTATTTGCAAGTATGAAAAAAGAAAGGGCAAGCCTGTGACCATTTTGGAAGGTTACACCGGCGCAGATAGTGATTTCAAGAAATTGACAAGAGACCTTAAATCGTATTTGAGTGTTGGCGGAAGCTATAAAAACGATACGATTATTATCCAGGGAGATTATCGGGACAAAATCATGGATTTCCTAAAAAACAATGGTTTTGCCGTAAAAAGGGTTGGAGGTTAATCTGATTAGTCAATGATTTCTCTGGCTTTTTTTTCGAGCAATGTTAAAATTACTGACTGGCAACCAATGTTTTACAAAAAAAATTTTTGTGTTCTTGGTTTAAATCTTACATTTAATTCTTCTAACCGACGAAAACCGAACTGAAAATGAAATCACTGTTGCATATTACCAACGGGGACAATTTCACGTCAAAACTTCAATCGTTACATCTTAAGGGAGATATCATTACTTGGAGAGAAATGCTCTGTGAGGGCAAAACTCTTTGCAATGTTGGTAGTGAATCCTTCTGGAAAACACGTTTTGAATTTTTGAACAAGAACTACAAAGTATCCAAATCGTGGTTCGTTGAAAAAACCTTGAAAGAATATCGCTCCTTATGTAACCACAAGCAACAAGATCAGATTGTGCTTTGGTTTGAATACGACCTCTTCTGCCAAATAAACATGTTAGCAGTCCTAAGTTGGCTCAAAACACATAGAAGACACGCAGAAATATCTTTGGTATGCAGCGGAAATGAGGATGAAAGTGAGAGACTTTACGGATTGAATGAGCTAAGTGATGAAAAATTGATGGAGCTCTATGAGAATAGAACCATTTTATCACAAGATGATATCGAGTTTGCGGATTATGTATGGCAATTGTACTGCAGCGATAATCCTATACGACTGGAAAATCTTATCAACCACAATAATTTTCAGTTTGAATACCTCTCCAGTGCCTTAAAAGCACATCTAAGGCGTTTCCCGACGATTAAAAATGGACTTAACGAGCTTGAAAATCGTGTTTTGGAAACTGCACTGTCCAAAAAACCCAAGACTAGAAAGGAATTGTTGGGTGAAGTATTGACGGACCAAGGGTATTATGGTTTTGGAGACACCCAATATGAACGCATAATCTCCTCGTTGAAGCCGCTATTCGGCTCTTTCAACCCGGTCAAACTAACTAAAAAAGGTAAGGACATTTTAGAAAACAAAGCAAATTATTACTCGCAAATACGTGATAATCAATTATATCTGGGAGGTTCTTTAAAGTATAACTTCTTATATAACACTGCAACAGACCGCATTCTAAAACTTTAATATGTCCACATTAGGTAACTCAGAACTAATTCTGAACCCTGATGGCAGTATTTACCATCTCAACCTTTTACCAGAGGACATCTGTTCCACAATCATAACGGTTGGTGACCCTAGCAGGGTTCCCATGGTCACGAAGTACTTTGATTCCATTGATGTAAAGAAAGGAAAACGGGAGTTTTTCACCCAAACAGGGTCATATAAAGGAAAAAATATCACTGTAATTTCCACAGGGATTGGAACAGATAATATTGACATCGTTTTAAACGAATTGGATGCCTTGGTCAATATAGATTTTGATACTCGAAAGGAAAAGAATACTAAAACGCAGTTGGATTTTATCCGGATTGGAACCTCTGGCGCCATTCAACCTGACATCCCGGTAGATTCGTTTCTTTTGAGCAAATCAGCGGTGGGTTTTGAAGGCCTTTTACACTTTTATGACACTGGACAGGCAAGAAATACAGCATTGGAAGATGAGCTCAATGCTTTTTTGGGATGGAAGGACCATAATATCACCGCCTATGCCGTGGATGCCGATAAGAATCTAGGTGATAAATTTAACTCGAATCGTATACGATATGGCATAACCGCCACAAATTCAGGTTTTTACGGCCCTCAAGGCAGGGCGTTACGCCTGAAGCCCAAAGTTTCGGACTTCAATGCAAAACTTGCAGCGTTTTCATATAAGAATCAGCCTATTACCAACCTCGAAATGGAGACTGCCGGCATATACGGACTCGCAAAACTACATGGACATAGGGCAATTTCATTGAATGCCATTCTGGCCAACAGAGCTACCGGCGAATTTTCCAAAAACGCTTTCAAAACTGTAGATGACCTCATCAAATTCACCTTGGACAAGCTGATTTCTTAATCCCCTATTTGCCCGCGAACATCGGTTTGAATATGTTTACACTTTTAAATCGAACAATCCCTTTTGAAGTAAATGAAAACCGTTAGGATAATTGGCGTTCCAGAACACTTTAACCTTCCCTGGCACTTGGCCATTGAGGAAGGTGCTTTTGAAGACCGTGGCATTCAGCTTCAATGGACCGATGTTCCCGAGGGAACTGGTAAAATGTGTCAAATGTTGGAGAACAATGAAACGGATTTGGCCATTATCCTTACCGAAGGCATTATCAAAAGTATTTCCCAAGGCAACCCTGTTAGTATAGTCCAGGAATATGTATCATCTCCCCTACTTTGGGGAATTCATGTGGCCGCCGATAGCCCAAGACAATCTGTTTCTGAGCTTAAAAATGATAAAGTGGCCATAAGTCGAATGGGAAGCGGAAGCCATTTGATGGCTTATGTGCACGCCCAAAATCAGGGCTGGAATACCGCTTCCATGGAATTTGAAATCATAAACAACTTAAACGGGGCCGTTGAAAATCTAACTTCAGGGTCCGGCGCCTATTTTATGTGGGAGCATTTTACCACCAAACCGCTTGTGGACGATGGCACATTTAAAAGACTGGGAGATTGCCCTACTCCTTGGCCTTGTTTTGTAATTGCCGCGACGCACTCTTTCTTGGATTCACACGCCAATCTCCTAAAGCATATTCTTGAGGTGATTAATATATATTCCTCAGATTTCAAAAGAATTCCAAGTATAGACCGAACGCTGTCCAACAGATACGAACAAAAACTGGAAGATATTCAAGAATGGCTTTCCAAAACCGTCTGGGGACAATCCCAGATGCTGGAATCCGTTGTCAATGAAGTCCAAAAAAGACTCTTAAGTCTGGATTTAATCAAGGAGATTAAAGACCCTAGTGCTTTCCTGCACCAAGATTAAGAAAAGTACTTGTTGATCAAGACCCTGAATTTTAGGTCAGACAGGGGTTTCTGGGCGGTATCCGTGACGTTTGGGTTTGCCAAGGCCAAAGAGGTCGTTTCCTCAAGATCCAACGCCGTAAGCATCACTACAACCACATTTTTTTTAAAATTCTCATCAAACTTCCTTTCATAAGTGTCCAAAAACTCCCAACCGTTCATTACCGGCATATTCGTATCCAGAATAAGCAAACATGGCATATTTTCCTCGCTGGGAGCGGTTTCCAAAAACTCAATAGCCTCCTTTCCGTTACTTGCGGTGTTAACGGTTAGATTGTTGTCCAGCTGCTTCACAAAAAACCTATTCAGAAAATTGGTCGTGTCATCATCATCAACGAGAAGTACTGATTTTAATCTGCGCAAAATATAAGAATTTTCCTATATAGGGGTTACTCTCTTAAACGTACGAATTCTTATTATATTTTCAGAATTTACTTGCAAGAAATAATTCACCAACTTATTAACGATTTTCCCATTTGGGCCAGAAGTGTGTTGGTTTTGCTAAAATGTTGGTTTCCAAACCAAAGTCCCCTATTTGCACTTAAGGGCGATGGGTGTCCCGAAGTGAGTATGTGATGTTTGCTTTGATTTATTAATGCAGATTTTCTTTTGGCAAAGCCACCCCAAAGCAAAAAAACGACTCCTTCTAACTCGGAGGAAATGGTTTTGATAACAGCATCAGTGAATTTTTCCCATCCTTTTTTCTGATGGCTTCCTGCTTGATGGGCCCTGACCGTCAATGTAGCATTCAACAACAATACTCCCTGTTGGGCCCAATGTTCCAGATTGCCGCTTTCTGGATAAGGTTTTTCTAAATCCACCTTAATTTCCTTGAAGATATTGACCAAGGATGGAGGATGCGCAATACCATCTTTTACTGAAAAACAAAGTCCGTTGGCCTGGTTGGGCCCATGATAGGGGTCCTGCCCAATAACAACCACCTTGGTCTCATGAAATGGACAATGGTCAAAAGCCGCAAAAATGTCCCTACCCTTTGGGTAGCACGTATGCTGCGCGTATTCTTGTTTTACAAACTGAACAAGCTGTTGAAAGTATGGTTGCTCAAATTCTTGCTGTAAATGCGCCCGCCAACTCGAATCTATGTCTACGTTCATTAATGCTCGGTAATTTCTGCTGATAAATCTAAAAATAATATCTTTCCTGTCCACTAAAAGATTGATACCAACCTATGTCCATTTTTAAAAAAGTAAAATTCCCCACTGCCCATACTATTCTTTTTATCATAGCCGCTGTGGTTTGCTTGCTTACCTGGGTCATTCCTGCCGGGCAATATGACCGTTTATCGTATGACACGGATAGCAACACCTTTGTTATTCAATCCAATGAAGGAACAACCACCCACCCTGCCACCCAGCAAACCTTGGATCAACTGGCTATTCAAATTCCCTTGGAAAAATTCACAACTGGAGCCATCTCCAAGCCCATAAGCATTCCAAACACATACAAAAATCTGGAAGGAAATCCCCAAGGCATTGTTGGGTTTATCCAAGCCCCGCTAAAAGGGATAATGCAATCGGCAGATATCATACTATTGGTATTGATTATCGGTGGACTCATCAGTATTGTAAATGCTACCAAGGCTTTTGAGGCGGGAATCTCATGGTTGGCAGAAAAACTGAAGGGACGGGAATTTGTTCTCATCATCATGGTCACTGCTTTGATTGCTCTCGGAGGCACAACTTTTGGTCTTGAGGAAGAGACGATTGCCTTTTATCCCATACTGGTTCCCATATTTTTAGCGGCGAAATATGACGCCCTGGTTTGCGTAGCTTCCATATATGTTGGCTCCTCCATTGGCACCCTGGCATCCACGGTGAATCCATTCAGCACTATTATTGCTTCGGATGCTGCTGGTATAAACTGGACCGAAGGCCTCAATGGACGGCTAATCATGCTAGCCCTTGGACTTATTTTTTGTATTGCCTATATCATTCGATATGCGCAACGGGTCAAAAAAGATTCCAAAAAATCCCTGATTCACGATCAGAAGGACGAAATAGAAAATATGTTCTTAAAACAATCTGCTTCGATCAACACACGCCTAAATGGAAAACTCAAACTGGTGCTAGCTATTTTTGCCAGCTGTTTTTTTATCATGGTTTATGGGGTTTCCCAATTAGGTTGGTGGTTTTTGGAAATGACCTCCGTGTTTTTGGCAGCCGCTCTGCTAATTGGCCTCATTGCACGGATAAACGAGAAACAATTTGTGACTGAGTTCATGTCTGGAGCAAAAGATTTACTGAGTGTGGCTTTTATTATCGGTATTGCCCGCGGTATCACCGTGTTGATGGAAGACGGCCAAGTTAGCGACACCCTACTTTTTTATGCTTCGGAACTGACCTCTGGCATGCATAAAGGCTTTTTTATCAACGTTACTTTTTTGCTGTACAATGGACTGGCCTTTTTTATTCCGTCTTCCTCGGGAATGGCGGTATTAACCATGCCAATTATGTCCCCCTTGGCGGATAGCGTAGGTATTGGACGGGAAGTTATGGTCAATGCGTACCAATTTGGGGTCGGGCTTTTTAAATTTATTAGTCCAACTGGTATTTTGTTAGCTTCTTTAGCCCTGGTTAATGTTGGATATGACAAATGGTTGAAATTCATCATACCATTGGTCCTGATACTGGCGGTTTTAGCCATGACCATGTTGACCATTGGCGTATATTTTTAAAGTTAAAAACACTATGAAGATTCTAATTATAGGCGGAAACGGAACCATCGGAAAAAGGGTAAGCCAACACTTTAGCGAAAACAATGAGATTTTAATTGCCGGAAGGACTAATGGGGATGTAACCGTAGACATTGCGGACAGCGATTCCATTGCTAAAATGTTTGAACAGACAGGGAAGTTGGACGCCATCATCTGTATCGCCGGGGAAGCAAAGTGGGCGGAATTCAATCAGCTCTCCGAAGAAGATTACTATATCGGCATTAAAAGCAAGCTCATGGGGCAGGTGAATCTAGTTCGTCTAGGACAACACTATCTAACCCAAGGAGGTTCCATAACCTTGTCTACAGGTGTACTTGCGGACAATCCCGTACCAAAAACCGCTAGCGCCGCAATGGTGAATGGTGCCTTGCACAGTTTTGTCCAAGCGGCATCCCAGGAAATGGATAACAGAATTCGATTGAATGTGGTTTCCTTGGAATTGGTCATAGACGCTTATGAGAAGTACAAAGACTATTTTCCCGGCCACAACCCTATTTCCATGGAGAAAAGTGTCAATGCCTATGTTCGAAGCGTAAAGGGAAGAAGAAATGGGGAAATTATTCGAGTCTATAACTGATCATTCCCTTTATCTTTATAGCAACCAAACCGACCTCTGATTTTGAAACACGGAATTCAAATCATATGTATTGCATTGACCTTATCCCTCGCTGTCAATTGTAGAGGTCCACAATCAAAAGAAGTATCAATACAAGAAGCTCCTAAGGCTATTCCCACAGTTGATGCCTTGCCCACCCAAGTGGTGCATCCTAAGGATAACCCTCCTTCGGAGGCAAAAGAAAAACTGGGTAAATTGTTGTTTTACGATCCTATTCTATCTGGCAACAAAGATGTTTCTTGTGTAACCTGCCATCATCCAGATATGGGGTATGCCGAGTTTCTGGATATCTCCATCGGAACCAATGCTACCGGCCTAGGTAGCAAAAGAAAGTTCAACACTCCAAACAACATTCCCTTTGTAAAGCGAAATGCGCAAACGGTAATCAACACAGCGTTTAATGGACTTCAAAGCCATTTGACCTATGTTCCTGAGGACGCTACCATGTTCTGGGACGATAGGGCCAAAAGTTTGGAGAAACAGGCCATAGAGCCCATCAAAGCGCTTGAGGAAATGCGCGGAAATGATTTCACCGAAGATGAAATCATGCAAGAAGTGGTTGAACGACTGAAGAATATCTCGGAGTATCAAAAACTATTCGCTGAAGCTTTCGATGAACCAGAGTCCATCACCATTGAAAATTTGGGTAAAGCTATTGCCGCTTTTGAACGGACGTTGATTGCAAACAATTCCCGATTTGATCAATACATTCGAGGTGATAGTGAAGCGATTTCAATCAGTGAAAAGGATGGTTTTGAGCTTTTCAAATCCGTTGGATGCATCAATTGCCATAGTGGCCCCATGTTTTCGGATTATAAAATGCATGTTTTGGGAGTTCCCGAGAATTCCAAGTTGCCAGTCGTAGATCATGGCGTGGCTGATGTTGGATTAAAGGATAGTTTTGCATTCCGTACTCCTACCCTAAGAAATCTAAGATTTACTGCCCCCTATATGCATAATGGCAGCTTTGTGACGCTCCGCAGGGTTCTGGAATTTTATGAGGACATCTCAAATAATGTGGTCCGGAATCCTAATGTAGACCCCTCGAAATTTGACCCTTTTGTCCGTGAATTGCGCTTGTCCGTCAAAGAAATGGCATTGATCATTTCATTTTTGAATACTCTGAATGACGATGGATTCGACAAGTCCATTCCTGAAAATGTACCGAGTGGTTTGCCTGTTGGTGGACTTATAAATTGATTGCCAACTTTACTTGCCACCTAAATTGAATACCTATCTTTGCCCCGCCAGTAAAGGAAAATGCAGAACATTCATCCCAAAACACTTCAAGATTTAGAGTTTCCAACGGTTTTGGAACAGGTTTCAGCGCGTTGTAATACCGAGTTGGGCAAGGAGAAGGCTTTGGAGATTCAGCCATATGCAGACAAAGTGCTGTTGATGGATGTCTTAACGCAAACTTCTGAATATCTAGCCTCGTTTTCCAACGACAACCGCATTCCCAACCATGGCTTTGATGGTATTAATGGTGAACTGAAGTTACTGAAGATTGAAAACACAACTTTGGAAATTTCTGGTTTTCGAAGAATTGGCAATGTCTGCAAGACGGTAGCACTGCATCAAAAATTCTTTAAGAAGTTTAAAGAATACTACCCGAAGCTGTTCGCGCAAGCCGAGAAATTGGAGGTGAATACCGAGATTCCCAATGCGATTGACCATGTTATCGACAAGTTCGGAGAATTAAAGGATTCCGCATCCGAAGAACTGCACGGCATTAGAATGCGAATCAATGAGGTGCGTTCAAAAATCAACCAAAGTTTTGCTTCGGCGCTCACCCGCTACCAATCCTCTGACTTTTTGGATGAAATTCGGGAGTCTGTAATGGAGAACCGGAGGGTTTTGGCGGTCAAGGCCATGCACCGGAGAAAAGTAAAGGGAACTGTCTTGGGAAGCTCCAAAACTGGGAGCATCGTATATATAATTCCAGAAGCTACACTATCGTTTACCCGAGAGTTGAGCAATCTTGAGTTTGAAGAAAAGGAAGAAATCCAACGAATACTCAATCAACTTACGGATAACATACGCCCTTTTGATTTCCTTCTTTCCTCCTATCAAGATTTTTTGGTCCATATTGATATTACCGCCGGAAAGGCCAAGTATGCTGCGGATATGAATGGCCTACTACCGGAAATCAATGATGAAAAAGAACTCTTCCTCCGAGATGCCTATCACCCACTGCTTTATCTGACCAATAAGCTTAAAAAAGAAAAGACTTGGCCACAGACCATCCAACTGCATTCTGAAAATAGGATTATCGTCATATCCGGACCGAACGCTGGAGGTAAGAGTATTACCTTGAAGACAATTGGATTACTTCAAGTAATGCTTCAATCTGGGCTTCTAATTCCCGTTCATGAAAGAAGTTCCGTTTGTTTGTTTGATAAAATATTGACGGATATTGGTGATAATCAATCCATAGAAAACCATTTGAGCACCTATAGCTATCGATTAAAGAACATGAACCATTTCCTAAAGAAATGTAATAATAAGACCTTGTTCTTGATCGATGAATTTGGTACTGGAAGTGATCCAGAATTGGGAGGAGCTCTTGCCGAGGCCTTTTTAGAGGTTTTCTATGAGCGAGAGGCCTATGGGGTAATCACTACGCATTATGCGAACCTTAAAGCGCTTGCAGACGAGCTGCCGCATGCCACCAATGCCAATATGTTGTTTAATTCCAAAACCCTGGAACCTACTTTTCAATTGATTTTGGGCGAAGCAGGTAGCTCTTTTACGTTTGAAGTCGCCCAAAAAAATGGAATCCCCTATTCGCTTATAAATAAAGCCAAGAAAAAGATTGAACGCGGTAAGGTACGTTTTGATGCCACCATTGCCAAATTGCAAAAAGAACGGTCAAAAATGGTCCAGACAGGTTCTCGATTGCAAGATGAAGAAACCAAAGCCCGTGAAGAAGCAGATCGTTTGGAGAAACTGAATGCTAAAATAAAATCCAAACTGGAGAACTATCAAGAGTTGTATGACCATAACCAACGCATGATCCAATTGGGCGATAAGGTGAATACAGCTGCAGAGCGCTACTTTGTGGACAACAAAAAGCGTCCCTTGATCTCAGAACTCCTACGCATTGTGGAAACTGAAAACAGTAAACGCAAAAAAACCACTGCAAAACAGACAAAGGCCAAACAGGCACAAAAGAAACAGGTGGCCCAAGAACTGGAAAAAAAGATAGTCAAGGTTCGGCAAGAGAAAAAGATTGAAAAGAACAAAGCCATCCAAAAAGAAAAGAACAAGCCAAGACCGGTATTCAAGGTGGGTGACCGTGTCCGTTTGCAAGATGGAAAGGCCGTTGGCAGTATTGACACTTTGGAAAAAAACAAGGCCGTCGTCAACTACGGCATGTTTACGACAAATGTTAGTGTAGATCAGCTGGAATTAGTGGAAGCAAAAAAATAAATTCGGTGTCATTCCGCACTTGATGCGGAATTGATAAAAAGATTCCCGCTTTTGCGGGAATGACAATCAGAATAAAATAACAGCCGGCATCAGGTTGTTGAATCCAACCTGAGCGGCCAGCTGCTTATATTATCTCGTCCTAATTACAATTTACACTCTGGAACGTGTACTGCGTACAAAGACCTAAAACACGTTTAGAACAATAGGCCTCATAACAGTATTCCTTATCCAAATACCCAAGGGTTGTTTCCCCAAGGGTCCTCCAGACCAAATCCCAGTACTGGAATTGAATGGTCACATCATGGGCGCCTTTGGGAGGGGCCATGCTAAAGAATATGTTCTGTTTATCCACTTTTTCCCATTCGGTCTCTTTTACCGTCTGTGTGCCCTTCACCTTATAAGAGAATCGGAATCTTACATCAACTAGAATCTCTTTTCTAAGCTTTGCATTCTTATGGACATACTCAAATGTGGTACATTTTTCAACACGATAGTCGGTATTGTATCCCATTTTAGCAATTCTGTTGTCCTTTAAATACTTTACGGTATAACCAATTGGTGCTCCAGGGTTATCACGACTGTAGAGTGCACCTTCTGAAATAACGTAGTTAAGGCCACCTTTACCTTCCTCTATTTCACTACCCGTGATTATTTCAGTGGCTACTTGTGCATTTCCACCAATGGTCACCACATTGATGGTCGATTCTTTAATGATTTTTTCATATTCGGCATTAATTTCAACCGTGGCGCCTTTTTTAGCGGTTTTGTACTCTAAAACAGCCTCTAGATTTACATCAGTTTCCGTATCGGTGGTTTCCATTCGCATCATAATAATTCTTCCATACTGTACAGAGCTTACATAGGCTGGTGGGTTTTCATTGGAAAGAATGGACTCTGCTGTAGCCAGATCTACATCATTGCCGAAAACGGCAGCAGGACTTTCTGGGGTTTCCATAACTACATCATAAAAAACCTGTCTGTACAACAAGGTTGCTACTCTTTTCTCTGTGGTCTTGGTATAATCAAATTGTGATTCAAAAGATGACCCTTTGGACCATTCTGTGCTTACACCAAGGTCAAGGCTCATTTGTTCTCGACTATATGCCGTGGTTTTCTCAAAATAGGTGTCCGCATCTATTTCATATCCTTGGGGCTGGATTTGTGCATTCCAATATTCCAGAGCCTCATCAATACTGGCCTGCGTATTCTGGAAAGTGGGATTATCAACGGTAATGTTACCGCCATCTCCTATTCCTGGTAGATCCACTCTAAGTCTTGTTGGAGCCTTGGAAACTTGTAAGGGTAATGGAGCTCCATTCAATAACTCTCCATTACCAATAACCAAAGCTCCGGGGTAAATCACACCTATGGTTGGATCAAATACCACTACGTCCTCAAAATTGGAGCGGATGTTATAGTCAATAGTCCTACATTCTGTGACCCAACCCAAATCCGTATTTTTATTTGTTCGGTCATTGGTCGGCTCCGTACCTGTGGTGCTTTGAACATTTAAAATTTGTTCGGGATCATAGCTTAAGTTGGCTATCACCTCATTGATTGCATCAAGGTCTGGATTGTTATCTGGTTCAGAAGTTTCCTCCTCTGGGTTTTCAGTCACAGGGTTTTCTCCCCCATCGGTTTCAACAGGTGGTTCTACAGGCTCAATTTGGCTGCCGCAGGAAATTACACCTAATAACGATACACTTACTATCATTATCATAAATACTCTTAAGGTTTGGTGTTTTGTTTTCATAACTTTTTGGTTTTTAGGATTCAACACTCCAAACCTATATGAGAAAAACGCCCATCCCTAATTTTCACCATGGACAAAGTATGGACAGTATCGTCGGATCGACCTCTAATCATACATGGACAGGAATAATTTAACCAGTAAACAAAAAATCATGTGACACCAATAAAATCAACATTTTACAGAGGTTTTTTGTTTGCCATGTAGCTTGTTTTAATATGGACTTTCTATGGACGGACACTTTTTGAGGTGGAATAGGGCATGTCAGAACAAGAGATTTAATGGGTATCTTGGTGGTGTAATCAACCTCTCATGAAAAAACTACAATCTCTATTGTTGAGCATTCTTTTTATCCCAATGTATGGGTCGGGACAACTACAGGGCCAAGAAAAAGTTGATAGCTTATTGAGTGCTTATGAAAGTCACAAACAAGATACCCTGAAGATAAAAACATTACATAAGTTGTTTGATCAATATATGTATGTGGACTGGAAAAAAGCTTTAGAGTATGCGCAAAAAGAGCTTGAGTTATCGCAAAATATAGATTACCCACAAGGAATTGGCAAAGGGTATTTACATACTGGTATGGCATACTACTTTCTCGAAAATATGGATTCTACTAGATCCAGATTTGACAAAGCAATGCAAATATTCAACCAAATCGATGATCATTTTTTGATGGCAACTACCCTCAGAAACTATTCAATCATAGAATATGAAAATGGAAATTATGACAAGGCCATTGGAATTCTAGATAAGAGTATTTTGTTGTTTAAAAACAAATTAAACGATTCTATTGGTATGGGAATTTCGTATGAAACAAAAAGCAAAGTCTACGTTTCAAAAGGTAATTATAAGCTAGCATTACAAAACGCGTTAAACTGCCTTCGCATACTGGAAAAAGTAGATGATGGTCTTCATTATGCCAACTCCTTATATAATATGGGATACGTGGAATTTTTCAATAAAAATCATAAAGAAAGTATCAATTACAATTTGAGAGCTCTTGAAATCTACGAGGATCTAAATGAAACCTGGTGGTCAGCTCAAACTTACAACGATTTGGGTAACAATTATTATTATCTCGATGATTTTGAGATGGCTGAAGAAAATTTGATTCAGGCAATTGAACTGGCAAGGGAAGTTGATGCTAAATGGATTGAATGTTCATCGCTCGGGGCGTTAGGAAAGGTTAGAATTGCGCAAGAAAATTACGTTGAGGCTGAAAAACTGGGCGACAAAAGTCTAGGTATCGCCAACGATTTAAATCTGAAGCTTAAGATTGTTGAAGGTCTTAACCAGAAGGGTGAAGTAAATTTGAAACAGCAAAAGTATCAAAAGGCCATTTCATATTTAGACAAATCTGTAGCATTGGCGGATAGTATTGGAGCCAAAGACCAACTAAAAACTGCCTTAAGCCTTAGAGCCCAAAATCATTCAAAACTTGGTGACTATAGATTGGCCTCAAATGACTATGAAAACCTTATAACAATAAATGACTCAATCTACAGTGAAAAAAAGCTGCAACAAATTGAAGAGTTGACCACCATCTACGAAACCGAAAAAAAAGAAGCGGAGATCGCCCTTCAAGAAGAGGAAATCAACACTCTTAACGAAAAGGCCAAAGTAGATAAATTGACTAAAGGACTCTACGCCGGTGGTATGGCCTCTGCCCTAGCCTTGTTTGGCTTATCTGTTTTTGGGTACAGGCAACGTATCAAAAAGAACAAAATAGCCAGAGAAAAACAGGAGGAAATCTTTATGCAGGAAATCGAGCATAAGAAAAAGGAACTGGCCAGCCAGACTTTACACTTGGTTCAAAAGAACACCTTCATCCAAGAACTCAAGGAAAATCTGGAAAGCCTTAAAAACTCCCCGGAAAAGTTTAAGGTAGAATTTAGGCGAATCGTTATGCTCCTAAAAAAACAGAATGCCTCCGATAAGGATTGGGAAGTCTTTAAATCTTATTTCTCTGAAGTCCATAACGACTTTGATCAAAAACTCAAAACTCTCTATCCTGATATTTCGGAAAAGGAAATCCGCTTAGCGGCCTTTTTACGGATGAATCTGACCACTAAAGAAATCGCAGCTACGCTGAACGTATTGCCCGATAGTATTTTGAAGTCCAAATACCGATTGAAAAAGAAATTGGATTTGGACAAGGAAATGGACCTGACCACCTTTCTCAATACCTTATAGTCGGTTTGCGCAATGGAAGTCATCAAAAAATAACTTAACTTTTACTGTTAAATTTTTGATTTTGAGATCACTACCACTAAATACCTTCGCATTTTTTATTTCGATCGCACTGTTGGGATTAGCCCAATGCAAACCCATTCCAGATAACTCCGGTAACGGCAAGAAGCCATCAACAGCTAAGCTCGATTCCTTAGGTCAATCCATTATTCAGGGAGGCGGTGTCGTGGGTTTTTCCGTTGCAATCATGAAAAGTTCAGACACCCTTTATAATAGGGGTTTTGGTTTTGTGGATACAACAATGTCAACACCTGTGACCCCAAAGACACGCTTCAAAATAGCTTCCATTTCCAAACTTATGGGTTCAACCGTGGTAATGAAATTAGCTGAAGAAGGTAAGTTGTCACTGGATCAAACTTTGTTTGAGTTGCTTCCAGATTTTCCGAAATCCGAACAGGCAAAGAAAATCACCTTGGCACATATGATCAGTCACACCTCTGGACTGGCGGAATATGCCACTTTGATGGACACCATATATGTCCGCACCGGAAAGATGCCCGCAAAAAAGGATTATTATGATTTTTTCAATAACAATGATTTGATTTTTGAGCCGGGCACCAATTATAGCTATTGTAATTCTGGCTTTGTTTTGATGGGTATGATTGTGGAGAACATCACCCAGAACAGTCTGCAGGGAGAATTTGACAGGATAATCAATAAACCAAGCGGAATGGATTTAAGGTTGATTGCGGAAGCAGCTTCCTTACCCGAGATGTCGCCCTACTGGGAAAAAAAAGGCTCTCGTTTTATACCCTACCCGCATTGGCCCTGGATCAAAGGTGATGGTGGTTTAACCGCCACATCGATAATGCTGGCGCAATTCCCAAAATATTGGACCACAGGTAAGATAATCAAGCAGGAATCGTTCAACGAAATGAAAACTCCACGAACGCTTACCGATGGTGTCCCAACAGGATATGGCCTCGGAGTACGCAATGGGGAACTTTTCGGAGAGAAAATCATTGGGCATACCGGAGGTCACAAATCGACCTATGCGATCATGGCCCACTTCCCCGAACGAGACCTTACCTTTGTAGTGTTGGCCAATACGGACAACACTCCGATAAGCGCCAGAAATATTTTTGGGCAGTTTGCTGCTGCCTTTTTAGGTTATGATGCTTCCGATATTTCCATCCAGCCTCAGACACTTAGTAATCCTGCGGACTATTTGGGTACCTATACTGGATTTGATTCAAAAATTGAAGAAAAAATCCAGATCAAGGGGGATGGAGATAAACTAATGTATTGTTATGGAGACACTTGTTATCCCATGACTTATTTGGGCAATCACAAATTTTGGATTGAGCGTTGGCCTTACGATCATGTTACCTTTGAAGTTCATGAAACTGGAAAGGCATTGGCGCTCAAAGAATATTATACAGGGTTTTATGCCATACTTCGAAAAAGAATTAACCTTCCTAACTAAACTGAACATGAAACTAGTTGCCATTTCTATCTGCGCTTTTCTTGTTTTACTGTCTTGTCAATCAAACTCAAAGTCAAAAGAACAATCCTCTGCTCCACCTGCACAAACCGCACAGAAAAAAATAGTAGACCTCTCACACACCTATTCGGACAAAACGGTGTATTGGGTAACCGCCCAGGAATTTGAACTGGATACGGTATTCAACGGGCAAACTGAGAAGGGCTATTTCTATGCCGCCAATAATTTTAAAACAGCGGAACATGGGGGTACCCATATTGACGCCCCGATTCACTTTGCGGAAAACAAACAAACTGTGGACCAAATCCCATTGGAACGATTGATAGGAAATGCCATTAAAATAGACGTTTCTGCAAAAGCAATGGACAATCCGGACTATTTGGTAAGCACCACAGACTTTATGGACTGGGAGCAACAGCACGGAACCACTATTCCTGATGGGAGTATCGTTTTGTTGCAAACCAACTTCTCAAAATTCTACCCGGATAAAATCAAATATCTTGGCACTGACCAACGGGGTGAAGAAGCGATTAAGCTCCTTCACTTTCCAGGACTTTCCCCTAAGGCTGCACAATGGTTGGTAGATGAACGTAATATTGCCTCCATAGGTATTGACACTCCAAGCATCGATTACGGTCAATCCCAATATTTTGAAAGCCATGTAATCTTATTAGGGCAGAACATACCCGCTTTTGAAAACTTGACAAACCTAGATCGATTACCGTCCACCGGATTTGAAATCATAGCCTTACCCATGAAAATTGAAGGTGGAAGTGGTGCACCCCTTCGTATAGTAGCCATACTTTAAGTGAACGAATAGTCAATAGACAAAAAAATAGCAATGACCACTCCCGAACATCAACTGAACCTGCGACTACGCCATCCTGATTACCAAAAGTTTTTGGACTTCAACGAAGTAGAATCCCAAAAAGTCAAAAAAAACTTTAGCTGTGCTGTCGATCAAGCATATGGGCAGGAGGCATTGCAAACACTGGACATCTTCCCCTCTGCCATCCCAAACGCTCCCATTCTGATATTTATCCATGGTGGGTACTGGCGGGCATTGGATAAGAAAAGTTACAGCTTTGTCGCAGCTCCCTTTGTAGAGAATAATATGACGGTTTGCATTATAAACTACAGACTCATTCCAACGGTCAACATGAAATTTCTTTTGAATGACGTTAAGGATGCTGTGGATTGGATTCAAACGAATGCATCTCAATACAATGGAGACCCAAAAGCTATGATATTATCAGGTCATTCCGCAGGTGGACATCTGGCATTAATGACCTATCTGATGAACGAAAATTTGAGGTCAAGCATTCGAGCCATTTGCAGCCTAAGTGGCATATTTGATTTAAGTGTAATCAAGAATAGTTATCTGAATACAACTTTGCAATTGGATGATGCCGATGTCGACACTTTTAGTGTTTCAAACAAAGACCTAGCTGTGCTAAAATGTCCCACTTTATTAAGTGTTGGGTCGGGTGAAACGGAACTTTTTATTGAGCAGTCCAAAAATTTATTTGCCAAGAATACATCCTTGGCTCCTTTGGAGTACTTGGAGTACAACGAACTCAACCATTATGAAATCGTACATAAACTGGGAGATGAAAACAATGCCTTGTCACAGTTTATTCTGCAACACGCCAATAATGGAAGCAACACCTTAAATTAGCAATTATGGAAAGTTCCTTATCAGAATTTTAGCTTAACCCACTTTTCGAAAGATATAGGACAAGGAAAATCTCGAATCCAGTGTTGGCCGTATCTTTGATTGTGACCAAAATTTCTGCGAACTTAGCTCGGCTCTTGTCCATAACCTTACATACACTTCAAAGATGTTTCAACGCAAAAAATATTCCCTCCTTGTTTTCCTAACGTTCTCAATAACCTTAATGGGCTTTGCCCAAAATGCGGAAAACAACGATCGAACTTTAAAAGTGATGAGCTATAACATTTGGAATGGGTTTGAATGGGGAAAGGATGTGGAGCGAAAAGCACAGTGCATCGACTGGATTAAGAGCAAAAAACCGGATGTGGTGGCACTACAAGAATTATGCGGTTATGATGAGCAAATGCTAAAAGAAGATGCCTTGCAATGGGGCCATCAATATGTACAATTACTGAAAACAGAGGGGTATCCAACTGCATTGACCTCGAACCGCCCGATTGAACTAAAGGAACGCAAATTGGATGGCTTTTGGCATGGGATGTTACATTGTAAGACCTATGGTATAGATTTTTTCGTGGTGCACCTATCGCCGGCAGACGCCAAATTCAGGTTGAAAGAAGCAAAAATGATTGTTCAAAGCATCCAGGAAAGCAAACCCGACAACTTTGTTATCCTGGGCGATTTCAATGCCAATTCCCCTTTTGACGCCTATGCGCTTGAAAAGAACAATGCGCTCCGAGAAAAGTATAGACCAAAAAATGCCGATGACAAACATTCGAATCTACGCAACGGAAATTTTGATTACTCCGTTATTGGCCAATTTTTGGCCTGTCCGGCTGTAGACCTTGCCTTGAATAAAGTTGACTTGGTCAACAAGGGCCATACCTTCCCTACTCCAGCGCTAACGGTCAAATACAATCATACTAACAAATCGATAATGAAGAACCGTGTCCGTATTGACTATATTTTCGCCAGCCCAAACTTGGGAACTACCTGTACGGATTTTGAAATCTTCAACCAGCACAAAACACATGGACTATCTGACCATTATCCAGTAATGACCCAGTTTAAGCTGTTAGGAAAGTAGCCTGTAATGCCTCTGGACGTGGTCTTGGTATGACTTTTGTAGCCTGCTTGTACTATGTATGCGAATTTACGAGCAATATTTTTTTCGCTGGCACTTTTGTTTTGCCTTACTCCCCTTTTGTCCCAAAACAAATCTTTTATGAAAGGTTATATTTTGCTGCACAGTGGCGATACCCTAACAGGCTTTATCAAGGATAGGTCTCCTGAACCCTTTGTTTCGCTATATGCCAAGATTCGATTTAAACAGGATTCCTCTTCAAGAACCAAAAAATATGATGCCGATGATATTTTTGGGTATGGCTTTGATGGAAATCATTTCCTCTCCGTTCCGTTTAGGGAAGAACAAGAAATGTGGATAAGCAGATATTATTCCGATTCAAGTTCGCCCCGGAGATTCCTTAAAGTAATAAAACAGTCCGAACACCTGATGTACTACGAACAGCTGTTTATACATGACGACAATTTCTATTTGGATTTCATTCCCTTTTTCCACAAACCTAATTCCAACCAAATGGTAAGGGTTACCCAGGGGATTTTGGGATTTAAAAAAAAGAGACTTCTTGAGTATTTTTCCGAATGCCCTGATATAATTCAAGTTTTGTATGCCAAGGATTCAAGGACTCCCGATAATTTGTCACTGTACGAATATTATTTGGAACACTGCGCGCAATGAACTAATTTAAACCATAGTGTTTTTGCAAAAAACAAAATGCCCCTGACACACCTTTGTCATCGCGGACTTCTAATTTTGCGCATCATTAACTAAAAACCAACACAAATGGAAATTTTCAGTATTGCAACTTTGGCCCTATCGGGTCTTCTATTACTTATGGTTGGAATTGCACGATTGAGCAACCCGATAAAGAACTACGCCAAAAACTCCGGCATCACCCTTGCCGACGATGTGGACCTGCTGAACGAAGTCAGGGGAACCAGCGCCGTCATGCTAATAGGCGCGATTGTCGTTCTCTTGGGCATTCTTGTTCCTAATTTGGGCCTCACCTCGCATGTCATTGCCATTCTGCTCTTTTTGGGATTTGCCATAGGCAGATTTGTCAGTATAGCTGCGGATGGCCAACCAAACAAAAAGATAAAGCAGGGCATCCTATTTGAACTGGTTCTGGGTGCGGCAAATATCATCTGTTTGATTCCATTGCTTGGGTAAATCAAGCTTTGGCCAAATTCATGGGCTTGTCACTTTTTTAAAAAAAAGAGCAAGTTCAAGTTCAAAGTGTCAAAGCTTTAATTCCAGCAATCTAAAAATCAAACCGCCCCAATTAGCTTTCAATTTTCATCAGCTCAATTCACTCCCAAAATCCTCATGCCCAATGAGCTCCTTTTCTTCCTAAAGAATAAATCAACTTTTAACCACAAAACATGTTGATAACTTCTTACAACCTGATGATATACCTCTTGATTATGACAGAAAATTCAGTGAAATTAGAATTAAAATACTAGGACAACCTATTGTTCAACTTTCACATTAAACCAATTAAAATGAAAACATCGAATCTTATCTCACTATTTCTACTTTCATCCATCATGGCGTTTGCCCAATTAGACGATACCAGCTCAACAAGCAATGGCTCCATGACTTTGGGCACCGGAACAGGAACTCTTTATCAATTTGCTGGCGATCAGCGAGGGACCGATGGAACCAATCAATCTCAAGGCGGCTTTGGTATTTTGAGTGGTTCTAACCAAATTTCTCCTATTGTATGGATGTATGGCTATGGTGGTAAAAATGCTTTTCAGGTTAGAAAAAAGGGTTATAACGGAACGGTACAAAATGGCACCACTTTATTTCATGTTGATGTTGATGGAAAAGTTGGTGTCGGGACGTCTTCTCCTGATGCTAAATTACATGTTGAAAATTCGGCCATCACGCAAACTTCCACGGCCAAAACGGATGCCAACCTTATCGTCCAAGGCACGAGTACCACAAGAAGTACCTCTGAAGGAGCTGCTCTTGGATTCGTGGTTCCAGCAAATACGGATGGAAGCAATCACTGGCAACAAGGTAGAATTCTTGTGACCCCTGACAACACTAATAGCAGCAATGCCAGCGGAAGAATGTACTTGCAGGCCAGATATTATAGCAATGGGGCGTGGCGATGGAGAAATAATTTAGTGCTGCTCTCCTCTGGAAGAGTTGGGATTGGTACAGAAGTAACCGGAAGTCATGAGTTGGCAGTCGAAGGCTCTATTGGAGCTAGGGAAGTAAAAGTTGAGGCCACCGGTTGGTCCGACTTTGTTTTTTATGATGACTACAAGCTTCCCTCCCTGCAAGAAGTAGAAAACCATATCAATGAGAATGGACATTTAAAAGACATCCCAAGTACCAAAGAGGTTGTAGAAAATGGGTTTTATCTTGGCGAGATGGATTCCAAATTACTTCAAAAAATAGAAGAATTAACTCTTTATACCATCCAACAACAAAAGGAAATCGACAAACAAGCTGATGAGATAGAAGGGTTGAAATTGTTGGTCCAGCAGCTAATCGAAATTAAAAAATAAAAATATAACCTCACTCCCAGTAAGAAGGTATCTTGTGGTCAGAAAATCACATACACCTAATATGACAAACAATACCCAAAAAGAAATAAATTGTGGTCTTAAACAAGTAAGATGTAATCAGATAAAAAAACACTGTGATCGAGAAAAAGGACATTCAAAAGTTAGTATTGGACAAAAAGAAAAGTACGCTCAAGGCTCATTTTAAGGATGCCTTTTTCATTAACAATTTAAGATACAGTAGAGAGATCAGGGAGAATGAGGTTCTGCTCTGGTATTCCTCATACTAGTTTAGAGGTGGCTATCCAATTTTTCATCTGCAATTTGATACCGAAAACAAGCTTGTTGGTATTAAAACTGAACTGAATCCGTTCGGCAAACTAGTGGGAAAAATAATCCAGTTAACAATTGGCATTTTCGCACTTCTTCCAATCTTAGGAAATGGATTTGAACAAGGATGGTTTGGATCAATTTTCGTATTGATCGTGGCCTTTGTATTATTTCTAGTAATGAGAAAAGTTTCAAGGACGGAGAAAAAAATAATGACGGACGAATTAAAGGAAACCATTGAGAACATTGAAAAAGAAAAATTCCCGGAAAAGTTTATTGCACGGCTCGAAAAGAACATTCCCAAAGAAAACGAATGGACTTTAAAAAAGATAATCACCAGGATTTTCTTTTACCCCTTTTGCATGGGAATCATCTATTTGTGCCTTACTGGGTTTCTTCCAAAAGGGCAGTATTTTTATGCACTCTTTGGAACAGCGGTCTGTGGAGCCTATTTGTATTCTGACTTAAGCTCAATATTTAAAAAATAATGAACCAAAAGAGATAGATTGTGTTCAGATATCACTCCCTATAATTTGGATCAGATGAAAAAACTATTCCTACCTATACTTTGTGTTGTCTTTTACACAGGCCTATACGCTCAAAATGTGCATCGAACCGTCTGTAATGGTAATTTGGCCCGATTGGATAGTATGCTTTCCACAACTCCCCTTGATATAAAGGATAACCGTGGCCGTTCTTTATTGCATTGGGCAGTAGCCTGCAAACAGCAAGAATTGTTTGACTATCTCATTAAAAAGGGAATACAGGTTAATGCAATTGATAATCAAGAAAAAACGCCCTTGCACGTTGCGGTTCAATTCGATAATATGGCATATGCCGATCGTCTGATTCAATTGCAATCCGATAACGATTGGCAATCCAAATATGGCGCAGCCCTTTTGGAACTTGCATTGGTGAATAAAAACAAGAAACTCACTGAAAAACTGATTGGTAATGGAATCGATGTAAACATCAAAAACAAGAGAGGTAGCACCCCTTTGGAAATTTCGAAACGACTAGGTGCCGACGTTATTACCGAACTGCTGATTTCACGTGGAGCCGATGAAAATGCGGTGCGCAAATTCGAAATGAAGGGAAAATATATGGGATTGGAAAAACCCGGTGTACAGGGTAAAATGTTCGCCCCTAATTTCATCTCCACCGAGGAGCAAGAATTTGGTTCGGTATTCAATAAAAAAGGTACCGAGTTTTATTATGGCGTGGATGTGGGCAAAAGAAACGAAATTCGATACACCCAAATTAAAGAAGGTAAATGGAGTAAACCTATAACCCTAATTTCCCATGAACAATACAGTTATAATGACCCTTTTCTCTCCAATGATGAAAACAGATTGTATTTCATATCCACAAGGGCGTTGGACGGCAAGGGAGAAATCAAGGATGTCGATATATGGTATGTTCAGCGCGTAGATGACGGATGGTCGGAACCAATCGGTGCAGGTTCGAATATCAATACTAGCGGGGATGAATATTACATATCCTTTACCAATGAAGGAACCCTATATTTTGCCTCTGATGGCCACATCCGAACGGACACGACCCGCACGGACCATGATATTTACTACTCCAAGAAGCTTGATAATGAATTCCAAAAGCCTGTATTACTCGACGAAGCGGTTAATACGACAGGATATGAAGGTGATGTTTTTGTCGCTCCGGATGAATCCTACTTAATATTTTGTTCGACTCGAGATGGCGGTTTTGGAAGAGGGGATTTGTATATCAGTTTTAAAAATCCAGATGGAAATTGGACAAAAGCGGTCAACATGGGGGATAGTATAAACACAGAACATTATGAATACTGCCCTGTGGTAACCAAAGATGGAAAATATCTCTTTTATACGAGCAACCAAGATATCTATTGGGCAAGTACAGTACTAATAGATGAACTTAAGAAAAAAGGCAAGTAACACTATTTTTTGAAACCTTTGTCTCCTCAAGATTGCTATCTTGCAGTCATAACCAGACCTAACCAAAATTGACCAAGAAATACCTTTTAGTTTTTCTTTTATTGCTCTCATTCCCCCTAACCGCCCAGTGGGATTCCATAAAATCGAGATTTTCCTTTAGCGGTGATTTTAGGTTCAGGCTTGAGCAAGATTGGGATTCCCGAAATTCAGACGGAACGTTCAGGGAAGATAGATCAAGATTACGATATCGATTACGAGCGGGACTTGAATACAGACATAACCGCAACATTCTAGTGGGCGCCCTAATCCGAACGGGAAACCCTAGAAAGCAACAAGACCCACAACTTACCTTGGGTGACGCCTTCAACGAGTTCGGAACCTTGCCCGTTGCCTTGGAAAAGGCTTTTTTTCAGGCAGAGTTCAACAAATTCAAATTTTGGCTGGGCAAAAACACCTTCCCCTTTAAAAAACAAAACGAGCTGTTCTGGAGCGACAATGTCTTTCCCGAAGGTGTCCATCTACAAAAAACATTCAATCTTACATCCGACTGGGTCGATAATTTGAACATCAATGCCGGACATTTTATTCTAAATTCCCGAGGAGGGTCGTTTACAAATGATAGTTATTTCCAGGGAATTCAAATAGTTTCCCAGCACTTTGATGACAGGGTGTCCATTTGGCCTACCTTATATCTGTTCCGAAATATCCAAGACATTCCAGACGGCGCCGAAACTTTCTTCTTGGATTATTCGATTGTGAGCGTTGGTGGATACGTCACCCTAAGTAAATCCCCGCTTATAAAAGTGGAAATGGACTGGTACTATAACCTTGAAAATTATGATGACAATGACATGATACCGCAAAATTTGAGAGATCAGAAAAATGGACTTACCGCGGCCACAAGTTATGGGCAACTGGTAAACAAGGGAGATTGGCTCGTCATGCTTACCTATGCCAATTTACAACGTTTTTCCGCTTTGGATTTTATGGCTCAGAATGATTGGGCCCGATGGGATTATTCAGCTTTCGGGTCGCCGGACGGAAGACTTACCAACCTTGAAGGAATTGAATTTACCCTGGGAACTAAAATCGACAAGAGCATTGTGCTCAAAATGAAATATTACTTCGTGGATCAACTTGTGCCTTTGGGTGCGTTTACTGAAAATGGGCAAAGAATCCGATTTGATATAGATATTGCGTTCTAAAATTATCTTCAAAATGTAGCATGCACTCCTGTTGGATTGTATCTTGTGGTTTCTAAACACCAATGCATGATACGGATCATCTATAGCTGGAAAGTACCACCCGAAAAATTGGAACTTTTTGTGGCAACCTGGAAAAAAACCACCAATGGCATCCATGAAACGGTCAAGGGAGCACGGGGTAGCTTTATGCTGCAGAGTGAAAAGGATTCCACGGCAATAAAAACTATTGCAAGGTGGGATTCACTTCACGATTGGGAGCAATTTTGGCAGGATAGCAGGCCCAGCCAAATGCAATCCATGCACAATTTGGGAGAACGGACCTCCGTGGAAATCTTTACTGAAGTTGATGATTTTACAAAGTAAAAGGAAATTCGAAGTTTTTTACATGCAAGTAAATTTTAAGTATTAAAATTAAATCTTGATCATAAAGGCAATACAACATGGAAAAAGATTATGCCCACAAATCCATCCTACGGACTTCGGATTTTATAATGACCGTTATTTTAGTGGTTGGAGGTTTGATCGAATATTTTCTTATTTGGCATTGGGACCTCCCCTTACCCAACCACCTCAGAATTTTATTTGGACTCATCCCCTTGATATTTGGCATTTCGCTCATAGCACAGAGTAAATCAGAACTCAATAAGGCACAACAACCTTCTCAACCCGGAAGGCCTACATCTAAAATCATACAATCCGGAATTTATAGCAAGACGCGTAATCCCACCTATTTGGGATGCTCTATTATGTTACTTGGTTTGGGAGTAATCCTCAATTTTTATACCTGGATGATTGGTTCCGGCCTGTCGCTGATTCTGATGCATGTACTCCTCGTTTTACCCGAGGAAAGATATCTAGCTTCAAAATTTCCAAAAGAATTTTCCCGATACAAGGAAAAGGTAAACCGATGGATTTAATAGCTTTCGACCTGCTTGAAAAATCTTTCCAAAACATTTGCGTAACCGAATGATTACATATACATTTGTAACCCTTTAGTTACCTTTTTCAATGCGAAGAGATGTTTACCAAGCCATAGCCGACCCTGTCCGCCGAGACATTATTGACCTTTTGTCCAAGGAGGTGCTCTCGGTGAATGAAGTGGCCAAGGAGTTTAACATAAGTCGGCCTGCTATTTCAAAACATCTGAAAATATTGCATGAAAGTGGTCTTATCGCCATCAATAAAAAAGGAAGGGAACGCTACTGCCAAATTGAGCCTCGAAACCTGATTCCCGCATTCATGTGGCTGGAACAGCACAAACAACTCTGGGAAGAAAAAATAGACAATTTCGAAGCATATCTAATGAATCTAAAATCTCAAAATAACCAGAATGAACGATAGAACCGTAACCATTAAACGAACATTTGATGCCCCAATCGCTTTGGTTTGGGAAGCTTGGACACAACCAGAGCACATTGCCCATTGGTGGTCCCCCAAGGGAATAACAACCAAAATAATTGAACACGAATTCAAGGAAGGAGGCAAATGGAAATTTGCCATGCCCATGCCCAATGCAAAGGAGTTTATCGCCGAAGGCGTTTATATCGAGATTGTGGAACATGAAAAAATCATTTCAAAAGCAGACTTTAAACCCATGACCGAAGCAGTCGAAATTCAAGCATTGTTCAAAACGCTGGGTGATAAAACTGAGTTTACCTTCAACGTGGTCCACCCTACCGTGGAGTACCGTATCCAACAGGAAAAAATGGGCATATTAAACGGATGGGGCTCTGTCTTTGATAGACTTGAAGAATTACTTACAACAATGGTCAACCCTTAAACAATCAAGAAATGAAAACAATGACATGCAAACAACTTGGCGGTTCTTGTAATATGGAATTCCATGCCGAGACCTTCGAGCAAATTGCCGAAATGAGCAAACAGCACGGAATGGAAATGTATCAGAAGCAGGACCAGGCCCATTTGGCTGCTATGGGAGCTATGCGGGAGTTAATGCAGAATCCGGAAGCCATGCAGGAATGGATGGAAAGCAAAAGAAGGGAATTCGAGTCTCTGCCTGAAAATGGATAAAACCAATGGATTATAAAACCTTTCAGCCCCACCCTGACCTAGCTGCACTAATCAGTTGTCATTGGACCTTGGAGGTTCCTACCTCCGATGATTCCCAAAGGCAACGCATCATTCCAGATGGCAAAATTGAAATGGCGTTTATTTTGGGAGATGATATCAAACGCTATACTACGGGCGATGAATTCATTCTACAACCCCGCGCCATGGTATTGGGGCAAACTATGGAACCTTTTTATATCGAGCCTACAGGTAATGTCAATTCATTTTCCACTTCCTTCTACCCCTACGGTTTTGCCAATTTTGTAACCACACCCATAAAGACGCTGGCCAACAAAGAAACAGCTTTGGAGGTCTTATTTGGAGCACAAACTGCCAAAAAACTGGAGCAGGAAATCATTGAAGCCGCTGATACCCAACAAAGAATTGCAATCATCGAACGTTTTCTGTTGAACAGACTCAACGAACAATCCACAGTGGATAACATTGTCAAATCAACCGTGGATGCCCTCCTATCCACAAAGGGAAATACATCGATAAGTACTCTTCTTAAGGATGATCTATCCAAAAGAAGACAGTTGGAGCGGAAGTTTTCGAAACAAATCGGCATCAGTCCCAAACAATTGGGCAAGGTGATCCGATTGCAAAGTGCCCTTAAAATGTTGCTCAACCAAGAAGGTGAAAGCTTGACCAATATTGCTTATGAAAATGAATATTACGACCAGGCACATTTTATCAAAGACTTTAAAGAATTCACAGGAATCAGTCCAAAAGAGTTTTTGGGCAATGAAAACATGAAGCTCTCTTCGGCCTTCTACAAATAGATCAAACTGTCGCATTTTTACAATTCCGTCCTTCAAGGGTGTTCTAGTTTTGCTTCAACGGTTAATCCAAAAACATGAAACAAAGAGTACTCAGCCTTTCCGCAGTCATACTAATCATTGCATTTATGGCTTGCAATGCCAAAACCAAGCCTGAACCGGAAAAGCAAGAGGTAGATTCAACCATAAATCAAAGCGTAAAAGACATGAACAGTTATGTTTCAATTTTTGAAATTCCGGCTACGGACATTTCAAGGGCCATTGAATTTTATCAAGACATTTTGGATATTTCTATTGAAAAAATGGAAATGCCCGGTATGGAAATGGGCATATTACCCTACGAGGACCAACTGGTTACAGGTGTTATTTTTAAAGGCGAAGGATTTCAACCGTCTGCAGATGGCGTTACGATTTACCTAAATGGTGGCGATAACCTTCAGACCATTCTTGACAAGATTGAGCCCAATGGAGGAGAAATCATTGTTCGAAAAACACCCCATGCCGACGAAATCGGGTATTTCGCTTTGTTTCTGGATTCGGAAGGCAATAAAATGGGACTACACTCTCCAAATTGACTTTTCTATAGGGAATTGTTTGACAAAACCACTATCTGTTTAGACTAGGCTTTCAGTCCTAAGCTCCGTATCTTTGTGTTATGGAAAAGGTCAGTTCCAACAGCAGTGGAAACAAGTTAGATGGCAAAAAACTTATCCTGTTTGATGGGGTCTGCAACCTCTGCAACGGAGCGGTGCAGTTCATCATTAAACGTGATAAAAAAGATAGTTTCCGTTATGCCCCTTTGCAGAGTGAAATTGGAGAAAGGCTGATAGCAGAACGCGCCATCGACACTTCCAAAGTTGATTCCATTATCCTTATCGAGCCCGGTGTGGCCTATTTCACTAAATCGGATGCAGCTTTGCGAATTGCACAGGATTTTGGTGGACTTTGGAAAGGTATGGTGTTCTTTACCTGGATCCCCAAAGTCTTTCGAGATGCCATTTATAACCTCGTTGCCAAAAATCGTTATAAATGGTTCGGCCGTAAAGATGCCTGCATGATTCCAACCCCAGAAATACATGCCAAGTTCTTGGGATAATCATCTCCCAATATTTTTTTTACCCCCACTGACATAGGGTTGTCACAACGCAGTTCTAGTTTTGCTTTCAAATAAAACAATCTACGATGAGAGTAAACAAATCAATTCCCACTATCTGCTTGGCATTGGGTCATGCGTTAATCGGTTATGGGCAAAATTCAGGACAGGACATTCAGTTCCCTTCAGCTTCCGACTTTGTTTCCAGTCCCTTAAGAAATAGTATTACACTTGAACTCAACGCCACCGCTTCAGAGGTTTGGGCACTGGTCGGGAGACTGGAACGTATGCCAGAATACAGCAGTGGACTTAAGAAAGTGGACGCACAATACGATACTTTTGACCAGTGTCTAGGCTTTACTTGCACTTTTTTACCTATGGAAGCAGGTATGCCTGAAACCACCCATGCCGAAATCATGAAATGGTACAAGCCCAACGTCGGTCTGGCGTCGATTGCTGAGGAGCCGAATACTTTCGGCCTAAAAAATTCGCTGGGCATCTTGACTTTGGAAAGCAAAGGCAATAATACCTTGTTTCGATGGAGTCAGCATTTTGATTCAGATGACATGGAAACCCTTAAAATGAACATTGAAGGGTTTAGATTGGCACTTAATGAGGACATCGCCAATAATCTCATCAAAACCTTTGGTGGACGAATCGTTGAGAGTTATGTGCAACAGTTTTGATCAAAGCTATCACCTCTTTAAATTTTAATGAACAGTGGCAGAATTATTTAAAAACATCTACAATTCAACTTTTTTTGACCGGTTTACGCACTGCGTACAAGAAGTGTTTCCAGCATTTGACAAGACATCCTTTTTAAAAGAGATTTATGATGATGAATGGGACAATAAGGAGTTAAAGGAGCGGATGCGACATATAACCCACGCGCTCAAGAATCATCTAACGGAAGACTTGAATACGAATGTGGCCATACTGTTGAAGCTTATTCCTGTTTTAAAAGAAAACGATTTTAGATCGGACAATCTGGAGTTTATCTTCTTACCGGACTTTGTGGAAATTTATGGAATTGATGATTATGCTGTTTCTATGGAGGCGTTTGGCGAGATCACCAAATTTGTTAGCTGCGAGTTTGCCGTTAGACCTTTTATCATAAATCATCCTGAGAAAATGAAGCAACAAATGGAAGCTTGGTCGCATCACGAACACCCAATGGTGCGGCGATTGGCGTCCGAAGGTTACAGACCACGACTGCCGTGGGCCATGGCTTTACCTGACCTTAAAAAAGACCCCTCACCCATACTGCCCATACTTGAACGCCTTAAATCGGATGTATCTGAATCCGTTCGGCGCAGTGTAGCCAACAATCTGAACGATATTTCCAAGGACAATCCGGATATCGTCATCCAATTGGCCAAAACCTGGAAAGGAGAAAGCAAAGAAGTGGATTGGGTAGTAAAACATGCTTGTAGAACTCTGTTGAAGCAGGGCGTTCCGGAAGTGATGCGATTGTTCGGGTTTGGGAAAGTCAACAAAGTCAAAATCGAGAAATTCAAGGTAACAACCCCGACCGTAAGCATAGGTGAGGATTTGAATTTCTCCTTTGTACTGAACAATGTCAACGGCAAGAGTTCCAAAATCCGTTTGGAATATGGTCTTTACTATCAAAAAGCGAATGGTACACTTTCCAAAAAAGTCTTCAAGATCAGTGAAAAGGATTATGCTGCTGACTCATCCACAGAAATTCAACGAAAACAACCCTTCAAAATCATCACAACTCGAAAACTTCATACCGGACTGCATCAAGTTTCAATTATTGTAAACGGGGTGGAGTTCGATAAATTGGATTTTCAGCTTACTTCTGGGAAGTAATTTTAATATGATATATAGCCGGAAAGGTAATCTAGTATAATCCTTCCCTTAGCCAAGGGAAGGTGGATTGATGCCCGCATCAAGACGGAAGGGATTGAACAACACCCTTTCCGTCCCGCTTTCGGCGGGACACCTTTCCCTATAAAGGGAAAGGAATTAGAAGTTTATCTTTCTTCTACATTAATACACTTTGAGGAGTAGAAATCTATTTGCTTTTACAATACTTTCGAATGAAGTTCTCCGGTACTATCCGAGAAGCTTTCCGTTTCGATGTCCAATCGATTCAGCATATTTACAAATAGGTTTGACATAGGTTCCTCATCAAACTTCTCATAAGTTCCATGCTTCAAGCCCATATTGGCACCTCCGGCCAAAATCGTTGGGTAATTAACCGCATTATGGGTCGTACTACAGGCGCTCCCATAAAGAATCATGGTGTTATCCAATAGCGAGCCGTGCTCGTCGTGGGTGTTTTTCATTCGGTCTAAGAAATAGGCAAACTGTTTAGTCAACCACTGATCATATCTACCCCACTCTTCCCAATGCCCGGTACTGAGGTCATGACTGATGGTGTGATGTCCCTTACTAAGTCCTAAAGCCAACTTCGGGAAGTTTTCACCTAATCCTAGGCCGTCTTCACGGGCCATCATATAGGTCATAACACGAGTAAGGTCAACTTCCATACCTAACACCATTAAATCAAAAGTAGTTTTAATGTATGCTTCTGGATCTACCTTTACATCCGCGTTAAAATCAATATGACCGGCATCAAAATCCTTCATGGGGATATCCAACCACTGCTCATTCCTTTTTACTTGTTCTTCCACAGAATTTAAGGAATGCATGTATTCATCCATTTTGGTCTGATCGTGCTTCCCCAAACGTTTATGCAGTCGCTTGCTATCTTCAAGGATTAAATCCACAATCTTTTTATCCTGTTGAATGCTTTTTCTTCTTGCTTGTGTAGTTCCACCGCTTCCTGGGGCAAAATATCTTTCAAATATTTCGCGATGTCTATGCTCTGACGGAATTGGTTTACCTGATAGATCAAATGACAAGGTGGAAACCCTTGATTTGTAGCCAATTCCCCCGTCTGTAGACAACGCTAAATATGGATATCTAGTATGCCTGCTGAACTTTTGGGCAACCAATTGGTCAAGGGAAATACTGTTCATGTAAGCACTCCCTCTCACATCTCCTCCCGTTAACCAGGTATCCCCAGCCAAATGACCCAGCAAAGCCCTGCTTCGCGGATGACTCAACCCTCCAATTATAGACATGTTTTCACGATGTTCCACCAAAGGCTTTAAGGTTTGTGTGACTTGATAATCCCGACCTTCTCCCATAGGAAACCAACTCCATTTTTTATGAAATGAACTTTCAACAGGAGGTAGTCCGACACCATTTGGAAAATATACGCAGCAAAGCCTTTTCATTGCTTCACTTGATATGCTGGTACTTTTGAGCATAGTTCCCATGCCCATTGCTTCCATATACGGAATGGTACAAGTAACCCCAAGTCCTTTGAGAAATGTTCTACGATCTAAATGCCATGATTTACGGGCCATAGTCTAATCTTTAAAAATCACCAATAAACGATTTGCTTGTAATAATATGTTCAAATACAGCTTGAAAACGATAGCCATCTTCCTTAATAGCGCTAACTATGGATTCAATTTCGGGTTCATCAACAAAGGTCACATCCCGTCCAATTGCATAAGAGAATAGATGTTTTACCAATGAGCGTGTAAAGTCGTCTATTTTTTCATTTAAAATATACGCTTTTATTTCGTCAATTCCATCAACTATCTTACCATCAGGTAGTTCCGCTTTTACATCGATAGGATTCCCGTTGTTTGCCACGGTTTGGAAAAGTCCAACGGCATTGTAGTTTTCAAAGACGATTCCATAGGGATCGATCTTCGCGTGACAATCCATGCACGAAACTTTATTTCGATGTAAAAACAATTGTTCCTTCAAAGTCAATTTTTCAAAACCAGGGGTCTCTGGATCCAGCTCCGGTACATTTGGTGGCGGATCTGGTGGTCTGTCACCCAATATTCGTGAGCGAAGCCATACGGCACGTTTTATGGCATGGGCCTGGGTTCCATCAGAATGTCCACTTAAAAAGGAGCCTTGCGAGAGTAGTCCACCCCTCTTGGAATCAGGCGCCAAAGCAACCGGTCTGAAATGATTTCCTTTTACATCTTCAATCCCATAAAATTCAGCCAGGTTCTGGTTCAACATCGCAAAATCGGATTCTATCAAATTCCCGATATACATATTACAATTGAGTATATGGTGCACAAAATGATAGGTTTCCTCAGCCATATCACGTTTGACAAATCGGCTGTACGCCTCATACTCGTTCACATTGGTGCTCATGGTTTCGTGTCGGTCAAGACGGAGCCATTCTTTGGAGAAATTGCGAACCATTTCCCAAATCTTATCGTCCTGCAACATGCGCTGCACCTGTTTTTTCAATTCTTTTTTACGATGGAGTTTCCCTCTATCCGCCAAGGCCAACAACTCTTGGTCTGGTGGTGAATCCCAAAGGAAGTATGACAAACGTGACGCCAAGAAGAACTCTCTTTCATCGTCAGAAGTACCTTCTTCAGGCTCGGCCAAATAGATAAAGCTCGGAGAACACAGTATAGCAACAAGTACTTCTTTTATACTATCCTCATAACGCTCATAGTCGTCCTTAATGCCTCTCCAAAATTCTAGATATGGAGTAATTTCTTCTTTTTCCAATGGACGTCTGAAAGCCCTTTCCATAAATCTGCCCAAAACTTGGGCGGTATATTTTTCTTTATCGGCAACATCCGGGGAATCAAAAAATATTGCACTATGACTTTTAGGGGGCCATTCAGCATAATACGGTGCTTCAAATGCCAACTCATGGATCAAAAGCGGTGGTCCGGAATCCCTGTTATCTTTCACCAGATAATCGTTCCAGATTCCCATCCCCATAATATTGGCCAGAATTTCAGTTTCCACAGTATCAATTACTGGAATAGGTAAATCTTCCAGTCTACCTTTAAAGATATATTGCCTTTCGGCATCCGAATTAATTACATTCCTAAAGTCATCAAAGTTCTTATAGTCTATTCCATCATCTGTACGTGAACCCGCAAAAACCCTCATAATTGGGGATGCCAACTCATACTTCAACCTACTTTCCTCCTCCTCATTGTCCAATTGAATGGCAACCGAATGATCATCGGGAAAAGGAGTTACGATAACCTCGCCAAATCCTACAAAGAAGCGTCCACCGATCTCTAGGTTGTGTTTTCCTTCCTCCAAATAGGCCAAGGTCAATGGTGTTACCATATCCAACTGCTCGCCTTCTGGTTTTTGCAAATGCAGACGTTCTTGCAAACGGAATTGATCTATACGAATATTGACAGATGGCATACCATCTAGTGCAGCATAGGGATGGGTAAAATCAAACTGGTAGTATCCTGTTTTGGGGGCAAAAAAAGTAGTACGTGTGTAACTATATTTGGTTAAGTCCTCGGCCAGTAAATACTTTCCCTTGCGAATCAGATTTGTCTTGTTCGTAAAGGAATTGGGACGAAGATTGATAGTACCTTCCAACTTCTCCGCCGGTACTGGATTACGGAGACTGATCAATCCTTCTTTTTTCACGTGTTCCTGATATCCTTTGGAAGCTTTGATCCGAAATTCGAAGTCACCCTCCATAGGAAAGTAATCTTTGACCAACAGTTTTAAATTAGGTGAAGGTCCCTGCCATGATTTTGGACTTACTTCTTTATGCGGTAATGCGGAATAAAGAATAACTCCATTATCCACGACTTCGTAGCGATCCGAATGTGATCCCCGCATTCCTATTCCGATATTCTTCTTGACCTCTTCATAATGTGCCTCTTCAATACTGTCTTTGGGTTGAACAGGTAATCCATTTTCGTCCAAAATATCAACAATAATGTCATCAGAACTTATGGGCGCACTTTGATAACCGCCAACCGTTGCAGAAGGTAGGTCCATCCCTATTTCCTTTCCAAATTTGACCCTGTAATGGGTAGTCTTGGGTTTTTCAAGGGGCGCGATAGCCTTGTCCAATGCTTCTCGGGCAATTTGTTTATAATATTCTATATGCAAAGGAGAAATTTGCAGCTCGTGACCATTGTTGCTGAAGCCCATTTCCGATTTTTCATCATCGGGCAATACCTCGCCAAAATCAACAGTCACATCCAACAACTCATTCAAAGAATTGGTGTACTGCTTTTTGGTCAATCTTCGGATTACAGCTGTTTGATTGGATTTTTTAATCTTTATGGCATTCTGAACCGAGGCCGTGACCCAATCCACAAGCATTCTACGTTCTTCATCGGTTAGTTGCTCTTCTTCTTCCGGGGGCATTTCACCACTATTGATCATATCAAGCATCCCGCGCCATGTGGCCGCATCTGGACCATTCACCAAATCTGGGTTAATTTCATCCAAACGAAGACCAGCTTTCTGTTCTTCAGGTCCATGGCATTGCACACAATATTTCTCGATTACGGGTTGAATGTCCGCATTATAGTCAAAAGCACTCAAGGTCTTGTTCACTTTGGAATTGTCCATAGCTACCAATCCTTTTAATGCATAGGGGTCATCCCCAAAAATTGAACGGATACCGTCTGGAAGATTTTTGGTCAAATAGTCCGAGCCATGGGTTACGGAGCCACCATAATGACCAGCAACGGTAAGTAAAACCACATTGGCAAAAAGAGCTACCTGATAAACAGAAAAACGTCCTATCTTTTTGGCAATGTCACTTTTATAGATGACGTACAGCCAAATGCTCAGCAAAGCTGTGGCCAACCCAAACCACTTATGGAGTGCAAAGACATCGCTTCCATAACTACCTGAAGCAGCCAATAACGTTCCGGCCAGTACAGCTGGTATTGCAGTAATGACAACAAACTTGAGCACTACCCCCCGAATATGGGACATATGCTGTTTCGGAATGACAATCTCAAGGATGAAAAGACACACTAGAGCCCCAATTGGAAGGTGTACCAAAATGGGATGGAATTTTCCGAAGAAATCCAAAAACCAATGCATATCACCTCCATTAATAGGCATAAAAGGAATCGCAACGAGTACGACAGAAAGTATACTAATATAGATTAAGCTATTGCCCTTCATCCAAAATTAAGTTTATTAGGATCGTTTAAATTTTGCCTATAGCATCCTCTACAAGCAAGTTGATGTAACAAAATTAATTGAATAAAACTCCGGACTTTACCAAAAAACTTGCAGTATTCAATACTTAAATTGCATCGTGGCCTTCAAAAAGTTAAAATTTAAGCAAAATCGTAGTGCTTTGACCTTATAATTGAATCTTCACAAATTTTCTGGAAGGATATTTGTCTAATCTATAGTTTCAATTATAATTCACCCTCATAATACTTGCCCAATGCTTTACTCACCCAAAAAACCAGTTCACGGACCAATTAGTTTGGTTTACACATTTTGAGTTTCAATCTGCCATTTAAGGATTTAAGTTCACTCAAACTTTAAATCCAACAGTCATGAAAAAACTAATATTCTTAATTATCCTTTGTCCTTTATTGGGACTTGGAAATGACACAAAGGTCCCTTCCAAAATTAAAGATGTTACAGTGTACTTAAGTGGTGCCCAAATCTATCGTAAAGCGGAATGCCAACTTAAGGAAGGAAAAAACAAACTGGTTTTCACCGGGCTCTCACCAAAAGTAGAAGAAAGTAGTATTCAAATTTCCGGTTTGCAAACGGTTTCCATCTTATCCATGTCTTACGACTTGAATTATTTGGAGCAAATAGAAAGCGACCCTAGAGTGAAGCAGTGGGAAGATGAAATTATGGAACATCAGCATAAGACTACCCTGCTCAATAATATCATTGCTGGACTGGAGGAAGAGGAGAAAGTCATTACCTCGAACCGATCAATAAACAACAGACTTCAAGCCTTGGACTTAGATCGGGTAAAAGAAGTAAGTGCGTATTATCGAGAGCGAATTACGGCAATACGAAATGAAATATTCAGAACCAATCTCAAAATAAACGAACATAAGCTTGAAATCAATAAACTGCAGAAACAACTGGCCGAAATCAACAACGCCCCGGAAGAAGAACAAGGTGAACTCACCATCACCTTCGATGCACCCATAGATACAAACCTAAATCTGTCCATATCCTATTTGGTTCGGGATGCCGGTTGGATTCCCAACTATGACATCAAATCAAAAAAACTGAATGCTCCTATCGATTTAGCATATAAAGCCCACGTTTATCAGAAAACGGGAAAGGACTGGGACAATGTTAAGGTGACACTCTCCACCGGCAACCCCAACATCAATGTAAGTAAGCCCCATTTGGGCACCAAATATCTCAACTTTGTGAGCCGCTATGCCAAAAGAACGAAAACGACACCCAAAAAAAAGGGATATGCCTATAATCCGATGGTTCGAAAGATTTCCGGAACGGTGGTAGATCAATCCGGAGCTCCATTGCCAGGAGCCAATGTTGTCATAAAAGGTACCTCACGAGGAACTACCACTGATTTTGATGGGAATTTTATCTTAGATGTCACCAACGGAAAAGAGCTTTCCTTCTCTTATATTGGCTTTAGCTCTCAAGAAATCCCAATTTACTCCTCGGTGATGAACATTCAATTGGAGGAAGACACCTCTACTTTGGACGAAGTCGTCGTGACTGGTATGGGAATAAAGCGTGAGAAAAGAGCTCTTGGTTATGCTGTCAGCTCTGTTGGAGTATCGAATCTTAACGGGAAAACCTCAGGAATTACCATAAGAGGCCAGAATAGCATCCCTAAACCAGCGCCTCCATTATATATTGTAGATGGTGTTCCATTAACTGGGTTTATGGAAGGTGATCTTGATGAAAACGAAATTCAAAACATAGAAGTGTTGAAGGGTGATGCTGCATCAGCTATTTATGGTAACCGTGGTGTAAATGGGATTGTCCTAATCACCACAAAGAAAAGTAGTGTTCAGGATGATTTGACCAATACCAAATTCGTCATCAAAAAACCATACTCCATAGTCTCGGATGGTGATATCACAGCTATTGAGATCAATACCTTCCAACTGCCGGCCGAATATGAGTATTTTGCCGCTCCGCTGGTCAACGAGAATGTGTTTCTTACCGCTAGTTTGAAGGATTGAGAAAAATTCCAACTATTACCTGGAGAAGCCAATATCTATTACGAGGGAGGTTATGCCGGCAAAACGAACATTGACCCCTTTACCGTAAAAAAAGAAATGACCCTTTCTTTGGGAATAGATCCAAATATTACGGTCAGTCGAAAACAACAACGAAATTTTAAAAGCAAATCCTTTACCGGAAGCAATCGCATTTTGGACAGAACCTATAACCTGGAGATCAAAAACAACAAAACTTTACCCATTGATTTAAAACTAATGGACAGGGTGCCTATTTCCCAAAACCGTGAAATCAAAGTTGATGATATTGATCCACAGAATGCGGAATACGACAAGAAAACCGGTTTGTTGACTTGGAACATACAATTGTCCAGTAAAGAGGACAAAAAGGAAAGTTTCTCTTTTCAGGTGAAGTACCCCAGAGGAAAATATATTTCGATGTAAAACTTCAATAAGTATCCCCAAAAAGATAAAACATAGGTCATTTTGGGGTATACTTTGTTAAAATACAGTGATTAACTAAACTTTACCATTTTCTAAACCCTTGAAAATCAGGATCGGCACTGAATTTGTGGCATTTTTCTTTAAGGAACCTACTCAATTTCTTTGAGCTTTTATCCATGGTTTGACTTTCCAAATATTTTTTGGAAACCTATGGTCATACATATCCATGGCGTGTCTTTTGCCTTTGGCTCCTATTGCTAACAAAAATCAAAAATTGAAAATGAAAAAGTTAATTTTACCCTTACTCCTATCACTCTCTGTAGTGGTATTCGCCCAACAGGGCAACAACGACATTTTATTCACCAAATCAGGTGACATCATTCAAGGAAAGGTGGTGAAGGTTACCAAATCCACCATCAGTTTCAGTTATCCCGGAGAAACGCTGGTCAACGAATTGGATGCAAGCAATCTCCAAAAAATTGTGTTCTCCAGCGGAAGGACCCAAAGTTTTGGTGGAGCGGCCACTTCGGATGTAACTGTTGCACCTCCCCTACCATCGACCTCAACTACTGAGGAAAATGTGACAACGATACCCAAAGAGGAAATTTATCTCGGCCCTAATTTCGAAGAGAATAGATTAGCCGTTATCCCTTTGAGCTTCTTTAAAAATGGTACTTATGATAAAGATTTATCTGGTCAGATGACAAAGTTTGCCACAGATTATCTCGCCAGACAGAATCAATCCCTTCCCATTAATGTGCAGGATATGTCCGCAACCATAAAGGCATTGGTCGACGCAGGGATTAGGTTTTCACAACTTTCAGATACTCCTGTGAACAGGTTGCAGAATGTGCTTAGAGCGGAATATGTGGTGCTCATGGAGGTCAATGAAAAAAGTGTCGCGAAAGAGTCCAAAAAATCAGGCTTCTTTGAAGAGGCACAAATTACAGAAGTGGAATCTGGTCTTCGCTACGACATTGAATTAGTATTGTATGGTGGATTGGCCGATGAAAAATACTCCACGAAGTTCTCGGATGAACGAACGTTTTCATCTTCTGTTGCCAATAGCAACCCAGAGGTTTGGAAAACAGCGGTGCAATACGTATTGAACCAGGTTTTAACTTCAGGTAACCTATAAAACCTTTAAAGACGGTAGGCATCGAATAGGTTTACCGTCTTTGTTTTTTTGTACTATTTGAGATTGTTCAGAATAAAATCCAAGGTCTGATTGGTGTTCAATTTTTGGTTGAACGACAGTCCCTTGTGTGTTATTGGTTGCGCTAGGCCCAAAGTTTTCAAGTATCTGATGGTTTCTTCATCTTCCAAAGCCACTTTACCAGACAACAAAATATCAAGGCTCTCTTCGCGCTGGTACCGCTTGTAAATCTTGCGTAATCCGCTTAAGTATAAACGATCCTTTGTAAAACCACCGCCACGATGGGCTCGAAGTGTTATGCCAAATGCCTCATGCTTGTTCAATTTGTATTGACCGTGAATCAAATCAAAAGTATCGGCAAATGAATATCCTTTGATCAAACTGTCCGCTGCCAAGACACGATAGGCAAGTTCTTTTAAGCGTTTTAAAGTCAACGCGCCTCCCATGTACTCACTAAATACGGCCAAACCTTCTTGGGTTTCCACATTCTTTGGCAAACCATTTGAAAATATCTTTAGGGGCTGTAGCAAACCATTATAGGTAGTGACCAAATGCACGCCAATCTCGTGATTGGCCAGGGTCAGGAGTTGATTTTTGCTAAACTTGACATTCTTTTTGATCAACAATGCCTGTTCACTGTTGCTGACCATGGCCTCTGCAGCCATATTTTTCGAAAACCGAACATTTAAGGGGAAGTCATATCGTTTGGAAAAATCCTCAAAATAATCACAGGCTTCTTCGGGCGAAAATACTTTCTCCATATCTGAAGAAGCTGGCTCGTCGGCAAAATGAAGAATGAATCGCGCATTTTGCACATCCCTTTCCGTTGGGGTTCCATAAACCCGCAAGGAGTTAAAATAAAATTTCTTTCCCTTACCAATGGTCTCTATACATTGGATCATGTTGGAATAGTGATAAATCACCTCTTGATATAATCGCCGAATTTGATCGTCTGCAATTCGCTCCAACCGCTGGGAAAAGAACAAGCGATGTAACTTATAGGGGTCGAATTTGAGCTTTGGGTATTTAAATTCAGGTTCGACGGAGAATTTGGAGGCAAAAAACCGTTGCTTTTCCTTTTCAATATTCAAAGGATTTACATAACCCAACAATTCTATTCGTCGTACCAAACGATCAAGATTGGCGTCAATCTCGAACAGATGCCCATACTCTTTTTCCAGCCCTTGTATTTCCTTTGCGCTTATCATGCTTTCGCTCGTTCAAATTCATCCACCATTTTGGGAATCAAAACCTTTAGTTGGTCTTCAACGGATTGAACCACTTCAGGAAATATGATCCCCGTCAATTCGTCGCAGTATATTTTGGAAATCTCTGTCGCCAAAACCAAGGTATTCTTAAAATTCTTGGTAATATATTTTAAGAAATGACCATTCCCTTGAAAAGTATCGTTGATTCTTGAAGTTGTTGCTATACCATGCGGCAATCTAATACTTTCCAACATCGCTCTCCAACTTTCAACCAAAACTCCGAACCTTGCATTGTCGATATTTGAGGTTCCCAGATTCCAAACGGGTACTTCCCTATCCCATCGCTTCCAATTGTAACTGTGCATATCAAAAACAATCACGTTTTGAAATTTCGATTCCAACTTTGCTATCAAGGTTTGAACAACCCTATAGAAATTTTCGTGTTTGTTTAGGCTATGCTGTTTTTCTTTTTCCGGTAAAGCTTTTTCCCAAAGTTGCTTGCCCCATGCGGTATCAAAGATGGCGGTTTCCGGAGGTCGATTCAAATCGTATTCAAATCTGCTATCACATCCGGCTATCACTATCGGAAAACTTTGCACAATTTGTTTGGTGCAAGGATCTTCTTCATACCATCTTTCGTACTCGGTGTGAATGCAATTGTCCCAAAGGGATTTTCTAAACTGATGCCCATCGTGTACCGCTCCGCACACGTAAGGAACGTAAGCTTCAATCTTCAAGGTAAAGGAATAATCTTCAGAAACAGCTTCAAAACAGGTTTCCTCTTCGATCAATCCGATAATATCATCAATGCTACATCTACGCATTTTCAACTTCACTTCGCAATCTGGATCTTCTATCAAAAGCCTGCAACTTATCCACCACTTTACTCTCAATAAAATCGATAACCTTGCATTGGGCCTTTGTCTTGTATACTTTGTTGATATAGGTGATGCCTCCTGGTGACATTACATTGACTTCCACCAATTTTCCACCAATGACATCAATCCCTACAAAGTAGAGTCCATCCTTGACCAGTTTTGGGCCAATTTGCTTGCACAGGGCCTTTTCTTGTTTTGTCAATGAATGCTTCGCTACAGAGCCCCCAGCCGACACGTTGGAACGATGGTCATCGGATCCCGGAATTCTCCGCATAGCCCCAATCGGTTCACCATTCAACAACAGGATTCGCACATCTCCTTGATCCGCACCTTCAATATATTCCTGGAGGATTACATAGTTCGAGGAACCATCGGCATTGGTTACGTAAAAATCCAGCAGGGATTTTATATTGGACATGGCAGATTTTTCTATAAGAATCACTCCTGAACCTCCAAAACCATTTAGTGGTTTCAAAATCATCTTGTCGGCGGAAGATTCTTTGATCTGCTGAACCAGGTATCTTTTGTTTTTTGAAACATGGGTCACGGGGATAATATTGCTATGACTATCCCCAAAAGCTGCCGTATATAATTTGTTGTTTGCTTCCCGTAGTCCCTGTAAGGAATTCACAATAAATACATCGTCTTTAACGGAATCCAAAAAATTGAGCATTATTGGATCCAAGGGTGGGTTTGCACGCATAAAAATGACATCAAACCCGGCTAGAGGGAGCATTTCTTCCCGTAAGGAGGCCTGCTTATAGAAAGTCTTCAGACTGCTGGAAACTTTCTCCATGCGATTGATCACCGTGCAGAAAGCACTGGTCACACTGTTTCGAATTGTCAGGTTTGCCGGTGTGCACAGAGCTACCCCGTGGTTTCGCTTAACACATTCATGAATCAATGCGAGACTTGTATCGTTTTCTGGTTGGATTTCCTCCCAAGGGTACATTAAAAAGCAAATGTTCATAGCGTATACTTTTTTGGTTGCTTATCTAACTTCATCCAAATGGTCGTCCCATTCCTTGACATTGGGTTTCCCTAGCTTACCTACGGATTTTGCCACAATCATGGAAACTGTTGCATCGCCAGTTACATTGACAACTGTTCTGCACATATCCAAAGGTCTGTCCACCGCAAAAATCAAGGCCAAACCAATGGCCAATTTATCTGCTGGAAAACCAATGGCCTCCAACACAATGACGAGCATAACCATTCCTGCACCTGGTACAGCGGCAGATCCAATGGAAGCCAATAGAGCCGTCAACACAATGGTCAACTGATCTCCAAAAGAGAGATCAAATCCCAATGCTTGGGCAATAAACACGGCTGCCACTCCTTGATAGAGACTGGTTCCATCCATATTGATGGTCGCCCCCACGGGCAATACAAAACTCGACACCTCTTTATCCACTCCGATATGCTCTTCGACTCTTTCCATGGTAACAGGAAGCGTGGCCGCACTGGAACTGGTAGAAAAGGCAAGTAACTGCGCCGGACTGATTTCCTTCAAAAACCAAAATGGGTTCTTTTTGGTAAAGGTCGAAACCACAATAGTGTAAAAAACTACCATCAATAAAAGTCCTCCGACTACAACTCCGGTATATTTTAGCAGCGCTACCAACAAATCAGGGTCACTTGATGAAACCACAACACTTGCCAACAGTGCAAAGACCGCATAGGGTGCGGAAAGCATAATCAAATCGACCATTTTGAGCACTACATCATTTAAGGAATCGAAGAAATCCTTTAGCGGTTTGGCCCTTTTCTCCCCGATGAGCAACATAGAGATACCTAAGAAGATTGTAAAAAATATCACCTGTAGCATCAAGCCATTGTCACTCATTGCTGCCAAAGCATTGTCGGGTACCATATCGACCAAAAATTGAAGCGGTCCACTCTCCTTTTGGTTCATGGCTTCGTCCATTTTGGAGGTTACTCCTTCGGAAGATGCGTAGGTTTCGGTCATTTTGGCCACGGTTTCCTCTGAAATCCCATCACCGGGCTTCAAAATATTCACCAAAACCAACCCTATGGTAATCGCAACCACTGTGGTCAGAATATAAATCCCAATGGTTCTGACACCTATGTTCCGAAATTTGGAAATGTCTTTTAAGTCAGATATCCCTTTTACCAATGAGGCTATGATCAAGGGGATTGCAATAAGTTTAAGAAGTTTTACGAAGATGGTTCCCAGTGGTTGGATCCAGTCGGAGACAAAATCTTTTCCCCAATCAATTTGAATCATTACAAATCCAAACACTATTCCCAACAGCATCCCGATTAGGATCTGCCAGTGCAGTTCGAGTTTACGCATACGATGTTTTTAGGAAAGTAAGATACTATTTTGATCGGAAAAACCCTTATCCGCCCGTTAGATTTTATTGGTACGCGCCAAAAGGGTGTAATCAGCCAATACAAGTGCGGCCATTGCCTCTACAATAGGTACCGCTCTGGGAACAACACATGGGTCGTGCCTTCCTTTACCTTGGGTAGTTACCTTTTCCCCTTCCTTATTGATGGTTTCATAGGCCTGCAGCACTGTCGCCACAGGTTTAAAGGCGATGTTGAAATAAATATCCATTCCGTTGCTGATACCTCCCTGAACGCCTCCGCTTCGATTCGTGCTTGTGGTACCATCGCTGTTATAGGAATCGTTGTGCTCGCTACCTTTCATTTTGACGCCTTCAAAGCCGCTGCCATATTCGAAGCCCTTTACGGCATTGATAGACAACATGGCCTTGCCCAATTCAGCATGTAATTTGTCAAAAACAGGCTCTCCAAGACCGATGGGTACATTTTGAATCACACAAGTGATCACCCCGCCAATGGTGTCTCCCTCTTTTTTGATGGATTTGATATAGGCTTCCATTCTTTCAGCTGTATCCGTATCCGGACAGCGTACCGGGTTGGATTCAATTTTGGAAAAATCAAGCTCTTGATATTCCTTTTCCAGTTTCAAATCCCCCACTTGGGAAACAAATGCATTGATTTTTACATCTCCAAGAAATTGCTTTGCAATGGCTCCGGCCACTACCCTACTTGCCGTTTCCCGGGCAGAACTTCTACCGCCCCCACGGTAATCCCTAAAACCATACTTTTTATCATAGACGTAGTCCGCATGGGAAGGTCTGTACGAATCTTTGATATGGGAATAGTCCTTGGACTTCTGATTTGTATTGTGAATGGCGAACCCGATTGGGGTTCCCGTGGTCTTACCTTCAAAAATGCCCGAATAAAATTCAACAGTATCCGGTTCTTTTCGTTGGGTGACAATAGCGGATTGGCCAGGTTTCCTACGATTTAAATCCAATTGGATTTTTTCCATGTCCAATTCCAGCCCCGCTGGACATCCATCAATAACGCCGCCCAGAGCTTTGCCATGTGATTCCCCAAAAGATGTAAGCTTAAAAAGTTGTCCAAAAGTATTTCCGGCCATTCAATACGTATTCTGTAGACTTCAAAGGTAGATGTTAAATATGGTTTTCAAAAACAACCTTGCCATTTAATGTTAATGTAACATAAAATGATCTGTGATGATGATTTTTTAACCGTAAGCTTAGGAATTGATGATTTGAATTTGATTTTCAGTTTATTCCTACGCACTTATTTTGCAGTCAAACCCAACGTATTGAAAAAAAGGAAGATAGAATTGGCGGTAATTTCGGATGTCCATCTAGGAACGTACGGTTGCCATGCCGACGAACTCATCGCCTATCTCAATAGCATACAGCCCAAAAAGCTGATTCTTAACGGTGATATCATTGATATCTGGCAGTTTAGCAAACGGTACTTTCCATCATCCCATTTAAAGGTTCTCAAGAAAATCATCGGAATGGCTTCGAAAGGTACTGAAGTTTTCTATATCACTGGTAATCACGATGAAATGCTTCGTAAGTTTAGTGATACTTCAATGGGAAATTTTAAGATAGTTGATAAGTTGGTTCTCAATCTGGATGGTAAAAAAGCATGGATTTTCCATGGGGATGTGTTCGATGTTTCCATTCAAAATGCCAAGTGGTTGGCCAAACTGGGCAGTTATGGCTATGACCTCCTTATCTTAATAAACAGTTTCGTCAATTGGTGTTTGGCCAAAATGGGAAGGGAACGTTACTCACTTTCCAAACGCATCAAAAATGGTGTGAAAAGCGCGGTCAAGTACATCAACAATTTTGAAAAGACGGCCGGTGACCTTGCTATTGAAAATGGCTACGACTATGTGATTTGCGGTCATATACATCAACCTAAAAAGGAGCGCTACGAAAATAAAAATGGAAGTTGTACCTATTTAAATTCAGGCGATTGGGTCGAAAATCTTACCGCACTGGAGTATTCCTTTAAGCGTTGGAAAATCTATCATTACAACCATGATAGATTGTCTCCCTTCTTTGTTGATGAGGATTTAAAGGAAATGGACATGAACGAACTCATCGCTTCCATTACCGATGTAGACCTTGAACCGGAGACCGAAGAAATCATCGAAGAACACACCAAACTACTCGATGTCGAAGAATCCAATGCCAAGAACAAACTTGAGTTGGAAACCGAAGAACTAATAGACGAACAAGATTTAGACAACCAAGGCCCTGCGCAAAATTGACACAGGATGCTGCGCATCCCTATCAGTACCATCCTTAATTTGATGTCGACAGCTTGTACCGTTAGCGGAAATGATGGTTTTTTCTGAACTCTTCCTTACTGACGGGAACAATTTCAACTCCCCTACTTGCATACTTGTCTGGTAATGTTCTTTCTCATAACCAAAAGACCCCGCCATTCCACAACAACCTGAAGGAATAATGGAAACCTTGTAGTTCTTGGGTAAATTCAAGATGTCGAAAGTCACTTTCTGGTTTGACAATGCCTTTTGGTGGCAATGATTATGAATCTTGACTTGCTGCTCATCTTCAGTAAAACTTTCCGAAGTGATATGCCCTTTTTCTATTTCCGAAGCCAAAAATTCTTCGATTAAAAATGAGCTTGAAGCCAATTGCTCAGCTTTTTCTTTATCGTTGGAAAGGCGTTTGTATTCATCCCGAAAAGAAAGTACTGCAGAAGGTTCAAGCCCCACTATCGGAATATTTTGCTTCAAGATCCCCTCAAGTTTTGAAATGTTCGAAGCGGCTAACTTTTGCGCCTGTTTTAAAAAGCCTTTGGAGAGATAGGTCCGCCCGCTTTCAGCATAGAACAGCTGCACATCATACCCAAGTTTACAAAGTAAGACTATGGCATCTTGGCCAACCTCAATATCCAAATACTGGGTAAATTCATCAATATATAAAACAACCTTTTTGGACAAATCAGATGATGTTGCCTGAAACTTTTTTAGGTATTTTCCAAAATCAAAATTATGGACCTCGGGTAGACTTCGTTCTTGTGCCACACCCGAAGCTGATTTAAGCCAACCACCAAGAACCTTGGATTTATAGACCGCGTTGGTCAACCCGGAAACTTTACTGCCCAACTTGTTCAATCTTGTGTTATGGGCAAACAACTTACTTCTTAAAGGGTATCCGTTTGATTCTTGATATTGATACAAAAACTCAGCTTTTAGCGTAGCGACATCCACATTACTGGGACATTCGCTTGCGCAGGCCTTGCAGCTCAAACAAAGGTCAAACACCTCTTTCAGTTCTTTTTGGTCAAATCGATTGGGTTTTTCTGAATTGGTCAAAAACTCACGTAGAGCATTGGCCCTACCCCGGGTTGTATCCCTTTCATTTTTGGTAGCGTGATAACTGGGACACATCCCTCCGGACATGTTGTGGCTTTTTCTACAATCGCCACTTCCATTACATTTTTCGGCTGCCTTTAGGATTCCTTCACTATCCGAAAAATCCATCAAGGTCTTTACCTCAGGCTCATTTCTGTCAATTTCATACCGTAGGGACTCATCCATAGGAAATGCATCCACGATCTTCCCTGGGTTAAAAATATTTTTGGGGTCAAAAATGGCTTTTACCCGTTTGAGCAATTTGTAATTGGCATCACCAATCATTAAAGGGATAAATTCCGCCCTTACAATACCATCGCCATGTTCGCCACTAAAACTACCCTTGTATTTCTTGGTCAGCTTGGCCACATCGGTAGTGATGGCACGGAACAACACCACATCATCGGACTTTTTCAAGTTTAAGATAGGTCTTAGATGCAATTCCCCAGCTCCTGCGTGGGCGTAGTAGACCGCATCTTGTCCATACCCTTTCATGATTTCGGAAAATTCCATGATAAAATCTTTCAAGTCTTCCAAAGCCACCGCGGTGTCCTCGATGCAAGCAACAGCTTTTCTGTCCCCTACCATATTCCCCAAAAGACCCAAACCAGCTTTTCGCAGTTCGATGGCCTTGTTGATATCGTCGCCCTTCAAAACGGGATTTGCATAGCTCAAACCGGATGCTTTTATGGTTTCGAGCAGTTCGTTCAACTGTTTGTCCAAATCCTCTTCCGTGTGTGCCTTCACTTCCAACATCAAAATCCCGGCAGGGTCGCCATCCACAAAAAAGCGATTGGCCAATTGTGCTCGATTATTCTTTGTGCAGTCCAAAATCACCTTGTCCATCATCTCGCAGGTATGCAAATTATGCTGCATCACCGGAGCGACATCGCTCAAACAATCCTCGAGGGTCATGTAATGTGTGGCGACCATTGCAGATAATGGCGGGGGAAGGTCATCCAATTGCAAGGTGACCTCCGTGGTAAATGCCAATGTACCTTCGCTTCCAGAAAGGAGTTTGCTGAGGTTGAAATCGACAGCTGTTGTACCGAAAATGGAATTCTTCAAAAGTTCATCAACTGCATAACCCGTATTTCTTCTGTGGATGCTAGCCTTTGGAAATTCTGCATTGATGTTTTCCACTATCTCCTGATTGGAAAGCTCTTTTTCCAAATCGGCATAGATTTTTCCTTCGAGCGAAGTTTCACTCTTTTTTGAGGAAAAGGTATCCTCCTTTACATCTCCAAAATGGGCTTCACTACCGTCCGAAAGAATGCAGTTCATCGAAACCACTTTATCCCGGGTCACCCCGTATTGAATCGAGGTGGTTCCGGAAGAATTGTTTCCCACCATTCCGCCGATCATACATCTATTGGAAGTTGAGGTATTCGGTCCAAAGAAAAGACCATATGGTTTTAAATATTGGTTGAGCTCATCCCGGACAACTCCTGGTTGAATCTTGATTTGCTTCTTCTTTTCATCCAACTCCAAAATCTGCGTAAAATGCCTTGAGACATCCACCACAATACCGTCACCAACGCATTGTCCAGCCAACGAAGTTCCTGCAGTCCTGGGAATCAACCCAATGCTATTTTCATTCGCAAAGGCCACCAAAACCTTAATGTCCTGAGGGTTTTTCGGATACGCAACCGCAGTTGGGATTTTCCGATATACGGATGCATCAGTGGCGTAAAGTGCCTTACTTAAATCGTCCGTCAATAATTCGCCATGTAGTTCTTCTGAGAGCTTTTTTAAAAGAGATTTATCCACAATGGAACAATTTTTGGTCGTCAAAATAGTTTATTGTCAAGAAGCTTTGCAAAGCTATCTTTAATTTTTAACTAAACGAGAGACTTATGAAGATTACCACATTATTTACTGGTGTTTTTTTGTTCACAACAATTGCAATGAGTGCACAGGATATTTCCGAGCATGCATTGGGACTTCGATTGGGTGATAGTGACGGCTTCGGAGCCGAAATTTCGTATCAAAAATCCATTGGACGCTATAATCGAGCTGAATTTAACCTAGGATGGCGCGACAGTCGTGATTTTGACGCATTTAAATTGGCCGGTGTCTATCAATGGGTTCACCAACTGGATGGAAACTTTAATTGGTACTATGGAGTCGGTGGCGGATTGGGAAGTGTAGATTTTGAACCTATCCCTAGCGGTGCCGATAACGATGGCCTTTTTGTTTTTGCAGCAGGTGACATCGGGGTGGAATATAATTTTGATATTCCCTTGCTACTATCCCTTGATTTTAGACCAGAAATAGGGTTATTGGGCTATGACGGATTCGATAATGGCTTTGATTTTGATATTGCCTTGGGTATCCGATACCAGTTCTAAATGACCTTTACAAATACAGGCCCTTTGCTTTCCCAAAAAGTTAAGGGCTTTTTTATACCATATGGAATGAATACCTTAGCGCTTCTAAAACGCAAAAAATGAAAAAGATTTTTGGATTTGTATTTGCTCTGATATTGTTGGCCTCATGCGGTTCGGGTTCAGATGGCTATACATTGAATGGTACTATTGCTGGAGAATTGGCGGATGGCACGCAAGTTTTTCTTAAGACGACCGATTCGCTAAACCAGTTGGTTGAATTGGATACCACTACGGTTACCAATGGCAGTTTTAGTTTTACTGGCACGCAAGTGGAGCCAAAGCTTCATTATCTTTTTATGGGAGCAAACCCTGGAAATATTCCTTTTGTCCTTGAAAATGGGGACATAGATATCAAGTTTCAAAAAGATAGTCTCAGATATGCCAAAGTAAAGGGCACCGTTCAAAATGACATCTTTATGGATTTTCAAGCTGAAACGCGAAAATTGCAGGAACGGTTCAATTCCATGAGAAATGACATGAGTGCAGCTTCACAACAACGGGACACAGCTACTGTAACCGCGTTGCGGGAAGAATTCATTGAGCTTCAAGAAGAATTCAAAAACTACCAAATCAGTTTTCCAAAGGAAAATCCGAATGCCTTGATTTCCGTACACATCTTGGGCAACCTTATGGCTCAGAAAGCCCTATCTGAAGATGAGGTAAAGGAAATTTTTGATGCCTTTACACCGGAGATCAAAGAAACAGAGCCGGGCAAACGTCTTCAAGAACAATTGGAGAAGCTTAAAACCACCCAAATAGGTGGTGTGGCCCCTGAGTTTTCGGCCCCAACCCCTGACGGTTCTCCTTTAGCCCTGAGTGAGGTAAAAGGAAAGGTGACCTTGATTGATTTCTGGGCAGCATGGTGCAGACCATGCCGTATGGAGAACCCAAATATTGTTTCGGTATATAACAAGTATCACGACAAGGGACTTAATATTATAGGAGTTTCTCTTGATGCAAGGGCCGAAGATTGGAAGAAAGCCATAGAGGCCGATGGTTTGGAATGGAACCATATTTCAAACCTAAAGCGGTTTCAAGACCCGATTGCACAGCTATATAATATAAATGCAATTCCAGCAGCATTCCTTTTGGATGAAAATGGAGTCATCGTTGCCAAGGATCTTAGAGGTCCGGATTTGGAAGCAAAAGTGGCCGAGCTGTTGAATTAAGGTTAAAGATAGAGGCCGTCCAAAAAAATGAAAGCGTCATTCTGAATTTATTTCAGAATCTCAACAATTTGAAAACCAATGCTCATGGGAAACTGAAACAAGTTCAGTTTGACGCAAACTATACTTTTAGAAGTTTTTCACATCATCATATTTTACCCATCTTTTCGAGGGCAAAAAGAATGATGATAGGAATCGCCAACAATACCACAATCCAAGTATCGGTCGCAAAAAGTTCAGGTTTAAACAGCAAGGTTGTGGCATAGCCTCCTATTGCTCCACCAAAATGGGCGGAATGTCCAATATTTCCCAGTCTACTTTTCATTCCGTAAATAGAATAGAGCAAATACGCTATTCCCAACACATAGGCAGGCAACGGTATCGGAATGAACATGATGCCCAACTGCATTCCTGGGTTTAACAAAATTGCCGCATACAGAATCCCAGTCACAGCTCCACTAGCGCCAACTGCGCTATAATAAGGTTCGTTTTTATGAAAGAAAAGTGCCAATAGACTTCCTCCCAAAAGACTTATGAAATAAATAATTACAAATTTGGAAGCGCTAAAACCATTGATCACCACATTGGCAAAAAAATAAAGGGTGAACATATTGAAGAACAAATGCGAAATATCAACATGCAAAAAGCCAGATGTAATGGTTCTTTCTTGCTGACCCGCCTTTATTCCGCCAATACTGAACTTATACCGTTCAAAAAAAGTAGTGTCGCTAAAGCCTCGTAATGAGACCAGTATGTTTGCAGCAATAATGGCAATCGTCGCAACATGCAAATTGTACATAAGCCTTAAAATTTGGGTCTAAATATAGCTATATTTGCCCACAAGAATTACGTATGCAGTTGGCTGTTTTTTTACTTGCTTATCCCCTGCTCTGGTTAATTTCCAGACTTCCCTTCAGACTTCTTTACTTCATTTCGGATGGTGTATATGTTTTACTGTACCATATTATTGGATACCGTAAAAAGACGGTTGGGTACAACTTGAAATTGGTGTTTCCAGAGAAATCAGATGAGGAAAGATTGGCCATAGAAAAGAAATTTTATCGCCACATGTGCGATATGTTCCTCGAAATGATAAAGACCATGGGGATTTCCAATAAGGAGCTCCAAAAACGTTTCGTTTTCGAAAATTTGGATGTTTTGCACCAATTGGAAAAAAAGAACAAGAGCGTAATGCTCATGTTTCCCCATTATGCCAGTTGGGAATGGGTCATCGCATTGGACAAACATATCGAATCCAAGGGTTATGCCATCTATCAAAAAATTGGAAACAAGTATTTTGATAAGTTGGTCAGGGATATACGACAAAAGTTTGGCACCACCTTGATTACCACCAAGGACACCAAGGATATTGTGGCTACAAACCGAAAAGAAGGCATTTTAAGTATGTACGGTATATTGAGCGATCAATCCCCGATGCCAAAAAAGGCACATTTATGGACCCCTTTTATGGGAATCACCGTTCCAGCGCATACCGGAGCTGAAATGTTATGTAATAAATTGGATTTGCCCGCAGTGTATCTTAAGGTTGAAAAGAAGGGTAGAGGTTCTTATTCGGGATCCTTTCAATTGATAGCTGAAAACCCATCAGAACTTGAGGAGTTTGAGCTTACCAAGGCTTTTCTGAAGAACGTGGAGAAAGCGATCAAGGAAACTCCTGAGTTTTATTTTTGGACACACAAAAGATGGAAACACAAGGACAAGGTGCCTAAAGCGTTTCAAAAATCTTAAGCATACATGTCTTTTAAATCCAGATTTAAAAAAAGATACATTCTACTAACTGTTGTATTTGGATATCTACTATTTGCCAATTCTTGTATGACCATGCGAACATCGAGTCGTGCTACGTCCGAATTCTTCCAGCAACATGAACTTGATTATGTTGAGGAAAATCTAAGTATCCAGGATAGGGACCTGCATTACATCCAGACAGGGAGATCGGATGCCCCAACTTTGGTTTTTATACATGGGTCCCCTGGTAGTTGGGATGCATACAAGGCATATTTGGCCGACTCGGTATTTTTGGAGAAATTCAGAATTATTGCGCCTGACAGGCCGGGTTTTGGAAAAAGCGGTTTTAGAAAAAGTATGGCGCTCAAACCCCAGGCATTAATACTCAATGAGTTTTTAAAACAAGTAGATAACGGAAAACCCTATTCGTTGATCGGACACTCCTATGGCGGGCCACTCATAGTGCAAATGGCTTTGGAGCAACCCGATTTATATGAAAATCTTGTCATACTTGCAGGTGCATTGGATCCCGATGCTGAAAAACCTGAGAAATGGCGAAAACCGTTGACTTGGATTCCATTGAAATATTTGGTTCCCGGAGCCTTGAAACCTTCCAATGATGAACTTTGGATGTTGAAACAAGATTTGAAAGACTTAAAACCACAACTGCACGAGCTAAAACAACGCACTCTGATTATCCATGGTGAAGAAGATAATTTGGTTCCCTATCAAAATGTTCCATTTATGGAAACCCAATTTTCAAGCGTTGACAGTTTGCACATAATCCCCATTGAAAAAGAGAACCATTTTATTGTGTGGAACCAAGAAAAATTGGTCAAGGAATCCATATTGAACTGGGTCGAAACAGAATAGGCCTTTTCAAGGGATTGCAACGCGCTCCCTGTAAGTAATCGTTTCAGTTAAACGACCAAGGCTTAAAAAATTGATATGAGCAAGTTTCTATTCCCGCTTTTAGCCTTTCTGACAATAATATTTACTTCAACAGCCCAAGAATTCAATATCATTCCTTTCCATTCTGATTTGAGCACCTTACAAGATGGATGGTACAAATTTGAATTGGAAGGCACTTATTTTGATGTGGAATTTGCTTCCGGAACATTGAAAAAAGGAAATATAAAATGGGCGGATGGCGCAATGTACTCAGGAAATCTATCCGGGGTGTCCTTTTCCGGGAAAGGAACCTACACTTGGCCAAATGGAAGCCGATATGAAGGCGCATTCAAAAATCATAAACGTCATGGTAAAGGTTCATTTATCGATGTTGATGGAACCAAATGGGGCGGTAAATGGGCAGCCAACCAAAAAAATGGTAAGGGAACCGTTTTTGATGCAAATGGAAACGAGGTACAAAAAGGCGTCTGGGAATCCAATGAATTGGTCAAGGAATCTGTGCTTAAATAACTTCCTTTCCCTAAATGGATTACTAATAAGTCCTGCCTTGTTGTTCGTCTAAATTTTGTTATTTCTTAGATATTTTTCCATATCATTCAGTTATGGAAATTTTATCAATCTTATTTGAAGAGTTAATTGGGTTTCTCGGAATTTCCCAAGCTTTGGAGATTCTAAAGAGCGGGGATTATTCAGCTTTCAAGACCTATGAAGGGGTAGCCTCGTTGATTTACCCGATCATTCCGCTTTTGTTGCTTTTGGAATTCGTTGCAGGACTTATCTATAAGAAGCCTCAGATAAAGGTCTATAAGGTCAATTTCCTAATCTACATTTTCAATCGGTTTGTTGGGCGATTTATTGCCATTGCCATGGTTGCATTCTGCATTGGTTTTTTTCAGCCGTATGCGCTCTTAGAAACAAGTCCGACCTGGTATTGGTTTATTTATGCCTACATAATTTGGGAGCTTGCCCATTTCGTGTATCATTATCTAGGTCATAAAGTCCGGATTTTTTGGTGTCTGCATTCAACGCACCATGCCCCAGAGGATATGAACCTTTCCGTAACCCATGCGCACTTCTTTTTGGAAGCTCCATATGCCGATGCGATCAGAACCACGATTTGTATTCTATTGGGTGTTCCACCAGAGGTTTTGTTTGCGGTAATGTTCATTGATGGTACCTACGGTGCTTTTATTCACGTGGGCGAGAATTTGATCAAAGATGCCCGTTTTGGTTTTTTGAACAAGATTATGTTGACCCCTTCGCATCATAGGGTACATCATGCACGCAATCCGTTGTATATGGATACCAATTTTTGCAACCTACTCAATATTTGGGACAGGGTGTTTGGAACTTACCAAGAGGAACAGAAAAGCGTTAAAATAGAATATGGAATAACCCGGAAAATGGATTCGGGAAATTTTATTGATGTCTATTTCGGGGAGATCTTTGCACTTGCGAAGGATGTTGCAAGAGCCCCGGGATTACTGAACAAACTGCGCTATTTGGTAATGCCACCTGGATGGAGTCATACTGGGGAACATAAGACTGCAAAATTGGTCAGAACCGAATATCTTCAAAACAACCCTTCAGCCTAAATTTATACTAAAGTTTGCTTTGTCACAGTTTTGTTTTATAACTTGAATCAAATTCAAAAACCAAAAAATGAAACAGTTGACAATCCTTTTATTCCTTTTCTGCGTTACCATTTCTTTTGGTCAGAAAAAGAATGTCGTTTCCGATGAAATCATCGAAGCCATTAAAAATGATGTCTGGATTCCTTTTATGGAGTCCTATGATGAACTAGATCCCAATAAATTAAAATCGGTTCACTCTCAAGAAATTGTTCGAATTACCATTGATCAGAATGTGATCAGGTCTGGCGAGAGTTATCTGGAGCACTTTGCCAATTTTTTGGTCAACTCAAAAAAACAGGGAAACAAAGTTGCAATTTCATTCGCCATTTTATCAACGGCTGTGGATGAAAGTGAGGAATTGGCCTATCAAACTGGGTATTATCGCTTTAGTTCCCAAGGAAAAAACGATGAAGAAATGGTCGTAAGGGGTTATGGTTACTTTAATGTAGGCTTAAAGGAAGAAGAAGGTGTATGGAAGATATGGATCGATTCAGATCAAAAATCGGATATATCCGATTCTGATTTCAGCAAATCCAAAACACTTTACGAATTGGGTGGACCGTCCTAATCCAACCCTGCCACATCCTTTATCTCACCTATAATCCGGTCAGCTAACCCATCCGCTTCGCTCTGGGATTGGGCTTCTGTATATATTCGGATAATGGGCTCGGTATTGGATTTACGTAAATGGACCCAGTTCTCTGGAAAATCAATCTTCACCCCATCCACAGTGGACACCTGCTCATTTTTATATTTTTGGTGCATAGCATCCAAGAGCGCATCCACATCCAATTCTGGAGTAAGCTGGATTTTCTTCTTGCTCATAAAGTAACTCGGATAACTGGCCCTTAATTCAGCTACAGTACCTCCTTTTTCGGACATCAACATTAAAAATAATGCAGTTCCGACCAAAGCATCGCGCCCATAATGACTTTCTGGATAGATGATTCCACCATTACCTTCACCGCCTATAATGGCATTGTTTGCCTTCATTTTGTTTACAACATTCACTTCCCCTACCGCTGCAGCTTCATAAGTGCCGCCATGCTTTTCGGTAACGTCTCTAAGAGCTCTTGTAGAAGATAAATTGGACACGGTATTTCCTTTAGTTTTACTAAGCACGTAATCTGCACAGGCTACCAAAGTATATTCTTCACCGAACATTTCACCATCGTTACTAATAAAGGCCAAGCGGTCTACATCGGGGTCGACCACAATTCCGAAATCGGCCTTTTCCTTGACCACTAGTTGGCAAATATCAGTGAGATGCTCCTTTAACGGTTCTGGATTATGCGGAAAGTGTCCCGTGGGATCGCAGTATAGCTCAACCACTTCCACCCCAAGTGCTTTCAACAACTTTGGAATGGCAATACCACCTGTTGAGTTAACGCCGTCAACGACAACCTTATATCCGCCTTTTTGAATCACTTCCTTATCTACCAAAGGAAGTTTTAAGACCTCCTCTATATGTACATCTATATAGGAATCGTTCTTAACGATAGTTCCTAAATCATCAACTTCCGCAAATTCAAAATCTTCCTTCTCTGCCAATTCTAAAATGATCGCTCCTTGTTTTGCATCCAAAAACTCTCCCCTTTCGTTGAGCAATTTCAGCGCATTCCACTGTTTTGGATTATGGCTGGCCGTTAAAATGATTCCTCCATCGGCCTTTTCTAACGGCACAGCTATTTCGACGGTGGGTGTTGTGGAAAGTCCCAAGTCAATCACATCAATTCCCAGTCCAACCAAGGTTGACACCACGAGGTTCTGAATCATCTCACCCGATAGGCGGGCATCGCGACCAATGACAACATTCAGTTTATCCTTTCCTGAATAATCTTTTAACCACGTTCCATAAGCAGCTGCGAACTTCACAGCATCTATCGGGGTAAGATTATCGTTTGTGGCTCCACCAATGGTACCACGAATTCCAGAAATTGATTTGATTAATGTCATAGTTGTTGAAAAGTTTTTGCAAATATAACCGCCTGTCCCCTATCTCATGTTTCGAATTTGTAAATTTCACAAAGAAAACAAAATTGTATCGGTGAACTTTCTGGCCCATATTTACTTATCCTTTGATAACCAAGAAATTACATTGGGCAATTTCTTTGCTGACCACATCCGGGGAAACAAGTTCAAGCACTTTCCAGAAAAAATCCAAAAAGGAATTTTGTTGCATCGGGAAATCGACACCTTTACAGATTCGCATCCTATTGCAAAGCAAAGCAGTAAACGTTTGCATAAAAACTACAGTCACTACAGCAGGGTAATTGTGGACATCTTTTACGACCACTTTTTAGCGAAAAATTGGTCTATCTATTCTCCTGTTCCACTTAAAAAATACGTTGAAAACTTCTATGATCTATTGGAAGACAATTACGATATTCTCCCTTTAGGAACCCAACGTATGATGCCCTATATGATTGCCGACAACTGGCTCTATAACTATTCTAATCTCGCTGGAATTTCGAGGGTTCTTAATGGAATGAACCGCAGGACCAAGAATAAATCGAAAATGAATTTCGCCATTGTGGACCTTGAACAACATTATGCTGCATTCGAAAATGAGTTCACAAATTTTTTTGAAGAATTGATTACCTTTTCCCGTCAAAAACTAAAAGTTTTATGCGAAGACTGATATTTCTCCTTCCCCTAATCCTATTTCTACATTGTAAAAAACAGCCTGCAGCACCAACCGGTCTTGTAACCGAAAATGCGATGGTAGTCAGCGCTCGTGAGGAGGCCTCCAAAATAGGGTCCGAGATTATGGAAAAAGGTGGAAATGCCTTTGATGCCATGGTCGGCACCGAATTGGCCCTTGCCATCGCCTACCCATTTGCCGGCAACCTCGGAGGTGGCGGTTTTATCGTATACCGAAAAAGTGATGGTGATGTTGGTGGGTTGGACTATAGGGAAAAGGCGCCCTTGTCCGCCCATAAGGATATGTATCTCGATTCATTGGACAATGTTATTCCAGACATGAGCACCATAGGCGCAACCGCTGTTGGGGTTCCTGGTACGGTCGCTGGTGTGATGGAAGTTCATGAAAAGTTTGGTACGCTTCCCCTTGCCGACATTCTGAATCCGGTTATTGCACTGGCCAGAAAAGGAGTGATCGTAACAAAAAAGCAAGCAAAAAGGTTAGAAAATTATAGAGAGCGCATCATTACAGTCAATGGGGATAGTACCAAGTTTGCAACCACTTTCAAGGCAGGGGACACCATAAAATATCCGCAACTCGCCCAAACGCTTGAAAAGGTATCGCAACACGGCCGAGACGGTTTTTATAAGGGTGAGGTGGCTCAAAAATTGGCAGCTTTCATTCAAGAAAAAGGTGGTTTTGTGACCGAAGAGGATTTGGAAAAATATGAAGCCAAATGGAGACAGCCGGTGATTTTTAAGTACAAGGACTTGCGTATCATCTCCATGAGTCCGCCAAGTAGCGGAGGCGTAACCATCAATCAAATTTTTAAGATGATAGAGCCCTATAAAATCTCGAAATATGGGCACAACTCTGCCAAATCTATTCAATTGTTCACCGAAGCCGCGCGACGTGCCTACGCAGATCGTAATTATTTTCTTGGTGACCCAGACTTTGTTGACATTCCGTTGGATGTACTGTTAAGCAATTCCTATTTGACCAAAAGAATGGAAAACTTCTCATTCAAAAAACCAACACCATCTTCTGAGGTGTCCCACGGCAATGTCGAGATTATCGAAAGCAACGAAACTACCCACTACTCCATTGTGGATACGCAAGGGAATGCTATTTCTGCCACAACGACCTTAAACGGAGGTTACGGTTCTAAATTATATTGTGAAGAGTTAGGGTTTTTCCTGAACAACGAAATGGATGACTTCAGTTCCAAACCCGGAGTGCCCAATATGTTTGGACTTATCGGGGCCGAAGCCAACAGTATTGCACCTGAGAAGCGGATGCTGAGCAGTATGACACCCACTATTGTTGAAAAAGATGGCAAACTTTACATGGTGGTCGGCACCCCTGGAGGCTCAACAATTATCACGGCAGTGGCCCAGACTATTTTAAATGTGTATGAATTTAATCTAAGTATGCAGGACGCAGTCAATGCGCCCAGATTCCATCATCAATGGCTTCCCGATTTAATTTCCTTTGAAGAAAACAGTTTTTCAAGCGAAATAAAATCCGAATTGGAAGCTATCGGTTATGAGATACACGAGGGTAGAAATCCAATCATTGGTAAGGTTGATGCTATCCGTGTGCTTCCTGACGGAAAATTGGAAGGCGGAGCTGATAGACGCGGAGATGATGCTGCAGTAGGATTTTAACTAGGAATATGTTTGATGTTGTAGTACTCACGGATTCGCGGTATTTGAATCCAAAAAAAAATGGCCAACTGATCGAAAATGTGCTTTTGGAGGATCAATTGGTTTTAGATGCTCTGGAAAAAAATGGGTTGCGGACCACACGAAAAGCATGGGACGATGCTGATTTTGATTGGAAATCGACCAAATATGCCCTTTTTAGATCCACCTGGGATTGTTTTGACCGCTTTGAAGAATTTACCTCATGGTTTGAACAAACAAAGGACTTGACCCAGTTCATTAATCCGTATACACTGATTTCATGGAATATAGATAAGCATTACCTGAATGATTTGGCAAGTAATGGAATCAATATTCCCAAGACTCTGTTTGTCGAACCTCGGGCGGAAATCACCTTGGAGGAAGCTATCGATAAAGCCATACAGCAATTGAATTTCGATTCTGAAACTCTCGTTCTCAAACCTTGCATTGCAGGTGGTGCAAGACACACATACAAGTTTCATAGCAGCGAATGGGAAAAACATGATGCCCTGTTCCAAGAATTGATCGCTTCGGAAACCATGATGCTACAGGAGTTCCAAAAAAACATTGTTGCGCAAGGAGAAATTTCCATAGTGATGTTCAATGGAGGGTATTCGCACGCGATATTAAAAGTTGCGAAGCCCGGCGATTTTAGAGTTCAGGATGATTATGGGGGATCCATTCATAACTATCAACCTTTGCAGGAGGAAATCGAATTTGCCCAGCGTGTGCTTCATGCCAGTCCGGAAATGCCGATATATGCCCGGGTCGATATTTTTAGGGACAATAATGGGAATTTGGCATTGGCCGAATTGGAAATTTTTGAGCCCGAACTTTGGTTTCGACGTTATCCAGAAGCTGCTAACTTTTTTGCAGAAAGTATCAAGGAAAAGTTGTTTGATTGATGTCGGTCCTATTCCGTCAGCAATCTCAAGAACACCTCAAGCGCCTGATTGTTTGTCTTTTTGTTCCAAACAGCAAAAAGTTCTGTTTTAAAAGGCTCGTCTTTGAGCTCAATAAAGTTGATTTTGTATTTGGCCCCCAAGGTCAACGACTTGGGCACAATTGAAATCCCCAGCCCGCTTTCCACCAACTTAAAAATGGCAGGGCCATTTATGGATTGATGTGTAATCTTTGGTGTAAAACCATAACTCGCACAAAGTCCTATTATTTGGTGATAGTAGGATTGACTTTGCTGATTGGGAAATAGTATAAAAGATTCCCGCGACAGTTGTTTTAGGCTTTTGAAATTCTCAGCGTTTACCGAATGTTTTCGGGGTAAAACCAAACATAAGTTTTCCACTGCAACGGATTTAAAGTTCATCGTACTTGGCACCTCATTGGAACGCATCAAACCAACATCTAATTGGTTTCGTTCCAACAGGTCCAATTGCACCTGATTGCTCCCTTCCTGCAAAACAAATTGGATTTTCGGATAGGCTTGGTTCAATTCCTTTATTTTTTGGGGTAGAAACTCCTGAATTGCAGAACCCACAAAGCCAATTTTTATCATTCCGGTGTGCCCTGCCAGGGAAACACCCCATCGCTCCATGGAACTTTGCATCTGACCTATGATGATTTCTGCTTCGGTTTTGAAAAGTTCACCTGCATGACTCAATTCCACCTTACGATTATGCCTTTTAAAAAGCGCCTGTTTTAAGATAACCTCAAGTCGCTGTATTTGTTGGCTCAAGGCCGATTGGGAAATCAATAATCGTTCAGCAGCCTGCCCGTAGTGCAAGGTATCAGCAAGAGTCAAAAAATAATTAAGGTGTCGTATTTCCAATTGATTATACAAACTAATCATTCAATATAAATTAATAATTAAATATGATTAAATGTACAACTAATTTTGTACTGGATTATTATCACTAAAGCATAGATTATGAAATTTGATGACAACACCCCTTTGGATATTATTTTGAAATCAATTTTTAACCCCTATAAAAGAAGTGTAGCTGATGTAGAAGCTATAAGTTGCGCTATGATCAACAAGGGGTTGATTGGTAAGGAGGAGGACATTATCAATGATCATATTGCCTTTCGGACCTTGGGAGTACCCAACTTGGGGATAGCTTCCTTGGAAAAAATATTTCTAGCTTACGGATATCGGAGAAAAGAAGCATACTATTTTCAAGAAAAAAAATTGGACGCATATTGGTATGCTCCACCACATCCAAAGTATCCACGGATTTTTATTAGCGAGCTCAGGGTGCAGGAGCTACCTCAGAACGCTCAAACCATCATCAAAAAATATACAGCCCACATTACAAAGGATCCTGTGGATTCCTTGGATTTTGCAAGCCCTAAAGAAGTGGGTGAATTCTTTTACCAACCGCTGTGGGATGTTCCTTCGCTTGACGAATTTTTGGAGTTGGCCAAGGCAACCGAATATGCGGCTTGGGTTATTTACAATAGATATTATCTTAATCATTATACCATAAGTGTGCATGCATTGCCAGAACCCTACAACACCTTAAAAGCGTTCAATTCCTTTTTGGAGGAAATTGGTATTGTGCTGAATACCGCTGGAGGTAAAATCAAGATAAGTAAGGATGGGCTTCTAAAGCAAAGTAGTTCTGTGGCCAAAATGGTGAATGCCACTTTTGCCAACGGGGAACAAATGAAGATAGCTGGCAGCTATGTGGAATTTGCAGAAAGATTACCATTACCCGAATTTCAGGGCATGCCCAAAACTCTTCTAAAGCAGGAGCATCTTCGTGAAGGATTCGAATCGGCCAATGCCGACAAGATATTTGAAAGCACGTATGATGAGCAGGTGAAAAAAGCGGTCAACTGCTCTTAACCTGACCTACTTGTCGTTTCAATTCTTCCATGGACTGCTGAAGTTGTCGTAGTAAACCTGTCTCTGTTGTTGCATCAACATTAAAGGTAAGCTTACTACTTACCTCCCATATCTCCTGTATTTGGAAGGGTTTGATCTCATATGGAGGATAAGTCTCATTTAAGGAAACCAAGGTGACATTGTTGGAATTTGGTCGCTTTTCAATCTTTTTCACCATAACCGAATCCTGAAGCACCACCACATACATTTTACTGGAGCTTACATGGTCAATATGTTCTATGGCCCTGGCCAAAACCCACTCGCCCGGTCTAAGATTTGGCAGCATACTGTCTCCTTCTACCTGAAACCCTCGATATGTGGCATTCCTAAATTCAGGAATGGGCAAATCAAAAGCCGGTAACTGTTGGTACCAGCTGGTATCTTGAATATTTTGTGGGTAGCCCGCAGCAGCTTTCGCATTTACCAAGACCATATTGTCCTGATCCGCGCTATCGACCGTAACCACTTTGGGAATAACACTTGTTTTGGCTGTATCCAAATGTTTTTGGTCACTTTCGCCAAACAACCAAAGGGGGTTTATCTTGAATTGTTTTAACAGCTCCGCCACTACCCTACCCGATAATTTGGTGCGGCCACGTTCGATATCGGCAGTTGTATTGGAAATTCCCAACATTTTGGCAAATTCTGCTTGTGTATGCCCAAGTTCCCTTCGTATTTCCGTAAACCGTTTTAAGGTCAGTTCATTTTCCATAGTGCTTTCTATTGATTACTTGGGTCTTTAAAAAGTTGGATTAAATCCCAATTTTTCACGGTACCACGCCAGTCTTAGTACCCCAAATATAGCTAAATTGGATTATTTCCAAAAAAATATTTGGATTATTTCCATATTTAGGAATAATTCCATAATTTTGGATTAATTACAAAATGTGTGAATCATGAGAAATTCAACAACTTTAGTTTACGATGGAACCTTTAATGGTTTTCTTACCGCTGTTTTCGTTGCTTTTGAAGAAAAAATCAACGTTAGCGATATTCAAAAGAATGGACAGAACCAAAGTGTTCTATTTTCTGATACCAAGACTATTTTCACGCATGTTGACAGGGCAAAGCGTGTATGGAACGGTATTCGGAGCAGGAGTCATAATGCCATTACCAATATATATTTCTCGTTTTTAAGTGAATCTGAAGGCATTGAGCTCACCTTGTATACTTATATCCAAAAGCTAATGGAGTCCAACGCTGGAAACCATTTGAATTATTCAGATGGTGTTGTCCAAAGAGTCAACCAACTGGCGAGCTCCGTACGAAGGGAAAAACAACGTACAGAAAGCTTGGTAGGATTCCAACTGACTAAGGATGAAGTGCATTTTGCCACTATTGAGCCAGATTCAAATGTCCTACCCCTTGTTTCCAAACATTTTAGGAATCTCTTATCCGATCAAAGTTGGTTGATCTATGATATCAAACGTAAATATGGCATCTATTACAATCAGGACCATGTCGAAATGGTTTCCTTAAATCTAAAGGATATCCACTTTACCAAAATCCATAAAAGTGATGCCTTTCTGAATGATGAGTATGATTACCAAACACTTTGGAACGATTACTTTAAAAGTACCGAGATCAAATCTTTGATCAATAGAAAATTGCGTACTGCCCAAGTCTCTAAGAGCGATAAAAAATATCTGTCAACAGAAAAAGAAGCGGTGTAGTCCATTACTTGGATCGTTCCCCAACAAATTGGTCGCTTTTATTTTTAAACAGTACATTGAACGAGGTAAGACTCCCATAGATTCGGGTGATATATTGCTGCAGATCCACTTTTTCCTGATCGTCCAAATTTTTGCTGCTGTTTATTTTTTGCTCCATTACCCTGATTCTATCCCGAACCATAACTATCTTATGAAAAAAGGTGTCGATGGGCATTTCTTTGGATGCCAATCCATCTTCGGGCTCCAAAATCAATTTCCCCTTCTTCCACTTATCTGCTAAGGCCACTTTTTCATGCGTGTCACTCCATTTTTCCAAAATTTTGACCAAGGAACGCTCTACATCAAAAAAGCTAACGGTGTCAACATCATCCTCCACGCCCTCAATAACCTCAAATTCCGAATCCAAGTCGATGGTTTCCAAACCATTTTCCAAAAAAGTGACCCAATAATGTCTCGAGGATACATTGGTAACAACTCCTTTGCCGTATTCAGGATGATCAATTCGGGATCCAATGCCAAGTAATTTCATATTGCTATAATTGATTGTTGGTATATTATATCAGGTTTTTCATTGTGGCTGCCAAAAATAATCTACTCTTTTTCAAATGCCAACAGGGTTTCATAAAAATCGTTATAAATTTTGCATCGATGGAGCCATAAAAGCCATAATTCTATTTCCACCATCCCTAGAGGTTGCAATCGTGATTACTTTACAAAACAGAAAGCTAAACCTGCTTCATTTTTAAATCCCAAATCGTTATTTTTGAAGTTTGCTATAATTTTTATGATTAACTACGAAGAACATATTGAGGTCAAGGGCGCAAGGGTCCATAACCTCAAAAATATTGATGTTACAATTCCCCGGGAGAAGCTCGTAGTGATCACCGGACTTTCTGGTAGCGGAAAATCCTCTCTTGCCTTTGATACTATATATGCCGAAGGTCAAAGAAGGTATATTGAAACCTTTTCGGCCTATGCGAGACAATTTTTGGGAGGTTTGGAACGGCCTGATGTTGACAAAATCGATGGCCTTTCCCCAGTAATTGCGATTGAGCAAAAAACCACATCAAAATCTCCTCGTTCAACGGTTGGAACCATTACGGAGGTATACGACTTTTTGCGTCTTCTTTTTGCCCGGGCCGGGGATGCTTACAGCTATAACAGCGGAGAAAAGATGGTTAGCTATAGCGATGAGCAGATCAAAAATCTTATCATTGATTCCTATCGCGATAAGAAAATAAACGTATTGGCACCTGTGGTAAAATCCCGTAAGGGTCATTATAGGGAACTTTTTGAACAGATTGCCAAGCAGGGTTTTGTCAAGGTTCGTGTAGACGGTGAAATCATGGATATCACCAAAGGCATGAAAGTCGATCGCTATAAGACCCACGATATAGAAATTGTAATTGACCGTCTAAAGGTTACCGAAAGTGAAGATTTCCACAAAAGACTTAACGAGACCATCAATACAGCAATGTATAGCGGTGACAATGTGCTCATGGTTTTGCAAGAGGGCGAATCGGTACCGAGATATTTTAGCCGGGATTTGATGTGCCCTTCTACTGGTATTTCATATCCCACGCCTGAACCTAATACATTTTCCTTCAACTCACCAAAGGGAATGTGTCCCGTTTGCAATGGTTTGGGACATATCCATGAGGTAAATGAGCAGAAGATTTTTCCCAATAAAAAGCTTTCAATAAACGCCGGAGGTATTGCTCCACTAGGGGAATACAAGAAATCATGGGCTTTTAAGCAGCTTGAGACTATTGCTCAACGCTATAAATTCAATCTTTCAGACCCTATTTCCAAAATTCCTGCGGAAGCCATGGAGGTAATTCTAAATGGAGGAAAGGATAGTTTTGAAGTGGATTCCAAGACCTTGGGTGTTAAAAGACAATACAAAATAGATTACGAGGGTATTGCCAATTTCATCAAAACACAGTTCGATGAGGCAAATTCTACTTCGATCAAGCGTTGGGCCAAGGATTTTATGGATAAAGTTCCATGTCCCAATTGTGAAGGCGCACGCTTGCGGAAAGAGTCGTTGTATTTCAAGATTGGAAACAAGAACATAGCCGAATTAGCTCAGTTGGATATTGCCGAATTGGCCGATTTCTTTGAAAAACTTGAAAGCACACTTGAAGGCAATCAGCAGAAGATAGCTGAGGAAATTATCAAGGAAATCAAGACCCGAATTCGTTTCTTGCTGGATGTTGGGTTGGATTACCTATCGCTGAATCGAAGCTCCAAATCCCTTTCCGGAGGTGAAGCACAACGCATTCGATTGGCCACCCAGATTGGCTCCCAACTTGTTGGGGTGCTTTATATTTTGGATGAGCCCAGCATAGGACTTCACCAACGGGACAATGAACGTTTGATCAATTCATTAGAATCCTTGCGTGACATCGGAAACTCTGTTATTGTTGTTGAACATGATAGAGATATGATCGAGCATGCAGACCATGTTATCGATATTGGTCCAAAAGCAGGAAGGCATGGGGGTGAAATTATTTCCGAAGGAAAACCCGAAGATTTAAAACATCAAAAGACACTTACTTCCCAATACATATCAGGAGAACTGGAAATACCGGTTCCCCCAAATCGCAGAAAAGGAACTGGCAAAAAGATTGTGATTTCAGGTTGTACCGGAAACAATCTTAAAAATGTTACCGCAGAATTTCCCTTGGGCAAGCTAATTGGAGTCACAGGTGTATCAGGTAGTGGAAAATCCACTTTGATCAATGAAACCCTGTATCCGATTATGAATGCCCATTATTTTAATGGCGTTAAAAAGCCAATGCCCTATAAGAAAATATCAGGGCTCGAACATGTGGATAAGGTAATTGATATTAATCAATCCCCTATTGGACGTACCCCTAGATCAAATCCCGCTACATACACTGGGGTATTTAGTGAAATAAGGGCCTTGTTTGCAAAAACCACCGAAGCGACCATAAGAGGCTATAAGCCGGGGCGTTTCAGTTTTAATGTTGCTGGGGGTCGATGTGAAACTTGCCAAGGCGGTGGGTTGAAAGTGATTGAGATGAATTTCCTCCCTGATGTCTATGTTGAATGCGAAACTTGCAACGGCAAACGTTTTAATAGGGAGACCTTGGAAATTCGGTATAAAGGAAAGTCCATTGCCGACGTTCTCGAAATGACCATCAACGAAGCTGTGGATTTCTTTGAAAACATTCCAAAAATCCACAGAAAGTTAAAGACCATAAAAGATGTGGGCTTGGGTTACATTTCGCTGGGGCAGCAGTCCACTACCCTTTCGGGTGGTGAGGCCCAACGGGTAAAATTAGCTACGGAACTTTCCAAAAGGGATACCGGGAACACCTTTTATATCTTGGATGAACCTACAACGGGACTTCATTTTGAAGATATTAGGGTGTTGATGGAAGTTTTGAACCAATTGGTGGACAAAGGGAATACCATTTTGGTCATAGAACACAATATGGATGTCATAAAAATGATGGATTACATCATAGACATTGGATACGAAGGTGGTCGAGGTGGAGGAATGATCGTTGCAAAAGGCACTCCAGAAGAGGTCGCCAAAGACAATAAAAGTTATACTGCCAAGTTCTTGAAAAAGGAGTTGGACAATTCAAAAAGAAAAATTGCCCCCGCGGTCTGATAAAAAGTAGAAATATGCGAAAAGAACAACACCATAAAGGTTGGAATGAAATAAAGACGAATGACTCATGGGCCATTTTCAAAATAATGGGCGAATTTGTCAATGGTTTTGAGAAAATGAGTGCGATCGGCCCCTGTGTTTCCATTTTCGGATCTGCTAGGACCAAACCAGGAGAACCTTATTACGAGCTCTCCGTAAAGGTCGCCAAAAGTGTAGCCGAGGCAGGTTACGGAATCATTACAGGTGGTGGTCCAGGAATAATGGAGGCAGGTAATAAAGGAGCCCATTCAGCTGGTGGTACCTCGGTGGGTCTTAACATCGACCTTCCTTTTGAACAGCATGACAACCCCTATATCGATGCAGATAAAAACCTCGATTTCGATTACTTTTTTGTCAGAAAGGTCATGTTTGTAAAGTATTCGCAAGGTTTTGTGGTTATGCCGGGAGGTTTCGGAACACTGGATGAATTGTTCGAGGCCATTACATTAATACAAACCAATAAAATACATAAGTTTCCCATAATTTTGGTAGGAACCAAATTCTGGAGCGGACTTTTCGATTGGATTAAGGACACTATGTTGAATGCAGGTAATATAAGCCCAAAAGATTTGGATTTGATCAAATTAGTGGACACTGAAGACGAGGTTGTCCAAATTATCGATGCATTTTACAAAGGGCGAAATCTTAGTCCTAACTTTTAACCCCCTGGTTCTTGTTTCGAAATAATTCTTTTTTACATATAATTTCCTTGCTACATTTTTTGTGCTGCGCAATACTAGTTGGACAGCATACAAATGAAATCACTGCTACCCTTACCCGTGCCAGCAATGAAATCCATGTAAAGCAGAAGTTTACTTATGTAAACAATTCGCAAGATGGGCTCTCAGTGTTGTATTTCAACGACTGGACCCATGCCTACTCCAATAAGAATACGGCTCTTGCCAAACGTTTTGCCGAGGAATTCAAGCGCAATCTGCATTTGGCAAAGGACAAGGAACGAGGCTGTACTGGAATTATGAGCATCGTTGACTCCGAATATACAGGTCTTGAATGGAGGCAGACGGAAGACGAGGATGTATTGCGAGTTAAACTTAACGAGACTTTACAACCGGGAGAATCGGTCCAGTTGTTTTTTACTTATACGGTCAAACTACCGCATTCAAAATTTACGTCTTACGGGCATAACCCCAACGGAAGTTATTATTTGACAGATTGGTACTTGACCCCAGCGGTTTATGACAATGGGTGGAAATTGTATAACAACATGGATCTTGGTGATTTGTATACCGATATTGCAAATACCACCATAGACTTCAAATACCCAAAAGGCTTGTTCCTAGCAACAAATTTTAGCGGATATGGGAATTCCAGTTTTCCTGGTGGGCAATATGTAAAACTAAATGGGATTAATCAAAAAGGTTGTGAAATCATCTTAACCCCAAGGAAAGATTTCACAAAACATGTTACACGTTACATGACGGTGGTAACAGATTTGGATTCCAATAAATACGATAATATTTCCCAAGGCATTTCCATCAATAAGATTGTTGACTTTTTGGATAAAAACCTAGGTCACTTCCCACATACCAATTTGTTGGTCAGCGAAATTGCTTATAACAAATCCCCCTTGTATGGCATAAGCCAACTTCCCTCATTTATCAGGCCCTATGAAGCTCAGTTTCAATTTGAAATGAAGTTTTTGAAGACGGCCCTGCATAGTTTTTTAAAGGAAACATTGTTTTTAGATCCAAGGAAAGAGCGGTGGGTAAATGATGCCATCAGCAATTACCTGATGATAAAATATGTTGAAGAGCATTATCCTGATCAAAAGTTGGCCGGTAAGCTTTCCAGGATTTGGGGTTTTCGAGGGTTCCATCTGGCTCAAATGGACTTTAATGAACAATATGCGCTACTCAGTATGCTTTCCGCTCGAAAAAATATAGATCAAGCACTTACCACACCAAACGATTCTTTGATCAAATTCAACCAGAAAATTGCAAATGGCTACAAGGCAGGATTGGGTATGTCCTATTTGGATGAATACTTGGGAGAGAAGAAAATTGATAGTAGTATTTTATCCTTTTACAAAACCCACAATCTGAAGTCCAAGGTTCAGGCTAGTGATTTTAGAAAAGAAATTGAGCGGTTCGCTGACAAGGATATTGATTGGTTTTTTGATGAATATGTATCGACCCGTAAAAAGATTGATTATAAAATCAAGAAAATAGAAAAGACGGAAGACTCCATTACATTCATCTTAAAAAACAAAAGGGGTACAAAAGTTCCGATTTCCATGTTTGGACTCCAGAAAGATTCTGTAGTCTCACAATATTGGTTCACTGACATTGATACCTCCAGAACATTTACAATTCCACGCAAGGGAGAAGACCGTTTGGTACTTAACTATGACCAAAAAATTCCGGAGTTCAATCAACGGGATAACTGGAAAACACTGAATGGTTTCTTTTCAAGCAATAAAAAACTGAAGTTTCAATTTTTCAAGGATACCGAGGACCCTTATTACAACCAGGTCTTTTATGTGCCCGTGGCCAACTTCAATGTTTATGATGGAATTACCCCTGGATTAAGAATCTACAACAAGACCTTTTTGGAAAGACCCTTTCAGTATGATTTTGCCCCCACCTATTCGTTTTTGGAAAAGACATTGGTTGGAAAAGCAAGTCTTCGCTATCGAAAATACCATGGCAAAAGCGGTCTTTATGTTTCCAATTATTCCTTTTCGGGTTCTACCTCGCATTTCCAGATCAATTCGAGGTTTACAACCCTTACCCCTGCCATTAGTTTTGGGTGGAGACCTGATGATTTGATATCCAATCGAAGACAACTTCTTCTTTTTAGGTATCGAAGTGTTTTTAGAAACATTGATGATGCCATTGCAGACCAGATTGATACAGATCCTGATTACGGTGTATTTAATGTTAGGTTTCGGGACGTTGACAATAGCATTCTCAACTATTCTTCCTGGTTTCTGGATGCACAACACTCCAGTGAGTTTACAAAGTTGGCCTTTGAACTGGAATATCGAAAATTGTTTCAAAGTAACCGACAGCTAAACGTCAGGTTTTACGCTGGAAAGTTTTTAAGAAATAAAACGAATTCTGATTTTTTCAGTTTTGCATTGGATAGGCCAACAGATTATCTATTCGACCTGAATTATTTAGGAAGGTCTGAAAACTCTGGGATTTATAGTCAACAGATTATTATAGCGGAAGGTGGATTTAAGTCCATGTTGGAAAATCCGTTTGCTGATGACTGGATTGCCACAATGAATGCCAGTACGAATATTTGGAGATGGATTGAAGCTTATGGCGATATCGGTTACATTCGAAATCGTGGCGAGAATGCACGTTTTGTATATGACTCAGGTATACGTTTAAATCTTGTTACCGATTATTTCGAACTTTACTTCCCCGTGTATTCCAATCGGGGTTGGGAGATTGCCGACCAAAATTATGGAGAACGTATTCGATTTGTGGTGACCATCAGCCCACGAACACTTATTGGCCTCTTTACCCGAAAGTGGTTTTAATTGCCATATTCACAATAAACGTAGTTCTAAAAATACAATTATTGAGAAATTTGTTATCAAATAGGTAATTTGTTAGCAAATTATTATATTATTAACATCGAACAAGGTTGTCCAACCCAATGTATTTTTGTAATTTTGCAAAAAATCCTACATAGCCTATGAAACCCGATTCCAAGACGAGCAACGATATTTCCTTTGATGATTTTCAATCTCAAATTCTACAGGATTATAAGGTTGCTGTCACCAGTAGGGAATGCAGCCTGTTGGGCAGAAGAGAAGTTTTATCAGGTAAGGCGAAATTCGGAATTTTCGGAGATGGCAAGGAATTGCCCCAATTGGCAATGGCCCGTGCTTTTCAAGATGGGGATTTCAGAAGTGGCTATTATCGGGATCAGACCTTTATGATGTCTTTGGACCTCCTAAGCCCCACGGAATTTTTCCATGGTTTGTATGCCACCACGGATTTAGAAAAGGAACCTATGAGTGCCGGCAGGCAAATGGGAGGCCATTTTGTTACCCACAGTTTAAATGAAGACGGTTCCTGGAAGGATTTGACCAAACAAAAAAATAGTAGCGCCGATATATCATGTACCGCTGGGCAAATGCCAAGATTGCTTGGACTTGCACAAGCTTCCAAAATTTATCGAAACCTGAAGGAAGTTGACCCATCCAATTTTTCCAATAACGGAAATGAAGTAGCTTGGGGAACAATAGGGAATGCAAGTACCAGTGAGGGTCATTTTTTCGAAACATTGAATGCCGCCGGGGTAATGCAAGTACCCTTGGTCATGTGCGTTTGGGATGATGATTACGGAATTTCGGTTCCTTCGGAATTCCATACCACCAAAGGCGATATTTCAGAGGTGCTTAAAGGTCTTCAGCGGGATGAAAATAATGATGGATATGAAATTTTAAAGGTCAAAGGATGGGACTATACTGGACTTATCCATGCCTTTGAAAATGCTTCGGATATTGCAAGAGAGGGACACGTTCCTGTATTGATCCATGTCACCGAGCTTACACAGCCCCAAGGGCACTCCACCTCCGGTTCCCATGAACGTTATAAATCAGCAGAACGTCTTGAATGGGAACGGGAAAATGATTGTAATAAGAGGTTCAGGGAATGGGTCATTGAAAATGGTATCGCCACCGAAGAGGAACTCAAGGGACTCGAAAGAGAAATAAAACAAAAAGTCAGGGCTGCAAAAAAAGAAGCCTGGTCAGAGTTTCTTAAGCCCCATCTGGACGCCAAAAAGCAATTGGTCAAGCTTTTGGAAAGTGTAGCCAGCCAAAGTCCGAACAGAACATTTATTGGTAAAGTGAAGAATGACTTGATTGCCATTGAGGAGCCTCTAAAAAAGGACCTCGCAGCACAATCAAGAAAGGCATTGCGCTATCTGCTAGGTGAATCTACTCCGGAAAAAAGAGAGCTTCAACAATGGATAAATAATTTTCTAAGTACCAATCAGCCAAAATATAGTTCACACCTTTACAGTGAATTGGAAAATAATGCGACCACCGTTACCACCCAATCACCGGAATATTCCAGCGAAACCGAAATGGTCGATGGCAGGATTATTTTGAGGGACAATTTTGATGCGCTGTTTGCAAAACATCCTGAAACCATGGTATTTGGTGAAGATACTGGAAATATTGGGGATGTTAACCAAGGATTGGAAGGTCTACAGAAAAAATATGGAGAGCTGCGCGTAGCGGATACTGGGATTAGAGAAACAACCATTGTCGGGCAAGGTATAGGCTTGGCCTTAAGAGGTCTCAGACCTATTGCCGAAATACAATATTTGGATTACATCCTTTATGGCTTGCAGACTTTAAGTGATGATTTGGCCACCTTGATGTATCGAACTGTCGGTAAACAAAAAGCTCCGTTGATCATTAGGACCAGAGGTCACAGACTTGAAGGTATTTGGCATTCAGGCTCTCCGATGGGCGGACTTATTCATCTGTTAAGAGGGATGTATATTCTTGTCCCAAGGAACATGACCCAAGCCGCTGGTTTTTATAACACCTTGATGAAAAGTGATGAGCCCGCATTGGTCATCGAAAGTCTTAATGGGTATCGTTTAAAGGAAAAGAAACCAGCCAATCTTGGTGAATTCTGCACTCCAATTGGAAAAGTAGAGGTTATGAAGGAAGGGGCTGATATCACACTTCTTTCCTATGGTTCGACCTTAAGGATTGTTGAGAAGGTTGCCTCCGAGCTTTTGGAAGTAGGTATCGATGCCGAAGTCATAGATGCGCAGTCACTACTACCTTTTGATTTAGACCATGATGTGGTAAAAAGTCTGAAAAAGACCAATAGATTGTTGATCATTGATGAAGATGTACCTGGGGGTTGTTCAGCATATCTGATGCAGGAGATCATGGAAAAACAAGGTGGATACAAATACCTTGACAGTGCTCCCCAGACCTTGACTTCAAAGGAGCATAGACCCGCTTATGCCTCGGATGGTGATTATTTTTCCAAACCCAATGCCGAGGATATTTTCGAAAAGGTCTACGAAATCATGAGCGAAAGCAATCCTGAGGAATATCCTACTTTAAGATAAAACTAAGCTCGCTTTTAGCGGGTATTTTCTTTAAGAATGTAATTTCAGTGTTGTTCGCTTTAACTTCCATGCCAGATATGACGGGGCATAAGTTTTGGTTTCCCAATCCATATACATTTATCTGTCAATCAGAATCTTGCTAATTATCAAGGATGCCTCTTGTAAAGAACCGACCATGCCTTGATTATCAATTTAATGACATTTTTATCCTTTATTAAGGACATTATTTATACATTCGGGAAATTAAAATCCCCCATCATGAAAAATAATCTTTTGATTCACCTAGGTCTAGCACTCCTTCGCATAGTTCCTTCAGCCCTACTAATGACCCATGGTTATCCAAAACTTCAAAAACTTATCAGTGGAGATACCGAATGGTTAAATCCAATAGGTATTGGACAGGCGCCTTCGCTTTTTTTGGCTATGCTCGGTGAGTTTATTTGCCCTATTCTAATCATTATTGGATTTAAGACCAGATGGGCGGCTATTCCATCCGCGATAACCATGTTTGTGGCAGCTTTTATCCACCATGCTTCCGACCCTCTTGGTAAAAAAGAGCTTGCCCTGGTTTATTTTGTTGTTTTTGTGGTGATTTATCTGCTGGGTCCCGGTAAATACAGCGTAGACAAAAAATAAGTTAGTCTATTTGAACCAGTAGTTCTTTCAATAGATCTGCCTGGGATAAATTATTGGCATTTACACCTTTACTTTTTAAGTCCAATTTCCTTAATCCGGAAACAATCGCACTGACCCGTTTCATGGGGTAATTTTTGGCAGCTGTGGTGAATTCATTTACGAAATAAGGATTCACTCCAAGCACTTTGGAAACATTGCCTGGTGAATGGTCCTGAAGACCATGATATTGCAATAGCTGGGTAAAAAAGGTGCTCAACAAGGATATGGTCACCACAAAAGGATTGTCCTTTGGATTCTGAGCAAAATAGTCAATGATACGGACGGCGTTCTTTATATTTTTTTCACCGATCGCCTTTTTTAGCTCAAAATTGTTGAAATCTTTGCTGATTCCAATATGTTGTTCTATCAGCTCTGGGGTAATCTCAGTTCCTTCGGGTACAACCAAGGTCAGTTTATCCAGTTCATTGTTGATTTTGCTCAAATCAGTACCCAAAAACTCAACCAACAACACACTGGCTTTCGGGGTAATTTTATATTTTTTGCCGCTAAGTGTTCTCCTTATCCATTCAGAAACTTGGTTTTCATAGAGCTTTTTACTTTCAAAAAGTTCGCCATTTTTCTGGATCGCTTTGTATAGTTTCTTCCGCTTATCAAGTTTCTTGTATTTGTAGCAAATGACCAATACTGTTGAAGGCTGCGGATTTTCTACATAAGAAATAAACTTCTCAATGTTACGCGACAGATGTTGGGCCTCCTTAACAATGACCACCTGATGCTCCGCCATCATGGGAAACCGTTTGGCGTTTGAAATTACTTCATCCACACTAGTGTCCTTGCCATACAATACCATCTGATTGAATCCCTTCTCTTCCTCCGCAAGAACGTTGTCCCCAATATATTTCGATATCTTATCAATATAGTAGGGCTCCTCCCCCATCAAAAAATATACTGGTTTGGGAGAACCTTGATCTATATTGTCCACTATTTCCTTAATCTTATCCATTCAGAAAAAATCATCAAATTTGTCCAATGCAACGATTGAACTTCCCCGGGTATCAGTTTAGAATCAAAAGTAGCGAAAATAGCCTCCATATTTTTGACTTGATCCGCAAAAAATTTGTGCTGCTCCAACCTGAGGAATGGGTACGTCAACATGTGCTACATTTTTTGATTTTCACCAAGAACTATCCAAAGAGTCTTATCAATGTGGAGAAGCAATTGACTGTGAACACTTTGAAAAAACGATATGACATTGTTGTATTCAAATCGGACGGAAGCATTGATATTTTGGTGGAATGCAAAGCACCAGAAGTTAAAATTGATCAGTCAACCTTTGATCAAATTGCCCAGTACAATCTCAAATTGAAGTCAAATTATCTGATGGTGACCAATGGAATGGAGCATTATTATTGCAAAATGGACTTTAATCGTGAAAAATACACGTTTTTGAAGGAAATTCCTGATTTTAGCCGTTAATTTGCTGCCGTTTTGAAAGTTGCTATAGTCATATTGAATTGGAACGGTGAAGGCTTGTTGGAAAGATTTCTTCCCGCGGTGGCTGCCCACTCCGATGATGCTGACATATACGTGGTTGACAACGCCAGTACGGATGGATCGATTGCATTCTTAAAAAGCAACTATCCGAGGATAGGTGTTGTTCAAAACGCCTCCAATGGAGGTTTTGCAAAAGGATACAACGACGGGTTAAAGCACATACAGGCCGACGTATATTGTCTTTTGAATTCCGATGTTGAAGTAACTCCCAACTGGTTAGGCCCCATTCTGAAAACTTTCAAAAACAATCCAGAAGCGGCCATTATTCAACCTAAAATTCTAGACTTAAACCGGAAGGAATATTTTGAATATGCCGGAGCCGCTGGCGGATTTATTGACATGCTGGGATATCCTTTTTGTAGGGGAAGAATATTCCAAGCTTTGGAAAAAGATGAAGGTCAATATAATGATGTCAGGGAAGTATTTTGGGCAACCGGGGCTTGTATGTTCATCAAAAGTGATGTTTTTGCAGCATTGAAAGGATTTGATGAAGACTATTTTGCGCATCAGGAAGAAATAGATCTTTGCTGGCGGGCCAAAAATTCTGGACACAAGGTTTTTTACGTTGGAGAAAGCCATGTTTATCACATGGGAGGATCCACACTCAAAAACATGGATCCCAAAAAGACTTTTCTAAATTTCAGGAACTCTCTTTACTCCATTACCAAAAACCTACCGGGCAAAAGGGCTTTTTCGCTTATATTTTTGAGATTGCTATTGGATGGAATAGCAGGATTGCGTTTTATTTTTCAATTCAAGTTTAATCACTGTATGGCCATTTTAAAGGCGCATATGAGTTTTTATATTAATTTTAGAAAGATTTACAGCAAAAGGGAAAAAGCTAATTTTTTGCAAAAATATTATTCTACAAGATCCATCGTTTGGTCTCATTTCGTACATCAAGTAAAGAATTTTAACATTTTAGTAAAAGATTAACTAAGCCAGACCGCATGTACATTGCATTTTATATAATTTTGGTCTCTGTTTTCAATACTGAAATAAACCACAAACATATCTATAATTTATATCTACAATTATGAAAAAAATTTTCCTCGGAACACTATCAATGGCAATTTTGTTGTCTTCCTGCGTATCACAGAAAAAATATGCAGAACTTGAAGCCAAACAAAAAGAAACTCAGGATCTATTGAATTCTGCAACAGTTAAACTTAACGACTGTTTGGAAGAAAATGCTACGACTTCATCAAGACTTAAAACCCTAGAAGATCAAAATGCTTTCCTTAAAGCGAATAACCAAGAGTTGATCAACAACATGGGTAACTTGACAACACTTACAGCCAAAGGTGCTGAAAACCTTGAAAAATCTTTGGAAAGTCTTCGTGAAAAGGACTTGACCATTAGAAAATTACAAGATGCCGTTACGCGTAGAGACTCCGTTAACCTTGCTTTGGTTCAAAGTCTAAAAGGAGTTCTTGGAAATTTGGATGACGAGGACATCGAGGTTAGCGTGGAAAAAGGTGTGGTATATGTATCTATATCTGATAAATTATTGTTTAGTAGCGGAAGCTATAATATCACAAGCGCAGCAAGAAACGTCTTGGGCAAAGTGGCCAAGGTAGTTAACAACAAGCCTGATTTTGAATTCTTGGTTGAAGGGCATACGGATAACGTACCTTACTCTAGCGGTGTTCTTGTTGATAACTGGGATTTGAGTGCAAAACGTGCTACTTCCATAGTTAGAACATTACAAAACGATTTTAACGTGGATCCCAAGCGTATGACCGCTGCCGGAAGAAGCTACTATGTTCCATTGGCATCCAACGATTCAGCTACCGATAGAGCTAAAAATAGAAGAACAAGAATTGTGGTTCTACCAAAAATCGATCAGTTCTACAACATGATCGAAGAAGGAATGAAAGATCCTGCCATCGGGGGTTCCGGAAACTAATTGTTTCTTATTACAGCATTAAAAAGCGGTCTTTGGGGCCGCTTTTTTTATTTTAAAAGATATCCAGGTCTCCCTTCCCTTCCCTAACTACTTCAGGATATCCTTTGGATAGGTCAACCACAGTTGAAGCTATATTACCTCCATACCCTCCATCAATGACAACATCAACCAGGTTCTGCCATTTCTCATAAACGAGCTCTGGGTCCGTAGTATATTCGAGGATATCATCCTCATCATAAATCGAAGTGGAAACAATGGGGTTACCCAATTCCGTAACCAAGGCTTTTGCGATGGCATTGTCTGGGACGCGGATTCCAACGGTCCGCTTCTTTTTAAAATCCTTGGGAAGATTGTTATTTCCCGGAAGGATAAACGTATAGGGGCCGGGCAATGCCCGTTTTAATATTTTAAAAGTGGACGAATCTATTTGCCTTACAAAATCGGAAAGATTGCTGAGGTCGGCACAAACAAAAGACCAATTGGCTTTTTCAAGTTTTACGCCTTTGATTCGTGCTATTTTTTGAAGCGCTTTTGAATTGGTAATGTCACAACCCAATCCATAGACCGTGTCCGTCGGATAAATCACAAGCCCTCCCCTTCGGAGTATATCCCCGATTTTCTCAATCTGTCTGGGATTAGGGTTTTCCTCAAAAAGTTTAATGAGTTCGGCCATTAGCAATTCTTATTTATACAAAGAAACGAAGATTATAACCAATGCAGCGAATTAGAAGTGTCAGAACGATTTATCCTTCAATAACTTCCAACTTGGCAAATCTGAGAAGCAGTTTCTTCACATCGCCTCTTTCAAACTTAATTTCAGCCTTCTTATCGTTACCAACTCCTTCGATCTTCAGCACCTTTCCCTTACCAAAGCGGGTATGGTTGACCAATGAACCTTCGGTTAGATTAGGGTCAACAGTGTTGGTGTTGCTTGCTGGGGATGAAATTTCCGGTTTTAACTTTCTAAGCTTACGTAATTGGTTTTCATTAGGTCGCTGTACACTTGGAGCTGTCCCATTTTTGGGCTTTATCTGTCGTAGTTTACTCTTATCCACCTCCCCAAAGATATTCGCATCGATCATAGATTTATAGCGATAACTATCAGCAACCGGGGTAAGGTTTTCAACATATTGGTCCTCTATTTCCTCCAGGAATCGACTGGGCTCTGCATCGATAAGCTTACCCCATCGGTATCTATTTTGTGTATAGGTTAGATAGGCCTGTTTTTCTGCCCGGGTCAGTGCCACATAAAAAAGTCTTCGCTCCTCTTCCAATTCGCTTCGAGTGTTCATGCTCATTGCCGAAGGGAAAAGATCTTCTTCCATACCCACAATATAGACATAAGGGAACTCCAGTCCCTTTGCTAAGTGGATCGTCATCAATGCAACCCGGTCATCATCCCCAGTGTCTTTGTCCATGTCCGTGGCGAGGGCCACATCTTCCAAAAATTCAGTAAGGCTTCCAGTGGCATCCACCAATTCCTTTTGCCCCTCAACAAAATCTTTGATACCATTTAGAAGCTCCTCAATGTTCTCCATCCGGGCAATACCTTCCGGTGTGCCATCCTTTTTAAATTCCAACAAAAGACCGGTCTTCTTGGACACATGCTCGGCAAGGGTAAAAGCATCGGTTCCTTCATTCATTATTTGGAAACTCTTGATCATGGTCACAAAATCCTCCAGCTTGCGTTTAGTGCCGGCATTGATTTTCAACTCGAGTTTTTCCAAATGTTCCATGACCTCAAAAATGGAACGTCCATAATGATTGGCCGCAACGACCAATTTATCTATCGTGGTTTGTCCAATGCCACGAGCGGGAAAATTGATGATTCGCTTAAGAGCTTCCTCATCTTTTGGGTTGATGACCATTCGCAAATACGCCAACACATCCTTGATTTCCTTGCGCTGGTAAAATGAAAGTCCGCCGTAAATCCGATATGGGATATCGCGTTTACGCAAGGCATCCTCAATGGCCCTGGATTGGGAATTTGTTCGATACAACACAGCAAACTCACCATTCTGCATCTGCTGTTGCATCTTGTTTTCAAAAATGGAACTTGCCACATACCTGCCCTCTTCCGCATCAGTGATACTTCGGTGGACCTTTATCTTATTTCCTTCATCATTGGAGGTCCATACCACCTTCTCCAACTGGTTTTTGTTCTTTGCAATGATGGAGTTGGCTGCATTGACAATATTTTTTGTGGAGCGATAGTTCTGTTCCAAACGATAAACCGCCACATCGTCATAATCCCGTTGAAAGTTGAGGATATTACTGATGTTCGCCCCTCTAAAGGAATAAATACTTTGGGCGTCGTCACCTACAACACAAATATTTTGGTACCTGTCTGACAAAGCTTTTACAATCAGGTACTGTGAGTGGTTGGTATCCTGGTACTCATCCACCAGAATATATCGGAACCTGTCCTGATACTTCATCAACACTTCAGGAAAACGGGTCAATAGTTCATTGGTGCGCAGCAACAGGTCGTCAAAATCCATGGCGCCCGCCTTAAAGCAACGATCAACATAATTTTGGTATATCTCACCCAATCTCGGTCGCTTCGCCATGGCATCGGCCTCCACAAGTTCCGGGTTTTGGAAATAAGCCTTTACCGTAATCAAACTGTTTTTATAGGAAGAAATCCTATTCTGAATTTGCTTGTACTTATAAATATCCTTGTCCAACCCCATCTCTTTAATAATGGATGCGATCAGCCGTTGCGAATCTTGGGTATCATATATGGTGAAGTTGCTCGGGTAACCCAATTTGTCACCATCAAATCGTAAAAGTTTGGCAAAAACGGAGTGAAAAGTCCCCATCCAAAGATTTTTGGCCTCTGAATTCCCCACGATCGTGGCAATACGCTTTTTCATTTCACGTGCCGCCTTGTTGGTAAATGTTAAGGCCAAAATATTAAAGGAATCTACCCCCTGCCCCATCAAATGTGCTATTCTATACGTCAATACACGGGTCTTGCCCGAGCCTGCACCCGCAATGACCATCAAAGGACCATCTTTGTGCAGCACCGGGGCTCGCTGGGCATCATTCAATTCATCCAAGAAAGTACTCAAACCTTTAGCTATTTTAAAAGTAGACGTGAAATTAGCCAATAATGGTTTCATGCTAAAATGATGCTGTTAATACTTATAAACACCAGCAAGTTTTGATTTGAATTGAATATATTTAGGAAATCAAAAAAATATGACCAAACCCCTGCTGTTATTTCTCTTCTCCTGCACCTTCTTTTTGACGAATTCCATAGTTTCCCAAACGCCGAAAGCAGGTCCGGTAGTTAACGAATTCGGCAAAGTCTATAAAATTGACAACCCAGATTTCAAAGTGCATCCAGACAGGGAGTATAAAGCTGTAATCGATGTTACAGGAAAGCCAGATTCCCATGATAGCAGAAACCCTTTGATAGAGACTGCAGCACGTTTTTTGAACATGCATGCCCAAAGTGGTGTTCCTGCCAAACAATTAAAGGTGGCTTTGGTGGTGCATGGAGGTGCCTCCAAAGATGTCATTTCCAACAAGGCTTATAATGATAGGTATGGAAAGGACAATCCGAACACCGCACTTATCAAATCTTTATTGCAAATTGATGTTCCTGTAATTATCTGTGGGCAATCTGCGACCTATCATGGGATTGACAGATCTGACCTTATTGAAGGGGTCCAGCTTTCACTGTCTGCCATGACAGCCTTGGTCCATTTGCAGGATGAAGGTTACCAATTGATAAAATTCTAAACTCAAAACTCATATGTACAAAACTCTAACATTCACATTCCTGCTAGCGAGCCTATCCGTTTGGGCCCAAGGTCCCAATTTAGAAAAAGATTATGCTGCTGTTGAAAACAAGGTAATCGAATGGCGACGGGACATTCATCAAAACCCTGAACTAAGCAATCGAGAGTTCAAAACCGCCGAAAAGATTGCCAAACATCTAAAATCTCTTGGAATAGAGGTACAAACAGGAATCGCACATACGGGTGTTATAGGGCTGTTAAAAGGAAATCAACCAGGAAAAGTAGTTGCGCTTCGGGCCGATATTGATGCGCTTCCCGTTACCGAACGTAACGACCTTCCTTATAGATCTGAGGTAAAATCAACGTTTTTAGGTAAGGAAGTTGGTGTAATGCATGCCTGCGGACACGACACGCATACAGCAATTCTAATGGGTGTAGCAGAAGTACTTACCAAAAATAAGGACAAGATAAAAGGAACGGTAAAGTTCATCTTTCAACCCGCTGAAGAAGGACCACCCCCAGGTGAAGAAGGTGGTGCCCTATTGATGGTAAAAGAAGGAGTGCTCAGTAACCCAGATGTGGACGCCATCTTTGGTCTACATATCAATTCGCAAACTCCCATAGGGACCATCAAGTACAAGCCTGGAGGTAGTATGGCCGCCGCACAGCGCTTCGTAATTAATGTAAAAGGAAAACAAACACACGGTTCACAACCTTGGGGCGGTGTGGATCCTATTCTAATAAGTGCCAAAGTCGTTGACGGATTGCAGACCATTATCAGTAGGGAAACAGAATTGACCAATGAGGCAGCGGTAATCTCTGTAGGCAAAATTACAAGTGGTGTACGTTTCAATATTATCCCCGAAAGCGCCGAAATGATCGGTACAATTCGAACATTGGATTATGATATGCAAAAACATATCAATAAGCGCATGGAAGAAATGGTGCCGGCCATTGCCAAAGCATATGGAGGTGAAGCCACCATCGATATCAAGAGTTCCACCTCTATTACCTTCAACGATCTTGAGTTGACCCCAAAAATGGTTCCTACCCTTGAAAGGGTTGCAGGTAAGGAGAATGTTGTGGTCCATAAAGCAATAACCGGAGCTGAAGATTTTAGTTACTTTCAAGAGAAAGTTCCAGGTCTATATTTCTTCTTGGGCGGAATGACTCCTGGAAATACGGAATCCTTTCCGCACCATACTCCAGACTTTAAAATTGATGATAGCGGACTACTGTTGGGTGTTAAAGCCATGACAGAGCTCACCATAGACTATTTGAATATGTAAGATGGAAATGATATTGGATTTTTTGGGCTCGATTCCTTGGTGGGTCTGGCTGCTGGTATTCCTACTATTTGTGGCTATTCGGGATATATTCTTTCAAAAATCCCATACCATCAGCCATAATTTTCCGATTATAGGGCATCTTAGGTATTGGTTGGAAAGTATTGGTCCAGAAATGCGTCAATATTTCGTGGCCAACAATCGAGAAGAACTTCCATTCAATCGCATTGAAAGGGGTTGGATCTATGCCTCTGCCAAAAAGGAGAACAATTATGAAGGTTTTGGAACTGATCGTGACATCTATGCGCACCAGCACATTTTTGTCAAGAACGCTATGATCGGGTATCAGACGCCCACAAACCATCCGAACAATGAAAACCCATACTTTCTTCCATGCGCCAAGGTGATCGGAGCTTACAATAAACGAAAAAAGCCATATCGGCCTGCCTCGGTCATCAATGTGTCCGCAATGAGCTTTGGGTCTTTATCGGCCGCAGCCGTGGAGTCCATGAACAAAGGGGTTCAAAAAAGCCAGGCCTATCACAACACTGGAGAGGGCGGCCTATCTCCCTATCATAAAAGTGGAGGTGATGTTATCTTTCACTTCGGAACTGGATATTTTGGTGTTCGATCTCGGGAAGGTAATTTTTCAATGGAAAAAATGAAGATTTTGGTGGATGAAAACCCTTGCGTCAAAGCTATTGAAATCAAACTTTCCCAAGGTGCAAAACCTGGCAAAGGCGGTGTACTTCCAGGGGCTAAGATTTCCCCTGAAATTGCAGAAATCAGGGGCGTTGAAGTCGGTAAAGATGTGCTCTCCCCTTCCACCCACAAGGCTTTTGGCTCCATTCCAGAACTTTTACAGCTCATCGAGGACATTGCCGGTGAAACCGGACTTCCGGTTGGAATCAAAGCCGCTATTGGGAAATTGGAACAATGGGAAGAACTGGCCGATTTAATGAAAAAATCCGGGAAGGGTCCAGATTTTATTACGGTAGATGGAGGTGAAGGTGGAACAGGCGCTGCTCCACCAAGTTTTGCAGATCACGTTTCCCTGCCATGGGTCTACGGCTTTTCTTCCGTTTATAAGATTTTTCAAGATAAAGGGCTAGCGGAACGCATCGTTTTTATAGGCAGTGGGAAATTAGGCTTTCCGGCCAAAGCTGCTATGGCCTTTGCCATGGGAGTGGATTGTATCAATGTGGCTAGAGAGGCCATGATGAGCATCGGGTGTATTCAGGCGCAGGTATGTCATACAAACCGTTGTCCAGCTGGTGTGGCTACACAAAGTAAATGGTTGCAAAGAGGAATCAATGTTCCCTTAAAATCGGACCGTTTGGCCCAATACTTTAAGACCTTCCGAAAGGAGTTTTTGGAAATCACGCATGCCGCAGGGTACGAACACCCATGTCAGTTTACCATGAACGATGTCCAGGTAAATGTGGATGACGACTATTTGAGCAGTGATCTCGAAGCGGTGTATGGATATAAAAAAAATAAAGTCCCATTTAGGTCGATGCAAGAGCTTTATGATTGTGTTTATTTGGGTGGAAAAATAACTTCCGAAAAAACATCCTAATTTTGATGCGTAAATTATCGAACCAAATAGTACTTACTTATGAAAAAACTATTACCCTTTATCTTGTGTTTATTACTTACAACAATAGGTGTCGCACAGAAGAAAAGTGAACTGATTGCTGAGATTGAAGAATTAAAGACCAACATTCACGATGTTGAGCAGCAGCTTGCAGAAAAAAAACGGGAGGTCGTGTCCAGTCAGGCCAAAGCGGAAACTTTGGAGATTGAAAATGTTGGTTTACGTGATGCCAACGCCACCTTACTTAAAAATCTGAGCAGTTTTTCAGAGCTTTCCAAAAAGAACAGCGAAAATGTAAACAAAACCTTGGCAGCCCTCGAAAGGAAGGAAAAACAATTGAGTGTTTTGAATGAAATGATTGCTTCCAACGATTCCACAACAATCGTGCTGCTGGGAAAAGTTAAACAGACGCTGGGAGAAAACGCCAATGCGGATGTTAGCGATGGAGCTATTGTGATATCGAATAGTCTCACGAATTTATTTGCATCTGATACCTCTTCAGAACTTACTGAAACTGGTAAAGTGTGGTTGGCCAATGTTGCGAAAGTCATCATCGCCAATCCTTCACTTAAAACGGAAATCGAAGGATTGAACATTACCGGGGAATTTGGGGTTACCTTAGATCAGACTGCATCAGTTTCCAAGGAATTGATCAGTACATTACAAGTTCCAGCGGATGCATTGCGTGTTTCTGTTAAGGATGGGAATTTTAAGGAAGGTATCGTTATAAAGATGCAACCTGACCATAAAGGTTTTTACAACAGAGCTAAGGAACGCTTAACTAAAGGGCTATGATCTAAGGTATGGCTCGAATGAGGTCCATTTTTTCAATAATAGCATTTATCGCTTGTACAATATCTTTTGGGCAAGCGGAATTAATTTCCAAAACCCGAAATATAACGGTCGTTGGAGGAACTCCAATCAGTTCTGATAATGCTTATAGCCTATTGACCGGAAAAAGGTTGAGTCAAAAAGAGCTTAACCACTTGTTACGGAACAAGCCAAACGTTTATGTTGAGAATGAATTTGACAAATATGGCAAAGTTGTAAAATATTGGTTCAACCCCAATAAGGTTATGGGTGGCAGGCCTACAACTATTGGTAGGACCGCGACTGGTGAAGAATTTCCCGAGTTCGCGTTCACTACAACCAAGGGAGTGACGATGGATTCCAAAAACTTAAATGGAAAATGGATAATAATTCGATTTGAAGGGCACCCCGAAGACCATATGTTCAAAGCCCATGAAATAGAAGAATTAGATCAAAAAATAGAAGCTTTTGAGCAAGTTGGTCATCAAGTAGAAGCTTTTGATATAATTGGATGGGATTCTGAGAGGGCGAATCGAATTTTTACTATTGATAATTCCCATTTTCATATAATTCCCAACGGTGGAAATTTCCATAGAAAATTCAAAATGAATAGAACCCCGAAAACCCTTGTCATAAATCCTGATGGAATGTTAATGGGATACTACAACTATTCAGAAGATATTGATTTGGCCGCGCTAGCAAAACAATAACATATTGGTTGGCATTCTCCAGTTATTGGTCGATTTAAATCTTAAAAAGAAATCTCTTACCTTAACTTGATTTTCTTTTCAAGGTAAATTAAGATTTCATGGTCGCTCCAATCACAAGATTTCTCTTTGTTAGCATTGTATCACTATTCGTTTTATCCTGCTCACAAGAAAAAAATGCTCCTCAAAAACAGATTGACGCCCTAGGTTACGTAGATCCTTTTATTGGTACTGGATTTCACGGCCATACTTTTCCAGGGGCAGTTCTACCCCATGGTATGGTTCAATTAAGTCCTGATACCCGATTAAATGGATGGGATGCTTCAAGTGGCTACCATTATAGCGACAGTACCATTTATGGTTTTTCGCACACTCATTTGAGTGGGACTGGAATTGGGGATATGGGTGATGTATTGGTACTTCCCTTTACTGGAAATAGGAACGAAAAACCAATTGCCACCTTCAAAAAGGAAAATGAGCATGCTGAAGTCGGCCTGTATGCTGTGAAATTTGACAATTATGATGTGGAAGCGCAGTTGACGGCAACCGAAAGAGCCGGCATGCATCAATATAACTATGGTGCATCCGAAAAAAAGAACTTACTGTTTGATATTGGACATATTTTACAACGGACTTGGGGGCATAGCAATATTGCCAATGAACTTGAAATCGTCAATGATAGTACCATAAGGGGTTTAAAGCATTCTCAGGGATGGGCCTATGACCACAAGGTTTATTTCTATGCGAAATTCTCCAATCCTTTCACTATTGAAGAGATAGTAGTGGATAGTGCCGCAACAAATTCGGGGACAGCATTGCACAAGGGAACCAACATACATACACGTCTGAGTTTTCCATCTATAAAAAATAACGAATCCCTACAGCTAAAAGTCGGAATATCATCAGTGGATCATGCGGGTGCAGAAAAGAACCTGAAAACCGAAATCCCGCATTGGGATTTTGACGCTGTGGTTGCAAAAGCGAAAGAAAAATGGGAGAAAGAGTTGGGTCGAATTAAGGTCAAAACTGATGATGAAGAAGTGCTCACCTTGTTTTACACATCGCTTTACCATAGTATGATAGCCCCAATGCTATATCAAGATGTTGATGGGAGATACCGAGGGATTGACAAGAAAATTCATCAAGCCAAAACAGACGAGACCAACTACACGGTCTATTCACTTTGGGATACGTTTAGAGCACTTCACCCATTGATGACAATTATTGACGAGCCAAAATCCGTTGCCTATGTGAACAACTTGCTATCAAAATATGAGCAAGGCGGGTTATTGCCCAAATGGCCTTTGGCTTCAAACTATACGGGCACAATGGTTGGATATCCGGCTGTGGCCAATATTGCCGATGCCATGGCCAAGGGATTACCTGGGATTGACCCATATTTGGCTTTGGAAGCCTCCATTACCAGTAGTTCCTACATTCCAGAATTGATTGCTGATGAAGCCGAGCCTAGGAAAAAAAGGGTAATGTCCGAGCACAACAAATATATCAATGAAGGTTCCCACATTCCTTCGGACAAGATTACAGGTTCGGTTTCGTATGGCCTTGAAAACGCCTATTACGATTGGTGTATATCTCGAATAGCATCATTTGCCGGTAAAGATTCCATAACAGAGCAATTTCAGCATAGAGCTTTGGCATACCGTCAATATTTTGATGCGGAAACAGGTTTTATGCGAGGAAAAAATGCTGATGGAACCTGGAGGACTCCTTTCAATCCAAAATACTCGGATCATGACCACTCAGATTACATTGAGGGCAATGCCTGGCAATGGAGCTGGTTTGTACCACACGATATAGAGGGTTTTGCGCAACTCTATGGCGGTTATGAGCCTTTTACGGTCAAAATGGACAGCCTATTTTCAACCTCTTCGGAAATCGAAGGAGAAAATGCAAGTAGCGATATTACCGGTTTAATTGGACAATATGCCCATGGTAACGAACCAAGTCATCATATCGCTTATATGTATACCTATGCGGGCCAGCCTTGGAAGACACAGGAACTTGTAGACCAAATTCTGAAGGAATTTTATACGACCAAACCTAATGGTATTATCGGCAACGAAGATTGCGGACAGATGTCTGCTTGGTATATTCTAAATGCTATTGGGTTTTATCAAGTAAGTCCAGGAAAGCCGGAGTATGTCATTGGAAGGCCTTTATTCGATCATGTTGAGATTCCCCTGGAGAACGGAAAGGTCTTTAGTATCGAAGTGGGCAACAACGCTCCGGAAAACAAATATGTACAATCGGCAAGCTTGAATGGGCGAGAACTCAGCGGTTTGTTCTTTACCCACAATGACATTAAAAACGGGGGTGTTTTGACCATTGTCATGGGAAATAAACCTAAAAAACAGTGATGTTAAGATTGGGAATACTTTTTAACCTTTTCATCCGTTCTTGTTTCTATAAAATCCAAAAACAAACTATCCTATGAGCGGAGATGATATCTTTCAACTTTTCGGCTTCCTATTGCCAGCTGTTGTAACCGGAGCTGTTGCATTTTATTTTTTCAGATTACATACCAGAAATGAAGATGGTAGAAGACGGTTCTTATTGCATAAAGATTCGCAAAAGGATACCCTACCGATTCGATTACAGGCCTATGAAAGAATGGTGCTCTTTCTAGAGCGTATTTCCATAAACAGTTTGGTTGTGCGTGTTGCTCCAAAAGGAAAAGGTAAAAGTGACTATGAAAATCTGCTCATCAAGCAAATTGAAACTGAGTTTGAGCACAATCTTTCTCAACAAATTTATATGTCCGATGAATGTTGGAACATCATAAAAGCTGCTAAAAATGCTACCATTCAAATTATCCGTTCAGCTGGTATGAGTGAAACGGATTCGCCGGATAAGTTAAGGGAAGACATTCTTAACCAAACCATGGAAAAACAATCTCCTTCGGCAACCGCTTTGGCATTTGTCAAAAAGGAGGTAAGTGAACTTTGGTAATTCCTATTCCATGTGATCCGGGTCTATAGGACTTGTTTCCTCATTTTTATTTTTGGCATATAAATACCCTCTTTTCCACCAAAGCGTCATGCGCTCTTTGTTGAAAATCAATGAATTTGTGGTAAGGACTGTAGGAGTGTAGTAAAAATTAATGATGGCATCTTTCTGATTGGCCACCAATTTTCCAATTCGGATATTTTGATTTTCAATCCGGTCCAGCATAAAGCTGAAAATGGTTGTCATTAACTCAAATGGGTTCCGTGCAGGCATTCGGTTGAGGTAGTTCACCTCGGTATGAAGCACCACAACGTCCACTTCCGTAGCTCCTCGCCTAACCGCTTCTTCTATGGGCACAAGACTTCCCAATCCACCATCGGCATACTCGCATCCATTACGTTTCGCCAAACTCATAAAAGGGGTGTAATTGGATGAGATCCAAATCCAATCGCAAAACTCATCATAGGTACAATCGTTGATGGATTTATATTCTACTTGATTCAGTGAAAGATTGGAAACCGTCACCACTACATCGGTTTGACCCTGTTTGAGTTCTTCAAACTCTTTCGGGGTAATAGATCTTCGGATAAGCTTTCGCAGATTTTCACTTTCCCCAAAGGTTTTCTTCCCCCGGATAAAGTTTTTGACCACATTCCAGTGATTTATGGCAATGACCTCTACCCCATGTTTCTTTTTAATGATGAACGGACAATTGTTGAAGATACTGCTTTGATTGACGGAAGAGTATATCTCTTTGATCTTGTCCAGTTTGTTCAAGGCCAAGTGGGAAATAAGCAAGCTCCCTGTCGACGTGCCCACAAACAGATCATATTCGTGCTGTGCTTCTTGAATTAGGAATTGCGCCACTCCACCGGCAAAAGCTCCCTTACTACCGCCTCCAGAAATTACCAATGCCCTCATTTGCCCAAGGTTTTGTCAATATATTTTTGCTCCGTCAAGGTTAAGGTCGGGTATATTCCCCTCAACCTTTCTTTGTTGCCTTCTCCTTTTAAAAATTCCTTGAGCATTTTTCGACATGATTTTTTAAAATGCCAAACGTGATGGTTACATGCATTGACCAAGTTTTTTACGGCTTCATCACTAAATGCACCAATACCTTTAAGGTACTGAAACGTCAATAAGCGCACCTCAAAATGATGTTCAGAGCCTGTGTATCCCGTCAATTCCTTGAAATACTTTGATTTATCTGCAGTACGGTACTCGGGTGTAACCAAAGCAAGAGTGAGCCATAAAAGTCGTACGTTTTTATTGGGCAATCCAATGATCTTCGAGGTACCATCCAAATAATGGGCTTGTCTTTCAGGGAAATCCGTCCACAACCGAAAGAGAGCAGATTCGATGGTTTTATAACTCTTATCATCCAAAAGGCTTTCTACCTCAACTTGAATCTCTGCTGTTGTTTTCTTCAAGGAAAGCGCTACGGCCTGTCGTACCTTGAGACCTTCATGTTGCAATACTTGTTTTAGAAAGCTTGGGGATAAGTCCGCACCATAATCCAATAGCAATTCATATTTTAACTCTTCCGCATCAAGTTGATCCCATTTCTTTTCCAGAATGTTTTCTGCGGATTCTTTTTTTAGATTGATTGCATTCCGGATTTCGAAATAGGTTTTTATTGAAGGACTTTTTTTAATTAAAAATTCCTTTACAGCTTTAAATGGAAATTCAGATTCTTGTAGCCATGCTTCCTCATAATCCTGTAACTTCATCCCGGAAGCTTTTTCCATTTCCCACATAAAATCAGCAATCGTCACATTCCCATAAGCATAGTTATTCAGGTAATTTTTTATCCCTTCCTTAAAATTGGCACCTCCTACTCTTTCTCTCAACATCACCAAGGCCCAAGCTCCTTTCTCATAAAACGTTAGACTTCCTGCACCGGAGTCCGTCAAAGCCTCACCGTTCCCTTCCCCTGAAAAATTGTCCAAAGCCCTTGCGGTTCCCAATAGGTGCCAGTAGAAATAGTCGTCCCCAAAAATGTCTTTTTCAGCCAAATAGGCGTAATAAGTGGCAAAGCCTTCGTGTAACCAGTGATGCTTCCCACTCTGTTCGGTAACAAGATTCCCAAACCATTGGTGCGCCATTTCATGGGCATTTACATTAACGTAGTTCTTATCCATAAAGGCCGTGGAATCGACCACAAAAGTGTTTGAGAAAATGGTGGTGCCCGTGTTTTCCATTCCTGCATAGAGAAAATCCTGGACCGGTATTTGTTTATAGTTCTGCCATGGATAGGGTACTCCGATTTCGTTTTCCAAGAAATCAAACATTTCTTTTGAATAGCGGTAGGTGGGTTCTACTTTTAGACTATCCTTGGGTTCATAATATAATTCTATCGGGATTCCAGACTGTGAGTTCACCTCAAAAGCTTTGTAGTTTCCAATGGCAAACCCCAATAAATAACTGCTCATCGGCTTTTCCATGTCAAATTTCCACACGGCCCCTCCCTTATGATCACTGACAATTTCAGTTCGTTTGCCATTTGCAATGACGTTGTCTTTCAAAGGATAGGAAATATTCAAGTCAAATTCCACCTTTTCATTCATATCGTCGAAACTTGGCAACCAATGGCTTGTGTATTTACCCTGTCCCTGTGTCCATACTTGGTTGTTGGAAGGATTTTTATCCTCCCATCCCAAAAAATAGATGGTTTGTTTTGGGGTGGCTTCATAGGTAAGCACTACAGAATGGGTGTTCCCTTTTCTAAATTTCTTGTTGATAGATATTCGCTTCCCATCATTTTGGTATTTAACTTTCTTTAAATCGACCAAAACAGAGGAAAAATCCATGTTCCTGGCATCTAAAAAGATGGAATCCACATCTTTTAGCACATTAAATTCATACTTGACAGTACCCGAAATCTTCTTCTCGACCGGAACAAGTTCCACATAAACCTCAGCGCTTTCAAAATCCACTTTATCCTGAATTTGAGCGCCTAAGAATAGCGTAAAAAGAAAAAAAATAAATGTGGGGGCAACCTTCATATCGGGGATGTATCAAAAGTCCTTCCAAATTACATATTTTAGTTTGATGAATCCCAATTTTCTACAAACTCCTATTCCCTATCTTAAAGGTGTTGGTCCCAACCGGGCTGAAACACTTCGTACGGAATTGGGCATAGAAACCTATCGGGATTTACTGCATCTGTTTCCCAACCGATATTTGGACAAAACCCAATATTATAAAATCAACCAATTGCAACCCAGTGGGGCCGATGTTCAGGTAGTAGGTAAAATCATCCATATTAAAACCGTTGAGCAAAAGCGAGGCAAACGTTTGGTAGCAACCTTCATTGACGAAACCGGAAAAATGGAGTTGGTTTGGTTCCGTGGCCATAAATGGATCCGGGAAAATTTAAAGCTGAACGAACCCTACGTGGTGTTTGGCAGAACAGCCCGTTATGGCAGTACATTCTCCATGCCCCATCCTGAAATGGAATTGTTGTCGGAGCATCAACAAGGATTAAAGATTGCTATGCAGCCTATTTATCCTTCCACAGAAAAATTGATTGCTAAAGGCATTACCAATAGGGTTATCAGTAAGATGGTGCAGCAGTTGTTCTTGGGGTGCAAAGGCCAATTTCCTGAATCCTTGTCTCCGAGCATTCTTGACGAATTGCGATTGATTTCCAAAAGTGATGCTTTATTCAACATTCATTTTCCAAAAAATCAGGAATTATTGGCCAAGGCTCAATTTCGATTAAAATTTGAAGAGTTATTCTTTGTTCAGTTGCAGCTGATTTCCAAAAAAATGCTCCGAAAAAAGAAGATAAAAGGACTTCCCTTTGACCAAGTAGGGGTTAATTTCAATTCCTTTTTTACTGAACACCTTCCCTTTGAGTTGACCAACGCGCAGAAGAAGGTCATTAAAGAAATCCGCAAAGATATGGGCAGTAATGCCCAAATGAACCGCTTGCTGCAGGGCGATGTCGGTTCCGGGAAGACCATTGTAGCCCTCATGTGCATGCTATTGGCGATTGACAACGGATTTCAGAGTTGTTTAATGGCTCCCACTGAGATATTGGCCCAGCAACACTACAATGGTTTAAAGGAACTGTTGGGTAAAATGGAAGTGAAAATCGCCCTGTTGACAGGTTCTACAAAAAAATCGGAACGAACGCTATTGCACAATCAATTGGAAAACGGCAATTTGAATATTCTTGTAGGAACCCATGCGGTGCTCGAGGATAAGGTGCAGTTTAAAAACCTTGGTTTGGCCATTGTTGATGAGCAACATCGTTTTGGGGTGGCCCAACGTTCCAAACTATGGCATAAAAATGAAATTCCTCCCCATATCTTGGTTATGACAGCCACTCCTATTCCACGGACATTGGCCATGAGTCTCTACGGAGATCTCGACATCTCAGTAATTGATGAACTTCCTCCCGGTCGTAAACCTATTAAAACCGTACATCGATTTGACAGCAATAGATTAAAGGTTTTTCAATTTATCAAAGATGAAATCAAAAAAGGAAGGCAGATATATGTTGTTTATCCCTTGATCAAAGAATCCGAAGCCTTGGATTATAAGGATTTGATGGATGGATATGAAAGTATTGTCCGGGATTTTCCAATGCCCGACTACCAAATCTCCATTGTCCACGGAAAGATGAAACCTGCAGACAAGGACTATGAAATGGAACGTTTTGTAAAAGGCGAAACCCAAATTATGGTCGCAACAACGGTTATAGAAGTTGGTGTAAACGTTCCGAACGCCTCTGTAATGATCATAGAGAGCGCTGAGCGGTTTGGACTTTCACAATTACATCAGTTGCGGGGCAGGGTCGGAAGGGGTGCCGAGCAAAGCTTTTGTGTTTTAATGACCAGTCATAAACTATCGGAAGACGCCAAAACACGACTGCAGACCATGGTTCGGACCAATGACGGATTTGAAATAGCGGAAGTGGACTTGAAATTACGCGGTCCTGGGGATTTAATGGGCACTCAGCAAAGCGGATTGCTTAATTTGAGGATTGCTGATATTGTTAAGGACAATCAGATTTTGAAATCAGCCCGGTATTACGCCATTGAACTGCTAAAGGATGACCCTACACTTGAAAAGAGCGAAAATGCATCCATTCTAACAGCTTATTCAAGGATGATGAAACAATCGAATATCTGGAATTATATAAGTTAAAATGCCCAGTTCTCACCGGGCATTTTTACATAGGATTATGTAGAAAAATCTAGTTGATTCCCTCTCCTTTTTCTGCTTTGGCCAAATTGGCAGCTACTCTATCCTTATTGGGTTGGGCAGGCGCGTTTTCCAAAGCGATCTTTAAATGCTTAACGGTGGATTTGTTATCCCCTAACGCAGAATATCCTCTGGCTAGACCATAATGTACGGGCCATGTACCTTTGTGGTTTTTGGCATTCCATTTGAAGATCTCCAACGCTTCATCATTCTTTCCTTGTCCAATAAGTTGTCTCCCATAGCCATGTACCTGAAAAACGGTTCCAAGTGGCAATGCTTCTTCCATCAGGGCTTCGGCTTCAGCTGTTTTGCCCTGCTTGGCCAATATCTGGGATTTGATGCTCAAATTATTGAATGTTTTTTGACTAAAAAACTGTCCGGCAATAGCTGCATCAACCCAACCAAGGGCTTCGTCCAAATCCCCACCGTTATTTTGGGCATAGTTTGCAGCTTGCTCCCAACTTTGTCTACTGAATCCAGGCGTAGTTTGCAACTGTTTACGTATTTCCGCTAGAACATTATTGGTTACATCCGCTTCTACCTTAAATGGGATTTGTTTTTTCTCCCAGCTCAATGAAGCAACTGCGGATGTTGCATCAACATTATCGAAGTTGAAGGTCAACTGCTCTACATGCGGTACTTCCTTGGTTTCCACGTCCACTCGGACCACATCATCCCCAGGCTCATAAAAATAGCTTCCCCATGCCGTATGGTTCTTGGAAAAAATAACAGTGGCCGTATTGTCTTCGTTCACTATCATGTGCAAGCCATACTTGCCCGCTGGTAATGACTTTCCACCTACAGTAAGGTCGTGCGTTGTCTTAAAAATTGTGTTTTCGTTGGCTCCCGCTCTCCAAGGCGATTCGCTGGCGGTGCCAAACCCAAGATTGTTCATGCCATAAGGTACCAGAGCACCCCAGACCTCCCTATCATTTACACTTGGTCGAGAATAAATAATGGTAACATCGGTATTTCCAATTCGCTGTGAGACTTTTGCCATTTGGCTACCACGTGGTAAGAAACTCAATTGGGCAACTGAGCTGTAGGAAATAAAAAAGACTGCAATTAGAATCATGGCCGAAAAGGCCGAGTAACTTTTTTTCATTTGTTCGTTTTTGATGAGTTAATGAATAAACTTTAGGTCGTTCCCCCTAAAGTAGGCAGCGCATTGTTGCCATAGCGTTACAGCAATGTTAAAATAGCGGTAAGCGTGTTAAATTTCATGATGCAATCCACAGATAATGAGCAATTTTATAACAAACCATAGACAATTTTTCGTTTAAGCCGTAAATATGGTTCGGGAATCAGGTTTACCTTTCAAAAAAAGCTGTCCGGAAACAACTTGAAACAAGTATTGCTAACATTAGTTCCATTTTTTGTTTTAAATACCAAAACATGAAAATTTGAAGTGCCTTTTCAACCAAAACCTAGGTTGAACATCGTAATTTTCGTCCCGAAATAAGTATCATTTTTTTTTCATATTTTAAATTTACCAGCTTATAAATTATTGAATGCAGTTATGAGTAAGACACTATTTGATAAGGTTTGGGATTCACATGTGGTACAGCACATAGAAAATGGTCCCGACGTACTTTTTATAGATAGGCATTTGGTCCACGAGGTCACTAGTCCCGTGGCTTTTCTAGGTTTGAAGAACAGAGGTATCAAAGTGCTTTATCCTGAACGTACTTTTGCAACCGCCGACCACAATACCCCAACAAGAAACCAGCACTTGCCGGTCAAAGACAAACTATCCGCCAACCAATTGAAGGCACTCGAGGAAAATTCGAAAGCCCATAATATACCGTACTGGGGACTTGGGCATGAGAAAAATGGAATAGTTCACGTAATAGGTCCAGAGAACGGAATTACGGTTCCTGGTGCCACTATTGTTTGTGGGGACTCCCATACTTCTACACACGGGGCTTTCGGAGCAATTGCCTTCGGAATAGGTACCAGTGAGGTCGAAATGGTGCTCTCAACACAATGCATCATGCAACCTAAACCAAAAAGTATGCGCATCAATGTTGATGGTAAACTCAACAATGCTGTTACGCCAAAAGATGTTGCTCTTTTTATCATATCAAAATTGACCACATCAGGAGCTACCGGATATTTTGTGGAATATGCAGGTGAAGTCTTCAGAAACATGTCCATGGAAGGTCGTATGACCGTGTGTAACCTTAGCATTGAGATGGGAGCACGTGGAGGAATGATCGCTCCGGATGAAAAAACTTTTGATTACATCAAAGGAAGGGAGTATGCGCCAAAAGGCGCTGAATGGGACAAAGCCATGGAATATTGGCAAACGTTGTATTCTGAAGACGATGCCAGTTTTGACAAGGAAATCACTTTTGATGCTTCCGAAATAGAGCCCATGATTACCTATGGAACCAATCCAGGAATGGGTATGGGAATCAAAAACGACATTCCACAGGCCGAGGCCGTTGAAGGCGGTGCAGCCACTTATAAAAAATCGTTGGAGTACATGGCGTTCAATGAAGGTGATGCCATGATCGGAAAACCTATTGATTTTGTTTTCTTAGGCAGTTGTACCAATGGTAGAATAGAAGATTTCAGGGCATTTGCATCGATAGTGCGAGGAAGAAAAAAGGCAGATAATGTTACCGCTTGGCTTGTTCCCGGATCACATCGTGTTGAGGAAGCAATTAAGGATGAAGGCATTTTGGATGTTTTGCACAATGCTGGTTTTGAGTTGAGAGAGCCAGGGTGTTCAGCATGTCTGGCCATGAACGATGATAAAATTCCCGCCGGGAAGTATGCCGTGAGTACGTCAAACAGAAACTTTGAGGGAAGACAAGGACCAGGTGCCAGAACGCTTTTGGCAAGTCCGTTGGTAGCCGCTGCGGCCGCTGTAACAGGCAAAGTAACGGACCCAAGGGAATTAATGGAACTAGAAACCGCATAAACTAAATATAAAAGATATCAGAATTCAGAGCTCAGCAATCTGATAACTGATATCTGACAACTGACAATAGATAACGACAATTGAAAAAATGGCTTACGATAAATTCAACATATTAAAAAGTTCTTCGGTTCCATTACCCATCGAAAATGTGGATACCGACCAGATAATCCCAGCTCGATTCTTAAAAGCGACGGAGCGTAAAGGTTTTGGCGATAATCTTTTTAGGGACTGGAGATTTAACCCGGACAATACACCAAAAGAACACTTTGTACTGAACAACCCGATCTATAGTGGAAAAATACTTGTAGGTGGGAAAAATTTTGGTTCTGGCTCTTCCCGAGAGCACGCTGCATGGGCCGTTTATGATTATGGCTTCCGTTGCGTGGTGTCCAGCTTTTTTGCGGATATCTTCAGAAACAACTGCCTGAATATTGGTGTACTTCCAGTTCAGGTGAGTCCAGAGTTTTTGGATAAAATATTTAAGAATATTGAGAGCAATCCAAATACGGAATTGGAGGTAAACCTTCCTGAACAGACGATAACCATTTTGGAATCCGATGAAAGCGAAAGTTTTGCCATAAACGATTATAAAAAACAAAATATGCTCAATGGGTTTGATGATATTGATTTCCTGTTGAACATCAAAAACAATATTCAGGAATTCGCGCAGAATACTCCTCTATAAAGCGCAATAGAATAGATAGGTCTAGCACTTGAAAATGAAAAAAAGGACTGTTGAAATCATGGATACCACCCTTCGGGATGGTGAACAGACCTCTGGGGTGTCTTTCTCCGCTTCGGAAAAGCTCACCCTAGCTAAATTATTGTTGGAAGAACTCAAGGTAGACCGCATAGAAATTGCTTCGGCACGAGTGTCGGACGGAGAGTTTGAAGCCGTAAAAAATATAACCGATTGGGCCAAAATCGAAGGTTTTCTATCCAAAGTGGAGGTATTGACTTTTGTAGATGGTGGTGTTTCCCTTGAATGGATGCAACAGGCAGGTGCCAAAGTGCAAAATCTCTTGACCAAGGGCTCATTGAACCATTTGACCCATCAGCTCAAGAAAAAGCCGGAGCAACATTTTAAGGACATTGAAACCGTTGTGTCGAAAGCGGGCGAATTGGGTATCGATACCAATGTCTATTTGGAAGATTGGAGCAATGGCATGCGAAATTCGCCTGAATACGTGTTCCAATACTTGGATTTTCTTGTCAACTTACCCATAAAACGTGTTTTGCTTCCGGATACCCTAGGTGTTCTTACACATCAGGAAACTTTTGAGTTTTTGCGTCAAATTATAGAACGCTATCCTGACACCCATTTTGATTTCCATGGGCATAACGACTACGATTTAAGTGTAGCCAACGTAATGGAAGCACTCAAAGCAGGGGTCCGAGGATTGCATTTGACCGTCAACGGAATGGGAGAACGTGCGGGAAATGCTCCTCTCGCAAGCGTGGTCGCCGTGGTGAACGATTTTATGCCAGATATTTCAATTGGCGTCAAGGAATCATCTCTATTTAAAGTGAGCAAATTGGTCTCTGCTTTTACCGGTTTTGGAATTCCGGTGAACAAACCAATAGTTGGTGACAATGTATTTACTCAAACAGCTGGCATACATGCAGATGGAGATAGTAAAAAGAATCTTTACTTTAATGATTTACTACCTGAGAGATTCGGTAGAAAACGCAAATATGCACTTGGTAAAACTTCGGGTAAGGCCAACATCCAAAAGAACCTTCAAGAGTTGGGGCTCACCTTGAACGATGAAGAGCTAAAAAAAGTAACTGAACGCATAATCGAACTAGGTGATAAGAAAGAGCGGGTCACCAAAGAAGACCTCCCCTACATCATTTCCGATGTGCTCAACAGCGAACTGCACCAGCAGCGGGTTTTTGTAAAATCGTATGTGCTTACACATTCCAAAGGTTTAAAGCCCTCCACTACTCTTTCCATCGAAATAGATGGAAAGTCCTATGAAGAAAATGCGCAAGGTGATGGACAGTTTGATGCATTTATAAATGCTTTGCGAAAAGTCTATCAAAAAGAAAAAATGGAACTTCCCAAATTAGTGGACTATGCAGTACGTATTCCTCCGGGCAGTAACTCGGACGCGCTTTGCGAAACTATTATAACCTGGCAGACCAAGGATAAGGATTTTACCACGCGAGGTCTGGATTCAGACCAAACGGTATCTGCCATAAAAGCAACGGAAAAAATGCTGAATCTTGTCTAGGCACAGTGAACAATTGGACAATGGACAATGAACAATAAACAGTGAACAATTAGCAATTGCCTTTTTTACGTTTCACTCAAACTAACTTAGAACAGATAATAATCGATAATTGACCAGAAAATAATGAAATTAAACATAGCTCTTCTAGCCGGAGATGGAATTGGGCCTGAGGTAATTGATCAGGCAGTTAAAGTATCCGATGCAATAGCCAAAAAATTTGACCATGAAATCAATTGGACACCAGCACTGACAGGTGCAGCCGCTATTGATGCCGTTGGAGAACCCTATCCTGATGAAACGCACGAGATCTGTGCCAATGCAGATGCAGTACTGTTCGGTGCTATTGGTCATCCGCGATTCGACAACGACCCTTCGGCCAAGGTGCGTCCTGAGCAAGGTTTGTTAAAGATGCGTCAAAAACTTGGCCTTTTTGCAAATGTTCGTCCAACCTTCACTTTTCCATCTTTGATTGATAAATCACCTTTAAAGCGTGAGCGCATAGAAGGAACCGACCTGATCATACTTCGCGAGCTCACCGGTGGTGTTTACTTTGGAGAACGTGGAAGAAAAGACGAGGGCGATACTGCATTTGACACCATGACCTACCAGCGTTTCGAAATTGAGCGTTTGGCAAGAAAAGGTTTTGAAATGGCACTGAAAAGAGGCAAAAAACTATGTTGCGTTGACAAAGCCAACGTTCTGGAAGCTTCACGTCTATGGCGTGAAACCGTGCAGGCTATGGAAAAAGAGTATCCCGATGTAGAGGTATCCTATGAATTTGTGGATGCCGTGGCCATGCGTTTGATTCAATGGCCAAAAGGCTACGATATCATCATCACAGCTAACCTTTTTGGAGATATCTTAACGGATGAGGCCTCCGTGATCTCTGGATCAATGGGATTAATGCCCTCTTCCTCTCTTGGAAACAAAGTTTCCTTGTATGAGCCTATTCACGGATCATATCCCCAAGCGGCAGGAAAGGACATTGCCAATCCTTTGGCAACCATTCTTTCCGCAGCCATGTTGTTCGAAGACTTTGATTTAAAGGACGAAGCTGAGGCGATCAGAGACGTTGTAAACAAATCTCTTGCTGAGGGTGTAGTCACCGAAGATTTGGCGGAAGGCGGAAAAGCTTACAAAACCAGTGAAGTTGGGGATTGGCTGGCCGCAAACCTTTAACTTTAAGATACGAGCCGTTATTCAAACATATCTAACTCCGTTACCCAACCAAAAAAGATAATCCACATGCTTTGGTCCGAGAACAAGATATTTTAAGCTCAAAGCAAATTAAATTCTAGTGCAAAACTCCGTATATCCCCACGGAGTTTTTTTCTTCACAGTTTCAATCATCAGGCTCAAAAGGATACCTGTCCTTAGAGCTTCGACTCTTGGTTTTACCTATCAATTCATATCTACTATCCATCAATTGATGTGGGACGGAAGGCAAACGGAACTATAGTTTCGCAAGAATTCAAATAATCTCTTAAGGTTGCCCAAATAAGTCCTGTTAAATCAATGATAGCTAACGATCAGGTTTTTTGGCAATCGAACTCAAAAAACAAAACTTTATGAAAAATTCTAAAATTGCATTCCATTTAATTGTATTTGCGTCTTTCTTGCTTTTTGGCTCGTGCAATGATGACGAAAACGCCGAATGCGCTACCAATTTTTATTATTACGATGGTGATGGTGATGGCTATGGAGACAGAAGCATCTCGGTAAGCGAATGTGTCCAACCTGCCTCATATGTTACTGATGGTTCCGATCCTGATGACACGGATGCGGCAGTGACACCTATTTGTGATAAAACAAGCTATTATGAAGATGCTGATCAAGATGGTTTCGGAAACCCTGGAGAAGTTAGGGTACTATGTGTTGGTGCTACTGTTCCTGATGGTTTTATAACCAACAACGAAGATTGTGATGATGAGGATGCAGATGTCAACCCTGGGATACAAGACATCTTTTATGAAGACAAGGATCAAGATGGTTTTGGAGATCCCGGAGCAACAATTACCCAGGTTGCATGTCCACTTCCGGATGGTTATGTCCGGAACAATCTTGATTGTGATGATAACGATGACACAATCTTCCCAGGTATGACGGTATATCAGGATAGCGACGGTGATGGTTATGGTGATCCCCAGGTTTCAATAGAATTGGAGGATTGCTCTGACCTCAACAATGGTTACGTAATCGACAGCACCGATTGTGATGACACAGATGCCAATATCAATATAGGTGAAGATGAAATTCCAGGAGACGAAATCGATAATAACTGTGATGGCATTTCAGGAATTGTTTGGGATGGCGAAGAAATAGAATTTAGCAAGGAAACCTATGCCCCTTGGAGTTCGGATGAAAATCAAGATTATCTTACCGATAATGTAACTTTCACACGTCAAGATGCTGGTCCCATATACAATTATACATGGTGGCAAAATAATTTTGGCACAGATGCCACCCACAGTGACGGTGAAGCATCTGATTTGGCCGCTGATTTCACTAATGACATATCCATCTCATTTAAAGATATTACCGAAATCAACCCAACCGGAGGAACAAAAGGAGTGTTATGGACCTTATTGGATGATACCGGAGCAAACAACCCAAATAGTTCTTGGGACAGCTACCAACTATATGGTTCTCTGGGGAATCCGGAACATTTCCATAGTTTCCGAAACCTAGTATCCATAATTACCAGTTTAGAGAATAACTCAGATGTTCTTCTTGTAGCTGATGACTTTACCATCATATCAAGTGTTGAAGATGAAGTTGAAGTGAATAGTGATGTAGATATGAGTGCATTGGTTGGAAAAAAACTTGGACTATGGTTAGTAGATGATGATATCTACCTGACCTTGACATTTACAAAATGGGACGCAGGAAAAGAAAATCCTGGAGGAGCTTTCTCTTACACGCGGTCTACTCCATCAAGCGAAGACTAGCTTTGCATAATTAGAATTAGTCTTATCTAAAAAGGCCGCGGGAAATTCCTGTGGCCTTTTGTTATAATCTGTTGAAAGTTTAGAACCTATAGATAACCGCTATAAAATATAATCCGTGCTCAAAAAGTTGCTGACCTTAGCTTCCAGTAGCTGCTCAATGGTCTCATTGTTTAGGTCATTGTCCTTGAATGCAACAAATGTCCGAATGGAAAACGAACGTAAAGCATCATGCACACTTAACGTAGATTGTGCGGAGTCTTTTCGTCCGGTGAAAGGATATACGTCCGGCCCTCGTTGGCAAGAGCTGTTCAAATTCACACGACATACCAAATTAGCCAAGGTATCAATCAATGGTGACAAGGTATAAACATCCTTCCCAAACAAACTCACTTGTTGCCCATAGTTGGAAGCTGCCATATCATCCAAGGGTTCTTCGATATCCTTAAAGGATACCACAGGAATTATCGGGCCGAACTGCTCCTCCTCATATACCCGCATATCTTTGGAGACGGGATATAAAACTGCAGGCCATATATAATTTTCAGACAATTTTCCTCCTTTTTTGTTCTGAACCTTGGCTCCTTTCTTCTTGGCATCATCCAATAATTCTTGAATATAAGCCGGTTTTCCCGGCTCTGGAAGTGGAGTCAGCTGCGCACCTTTGTCCCATGGATTGCCCAGTTCCAATGCATCTACAGCTGCGGAAAATCGTTTTAAAAACTCTTCCTTCACATCATCATGTACATAGATTACTTTCAAGGCTGTACAACGCTGTCCATTAAAAGACAAGGTTCCCGCAATACATTCCTTAATGGTCAAATCCAAATCAGCGTCCGGTAAAATAATCGCCGGGTTTTTAGCTTCCAATCCCAAGACAAGTCTAAGACGGTTACTTTTTGGATGTTGATCCTGCAATGCATTGGCCGATTTACTGTTACCTATCAAGGCAAGCACATCAACCTTTCCAGTTTTCATGATTGGTGCGGCCACTGCCCTTCCCCTACCGAACAAAATGTTGACCACTCCTTTAGGAAAACTGCTTTGAAACGCTTCCAAAAGCGGTGTTATCAACAACACGCCATGTTTCGCGGGTTTAAAAATTGCGGTGTTTCCTATGATAAGTGCAGGGATCAACAATGCAAAGGTCTCGTTTAAGGGATAGTTGTATGGCCCCAAACATAATACCACTCCTAAAGGTCCCCGGCGGATATGGGCATATACCCCATCATGTTTTTGAAACTTGGCAGAATTGCGGTCCAGCTGCTTATAATCCTCAATGGTATCATAAATGTATTCTACCGTTCGGTCAAACTCTTTTCTGGAATCTGGCAGGGATTTTCCAATTTCCCACATCAGCAGTTTTACTACTTCCTCGCGCTTCTCCTCCATTTTTTTTACGAAAGACTCCATACACTCGATGCGGTCCTTCACCTTCATCGTAGGCCATACCCCCTGTCCTCTATTGTAGGCATTGGTTGCGGCATCTAAAGCTTCCATTGCCTCGGTCTCGCCCATATCCGGGATACTACCTAGTATGGTATGTGCATATTCCTCCGTAGTGGATATTGTGGAGATGACCTCCGAGTTTTTTCCATTCCATTCCTTTAAATCCCCATTTACCAAATAGGTTTTTTGATGGATTTGCTCCTTAATCTGAAATTCTTCTGGTATTGCTATCTGTGTCTGCATAGCCCTTTTGTTTTGGGTTGTTATTCATCCGGCATGGCCAAATACAGCACAAAGCTAACACAAAAAAGACTGAAAAAACCTTTATTTACAAAGGTTTGCCTACTCAAACGTTTTAGTAGAACCTTTATCAGAAATAAACGTGAAATTGTTAAGATCATAGCCTCTTTTTCTAAGACAATATGTCTCGAGTTCCTATTGGGCAAATGGTTTGATTTACCAAATTTTAGATAGAATGAATGAAGTACAGAATAGGAGATATTTAACGCCAAACCATCAATCTGTTTTTCTTCTTTCGGAAACTATGCCCCATCGTTTATTTTTATTACTTTTTGGCTTAAACCAATCAAATCCAACCAAACAATTCCCTTATGCAAAAACAACAGCTGGGCATTTTGTCCAACACCCCCATCTTACCGTTTATTTTAGTTACTGTTTTATTTTTTGCTTGGGGTGTACCCAACAATATGACAGAGCCGTTAATTGCGGCCTTCAAGGATATATTCAAGGATATGTCCACTTTTCAAGCCTCGTTGGTGCAATCAGCTTTTTATGGATCTTACTTTGTGTGGGCCATTCCAGCTGCCTTACTCGTCAAAAAAACAAGCTATAAAACCACCCTTCTGCTTGGGATATTTTTGTTTGCGGCCGGATCCTTCCTTTTCTTTCCAGCCAGTGTTAAACAGGAATATTGGTTTTTCTTGACCGCTTTGTTTACCCTAGCTGCAGGCCTTTCGTTTTTGGAAACTGCCGCAAACCCATATATCATAGCTATGGGAGATCAGAAAACCTCGGTCCGTAGATTAAACCTAGCGCAATCGTTTAATCCGATCGGTCAGCTAACCGGCACCTTCATCGCCACCAACTTTATTTTAAAAAATTTAAGTGACGACGCTGAAAAGGCAAAATTAAGCACCCAAGAGCTTGTAGATTTACAAACCCAGGAATTGGCCATACTTGCAAAGCCATACATTTATATTGCCATAGTAGCTGCAGTCTTTTTTGTTATTTTTCTGCTTAACAAAATGCCACGTTTTCAAGCCAGTGAAAATGAACTCAAGGATGGCTTTTTTGCCATTTACAAACGCATCTTAAAAAAGAAAAGATATGTTTTATCTGTAATGGCGCTCTTTGCTGCAATGTGCGCTCAATTTGGAACATTTGCCTTTACAATTCCATATTTAAAGGAAAATTACAAGTTACCCGATGGAACTTTTATCAGTACGGGAGATGCTGGCGATATCCTGTTCTACGGGGTCATTGTATTTGCTATCATGCGTTTTGTGTGCACATGGTTGATGAAATTCATAAAACCCTCAAAGCTTCTGGCCCTTTTGGCAAGTATTGCAACCCTTGCTGCCATAATAGCTATAGTATTTCCTGGCAATTTTGGTGGATATATGTTGATAGTAATGAGCGGTTGTGCAGGTTTACTTTTTCCAACCATTTATGGCCTTGGACTTGAAGGGTTATCTGAACAAGAAGCTAAAGTCGGGGCTTCCGGATTGATTATGGCCATTATCGCTATTGGAATTATGAACCCCATCCAAGGATTGATCATTGATTTGTCCAGTGTGAACATATCATACATATGTGTAGCGGCAGCTTTTGCCCTTTTGGTAGGATATGGTGCAGTGATTGCCAAGTATTCAAACAAGGCCAATTAGAAGGGCCTTATACCAAATATTGAAAGAGATCCGGTTTATCATTTAGATAATCCCCGAAAAAATTGTTGGATTTCATCCGTTGAATCAATGGTTCCAAATCTTCTGAAGATTTTAGCTCAATACCCACAACGGCAGGAGCATTTTCCCTGCTTGATTTCTTGGAGTATTCAAAATGGGTAATGTCATCATCAGGTCCTAAGATATTGGCCACAAATTCCTTTAAAGCTCCAGGGCGCTGCGGAAATCGTACAATAAAATAGTGTTTTAGGTTTCCATAAAGTAGAGCACGTTCCTTTATTTCTGCAGTGCGGGTAATGTCATTATTACTTCCACTTACCACACAGACCACGTTTTTTCCCTTTATTTCATCTTTAAAATCATCCAATGCGGTAATTGTAAGTGCCCCTGCCGGCTCTACAACGATAGCATCCCGATTGTACAATTCTAAAATGGTTTGGCAGACCTTGCCTTCAGGAACGGTTTCCATTTTATACAGATGCTCTTTGCAAATGGGAAGGGTATATCGTCCAACTTTTTGAACCGCTGCACCGTCTATGAACTTATCAATTTGATCAAGCTCTACCAATTCTCCCTTTTCAATGGAAGTCTTCATGGAAGGTGCTCCTGCAGGTTCGATACCTATGATTTTGGTTTTTGGTGATAAAGCCTCAAAGGTGCCGCAGAGTCCCGCAGCCAGTCCCCCACCTCCAACAGCAACAAAAATATAATCTATCGGTTTTTCAGATTGGTTAAGCAACTCCAAACCGATGGTGGCCTGCCCTTCGATAGTCTTTGGGTCATCAAACGGGTGTACGAAGGTCTTGTTCTTCTTTTCGCAATAGGACTGTGCAGCTTTTTGGGAATCGTCAAAGGTATCGCCTTCCAGTACAACTTCAACCCAGTCCCCTCCAAACATTTTGGTCTGGTCAATTTTTTGCTTGGGTGTCACCACGGGCATGTAAATGGTTCCTTTTACTTCCAAATGGTTACAAGCGAAAGCAACACCTTGGGCATGGTTACCTGCACTTGCGCAAACCACACCATTTTGTAGTTCCTTTTTGGAAAGGTAGCTTATTTTGTTGAATGCACCACGAATCTTGTAACTACGCACCCGGTGCAAGTCCTCCCGTTTGAGCAGAATATTGGCGTCGTATTTTTTGGAATAGCGGATACTTTGCTGCAAAGGTGTTTGGTCGGCTACTAGTTTAATAGTCTGCGCAGCTTTATAAATATCCGCTATATCCGGAAAATATGTTGTCGCTGTTCCTTTCATATAGATGGTATCAGCGTGGTTTAAATGTGCTATACTATAGGCTTCATTGCAGTCATGGACTCACGCAATCTAGCTCCTACAACTTCAACCGGATGTTCACGTAAAGCTTTGTTTACTGCAATCAATTTTACATTGTCAACACCATTGTCATCACCTTCGCCGTATTGCTTTCCGATGATGTCTGTATCCACTGTTTTCATAAAATCGGTCAACAAAGGCTTACATGCATGGTCAAAGAGATAGCAGCCGTACTCAGCGGTATCAGAGATAACACGATTCATTTCAAAAAGCTTCTTTCTGGCAATCGTGTTCGCAATCAAAGGAGTCTCGTGCAAAGATTCGTAGTAGGCGGATTCACCAATGATACCAGATTCGGTCATCGTTTCATAAGCCAGTTCTACACCAGATTTAACAAGGGCCACCATCAATACGCCGTTGTCGTAGTATTCCTGTTCTGAAATGTCATCGCTTCCAGCTGGAGTCTTCTCAAAAGCGGTTTCGCCTGTAGCTGCTCTCCAATCCAATAGATTTTTATCGCCATTGGCCCAATCTTCCATCATGGTTTTGGAAAAATGACCGCTCATGATATCGTCCATGTGTTTTTGGAACAAGGGACGCATGATTTCTTTCAATTCTTCCGCCAACTCGAACGCTTTGATCTTAGCAGGGTTGGACAATCTATCCATCATGTTGGTGATTCCACCATGTTTCAGTCCTTCGGTGATGGTTTCCCATCCGTATTGAATTAATTTTGAGGCATAACCCGCATCAATTCCCTTTTCCACCATTTTATCAAAACATAGAATAGACCCGGTTTGTAGCAGACCACATAGGATAGTTTGCTCACCCATTAAGTCAGACTTCACTTCGGCAACAAAAGATGATTCCAATACTCCGGCCTTATGTCCGCCAGTTCCTGCGGCATAGGCTTTAGCTTGTGCCAAACCTTTACCTTCTGGGTCATTTTCAGGGTGCACAGCAATCAAGGTAGGTACCCCAAACCCTCTTTTATATTCTTCCCGCACCTCAGAACCTGGGCTTTTTGGTGCCACCATAATTACGGTCAAATCCTCACGTACTTGCATACCTTCCTCCACGATGTTGAATCCGTGGGAGTATGAAAGCGTGGCCCCTTTTTTCATAAGCGGCATCACCGTGCTCACCACGTTGGTATGCTGCTTGTCGGGGGTAAGGTTGATCACCAAATCCGCAGTTGGAATCAATTCTTCGTAGGTGCCCACGTTAAAATTGTTCTCCTTAGCATTCTTAAAGGATTGCCTTTGTTCTTTAATAGCGGCTTCACGAAGCGCATAGGAAATATCCAAGCCCGAATCCCTCATATTCAATCCTTGGTTCAATCCTTGGGCGCCACAACCTACAATTACGATTTTTTTCCCTTTAAGTGCGGTTACACCATCGGTGAACTCACTGGCTTCCATGAACCTACATTTTCCTAATTGTTCCAGTTGGTCTCGAAGCGACAGCGTATTAAAATAATTTGTCATTTTCCTTTTTGATTTGTGCTATTTATTTTATTGATTTTGAAATTCTTCCAAGATTTCGGTAATGGGCATGGTTGCCTTTGTAACCGCAATACGCCCGGATCTGACAAATTGCATGATGCCATAAGGCTCAAGCGCATCGTGCATCTCATCTATCTCATAGCGACGTCCCGTTTTAGCCAAAACAAAGAAGTCTCGGGCCACCGTCACGATTTGCGAATTGCTTTCTTTAATAATATTCTGAATCTGCCTTTCATCAAACAATAAATCCGATGCTATTTTGAACAAAGCCGACTCTTGATAAATTGTTTCATCGTCAGTATGATAGAAAGCTTTTATCACTTCTATCTGCTTTTCAACCTGTCCGACAATATTTCGAACCCAGTCCTCAGTTGTAAAAACTACAATGGTAAATTTAGATACGTTCTCAATCTCTGATTTTGAAACATTTAAACTCTCTATATTAATGTGTCTCTTTAAGAATATTCCTGATATCCTATTGAGAAGCCCTACGTTATTCTCGGAGTAAACCGAAATGGTATACCACTTATTTTCCATTCTTATTTTGTTTTGACCGCTACAACCACACCTGTTGACCAGTCCATTTTTGTAATTGTTAAATCTGTTCTTTCTTCCAATTTGTCAATCAATGAAAAAACATTGTCTAGGTGCCCTTCGGGCCAATTCGGTTGGTGTTTCATATCATCAATGATGTAGAATCCACCTTGCTTGATCAATCCAAGAGTCTGTTCTAGACAACTGTATTTACCAGGCCACGCATCAGCAAAAATCAGGTCGAACCGATTTCCGTCATATGTGGATAACCATTCCTCTCCATCCACATGTACCAGTTTTAATCGCTCCTCTTGACCAAAAAAATCTTTAGCTATCTGGATAAGCTCAATATCATTATCAATACTTGTAATCTTGGAATTTTCATCTGCACCTTCCAATATCCAAGCCAGTGATAATCCCATGCCTGTCCCCAACTCCAAGAAATTTCCCCTAGGTTTTGACGCGACCAATGTTTTCAAAAGTGTTCCGATATACACATCTGAAGGCATATTGAACCCTATTTCCTCAGATTTGGCAAGCAAATCGGGATATATAGATGGTTTATCTACTATACTGGCTTGATTCATTCTATTTGAGCCTAATATCAGAAACAGATGCCCCGGACGGAATCATTGGAAAAACGTTATCCTCTTTTTCAACCCTAACCTCCAAGAAATATGGATCTTTGGAAGCAATCATTTCAGAAACAGCATCCTCTAATTCTGAACGCTCCACTACCCTTCTCGATTTGATATGATATCCTTCGGCTATCTTTACGAAATCCGGGTTGGTCATTACGGTTGAGGCATATCGACTCTCAAAGAAAAGTTCCTGCCATTGTCTTACCATACCTAAGTGGTCATTGTTAAGGACCACAATTTTCACAGGAACATTATGTTGGAAAATAACACCCAACTCCTGAATTGTCATTTGATAGCCTCCATCACCAATGATAGCAACCACCTCTCGATCCATAGCCCCCATTTTGGCACCAATGGCGGCTGGAAGCGCAAATCCCATGGTTCCAAGGCCTCCAGAGGTGATGTTGCTCTTTGATTGTTTGAATTTTGCATACCTGCAAGCAATCATTTGATGTTGTCCTACATCGGTTACGATTACAGCTTTATGACCAGAAGCGATATTGATTTGCTCAATCACTTCCCCCATGGTCAGCCCCTCCTTGGTAGGCTTCAAATCCTTTTGGATCACCGTCTCGTACTCAATCTTGTATTTTTTATCAAACTCAGCTCTCCACTCCTTGTGCTCATTTTTATTGATCAATGGAAGTAAAAGGTCCAATGTCTGTTTTGCGTTGCCCAACACGGCAATGTCCGCTTTTACATTTTTATTGACTTCCGCTGGGTCAATTTCAAAATGAATCACTTTGGCTTGTTTGGCATAGGTATCCAAATTACCGGTGACCCTGTCATCAAAGCGCATACCTATTGCAATAAGCACATCGCACTCATTGGTCAGCACATTTGGTCCATAGTTTCCGTGCATGCCAACCATACCCACATTCAAAGGATGATCAGTATCCATGGCGGAAAGCCCCAAAATAGTCCACGCCGCAGGGATTCCGGCCTTTTCAACAAAATCTTTTAGCTCTGCTTCCGCCTCACCTAAAATAATCCCTTGACCAAACACGATATAAGGTTTCTTCGCACTGTTTATCAATTCAGCCGCAGCTTCAATAGCTTTGATATCTGGTTCAGGTGCCGGCTTATAGCTTCTTACCCCGGTACATTTTTCATATGCAAAATCGAACTCATCAAACTGGGCGTTTTTTGTAATATCAACCAATACCGGACCTGGTCTTCCTGATCTGGCAATGTAGAATGCCTTGGCCATGATTTCCGGAATTTCACTCGCCTTTGTAATTTGATAGTTCCACTTGGTAACCGGAGTGGAAATGCCAACTATATCCGTTTCTTGAAAAGCATCTGATCCCAATAAATGTCTTGGCACCTGTCCGGTGATACAGACCATTGGGGTGGAATCAATTTGGGCATCGGCCAAACCGGTCACCAAATTGGTAGCTCCCGGTCCAGAGGTTGCCATGGCCACGCCCACTTTGCCGTTAACACGGGCATATCCTTGGGCTGCATGGGTGGCTCCTTGCTCGTGTCTAGTAAGGATATGTGTCAATTTATCTTGGAACTTATAAAGTTCATCATAGACCGGCATGATAGCTCCTCCGGGGTATCCATAAATCAAATCCACACCTTCAGCCAGCAAACAATGTATTATGGCTTCGGCCCCACTTATCCGAATGGTTTTGGCTGTTTTGTTTTTTTTCTTTTTTAAAGTTTCCGTATTCATAAGGTCAACTTTGATGATAATATTCCTGCATCAACAGAAATCACATTTTTTAATATTTATCGGTTACGCATCCCTCTGAAGCTGATGCAACAGATCTTGCGTATTTGTACAATATTCCTTTGGTAAATTTTAATGGTGGAGCTTGCCATTTGGTCCTTCTTCTTTCCATTTCCTCATCCGAAATGTTCAAGGTAATGGAATTGTCCAACGCACTAATGGTAATAAGATCACCGGTCTCAACAAGGGCAATGGCCCCTCCTACTTGGGCTTCTGGGGTTACGTGACCAACCACAAAACCATGGGTTCCACCTGAAAAACGGCCATCAGTGATAAGCGCAACAGATTTTCCCAAACCAGCTCCCATAATCATGGATGTAGGTTTTAGCATTTCGGGCATTCCTGGACCTCCTTTGGGTCCCACATAGCGAATCACCACTACATCACCTTTTTCCACTTCGCCTTTGGATATTCCTTCATTGGCTTCAGGTTCGCTATCGTACACTACGGCCTTACCTTCAAACGTTAAACCTTCTTTACCTGATATTTTTGCTACGGCGCCCTCTTCCGCCAAATTTCCTTTTAGGATCTGTAGATTTCCTGAAGATTTTAAGGCCTTGTCCACGCTGTACAGCAAATCTTGCTCTTCAAATTCCATGGCTTCAACATCCGCAAGGTTTTCAGCCAAGGTCTTACCGGTCACCGTCATACAGTCTCCGTGCAAAAAGCCTTGCACCAACAAGTATTTCATGATTTTGGGGGTTCCACCAATACCGTGGACATCTTCCATGAGGTATTTTCCTGAAGGTTTTAAATCACCAATAAGGGGTGTTCTATCACTTATCCGTTGAAAATCATCCAAGGTAAAATCAATATCGGCAGCATACGCGATGGCCAAATAATGCAATACCGCATTCGTAGAACCACCAAGGGCATTGACCAAAGTGATTGCATTTTCAATTGACTTTTTGGTAACGATGTCCTTTGGTTTTAGATCGAGCTCCAAAAGATTCTTTATGGCCAGTGCAGTACGTTCCGCCTCTGAGAGTTTGTTGGGATTGACCGCTGGAATAGATGAGTTATACGGTAAGGCCATACCCATACATTCTATGGATGAAGCCATTGTATTTGCCGTATACATTCCCCCACAGGCACCTGCTCCAGGAATTGCTCTCTTAATAATTTCCTTATACTCGGCTTCATCGATTTCCCCGGCAATCTTCTGCCCCAAAGCTTCAAATGCAGATACAATATTCAGCTTTCGTCCTTTATAGTTTCCCGAAGCAACACTACCTCCGTATACCATAATAGAAGGTCTATTAAGCCTTAGCATGGCTATAATAGCTCCGGGCATGTTCTTGTCACATCCAACGACACCAATCAATGCATCATAAGACATTCCGTTCATCACAGTTTCCATGGAATCTGCAATAATATCCCTGGAAGCCAATGAATATTTCATTCCCGGCGTTCCCATCGAGATACCATCAGATACTCCAATAGTACCGAATGTCAAACCCACTTGTCCCGTGTTATTTACATGCTTTTTTATTTCCTGCGCTATTACGTTTAGGTGCATATTACAAGGATTGCCATCATAACCGGTGCTTCCAATGGCTATTTGGGCCTTTTTCATATCCTCCTCCTTTAAACCTGCGGCGTACAACATGGCTTGTGATGCCGGTTGCGAAGGGTTTTGGGTAACGTTCTTGCTGTGTTTGTTTAATTCCATTAATAACTTTACTTGAAATCTAAAATTCCATTGAATTTACTTCAGTATCCAAAGATAGATGTTTCAAATACCCAATAATTTTAACAGTTTTGGGGGTTCTAAATCCATTTGCATATATATCTATGTATTGAACTGAAATTCAAATACTTATCTCATTTTAAAATACCATATTCATTTATTTCAATACCCATAAAAAAAGCCTGTATCTTGTTCGATACAGGCTCTTCTCAATCAATAGCAAGTCTGTATCATTCCCTCCAGGGAACAATAATGACCACGTTATTGATTACATTCTTTTGATTCATGCTTCAATAGTACAAAAAATTATTTTAGTGACAAATTGGTTTGGGTATCTTTAAACCTATGGAGAAAAAAGTTACCGAAGCGATACACTATCGACGCTCTGTCCGGATTTTTAAAAATGATGTTGAATTGGATACTGAAAAGGTAAAAAAGTGCATTGAAAATGCAGTTTTGGCTCCTACCAGCAGTAATCTTCAACTTTGGGAATTTTACCATGTTACCCAAAAAGATATTCTAAGCAAACTAACAACCGCTTGCTTGGGTCAAAAGGCAGCGAAAACCGCGCAACAAATTGTTGTTGTTGTAGCTCGAAAAGATTTATGGAGAAACAGGGTAAATGCGAATCTTAAATTTTTAAAATCCTCATTTGGCGATAAGCCGAAGGAAGATTACACCACTCCAGAAAAATTCGCCATCAATTATTATGAAAAAATCATGCCTACGGTTTATTTTGATTTTTTGGGTTTGGTGGGAATATTAAAATATGTAATGTTCCAAGTAATGGGCCTGTTTAAACCCACCTATAGGCAGGTAAGACAATCGGACATGCGCATAGTTGCCCATAAGAGCGCCGGACTTGCCGCTCAAAATTTTATGGTAAGTATGGCCGCTATTGGATATGACACATGTCCCATGGAGGGTCATGATTCCCTACGTGTTAAGAAAGCGTTGGGTCTGCCATCCAGTTCAGAGATAAATATGGTCATAGGTTGCGGTGTAAGGGAAGAACATGGAGTGTATGGTCCCCGTTTTCGCGTTCCATTCAACGAAGTCTATAAAAGGTTATAGTAATTTGAAATTCAAGGAGTCCCCAAATTTTTTCTGGGCCAACACACAAATGGCTTCATCAGAGAGTTGTAAAATCCGTGGGTATCCCCCAGTAGTCTGACCATCTTTCATTAAAATAATCAACCTGCCCGCGGGAGTAAACTGCACTGTTCCCGGAAGCGTTCCAGAAGTCAACATGGAAGTATCATGGCCATCAATAAGTTCTGAAAGTTGATAGGCCATTCGGTTATTGGCCTTTGATACTGTAAATGGTTTTGAAAAAAGCGAAGCCAACTGCCTGTCGGATAGCATATCGTATTCCGGGCCCCTATAAACCTCGAGATAATCTTGGTCGAAATGGCTTTTTATTTTCACCTCGGAAACTGGAGGTTCAAAACTGATGTTCGCATCAAAAGGTATTTCATCACCATCCTTGATGCATTTCTTTTCAGTAACAGGAAAGTATTGTGATCGACTCCCCAACACTTTGGGAGTGGTAAATCCTCCTTTGATCGCTAAATAATTTCGAAAACCATTCTCAAGTCTACCATAGGATAGAATATCTCCCTCTGAAACTTTTATGACCTGATAATTGTCGATGGGCTTGTTGTTCAAGGTAGCGGAAAGTTGAGCTCCCGAAAGACAGATGTGCGTTGCATCTTCAAACTGTAAGGTGGGGCCGGTCATTGTTATTTCCAATACCGCGTCATTAGAGTCATTTCCCAACATTTTATTGGCCATTTTTACCGATATGGAGTCAAGAACACCCGAAATGGGAACACCTAAATGTCTGTTGCTCAACCGACCTAGATCTTGGATGGTAAGAAAAAAACCGGATTTTAAGACCTTAAGCATCCAATGGGATTTTTTCGAGTTTATAAATGCCCACTTCGGTCTCTATTTTATGCAGATCATATTCCGCCCTTGAGATTTGATAAAACTGGATTTTATCGCCCACCTGAACAAAGCAAGGGTTCTCCAACTTGGCATCGAAGACAGGAATCGGGCAACTCCCGATGATATTCCATCCCCCTGGTGAATCTTGCGGATAAATTCCTGTTTGCTTTCCTGCCAATCCCACAGAACCTTTGTCCACCGACAATCGAGGTTCCTTTCGTCTCGGAATCTCCAATGCCTGAGGCAGTCCACCGAGGTACATGAAACCAGGTAAAAAACCAATTCCATATACAGTGAATTGGCTTGCGGTATGGAGGTCAATCAGTTTTTCAGTGGTGGTTTTGAGAAATTTACATACTTCCTCCATATCCAATGCAAACTCATCATCATAGCAAACGGGAATACGCCATAAATAACGCCCGTTTTTCGTTTTCGAAGTCTTTCTTTTGGTATAACAATCTTGAATCAGTGTCTGGGTTTCACCAAAGTCCAATTCTCCATTATGGTTTACCAAGGTGACTGAATTGTATGCCGCCGACATTTCCCAATTTGGAAGGCTCAAACTCTTAAAAGCATTGGAAAAATCAAGGATGTCCTCCAAAATGGATTCATCGACCTGTTTTGGCCATTCAATAAGAACAGCTTGTTTTCCGAAGGGCTTAATGTTAATGGAATAGTTCTTCACTTCAACTGTATCCCACAGTGGGGTAATTCTTCGGAAAGATACATCAATATTTGCAATGCCGAAGGAGTATCTCCATGAATGCACAGGGTATCTGCCTTGATTTTCACACGTTCATTGGAAATTGTTACAACTTCCCCCTTCTTGATTATTGGTATAATATGTTTTAGCACATGTTCAGGTTCCTTGATCAATGCATTGTCCAATTGGCGGGAAACCAGACTTAAATCAATATTATAGTTTCTATCCGCAAATGCTTCATAAATAATATTGAATCCCCTTTCAACAGCCAATTTGGTTATTATAGAACCAAAGGGCACGTATAAAAAAGCGTCTTCCCGATAGGAATCAACGGCATCCAAATATAGCGTTGCCAAGTTTTTATCTTTTGCTGTTTGATTATATAAGGCTCCATGTGCCTTAATATGGTGAAGATTTCCTCCTTCACCTTTAAGCACCTCATCAAATATCTTAAGTTGTTCAACAATACTTTGTCTTAGGTTCTCGTCTGAAATCGACATTACTTGTCTCCCAAAGTTAAGCTTGTCGGGGTATGAAGGATGGGCACCGATCTTTACGTTGTTCTTTTGCGCAAGTCTTACCACCTTCTCCATTGTTTCAACATCGCCAGCATGGCCGCCGCATGCAATATTACAGGAGCTAATCAGTGGTAATAGTTGGGATTCATTGCCAACACCTTCCCCCACATCACAGTTGATATCAATATACCATTCTTCCATCTAAAACAATCCAATAACTTTTAGAATACTTTTCATTCCAAGGAAAATTGAAAAGCCGACAATCAGAAAACCAAAGGTATTTTGGGCAATGGAATTGGTATGTTTCCCCATAACCGTCTTTTTGTTGACCACCCAAAGCAATAAAATAGCCATTATGGGTAAAAGGATGCCGTTTGCGATCTGGGCAAATTGAATAATCTGAATAGGTTTAATATCAAATGATAAAAAGGCCACACCCAATGCCAAGACTATAGCCCATGTCAGTTTAAACTTTTTGTTTTGCATCCCTTTGTCCCATCCGAAACAACTGCTTGCAACGAACGCTGCTGCCAACGGAGCTGTAATTGCAGAAGTGATTCCCGCTGCCAACAAACCTATCCCTAAAAAGTAACGGGCCATTTTTCCGAACAAGGGCTCAAGTCCAATGGCCATGTCCAAAACGTTGTTCACATTAGCAACGGGAGCAGCTGAAGCGGTTATCAATATTGCCATGGACACAAACCCGCCCAACGCAATGGAAACTATGGTATCCCACTTTACATCTTTTAGTTCGGAGGCAGAATTCCATTTTTCCTTTGTCAATGAAGCATGTAGAAACAGATTATAAGGTACAACAGTTGTTCCGACCAAAGCGATTACGGTAAGTAGACCTCCTTCTGGTAAGTTTGGGACAAACATTCCTTTCAATATTCCACCTATCGACGGTTTGGTAATAATGGCACTAAGCACAAAACATACCCCCATTAGGCCAACGAGCCCGACGAAAACTTTTTCCAAGGTTTTGTAGTTACTCAACCATAACAATAGAAAAGCAAAAGCACCAATGATCAAAGGATAAAAGGGTTCAAAGGTTCCTTCTCCAAAAAGTCCCTGTAAGCCCAATGTGGCTCCACCTATATTGCCACCTTCATATGCAGCATTTCCAACTAAGATGGCGGCAAGCACAATGCCCAAAACAATGTTCCTTATCCATGGAGACTTGAGTTCGGTCTTAATGACATCCACTAGTCCAGTCTGTGAAACCACTCCTATTCTCCCAGCCATTTCCTGAAGTACAATTGTTGCCAAAATAGAGAGTAAAACGGCCCAAATAAGTGTGTATCCAAAGTTTACACCCGCTAGGGTACAGATAGTTATTGTTCCCGGTCCCACAAAGGCTGCTGCGACCAATACCCCCGGCCCTATTTTTTTAAACATGCATGTGTGTTTTTCATGGTTGAAATTAAAGTGTTTTGTTAGAAATAGTGCATTTCATCCAAAAAAATGTATTTCGTCTAAAAATAGGGTGTTTTACATCGAACATTTATACGATTACGAAAAAGTGAAAGTTATAATAGTCCCAAATCATATTATTGACCAAAACTTGACCTAATTCTCATGACTTGTAAAGATTGTGAAAAAAGTATCGGGCGTGAGCAATACAACGCATCCATGGACTCTTTGGGCGTTGCACTCTGCGAACGACATACCCGACTTATCAAAAAAATAATCCTAGATAACAATACTCCGCTAGAAGCGATACAGCTCTTCTATGCCCTTAAGGAAGCAGGAGCACACCCTATGCTCGAATGGTGGGATGGAAAAAAATCCGTGGATATAGCCATTTCACGTGTGAAGCTCAATATTGAAATAGACAAGGATTATGACACGATTACACACGAACAGGCCATCAGTGATCTAGAAGAAGCCATGCATTCCTTCAAAAATGGTTTTACCACCATACGCATACCACATTTGGCGGTTAAGTACTACTTGGAGGATACCGTACAAAATATTCTTGGAATCATTGCCGGTTTAAAAGCGAACATCAAGGCAATCTAGTTCGAATACAATAACTGCTCAATGTCAGTTTGCTTGTATTCCAGAATATTTATGGCAATAGTTCTATCACCAATGTTCTCTAGATCATTGGTGTAGTCTTTTCCTTTAAACTCCCAGTATTCGGTATCGCCAGGTTCCAGTTTGATCATGCTGATCTTACCGTTGCCATGACGGGTCAAAGCCAACCCGCCTGTAACGCACACCCAATTGTAATTGGTATTGTGCTTTCTAAAAGGAATACGCTCACCTGGTTCGAGTCGGATATCCCATAATTTAACCGATTCGTTTTCAAAAACTAAACGTTCTCCTAGGGACTCTTTTATTTCTTGATGAAGCAGCTCATCTATCATTTCTTGTTCCCATGGGTCAAAATTACCGGCAGGGTTCAACTCCACACATTGCATAGCTCAATTCTGTAAAAAACGGCCGCAAATGTACAATCAAAGCTATTTTAGAAATGTTTAATTGTAAGATTTAACTTAATTTTTCAAGTATTTTAAGTTTTTGGATGGTTTTTTTAACACATTGATTATTAATCCCTTAAATAAGGTGCTTTAACCTTGTCAATCATTGTTGATATCTCATCGTACGGATTTGATACTATGACGATTAGGTTACTCATCCAATAAATTGTGCGTCTGTCCATTATAATTTTCATCTCTCCCATTGCATTCTACTTTCGCCTTTACCAAACCAAAAAGTTATGTCAGAAAACCTAATTATCAATTTCACACCAACAGGTATGATTCCCACAAAGGAAATGACTCCTCATGTTCCTGTCAGTGTTCCAGAAATTGTGGAAAACGTATTGGAAGTTTCGGAAATAGGTATCACAATGGTCCATTTGCATGCAAGGGATGAAGCTGATGGAACCCCAACCTACAAAAAAGAAATTTACGGTCAGATAATCGAGGGGATACGAAAATATGCCCCAGACCTAGTAATCTGCGTATCGTTGAGCGGGCGGAACTTTTCCAAGCTTGAGCAGCGAGCTGACCCGCTGTTTTTGGAGGATAAGCTAAAGCCAGATATGGGCAGTCTAACCTTAAGTTCACTGAACTTTAACGCGACAGCCAGCACAAATTCCCCTAAAATGATTCAGGATTTGGCAAGTATTATGCTGGAACAAGGAATTGTTCCTGAATTGGAGGTATTTGATATAGGTATGATCAACTACGCAAAGTATTTACATAAAAAAGGATTGCTTAAACCTCCTTTTTATTTCAATTTGCTTTTAGGAAACATAGCTTGTGCGCAGGCGAATCTTCTGAACGCTGGGGTCATGCTGAATGATCTTCCCGAGAATTCCCTGTGGAGTTTGGCCGGTATTGGAAGCGAGCAATTGAAGATGAATTCAATCGCAATCGCGACAGGTGGAGGTGTTCGAGTAGGTGTCGAGGATAATATTTGGTACGATACCAAGAGAACAAAATTGGCTTCCAATCCTGATTTGATCAAAAGAATACATACCATCGCTGCAGCAAACGAACGTGAGGTTATGTCCCCTCATGAATTTAGAGAAAAGATGAACTTACAAAAATGCCTTTCCGAATATGGACGGCCATGTGTTAAAGTATGACGGTCAAGGAAGACACCAAGCTCTATAAGCTAAGGCTGTTATTTGTAAAATTTAAGCACGGGCTGTTTCTGCTCACTTGTAGAAATTTTCTCGCCCGGTTTGGGATAGACCTTGGACCATATTATTGGGTTCAAGAAGGGATAGGTGGTATAGAACCTCCTAAAATAAGAGGAAATGAAAGTGATTTCGAATTCAAAGTACTGTCTGTTGACGATGTAAAAAATCTTAAAAAAACGTCGTTTGTCAATGTAGAAAGCGGAATTAGTAGATTGGGCAATGGCCTAAGGTTCATCGGTGTCAAAAACAATGGCGAAGTAGCGGCATTTATGTGCATAGAGAACAATGACCTAACATTTAGGAAAAGAGTATTCCGCTTGGAAGATGATGAGGCTTATTTGCTAAATATGTATACATATCCCCCTTATAGAGGATTAAATTTAGCTCCTTATTTGAGATACAAAAGTTACGAGCTACTGCATGAAGAGGGAGTCAACAAAATTTACAGTGTTACGGACTATTTCAATAAATCATCCGCGAAATTCAAACGAAAGTTAAATGCCAAACCCCTGACCCTTTACTTTGCAGTGGTTTTGTTCAAGAGGTTCCACAGAACTTTCAAAATCAAGGATTATACCGGTAAGATCTCAACCTAACCAGCCTTCACGGTCCAAACTACGGTACTGTATGGCTTCCGATATATGGTTTTTGGTAATGTCATCACTGTTTTCCAAATCGGCAATTGTACGAGCCAATTTTAATATGCGGTCATAGGCTCTTGCAGAAAGGTTCAGTCGCACCATGGCTTTTTCGAGTAGATCCATGGATTCGTTGTTCAAAGCACAAAATTTTCTTATTTGCTTAGTATTCATTTGAGCGTTGTAATACACATTTTCAAGAGCTGAAAATCTCTTGGTTTGGATATTTCTAGCTGCCACCACTCTCCTTCTGATCATATTACTTGATTCTGCTCTCGTGGCATCAGTCAATTTCTCAAAAGGAACTGGGGCAACCTCTATGTGGATATCAATCCTGTCCAATAGAGGTCCTGAAATTTTGTCCATATACCGTTTCATGTCCGCTGGTGATGATGTCATTGGTGCGTCCGGGTCATTAAAATAGCCGGAAGGACTTGGATTCATGCTGGCAACCAGCATAAAACTGCTAGGGTATGTTACCGAAAATCTCGCTCTGGATATTGTTACCTCTCTATCTTCCATGGGTTGTCTCATAACCTCGAGAACCCTGCGTTCGAATTCGGGCAATTCATCCAAAAAAAGAACACCGTTGTGACACAATGAGATCTCCCCAGGTTGCGGATAGCTTCCACCACCTACCAAGGCAGCACTACTTATGGTATGATGAGGGCTTCGAAAAGGTCTTTGGGTCATTAACCCCGTATTCTTCAGTTTTCCAACAACACTATGGATTTTTGTCGTCTCCAAAGCTTCATCCAAAGTCATGGATGGTAAAATGGAAGGTAACCTTTTGGCAAGCATAGTCTTTCCTGCACCAGGTGGGCCAATCAGGATAATATTGTGACCACCGGCCGCGGCAATCTCCATACCCCGTTTTATACTTTCCTGACCCTTTACGTCGGCGAAGTCCAAATCAGGGAAGTCAAGTCGTTTATCAAATTGGGTTTTTGTGTCAATCTTTGTTTGAGGTAGTTCTTTTCCACGGTCAAAATAGCCTATCACCTCACTTATATTCTCGACGCCGTACACTTCAAGTTTATCCACAATAGCAGCTTCCTCCGCATTTTCTTTTGGAAGGATAAATCCTTTAAATCCCTCTTCCCTTGCTTTTATCGCTATGGGCAACGCTCCTTTTATCGGCTGCAGTCCTCCATCCAAGGAAAGCTCACCCATAATAATATACCTTTCAATATCTTCCGATTTGATTTGATCCGATGCTGCCAGTATTCCCAATGCCAATGTAAGATCATAGGCAGAACCCTCTTTTCGCAGGTCGGCCGGGGCCATGTTGATAGTTATTTTTCTTCCCGGGATTTTAAAACCGTTGTTTTGAAGGGCAGCAGCAATTCGGTAGTTGCTTTCCTTGACAGCATTATCAGGAAGGCCCACAAGATGGTAGCCAATTCCTTTGTCAACATTTACTTCGACAACAATGGTCTGGGCCTCAACACCAAATACGGAGCTCCCATACACTTTTGTAAGCATAGAAAAGTAGTTTACTATGCCTAAAAAGTATGATAGACTTATTTAACCATAAACCGCCGTTTGACGGATACTGGGTTTCCATTTGATGTAAACCCCTCCAGCACCAATTCGTACTCGCCCGCCACATCGGAGGTGTAAAAAACAACTTCCTCTTTTAAATTGGAAAGATGGAGATTAGGGTTCCAAAGCAACTGATTTCTAAAGTCTGGGGTTCGGTCTTGTTTATTACTTTCAGTGTAGCGCTGATTAAAGTAATTTTTTTGAGGTTGAGGTTTAAAAAGTTCCACATTTTTAATGTGCGGTGCATAGAATTCATTATAGAAACCGCCATCAATCGTTTTAAAAAACAACACTCCTTGAAAAACCTGGGAGCCAAGCATTACTTTATCCCTAGAAAAACTGATGCTCTCTATTTTTTTTGCACTGTAATCCATGAAATCTTCATGACGCTTTAGAAAAAGCCCATCGACAAAAACCATAGGTAACAGACTAAGATTGGTATAGCCCTCATCCGGTCTAATTTCAAAAACACGCTCGTCATTGTTCGACCTTCTAATGGAAACTTGATCAACAACCTCTACTATTGTTTCCTGGATGCTATTGAACCTGGTGTAATCGTCCAAATGATAGTTAGCAGAAAACTCCCTATAATATGGTGCCAAGTGTTGGGCGGGTAGAATGGAATCTGATCGCATTTCCCTATAGGCATTCTCAATTTGGTTTTGAATACTTTTTTGCAGGATATAGTCCCTCATTTTTTTGGAAAGTTTGAACTCTGTATAATCCATCTCAATAGATGCAAGTTGATGGGTGTCCAGGCTTATTTCATACTTGTCCCACTCATCCGAAAGTATCTGTATCGCTGCATTGGCATTATCGTACTCCCGTTCTGTTATAAACTTAAAACGTCCATTCGCATCCGAAGTGGCCACTTTCAACAAAAAACTATCCCCTGGTAAAGAAAGTGAAACCCGCTGTCCGGCAACCGGTTGCTTACTATCTTTATCAATTAGAGTTCCTGATATTACCTCTCCCCTTAACTCCGGCAAATGTGCAATTTTGGACCCTGACCCTGCACTATTGGTCCCTTTGACCACATAGTTGTTAAAAAACGAAAGGGAAGAAATCTTCTCTGGTGAAGGGAATGAGTCTACCTTTCTCACTGAAATGGCATAATCTCCCTGCTGCGCAACCAAGTTGGCCGAAGAAACGCTAACAACCACTTTTTCCCTAGTTCCAACCTCAGCGTTGTTCAATTTTACATCCAAAAATGGACTTTCAACCACATCATTATTGATAGTTTTTACACCCTGAACTAATGCTTGGGCTACCTGAGCTTCTTGCAAAGAATCTCTTTTTGGTTCCAAATAGGATTCCGAAGTACCTTGGTACGGGTTGATGACATGCACATTTGTTTGAAAAAAACCGGATGCTTCAAAATTTTTCATCCATTCTGAATATCCCAATAACTTGTAACTTCCTGTTGGCACCGAAGTTGGAATAAAGAAGTCGCCATATCCAGACCCATCATTTAACCTGACCTTATGGGTGAAAACGGATTTCCCATCTTTATCAATGAGGGCCACGTAACCAATTTTACTTATATCACTTGCTGCTTTTGTGCTTTTATTGATGCAATAGAGCTTATACCTAAGATATTCCCCGGAGAAAAGCAAAGATTCGTTATGGTGAACGTATACGCGCTCTTTAGGCATATTGGCAAAAGAACTTGCGCTTTCCAAATTGGAAAACTGGCCAAAACCGGCCAATGCACTTAACAACAGTATGGTTAATACAATTCTAGTTTTTTTCATAATTCATATTTATTCTGTCCAAAACTCAGGAATTTCGGAAGGGCCCAAAATTGTGCAGTCCCCGCAGACCTGCGGCACTGTAATATATGGTCCCCCCGGCTGAATTTCACCATTATTATCTTCGATATATTTTATTAAATCCCATCGGATAAGATCCAGTAAGCCAATAATTGGTGCATTTTCACGGCATGGATTTACATATGGGGGTAACGCCTCCCCTGGGTAAAAATCTTCATAGTTGAAAAAGATGCGTCTTTCATCCACAGCAGATACATTAAAGTAGCCCAACACTTTTTCGTCAGGATTGTCTACTGATGCGATATTGCCCTCCAAAAACCCTGGTTGCGTTTCCGAAAAGAGACTTTCATTGGATGAAAACTCGTTCAACGTCTCCAAGAAATTAAAAGCTTCGGGACTATGCGCAAATTGTCTCACCAAAATGGTATATCTATAAGAAAGGATAAAGTCATTACTTGCTATAAATCTTATCATGAAATTGGAAATCCTGCCCATTTCCAGATCTTCTGTGTCCGTAAGGATAAAATTATTTGAAATATTCGTGGGGTAACAAACACGCTCATCCAAAGAACGAGGAACAATTATTACACTTGGAGGCTCAGTAGTTTCCACTACTTCAAGTTCTTCTGGAATCCATCTAGGAGCAATTACCTTATAGGTTTCCTCATATTCATAACTGTAAAAATTATTTGTTTCCGAAGGATTTGAGGTATTTACGAATATTCCCATTCCATCTTCACCCAAGTCATTTGTGATGCGTTGGGCATAAAGACTATCGATGTCGTTGGCTGAAGGTAGCCTCATCAAAGATGAGCTATATCTTCTTCCCGTAGCGGACGTTATCAATAATTGGTAGTCGGTATCCGGAACAGTGGCAAAAGCAACGTTGGAGCGATAATTTCCTGAACCGGTCTCCACAAAAGCATACGTATTGCCGTTGCTATCCGAAACCGAAATTGATGCCCCGGACTCTCCAGATGGTCCATCATCCTGGAATCTGAAAGTTCTTGTCAATTTAATCTCCTGTTGCTTCATTTCATCTGTTATTGTGGCATTGACCACAAATGCATCTTCAAAATCAATAAACTCCGTATCAAAAGGTTCTATGCAACTGGTCAATGGCCAAGCTGCAAAAAGAATCAGTAATTTTCCATATTTCTCAAATCCATTCCTCATTCAATCCAAAAATCCGGGACCTCACTGGTCCCAAGAACACTGCAATCTCCACAAACCCTGGAGACAATAAGATAAGGTCCCTCGTTAGGGTCCTCCGAATCATTATCTCCTGCGTACACCCCTGCTCCGATTTCCAAAATTGGACGCAAAACACAGCCTCCCATGTTGGCTATAACAGGAGCACTCGGATCGCAAGGTTCAATGTAGGGTGGCAATGGTTCCCCTGGGTAAAAATCATTATAATTGAAAAAAATGCGTTCCTCCGAAACACTGCTTACGTCAAAAAAACCAAGCACGCGCTCATCTTCATTATCATTGGAAAACACATTACCCTGTAAAAATCCAGGTTGGATTTGTGAAAAAAGACTCTCGGAACTTGATAACTCATTCAGCCTTTCATAAAAAGTAAATGCCTCATTCGATTGCACATATTGTCTGACCAAAATACTATAGCGATGAGAGAGAATATAATTATCCCTTGGAATAAATCGAACCAGAAAATCACTTACCCTATCCTCTTCCAGATCATCAGTTGAAGTTAGAATTATGGTATTCGAAATGTCTGTTGGATAGCATATTTGTTCGTTAGTTTCATTTGGGATCTTAACCACATTACATCCACTATCTGGTTCAGGATCTCCAATTAATGCAATCAGATTCCACTCTGGTGCAATAACCCTATATGTTTCCTCATATTCGTAACGATAGTTTTGGGAATTGCCTGTAGGGTCGAAACTATTCACCAAGATTGCCATTCCATCTTCCCCATCGTCATTGGTTGTTCGTTCCGCCGACACTTGGTCGATTCCAGTTCCATGGGAAAACTCAACGGCATCGGATCTATAATTTCTTCCTCCCTGGGTGGTTATAGAGAGTTCGTAAGATACCCCTGATTCAGCTGCGAAAGCCTGGTTGGATAGGTAGATTCCGTTTCCCGTGTCTTGAAAAGTATAGGTGTTCCCACTATTATCCAGCACGCTAACATTTGCATTTGATTCAGGAGTAGGACCATCTACTTCGAATTCATAAGTCCGGGAAAGTTCAATTTTTTGCTGTTTGAGCTCATTGGTAATAGTCGCTTCAATTACCAAGGCATTTTCAAAATCAATAAAAGTTGTTTCAAAAGGTTCTATACAGCCATACAGTAAAACACCTATTATGATAAAAAATCCCTTTTTCAATTTGATCTCAAAATTTATCATTATTTCTATAATTCATTTAATCTTCCATCCAAAATTCCGGAGGTACAGGACTTCCTATTTCTGAACAGTCCCCACAAACATTGGACACCACCAAAAAGGGCCCTTCGCCCTGCCCAGGATTTGCATTGGTATCTACATATCCCACTAGACCAAGTTCCACCTGAGTACTTAAAACACATCTTGGAGGTACCGAACCAGAAACCAATGGTGGTGCATTTATGGTGCAGGGATCAACATAAGGTGGTAAATCCTCGCCTGGAAACAGGTCATCATAGTTAAAAAATATCCGCTGCTCACTTACCGAAACCACTTCAAAATAGCCTAGTACTTTTTCATTTCTGTCCAAATCCGAAACAACATTACCTTCTAAAAAACCGGGTTGGGTTTCTGAAAATAGGCTTTCATTGCCAGAAAACTCATTCAGAGTTTCATAAAAGGTAAATGCTTCATTGGACTGGACCAATTGACGAACCAAAATACTATATCGATGAGAGAGAATGTAATTGTCACTCGGAACAAACCTCACCATAAAATCATCTACCCTATCTTCAGCCAAATCTGCGGTGCTTGTTTGGATGATGTTATTTGAGATATTGGTTGCAAAACATATCTGTTCTGATCTTTCATCGGGTATCGTTCGAACCTCACAAAGTTGTGTCTGTTCTTCAGGCGGTACTTTTTCAAGATCGGTAAGTGTCCAAAAGGGAGCAATTATTTTGAAGGTTTCTTCGAACTCATATCTGTAATTTACCGAGCTTGCAGAGGGGTCAAAGCTATCTACAAAAATTGCGACGCCGTTAATACCTTCATCGTTGGTAATGCGTTCTGCGCTCAAATTATCTATTTGGGTAGTTGGTGGTAAAGTTGTCTCAGAAGAACTATAAGTACGACCGTCAGATGTTTCAATACGTAATTGATATGTCGTGTTTGGTTGAGCAGCAAAAACCTGGTTTGATGCATAAACTCCTGGTGTGTCCTCGGCAAAAATGTAGGTGTTACTTCCTGCTACTACCCGGACATTGGCATTTGTTTCAGGTAAAGGACCATCATCTTCAAACTCAAAAGTCCGTGTTATAAATATTTGTTGTCGCTGCATCTGGTTCGTAATTGTACCTTCCACAACTATAGCACTTTCAAAATCGGTAAACGTAGCCTCAAATGGTTCTATGCAACCATTGACGAAAAGCGCAAGCACTGCCAAAAACAAGGTATGTTTAATTCCCTTTTTCATTTTCTTGGCCTATTAAAACCTAAAGTTATACGTTATCGTAGGCACCGGAATTGCAAATATTGAGCTTTGATATGCCTTGATATCTCCTTCCTCGGTTACAAAAAACACAGAATAGGGATTATTTCTCCCCAACACATTATAGATTGAAAAACTCCAAAAGCTATGAGCAAACTTCTTTATCTTGTGGTTGCCTTCCATATTAAAACTTAGGTCCAGTCTATAGTAATCTGGAATACGGAACTTATTGCGGTCGCTGTAGAACACAAATTCTGAGTTGTTAAAGGCAAAACTTCCGATTGGAAAGGTCACTGGTCTTCCTGTTTGATAAACAAAGTTGGCAGAAGCACTGAACCTGCGGGTAAACTTGTAATTCGCCACCAAGCTAATATCATGTGGCTTGTCAAAATTTGATGGGAAGAATTCACCATTATTAACACGTTCTTCGTTGAATTCGCTATCCAACTTTACAAATGATCTTGAGTAGGTGTATCCCAACCATCCATTTAATTTCCCTTCATTTTTCTTGATCAAGAACTCCACACCATACGCTTTTCCATCTCCTTGTAAAACCTCAGTCTCAATGGCCTCATTCAACAACAATTGTGCGCCTACTTTATAATCCAATAAGTTCTTCTGTTGTTTGTAATATCCTTCGAGGCTCAACTCAAACTTATTGCCCTCAAAATTTTTGTAGAGTCCCACTGAAGCTTGATACGCTTCTTGAGGTTCAATATTTAGGTCCGACAGTTTCCACGTGTCTGTTGGTGAAACCGTGGTGTTGTTGGACAATGTGTGAATATATTGATAGGCATTGTTCAAACTTGCCTTGACCGAGAAATCAGGAGCCAAGAAATAGCGAGCAGACAGCCTTAATTCTGGTCCACCATAGGTTTCAATTACCTCATTTTTATCAAAATCCTGTGTTTCCACCAAAGTTCCATTGTTTCTGGGCGCATTGTCCTGATAAATACGTTGCTGTGAGGCACCAAGCGCGGCAAAGAAGGAATATCGTAGCCCAAGATCAATCAGCAATTTGTCGTTGACCTCGTAACTATCCGATAGAAATACGGCAGATTCCAGCCCGCGTTCCTCGGGAATAGTGAGTGACGAGACATCTGAACCAGCGCCCAAGGGAACAATATCCCCCGGGTTTACTACATATAGTTTGCTGGATATACCGTAATCAAACTTATGTTTGTCGCTATGCAGATATTTCATCTTGATTTTGAATTCGGTCTCGTTGTTTTTGTAACTCAAGTCAAAATCATCATTGGATTCCCCATCGAATTCAATACCAAATTTGTATTCACTGTTGGAAAGGATAAGACTACCCGTAGTTTTTTCACTGAACTTATGGTCCCATTTTAAAGAAACCAATCTGTTGCTATAGTCGAAGATTGAATCTGACGTGATACTAAACTCGTCACGGCTAAAGTATCCTGTAGCTTTGATCTCATTTTTGTCATTAATGGTGTGGTTGTATTTAGCCACCACATCAAAAAATGAAGCGGTGCTATTGCTCAATTGTTCATCATCCAAAGCCCTTAGGATCCAATCTGAATAAGTGGCTCTTCCTCCTACCAGTAATGCTGATTTGTCTTTGACGATGGGTGTTTCCAACACCACATTACTTGTAACAGGTCCTATTGAGGCCTCTCCAGAAAATTTTTCCGTGTTACCATCTTTGGTAGTGATATCAAATACCGAGGAAAGTCTTCCTCCAAACTCCGCTGGAATATTCCCTTTGTAGATTTCGGCAGAACCGGTACTAAAAGGGTTGATCGCAGAGAATATCCCAAAGAAGTGGGAAGGATTATAGATTACACCATTATCCAATAAAATCAGGTTTTGATCCGTTCTACCTCCACGCACATTATAGCCAGCAGCACCTTCTCCGGCTGTGGTAATACCTGGCAGCGTTATTGCCGCTTTCAAAATATCCCTTTCTCCAAGAACCAATGGAATATTTTTAATTTTTTCGACTTCGATCAGCGTAACCCCCGTGAGTGCAGTCTCCACGTTACGATCTATATTACCTTGAACGACAACCTCATCCAAAGCCTCCACACTTTCGTTAAGTTGAAAATTGTAAGTACCGTCATTGTACAAAATTACCTTGGTTCGTGAATCTTGAATACCGAGCCCCCTTGTTTGGATAATATTCTCACCTATCGGTAACTCCAAACTATAGTTTCCGTTGGCATTGGTCGAAGTCCCAATATCCTTGCCTTGAACTAATATGGCCAAATCGGGAATGGGCTGTCCATTTCTAGTATTGACCACTTTTCCGCGAAGCGTAAAGGTTCTTCTCCGATTATTTCGGTTTTCTTTCCCAATCTTCACAACCTGAAGCCCTCTATTTACTCCATCTTCCTCAGAGTTAACAAAAAGTGGTCCGTAATCTTGAAGGTCATCGTAGCTGGGTTCATCTTCCGCAATCTGCTCTTCTTTGCCAAAAAAGTCATCCGGTAGGCTGTCATAGATTTGGTTGTTCTGTAAAAGAAAAATCTTGTTGTCATTAGAGATATAGAAGTTGAGGATAGTGTCTTTGAACAAATCATCCAGAATAAGGCTTACCTGCTCGTTCTGATAACTTCCTGTAACTCTAATTCCTTCCACCCAAGATTCCAAATAATAAAATTTGTAGTTGGTCCTGCGCTCAATTTCATCTAGTGCTTGGGACACTTCGACATTGGCAAATGAAACAGAGATTTTGGGGATTTCTTGGGCCACGACAAATTGCATACTTGCAAGAAGTATGGCTGCTGCGAAAACTTTTTTCATTTTTCTGATTGGTTTGCTTTTTGGGATAGAAGTATTTCGATACGTTTCATTAGGCTGATTCGGAAACCATCAGGGTCTGATTTACGAAGCCCTCTTGCCACATTGTAAAACTTGTCTATTTCTCTCTTGAGGTCAGGAAATAAGGTGATTATGTCCTTTTTGGAATTGATAACGGAGTACGCGTTTTCATAGAGCAAAACATTTTCACTAGGGCCATCTAAAAATTCATAATAAACCGACCTTCGATCCTTTCTATCAAAATTCCTTTTCGTATACTTCGTAAACAGCGTAAAGCTCGTACTTTCCAAAGCAACTTCGTAAAACCCATATGCATTGAGCGTGGACGTATCTTCGGGAAGGATTTTTGTAAAACTATGTCCCTCAATCTCAAAACTTTCAATGTAGTTCTTGAACAATTTGAGAGTCCCTCCACCTACCCTGGTAACCAATCGTACCAAAACCTCATCCTCATAAACATCATATTTCAGATCCAGGTCATAATAGCATTGCCCATCATAGCAAACGCTTCCCGATTGAAACTCTCTTGTCTGGAAGAATTGGGTGTTCTCGTTTATGGTCCGGTACTTGTCCGTGTAAACGACTCCCTGGTATAGACCAGTATTTTCTATACCAATATTGCTGTCAAAGGAATTGTAGTAATCGATTTGAGCCTCATCCTGCCCATAGGACAGCAAAATTCCACTCAATACCAAAATCGGCATTAAAGCAGCCCTAAAATAATGTAACATAATATTAAACGGTCGTATTAAGGGTGTTTATTGATTAAATGAATTAGCTGAATCTAAAATACTATTAATAATCACGAATCCTAAAAAATTATCAGAAAATGATCAAAATATTAACGATATCGTTAGCTAACAGCGCATTAAAGCCCTTATTACAAGAAAAAATGCAAACCTTACCTAGGTCAAGGCGTTATGTTTCCGCCTCAATTTGGAAGAATTAAAGATTTAAATGGTGAGGATATGGTAGTTTGAATTATCTATTCGGTGTAAAAATCAATGTTGATTCGGCAGTCTCCTGAATTTCTTGTTTGTTCATCATCATTTTTCTGAACTCTCCGTTGATATAAAGCTCTGCCTGGTCTTCATAATGTTTGCTGAACGGGTTTCCAGACTGTCCGGTTGGAAGAATACTGATACTGTTCTCAATATCAGAGAAATCAATAACCCTTCTGGTGGATGGGCCAGAATTCACCTTGTAGTAACCTGTGCTATCATACGGAAAAGCCATATTATTGATAACCTCCCGAGTACCATTTACAGGAAACGGCCCCACATTAAAGAATTCCCTTAAACTTTCAACTTGACCAATGGGGTGTTGATGTTCCAAAGTATGGACCTTATCCCAGGTCCATTGTGTTGGGTCTTCGCCAAAATCGCTGACCAAGGATATCCAAGCATCCGCAAATGACTTTAGAACGATTTGGTCTCTTGTTTCCACAACATCAGGAGTGAGCACATTGTCCCACCATTTCCCCTCTTTCATTTTAGCGCCCCATGCTATTTGACGCTTTAGCATATGGGTGCCCAACAACTGATCGAACTGTTCTGGTCCGAGTTCATCTCCCATTGTGTTCTTAAGCATAAAATATTCACATCGATGAAAAAGCGTCGGGTTTGAACTGTCCAGTGAATAATTTCCATCCCAATTTTTAAGGGCATCGACCTGTACAAGTTGTTCGTCACTTAAGCTAGAGACATCCAAAAGTTTGATGAGTTCCGTAATCAGATCTGGGTTTACCGAAGAGGTCACATCCAATATCATTTGAGAAGTGGATTCCTGGTCCCAATCGTTTTTATTGTCAAGTAACTCCACAATTCTCTTTGCCCTGTTTTCTGGTAGATAATAACCTGGGTATACCATACCGGCTATCGAATCAGGCTGGTTGTTGGCAGAATACACATAATGCCATGGGGGGTTGATAGCGCTAGGATTCTCTGAAAAATCGAGAAACCTAACCATCTCATTCTCTCCACTTGCACCATCCATAACAAACTTGGTAGAAAGACTATCGGGCAGTTGGTAGAGCTTGGCGGTTGCCCACCATGCAACATTGCCCTCGGCATCACCATACATCACGTTAAGTCCGGGAGCATGTATTTTGGGTAATGCACTTTTAAAGTCCTCTATGTTAGCTGAATGACTGATGCCATAGAGCGCATCCATGATCTCGTTGTCGAGCTTGGTATATATCCATGACATTGAGATTGGGCGTTCACCAGTAATTTGTTTGGCAATATTATTCAGCACAGGACCATGCCTTGTTTTTTTATAGGAAAAAGAAATGGTTTCCCCATCTTTGACCTTAATCTCTTTGGATATAACCTCGTAGCTCTCCCATCCATTTTCCGTTTTGTACTTAGTGCTATCTAATGGATTGGATTCTTCATAGTAAAAATCAATATCGTCATTCTCGAACATGGTGAGTCCGTAGGCCAAGTTCCTATCATGTCCCAGCAAAGGAAATGGAACTCCCCCCAGATGATATCCATATTTTTCATAATTGGGAGTACTCACATGGGCCTCATACCAAACCGATGGTTGCGCAAAACCTATATGTGGGTCGTTGGCAAGGATTACCTTCCCATTTTTTGTTTTTTCAGGTGCCAAAACCCAGCTGTTACTGCCTTCAAATAGTGGTACAGGTAGATTTTTTAAAGCCTTTTTAAAATTCAGTGCTATAGTGTTGGTCAACGTATCCGTATCAGTGTTTTTGTAATTCTTTATCCATACCGTAGTGGTGTCCGAATCTATGGCAAGGTTGGAGATATATTCTTCTCCCAAGTTATTCTTGATGTTTGTCAACAAAGGGTCCGTCTTGTGGGCCATGGCAAAACTAAATGCCATATAACCCACCACATTATACATATCTTCTATGGAAAAAGGTTCCTTTTCAAGCCCTGTAAGGTAGAATTCCACAGGCGTAGGCCCTTCTTGGATGAATTTATTTATTCCATCCAGATAGGCATTGGATAACACAACCATTTCACTTTTGGAGTCCAGCCCAGCTACCGTTGCCGCCGTATGCTCGTCGATTCCCAAGGAAAGGAAGAACTTATCCGTTTCCACCAAATCTTGACCGAAGACTTCTGAAAGTCGGCCTTTTGCCAACCTTCTCAGCAGTTCCATTTGCCAGAGTCTGTCTTGGGCATGCACATACCCCAATGCTCTCAGGGCATCAGGTTCAGATTGAGCATAGATATGCGGGATGCCATAGGCATCAAAATACACATCTACCTTGTTTTCCAAGCCAGACATTGCTTTTTCTCCACTATAATCCGGTTTAAGGTGTTGAACAAAAAGAGTAAAACCAAGAATTACAAGTATAAGCAGGCCGGCAAGTACAAGAAGTACTTTCTTGAATTTCTTCACTGTGGGGATCTTTGGTTAATTATAAACAGTTAGTCTAAATTAAACTATTTTTCCAAAAAGCATGAAATTCTTCGACCCAAGTACTGCCTTTGATTCATGGAAAGTGAACCAAATAAGACTTAAAACTGCTACTCCACTGCAATGGTTTTTGTAATTGAAATGGGATGTCCGTTCGCGGTAAACCCTTCCAACAAAATCCCATATGTTCCAGAAACATCGCTTGTGTAAAATTCAAGTGTTATTTCTTCATCTGCAAGTGAAATATCAGGTTCCCAGAGCAACTGACTGCGAAAATCAGGGATACGTTCATATTTTGCCCTTAAATCACCTTGGTAACTCTGCTGGTAATATTTTTTTTGAAGCAATGGGCGAAGCAGTTTTTTCCTCACGATATAATCCTCATCGGTAGAAATGTTGAAATCTCCGTTTATGGTTTCAACAAGTATTGCACCTTGAAAGACTTCGGGGCCAATTCTGAATTTATCCCAGTATAATCCTATGCTCTGTATTTTTCTCGCTTCATAATCCACAAGTTGATTATGGTTTTGAACCATAGTTCCATCAACAATAACCAAGGGTAAGGTGACCAAATCCAAATAAGGGCCGAAGTATTTCACTTTAAAAACCGATTCTCCATTCTTGTTTTTCTCAATCCATGCATTATCCACGACTTCCACAATGGTTTCCTTTACCGTTGGGAATCGAGTATAGTCATCCAAATTGTATAACATCGACAGATTGGTATAAAAAGGCGAAGCCTGTTCCCTGAGGATTGTTGAATCGGCCTTCATTGCGGTGTAGGCGTTTTCAAACTGACTATTGATGCTCCTACTAAATATAGCATCCAATGATTCTGATGCGATTTCCACTTTTTCAAAGGAAAGTTTGTCATAATCTACATATTCCTCAGTATCCATTTGAAGAATGCAATTACTCCTACTCTCACCCAAAACTTGGACAATCACCTCATTTTGAGGGTTTTCTTCTTCCAGATTAAAGTAAAAAACTCCATCGTGGTTGGTGTCGGAAACTGAAAGTTGGAAGTTGTCTCCGATGGAAGACAGTGCTACTTGTTTTGATTGTAGGGGAAGTTTACTTTCTTTGTCGAGCACTTTGCCCCTGAAGAGTTCGCCTCGCAATTCAGGTAAAAAAATCGTTTTGTTGTTATTGGGTTCATTACGTTTGAAAGTCTTTGCAAAATTTTCTGCGTGTGCCGCTTTGTAATTTTCGGATACATCCATTTTCCGCACAGAAATTGAAAAATTGGCCAGGTCATTTTCTCCCAAAACACTTTTCAACCCCAACGAAACAGGTTCCCGTTTTCCATAGACTTTTGAATCGGTCTCTAGCGAGATGTATTTGCTCTTTTTGTATTCTGAAAATGCATAGTCCTTTTTACTGGATTGAACACCTACGGAATCTTTTGAAACGATAAGGATGTTATCCTGATTGTTCTGGTAGGGGTTAATTACCGTGATGTTACCTTGAAAGAAGGAATCTTGACCTTTATTGAGCATCCATCGGGTATAACCGATAATTTTATAGTGTCCGGAGGACACTTCGGCAGGAATGAAAAAATCCCCATTTCCAAGCCCGGATTCCAATCGTATTTTATGCTTGAATACGGTTTGATTGTTGACACCGACCAACTCCACATAAGCTGCCTTGCTTAAGTTACTGAATTTGTTTGTTTCCTCTTCCAAGCAATAGACCTTATAGTAGATGCGCTCCCCAACCAGGGCTAAAGAGGTATTATAGTGAATAAAAACTTTTTCTTGGGAAATATCCTTGTAACCTTCTAAAAGGCTATTGTTATTTAGGTACGTTTGTCCATGGGAGCTATGGATAGTCCCAATAAGAAAAATAATAAAGATGGTTCTAATTCTCCACATAGTATAAAAACTTACTCAATCCAAAATTCAGGCAGTTTATTTGTCCCCAAGACGGTACAATCCCCACAAACCCTGGGTACAACTATAAAGGGTCCCCTTGTAAGGGTAAGTTCAGGGTTTTCCTGAAGAAATAAGAGTGTCTCGGCTTCTATTAAAGGCCTTAGCACGCAATCACCCTCCCTGTCCTGCAAAGTAGGAGCAACCCTTGTACATGGGTCAGCGTAAGGCGGAAGTGCCTCTCCCGGAAAAAAATCGTCATAGTTAAAGAATATCCTTCTTTCGCTTACCGATGCAACTTCGAAATAGCCTAGAACTGTTTCGTCAACATCAGCGGTAGAAGCTATATTATTGATTAATTGCCCAGGCTGGGTATCCGAAAAAACACTTTCGTTTTCTGAGAAATCCTGTAAAGCTTCAAAAAAGGCATAGGCCTCGGGAGAAACCACATATTGTCTAACAAGAATAGAGTAACGATGTGAGATGATGTAATTGTCCCTGTTAATAAAACGCACTGGGAATCGCTGCACGCGATCTTCATCAAAATTATTGGTAGTCGTGATAATAACATTATTGGGGAAATCGGTTGGGTAGCAAATCCGCAAATCAGGACTCCTTGGCTCCAAACTGATCCTAACATTGCAATCCGGTTCAATAAGGAAAGGTGGAGCGGGCACTCCTTCCAAATCACCAGATATCCAGTCCGGTGCAATTACCCTATAGGTTTCCTCGTACTCATAACGGTAATACCGCGAATTTCCGGTAGGGTCGAAACTGTCTACAAATATGGCCATTCCGTCGTTGTTGTTCTCGTTGGTAATTCTCTCTGCGTACACATCTTCCATTTCCAAAGCCTCCCCCATTAATGCAGGGCTTGAAACATAGTCCCTGCCGTTACTTGTGGTTATATGAAGTTGATACGTACTTCCTGCAACAGCTTCAAATTCAACATCGGAAACATATTTACCTGCCTCCGTCTCAGTAAAAACAAACTCGTTCTGGGAATCATCGGTTACCCTAACCCTGGCATTTTCCTCTTTATTGGGTAGGTTGTCTTCAAAGGTTCGGGTTCTGCTCAAAAAGATTTCTTGCTGTTTAAGTTCATTGGTCAAAGTTGCCTCAACCACCAAAATCGACTCGAAGTTCTTTGTCTCCGGAGTAAACTCTTCAACACAGCCACTCAATATCAAAAGAAGTACTGGAAACCAGATGGTTTTCTCAATTGGAAATATGAAGCTAATTTTTCGAGTCATTTTCTAAAACTTGAAATTGTAGGTTATGGTCGGGATCGGAATAGCAAAAATGGAGCTTTGAAAAGCCTTTATTTCTCCTTCCTCCGTAACAAAAAATACCGAATAGGGGTTGTTCCTTCCTAAGACATTATAGATTGAAAAGTTCCAAAAGCTATGCGCGAACTTCTTGATCTTATGGTTTCCTTCCATATTGAAACTAAGATCGAGTCGATAAAAATCGGGTATTCTGAACTTGTTTCGTTCGCTGAAAGCGACGAACTCAGCATTGTTAAAATCAAAAGTTCCAATAGGAAAGGTGACAGGTCGACCGGTCTGGTATACAAAATTTGCAGAACCACTGAAACGTTTGGTGAATTTGTAGTTGGCAACTACACTAAAATCGTGGGGTTTGTCGAAGTTGGATGGAAAATAATCACCTCCATTAATCCTCTCCTCACTAAAATCGCTATCCAATCTCAGGAAAGATCTTGCATAGGTATATCCCAACCATCCGTTTAATCTACCTGCGAGTTTTCGCACCAAAAATTCCAAACCATAGGCTCTTCCATCACCCTGAAGGACATCAGCTTCAATGGTTTCATTTAGTAATAATTGAGCGCCTGTTTTATAATCCAGGATATTCTTGGAGCGCTTATAATAACTCTCCAAACTTACTTCGTACATACCCTCATTAAAATTCTTGAATAGACCTAGGGAAACCTGATACGCCTGTTGGGGTTCAATATTAAGGTCCGAGAGTTTCCATGTATCGGTCGGCGATGCCGTAGTGTTGTTAGACAGTGTATGAATGTATTGATAGGTGTTGTTGAACCCCGCTTTAATAGAAAAATCCGGGGTTATGGAATATCTCGCTGAAAATCTTGCTTCCGGCCCGCCATAGGTCTCTATAAATTCGTTGGTGTCAAAGTCCCGGACTTCTACAAGCGTGCCCTCGGTCCTCGGCGCATTGTCCTCATACACACGCTGCGAAGATGCTCCCAGAGCGGCATAAAAAGAATACCTTAACCCCACATCCAAGGCAAATTTTTCACTAATGGTATACGTATCCGATAAAAATAAGGCGGCTTCCAGTCCCCTTTCTTTCGGAATCTGCAAAGCAGTTATGTCCGATTCAGGATTTAGGGGATCAACATTGCCGGGTTGCACTTCATATAGTTTTCCAGAAAGTCCATAGTTCACAATATGGTCATCTCCCAAAATGGATTTCATTCGTAGCTTCAGTTCCGTTTCGTTTATCCGATAGCCCAAATCAAAATCACCGTTAGCGTCACCATCAAATTCAATATTGAATCTGTAAGAGCTATTGGATGCTATCACACTGGCCACATTTTTTTCGTTTTTAAACGTATGGTCCCACTTCAATGAAACCAATCTGTTGCTAAAGTTGAATATGGAATCTGAAGTGATACTGAAGTTATCCCGACTGTAGTATCCAGTTACCTCAAGATCATTTCTCTCGTTTATTTTGTCACTGTACTTCCCTACAACATCATAAAAAGAAGCTGAGCTATTTCGCAATTCCTCGGAATCAAGAGATCTTAATATCCAGTCAGAATAGGTTCCCCGCGCCCCAATCAAAAAAGAGGACTTATCTTTAACAATAGGGGTTTCCAATGTGATGTTACCTGTAACAGGACCTATAGATACTTCACCTGCAAATTTTTCAGAATTTCCATTTTTTGTCGTTACATCGAATACCGAGGAAAGTCTACCTCCGTACTCAGATGGTATATTGCCTTTGTAAATGGTCACGCCTCCTGTAGTAAATGGATTCAGGGCCGAAAAAAGACCGAAAAAATGTGCTGGATTGTAAATTACCGCATTGTCCAACAGAAAGAGGTTCTGATCTGTTCTACCTCCCCTTACATTGTATCCTGCTGCACCTTCCCCGGCATTCGAAATCCCCGGTAGTGTCAATGCCACCTTTAAAATGTCCCGTTCGCCAAGTACGAGCGGTATAGTTTTAATTTCTTCAACATCAATTTGGGTTACTCCTGTGATGGGTTGTTCCACATTGCTGATTTTATTCCCCTCAACAACAACCTCCTGCAGGGCTTCCAAACTTTCGTTCAATTCCAGATTTAACTCCCCATCATTATACATGATCACCCTGTACTGTGAAGTTTGGATACCTAATGCCCTTGCTTCCAATAAATTTAGGCCTGCAGGCAGGCTGATTTGATAGAAACCCTGGGCATTGGTAGATGTACCATTTTCGGATCCTAGAAGCACTAACGCCAAGTCCTCTATGGGCCGTCCTGTTTTACTGTTGCGAGCATACCCGGAAAGAACATAGCTTTGCTTTCCTCCATCATTATCTTCCTTTCCTATCCGTATGGTCCCGACAGCACGCGCTGCGACCACTTCCTGTCCTTGATAAAAAATTGGAGCTTTGTTTGAAGGACCTATTTCCACCGGTCTCTCAACCTCCGTTGAATCTGTACGGGTTGTATCAATTTGAAGAAAAAAGTCGGGTACGCTATCATAAATGGCGTTATTGCGGGTGAGTATGACTTTGCCATCATCAAGGACATAGAAGTTGATTTCGGTATCCCGGAAAAGAGAAGTCAATACCACTTCCAACGACTCTTGATTGAAGTCACCGGAAAGCGGTTCCGTGGTCAGCCATGATTCAACATAATAAAAGCGGAAGCTGGAAATCTGCTCTATATCCTGTAAAACAGCTTCCATCCTTTTGTTCTCGAAAGACAGCGATATTTTTTCGCTCCCTTGTTGGGCCATCAATGCTTGGGTCAAGAAAAAGGTCATTATTAAATACTTCTTCATCCCCATTTATCTTTTTGAAGCTATTAGCTTGTTATCGATTAGATTGATCAAACTTGACATAAAAGATTCCGCTCTTCTTTTCTCCTTGGTCTTGTTCCTTTTATAATGAGTTCTTATTTCGTCCTTATATTCTGGGAAAAGTTTGACCAAATCTTTTTTGCCCTCTATATGATAAAACTTCCTTTGGTACAGAATGAGGTGTTCGTTTTCCCCATCATTAAATTCGTAGTACAGATTTTTTTTGTCCCTGCGTTCTAGGGCATCTTTTTTGTACCTAGCATGTAATTCTAAATAGGTTCCGGTAAAAAGCTTTTCGTAAAAGCCTGAAAAGTCGACCCCTTCCTCATCTTTACCCTCAATAGCGCTAAAAGCATGTCCATCGATAGTAAAATCCTGTATTTCATCCTTGATCAGCATCAAAGTGGTGCCACCAATCCTATTGGGAAGTCTTACCAGTACGTTGCCTTCGTATAAATCATACTTCAACTGCAATCCTAAATAAGATTGGTTCTTATACGTTACGTTTCCATTTAAAAAATCACTGGATTTGAAAAACTTGGTTTTTTCATTTAGCACACGATGTTCCTCCTCGTATTCAATACCGTCTACAAGTGGGGTGTTCTCTATGCCGACAATCTCATCAAACCATTGATAAGTAGCATCATTTTTAGTGGAAGTTTGCCCAAAGGCGAAGAAAACGCTGGAAAGGGATATAAAAAAACAAAGTTGACAGCCAATAATGTTGCCTCTCATAAATCTCTTTTAGAGGGGTTCAAAAATTATTAGCTATCAACTCTCTAAAGATAACCAATTGGCTTTACTTATTGTAAGGGCAATACTATTATTTCCTTGAAAAAATCAACAATTCGCTTTATTAGTGTTATCAATTGATGGCATACTATGCTTAACTATTTCGAAATCAAATTTTTAAATAATTTGATCTGAAAAAGAAAAAATTGCTTTCAAGTACCTTTAGGATAACTTATGGGGCTATCTCATGGAAAGATGGTATTTCTCCAGACCAGATTTCAGCCATTTTTCGTAAACATCCGTGTCCACGTATTGCACTGCATCACTTAAAACCTCGAGGTTTGGAGACAACAATACATAATAGGGTTGTGAAGCTGCATTAAAGTTTATGGTCTGGAACGTACCCCACTTTTGCCCGATGGTCGCTATGGATTTAATTCGACCTGAATCATATTGGAAATCGAACTTTTGCCCTTCGGGAAGCTCTTTTCTATCATCTACATATAAGGAGATCAAAACGTATTCATCACGAATCAGCGGATAAATGCTTGAATCGCTCCATACATTTTCTTCCATTTTTCTACAGTTGACACATGCCCAACCGGTAAAATCGAGAAGTATGGGTTTGTTAACCTCTTGGGCATACGCTACTCCTTCGTCAAAATCCTTGAAACAATCCAAGCCCAACGGGCAATCACTTTCGGTTTCCACAACACTATAAAAATCAGGTGGCGGAAATCCACTCAATAGTTTTAGATGGGTAATGTTCAACAATCCTAAAATCAAATAGACAGAGAAACCTGCGCTTATCAATCCGATAAATTTTCGTGTTGGAGATAATTTTTGCTTTGGACCATCGTGTGGAAATCGGAACAATCCAAACAGGTACAATGCCATCAGAACGAAAATGACAATCCAAATCCCTAAAAAGATTTCTCTTTTGAAAATTCCCCAGTTACCCACCAAATCAGCATTGGAAAGAAATTTGAACGCCAAGGCGAGTTCCAAAAAGCCCAAAACTACCTTCACTGTAGTCATCCATCCTCCGGATTTGGGCAGCGAATTCAGCCAGGCTGGAAATAACGCGAAAAGTGCAAAAGGTAACGCCAAGGCAAATCCAAAACCTACCATTCCTGCGGAAAGATTGGTTGCCACATCTCCTTCGGCCAAGGTTGTACTTCCCAGCAATCCGCCCAAAATAGGCCCCGTACATGAGAATGATACAATGGCCAAGGTCAATGCCATAAAGAATATACCCAAACCTCCTCCAGCTTTGGTCGAAGCAGCATCCATTTTATTGGCCCAGGAACTGGGCAAAGTAAGTTCGTAGTATCCAAAGAAGGAAAAAGCAAAAAACACAAAGATCAGGAAGAAGAAAACATTCAACCAGATGTTTGTAGCTATGGTATTCAAAATTTGCGAATCCACCGAATCGAACAAATGAAAGGGCAGGCTCAGCAAGAAATAAATCAACACAATAAAGAATCCATATAAAATGGCGTTCACAATTCCCTTGGATTTATTTTGTGACTGCTTAGTGAAAAAAGACACTGTCAAGGGAATCATTGGGAACACGCAAGGGGTCAGCAAGGCGATAAGTCCGCCTAAAAACCCCAAACCAAAAATCATCCACAAACCGGATTTTCCCTTCGCTCCTTTTAACCCTCCTTGATTTAGCAGCTCTTTGTTCTTTAAATCCAATTTTAAGGATTGTGCTATAGCGATGCTGCTTTCATCTAGCTCTTTTTGGGTTTCCACAAAAGCACTGCCATCCAGGGAAATCTGGAACAGTTCATCCATAGGAATGCAAACTTCCTTGCATATTTGATAAAAAAGATTGACCGTAACCTGCTTAATGTCATGGTTTAGCAGTTTAATCTTTTGAGTGAAAACAGCCTCATGTTTGAAGAAAGTCTCCTCTACCTCAAAAATATCGCTGTATTCCTTTATGGTCTCACTCTCTTCAGTTTTACCTAACAATTCATAGTCCACCCCAGCTTTCTCAAATGTAAATTCACTAGGTAATGAGCCCCCTTCAGCTGTATACTGGGAATACACATGCCACCCTTCATGAATCTTACCCTTAAAGATCAATTCATATTCAGAATCGGAAAGTTTGTTGACCTCATGGCTCCAAACCGCGGGTTCCTCCTCCGATTGTGCCATTAGGGGAACTATGGCTAAAAAGAAACCAAATAAAATGGACAAGAATCTCATATTGAAAGTGTAACTTTTAAAATGTTCTTGGTTGAGCTATCTACTTTGAACCGTTCATCCAATCGTTTCCCAACCACCCATACTATGTCTTCATCCGAACAGAGCAACCATTGTTTTTCCTTGGAAAACACATCTACTTTTTCATCCTTGAAGTATTTGGATAACTTCTTTTTCCCCTGCATTCCAAAAGGATAAAAATAGTCGCCTTTTTTCCAATTCCTTAATATTAACGGATAGTTTAACTTTTCCTTATCCAGAAAAACCACATTTTTGGGGCTCTTTTCATAAGTTTTGACCTTTTCTATCTTCATATGAATAGGACAGTCAATTTGCAAAATACCCTCCTCAATAAAGAAAAAATCCTGTTTTTCCGTTTCAATGGCCGAAAGGATCAGGTGTCCCCTATCTTTTAAAAGCTTATGGGTCTCTGATAATACCTCCTTCCCGCTGGTAGCATGTAGCAATTCCCCAATGCTTTTCCAGTCGGTAAAGCCATATTCACGAAAAAGTTGATACAGATAGGCTTCGATGGGCTGATGTTTTAAGAGGTCGCTCAATTTAATTTTGATATACTCTTTCTCTTCTTCGAACGCTTCTTTTTTGATGGTATCCATATGGTTCTTTACCAAAGAAGCGATTTGCTCCAAATAGGTTTGGGTTTGCATAAAATTATCCAGGAAAGTTGGATGCATTTCCTTCAATCTAGGTACTATTTCATGTCTTACTTTGTTGCGCAGGTATTTATTTTCTTGGTTGCTACTGTCTTCCCTCCAAGTGATGTTCTCGGATTTTGCATAGGTCAAAATCTGATTCCGAGAAAAACCAAGCAGCGGCCTAACAATTTTGTCGTTTTGCTCTGGAATTCCGCGTAGACCCTCAATTCCAGAACCCCTGGAAAGATTGATCAAAAAAGTCTCAAGGTCATCATCGGCATGATGCGCTGTCAATACATAATCAAAATCCTTTGTTTCTATCAGTGACCCGAACCATTGATATCGCAAGGTTCTTGCCGCCATTTGTACAGACCCACCGTTTTCTTGGATATATTTCTTGGTATCAAATAATTTGGTGATGGAAGGGATTTTTAATGCTAAAGCAAGTTCTTTAACAAAGGTTTCATCTTCATCACTTTCAGGGCCTCTCAAATTAAAATTGCAATGGGCCAATGTGATATCCAGTTCAGATGCTACGCATAGCATCGTAAGGACAACACTATCCAATCCCCCACTGCATGCCAATAGCAACTTTCCTTTTATTAGAAAGGGGAAGTTTTTTTTAAGATGGCTTCTGAACTGCTCCAACATACTGCAAAAGTAACAATTAAGCTCAGCTGCTTTCCAACACGCTGCGCATTGCTTTGGCTTTTAGCAAACATTCTTGGTATTCGCTTTCGGGATTGGATTTTGAGGTAATAGCGCTTCCCACTGAAAAAGATACATATTTGCGACGGTTGTTATATAAAATACTGCGAATGACAACATTAAAATCAAAGTTTCCTTCGGGGTCAAAATAACCGACCGCACCGCTGTACAACCCTCGTTTGGTCTCCTCCAATTCCTCTATGATCTTCATTGCCGAAATTTTGGGCGCGCCCGTCATACTGCCCATGGGAAAAGTTTGCTTAATCAAATCCAACGGCCTTGTGTCGCTAGAAACTTCAGCAATTACCGTAGAAATCATTTGGTGTACTTGCTTAAAAGAATACACCTTGCACAATTCATCTACCTTAACGCTGCCCTTAACAGCACTTTTGGAAAGATCGTTACGCACAAGGTCTGTAATCATTATATTTTCTGCCCTCTCCTTTTCGTCGTGCTCCAGTTTATGTTGGAGCTCATCATCCTGCAAAGTGTTTTCACTTCGAGCTGCGGTTCCCTTTATGGGTTGTGAGATAACAGTTTGTCCATGCTTTTTGAGATACCTTTCTGGTGAAGCGCATAGCAGGTAGTTATCTCGTATTTTCATATAGGTTGCAAAGGGAGCCTCTGAGATTCGGTTCAAGTTCTTGTAAGTTTCCAAGGGGTCAATTGTGGTGTCCTCGGCATAAAATTCTTGACAGAAATTCGCTTCATAAATATCACCGCGATGGATATGTTCCAAAAAATTTCGAGCTTTTTCAAAATAGGCATCTTTATGAATGCGCATCTTGATCCGAACGGATTGTTCAGGCTTTGATTTAAGTGCTTCAGTCTCGGAAAGGGCACTGATTTTTGCAAAATCATTATCTATTTGATGTTCTACTTCCCTCAAATACAGAAAGTTCAATTGCCCATCTTTAATGGTAATCAGTTTCTCCGGAGAAAAGAAGAAAAGTTCTGGAAAATACAAGCCATCAAAATTGTCGGAACTTAACGCTTCTATTTCATTTTTTATATCGTACGAAAAGTATCCGAACAGCCAATCCTTCGTTTTATCGATGGTTTTACTCAATTCATCGACGTTTTTTAAGTTCAATTGAGACTTATCGGTCTGTCCAGAAATTGCCAAAATAGCATCATATGAACTGTACTTATCTTGATGTTCATTGCTATCCATCCAAGCAACAATTTCATAGTCTTTTGACCAATCTAGCAGCGCTTCTTTGTAATTTGAAGGGGACGGAATTTGGAAAGAACAGTGCCTTCGCAATGGGTAATTACTTTAATGTTTCCAAAAGTGCATTCAATGCTTCCAGATGCTGGTCCCTTAGGGCCTCATCTGTAATTCCCTTGTCCTCTTCGAAGTTTTGATAGAAGGAAGGCAGTGAAAATGTGGCAACTATCTCGGCTCCAAACCTGGGCAACATATTCTGGACAACATCAAGTGCGCCTATTCCCCCACGTTTTCCTGGTGAACAGGACATCAACAGCACCTTTGAATCCTGCAGAAAACTGCGGTCCAATCGGGATAACCAGTCCAAAATGTTTTTAAAGTAGGCCGAAGGATTACTGTTGTGTTCATTTACGGAAATTATAATCGCATTTGCTTTCTGAAAATCGTTCTTCAGTTCGACCAGCGAATTTGAATACCCATTTTGTTTTTCCTCATCTTCACTGTACATCGGAAAAGGATATTTTACCATGTCAAGTAACTGTACGTCATAGCCTTGTATCAAAGAAGTCGTATGTTTTACCAGTTTGTAATTGACGGATGTTGAAGAATTGCTTCCAGCCAGTGCCAAAATTGCAGCCATAAGGGAAAAACTTTAATTGTTTCGCTAAAATACCGCAATTGGGTCTTACTTGCGAGTATTTTGGCTAATTTTGGCTCACAAAACATCCAAACTTACTGTCCAACAAGTATATAGGGTGATTATCAATGTAATCAATGAGTGCCAAGACCGCCAGATTGTTCTTTATCGATGCCATGAGGGCATGGGCCATTTTAATGATGCTCCAAGGTCACTTCATTGATGGACTTCTGGAGCCTGTTTTCAGAGACAAGGAAAACATGGTGTTTAAGATTTGGCTATACTTTAGGGGAATTACAGCCCCCGTTTTCTTTACGGTCTCCGGTTTTATCTTTACATATCTTTTGATACGGGTGCCGCAAAAAGGGTTGGAAAATCCTCGTGTGAAAAAAGGGATTCGTCGTGGACTCCAGCTTTTACTTATCGGTTACCTCCTTCGAATGAATATTTTCGGACTCCTCAGCGGTAGTATCTACAATTCATTTTACTTGGTGGATGTGTTGCATTGTATTGGACTTTCCATATTGGTGTTGATTGGGGTCTATCTTTTTGCTGCCGAAAGAAAAAAATACCTCTTTCCAGCCTTGCTTTTGGGAATTACAATAGTGCTTTTCCTTTTCGAACCCTTATACAAACAATGGTCATTTGCCTTTTTACCTGATGCTTTGGCCAATTACTTCACCAAAGCAAATGGATCGGTATTCACTATAATCCCATGGTTAGGCTATGCGACCATTGGGGGATTTATCTCCATTTTGTTTACCAGGTTTAAAGATTTCAAATACTTATACCCTGTCGCAATTTCAATCGCAACAATTGTTGGATTGACCTTGATATATTATTCTTCTATCGGGTTTATAAATCTGTATCACTTCAGTGGTTTGGAGTTGTTTAAATTGATAGAAAGCAACAATTATCTCTTTATCCGCCTAGGTGATGTTTTTGTGGTATTTGCAATTTTCATGTTGTTCCGTCAATTCTTGACCAATAAGACCATCTTGAAGGTAGGTGCCAGTACCTTATCTATTTATGTAATCCACTTCATCATTCTCTATGGAAGTTTTACAGGACTGGGATTGTACCGCTTTATGCACCATTCGTTGGAACCCACTACGGTGATTCTTGGGGCAATCGCGTTTATGGTGGCGTGCACCTATTTGGCATTAAGCTATAACAAGCACGAAACCGAAATCAAAGCGCAACTTTCACATGCATTTGGCTTCGTTAAAAACCAAAGCTTGGAGCTTAAAAAAGCATCTACTCCTTTTTTACGTGAAGTTACAATTAGAGCGAAAGTCTTGGTCAGAAGATTTCTTAGAACCGTACGCGGTTAAAATGGAATTATTCTCGGCGAGATGGATTATATAAATACTTGTCAGGTCGAGCGGAGTCGAGACCTAATTAAAGTAGGTTGAAGTTTAAAACTTCTCGACTGCGCTCGAAGTGACAATTGTCAAATTTTCAAATCCGATTAAATATGAATAGGCCTATCGTCTGTAGCAGCTAAAGCAGCTTCCTTAACGGCCTCAGCGTAGGTCGGATGCGCATGGCTCATTCGTGCCATATCTTCGGCAGATGCCCTGAACTCCATTGCTGTCACACCTTCGGTGATCAAATCGGCGCAACGCGCACCTATCATGTGAACGCCCAATACTTCATCTGTAGCTTTATCCGCCAATATTTTTACAAAGCCATCGATGTCCATACTTGCTCTGGCTCTTCCCAATGCCCGCATTGGAAACTGACCCACTTTGTATGCAACACCGGCTTCTTTAAGTTCTTCCTCTGTTTTTCCAACAGCAGCAACTTCGGGCCAAGTGTAAACCACCCCGGGAATAAGGTTATAATTGATATGTGGCTTCTGACCAGCAAGTAATTCAGCTACCATGGTTCCTTCTTCCTCTGCTTTATGCGCCAACATAGCTCCTTTGACCACATCACCGATAGCATAAATGTTGGAAACGCTGGTTTGAAGGTGTTCATTTACCTCTACCCTGCCCTTGTCATCCAGTTTCACCCCGGCAGCTTCAGCATTCAATCCATCAGTATAAGGTCTTCTACCTACGGATACAAGGCAGTAATCTCCTTTAAAAACAACTTCCTGTCCCTTTTTATCATCAGCCTTTACCACAACTTCGTCACCAACACGCTCTACAGACTTCACCTTATGGGACAGATTGAATTTCACCTTTTGCTTTTTCAGAGACCTCATGAGCTCTTTAGAAAGTCCTCCGTCCATTCCGGGAATGATTCTGTCCATAAATTCGATTACCGTAACATCGGCACCAAGGCGTTTGTATACCTGACCAAGTTCCAATCCGATTACCCCTCCTCCAATTACGATCATATGCTTGGGAATTTCTTTTAACCCCAATGCTTCGGTTGAAGTAATAATTCGCTCTTTATCTATTTTGATGAAAGGTAAGGTCGAAGGTTTGGAGCCTGTTGCTATGATAATGTGCTTGGCTTCAATAGTCTCGGTTTTTCCTTTTTCATTTTTGATATTCACATGGGTGGCATCTTTAAAACTTCCCAAACCGTGGTAAACATCAATCTTGTTTTTATCCATCAGAAATTGAATCCCTTTGGTGGTTTGATCCACAACACCCTGCTTGCGATTGATCATCTGTTCCAAATTGACCTTGACCTCTCCGGGAATATCAATTCCGTGCTCTTCAAAATGCTTGATGGCATCTTCATAATGATGTGAAGAATCCAGCAACGCCTTGGATGGAATACAACCTACATTTAGGCAAGTCCCCCCAAGAGTATCATACTTTTCAATTATTGCGGTCTTCATTCCCAATTGGGCACAACGAATTGCCGCTACATATCCTCCAGGTCCAGAGCCAATAACGGCCACATCATATTGATTCATATTTCTATTTTAGAGCTACTATTTAGTTCGATAATCGGAACAAAAATAACAATGTTTATTCTAAAAGGACTGCTTCTTTTTAGTTTTGATTTTCTTTTTGTTTCGGCGACTTATAATTCTATCATAAAGTTGATTTCCACTATGCGGAACATCACGATTTTCTGATTACATTTGAGTGATGCGTACATTGAAATTGGACAAAGAAATGGAAGTGTTTATCGCCGGTCTGGGTGCGGCACAAAGTCTGTTGTTGTCCGTTTATAGCTTCCTTGAAAGAAAAAGGGATTTCAGGAATTTACTTTTGGGGCTGTTCTTCTTGGCCATCACAATCCGATTGGGAAAGTCAATACTGTGGGTCTATCTCGATACTTCCCCTCTTTGGTTGATCAACATTGGGTTTATAGCACATAGCATTTCGGGGCCTGCCCTCTTTTTATACATCCTTCATTTTTTGTTTTCCAAAAAATGGTCCAATTGGAGCCTCATACATTTTGTTCCCAGCCTTATGTTGGCTTTCTATATTGGCATGTTAACATTGGATGGTTTTTGGTATGTAGGTGGTTATTCGGCCCTGCTTTTTCAACAAATAGGTTATAGTTTGGCAGGGGTCGTTGTATTGGGCATCCATTTTAGGTCAAGGGACAGGAATGTGTCGCTTAGTAAATCGACAATCATTTGGATAAGTTCTTTGGTGTTGGGTACAGCGGTGCTGCAGTTTTTATATTTCTCCAATTATATCCTTGGAATAACTCCTTATTTACTCGGTCCGGTCAGTTACCTTCCTTTTGTATACTTTTTGGCTTTCCTGCTATTTAAAAATCCGTCATTGTTAAAAAATTCCAATCAGAAAAAGCAACGGAACATTCGTTTGGAAGCACATCAACTAAAAGATTTTGCAAACCAAATGGAGCGCTTGATGGAATCTAAAAAATTATATCTTGACCCTAATTGCTCCCTCAATAAGGTTGCCAAGGAGATGAAATTACCACCCTATTTAATTTCCCACGTGGTAAACAATGCTCTCGACAAAAACTTCCCCGATTTTTTGAACGGCTACCGCATTGAAGAGGTCAAGATTAGATTGTTACAACCTGAAGGCAAACAGATTAAGATAGCCAGCCTTGCCTATGACTGCGGGTTTAATTCATTGTCCTCCTTCAACATTGCCTTTAAAAGATCCACTGGGGTCACACCAAGTAAATTTCTTAGGAACAATACTTCTTCTTAGGTTTTTATAAATCCATCAGACCTATTCTTCAATCAAAAAGGCCATTATTTAAAATGTGTCCATTTTCGATTTTGAGCAATTCAGTTCACTATTGTTATGATACATTTTAAAAAAAATTAATGCAAAAATCAGCCAAGTCATATAACACAAAACTTGTTATTTGTTCCTTTTTCTGTTTCTTCTGTCTGCTTTGTTCCTATTTTATTTTAAGACCCCTGCGGGATGAAATGGGGATTGTGAATGGAGCGGTCAACATGCAATGGCTGTTTACCGGAACTTTTGTCGCCATGCTTTGTATAGTTCCCATTTTTGCCCTATTGATGGCCAAAAACTCCATAAAAAGAGTCTTGATTATTTCCTGCTCTTTTTTCATAGCGACAATCTTCGTTTTTTATTTTCTAATCAATGTTGAGGGAATCACAAAACCGATTGCCATTGCCTTTTTTATCTGGTTAAGTGTCTTTAACCTTTTTGTGGTTTCACTTTTCTGGAGTTTTATGGCTGATTTGTTCTCTGGGCCGACTTCCAAACGTTTTTTTGGCATCATCACAGCTGGCGGCAGTCTGGGCGCATTGACCGGACCCCTTATCGCAAATTATCTGGGCAAACAGTCCTCCATGGATGTCTTGTTACTAACAGCTGCCTTGTTTCTTATTTTGGCACTTTGCTTCATTTCCATAATTTTTTCTTTATCCAGCAATATGTATGATACGAAAGTCCCAACGGGAAAGGCATTAGACTTAAAAAGTCTTTTCGCTGGAGTCCATAACATCGGAAAATCCAAATACCTTATGTCCATTGTGGCATTTATGCTGCTGTACACCTCAATTTCAACGGTACTCTATTTTGAACAGGCCCATATTGTGGAGGACACTTTAAAAGAGCCCAGTCAACGCATTGATTATTTTTCCAGCATCGATTTTACAGTAAATGCAATTGCGATTTTTGGTCAGCTGTTATTGACCGCGAGCGTCATCAAAAAATTCGGATTGGCGAAGGTACTTGCTTCCGTTCCCTTTTTGATGGGACTGGGCCTGTTCTTCTTAGGAACGAATTCATCATTATGGGTCATAGCTGCTTTAATGGTGTTGCATAGGGCCGGTAATTTTATGCTGCTCCGTCCCTCACGTGAAATTTTATATACCGTTACTTCCATGGAAGAAAAATACAAAGCCAAAAACTTCATAGATACGGCCATTTATCGAGGAGGTGATACCCTTGTGGGCTGGTTGTTCGCAGGACTAGTGGCCATCGGATGGGGATTGGGAGCCATCTCATTTTTAGCGATTCCCCTTGCTTTTCTATGGAGTTTTGTAGGCCATCGTCTTGGAAAACAACAGCAAGAAAAGGAGAAAGTTTTAACTTTAAACAACAAGATTTATGAAAACAGCATTTAACCGTAGGGAAGCACTAAAATTGTCCGTATTGGGCGGACTTGGTCTTTCTTTTGGCCAAGTTCCAAATTCTTTGATTGCTATGGATAAAATTCAAACCAGATCAATTCCCTCCTCAGGAGAGGCTTTGCCCATAGTTGGGGTTGGGACTTGGCAAACTTTTGATGTTGGCGGTTCTTCAGAAAAACGAAAAGTTTTGACCCAGGTACTTTCAGAATTGCATCGTTTTGGTGGGCGTGCCATTGATTCCTCCCCTATGTATGCTTCCTCCGAACGTGTTGTGGGAGATCTTACTAGTAATCTTGCCTTTCAAAATGAACTCTTCTATGCCACCAAGGTCTGGATATCAGGCAAACAAGCTGGAATACGGCAGATGGAGGCTTCGATGCAAAAAATGCGACGAAAAAAAATGGATTTAATGCAAATTCATAACCTGGTCGATTGGAAAACCCATGTAAAAACACTCAAAGCCTGGAAAGAAGAAGGTAAGATCAAATATTGGGGCATTACGCACTATGTGGATTCCGCCCACAGTGCTTTGGAAAAAATTATCATGTCGGAACGTCCAGATTTTGTGCAGTTCAATTATTCCATACGGGGGAGACACGCAGAGAATTCGCTATTCGACACTGTTGAAAAGTATGGCGTAGCGACCCTGATCAACCAACCTTATGAGAGCGGCTCGTTGTTCCGACGTGTTAAAGGAAAATCGATTCCAGATTGGGCCAAGGAATATGACATAAACAGTTGGGGGCAGTACTTTTTGAAGTTTATTCTTTCCAACAAACAGGTAACCTGTGTAATTCCCGGCACGTCAAAACCCCATCATATGATTGATAATATGAAAGCTGGACTTGGTAAAATGCCTGACCAAAAGGCAAGGCATAAAATGGCCGATTATCTCAGGTCTCTTTAGGATGATTATACCGGAGCCAACGGAAACTTATTGGCGCCGTGATAGCCTAGCCAAACTCCGGCTAGAAGTGTCAAATGTAGTCCAGACTCAAACCAGAATGGACCGCTCCATTGGCCACAGAGCACTGCAAAGGACATTTTGCCCACAATAAAAGCAGAAATGGCCAAATGCGGCCAATAGTTGTCCCGTACCACGATCAGCGAAGCAAGAAAACCTGCCACAACAGCTGAAACAAAGGTGGCCAGGCAACCAACAAACAATTCTGAGCTGGTAGAAGTGCAAAAACTAAGACCATCCAATAAAATTTCTTGTGATAAAGTGGTGTACAGTATAAGGGACAATCCCCCTATGATAGTTGCTGTCACCGTGAGCAAAACTCGCGTACGGGAACTCATTGGTTATAAACGTTTTTTGATTGTTGTTCGTTTTTTGGTAACGAAAAATTAGAAAGATTAGCTCAAAGCACCCGTCCTTTTAACACGGATTTACGTTAAACTTTGCTAAATATGCACTGAAGGGCTGCTTTTGACCTCGCGAATGGAAAAGGAACTCTGCGTACTCCCAATATTGCTTATGGCAGTTAGTTTGGTTACCATAAACTCCCGATATTCCTTCATGTCACGGACGTTTACTTTCAAAATATAATCGTAATCCCCACTTACATGAAAACATTCGGATACCTCATCCAACTTTAAAACCTCCCGTTCAAACCTCAGTACATTTTCCTTGGTATGTTGCACCAGTCGTATGTGACAGAGAACTGTGAAATTACGCTGCACCTTCTCCTTGTCGATAAGAGCAACATAGTTGGTGACGATACCGGTTCTTTCTAACCGCCGAATACGTTCATACACTGCAGTTTTGGATAAATCCAGACTATCAGCATACTGTTTGGTGGTCTTCTTGCAATCCTCCTGCAGCAGTTTTACAAGCTGTTTATCAATTTTATCCAATTCCATACCGATAATTTTTCAGGCTATCAACTCATTTTCAATATAAATATAGACAAATAATCTAATATTTATTAGAATTTAGATTTATAATCTATAATCTGTTAATTTAATTGACTTTATACCCGTATATGTAGAATTTTATCGAAAAATCAGACCAATGGACTACAAAGCATCAGAACAGATTCAAGATCTTCAATATTTTGGAGAATTTGGTGGGGTCAACCCATCTATTTCGGATTCGTCGACCTATACTTTCCTTTCTGCAAAAACAATGTTCGATACCTTCGAGGGAAACACGGAAGGATGTTACCTCTACAGCAGACATTCGTCGCCATCAAATCTTTACCTAGGAGAAGCCATGGCGCAATTGGAGGGTACGGAATCTGCCAATGTGTATGCCAGTGGTATGGGCGCAATCAGTGCGGTAATCCTTCAATTGTGCAATGCCAACGAACACATCGTCTGTAGTAGAACCATTTATGGGGGGACCTACGCCCTCTTGAAGAACTTTTTGAAAAAATTCAACATTGCAACTTCCTTTGTTGACATTACGGATATTGATGCTGTGGAGCAATCCATCACTCCAGAAACCAAAATGATCTACTGCGAAGCTATCAGTAACCCTTTACTGGAAGTGGCAGACATTGAAGCATTGTCCAAACTAGCCAAGAAATATGATATTCCGTTGGTGGTGGACAATACTTTTTCTCCCTTAAGTATCAATGCAGCTAAGCTGGGGGCGGATATAGTGGTTCATAGCCTTACCAAATTCATTAACGGTAGCAGCGACTGTGTAGCCGGGGCTGTTTGTGCTTCTTCAGAATTTTGCCTTAGCCTTAAGGATGTAAATGATGGTGCTGGGATGTTATTGGGAAGCACTTTGGACAGCCTGAGGGCAGCTTCTATTCTTAAAAACATGCGAACCCTTCATATCAGAATAAAAAAACATAGTGAAAATGCACAGTTTTTGGCCGATCAGTTTCAAAAAGATGGCTTGAGAGTGGTATATCCTGGATTAAAAAACCACTCCGGACATGAAGTCATGACATCGCAAATGAATCCAGAGTATGGTTATGGCGGATTACTGACTTTGGATGTTGGTTCCTTGGATAAAGCTAATGCGCTGATGGAACTGATGCAAAAAGAAAAATTAGGGTACTTGGCGGTAAGTTTAGGATTCTATAAAACCTTGTTCAGTGCCCCAGGCACTTCCACCTCTTCCGAAATTCCTTTGGAGGAGCAGGAACAACTGGGGCTCTCGCAAGGGCTTATTCGTTTTTCCATTGGTTTGGACAACGATATCTACAAAACCTATTTGGCAATGCGTTCCTGTATGGAACAATTGGGAATCATGGAAAGTACGACCACTTTGGTCTAAAGCAACTCAATTGCAGGTTTGGAGAACAAGCCTCAAAGTTGTAATATTACCTTCAAACTAAACCAGATTCCATGCCTAAAAAAGAGGAAGAAACCAAGTACAGACAAGCTGAGAATATCGTAGAAAATAAAGAGTTAAGTATTTGGGAAGCACTGATTCCTGTTTTTGCCTTGGTAGGGATGCTCGCCTACAACGTTTATGTTTTTGGTGATGATGCTTTAAGCGGTTCCAATCAGTTTATCTTATTGCTTGGTGGTGCGGTTGCCGCCATCGTCGGTTTTTTCAATAAGGTCTCTTACAAACAAATGATAGCCGAAGTGGCCGAAAATGTCCGGTCCACAACAGGTGCGTTGTTGATTCTTTTAATGGTAGGAGCATTAGCGGGTACTTGGTTGATCAGCGGAATCATCCCTGCAATGATCTATTACGGACTTCAAATATTGAATCCGACCATATTTTTAGGTGCCTGTGTCATTATTTGCGCCATTATTTCCATTGCCACAGGTAGTAGCTGGACAACCGCGGCAACTGTGGGTATCGCTCTTATCGGTATTGGAGAAGCCCTTGGTGTTTCCCTGGGCATGACAGCAGGAGCGGTGCTCTCTGGAGCCTATTTTGGCGATAAGATGTCCCCATTAAGCGATACGACCAATCTGGCACCTGCAATGGCTGGTGGAGAATTGTTTTCCCATATTCGATATATGGCATTTACTACAGTGCCAACGATATCGGTCACTTTGGTGGTTTTCATCATTCTTGGATTTACCATTGATACATCGGGTGTAGCAGATACTGAGTCGATTCTTAAAAATATAAGCACTGCCTTCAATATTAATGGTTGGCTCTTTATAGTTCCCTTGGTGGTGATTTTTATGATTGTAAAGAAAGCCCCACCCCTATTGGCGCTATTGATCGGAACATTATTGGGAGGAGCTTTTGCTTTGATTTTTCAACCCGATGTGGTTACCACTTTAGGTGGCGGAGATACATTAACTTTTGAATCTGCATATAAAGGCATTTTGAATGCCATTACGGTGGACACGTCAATTGCCACTCCAGATCCTGCATTAAACGATTTGTTTTCCTCTGGCGGTATGGCCGGAATGTTGGGCACCATTTGGTTGATTGTCTGCGCCATGGTTTTTGGAGGGGTTATGGACGGTATTGGTGCTTTGGAACGTATAACTGAATCCCTATTGAAAATGGCAAAGACGACTTTTGGACTTTTTGCAAGTACCGTAGGAAGCTGTTTGGCATTGAACGTTACAGCTTCAGACCAATATTTGGCTTTGGTGGTGCCGGGTAAAATGTTTTCAAAGGCTTATCAGGACCGCGGACTGGCTCCTGAAAATCTAAGTCGAACCCTGGAAGATTCGGGAACAGTGACTTCTGTGCTGGTACCTTGGAATACCTGCGGAGCCTACCATAGTGGGGTTTTGGGTGTTAGTGTGGCCGAGTACTTTGTATACGCCATTTTTAACTGGTTGAGTCCGTTCATGACCTTGCTCTTTGCTGCGTTCAGAATAAAGATCAAGCAACTTACCACGAAATAGAGTTGCAGCTGCAACCACCAAAATAAAACGCTTTTACGGTCTTAATCATATTAGGGCGATTAAGAAAACTAGTCGTACATTTTATTGTTCTCGTCTCCACCAGCGACAAGGAACGCCATTAAATCACTTAGTTCTTTCTCGTTTAAACGATTTATTAAACCTGCTGGCATCGTAGATTGTGAAGATTCTTCAACTTTAACTATATCGGTTCTTTTAATTTTTCTTGTAATATCAGGAGAGAAGGCATTTACGCTTACTATGATATCGTCGTCCGTTTCTTCCACTACTCTTCCGCTAACGGTAGTGCCATTGTTTAAATGATAAACGGTGTTTCGGTATCTGTCCGAAACCGTTGTCGAAGGGTTAACAATAGCTTCGGCTATGTCTTTAATTGAAAAACGCGTTGCTATTTGTGTCAACTCTGGCCCTGAATTACCTCCAACGCCTTTTACACTATGGCATGAAACGCACAATGATGCTCTAAAAAAGTTTTCTCCCTTGGCAAAGTTTGCGTCCTTTTTATTTTCGGCAAATGCTTTTTCCACCATAGCAACCGTATAGTTGTTTCCTGGACCAACTGGCATACTCACATCTTTCATCAAATCCGCTTGTTGAACCATGGATTCACTTGCCAAGGACTCAAAATACGCTCTTTCCTCATCAGGAACATTTTCCAAGGCTTTACGTTGAATGGCCTTAATAAAATTAGCATACTGTTTTCCTCCAGACTTTTTTAACGCCCTGTTATACCATCTGAAATAACGTTCACGCAGTGCTTTTGTCCAACCAGATTTTACTTCGCTTAGGCTTTTGGCATAACTGATATTTTGCTGATTGGGCATATTTTTGAGCATATTTTCCACATCTTTCCCATACTGATCACTTCTTTTGGTAATATCGCCTGATAAGTAAATTGATTTTAGATTGGACGTAATGGTGTCATTCTCCATTTTATAAATGGTAGGCTCCAAAATTTCAGCTGCATCCAGATAACTTAATAATTTGGTTATTTCCTTATTAAGATAGTCTGATTCCTTTAAGTGAAACGGCAATAATTTAGTAGCAATAACACTTTTGAAAGATTCATCAGTGTTTTGATCGCTTCGGATCATCAATAATTCCACGGCTCTTAAAAAGTCTATCTTTTCCAATGAAGTCAAAACGGTCCAATCCAATTCCATTAAAGCTTGTAATGCCACTACTCTATCGCTGTCTTCACCTTGATGAGCTATGGCAATCGCGAGGGCAATTTTTCTTAAAACACTTTCTTCTTTGGTTATTTTATGTTTCCAAATAGCAACGTCCTGATTTTCCAATGCTACCCGAGATGAAAATCTAATATATCTATCCTCATGATCTAAATTTTCAACAAGGAAGTCTATTTGATTCGGATTTTTTAAGGTTTGATAGCTCTCAATTTTTTTTCTAAGATTTCTTTCGCTTTTCCCTAATTCGTTTTGAGTCGGCTTCTTAACTTCATTATCCAACTTTCCGGTATAGGTCAGTTTATATAAAGCGGACTCCAAACGCCTTCCTCCTGTCAAGAAATACATGGCTCCATCATTTCCCACGATTCCATTGGTCAACGGTAAGGGCACACCTGAAATAAACTCAGTAACCTCAGCCGTATAACTACTTCCCTTGGGTGTCAAACTTGCAAAATACATCGTGCCATAACTCCAATCAAAAAGGTAAAATCCATTCTGATAATATGCCGGAAATTTCAACCCTTCGCCTTCTAAAAGTCCTGTTGGAGATCCTTGTCCTAAATTTGCGACACCAGGCAAATTATCAGGAAAGTCGGCATCAAACTTACCTGTTCCTGTACGCCAACCAAAATCTCCCCCGCTGGTTAAATGGCACAATCGAATAGGCCTATACCATGGCATTCCCATATCATATTCCATATCAGAATCAAACCCAAACAGTTCTCCATCGGTATTAAAAGCGATATCGTAAGTATTTCTTAGTCCTACATTTAAAAGTGTCCAATCCTTACCTTCAAAATCAGTTTTGACCACCCAACCACCAGGAGCTTTTATATTATTGGCGTGACCACTGGGGTCTTTGATAACTGGCAATAAATTATCTTCTCCCCAGTTCGTAGGTACAACACTTTCAATATCTTCGGGAATATCGGTATGGTTTCCTAAAACCATAAATAGTGACTGTCCGTCCGGTGCCAACGTTATGTTATGTGGACCATGTTCTCCCCAACCATTGAATAATCTTAATGGGGTAACTGTGTCGAATTCATCGTCATTATTTGCATCGTTAATTTTGTAAAAACCACTTTGTATGTTTAAGTCGTTCTCACTGCTTGCGTTTACCAAGGCGAATAATGTATTCTTATGCCAAAGTAAACCTTGCGCCATACCTAGTTTAACATCAATCGTCTTAACTGCAACGCTATCTAATTTGTTTTCTGCATCAGGTAAGGTTACGCTATAAATAGTTCCAAATTGGTCTGAAGCGTACAAACGTCCCTGATCGTCTTTGGTTATGCTCACCCAAGATCCTTGCTCATGCATCCCTGGACTATATAATTTCTCGATTTTAAAACCATCGGGAATAGTTATATCATTCATTGTGATTTGTTCTGTGATAGGTCCAGAGAACTCTTCTTTACAGGAAACGGTACAACCTAAAACCAAGCTAAGTATGGAAACCTTAAATAATTTTAGAATAAGACTTTGACCGTTAGTCCTTTTTTGATGATTATGCATGTGACGATTTGTTTTTTCAGTGTTTAAGCTGTTGTGCAAACTGTGCTATGCAGTAAATTGAAACATCCTCGCTTTACTTTAAGTACAAGTTTGAATCAAATTACAAGAAAATAATGGGGTATCGACAAACTAGATCTAAAATCGATTTTTTGGAACATATAACATTGGCGAAGTGAGCCTCCGGTTTAGCATATGCTTTCTTTAAACGTTAATACGCTTAAAAAATAATCAGAAATAGCATTGATACATTATCAGTTCATATTTCTATTTGCCTTATTCTTTTGATTCGTTCAATAATTTTCCTCCTTTTTTAAGCAAATGGAAATACGTGTTTTTGTCAGCAAATTAAGATTCATAAATGGACAAGTTTTAATGTGCAAAGTCTAAATTTGTCGTCCCAAAAAAGTAGATAAATTATGACATTAGTTGGTAAAAAATTTCCAAACCTAGAGGTCAATGCCATTGACAAATCCGGTCTTACTTTCAAATTGAACATCCTGAAAAAGGCCCAAGAATCAAACAAAAAAATAGTACTGTTCTGGTACCCAAAGGATTTCACTTTCGTTTGTCCAACAGAATTGCATGCGTTCCAAAGTGCTTTGGAAGAGTTCGAAAAAAGGAACACCATTGTAATTGGTGCTTCTTGTGATACTGCCGAAGTACACTTTGCATGGTTGGGTACAGAAAAGAGAAATGGCGGAATCGAAGGCATTACCTATCCCCTTTTGGCAGACAGTAACAGAAACTTGGCCTCCATCCTGGGTATTTTGGATATTACCAACGAAAAATACGATGAGGAGACCAAGGTTTTCACTGTTGAAGGAGACAATGTAACCTATAGGGCAACCTATCTCATTGATGAAGAAGGGACCATATTCCACGAAAGTGTAAACCATATGCCCCTTGGGAGGAACATTGATGAGTTCTTGCGACTTATTGATGCCTACACCCACGTACAAGAAAAAGGTGAGGTTTGTCCAGCCAACTGGCAGACTGGCAAAGAAGCAATGCATGCAGACCGAAGCGGTGTTGCCGAATACTTGTCAAAACACGCCAACTAGGTTATAGCGATATACAGCGAAAACAAACTGTTTTTTAAAGTAGATTAGACCCATTTGAAAAAAATCAAATGGGTTTTCTTTTCTATACGCGCTACGTCTGGAATATTTAGTAATTTCAGCTTCTTAAAAACTAAGACTATGGCATCAATCAAATTGGGTGGCAGCCCAGCAAATACAATAGGCGAATTGCCCGCTATAGGAACAACGGCTCCTAGCTTTACCTTAACAAAATCTGACCTTTCCGAAGTTTCATTATCCGATTACGCAGGAAGCAAATTGGTCCTAAATATATTTCCAAGTGTTGACACGGGTACCTGTGCGCAGTCGGTCAGACAGTTCAATCAGGAAGCTGCCGAGCTCGAAGGCACAAAAGTCCTATGTATTTCCAAAGACCTTCCCTTTGCACAAAAACGTTTTTGTGGAGCCGAAGGCATCGAAAATGTTGACATGCTTTCCGATTACAAGACAGGCGAGTTTGGAAAGGCCTATGGCCTCACTTTCGCAGATAGCGCTTTTGAATCCTTACTTTCCCGATCTGTAGTGGTCATCAACGCAGATGGAAATGTCATCCACACCGAACAGGTACCGGAAACAGGTGATGAACCCAATTATAAAGCTGCTCTGGAAGCATTAATGGATGCCTAAAGAATCTTTTCTAATAAATAGAATACGTAGTATAGGTTACGCATTTAAAGGACTGTTCCTTTTATTGCGTACCGAAGCCAGCATTAAGATCCAATTTGTAATTGCATTGATAATGACCGGCGCAGGCTTCTATTTTGAGATTTCACAAACGGAATGGATCGTTCAGTTATTGGCCATCGGTATGGTCATGGGTATTGAAGGACTCAATACCGCCGTGGAGAAAATTGCGGATTATATCCAACCGGAAAATGACCCCAAAATAGGTTTTATCAAAGATGTTTCGGCCGGTGCCGTTATGATTGTGTCCATAATCGCAAGCATTGTGGGGCTTATCATTTATATCCCAAAATTTACATAAGTAACATCCAGGGGCGTCCCAAGCATCGTAAATTTGTAAATTAGCCCCCATATTAGAACTTGAATGGCAAAAAAAAGGACTAAATCCAAAAAACCTACGACCGCCAAAAAAAAGGGTTTTTCGTTTCGATTCTCAAAACAAAACAGAATTATTCTTGGTAGTCTGTTGATTGTCCTCAGTATTGCATTGTTTTTCTCTTTCATGTCCTATTATTTTACCTGGCAGGAAGATCAGAGCATTCTTTCAGAATTTAAGGATAGAAATGCCCAAGCCAGTAATTTGCTGAACAAATTTGGAGCAAGTGTGAGCCACTTTTTTATGTACAAGGGCTTCGGCTTGGCTTCGTTTGCCTTTCCCCTACTATTGGCGATAACCGGTTTGTATCTTTTTTTGGGACTTCCTACCAAAGGGCTTATCAGCAAATGGATATGGGGATTGACAGGAATCATTTGGACCTCAATAGCCCTAGGTTTTTTCGCTATTGAACAACCGCTTTTGGGTGGGTTGATTGGTTTTGAAATGAATGATTTTCTGCAGGATTACGCGGGGAAAATTGGAGTGTTTCTTTTACTCGTTTTTGTGCTGATGGTCATTCTGGTTCGACTTTTCAATTTTACGCCCGAAGGGATCGCCAACTTTTTCCGTTCCCAGAAAAAACAGCTCGCGGCCGATCTTGGAAAAAAGAAACCCGCTGTACAAGTGGCAACTGAGGATGTAAGCATAGAACTTAGCACGGAAGATGAAACCCCAATAACTGTTGATACCTACACACACAAGAATGATATTCCCCCATTGCAAAATGAAGCAGGCTTGGATGTCAATTTACCGCAAGAAGAAGAGTCGGATATCGACTTGAAAGTCGAAAAGATAACTGAGGAGAAAGAAGAAAAGGATGTAAAGGCCGCCAAGCTGGTCAAGGATTTTGGTGAGTTTGACCCAAAATTGGAACTGGGGAACTATAAATTCCCTCCATTGGACCTTTTGGACCAACACGGAGCTACCGGAGGGATTACCATCAACCAAGAAGAGCTGGAGGAAAACAAGAACAAAATTGTAAGCACCCTTAAAAATTACAAAATTGGTATTGCCCAAATCAAAGCAACCATTGGGCCAACAGTCACCTTGTACGAAATTGTTCCAGAAGCAGGTATTCGAATCTCCAAGATCAAAAATCTGGAGGACGACATTGCACTTTCGTTGGCTGCGTTGGGCATCAGAATAATTGCCCCCATTCCCGGCAAGGGAACTATTGGTATTGAAGTCCCAAATAAAAATGCCACCATAGTTTCCATGCGTTCCGTCATCGCTTCCAACAAATTTCAAAAGGCGGAGATGGAACTTCCCATAGCCTTCGGAAAGACGATCAGCAATGAAACTTTTGTTGTAGATCTTGCCAAAATGCCACACATGCTTATGGCCGGTGCTACAGGTCAGGGAAAATCTGTGGGATTGAATGCCGTACTTACCTCCCTCCTCTACAAAAAACATCCAGCAGAAGTCAAGTTTATACTGGTAGATCCCAAAAAGGTGGAACTGACCCTCTATAACAAAATTGAACGGCACTTTTTGGCCAAACTTCCGGATTCCGAAGATGCCATTATCACGGACAACACCAAGGTAATCCATACCCTGAACTCACTGTGTATAGAAATGGACAATCGCTACGAATTGTTGAAATTGGCCATGGTTCGGAATATCAAGGAATACAATGTTAAGTTCAAGGCAAGAAAACTAAATCCTAACGACGGACATAAGTTTCTACCTTACATTGTTTTGGTCATCGATGAGTTTGCCGATTTGATCATGACAGCTGGCAAGGAGGTTGAGACCCCAATTGCAAGGTTGGCACAATTGGCCAGGGCGATTGGAATTCACTTGATTATCGCTACACAAAGACCATCGGTCAATGTGATCACGGGAATCATAAAAGCTAACTTCCCAGCAAGAATTGCATTTAGGGTAACTTCCAAGATAGATTCAAGGACCATTTTAGATGCCCAGGGAGCTGATCAGTTGATTGGTCGTGGGGATATGCTGTTCACCCAAGGAAATGATGTCACCCGCTTGCAGTGCGCTTTTGTGGATACCCCAGAAGTTGGTAAAATAACGGAATATATAGGCTCGCAACGCGCCTATCCCGACGCCCACCTACTGCCAGAATATGTAGGTGAAGAATCTGGCACGGGTCTTGATTATGACATTGCGGACAGGGATAGTATGTTCCGCGAAGCGGCCGAGGTAATTGTTACAGCCCAACAAGGTTCGGCTTCTTTGATCCAAAGAAAATTAAAATTGGGATATAATAGAGCGGGAAGAATTATCGATCAATTGGAGGCCGCCGGAATTGTCGGTCCTTTTGAGGGCAGTAAGGCCCGCCAAGTATTGGTCCCGGATATTTTAGCCTTAGAACAACTTTTACAAAACGAAACAAAATAGAATGATACCAAAAAAATATATACTCTTCATCGGACTTTTTACCATTGGCATTTTTTCATATGCGCAAAACTCTTCCAAAGCAAAAGCACTATTGGATGAAGTTTATTCGAAAGCTACGAGCTACGACAACATTTATATCAACTTTCAGTCCACTTTGGAAAATACCGAAGCCAATATCAAGCAAGAGACCAATGGAAATGTCACTTTAAGCGGGGATAAATATCTGCTTGACTATTTGGGAGCCCAACAATTGAACGATGGTAGAAAAGTATACACCATTGTTCCTGAGAATGAGGAAGTGACCATTGAAGATGTTACGGAAGATGACAATACCGTTACTCCATCAAAAATGCTGACGTTTTATAGGACTGGGCATAATTACAAGTGGGATATCCTTCAAAATGTGGGAGGACGAAAAATTCAATATGTAAAATTGACTCCTATTGATTCCAATGCAGAGATCACATCCATTTTGTTGGGTGTAGATACGCAGACCAAACACATCTATAAATTGATTCAAACAGGAAATAATGGTACAAAAACCACGCTAACTGTTAATTCTTTTAAAACCAATCAGCCCCTCTCAAGTACACTTTTTACCTTTAGCGAGAAAAAATACGAGGACAAAGGGTACTACATCATAAGAAACTAATGCATTGAAAATACTAGACCGGTATATATTATCCCGATTTCTGTACAACTTCTTCAGCGCCTTTTTCATCCTGATCGTGATATTCATATTTCAGGGAATTTGGCTCTTTATCGATGATTTGGCCGGGAAAGGTCTGGGTATTGTCATCATAGCAAAATTCATTTTTTACTTTATTCCTACCCTGGTGGACAAGGTGTTACCCTTAACGGTGCTCTTGTCCTCCATACTTACCTTTGGTACGTTTGCCGAGAACTATGAGTTTGCCGCCATGAAGGCCTCGGGTATATCGCTACAAAGAGGTATGCGAAGTTTGATTGTCTATGTCATTTTTTTGGGAGGGGTAACTTTTTTCTTTGCCAATAATGTGATACCGAAATCGGAACAAAAAATGTTCAACCTTCGTCGAAACATTGCCAAAGTAAAGCCCGCAGCGGCAATCACCGAAGGGGTGTTCAGTGATTTTGAAGGGACCGGTGAAGGAATGAACATTAAGGTGGATAAAAAATATGGCGAGCAAGATCGCTTTTTGGACAATGTAATCATCCATAAAAAGACCAAGCAAAGTGTCAACAACACAGTAATCAAGGCTAAAACCGGTGAACTTATTAGTAGTGAGGATTCCGATATTATTCAATTGGTGTTGAAAGATGGCAACTATTACGAGGAATTGAAACCTAAAAGTTCTAAAGAAAAGAGGAAGCACCCGTTTGCAAAATCTAAATTTGAGACCTACACCATCAATATTGATATTTCAGAGCTGAACAATCAAGACTTGGAAGAGGATGGAAATATTACCACCGACAAAATGAAAAATGTGGGTCGCTTGATCAAGGATATTGATTCACTAGGAAAAAATAACGTTGAAAAGGTTCAAGCCTTTTCCAAAAATATCACGGGTCGAATGGGAGCCTTTCCTATCGTCGCCAAAAAGGATAGTCTAGAGGACAAAGCTGCCCGGATTCCGGCGCAAAACAGAAACTTGGCCAATACAATAAAGAAAGTTGATAGTATAAAAACGGTGGAAGACCTATTGCAAAGCCTTCCGGAGTGGCAGCGGACCCAAGTAATCAAAGGTGCCCACAACTCTGTCTCTGCCATTAAGAATAGCGTGGTTGCCAAAAAAGATGAGCTACAAAAACGGTTCAAATTCTATCGGAGCCATATATTATCGCTACACAAAAAATATGCCCTGGCATTTTCTTGTATTATCCTATTTTTTGTTGGAGCTCCATTAGGTGCCATTATCAGAAAAGGTGGACTTGGCCTGCCCATGGTTGTTGCCATTATCTTATTTTTGGCCTATTATTTTATCGGTGTTTTTGCCACCAATTATGCCAAGGAAGGAAATATCAATGAGATATTGGGAGCATGGTTGCCCACAATGATCATGTTACCGCTGGGAATTTCCTTAACGCGAAGGGCCACTGCGGATAAAGGTCTTTTAGGTTTTGGGCATATATTTGACGCCATTAAAAACATCTTTAAAAAGAAAGAAACCGATTCTGAAAGTTAATGACGACTGCTAAAGAAGAAAAAATAACACTCGACGCCATTGAGGATGCCATTGAAGACATCAGGCAAGGAAAGGTCATCATTGTAGTGGATGATGAAAACCGTGAAAATGAAGGAGATTTTGTGGCCGCTGCCGAGCTGATTACTCCCGAGACCATCAACTTTATGGCCAAACATGGTCGTGGGCTTATCTGTGCCCCACTGACCGAAGGCCGTTGTGAGGATTTGGGACTGCATAAGATGGTATCGCATAATTCCGATCCCTTGGAGACTGCTTTCACCGTTTCTGTGGATTTACGAGGAAATGGGGTGACGACCGGTATTTCCGCTGCAGATCGGGCCAAAACCGTCATTGCCTTAACGGAACCCAATACAAAACCGCACGACTTGGCACGACCAGGGCATATTTTTCCCTTGATTGCCAAAGAAGGTGGTGTATTAAGGCGGACTGGCCATACGGAAGCTGCTATTGATTTTGCGCGATTGGCGGATTTAAAACCTGCCGGAGTGATTGTGGAGATTATGAACGAGGACGGAACCATGGCGCGCTTGCCGCAACTTATGGAAGTGGCCAAAAAGTTTGATCTGAAGATAGTTTCCATAGAGGATTTGATTGCTTACCGCATGGAGCATGACAGCCTTATCGAACGCAAGGAAGCCTTTGACATTAAAACCCGCTTTGGGGATTTCCGTTTGCGTGCTTACAAACAGACAACCAATGATCAGGTCCATATCGCCTTGACCAAAGGTACTTGGAAAGTTGGCGAACCTGTTCTTACCCGTATTAATTCGACCTTGGTCAATAATGATATGTTGGGCACTTTGACCAATAACCCTGATGAGACGTTGCAACGAATGTTTGATGCCCTAAACGCTGAGGAAAAAGGTGCCATGATCTTTATCAACCAAGGCAATCAGCATATGAATCTATTGGGGCGCTTGGCAGAACTGAAAAAACTACAAGCCCAAGGGATTATGAAAGCTCCAAAAATTGATATGGACACCAAGGACTTTGGTATCGGGGCACAGATTCTGCATGACCTTGATATTTCCAAAATACGATTGCTGACCAATTCCGGTCAAACTCGTCGTGTCGGTATGGTCGGATACGGCTTGGAGATTGTGGAGTACGTACCCTACTAAAGCGATTGCTGAATCGCCTCTACCATTTTTTGAGCCCGTTGATCGACTTCATCTTGCGTCCAACCCAATTTAATTAAGCAAGAAATGTTTCTACCTACCCAATGGTCAGAAGCGGAAAAATCCGATTTGGAATAATCTGGAAGCGCTTCCATGACATCCTTTGGTAGCTTGCCCAGAGATTTTAATTCGGTTAGGTGTTCCCATTTCCGATAGTAGTGCCAGTTGTTGTCATACCAGTAAAAACATCCATCCACACCTACTTTACCAAGATTTTGTTGGGCATTTTTGGCAATCTCATTGGAGGGAAGGAAAAAGTTCAAAAAGGAATAGTTCTCCTCTCCCCCTTCAGGAACGCTTCTAAAGGTTACCTCTGGAATTTGCGATAAAGCATCCCTCAAAATGCCATAGTTTCTTTTCTGGATGCCAATAAATTCGTCCAAACGCCCAATTTGGGCCAACCCAACTGCTGCATTCAATTCAGAAATGCGAAAATTATACCCTAAAAAAGGATGTTGCTCCGCTCCCCTATCATTTCCAATATGATCATGGCCATGGTCGGAATATTTATGGGCATTTTCGTAGAAAGTTTCATTGTTGGTAATCACGGCTCCCCCTTCACCACAGGTAATCGTTTTTACATAATCAAAAGAAAAGCAACCCAAGTCGCCTATACTTCCCAAGGGTTTTCCTTTGTAGCTGCCCCCAATGGCCTGACAGGCATCTTCCAACAACAACAGGTTGTGCTTCCCGCAAATGGATTGCAAAGCGCCTAAATCAGCCATTGAGCCACACATATGCACGGGCATAACGACCTTTGTCTTCTTGGTAATTGCGGCTTCCACGGCTTTGGAATCCAACGTAAGGGTATCATCCACATCAACCAAAACAGGCACAGCACCTAAGGCCAAAATGGACTCAAAGCTCGCCACGAAGGTAAAAGTGGGCATAATTATTTCGTCCCCAGCGCCGATTCCAGCACTTGCCAATGCTATGGTCAAAGCGGCGGTTCCGCTGCTTACCACATGGGTATGTTTGGCCTTCATCTTTTGGGAAAGGGCGGTTTCCAATGCTTTGGCTTTCCAATTACCATTGCGCATACCATCGAAACCGTAGCGCATCAACACTCCGGAATCCAGTACATCCTGCACTTGATTTCTTTCCCGATCTCCAAAAAGTTCAAATCCTGGCATTTTTTATCTTTTTATTTCCGCTATGCGGAGCTATCACGTTGTTATGTAAAAAACCATAGTTTAATCGCCATGGCAATCACCATGACCACCAAAAAAGTCTTGATAAAACCGTCTCCCTTTTTAACCGAAAAACGGCTGGCCACCCAAGCACCCGTTCCATTGCCTATAGCCAAAATAAATCCCAATTTCCAATTGACCTTATCGTTGAAGGCAAAAACGGCCAAAGCAGCTAGCATATAAATAAATACAACTACCACCTTGGTGGCATTTACCCGAACCAGATTCATCCGGTTTACAAAGTGCATAAAGAGCATCATTAAAAATCCGAGGCCTGCATTGATGAATCCACCATAAATTCCAAAAAAGAAAAATGCGATCAAACTTACCCATAGGTATTTTCCTGTCAACCGTTCTTCCATTTCATGAAGCTTCATTTTGGGTTTAAATATGATGATCAATACTACGGCGAGCATCACCATGGCCAAAATCCGGTTAAAGGTCTCCCCGGTGACATCTACAGCAATTCGAGCCCCAATCAAGGATCCCAAAAAAGCGGCAATACCCAAATACATATTGAAGGGATACGTGGACACCCCCTTACTTTTGAATCCAGCGGTGGCCATAGCGGTCTGAATTACAATGGCCACCCTATTGGTACCATTGGCCACATTTGAGGGCAATCCCAAGAAAATCAAAGTGGGTAAGGATAGCAGGGAACCGCCGCCCGCAATGGTGTTGATTACCCCCACGGCGAAACCCACAACTACTAAAAGCACGTAATGGTACCATTGATCCATGGGCGCAAAAGTAGCAGGTAATATTGGAATCCAAGCCCTAAAAAAAATAAAGTCGAGAGGCTTTTTTAGAAATAAAAAAGGTTAGTATATTTGCACCCGCCTTAGGAGGGCAAAAAACCACAAAGGGCGGGCAAGCCCGCAAATATTGGAGGAATGGCAGAGTGGTCGAATGCGGCAGTCTTGAAAACTGTTGAGGGTCACACCTCCGGGGGTTCGAATCCCTCTTCCTCCGCAATCAAGTGCAAAGCTTGAGATACGAAAACCGCAGAATTTATTCTAGCGGTTTTTTGTTTTTTAAGGTTTTGGCTTTACAAATTGCCAATAAAGGATTTTGGAACATAATCACTCTTCCTTTTCCAGATCTGATCCAATATTTTTATCTTTTCACTCATTTATTTCCCAACCTCATTTTTTTGTCAACCTCTTTGGTCACGATTTAATACACCTTTTCATGGGAAAGCCGGTTGTCATATTCTCAAAATCCAACTATGAAGGGCAGGAAGTTCTGCTTGCGAAATTTCCAAGCAATTTGAAATTGCATGAATATTTAAAAAAGTTTAATGGTATTGTTTGGAGTAAATCTCTTGGGGCATTTTACCTGCCTTTTTCCAAGGCAATAACCAATGATTTGTTCCAATATCTAAGAGCTGAAAAGTATTATATTGACTATTCTGCGTTAACTACTAGAAAATCATCCAACATAAATACTGAAAAAATTAAAAAAGTTGATGCTGGCCACCGTATCGTCAAAAATGTCAAACTCAGTATTGATTACTTTAAAACTTGGATGAGCCAAAAACGCTATAGTGAGAATACAATTAGAACTTATGAAGGGATGCTTCTTATATTCTTTCGGTTTCATTTCCCAAAGACTGAATCCGAAATAACAGAAAAAGATATTATCAGATTTAATTATGATTATATTTTGGCCAATGGGTATTCATATACTTATCAAAACCAAGCAATCAATGCCATTAAACTTTTTTACCGCCAGCAGGGGAAAACACATTTATTGCCTGAAAATTTGGAACGTCCTAAAAAATCTAAGAAGCTCCCCGAGATATTGAGTGTTGAAGAAATCAAGTTAATAATTCAGAATACATTCAACCTAAAGCACAAAACCTTAATCAGCTTGCTTTATTCCTGTGGTCTTAGAATTGGGGAAGCATTAAAACTCAAGATCAATGATATTGACATCAAAAGAAGGTTTATGCATGTCAAATCTGCCAAAGGCTCGAAGGATAGGTATGTTCCGATTCCAATTCGGATGATTGATTTACTAAATAAATACATGGTCCACTATACTCCCAATGATTTTGTTTTTGAAGGCCAAAATGGTGGAAAATATTCAGCTGTTAGCGCACGTCAGATTTTAAAACGCTCCTTAGATTTATCCGGAATTGAGAAGTCAATTACCTTGCATACTTTACGTCATAGTCATGCTACACATTTATTAGAGAACGGTACAGATATAAGATATATACAAGAGCTCCTTGGCCATAACAGTCCCAAAACCACCATGATATATACTCATGTTAGCACAACAAGTTTAGACAAAATAAAAAATCCATTTGATGAGTTTGAGATTTGATATAGAAAACAACCCAAATCATCAGTTTTATTCCTAATTTGGGTGTATAGAGATGTATATTACGTTTCTATAAACAAGTTACCCAACATTTGAAATGAACATCAGTTTTGACCTTGATAGTACGTTAATTCCAAATGGAAAAGAATTCGAAACCGAAAAAAGAAACGGAATCGCAAAGCTGCTTGGAATTGAAGAAATGCGCAAAGGAACAGCTGAATTGATTTCTGATTTACAACGTCAAGGGCATAAAGTTCATATCTATACAACATCATTTCGGACAAAGGGAAAAATAAGACGGACTTTGAATTATTATGGTATAAAAGTCAACCGAATTGTAAATCAAACGGAAAACCAAAGAGTTTTAAAGTCTCGAAATATTAATTCGTCGAAATTCCCACCGGCATTTGATTTTGATTTACATGTTGACGACTTAAAAGGTGTTGGAATTGAAAGTGAAAGATTTAATTTCAGAGCAATTATTGTTGAACCGACTGACAAAAATTGGAGTGAAAAAATAAAAAGTAAAATAAAAACGTTGGGTAACAAAGTGTAAAAATAATTGCTTGGTTCTAGCCTACTCGGAAAATCCGCAGGATTTTCCTCTGGTTCATTCCACTTTTATTAAGTTAGTTGCTTAACCACGCAACTATCCTTACACAAACCGTTAGGTAACATTTGAAATATGACTGAAAACCAAAAAAAATCTGACCGACAATACGCTGCTTATGTAGCTCGGAAATTTTTTAGTGGACAGATTTCAAAACATCAGATTTTGGATAGTTTTCCTGACTATGAAAATGATTTCAAAATTCGACTTCTCTACAATCGGATAATGAAAAAACCGAAAAAAGGTTGGTTTTTTGGGGTTAAAAAAGAAACATATGAAAAATTCTTAACTGAGACTTACGAGATAATTGAGGACTTGGAAACTGATAAGCTGAGATTAAAGACAATGAAAAGACTCTTAGAGGAATTATGGCTTAAATCAGTTAATTGTACTGAACCGATTGCAAATATGTGGTTTCCGATTCAAGAGGTGGCGAAGTCCACTATGAATTCTAGAAAAGAAATTCGAAGATATTTTTATGTCTTAGTTGAAAACGGATATATCAAAAGGACATCTGACGAACCATTACTTTACGAGTTCACTGAGAGTGGGAGAAAAATAAAATCAGAATCTGATATTGAAAAAATAATAACAAACGTTGCCTAACAATGGCTATAACTCATAGCTAAGCTACGAAGTCATAGCCGATACCGTTGTAAGCAATGTGACCAATCAAAATGGAAAACCAAGAAATAACAGAAATACAACCTAATATAATTATTGGAGAAGATTATGATGGTTGGATTAATCTGTCTGCTTGGAAAGGGTTCGAAAGTCGAAATGGATTTTATGGCTCAAAAGATTCTGACAAGAAATCAGACGGTACAATTAAAGCACACATAATTGGAGAATCGGTTGACTATGTCCACATCTTATCACAATCTCAATTCAATGCGATTAAATTCTTAAAAGAAAACTCTGAAAAAGTTCGTGACTCTTTATTAAATGGACTTTTGGCAGATTATCCAAATGCTAAAGATATTTACGAGGATTTAATGCCTGAAATAAACACAACGGCTGACTATAAAGACAATCTTGGAGTTGCCTTTATTCACGTTATGGATAGCGACAAAGATAATCACGCGTACATTGGATTCGAATTAGGCTGTTCTTGGGACGATGAACACGGAGTTGGTGTTATGATGCATAAAGACAGAGTTGTGAATATCGGACTTGCGGAGGAATCGTTTAACCATTGGAATTGTTATCACGATAATGGAACAGCGGAATACGAACAAATGAAATGGGAAAAGACGAATAAAATAATAAAGGAACACCAAAAAAAGTGGTGGGAATTTTGGAAATAAAAACTGCTTACAACAATGGCTATAATTCATTGCTAGCCATGTAAGGGACACTCAAGAAATTCTAACGAATTTCCACTGCGCTGTGCTCTTTTTGCTAAATTGGGTTCCAATCGCAACGAAATCATAGCCGAGACCGTTACCACACATAAAAATAAAGAATGAAAGAAAAAATAATTACAAGAATCCCAAGAGTTGAAGTTGTTGATGCTCTGCGCGGATTAGCTGTTATGGCAATAGTTATCATACACAGTTTAGAGCATTTTATTTACCCTGTTTATCCTGATAAAATTCTACAACCAGACTGGTTGGTTACTCTTGACTCTATAGTGTTTAACGTGATTTTTTCGCTTATTGCAGGTAAAGGATATTCTATTTTTGCTCTTTTATTTGGCTTTACCTTCTACATTCAATTCATGAATCAACAGAATAAAGGATTTGATTTCAGAGGGCGTTTTATTTGGAGGCTCATGCTTTTGAGTGTTTTTGCAACAATTAATGCCGCATTTTTTCCTGGAGGCGATGTACTTTTACTATTTGTAGTTACAGGACTCGCTTTGGTATTGGTGTGCAAAATGAGCAACAAAGCAATACTTATAATAACTGCCATTTGCTTTTTACAGCCTATTGAATTGTTTCACTTTATAAGCAGCCGTTTTAATGAATCATACACAATGCCAGATTTAAATATTGGAGGTTTATATAAGATTGTACAAGAAGGTGTTAAAAGCGGTAATTGGAAAACTTTTTTAGTTGAAAATGTTACTACTGGACAAAAAGCCAGCTTATTATGGGCCGTTGGTGGCGGACGCTTTGTTCAAACCATTGGGTTATTCTTGCTTGGGCTTCTCCTAAGTAGAAAAAACTTGTTTGTTAATTCACAAGTAAACACTCGATTTTGGATAAAAACACTTATAGTTTCGTCACTAATGTTTGGCGTATTGTATCCTTTAAAAGTAGAATGGTATGATAATGTAGATAGTGCAATTATTAAAAACAGTATCGGTGCCGCTCTGGATATGTGGCAAAAACTGGCTTTTACACTAGTTATTGTATCCTCATTTATAACGGCATATTACAATAGTTCATTTAAAATAAGGGTTTCTAAACTAAAAGTGTATGGAAAAATGAGTCTTACAAACTACATTTCACAATCAATAATTGGTGCATTTATATTTTTCCCAATAGGATTGCACCTCTCTCCATACCTAGGTTATACTGCTAGTTTACTTATTGGAATATTCATTTTTATGTTTCAATTGTATCTTAATCACATATGGATTAAACGTTATAAACAAGGCCCATTAGAAAAACTATGGCACAAAGCAACTTGGATTGGGAAACAATAGCTTGTTGTATTATAATTTATGGAGACGTGGCTTTAATGAGTAAAAAACAATTACGTGTGGTAACAATAAATATACGTAATGCGGGGCGATTTGGTAAATTTGAAGTTTAGAGCATTTAATAAACAACGTAACGGCTTGATAGTAAAGTGTCTTGAAATCCCGCACTACGCATATTCGAGCCGTTGAGTGTAATTAGAAAAAATGATACTAGGTAACATTGAAAAACATAAAGGACAGGGTCTTGTTGCCTTCATTGATATTCTAGGATTTTCGAAAGAAATAATCGAAAAATGGGAGAAAATTGAAGACAACCCTTTGGATAAGCTTCTTGAATTAAAAGAACATTTACCCTTTCATTCCAATAGAGAATTAGAAGAAGCAGATTCAGAAACTAAAGGAAAACGGATTTATCCATGCCGTGTTCAAACAATTTCTGATAGTATAGTCGTGTCCTTTGGATTTGATGAAGAACCTAAATATGGAGATGTATTTCTAGCCACAATTTCGTTTTTCGATACTATCTCTGTAATATGGAGAAATGCACTTGAAGCCGGATTCACGGTAAGAGGGGCAGCAGATTGGGGTCCCATTTTTTGGAATGATAAAGAAATAATAGGTCCATCATTTATTAATGCTTATTCCCTTGAAGAAAAACAAGCTAAATCCTCTAGGATAATCATTTCATCTTCACTTAACCGAAACCTAGCCAAAGTTTATTCCGAGGTAAAAACCTTTTGGAATGAGGAAATTTTAAAAATTCTCAGAAAAGATAATGACGGATATTTGATTCTAAACCCTCATTCCCTTTATACAAAAGACGACCAAAAAGATAAAGCTAGAGTTGTAGGTATACTAACAGAGCTTAGGTCAAAGGCTAATCACATAAACAAGGAAAAATATAACCCAATATTGACAGCATTAAATTCGGACGAGTATTCCCTTTTAGAAGATGACCTAGGAAAATATTAAAAACTACACACAACAACATCTAAGCCACATTAAAACGATGGCTTAGCTGCAAAACGTTGTAAAACATTTCTTTCACATTAAATGATAAAGAGATTTTTATCAGACTTTTTCAGAATCTCCACTTATGAGTTGAATACTCGGGAAAAAGAAATTTACAATTACTTCTTGGAAATCGCAT